>NZ_LN555523.1:0-1200000 GCF_900015215.1 Romboutsia ilealis | reverse complement strand
AAAAGTAAGTTGTCCAATAATATTGGTAAGTGCAAAAAGTAGGACATTAGATACTGTATTAGGATTAGAAATAGGAGCAGATGATTATATAACTAAACCTTTTATAGTAGATGAATTAGTTGCAAGGGTAAAGGCTCATTTAAGAAGAGAAAAAAGAAGAAATAGTATAGGAAATAATATAATCAAAATTGGTGAAATAGAAATACATAAAGATAGCTATGAAGTATACCTTAATAAAGAATTAATAGATTTATCAACTAGAGAATTTCAATTGTTTTTATACTTATGTGAAAATGCAGGACAAGTATTATCTAGAGAACAAATATTTAATTCTGTATGGGGAAGTGATTTTGGTGATATAGGTACTGTAGCAGTAAATATAAAAAGCTTAAGAGATAAAATTGATAAGGAAAATAAATATATAAAAACTATATGGGGTGTAGGGTACAAACTTGTAAAGCCTATAGGAGAAGGTATATGACGTTAAAAAGAAAACTTAGTATTATAGTTTTAATATGCTTTACTTTAAATATGTTACTTTTATTTGGTTATTATGAATTAGTTTTATATGATAATATAGAAGAAACACTTAATACTATACAGATTGATTTAAATAATGATGTTAATTATATATCATCACAAATAAAAAGATTACAAGGTATAGATAATATCAAAGATTGGATAAATAACATTGATAATATTGAAAGTATTAATGTCACTATAGAAAAAGAAGATAATACCTTATTATATGAACATAAAACGGATAAAAAATCATTACTAAATGTAATATCTACAGATTTAATTAATATTAAAGAAAATGTATATATGATAAAGGCCGAGAAACCTCTTCAAATAAGTAAGATTAGGAAAATTCCATTTATTAAAGAGATTGTAGTAGCTGAAGTTATTATAGGAGTACTTATTTACTATTTTATACTAATTATTATTTATTATAAAATAGTAAAGCCAATAATGTATCTACAAAAGGATATAGAAAATTATAAGTTTGGAATAAATCCAAGTAGAGCTAACAGTTGCGATGAAATAGGATGGTTAAAAAATAACTTTGTAGAGCTTACGGAAAAACTAGATGAAGAAAAGAAAAATCAAAATAGAATAATTGCTTCTATTTCACATGATATAAAAACACCGCTTACATCTATTATGGGATATTCAGAGATGATTAAAAATAAAAATATGCCTCAAGAAAGAAAAAATAGATACATGGAAATAATATATTCTAAATCTCAAAATATTAAAGAATTAATAGATGAGTTTGATATTTATTTAGGATCTAATTTAGAAAGTAGTATAAAAAAGAAACCTATATCAGTAAAAGAATTATCAAAAATTATTGATGAAGAGTATAGAGATGAATTAACACAATTAGGTATACAATTTGATATAAAATCTAATTGTGATGAATTTATATTAAATATAGATATGTCAAAAATGAGGAGAGTTTTTGGAAATATTATTGGAAATAGTATGAAAAATATGAAAAAAGACTACAAGAAAATTGAAATTAACTTTAAGGAGAATCAAGAAAATATTTTGATTTCTATAGAAGATAATGGATGTGGAGTGGATGATGATAAGATAGAGAAAATTTTTGAAGCACTTTATACATCTGATAAAAGTAGAAATGTAGCAGGATTAGGGTTGTCAATTTGTAAGAGTATAGTAAAAGGACATGGTGGAAAGATATATGCAAAAAATAATTCTTATGGTGGTCTTACTATAATGATAGTTTTAAAGCGTAATAATTAATTTAATTATTTTAATACTAAAATACCCTTGGGTAGTGAATCGCTACCTAAGGGTATTTTTTATGTACAAGGAAACTATATTAATTTTAATAAAATAGTTATTACACCAAGAATTCCAAGACATGTACCTACAACTTTATTTAACTTTTTAATCTCACACTTATTTGCAAACTTTGCACTAACATAAGCACCAATAACACAACAAATTACAACTAATAAAGTTGGTAAAATTTCAACTGTAGCTCCCATAGAAATATGACTTACAGTACCAGTTAAAGCAACCAAAGTCATAATCATAGTACTTGTACCTACAGCCACTTTTAAATTATAACCAAGATGCAATGTAAATACTGTAAGCATTAAAATTCCTCCGCCACTTCCAGTAAATCCACAAATCCAACCTATACCACATCCAAATAACATTGCTTGTGTGATTTTTTTCTTACTTATGTGTTCTAATCCAGATTCAGCATCATGACCTTCTTCAATAGGCTTTATTAAAAACTTTATACCAAGTCCAATTGTAGTTATCATAGAAATATATCCTAGTCCATCTGGTTGAGACTGTGAAAAAAGGTATCCACAATAGCTACCTATAATAGTTCCTATAAAAGCTGTAATTGCAACAAGCATACCATTTTTTAAATCAATATTCTTATTTTTATAATAAGTGTATGCAGTAAGTAAACTAGCAAGAACATCAGCTGCAAGTGCTACTGTTACAGCATCATAACTTTGCCATTCACATACACTGACAAGTAAAGGTGTGATAACTACTGCGGCAGAAAGACCCGCAAGCCCAGTTACAACACCAGCACCAGCTCCGGCTAAAATATAAACAAGATATAACATAGTTTATTTTCCCCCTTTAGTTTATCTTATAATACTAATTTCTTTTTCAATTTATATATTTAATTATACATTAGAAACTATTTGATTTAACCATATAATATAAACTTTTAATAAATTTTAATATTTTATTAACTTTATTATTTTTTAATTAGAGTCTATTTTTCTGATTAAATTAGTTTATTAAAAGAATACATTATATAGCTAAATCTAACTAAAAGATAATTTATAGTCACAATTATCTCAAAATAGTATCATCTCATTATAAAGGAATATAGTATTTAAAATTCAAAAGTTAAATAATACAATAAATATCAACTGGAAAAACTTGTAAAAAGATGTAGAATATTATAGAATAATAGGGTGTATAATGATAAGGTACATAATGGATAATCTAACAAAATATATAGGGAATATTCAATTATGAATTATTATGAAAGGCAAAAATATGGTTATAAAAAGGCATTTTAAAAAATTAATAACAACAACATTAGTTGGAATTACTGTACTTACACCTATAAATAAATTATCTTATGCCCAATCCAAAAACTTAATATTTAATAACATAAATATAGAACAAGGTATAAGTCAATCTACTATAGAGGCTATATTCCAAGATAGTGAAGGGTATATATGGCTAGGGACAAATGATGGTTTAAATAGGTATAATGGATATGAATTTAAAATTTACAACTATGAAGAATATCAAAATAGTATAAGTCATAATGGAATAACAGATATAACTGAAGACAAATACGGTAACATTTGGGTAAATACAGTTAGTGGAGTAAATAAGATAAATAAAAAGACAGAAAAAATATCAAACTACACAGAACTTAACGGAAAAATAAAAGAGGATAGTACTACAGAAATTATAGTAACAAAAGATAACAATATTTTAGTAGGTACATATGAAGGATTAAACATATACAATGCTAAAGAAGATAGATTTGATGTTATATTAGAAGAGAAAGATGGAATCTTAAGTAGTTGTATATATTCAATAGATGAAGATATTAACGGGAATATATGGATAGGTACGGAATTAGGTTTAAATAAGCTATCTAAAGATTTTAAAGTTTTAGAAACATATACAAGTGAAAGTGAAATCTACAATATATTTTGTGATGATGAAAATGGATTTGTATGGGCAGGGTCTGATAGTTCAGGTTTATTAAAAATAGATACAAAAACTAAAGAAGTAAAACAATACATAAATAATATAGAAGATTTAAATTCTCTTCCTGCAAATCAAGTTGGAGCGATAATAAGAGATAGCAAAGGAAATTTATGGGTAGGTACTACAAATGGACTTGCTAGATACAATGAAAAAAATGACAGTTTTGATGTTTATAAAAATAAAGTTTATGATAAAAATAGCTTAGTATATAACGATGTAAGGTCTATTATAGAAGATAGAGAAGGCGTTTTATGGGTTGGTACATATTCTGGAATAAGTATATTTGATACAGAAAGTAGTATAAAATACTACAATGCAGGTTTAGATGATGGATACTTATTAAGTGAAAATATGGTTCACGGAATCTATGAAGATGATGAAGGATATTTATGGGTTGGTAGTAGAACTAAAGGTGTCAATATAATTGATAGAGAAAATAACACATCTAAATCTATTAGCATGGAAAATAACAATGTAATACAAAGTAATAGTATAAATGACATTACAGGGTATAAAGATTTTATATTTGTAGCTACAGATGCTGGAGTATTAAAAATTAATAAAAAAGAAAATACAATACAAAACTATAATCTAGAAGATGGATTAATAGGAGAAAATGTTAAAGATATTTTTGTATGTGATAAAAATTATCTATGGATAGGAAGTACAAATGGTTTAAATTTACTTGATATAGAAAATGATAAAATCATAGATATGACTGATTATGTAGATGAAGGTTCATATGTTAGATATGTATATCAAGGACAAGATGGAAGTTACTATATAGGATTTTTAAGAGATGGTGGACTTGGAATTATAGAACCTAACTCTAAAGAAACTAAATACTATAAAAATATACCTAATGATAAAACTAGTATAAGTAGTAATCGTATAAGATATATAAATGAAGACTCAAAAGGAAACATATGGATCGGTACAAGTTACGGTTTAAATAAATACGATCCTAAAACAAAAGTGTTTAAAAGGTATACAACAAGTGATGGTATAGCTAATAATACTATATATGGAGTATTAGTAGATGATAATGATAATATTTGGGTAAGTACCAATAAAGGTATTAGCCAAATAGATACTAAAAATAACACTGTAAATAACCTAAGTGTTACAGATGGACTTCAAGGGAATGAGTTTAATGGAAATGCAGCATTTAAAAGTAAAAGTGGAGAATTATTCTTTGGTGGGATAAATGGATTAAATGCATTTTATCCAGAGGATGTAAATAGTATTAATAATAAATCAAAAGTAATATTTGATGGATTTAAAGTTAACGATAAAGATTACTTAGATATAAATGGATTAAAGTTTGACAACAATACAGAAAATATTAAAATCAAGTTCTTTACTCCGGTATATTCAAGTAATAAAAATATAAGTTATGAATATGAGTTAATAGGATCAAATTCATCTAAAGCAACAACTAAAGAAAATTATGTTATATATAATGACTTATTGCCAGGAAAATATACTTTTAAAGTTAGAGCAGTAGACAGTAGAGGAGATATAAGTGATAGTAAAACAATAGAGTTTTCTATTAAATATCCATTTTGGATGAGCCCAATTGCTTGCTTTATATATTTAGTTATTGCTATATTATTTATAATAAATAATAAGTATAAGTTAAAATACCTAGATAGATTAGTAAAGTCAAGAACTAAAGAGCTTGAAGAACAAATGATAAAAAATGAAGAGTTATATAATAATAAAAAAATCGAAGAAAATAAGAATAAATACTTAGTTAATTTATCTCATGAGCTTAGAACTCCTCTAAATGTAATAAGTAGTACTAATCAATTATTACTAGAATTATCTAAAAAGGATGCTATTAAGGCAGATAAATTAGCTTACTATATAGATATTTCTGAAAGAAATTGTAATCGATTATTAAACCTTGTTAATAATATATTAGATAACACTAAGTTACAAAGCAGAATGTATACATTAAATTTAAAAGAAGTAGACATAATATACTTAGTTGAAGAAACATCTTTAACTTTAATTGACTATATAAAATCTAAATCTATAGAACTTATAATAGATCCTGAGGTTGAAGAAAAGGTTATATTATGTGATGATTATGAAATAGAAAGATGTATAGTAAATCTAGTAAGTAATGCAGCTAAGTTTACACCAGAAGGTGGAAATATAACTATAACTATAAAGGATTTAGATGATAAAGTTATGATTAGTGTATTAGATACTGGAGTTGGAATTGAAGAAAAATATCATAAAACGATATTTGATAGATTTAATCAAGTAGATAATGATGAATCAAAAAGTGGAAGTGGATTAGGTCTTAGTATAACTAGCAAAATAGTAGAGCTACATAAAGGTGAAATATACGTAGAAAGTAAGGTAGGAGAAGGTAGTAATTTTGTTATAATATTACCTGTAGATCCAAATAAAGAATAAAAATAATTATAAAAATAACCTAGTTTTAACCTAGGTTATTTTTTATATTAATATAATATAAACTATATATACTAATGTTTAAATATAAGTATATTTGGTATAATATGTAATATAAAACAAACAAAGGAGTAAAATATGTTAGACGCAGGAGTAAAAGCACCAGAATTTAAATTACAAGATAAAGATGGAAATTTAGTAAGTTTATCAGATTTTAAAAATAAAAAAATAGTATTATATTTTTATCCAAGAGATAATACACCAGGATGTACTAAACAAGCATGTTCATTTAGAGATAATTACGAAGAATTTAAATCTAAAGATGTAGTAGTTATAGGAATAAGCAAGGATAGTATAAAATCTCATACAAACTTTGCCAAAAAGCATGACTTACCATTTATATTATTATCAGATCCAGAGCTTGAAGCTATAAAAGCTTATGATGTATGGCAAGAAAAAAAGCTATATGGAAAGGTAAGTATGGGAGTAGTTAGAACTACTTATATAATAGATGAAAATGGAATGATAGAAAAAGTATATGATAAAGTTAAAACTGATAAAAATGTAGGTGAAGTATTAGAGTACTTAGGATAGTATAAAGAGAATCAGATATTTTGATTCTCTTTTTTATGCCTAGATACTATAAAATTTAGTATAATTATATAAATGGATTATATATTAAATTTAATTAAATTAAAAATCGAAATTAAATATTATGTGATTTAAATAATATGGTAAATACTATACAGTATTGATATAAGTTAAGCTACAAGGTCTAGCAAATTAAAAATAAATGGGTAGGAGAAATTTTAAATGATAAAAGCTATAAATTTATCTACATATCAATATGATATGGACAGATACAATAATAACTATAAAAATGTAAACAAATTCTTAGAAGATAATAATATAAATGCAATAGAGTTATTTGGTTTACAATTATACAACGAAGAATTAATACCAAAGGATAAAATAATAGGAGCACATTTAATGCATTATCCTGTATGGTTAGATTTTTGGAATGGAGATGAAGAGGGGTTATTTGAGGAATTTAGTAGTAAAGAAGATATAATAAACTACTATGGAAAACTTGATAAAAAAGTAATAATAGATAAATATAGAGAAGAAATAAAATTAGCAGAAAAATTAAATGCTGAATATGCAGTATTTCATGTATCAAATGTAAGAACAAAAGACTGTTTTAACTATGAGTTTACATATACAGATAAAGAAGTAGTAGATGCAACTATTGAGATAGTAAATGAAATATTTAAAGGTTTAGATACTAATATAACGATACTATTTGAAAACTTATGGTGGCCAGGTCTAAAAATGACAGATCCAGAGTTAGTGAGATACTTTATTGAAAATATAGAATATGAGAATAAAGGTATTATGTTAGATACAGGACATTTGCTTAATACAAACTTAGATATAAATAATGAAGAAGAGGGAATAGACTATTTAATAGAAACTATAAATAATCTAGGTGATATGAAAGATTATATAAAAGGAATACATCTAAGTAAGTCACTTTCTGGAAAATATGTTAAAGAACAAATAGAAAAGTATAAAAAATTAGATGCTGATTATAGTGAAGCAAATAATGAGATAATTTATCATATACTAAATATAGATGAGCATAAACCGTTTACAAATAATAAAATAAAGAATTTAATAGAAATGATAAATCCAAAATTTTTAGTTTATGAATTTATAACTACATCACTAGAGGAGCTTAGTGATTTTATAAAAATACAAGATAAAGTTTTAGGTTTATAAAAAATTAAATACTTATGATTTTATATAATCCCCCCTTATGTAGCGTTTCGCTACCTAAGGGGGGATTTATAGAATGATTATTTAAATTAAAAGCAATTATAAGGAATCATCAAAATATATCGTTATGCATATATTAATAATGTCAAGTTCATACACTTTTATTGTAATAGGTATTATAAACTATAACTAGTTTTATGGTACCTATTATTTATGAGCATATAGTTGCGAGTACAGCTAAAAACTTAGAAAAAGAAAAGAGAATTTACTTTAAAGAAATAATATGTTACTTATTAATAAATAGAAGTAAGGGAGGGGTTATACTTGATGATTGAATTAATGATTATATCTAGTTTAGTATTACTAATTTCAATAACATCAAGTAAAGTGTTATACAAATTTGGAGTTCCAATACTACTTATTTTTATTGCATTAGGAATGCTATTTGGATCTGATGGTATTGTAGGGATATATTTTTCAGATTATGAATTAACCAAAGAGATAAGTTCAATCGCATTAGTTATTATAATGTTTTATGGTGGATTTGGAACTAATTGGTCAATGGCAAAGCCATCAGCCCTTCCATCTATACTTATGTCAACCTTAGGAGTAATAATAACTGCAACTCTTACCGGATTTTTTTCACATATTGTACTAAAAATCACATTATTAGAAGGATTACTTATAGGTGCAGTAGTAGCATCTACAGATGCAGCATCAGTATTTGCAATACTACGTTCACAGAAACTAAATTTAAAAGGTTCACTTGCACCGCTACTTGAAGTTGAAAGTGGGAGTAATGACCCAGTTGCTTATATGGCTACATTATCAATATTACTACTTATGGACAATAACGGACTATCTACTTTATTTCCTATGGTAATAAAACAAGTTGTATTTGGATTGTTAGTTGGAATATTACTAGCAAAGTGCACTATATTTTTTATAAAAAATTTAAAGTTTGAAATAAAAGGATTTTATCCAATATTTATATTAGCGATTGCAATATTATCATATTCGTTAAGTGAATATTTAGGTGGTAATGGATACTTAAGTGTTTATATGTCTGGGATAATTCTTGGAAATAGCAACCAACTACCTTATAAAAAAATCCTGTTTCAATTCTTTGATTGTATTTCTTGGATTATGCAAATAGTTTTATTCTTTATGTTGGGTCTGTTATCATTTCCATCAAAGTTCATTAACATAATAAGTATATCAGTATCTATTTCCATATTTATGATTCTTGTTGCAAGACCAGTAGCTACATTTATAACATTGCATCCGTTTAAATACTCAATAAAAGAAAAGTTATTCATTTCTTGGGTTGGGTTAAGAGGAGCTGCATCTATAGTTTTTGCTATATATGCAACGACTTATGGTGTTAATATGACCTATGATATTTTTCATATTGTTTTTTTCGTAGCACTATTTTCAGTATCAATTCAAGGAACATTACTTCCTAAATTTGCTAAAAAACTTGATTTAGTTGATAATAATACTTTAGTATTAAAAACATTTAATGACTATGCAAGTGATATAGACAGACAATTAATAGAAGTAAATATTACTTCTGATAGTAAGTTGGTAAATAAAAGTATTGCAGATGCAGATATATCAGAGGATATTCTAATACTTATGATAAAGCGAAGAGGAAAAACTATAGTACCTAAAGGTGTTACAATTATAGAAGATGGAGATGTATTAGTTATTACAGGAGATAATTTAGATCATATTTCGTTTTAAAATGCTTCGCCCACATATCAACTCAAGCGAATTTTTTATGAAAGTATTGTAATACCTTGCATATAATTTACTAATGTAAATAATAAGAAGGGAGGATTATTATGAATATTAATAGTAACAATCGCCAAACTAGTTCAAGTACAGCTAGCACAAGTGCTAGTACTGGCGCTTCTAATAATACCTCTCAAAATGTAAATACAGGTTTAAACAGATTTAGTTATGCAGATTTTGTTTTACTATCATCAACAATATCATATGCAATAGCAGAAGAAGTAAGTGTAGAAGACTTAGAGATACTAATAACTTTTCTTGGAATGATATCTGGTGACCTAGCGCTATTACTTATAAAAAAGGGAAGATTAGCTAAAAGTCAAGCTGCTCAAAGTGCTAGTATAGATATTGGTACAGATGAAACATCTGAAGAGGTGGAGTCAACATTAATTAGAAAATCTAGACCTATAAGAAAAAAGAAAATCAAAAAGAAGATTAAAAAAGAAAGTAGAAGTAAAAAAATATATAGTGAAAAATAAAGTAAAAATGAGTATTATACATATAAAATTTAGTTAAAATACCTAATATATATATAATATATATTGACTTTAATATGTTAATAATATATCATAGTTTTGTCAGAAGATTGACGTAAAAATTTCATATACATGGAGGAATATTATAATGGGAGAGAGTTCATTTTTTCCACAATTCCTTATGATTACAGATATAAAAACTATTATTTTTATAGCTGTACTTATAGGAACATTCTTTATTGTTAAGCAGTTCGAAAAGAAGAAAGTTAAATTTTCTACAAGAACAATATATGCAACAATAATAGGACTTATATTAGGGGTTATCATACAATTAGTAGCAGGACTTCCAGAAGATCCAGCAGGGGTTACTTGGTTACAAGAAGTTACTAAATGGTATGGATTATTTGGTTCAGGATTTATGGATCTATTAAAGATGTTAGTTGTTCCAATGGTATTTGTATCAATATTAAGAGTTATCATAAACATGGGTGAAGGTGATGATTTAGGAAGATTAACATTTAAATCATTAGGAATGTTACTTATGACAACTGCACTTGCTGCAATAGTTGGTATAGTAGTAGGTAATGTTATGAAACTAGGGGTAGGAACGGATGTAGTAGCTACAGCCGATACAGAACTTAGAGAAATAACTCCTTTAGTTGATACTTTAAGAGGATTACTACCATCAAATCCTGTTGCATCTATGGCTGATGGAAATATAGTTGCTATAATAATATTTGCTACTTTCTTAGGACTTGCAGTAAAGAGACTAAGCAAAAAGTATTTAGATATTATAAAGCCATTTATAGATTTAGTAGAAGCATTCTATAAAATAATAGTCTCAGTTGCTATGACAGTAATTAAGTTTATGCCGTATGCAGTAGTTGCTTTACTAGCTAATACTATAACAGCTCGCGGATTAGCATCTATGATATCTGTTGTTCAGTTTGTAGTAGCATTATACATATCAGTTGCTATAATGTTTATCGTACATTTAGTAATAATAGCAATAAATGGATTAAATCCAATAACTTATATAAAAAATGCTGCAGAACCATTACTTCTTGCGTTTACATCTAGATCAAGTTTAGGTACATTACCTGTTACAATAGAGGCTTTAACTGATAAACAAGGTGTTGAAGAAGGTGTTGCAAGTTTCACTGCAAGTTTAGGCGCTAATATGGGTATGAATGGATGTGCTGGTATATACCCTGCATTAATGGCAGTAACAATAGCTAATATGGCTAACATTGAAATGAACGCGAGCTTCTACGCTATGCTTTTAGTTGTTATAACTATAAGTTCGTTAGGTATAGCAGGACTTCCAGGAACAGCTACAATGGCAGTTTCAGTAGTTTTATCAGGGGTAGGTATCGGATCATACTTCCCACTAGCTGGTGGAATACTTGCAATAGATCCAATACTTGATATGGGACGTACAATGTTAAATGTAAATGGTGCAACCACTACAGCTGTAACAGTTGGTAAGTCTCTTAAAAAGTTAGATAAAGAAGTATTTAATGGTGCTTCAGTTTCAGAAAATAAGTAAAATAAATAAATAAAAAAGCTATCTATATTTAGATAGCTTTTTTATTTATTTATTATTTTATTGCAAAGTTATTATTCTCTTTATCATATATATACATTACAAATTTATTACATATTTTATTAATTTATTAATATATATTTAAAAACAAGCTATTGAATAGATAAATTTGAAAATAATATGATTTTTAAGGAGGATATATGAAAATTAAGGAGAAACATAAAATAGTTGTATTTTTATCTTCTGTTTTAATAATGATAATATCATTGTTTTCATACCAGATACTAAAAAAAGAACAAATCAAAATAACGGTAAATGGTAAAGAAATAATAACATCATCATTTAAGAAAAATATAAAATCTCTATTAGATGAAAAAGGCATAGAATACGATGATTATGACAAGATAACACCTGATATAAATGATGAATTAAAAGACTATATGCAAATAAATATAGTAAAGATTGATATAAAAGAGCAAAAAGAATATGAGAAAGTACCGTTTGAGATAACTATAAATGAAGATGATAGCTTATCAAAAGGAGAAACTAAAGTAGATCAGGAAGGAAAAGATGGAGAAAAAGAAATTACATATGAACTAATTTATGAAGATGGGAAATTGGTTGAGAAAAATTTAGTATCAGAAAAAGTAATAAAGAATCCAACTGATAAAGTTATAAAAAAGGGAACAAAAGAAGAGATTACGGTAGCTTCAAGGGGAAGTAACTCTAGGCAAATGAGTGTTGTTGCAACAGCTTATGCAACGGGCACAATAACTTCAACAGGAACAAAACCTAAATGGGGAACAATAGCTGTTGATCCAAACGTAATACCCTATGGTACAAAAGTATATATTCCAAAATTTAATATGACATTTACTGCAGAAGACTGCGGTGGAGCTATAAAAGGGAATAAAATAGATATATTTATGGGAAGTAAGAAAGAGGCATATAGCTGGGGAAGGCAAACAATAGATATATACATATTAAATTAAAAGCAAATACAAATTATTGACTATATAAGTAATCTTTACTAAAATATTAAAACAGTATAAAATATACATAAATATATATTATCAAAATATAAGTAATTTAAGGGGGGCATTTTTATAATGAACTATATGGATAAGTATAAAGAATGGAGAAACAATCCATACTTTGACAAAGAAACTAAGGAAGAACTATTAAATTTAGAAGGTAATGAAAAGGAAATTGAAGATAGATTTTACAAGGATTTAGAGTTTGGTACAGCAGGGTTAAGAGGTGTTATAGCTGCTGGAACTAATAGAATTAATATATATACAGTAAGAAGAGCTACTTTTGGTCTTGCTAATTACATAATAAAGAACACTACTGAAGAAGAAAAAAGTAGAGGTGTTGTAATAGCTCACGATAATAGACATATGTCTAGAGAATTTTGTATAGAAGCAGCAAATACATTAGCGGCTTGTGGTATAAAAGCATATATATTTGACTCTTTAAGAACTACTCCTGAATTATCTTTTGCAGTTAGAAACTTAAATACTATAGCTGGTATAGTTATAACTGCTAGTCACAATCCACCAGAATATAATGGATACAAAGTATACTGGGAAGATGGAGCTCAAGTTATGCCACATATTGCAAATGCTATAACTGAAGAAATAAACAGTATACATGATTATAGCACAATACCTACATTAACAGAGGAAAATAAAAATTTAGTTGTGACATTAGATGAAAAAGCAGATACTGAATTTATTGAAGCTGTTAAAAAACAAGTTATAAGAAAAGATTTAATAGAAAAAGTAGGAAAAGAATTTAAAATAGTGTTTACTCCACTTTGCGGTACTGGTAATAAACCAATAAGACGTGCTTTATCAGAAGTTGGATTTGAAAATATAATAGTCGTTAAAGAAGAGGAAAATCCAGATCCTAACTTTGCAGGAATAGAATATCCTAATCCAGAAGAACAAAAAGCTCTAAGTAGAGGTATAGAATTAGCTAAAAGAAATGGTGCTGATTTAGTTATAGCAACTGACCCTGATTGTGATAGAGTTGGTGTAGCTGTTAAGACTACTACTGGAGATTATGCACTTTTAACTGGAAACCAAATAGGTGGACTTTTAACTGACTATATAATAGAAGGATTAAAAGAAAAAGGTGAGTTAAAAGAAAACTCTACACTTATAAAAACTATAGTTACTTCTGAGTTTGGTGCAGATATTGCTAAAGCTAATAATGTAGAAGTATTAAATGTTTTAACTGGATTTAAATTTATAGGAGAGAAGATTAAGTCATTTGAAGAAAATAATAATGAAAAGACTTATTTATTCGGATATGAAGAAAGTTATGGATACTTAGTTGGAACTCATGCTAGAGATAAAGATGGTGTAGTTGCTTCAGTTTTAATATCTGAAATGGCTGCTTACTACTATTCAAAAGGTATGAGCTTATATGAAGGTTTAATATCTTTATATGAAAAGTATGGATTCTTTAAAGAGAAAACTATATCAATAACATTAAAAGGTATAGAAGGTTTAGCTAAGATAAAAGATATCATAAGCTATTTTAGAGAAAATAAAGTAAGTTCTATGGGAGACTTTAAGGTGGTTGATATGAAAGACTATTCAAAGGGTATAGATAATCTTCCAAAAGCTGATGTATTAAAGTTCTTTTTAGAGGATGGATCTTGGGTTGCTATAAGACCGTCTGGAACTGAACCTAAACTTAAATTCTATATAGCTGTAAAAGGTATAAATGAAAATGAAGCTACTGATAAGATTGATAGTATAAATAAATATATAGATACTACTGTTAATAGTCTAATTATAGAAAATAAAGAAGCTACTAGTAAGCTTTACTGTTAATAGCTTAATATAATATATATAGTAAGAGTTCTATATAGTGTTGTTTTTCACTAAATAGAGCTCTTTTATTATATATAAGTTACAATTTTAAATAATTTAATTTTAAATATAAGTAATTAATATATAGAATTTAAAATACAATATAAAATAAATCAAAAAGTTTATAGGAGTAATTTATGAAAAAATTAAATGTAGATTATATTAGAGATATTTCTAGAAAATTTAATTATAATGAAATAAATTCTAAAGCTGCTGAAATGTCTTTTTATTTACTATTATCTATGTTTCCATTTTTAATATTTACTATAAGTATTATAGTTTATATACCAACGTTTCATTTAAATAAGTCTATTTTAACAATAAGAAATATCCTTCCAGAAAGTGTATTTACTATAATATTATCTATAATAAATTCAGCAATAGATAATAAAAGCTTAGGATTTTTAATATTAAGTTTTGTTTTTACTTTATGGACTTCATCAAGAGGAATCAGATCATTAATTCGATGGATGAATAAATCTTATAAAGTTAAAGAAACTAGATCTTTTCTTAAAGTATGTATAATTAGTTTTATTTTTACTATAAGTATTTTAGTTCTTATTTTCTCATCTATAATACTATTGATTTATGGAGAATTGATAGGATACTTTATATTTAATATTATAGGCCTTAATAGTATATTTATATATATATGGAATATTCTTAGATATATAGTAGGAATATCTACCCTTATAATTATATTAGTTAATTTATATAAATACACACCAAATAAGAAGATAAAAACAAAAGATGTAATACCTGGCTCTATAATAGCTACATTAGTGTGGTTATTTATATCATTTTTTTATTCATATTATACTAATAACTATTCAAATTATGAAGTTGTCTATGGAAGTATTGGCGGAATTATAGTTTTAATAACATGGCTTTATTTAAGTAGTTGGTCTATATTAATAGGATTAGAAGTAAATGTACGATTATACTTTAGAAAATTAAAAAAGGCAAAAAAGAGTATCTAAATATGATTAATACCATAATAGATACTCTTTTTATTTATATATTTTTTCTTGTAAATGTTATTACATCATCATACGATAGGTCATTATTATAGGTATAACCTTCAATATTAAATTTTAATAAATCATCAACAGAATCTATTTTATTTTTTATTATAAATCTACACATATATCCACGAGCTTTTTTAGCATAAAGTCCTTTTACCTTATATGTATTTGTCTTTAAATCATAATCTTTAAATACCACATCTATAAACTTAAAATCTTTTTTTATAAGTTTTAAGTCAATACATTTTAGATATTCTGATGAAGCTAAGTTTAATAGTACTTTATTTTCATGATTCTCTAATTCTTTAATTATGTAATCTGTTATTTTACTTTTCCAGAACTTATATAAATCTTTTCCGTTTTTATTTTCAAGTTTAGCTTTCATTTCAAGCCTATAAGGCTCTATTAAATCTAAAGGGGATAATATTCCATATAAACCAGATAAAATCCTTAGATGTTCATTTGCAAAGTTAAAATCATATTCATTAAAATCTGAAGTATTCATAGAATTAAATACTTCTCCATCAAAAGCAAGTATGCTTTGAAGCTTTTTATTATTAGAATTTAATAAGTTTTGGTATCTATCATAATTTAATTTAGACAAATCTTCACTCAAATTCATCAAATCGCTTATTTCTTTTATATTTAGTTCTTTTAGTATACTTATAAGATAATTTATGTCTTCTTTAAATACTGGGTCAAAAGAGTTTTCTAAATTAATATCTTTATCAAAATTCATAGTGGTTGCAGGAGATATTATAGTTATCAAATTATTCACCTCTTATTTTCTTTTCATATTTTATTAATTATATACCATAATATTAAAAATTTAAATCTATATATTAAACTACTTATTATGATATAATAATGTATACTATAATATTACAGGGGTGGGTAAATGGCTAAAGTAATTAGGAATGCAATATCTTCTGAGTATTTGAGGTACAAAATAGACGAAGATATAAGCATTTATGAAGGACGTTTCTGTATTTACTTAGATAGAAAATATAGATGTAGTGGTATAATCTATTACAAAATGACTCCTCCCATATCTATAAATTTTAAAGCACAGATACTATTCGTTGAAGACGAGGATGTTGATTTAGAATTAGATTATGACAATGCAATACTTGAGATTTATGGATATAAACCAATCTCAATAACTATAAATGCTAGAAATGATTTTAATATGGAAGGTTATATAAATGATAACCATATAAAATCGAAAAACTCTTTTGTAGATTATGTTGATTTTAATATAGTTAATTTAGATAAGTTTCCAGGTGATTTGATAAAGCATGTTGATAAATTATTTGCAGGTAGAATAGAGTTTGATATAAGTGATTTTCATATTACTATAGATAAAAGATATGATTATAGAAGAGAGCTTAATGATGAACTAAAATCTAAATCAGGTTTTTTAATAACTCATATAGGGCGCATTAAGCGAAAAGACAATCGACCTTTTAAAACTAATAATATTATAAATTTCTTAGATAGAATATCTACAGCCCTTAGTTTTATGTGTGGTAGGTATATAGGCATATGTCTTGCTAAGGGATATAAAAATAATAATAATACATATAGACTATGGATAGAAAATATAGTTACACCATTTAGATTTGTTCCAACTTGGACAGACACTATTTCAAATCATCATAACATAGAAAAGTATTTGTCACTTATGTGTAATAAATTAGAGGATGGTTATTATGGACCAGCTATAAAACATGTTATAGATTGGTATATAGAATCCCTTGGAGATATAACCTTAGAAAATAATATAATATCGATTCAAATTGCCTTAGAAGCTCTTTCATATATAATCCTTGTAGAAAAAGAAGGTTTATTAGATGATGAGCAATTTGATCAAAACAATGCCTCTAAAAATATTAAATTGGTTTTAAATGCTTGTAATATACCTCATGGAAGTGATGAACTTGAATTATTTGATGATTGGATAAGAGGAAAATTTGATGATGGAGTAGATCTTGTAATATATTTTAGAAATAAAATAGTTCATCCAGTTAGAAAAGACAATAGAGCTAATTTAACAGTGGAAGATATGTGGAATATAATCCAAATAGGTACAAAGTATATTGAGCTTATAGTTCTTTCTTTTATAGGATATAAAGGTGAGTATTCGAATAGACTTAAAGAAAGATGGTTTGGAGAAGTCGAAGTTGTACCTTGGAATAAATTAGATTAGATTATTTATTTGAGGGTATATAGATATATAATAGAAAGGATGATAAATATGATAAAATTTTATGGATATTCAAAATGATCTACCGTAAGAAAGGCCAAGGTTTGGCTTGAGGAAAATAATTTAGAATTTGAAAATATAGAAATAGTTAAAAATCCACCAAGTAAAGAAGAATTAAAAGAAATGTATGAAGTAAGTGGATATGAGCTTAAAAAGTTCTTTAACACTAGTGGAGTAAAATATAGAGAACTTGGTTTAAAAGATATCGTTAAAACCGAATCAGATGAAAAGCTTTTAGATATATTATCAAGCGACGGAATGCTTATAAAAAGACCTATAGCTTATGATGGTAAAAATGTAGTTATAGGATTTAAAGTAGATGAATGGAAAGAAAAGCTATTATAATTTAATTAATATAAAAAATAAAGAAGCTACCTCTTTAAGAGATAACTTCTTTATTTTTTTAAGTCAGGCCATTTGAAGAAATAGCATTTTACTTAAAAAAGTAAATTTAAAACAATAAAAACTTTATCTTACAAAATAAAAACTTTTTTTATCTAATTTTATCTAATTGCAAATTATAATTATTTATAAAAAATATTATTTTCAAGATATTAAATATTTACTAGTTAAGTTTGTAGTTTTGTTTTTTAATTTACATACATATATGTAAATACTTATTGTTATAAAACTTGCGGCTATAGATATAGATGCAGAAATAAGTATTGCCATTTTAGCTATATTTATAAGTGTTAGATTATGAACAAATGCTAGTTCTGATACAAATATAGACATGGTAAATCCGATACCAGCAATAAGCGATACAAAAAATATAGCCAGCCAACTTATATTTTTAGGTTTTTCTGTAAACTTAAGTAAATTTCCTAAATAGCAAAATAACATAATACCTAGAGGTTTACCTACACTAAGTCCCAATATTATGCCTATATAAAGAGGTTTAGCGCTACTTATATCAATATTATATGTAAGTTCTATACCAGTATTTGCAAAAGCAAATAACGGTATAATAAATAAACTATTTATAGGTACCAATAGACATTGTAATCTATCTAAGGTACTTTTTCTACATGTATAAGATTTTGATGGAATAGCAATAGCTAATATAATTCCACTTATAGTAGAATGTACTCCACTTAAATGTACAAAATACCATAAACATAACCCACTTATAAGGTAGTATATAATACTTTCAACTTTAAATAATTTATTGGCTATAATCAAAGTTATTAAAATTGCAAATGAAATTATCAAATATGTAAAATTTATATCTAAAGAATATAGGATGGCTATGAAAGCTATAGATATTAAATCATCAACAACAGCTAAAGACAATAAAAACACTTTAAGTGCAGGATTAAACTTATTAGAAAATAAAATAAATATACCTACTGCAAATGCAATATCTGTAGATATAGGAATACAAAATCCACTTAAAAATGGGCTATTCCTATTTATGAATATAAATATTAACGCAGGAACAATTACGCCTCCTATGGACGCAAAAACTGGAAAAGAAGCTTTTTTAAAAGATGATAGGTTACCATGTAATATTTCAGCTTTTATTTCTAAACCTGCAACTAAAAAGAATATAGACATTAAAAATTCATTTATAAACATATGTATCGAAAATTCATTTACTATGTATATGTCATTTAATATATAGTCGTACATATCTTTTAGTGAAGTATTATAAACAAATAAAGCAGATATAGTTGCAATCAGTAAAAATATACTGGTAAGAGCTTCAATCTTTATACTTTTTCTATAAGTACGCAATAATCTCAATTAAATTCACCAACCAATTATAAAAAATTTTGTTATCTATCATAAAATAACTATAAATAAATGTATGAGACTAGAGTTATAAATATGATAAATAGAATATGTATATAAATTTAAAAGCAGCTTAAATTAATTAAGCTACTTTTTAGATAATACGATATTAAAATTATTAATTAACCACCTATCTGATTGATCAGAAATTAAGGAACATAAACTTTCATAAATTTTGCTTTCTGTTTCATTTTCATAATTAATACTATAGTTTATTTTAAAAATCTTTAAGTTTTTATCATATAGAGAGTTATCTTTTAGATAATCATTTATTAAATTTATATCTGTTTCTTCTTCAACTTTTATTAAAGATATACTTTTTATATTATCAATTTGTAATTTTAAATCTGAAACTTTATCTTTTGTAACTAATTTTGAAATCGAATCTAAATCTTTTTTATTAATACATTCAACATAATTATAAATAGTAGCTTTTGCATTATTATCAATAGAATCAGACTTGAAAGTAAGTATAAATGATAGGATTAACATGGGTATTAGTATTAATATAGAAAGTATTTGATTATTTTTAATAAAATATCCCTCCTGATAAAAAATTTCCATTTATAGTATAGAAAATATAATCTTATTTATAGTATACTACTATAGATGCCAAAAAATGAATTAATAATCATTTATTTGGGAATACATTATATGTACATACAATAACAAAATTAGGAGGCAGGATAAATGAGTACACCAACACCACACAATAATGCAAAATTAGGCGATATAGCAGAAACAGTCTTATTGCCAGGAGACCCATTAAGAGCTAAATTTATAGCAGAAACTTTCTTAGAAGATGTAGTTCAATATAACACTGTAAGAGGAATGTTTGGATATACAGGATACTATAAAGGAAAAAGAATATCTGTTCAAGGATCAGGTATGGGTATACCATCTATAGGAATATACTCTTATGAGCTTATACATTTTTATAACGTTAAGAACTTAATAAGAGTAGGTTCAGCTGGAGCTATAAACAAAGATTTAAAATTACATGATGTAGTTATAGGTATGGGAGCATGCACAGATTCAAACTATGCTTCACAATATAATTTACCTGGAACATTTGCTCCAATAGCTAGTTATGAATTAATGCAAAAGGCTATTGAAGTTGCAAAAGAGCAAGGAACAAAGGTATCAGTTGGAAATGTTCTTTCAAATGACGTATTTTATAGTGATGCAGGATTAGATAACTTAGCTAAATGGCAAAAGATGGGCGTTCTTTGTGTTGAAATGGAAGCAGCAGGTCTTTATATGAATGCAGCTAGAGCTGGTGTTAATGCTTTAGCAATACTTACTATTTCAGATTGTCCTTTAACAGGAGAAGAAACAACATCTCATGAAAGACAAGTAGCATTTACTAAAATGATGGAGATAGCTTTAGAATTAGCTTAATTAAATCATTTTTAGCTATATGATTATTAAAAAATTAAAATAAATAAAAAAGATAAGGCAATATAAAACCTTATCTTTTTTATTTTATAACTCTAAATACCCCAGTAACTATTCCTATAACTTCAACATCTTTATAATTTAACATTATAGGATCCATAAAATCATTTTCTGGCTGAAGGCGTATCATATTATTATCTTCACTAAAAAATCTTTTTACAGTAGCATATTCTTTATGGATAAGAGCAACTACTATTTGTCCATTAGATGAAGTATTTTTTCTATCTACTATTACGTAATCACCATTTAAAATACCTGCATTAATCATACTATCGCCTTTAATTTTTAACACGAAGTTGTCATTACCTTTTACGAAGTTAGCAGGGAAGGGGATATATTCTTCAACATTCTCTTCAGCTAATATTGGTTGTCCAGCAGTTACTTGACCAACTAATGGTAGATTAAGTACTTCATGATTAAATGTTGTTTTGTTTCCATCTAAGACTTCAATAGCTCTAGGTTTTGTTGCATCTCTTCTTATATATCCATATTTTTCAAGTTTATTTAAATGTGAGTGTACAGTAGATGTAGACTTTAAACCAACAGCTTCACATGTTTCTCTAACTGAAGGTGGATATCCTTTAAGTGCAATTTGTTCCTTGATAAACTCTAGTATCAATATTTGCTTTGGGCTTAAATCTAAATACATAAAAGTTATCCTTTCTAACCTAATTTTAATTTATAATTATATTGTAACACAATGAATACATTTGTACAAACATTTGTTCTCGAACGTATAAAATGATACTTTTTAAATATTTAAATCTTCAATTTCATTTTTTTCATCTTCATCAATCCATTCAAAATTGTTAACAATATCTCTTTTAACATTCTTTTTATGAGCTGCATAAAGTTGTGTTGTTGTAACATTGTCATGATCTAGTAAATTTTGAACATCGTATATAGAGAAACCGCTTTGTATTAAAGAAGTTGCTGCAGTAGCTCTTAATTTATGAGGACTATAACCGCTTTCTCTTGAAGTTTCCATAGAAATAGACGTATATTTCTTTACAAGTTGTCTAATAGCTTTAGGATCCATTCTCTTATTTTGAAGAGATAAAAATAAGGTATCTTTATATTCTTCTTTTAAAAGCTCACTTTGTGGTCTTTCATTTAATATATAATCTTTTACAACAGACTCACATGTATGGTTAATTGGCATTAAAACTTCTTTACCTCTTTTTCTATAAATTTTAAATTCACCTCTAGAAAAATTAAAAGAGGAAATATTCAATTCTCGAAGCTCATTTAATCTAAGTCCATATGTAACAAATAACGCTAAGATAGCTTTATCACGAAGCCTAGTTTTTCGCCAATAAACTTTTTCTTTATCTGTTAAACCGTAACCAGTATCAACCGCATCTAACATTTTTGCAACTTCATCAATCTCAAGTCGCTTTATAGCGTCTGGTTGAGGCTTCGGAAGCTTAATAGGGTTAAAACCATCTGTTATGTTGTTATCTAATTGATCATTCCTATATAAAAATTTAAATAGAGTAGATAGTGATGATTTTTTTCTGGCTAATGCACGACTATTATTTTCAAATATTAGGGTATTTTTCTCAGTATGCTTATAATATCTACTACAATAATCGCCTAAAAATAAATTAATATCTCTAGCTTTTATCTTTTTAAAATCGTCTAATGTAATATCAAAAGGTTTGTCTGCACTTGTTACATCTTTTGTTTCTGTTAGATAAACACAAAAGAAATGAATATCCTCTAAATAAGCAAGTCGAGTAGAGGTTGCTACAGATCCTTTTAGATAGATAAAGTAATCTTTCATAAACTTAGGCAGCTTATTTTCTACCTTTATACATCTTTCTATTAACACATTCTCTTTAAATACGATGTTATCTGGTTTATCTGATTTATTATGTATTTTTATAATTTTTTTATCATCCATATAAATTATCTCCTAAAATTTTTCATATTTATAAAATAACACATATAAACATTCATTTCAACTATCCCTTAAATATTGAAATTGAGATTTATTTAAGGGATAGTTAGATGGATTTGTAAAGCTATAAGCTAAATATTATAGATGAAATAAGAAGCTTAATTTATATAATGTAATTTAAGTGGATATGCATGCATATAGATAAAAGATTCTTAAGATATCGGATTAAGATTTAGAAATTGAATATTAATTAATAAATTTTAGTTTTGATTAGATTCGTTGTTTAAGGTTTGATAAATGATTTTAATTAATTTAAATTAATTAAATATGATTAATAAATTATAAAAAAATAATTTATTAAATCAAATATAAAAATATAAAATATGCATGCATAATTGATTTTTTATATAATTTGTAATTTGGCTATAAAATATAGGTTTTATACGAAAGTGGCTTATCTTAATACTAACTATACCCTAAATATACATTTAAAGGATAGTTTTATATAATAGAAAATTGCATACTATAGCTCTCTTCTTTCGTTATTATTATATATGCATGCGTATTTATTATTTTTATAATTACAATTTATATTATAATAAATACGCATGCATATTCATTTTATATACAGATTTGTTTTTATTATAAATTTTAATATTTACATGTATTATAATTTTTTTAATTATTTTCAGTAATTTAATTATAAAATTTATTTTTCTATTTCTTCACTTAATCATTCTAAATCAACTTCAAACCTAAAACTCACCTTATAATGTTTCTACATATGCAATTCCTATATTATTATCAACGCTTAGTATTTTTATTGTATTTTCTTTTTAATAATCATCAACTAAAATATATTTAAGTGTTTTGGATTAATATTCGTATATAAACGTATAAAATTTAATGGTCCATTTTTATAAACCCCGGATATTAAGTCATTAAGTCAAACTTTGAATAGATAAATTAAATTTATGGTTCGTATAAGCTTCTGTAGAAATATGAGCTCTAATTTTCCTAGACACTTTAAGCAAATACATCTCTAGCTTTTTCCATAAATTCATCAGGGTTGCTTTCTGGTGCCATAAATTCAACTTTTTCACCAAGAGCTTCAAAATGCTTTTTAGCACACTTTATTTTAGATTGTTCTTCTTCTCTAAGAAGACTGATATCACTTTTACCTTTAGTTTCTACTACAAAATAAAGTCTCTCTTCGTCTATTTCATTAATAACAACAGCCCAGTCAGGATTATAGCTTCCAATAGGAGTCTCTATCTTAAACCAACTTGGTAACTTTACATACACTTTAACTTCATCTCTTTCTTCAAATTTCTTGGCAAATTTAGTTTCAACATATGAATCACATATAGCATAGCTGTACGGAGATTTCTTACTTTCTATTATTTTGTAATTTAAATAAGTAAGGAGTTCGTTGTCATTGAACATTTTTATAGAGTAACAATCTCCGCCTCTAAACTTAGAGTAGCCAAACTATATAGTTCTCTTTATTTACTTATCTCCATACATTCGTCAAGTGTTTTCTTTTCTCTGTAATATCTAATACTCTAGAACAGCTTTCCCAATCAACAGATGAAACACAACTTTGATATCTTAAGTTAAAAGGATGCTTCTTAGGAACTGCATCAATTCTTTCTTTAGCCTTTTCTATTTCGTTTAAAGCTACATCAATCCAAACATCTTGTAGTATATCCGGAATCTGTCCGAACAAACTATGTATGCTTTCTAGTCTCTCTGATAACATAAAGTGTACCTTATCTTCAACAGAATCCTTATATCTCATGTTATAAATATATACCTCATCATAAACTTGACCAATCCTTTGAATTCTTCCTTTTCTTTGTTCTAATCTAGTTGGATTCCAAGGTAAGTCTAGATTTATAAGTGATCCTAATGTTTGTAAGTTTAGACCTTCACTAGCGGCATCTGTACCAACGAGTATCTTTATCTGCTTATTTTTAACCATTTCTTTTATATTTTCTTTACTACATCTCTCATATCTACCATTAATAATAATTCCTGATTTATCTCCACCTGCGTATATTCCAATTTTTATATTCTTTAAATCCTTTGATAAAGATTCCGCTACCCAATATGCAGAATCATAATATTGAGAAAATATAATACATCCTCTTTCTAACCATTTATATTCTAATAATAACTTGTGTATTAAGTTGTACTTAGGATCATTTCCTTCATTTTCTTCAAGCATATAAATCAAATTATTTAAGCAAGTAATTTCTTCCGTACTTAAATTTTTAAATTCACTTAAATCCTCATTATTAAAATCTACCAATTCATCTTCATCATCATCTAAAATGTAATTAACATCTTGTAGTAGTTTTTCAGCCGTATTTTTACCAGCTATCATAGTACTACCAAGCCTTTTTAATAATAAAGTTTTAAAAAATCCTCCGCCTTTCACTCTTTTTTGAAGTAATGTACAGAACTGTTCTGCATATTTATATGCCTCTTTTAAATAAACTGGTAAAATTATAGCTTCTCTATCATCTTCGCCAAATAACTTTACCCTAACAGGTTTAAGGTATACTTCTCCCGTTTCAGGATTTATAGTATTTTCTAAATAATCCCTTGTTCTCCTTACAATATGCCTTAAATAAGGATTATAGTTTTGAATATAATCACCTTCAATAAGCCTTTCAAGCCTTCTTAATTCAGATTTTCTTAGTTTATCTTTACTTTTATGCGTTATTATAAAGTCATCATCTTTTAATTCAAGATTCCTTCTTATAAGTTCAAAATCTTTATTCTCAGATGATGATGGAAATGGATCTCTAACCCACTCAAATATTTCAGTATCTTTAATTGAGCTTTCTTTTCCCATTACTAAATCTAAACCTTTATTTGGTTCTGTTCTCCACTTGCTAAATATACTACCTAAAACACTATCATTTTTTTGAGATAATATATTCATAAGGTCATATGCTTCTATCGGATGTAATTGTACTGGAGTTGCTGTTGCTAATAACATACTTTTAGTTTTCTTTGATATTTGAAGTAAAAATTTCATAAGATTATTAGGATTTGCTTTTTCGTGTTCTTTATTTTGACCAAGATTTTTACGCCTAGCTCTATGACATTCATCAACTATAATACATTCGTATTCTACTTCTAATAATTTTTCTGTAATTGGAGAGTTTGCTGTAATTAATCCTTGAGATACTATTCCAACTCGTCTAGGGCATTTCTTTATAGAATTAATTCCATCTGATATATGTTTTATACCATTTTCATCTATCCAATCTTTAGCATCCCATACTGCTGATGGCATATCTAAAAGATTATTGATTTCTTCTTGCCATTGCCAAATAAGAGTTTTCGGTGCTATAACCAATATAGGCTTATCTCCATATAAAGCCATTAATTGAGCTGATAATGCTAATTGAATAGTTTTACCAAGACCAACCATATCAGCAAGTATATATCGTGCTCCATAACTCTTTTTATGTTCATTAAATGCTAAATTTACAAAGTATTTTTGATGGTCCCAAAGACCTAACTCTTTTCTATACACAGATGATTCAACAACTATTTCAGCTGGATTAGCTTCTTTTTTCCACGCCTCTATACTATCTATTTTTTCACGCTTAGAAATTCTATTTATATCTTCTATTATAAAATTAGATAAAGGAACAGCATATCTACTGTTCCATAAAGAGTTAAATTCTTCTTGAACCCAATCTATAGCTTCTTGTGAATCATCTTCCCAAATCAATTCATAATTTATTTTAAATGCCGAATAGGATTCATTTATACTTCCCATAAATGAAGTTTTACTACCATCTTTAAATGTTATTACTCCTGCTTTACCATGAATAAGTCCAAAAGCTTCATTAGGTATAACCCTAACTTCTAATTTTCCACTTTTAAGAAGATTATATAATTTTTTTAATTTATTAGGCATATTTTTATACTCTTCTTCTGGATTGCTAGAGCACCAATCTTTTCTCATTGCATTATGAGCAGCTGTAGCAGTTTTAACATCTTCTATATTTAAATCTGAATTACAAACTACTCTTACCTTACCTTCTATATTTTCTAATGCTTCACCTGTTAACTCTAATATAGAAGACCTAAAATATCCGGCTATTCTATCGTAAGACTTAGCCTCTTTAAGCTTTGAATTTAAAAAACTCTCATTTAGTTTTTCTTTTCTAGAAGAATATCTATTTATCATTTTTTACTCCTCTTATTTTATACTCCATCATTTTTAACTAATTCTAATAATATTTTTGCAGACTTAGCATCTTTTTCCCAATGCTTCATATTTTCAATATACTCTAAGGTAGATATATAATTTAGTATTTCAACTATTTTACTTCGTTCATTCCAATATCCTTCAACTTCATTTTTTATCCACGCTTTACCTTTATTTGCATCTTCATCTTTACTTGATTTATACAATGCTATAAGTACATTTCTAAGTACAGAATGACCAAATTTAGAGTTGTCATTAGTATACTTCATGGCAAATTCACTTGCAGTTTTTAATCTTGATTGATTTGCTTTTGTACTCGCCATCATATCTGAGTATTCTCTTACTCCAAACCCTCTACCAAGTTCTTGATATGCACTTATTTTATATACACCTTCTTTTTCAGTATCTAGTCCCTTTATATAAAATCTCTCTTCTGGAAGTAATGTCCTCCAAGTATACGAATCAAATCCTTTAGGTGTTAAATAATCAAATGCTATTTTTTTAGCTTCATTTATTATATTTACTATCGGCGAGTTAGAATCTGATTTTAATAATTCATGTTGAACATCTATATCTTCTATATTTTTATATGATGTTAATATTTTTAATGCTGCTGCATATGCAGCTAATATATAATCTTGGTCTGAAAAATTAGGGTCATCTTTATCGTCTAAATCCCTCATACTGTCTATTTGATTTTTTACTTCATCTTCTATTTCTGGGTATAATTCATCTAGATATGCTGTATCATCTGAGTTTTGTTTTCTAAGAACTAATATAACAGTTCCCTTAACATAGTTACCACCATCTTTTAATCCACCAGATTCCGTTTCTGTTGCTATATTCCAAGCTGATGTAACTTGTAAATTTGATGCCCATAATATTAATGCAAGTTCTGCCCATACTTTAACATCTTGATGTGTAAACATTACTACTTGCATTCCATTATCAGGCATATTTTTTGATAAGTTAGAGTATGCCTCTATCATACTTTCATTGAATGATTTTCCTTTCCCTTTTATAGCTAATACTTTTTTGCTGTCTGTATACCATTCTTTAAATTCTTTTTCTAAAATTTTCTTATCCCATGCTAAAAAGAATTCGGATAATTCATGGTAATTAACAGCATCTGCATAAGGTGGATCTGTAACCCATAAATCACATTCTGTATTCAAATCCCTTGCATCTATAGCAACTATAGTATTTATATGAGTTGTAAAATTACAACTATTAATATTATCTTTCCAAATATTACTTAATTTTATTAATCCTCTAGTTCCATAATTAAATAGTGTATTTAACGCTTGGTTAAAAAATGTATTTTTAACATTACTTGCTCCAGAATCCCAAACTGCTAGTTTAGAGTTAAAATCTGTGCATTTATTTATACTTAACAATCCAATAGTGTATTCCTCTTTACTTTTTGCTATATTCATTATTGATTCATATAGTAACCCTTGTATTAATAATTGTCTTGGATTAAATAGTTGATGCCAATATGTCCATCCTCTTTCTCTTATAGGCTGATCCGTATTATATCCGCCTTCTATTTTCATTGATGGTATATATCCTTTTTGTTGATATTCACTAAATCTTTCTTCAAGCAATTTTATTACTTTTTTTTCTCTATCTATATCTGGCTCGTTTGGAGATGTATAATATCTTTCTTCTTTTAGCTTTCCATTTTTATCAATATATTTTTTAATATATTTTATACAGTATAATCTATCTCTAATAACATCATCTTCTTTATTTATGAACTCATCTTTATCCCATTTTCTTATTCCATATATCTTATTTCCATTACTATCAATTTTATCTTTTCTAATAACTGTCATATCAGTTTCTGATTTACAATTAGGACAAATCATTTTTCTCTTTTTTATGGTCCCTGTATTTTCACATTGCTTTAATTCGTTATTAGATACTCCTGACTTAATCTCTATATAAAATCCTTTTTCACCATTATCATTTAAAACTGCTATTGTATTTATTTTTTTATCTATAATCCAACTTGGAGATAATGGTACTGTATAACCACACTCTGGACAATCAGCTTCACTACAGTATAAATATGAGTTTGCTCTATGACCTTCTTCATTAGTTTCTATTCCCCATTCTTGTATTTGATTATCTACCTCATCATATACTTTTTGTTGAAAATTCTTTAACTTCTCTATTTCTTCGTCAGATTTACTAAGGATATTCAAATTTGCCCAATTAAGCAAACAAGCTATAGGATTTAAGTCTGATGTATAAACTTCACATCCTATTCTAGCTGCTTCAAATGGTATACTACCTCCACCTGCAAAACAATCTCCTACTATTGGTATATGTCCAAACTTCCTTTTTCCTAACTCTTCAATTAATGACTGTAAACTATTCGCATTAGTTTTTAAATGATTATTTATATCTAACCATTCTTCTTCACTTAAAACATTATCAACTTCTTCGGGTCTACAACATAATGTTATTTTTTCATCATATGACAATCTATTAAAACAAATTTTTTGTAGTTCTTCTTTATGTTTATTGTTTATTCCTTTTTTATACTTTGGGTTACCTTTTTCATCTATTATAAAGTATTTATTCTTTTCTTCATCATCTAATAATCTATATACATCTTTAGTAGGTATTGGCTTTACTTTTCTTTTGTATAATCCTTCATCATCCATAGTCAGTAATTTTAAAAATATATCTCTATCTTTAACTGGATTATCACTAGCTGGAAGCAATAAACCTAATATAGTAGCTCTTACTAATATAAGAGGCTTTCTTCCCCACCATTTTCCTAACCCTGTTAGTGTTTGACCAGAACCTGCTTTTCTTTCTTTATAGCTTTCTTTTGATATCTTAGATACTGGAAATTGTACTTCAATAAATGATTTTTCTCCCATAATATACTTTCCCCCTATTATCTATACTCCGAACCAATCCATTTGACTATCTTCTGTTTCTTCTATTGGATTTTCAGAAAGGGCATATTTTATAGCTCTTCTCCAACCATTTCTATCATAGGCTCCACCTGTTGCTGCATTAGTCATAGTGTATAGCCACCATCTTTCAGCTATATCAAGTCCTAACCAATTTCTTATAGCCGTATTTATAACATTAGTTTGGCAATCCTCTATAGACCATACAAGTAAAAGTAATTCTTTTCCTAATAATCTATCTACAGGGTTATCTCCGACTTTCCACTTTGCCTGTCTATATACAGCTATATTATTTTCTTTTAACCTAGCTTTAAATTCAAGCTCAAGTGGCTTACTTATAACATCCCATTTTTCTTTAGGTATTTCTGCCTTTAACTTATCTTTCATAAGATTAATAACTTGTTTATTATCATATTCTTGCCATGTAAATCGTTCATATATTCTTACATTTTTATCTTTTGATGTAGCTCTAGGTATTTTAACTAAAAAATGATGTTCATCTTCTTCTGGTATAAAACCAAATCCAATAGCTTTTCTTACTTGTATCATTATTGTTTAATCTCCTGTTCATTAAAATCTTGTAACGTCATTTTTTTATCTGCAACCATATCTAAAAAACTTTGACCATTTTCGTAATATGCTTTACAGTAGTTTAGTTCTATATCTACTTTACTTCCATTTAATAAATTTTCTCTTAGATTTTCAATTTCTGATTCTAGCTTAGATGCTTCTATTATTGTAGACTTACCTAACATTAGCTCTATCCATTTATCACATTCATTGTCTATACTCAAATTAATCAATACATCAGATACTTTAACATTATGTTTTTTTAACATATCAATTTCTTTATACACATTTGCCGTTTCATTTATTCTAATATTAGTTGAAAGTACTAGAGGATTATCTTTATTTATTTTAATACCATCTTTATTTTTATCTATTTTTATATTTAATTGATTAGATTCAATACCATCTTTTTGAGCTATTGCTAATACATATAGACAGTCATCTGGTACTTCAAATTCTTTATCGTATATATAACCATGTTCTTTTGGATTTGAGCCATCTGTTGTATATTTTATAGTAGCTACTGGTATTGATTTTAATTCTATATATAATTTATTATTTTTATTAAATTCATTATATTTTAAGTCAATTTTATTATTCCATTGATAAACTTCTCCTGTTTCGTTTATTCCTGTACTGTCTATACATAAAAAGTTAATTTTTAATTCTTTAGTTTTGAAATTATCTAGATCTACTACTTCCATAGACTGTGTTGTAGGTATAGTATTAATGTCATAATATACTTTATCTCCATACCTAATTTTTATTTTTAGTGTTACTTCTCCCGTTTCAGAATCTCTATAACCTTCTTGAATGGATACTTCTGTTTTTTCAATGAATGGGCCCTTTTGTATATATCCACCATTTTCTCTCCAAATATCTTTATTTACCATAGCATTTTTAAGCTCTTCAAGTGCTGAAGGAATATGCCATTGCCATTTACCTTCAGTTGCAGCACGTCTTTTTATATCTATAAATCTCATTTCTTTTTGAGTAAATATTCTATCTTCACATTTTTTTCTAAATGTATCTCCACTTACATCTGTTTCAAATTTCTTTCTATCAGTAAGTACTTTTATAATTTGTTCTTCTCCATCATAATTATTGCCTTTGAATTCCATTAAAAAGTCAGCACTTATTAAACCTCTACTAGATGGATAATAAATTTTACAAAAAGTTTCTCTTGCAGATTGTAGTATACTTAGTTTTATTTTGTCTAGTTTATCATGAGCCTGTTGGTATTGAGGATTATTTTTTGCTATTCTTTCTCTATCCATTTGTGCTATAATGCTTTCCATACCTTTATACTCTTTTGATGACTGTATTAATTTATCCATCGTATCTTTATTTCCAGATAAAAACATTACTCTATTTTTATATTCAATATAATCATAAAAGTCTTGTAATTCCTTACTTAATCCATTAGATTTTGGATTAGGTTCAAATAATACTAAAGTTACTTTATCTTGTTCTAGTTTTATTTCATCTATTGCAGGAAATATTTCTACGTTTTGATAACAAGTATTTTTAGAGGGTTTAAATTTACTAGCTAAAAATCCTCGTAATTGTTTTTTTGCTGTATCATTATCATAGGATTCTATAAGAGTATTAAGTTCAGCTATCATATTTTTAGTATTTTGAAAGAAGATTCTTCCATTATCTGTAGAATATATATACCAAGCTTTTAAAGTAAATTCACCTAAAGATTTCTTTATAGATCTTATATCTTTATTTGGTTCTACTAAATATCCTATCATTTCTGATTCAGATAATCCTAAAATTGCATGTGGTACATCTGCAAGTGATGATACTAGTATTAATTTACTTAAATCACTCATATTAGTATTGTTCATTTCATTGTCTATAATCTCTGCTATACCTTTTCCATTCGATTGTATATCGTGAGATATAGCATTTGTTAATGATGGTTTTATACTTTTTATTTGTGCTATCATATTAGAATCATTTAAATCCATATCATATGGATTTATAATATATTTACTTTCAGATTTTCCATTTGTATAAATTTGAGAAACTATTACTCGCATTAGCCTTATTAGTCCTCTAGTTTGTTGAAAACCTGGATTTTCTCTAAATCTTGCGTATAAATCTTTTAATGATGGGTGAAATGGATAGGAGTCTTTTATTCCTATAAAGATTTGCTCTGGTGATATATTTGTATATCCCATTTGTTTAGCTTCAGATACTTTTGATTTGTAGGCATTTGCTATTTCTGTTATTCCTTCATCGGATAGTATTTCTTCAAATAGACGTTTTTTAAGTATGTTATATATATCATCAGAGTTTGTTCCAACTGGTTCTATATTTAAAGCAGATCGATTAACCTCTCCTTCTAATTCTTTAAATGTTGATTGCAATTGTTCACTACCACTTTCATAAGTAGCTTTTAAATCTGATACTACAACGCATACATTAGATAGTTCTTCTTTACCTAATGCATTGAATAAGTTAGCAAGAGCTGTTATTGTAACTACAGATAAGTTTGAATCTCCTATAGCTTTTGATTTTGCGTTAACTAAGTATGGTGGTAGTTCATCTAATAATATAAGTAATGGTTGCCCTTTAAGTAAATTTACCCATGCTGTTTGACCTGGTGCTTGAAGTGGTGAGTAATAATTTTTAAATTGATCTTTTTTACCTAGCTGTTCTGCTATTGCTCCCCATATACCAAATTCTGCATCACTTTCTCTTCCAGTAAATCCTACTACTTTAACTTCTCCTAAGTAAGAATCTTTAAGTGTATCTCCTAATACTTTTTTTCTTACTTCTGGGTATTTCGCTAGTAATGCTAATGAAATCATATTATGTGTTTTACCGCCACCCATTGACTGAGTAAGTTTAATTAATCCAGATGCACTTTTTCCATGAAATCTTTTGAATGCTGTTTCTACTAAAAGTTTCATACCTTCTGTTACGAAGTTTTCATTAAAGAATTCATTTGGATCTATTCTATTTTGTATTAAATCTGTTAGTTCTAATACGTCATCCCTTTTATTTTCATCAAATACACTTTGCCTTGGCATGCATGCCTGTTGCAATGTTTTCATACTATATCTCCCCCTGATATTTATATAAAGAGTTCCTATATTCATAATAAAATTATATTTTTTAATGCATTACTTAATGTATATAATCAATTTATTTTTTGTTGTTACTTATAATCGTTAAACTCACTGGTTTTATTATAAATTGCGTTTAAAATGTTAATAAATTCAACTAAAATCATGATTGAAAATGCTAACAAATATAAAAAACACTTGAAATAACTTAATTCCAAGTGTTTTTTATATAAAATTTATTTTTCTACTTCGCTTAATTGTTCTAAGTCAACTTCAAATCTTAAATTCCCTTGTAATGTTTCTATATATGCAGTTCCTATGTTGTTATCAATACCTAGATTAAATATTATTTATTCTTGATTCTTTCTCTAACATATTAATTTCCTCTAAGGTAAATCCAGTTAATTCTACTATAAATTGCTTGTTAGAATTCTTTCTTAAAAGCTCTAGAGCAATTTCTTTTTTAGTCTCTATAACATCTGGACTATTACTTCTACTTTTGTATAAATCCTCAGCTTCACTAGATGCATTATCTTTACTATGCATATGGCTATCTATTTTATCAAATTCGATAGTATTTTGTGTAATATCATATTCTTTCTTATTTTCAGATACTACTTCTTGATTTTCTAAGTTTTTGTAATTATGTAAATAAGGTTCTAGTATATGGAATAATATAAATGCAGCAGGAATTATAAAATAAATTTTAGCCCCCATAAAACCTATAATAACAGTTAAAATACATATAAAAATATTAAATGACTCAAAAGATGTATTTAATATTTCCTTTTTTATCGTATAGGACTTAATTAAACTTAGAAATAGACTTAGTAAACAAAGTGGTAATAATAAATAACTAGAAGTTACTCCACTAAATCCAAGGAAATCAAAGTAACCTCCTATATTACCATATACAAACATATAACCATTTACATACGCATAAATACATGCTAAAATACCAAATGTTGCACCTAGAGCTTGGGTGTACCAATCTAAAAATTTAAATTTCATAGTATCACTCCTAATAAATATATATATAATTAATATGCATTTGTTAGAATAAATATATCTTTTATTATGTTATTAAAGATTTTAATTTACTAGTTAATGTAGTTTGGTATTTATTTTTTATATAATAAGTAATATAATATAGTTCTATAAACATTTATTTTCCATATTTACAGTTTGTTATTTGATTTATTAACTTATTAAATACTACTAATACGGAAATACTACTATTAAATCCACTGAGTAAAGGGGAGTTTGATTATGTTAGATACATTAGAGTTTGTGCTTAGAATTTTATTTTTTATTTTATCTATAATATGGGCTGGAAAAATAATGATTTTAAGAACTGATAAGCAGATAGTTATAAATCCTTTGCTTATCATAATTTCTTCGCTTTTAGTGATACTTCCGCCAGCAAATAAAGGAATAGAATTACTTGGAATGAGTATTCAAAATATAAAAATAACATTATATTGTATATATTTGGTTATAGTTGTAATAGGTATATACGCTACCAATAAAAAAAATGGCATATTTTAAAATAAGAGGTTAATATAAAATATAACCTCTTATTTTTTATTTTGATTTAGCTTCACATCTAAAGATTTTTAATCCTTGAGACATAAACTTATCTTCATATTCAGTTGTTACATTTTCAAAATCGCTATTAGCTAAATTTAATGATATGTTTTTAAGAATCCAGTTGTTAGAAGCTATTTCATTTAAACTAAACTCAAATAACCCTTCATTGTCGGTTTTAAAATGTATTTCACCTTCTGGGTTAAGTATCTCTCTATACATATTTAAGAAATTAGTATGAGTTAATCTTCTCTTTGCCCATCTTTTCTTAGGCCATGGATCACAGAAATTGATATAAACTCTAGATAGTTCATTTGAATCAAAATAATCTAATGCTTTGCTTACATCTGCCCAAGCAAATACTATATTATTTAAATTATCACGATCTGCTTTTTCTACAGCTTTTAAAAGTACTTCTTCCTTTATTTCAAAAGCAATGTAATTTATATCAGGGTTTTGTTTTGCTAATGTAGTTAAAAATTTCCCTCTACCAGTACCGAACTCTGCATGTATAGGATTATCATTTTTAAATAACTTATTCCAGTTTCCTTTTAAGCTTTCTATATTATCTCTAACTACATAGTCTTTATAACTTAATAGTTTTTCATCTGCGCCTTTGACTTTTCTTCTTCTCATGTTTTATCTCCTTGTATTATATACTGATATATAATTATACAGAAATTTTTATAAAAAATAAAGGTTTTAGAAATTTCAAAATAGAGTTTTTAAAATAAATTTACACTCCCCTAATCTACTATAAAAATGATATGAAGTTAATAGATGAATGTAAAAAAATTCGCTTTTCTAATTTTATAAACGGTATAATCTTGCTCCTGATACGGATACATCTGTTATTTAAAAATAGAATTAATTTAATATAGATACTTATAATATAGTGAGTTAAAATGAACCTTTATAACTTGTTTTAAATCTATAAATTAAAATGTTTTTATTATTAGACATAAAATATATAGTTTTATGCCAAAAAATTAAAACATAGTATTTTCAAAGTGTATATGTCTAATTTTATATTTTATGTCAGTTTTATGTCAGATATTTTTATTTTTTTATTTTTAAATTATGTTATAATAAATACATAATTGTTATAAAATGGAGGAATAAAATGAGCTTTGCTTTTATAAGAAAAAGAAGTAAAAACTATATAGTTTATTTAGAATATAAAGATGAAAACAGTGGTAAAAAAATACAAAAAAATATGGGTTCTTTTGAAAAGAAAAGAGATGCATCTAGAAAGTTAAATGAATTAAAAGATAGTATATTTAACGATGAATTAATACTTCCGAATGCTCTAAATTTAGAAAATTTTTTAATTGATTTCTTAGATAAACATAAGATAAATTTATCTATTACAACATATAATTGTTATCTTAGAATATGCAAAAAATATATAATACCTATGTTAGGAAAATATAAATTAGAAGAATTAAAAGCTATACATGTGCAAAACTATGTTGATGATTTAGTAGGTATCTTAGCTCCTCAAACTATAAAGATACATATAAATATTTTAAACTTAGCATTAAAAAAAGCATACAGATTAAGATTAATAAAAGAAAACATAATTGATTGTATAGAAGTTCCAAAAGTAAAAAAGTTTAAAAATAATATCTACAATAAAACTAATATGTTCAAACTTCTTCAAGTTTGTAAAGGAACTCCATTAGAGTTACAGATTTATTTAGCCTGTGGACTAGGCCTTAGAATCTCGGAAGTTTTGGGTTTAACTTGGGATAATATAGATTTTAACGAAAATACAATAACTATAAATAAAATAACCGTTAGAGATAATAATTCTGTAATACTAAAAAATCCTAAGACAGAAAGTTCCGAAAGAACAATATCTGCTCCTAAAGAAATAATAAATCTATTAAGAGAACATAAAAGAAATCAGTTAGAGGATAAACTAAAGGGTAAGATAAAGAATCATTTAAACTTACTATTCTTTGATAAAAATGAAAATCCTATAGCTCAAGACGTATTAAGTAAAAAGTTTAATAGATTTCTTAAGGATAATAATTTGGATCATATAAGATTTCATGATCTTAGACACTCTCATGTTACACTGCTTATAAATTCAAAAGTACCAATTAAAGTAATTTCAGAAAGGGTTGGACACTCAAACATTAATACCACTCTTAATATATATGCTCATACATTAAAAGAAATGGATTCTGAAGCTAGTGATAAAATATCAGAAATTTTATTTAATTTAGGATAAAAGTGAAAAATAAAGACCTTTTAAATTCGATTTTAAAGGGTCTTTATTTTATTTATAGACTAATAGTATTCATTTTAGGTTAAACTTCTTATAATCGATTTTAATAATATTAAGCTAAAATTTATAAATTATATTTGAAAAATAGTTTAATTACACAAATAAATATAAACTAAATTAATGTATTCCGTTTATAGTAGAATTTATAACATAAAATGAATTAGTTTTTAAAATCATTATAAGAATGATTAATTTAGATTGTATTTATTTAATTAAAGAAATTAAAATAGCATTCAATTAAAGTATATTTTTTATAAAGTAATATTTCACCTTCTATATCTTATTACACATAATACACAAATGTTAAGATTTATGTAATTTATTCTTACGGTTTCTTATTATAAATTACCTACTCTTTTTATATTTATAGTTTTAGTACTTTGTTTTAATTTGTAAAAATATGCTAAAATTTCGAAGTATTATATTCGGTTTTAAGAAGTTTTAAAAAGTTTTTAATATAATATATCTAAAAAATGATAAAAACGCTTAAAAATGAATTAAATGTGTTTTATTGTAATTATGATAAAAAATAGCTTTATAATTTTAAAATAATTAAATTATGTAAACTTAGCTTTAATTATTACTCTTTATAAGCATATTCATAGTTGCAAATATTTTTTAATTAAATATATAAATAATAGATGATTAATTTAATAGACGGAATTATATGAGTTATTATGTTAATATAAATTGATTAAAGATTATATCCTTTGACTTAAAAAAGATATGTTTATTTTCATGATGAAAAAGATATGACGCTCGCTACTACTTCGGTCACATCCGTTGCTAAAAAAATGAAGCTAATTATTTAAGTTTAGCTTCATTTTTATTTTATACTATAGACTTTTCTAATTTACTAAGTGCATAATTTAATGTATTTTCTATATTCCCATTATTTTTTCCTCCACCTTGAGCCATGAAAGGTGTTCCACCACCATTACCATCAATTAACTTTATTGAATCCTTTAATAGATTATTAATCTTAACATCTAAATTTTTAGATGATGCATATACTAAGTTTGCCTTATCATCATTTATTACAGCTAGTAACACTATAAAGTTATCATTTTCTATAATTTTAGATGCAACCTTAGATATGTACTTCATAGATTTATCAGTGTATATGTTTTTTATGATAGAGATATTATTTATTTTAGTGCTTTCATTTATCATATCTTTTATTTCGTAATCTGATACAATAGCTTCTAACCTTTTATTTTCATTTGAAATCTCTTGAACTCTATCATTTATATTAGCTATTCCTTTAATAACCTCTTCTTCTCCAGATTTTAAATACTTACAAATGTCATTTAGAATTAAATCTCTTTTTAGTATATAGTCTATTGCTCTTTTTCCAGCAAAAAATTCTATTCTAGTGTTTCCTCTATTTTTTTCCCATCTTTTTATCTTTATTAATCTTAAATCTAATGTAGATTTTGGATGTACACCACAACAAGCATTAGAATCTAAGTCTCCAATTTTTACTATTCTTATTTCATTAGTAGTATCTGGTAAGTCTCTTCTTATCCATATCTTTTTTAAATCTTTTTTAGATGGAGTTAATACTTCAAGTTTTATATCATTAGATATCATTTCATTAGCAAATTGCTCTGCTTTTCTTATTTGATCTTCAGTTAATATTCCTTGTATATCAACTGTACTAGACTCCTTTCCTAAATGAAAAGAAACTGTATTTAATTTAAATAAAGTGTAAAAGCATCCAGATAGTACATGCTGAGCAAAGTGTTGATGCATACCATCTTCTCTTCTGCTCCAATCTATCTCACACTTAACTTTATGTATTTTTATAGGCTTTTTTTCTAAAACATGATAAACTTTATTTTCTTTTTCATAAACATCTATAACTGGATGAACATCTATTTTTCCTAAATCACAAAACTGACCTCCACCACCAGGGAAGAATGCTGTTTTATCAAGTAAGACATGAAATTGATTATTTACTTCTAAAATCTCTATAATTTCAGCTGTAAACTCTTTTATATATTGATCAATATAGTATAATTTCTCCATAAAGTATCTCCTTTTCTCGGGTTTTAACTGTATTTTACACTATTTGGATAAAAATATAAATATTTTATACTACAAAAAGACAATTTTATTAAAAATATAGCACTTTACCTTATTTTATAATTCTAAAAGTTATTTTACTTAAAAAAATAAAGTAAAATGCTATTCTTTCAACTGGACCTACTTAAAAAAATAAAGTTAGTGTGTTTTATAAAAATATATAATTACCCTTACTTTATAATAATTTTTTTATTTTAAATATTATAATTCCGCACAATACTATGATAAACATAATTCCTATAGTTAAAGGATATCCGTAATATAAGTTTAGTTCTGGCATAAATTTAAAGTTCATACCATATATACCTGTAATTATAGTAAGTGGAGCTGAAATAGCTGTTAAAAGTGTAAGTTTTGTTATTATGTCATTTGTTTGTTCAGCAACCTTAGAGGAATATATATCTAGTAATTTATCAGCTAATTCTCTAGTTGAAAGTGCAAAACTATATAATTTATCAATACCAAAATCTATACTTTGTAAATTATCTAAATTGGATTTTTTCATATCACTATATTTAAGATATCTAAAATTATCTTTTAGTATCCTATCCCCTAAGTATAGAAGTGGTCTTATATTTTTTACTAAGGTTCTAGTTAGACTTCTTATATAATTTATTTTTAGAATATGTTCATCATCTGTACCTTCCATAATTTCATCTTCTAAATCTAATATCATATCTTCTACCTTTTCTAAATTTTCAAATTCGTGTATAATTATATTTTTTATTATAAGATAACTTATCTTATAAAGGCTACTAGAATTATAATGTTTTTGAAGCTTTGAATTATTAAGAATCATACTTTTTATATAATCATATAAGAAATTATCCTCTTCACATATAACTAATATAAAATTATCTGATAAGTACATATTTACTTCTTCAATTTTAGCTTCATTACCACTAAGTTCACATGTATTAAGACTTAAAAAGTCATAGTTATCAAATAAATCAAGTTTTATATTTTCATCAAATTCAAGGCAATCATTAAAAGTTATTTCATCTATATCTAAAATATCTTTAAGTAATTTTAGTTCACAAGCTGTACTTAAAATAAGGTATGGATAAATTTTACTATAAAAATCTTCTTTAAAATGCTCTATTATTTCTGTGGTTTTTAAATTTAATATATACATAGTTATCACCCTTTATATTATTAGCTAAATGATAAGTTTAAATTCTGATATAAATAAAAGAGAGTATACTCTACTCTCTTTCATTTATTTTATTAGTTTACGTATAGGATTGAGAACTATATTATAAGTTTTCTCAAAAAATTTATAAGAAAGCATATATGTAACTAATAATGGACTAATTATAATTATTAAGTTTGTAAGAAGACTTTTATTCCATGAAGGTATAAGATAGAATATTATAAGTATAATATAAGTGTGAAAAACATATATATACATAGTTGATTTTCCAATATGAGTAAAAAATGTTTTGCTAGTTGGTATTATATATGATATAAATAAGCTTAATAATATACTGCTAATATAAAGTAATATTCTAGATATTATACCTATGTAAATACTGATACCAAGCTCTTTATAAGAATGAGATCCATATAAAAATCGATAATCCAAAATATTTTTATTAGCTATAAAAAATGAAATGATTATAAATATAAGTATTCCAAATATACATATACCTATGTTAACCTTATTAAATATATATTTTATCTTTTCTATATCTGTATAATATCCTAATAAAAAAAAAGGTAAAAAAACTATAGTTCTTGAAAATGATAGTATAGACCCATTTGGTATAAATCCAATTAAAATTCCTAATATAAAGCTAATAGGAAGTATATATTTAATTTTTATTAGGTATTTAAGTGAACTTCTCCAAAAAAATAAACTAAGTAAAAACCATAAGGTCCATCCTGGATATATTATAGGTAAATTAACTTCTCCAGTATATAGATATGCTAGTGCGTACCATATAATATTTAGGAAAATATATGGTATTAATAAATCCTTTAGAAAAATTTTCTTACTCTTATTTACATTTTTAGATAAGTATCCAGAGATATAAATAAACAAAGGCATATGAAAAATATATATAAACATATATATAGCCATTAATGTATCGCTAGTGTCGATGTATCTTTCTATTAAATGACCAAATACAACTAGAAATATAAGTACTACTTTTATGTTATCTATAAAATGTCTTTTATTAGTAATAGGCATTAGTTCACCTCATCTCAAATGATTTTTTCTAAAAATTCAAAAATGTATTTTGAATATTCATTACCATTTCCTCTTACTATATCTATTGTATCTTCATGCTCAGCATCTTTTATTATTTTTAAATAAGAATTATTGTTTACTTTTTTTAAATTATTTATAAATGATTTTGAGTTTTCTATATCTATTAGTGTATCACTATCACCATGTATACAAAGAGTATTTATAGTGGAGTTTTTATTTATTAGATTTATAGGATTACAATTATCAGTATTACTTTTATATACATACCTCTTTATTAACCTTTTAGATCTGTTTGAGCTACACTTATTAAAATCTAAAACTCCAGATATGGATATAAAACCTTTTAAAAGAGAAGTATCTATTTTATAATCATTTTGCCTTTTTGTATCAAAAGCTAAGTGAGATGATATTTCTGCACCAGCTGAGTAACCTCCAACTACTATACCATTATCATTTTCGTTGTTTTTTATATAATGTTTAAGAGCTTTAAATGCATCTTCTACCTGAATAGGATATCTATAATTAGGCACTAATCTATATCCCACCAATACTACTGTATATCCATGTTTAAAAAAGTATTTTCCAACTCCACTATATAAAGATGGGCTACCTTGCCACCAACCGCCTCCATGAACAAAAAATATTGTAGGTTTATCATTATTTCGTTTATATACCTTATAGTATTGCTTTTTATTACTCCCATAATTTACATTTGTGCATTTTATATTTATATCTTTTGCATATGCATACCTTAGCATTCTATATACATTTTTTATTTTCCTCTTAATCATATAATATCATCCACCCTTAATAAAATAAATTAAAATAAAAGACATGAATTAAATAAAACTCATGTCTTTATTATATATTATCGTATTATATATTATGCTTGTTTAAATAAATTACAATGATTCTATAAAACTTATTACATCTTCAATTATCCAATCAGGTGTAGAAGCTCCTGCTGTAACTCCTATTAAGTTGAATTTATTTAATTTATCTATATCTAAATCTTCTTTAGTTTCTATTGCAAAAGTAGGTACTTGTTCTTTACATATATTTACTAGTTTTTGAGTATTAGAACTATGTTTTCCACCTATAACTATCATACAATCCACATCAACAGATAATTCTTTAGCTGCTTGTTGTCTTGTTTTTGTTGCAGAACAGATAGTATTCTTAAAAGTTATATTATCTAATTTTTTAGATAGTATATTTACTATTTCATTATATAATTCTAAATTTAGTGTAGTTTGAGCTACAAGGCAATATTTACTGTTATTATCTAAGTTTAAGCTATTTACATCATCAATAGATTTTACTATAAGTGCTGAATTTTCACACCAACCATTTATACCTATTATTTCAGGATGGTTTTTATCTCCAATTATTATTATTTTATATCCTTTTTCATAAAATTCATTTACTATATTGTGGATTTTTTTTACGAATGGACATGTTGTATCTATTATATTTAAATTATTAGAATTAGCTTTATCGTAAATATCTCTAGATACACCATGAGATCTTATTACTACACTTTTATCATTAGGAATATCATTAATAGTATCTACAGTTAAAAGCCCTTTATCTTCGTACCTTTGTACAGCTTGCTTGTTATGAATAAGTGGACCTAAAGCATATATATCAGAATTTAATTCTAATTCATCCCATGCCATTTTCATAGCTCTTTTAACACCAAAACAAAATCCTGCCTCTTTAGCTATTTTTACGTTCATATTTCATATCTCCCTAAAATTAAAATATTATTATTTAGAGTGTATATAGTAATTTTCTTTTATTACTTCTAATACATTCTGTGATAATCTTTCATTTTCCTCTGAAGTAAGCTTTTGTTTATAATATTCTTCAAATGAAATTGGTTTATCTATATATACAGTTACTCTATTAAATAACTTATAATTAGATATTATAGATATAGGTACAACTTGTGCTTTTCCTTTTATTGCAAACATAGAAAGTCCAGCTTTAGCTTTACCAAATCCAGGCTCTTTAATTCTTGTTCCTTCAGGAAATATACCTAATACATATCCATCTTTTATAGCCTTTAGAATATTTTTTATAGTTGATATATCTGGTTTTTCTCTATTTATAGGAATAACATTTAATTTTTTTAAAATATATGCTAATGGTTTTATCTTAAAAAGTTCTTTTTTTGCAATAGCTGCAACTTCTCTATTTTCTATTGCTGCTGCTAAAAATATAGGATCTAGATTAGATTTGTGATTTGCAGCAATTATTATATTACCTTCATCAGGTATATTTTCTGCACCTATAACCTTATATTTGTAAAATATATTCACAAAACATTTAAAAGCTTTTGTTACAAATTTATAAAAACTCACTTTTATCTCCCTTCAATTATTAAAGTTATAAAGTGACATAAATCACTTTATAACTTTAATATATTATATGTTTATTTTAGATAGTACAGATTGAACTACTTCATTTATACTCTTTCCTGTAGTATCTATTTCTATAGCATCATCTGCCTTAACAAGCGGTGCAAATTCTCTGTTTGAATCAATTTCATCTCTTTTTATTATATCATTTATTATTTCTTCAAGATTTACATCATATCCTTTATTAACTAACTCTTTATATCTTCTTTTTCCTCTTTCCTCTGGTGTTGCTACTAAGAAAAATTTATAATCTGCATTTGGAAATACATAAGAACCTATGTCTCTTCCATCTAATATAACTGAATTTATTTTTCCTATATTTCTTTGAACATCTACCATAAGGTATCTTACTTCTTTAATTTTTGCTACATTAGAAACATTATTACTAACTTCCATTGTTCTTATTTCGTCTTTTAATATTTCTCCATTTAAATATATATTATTGTCTTTAAAGTCTATTTCACAATCTTTAGCTATCTTTATAACTTCTTCTTCATTATTTATATCTATATTATTTTGAAGGCATTTGTATGTTATTGCTCTATACATAGCTCCAGTATCTATATAGTTTATATTTAATTTCTCTGCTATTAATTTTGCTATTGTACTTTTACCTGCTCCTGCTGGTCCATCTACTGCTATTACTAAGTTTTTCATTTTTTATCTCCTCTTAGTTATCTATTAAATCTTTTCTTAAGTTTTTTGCGTTATTTAAGTAAATATGCTTTATATCAGCTTTAGTTTTCTCAGTATTTATATACATCATAACTCTTATACATTTACTTAAACTTCCTTGTATATGTTTTTCTTCATAATTTAACATAGGTATATCATGTATGTCTAAAATCTCTCTGACAGCTACAGCTGGATATACAGCATCTAAATCCTTTGTCATAGTAAAACACATACTTATAATATCTTCATTATTTAATTCATTTTTTAATATTATTGTTTCTATTAGTTTAGAAGTTTCTTTTAATATTTCTTCTTTATTATTAGAAGTTACAGTTGTTGCACCTCTTATTGCTAATACTTTCATATTAATCACCTATACACTTATTCCAGCAAGATACCCTGTTGAAAAAGCTATTTGTAAATTATATCCGCCAGTCTCAGCGTCTACATCTATTACTTCCCCTGTAAAAAATAGATTTTCTATTAATTTTGATTCCATAGTAGAAGAGTTTATTTCTTTTACAGATACTCCACCACTTGTGACTTGAGAAGCTTTTATACCAATACTTCCATTGCAAGTTAGCTTCATACTTTTTATACACTCTACTATTTTTAATTCATCACTCTTTGATAATTCATTAGCTTTTTTATCAGTTAAATCTAATAAATTGAATATTTCCTTTAAAAAGTTTTGAGGTAGTAATCCTTTTAGATTATTAATTACATTTTTGTTAGGATTTTCTCTTATAAGTTTAGATATTTCATCGCTATTAATACTAGGTAAAAAGTCTAAACTTATTTCTAACTCATTTTCATCTATATATTTATTTATATATGACGAAAACTTTAATACTGCTGGTCCTGTTAATCCAAAATGGGCAAACAACATATCTCCAACTTGACTTATCTTTTTCTTTTTTATTTTACAAGAAATTTCAACGTTTTTCATAGAAATACCTTGTAAATTTTTGATAAAGCTTTCTTTAACTGTAAGTGGTATTAATGCTGGATATATTTTATTTATGGTATGTCCATATTTTTTTAATATTTCATACATCATACCATCAGATCCAGTGTTTGGATAGCTTTTTCCACCTGTTGATATTATAACTTTATCTGCTAGTATAGTTTGGTTATTTTCTGTTTTAACTCCTATAACAGTATTATTTTCTATTATAAGATCAACAACTTTAGTATTATATAGTATTTTTACTTTATTAGCTTTTAAATCTGACTTTAGAGCTATTATTACTTCTTCTGATTTATCTGACTTTGTATATACTTTATGGTCGTTAGCAGTTTCAATTTTATATTCTAAATTATTTTCTTCGAAGTATGATAATAAATCTTTGTTAGTAAAGCTATAAAAACTACTATATAAAAACTTTTTATTATTTACAACTTTATCAAAAAAATCTTCAATATCTCTGTTGTTAGTTATATTACATCTGCCACCACCAGTAAGTAAAAGCTTTCTTCCTAACTCTCCATTTCGTTCTAATAATATAACTTCATGATTAGACTTTGATGCATTAAGAGCAGCCATCATTCCAGATGGGCCACCTCCAACTACTATAATTTTAGACATTTATTTACTCCTATTCTAATGCTGAGTTATTTAATTTCTCATTATTTTTTATATGACTAGTATCATTCATCTTTATTATTACTGGGCCATAATTTCTACACTCTACTATATTAAGAGCGGTATTATCTTGTTTTATTCTATATATATTTTCCATTCCAGAGTTTAAGAATGAAAGTAACATAACTCTCACTGTAACAGAGTGGCTAACTAGTAAAATATGTTTATTATCATATTTTTCATTTAATTCTTTTATAAAGGCATCTACTCTATCTTTTATAATATGAAGAGTCTCACCATTAGGTATATCTGCTAAGTGAGGTTGATTTCTCCAAGTTTCATATGTTTTTGCATGATCCTTTTTTATTTCATCTATTAAAAGACCTTCCCAGTCACCAAATCCCATTTCTCTTAAAGACTTAGTTTGATTAACCTTAACACCTATTTGATCACCAACAATTTCAGCAGTTTGAACTGCTCTGCCTAAATCACTACTATATATATAGTCTATAGGATATTCTTTTATGGCTTTTGCTAACTCAAATGCTTGTTCTTCTCCTTTTTGAGTTAAATCTGAATTTCCATGACCTTGAGTTTTGCCTAATATATTCCAGTTTGTCTGTCCATGTCTTACTATGTAAAAAGTATTTGCCAACTTTATGACCTCCTCAAGTGTATATTATTTATTTTTAACTTTCATCTAAAAATTTATTATACCATAAATATGCATTATATAAGAATACCCATAAAATAATCTATCTAATAATATTTTTGAGCAACAGATGTATCCGTAGTGGTAGTAAGGATATATCGTTGGCGAAATAAGAGAAGCGAATTATATATATATTAAGAGTTTTAATGGAAAAAATTAATAAAAATATTGATATTTCAATGCTATCTAGTTTTTTATTTTCTTATAATATTAATTTAAAAAACTTAACTCTACTACTAAATTAAAAAAAGCATCTCTAGATTATTAAAATCTATTGAGATGCTTTTTAGTTTCTATTTAACTTCTACTTTAATATTATCATCTTCTCCATCAATAATAATATTACATCCACTATAAATTTCGCCTGCTATCATCTTTTTAGCAATTATAGTTTCAAGTGTGTTACTTATATATCTTTTTAATGGTCTAGCACCGTATACTGGGTCATAACCTTCTTTAGCCATAACTTCTTTAGCTGAGTCAGTTACTTCTATACCTATATTTTTGTCTTTTAATCTTTTTCTAAGAGCATTTACAAATATATCTATTATTTGTTTAATTCCTTCCATATCTAAAGGTTTAAACATTATTATATCATCAACTCTATTTAAAAATTCTGGTTTGAATCTATGTTTCATTTCATTCATAACTAAATCTTTAGTTGATTCAGTTATATTTTCTCCTGCTTCTAATAAATACTGACTTCCTATATTTGATGTCATTATTATAAGAGTATTTTTAAAGTCTACAGTCTTACCTTTATTATCTGTAAGTCTACCATCGTCTAGTATTTGTAAGAATATATTAAACACATCTTCATGTGCTTTTTCTATTTCATCAAATAAAATTACAGAGTATGGATGTCTTCTTACAGCTTCTGTTAATTGTCCTCCCTCTTCATATCCTACATATCCTGGAGGAGGTCCTATAAGTCTAGATACAGCATGTTTTTCCATATATTCTGACATATCTATTCTTATTATATTCTCTTCGCTATCAAATAAGTTATTAGCTAAAGTTTTAGCAAGCTCTGTTTTACCAACTCCTGTAGGTCCTAGGAATATAAATGAACCGATTGGTTTATTTTCATCTTTAAGACCTGCACGAGCACGTATTACTGCATTTGATACTGCTGTTACAGCTTCATCTTGACCTATTACTCTTTTATGAAGTTCCTCTTCTAATTTAAGAAGTTTTTCTCTTTCTCCTTCAACTAATTTAGTAACAGGTATTCCTGTCCATTTAGCAACTATTTGAGATATTTCATTTTCTGTTACTTCTTCTTTTAATAATGCATTATCGTAACTTTCCTGCATTTTCAATTCATGTTCTTTTATTTGTTCTTCTAATTTAGGTATTACACCGTATTTTATTTCAGCAGCTTTATTTAAATCATATTCTCTTTCAAACTTTTCTACATTTCCTTTAGCTTCATCAAGTTGAGATTTTAAGTTCTTTATTTCAAGTATTTGTTTTTTCTCTTTTTCATATTTAGCACTCATCTCATCATTTTTAGACTTAAGTTCTGATATTTCTTTTGCTAATTTTTCTAGTCTATTTTTACTTTTTTCATCATTTTCTTTTAATAAAGCTTCTCTTTCTGTTTCTAGTGTAAATAGTTTTCTTCTTACTGTATCTAGCTCTGTTGGAAGAGAATCTATTTCACTTCTAATCATAGCCCCTGCTTCATCTATTAAGTCAATTGCTTTATCTGGTAAGAATCTATCTTGTATATATCTATCTGATAACTTAGCAGCTGCAACTATTGCATTATCATGTATTCTTACTCCGTGATGTATTTCAAATCTCTCTTTAAGTCCTCTTAATATAGATATAGTATCAGCTACAGTAGGTTCTTCTGCTATAACTGGTTGGAAACGTCTTTCTAGTGCTTTATCTTTTTCTATATATTGTCTATATTCATCAAAAGTTGTAGCTCCTATACAGTTTAACTCTCCACGTGCAAGCATTGGCTTTATAAGGTTTCCTGCATCCATAGCACCATCAGTTTTACCAGCACCTACTATTGTGTGTATTTCATCTATAAATAGTATTATCTTTCCATCAGATGATTGAACTTCTTTAAGTACTGCTTTTAATCTTTCTTCAAATTCCCCTCTATATTTAGCACCAGCAATTAAAGAACCCATATCTAATGCATATATTATTTTGTCCTTTAAACCTTCTGGAACATCTCCACGAACTATTCTTTCTGCTAATCCTTCAACTATAGCTGTTTTACCAACACCAGGCTCTCCTATAAGAACTGGATTATTTTTAGTTCTTCTTGATAATATTCTTATAACTCTTCTTATTTCTTCATCTCTACCTATAACAGGGTCTAGCTTATTCTTTTTAGCAAGTTCAACTAAATTAGTTCCATATCTAGCTAATGCTTCATAAGTCCCTTCTGGGTCTTGTGTTTCAACTCTTTGACTACCTCTTACTTGAGATAATACTTTTAAGAAGTCATTTTTATTTATATTATATTGTTTTAAAATTCTTCCTACTGCATTATTAGATTCCATATCCATAATAGCAAGCATAACATGTTCTACACTTATATAACTATCTTTAAATTCTTTTGATATTTCTTCTGCTTTTATTAAAACTTCATTTATTCTTCTTGTAGCTGTTACTCCTTGAGAACTTATTCCCTCACCATGTATTTGAGGTAATTTTTTTAATTCTAAATCTATACTACTTTTTAAAGCATCTACCGATACATTCATTTTATCAAATATATTAGGAATAAGCCCATCTTCTTGATTTACAAGTGCACTAAATAGATGTATTACATCTAACTGTTGATTGTGATTTTTTACAGCTATGCTATAAGCATCATTTAATGACTTTTGAACTCTAACCGTCATTTTTTCTATATCCATAAAATATACCTCCATCAATTTATATATAAAATCTATTACTTATTATGCTAAAAATTTAAAATAATAAAAGTATTTTCATATTATTATCACTCTATAAGTTCGAGTGCTAATAACTTTATATTAACTATATACTTCCATTATTAATTTGTCAATTATATATGCAATTTTATTTTATGGTAAATGTAGTTAAATTATTTATAATATATAACAATTTTTCTTATTATAAGATAGTTTTAATATAAAATGTAAGCTTTATATTTATAAAGAATATCTAGAACTTATTTTGGTTAAATTATTAATGTAAATTAACCAAAGCATAGGAGGATATTATGTCAAAACAAAATTTAAATAATAAAGGAAGAAAAGAACCTAAACTAGCTAAAAATGTAGCTAAGTCTAGTTTAGAAATAGGAGAAGAACTAAATATAGAGCCAAGATTAAGACCTGCTAAAACAGGTTCTGTAAGCCAAAATACATCAAGACCTATTAAACCTAGAAAAAAATAATAATAATAAATAAAATGGACTTAAGTATATAACTTAAGTCCATTTATATAGTTTATGAAATAATCATAAATATAAAGTGAGCAGACATTCCTGCACAAATTCCACCTATAGTATGAGCTAATATAGCTTTACCTGTAAGTTCCCTTGCATTTAATGCATCCATCATACCTACATGAGTACTTAAATATCCACTCCAACACATACCCATAGCTGTAAATACTGCTATATCATTAGGTGTTATTATACCATCTGTTATAAACTGAGGAACTAAACTCATTGCAGCTCCTACTGCACCTAAAGATGTTATTGGAAAGGCTATAGCTTCAGCTGATTTAAATCCAAATAATGGTTCTAATATAAATCTAAGTTTTTCTCCAAGTATAGGAAGTAGTCCAATTCCTTCGTATGCAGCTCCTGTATAGATAGCTTCTCCTGTAGTTGGATCAGTGCTTGCTCCAAATGTTAAAAGCATAACCAATGTACATACAACTAATACTCCAGGTATTATAGCAAGTCCAAGTTCAACTCCACTTTTACCACCTTCAAGCATAGCATCTAATGCTCTTTGGAATATACTCCCTTCTCTTGTTGATCTATTTTCTTCAACCGTACTTGATTTTAAATCACACTCATCATCACATACATCATTTTTATAAAACTTTTTAGTAAAATGTAACATCATCCTAACACTTACTATACTACCAATTATAGCTCCTAAATTTCCTATTAAAGCAGGTAATACATATTTTTCACCTTGAGATATCATAAATGTTGTTACGATAAGACCCATACCAAAAGATGTACCGATATTACATAAGGCAGGAATTTGATATTTTTTAAAGTATTTCGTAAAAGACTTATCCTTACTAAATGATATTATTGCTGGATTATCAGATAAGTAGGTAGTTATTGCTCCAGCAATACTTGCACCAGGTAATCCATATAACGGCTTCATAAAAATAGCAAATAGTTTATTTAAAAGTGAGATTACTCCAAATTCTGAAAGTAGTGAACTAAATGCTCCTGCAAGGACAGCCATTGCCATTATTAGAAATACTGTATTTAAAAGCAAATCATGAGCAGTATTCATTATAACCTTAAACATTATACCAGCACCCATAATATTAGCAACATAACAAAATCCAAAAATTAAAATACCTAAAAATATAAATGCTTCTATATCATAGGATATCTTAGCAGATTTTGTTTTTTGAGTCGATATACTTTTTTCCATATAATATCCTCCATTTATAAATTTTTTTAAAATTTCAATGCTTTTAATATTTTATATTATACACTACAATTCGTCAAAAAACACCAATAACTTCGAAATAAAAATATATATTACTAATATTATTTTCTATTATTTCTAAGCATTTACATATAATAAAAAGCCTTGTAATTTACAAGGCTTTTTATTATGAATTCATTATCTTTTTCTCTCTTATCTTGTTTTTTAAAAAATCACTTAATTCTTCAATGCCTCTATTATCCTTACAAGATACTTCAAATACTTTAATATCTTTATTTAACATACGTATATCTCTATAGAATTCATTTATATCAAAATTAGTATGGTCTATAATATCTAATTTATTTAGTATAACTACAGATGCACTTTTAAACATTAATGGATACTTAAAAGGTTTATCATTTCCCTCAGTTGTGCTCATAACTACTATTTTCATATCTTCACTTAAATCATATTCCTCTGGAAATGCTAAGTTACCTATGTTTTCTATAGCTAAAAAATCTAATTTATTTATATCTAAGTTATTAAGTGATGTTGAAATCATACTAGCATCTAAGTAACATAGACCTCCAGTATTAAGTTGAATTACATCTATATTATGCTTTTCTATCCTCATTGCATCTTTTGCAGTGTATAAATCTCCTTGGATAACTGCCATATTATAATGTTTTTTAATGTTTTCTATTAATTTTTCAAGTAAACATGTTTTCCCAGAACCAGGAGATCCCAATAAATTTATAGTAAAGATTTGTTTCTCGTTTAATAACTTTCTATTTTCATTTGCAAGTTCATTATTATTTACAGGTATATTTTTTTCTACTATTATTTGTTTCATAATATCCTCCCTCACTTATCAAAGCTTTAATAGACTTATACTTCATATATATTTATGTATTAAGTAAAAATCAATATTCTTTCTATATATTTATGTATTAATAAAAGTCAATATTCTTTTTATATATTATGTACACAAATTTATTTTTTAGAATAATATAATACTAGTACTACATTATAGGGGGTGACTTCATGTTACAATCGTTGTTATTGGTTTTTTCTTTATGCTTAGATACTTTTGTAGCTAGTATTGCTTATGGTACAGATAAAATAAAAATACCCTTTTATTCTTCAATTATAATAAACTTAGTTTGTTCGTCATTTCTAGGTATTGCTCTGTTTTTAGGAGATTTATTGAATAATTTTATACCTATTAATGTGGCTACCTATCTTAGCTTTTTTCTTTTATTAGGACTTGGTATATATAGAGTATTTGAAGTATTTTGTAAAAAGTATATAAGAAAGTTTTCCAATAAAGATAAACCTCTTACTTTTAAAATTTTTGACTTTAAATTTGTCCTTCAAATTTATGCAGATGAAATAAAGGCTGATTATGATAATTCTAAATTACTTAGCGCTAAAGAAGCTTTTTATTTAGCAATTGCTCTTTCATTAGATAGTTTAGCAGTTGGTTTTGGTAGCGGATTGGGATATGTAAATTATGCTCAGGTTATAATTCTTTGCTTTTTAGTTGGTATAGTTAGTTTGCTATTAGGAAGTCAGTTAGGAAGACGCTTTGCTAATATAATAAATGTAAACTTATCTTGGATATCTGGTGTACTTCTTATTATATTAGCATTTATAAGAACTTTTTAAACTTTAAACCTATTATATATATTAATGTATAATAGGTTTTTTCTATAATTTACAACTAAAACTAAATATATATTAAATGGAAAACATTATTTTTGAATTAGTTCATTATTTTTATGATTTTGATTTATCAAAAGTTGATATAATAGTATGTGAATAAAAATAAGAAAGCTTAATTAAAGCTCTCTTATTTTAAATAGTCTATTATTCCACATTCTAGGTTATACAACTTATTAAATCCTTCCATAGCTAATAAGTTGCATGCTGTAATACTTCTATGTCCACTTCTGCAATAAATTACTATATCTTTATCATTATGATCTTGTAGTTCATCTATATTATATAGTAAATCTTGTAACGGTATATTTATTGATGTTTCTATATTAATTTCTTCAAATTCATCTTCACTTCTTACATCTATTAATAATATATTTTCATTATTTTTTATTAACTCTTTTAATTCATTGCTACTTATATTTTTATAGCTCACTAAAATCACCTCGCCCAACTTAGTATACCATCTTTATACCCTACTTTTATACCAATTACCCAAATTTTTTTAATAAAATAAAATATATCAGTAAATAATATATTATATCAAAATTTAAAAAGGAGATATTTATATATGGCAAATTATACTGGTGTTGTAAAATGGTTTGATAATGATAGAGGATATGGTTTTATATCTGCAAATGATGGAAATGATGTTTTTGTACATTATTCAAATGTAAAAGAAAATGGACATGATAAGGATTTACACGAAGGTGAAGAAGTATCATTTGATGTAGTTGATGCTCCTAAAGGTCTTTCTGCTATAAATGTATCTAAGTTATAAATTAAAATATTTTTTTGAAAATGTCAGTTAATTGTCAGTTTAAAAATAACTAACAATTTTATCCATATAGTTATCGACAACTCCAATACCAGGTATATTTTACCTGGTATTATCATTTTATTATAAACTTTCTCACTGTATATATTTATAACGCACCACCTTTTGAAAAATAAAAGAGCTAGAAATTAATCTAGCCCCTTTTGAAATGTTTCTTTTAACCTTTAAGATGTTTTATTTAATTTTATTCGCATCTACATTATTTCCTGTAGATACATCTTTAAATCCAGCAAATCGCCTAGTTTTAGGAAGATCAAAGTTAAAAATTTTACTTCCTAATACTACACTATAACTATAATTTTCTTCAATCCAAAGTTCTTCAAGCACTCTTTCTTTACTTGAAGGTTCTATTTCATATATAGCTTCAAATCTATTGCATTCACTCGATATTTGTTTTATTGTTTCAGAAATAGATGCATTTATTTGTTGTTCAAATGCTAACTTTACCACGTCAACCGGAACAGATACACTTGCCTTAGTTGTAGAATCTAATACTTCAACCTTAGAATAATCAACTTCATGTCTTATTTCACTACACACATTAATTTGGACCTTAGTATTGGGAGATATAGTGTATCTTCCCCCAGATAAATTTACTACTTTCAATTTAGGCGCAGATATATCCTTTGGGTATATTACTACCTTCTTTTTTTATTTTTATATAATCTAAAAACCATCCACTTCCAGCATACATACAGTCACTTTTAAGATATATAGTATGTATATCCCCATAGTCGCCCTCTAAGTTAATAGAAAATTTATCTATTTGATCTCTTTCATATGCATTTCCTTTTATGTGTCCATTTGTTCTAAACATGAAAGATTTTCCTAAGTCTCCTTGTAATTGAAGAAATATATTAGAATCTGTTCCTCCTAAATATATATCCCCCGTATGAACAGTAAAGTTGTATGTTGCCATAAATTACCTCCCAATTTCGAATTATAATCTTTATATGTTATTAAATTAGTTAATAATTTGAAACTTGTCTAAATAAAAAACTTATTAAAGTTCTAGTGTAGCATTTTGATTATTGAAATCTTCTGGATATAATAAAAAAAAGAACCCTATTTCTAGAGTTCTATATGCTTTTATATACTTTGATAATGATTGTAATTTATATAATAAAATATTCGAGATTTATTCAAATATTCCTTTTTTATTTCCTTCTAACTAAATTTTTTAAATAAAAAGGTTCCTTACTATCTTACCAATTAAACAATTTATAGTCTACTTTACCTTAACAGCCTTTTTTCTCTTCATTGAGCTATTATATTTTTATAATCAAATAATTTACCTTCTGTTTTTCTAAATAATTCATTGTATTAATCATAAGGGTTTTTAATTATTTTAAGAAACCAGCTTCTTCATTTGTCATAATTTTACTAGATAAACATAATGGACACTTTATATCTTCCTTAGTATAATCTATCTCATATATTTGACCACATATAGCACATCTAAATTTGCATAAAGTAGTACATTTAGGCTCATCATTTACACTAATATCTATAATATTAATTTCATCTTTATCTATAAGTGCCTTAGTTACTTTTTCTCTTGCTTTATTTAATATATCATTATATTCTTTAACGCTTATACTCATTATACTTGCACATTTTTTATCATTAAAATTATTTATATCCTTTAACTCAAGTGCCTTGAGTTCAATAGTTGTCAATTCAACTTTCATACTCAACGACCTCCTTTTATACATATATTAATATATGTATAAAATTTGGGTAATTGTGTATTTACTTATGAATTTTTATGTATAGATATTTTTGAGCTATTTAAACTAATCGCTTCTTCTTGTAAGTTATATAAAAGATTTTTTAAGTCCCAGTTAATTGATGTTTCTGTTACTGTGGCTAATAAAGGTCTTTGTACTTTTAATTTTTTTAAATTATCAGATACAGCACTAATCTTTCTACTTTCTATGTTATTAAATATAATAGCTCTACTATTTATTTTTTCCTTACTATCTTCTAATAAGTTATCATTTAATATATCTTTTATAGGAGTATTTAAATTGTCGTTTTTTAATATAATAATATCACTTATTCCACTTAATCTAAATACACTCTTTATTTTAATTAACTCTTTATTATTAAAATTAAATACTAATGCACAACTCCTAGATTCTGTAGTATCTAACTCCTTTAAATTTTTAAATGTCATATTAAACACATCCCTTCATTTTATAATTACCTAACATCTTTTGATTTAAAACATATATTTTAAAATTCATTTAATTTGTCGTGCTAATTAATTATTTTTCTAAGTAAAGTAATCAAATTATGCAAAAAAGAATGTCCTATGAAAGATTACTAGTTGTAATTTTTATTCAAATACTAATCTTTTTATTTTAGATATAGAATCTTCATATACCATTAATTTATTAAAAATGGTATATGATAACTAAAACTTTTATTGAAGTTTTAGTTATAAGCTCTAACATTGATTTACTTTTTACTTTATTCAAATTTAATTGTTATGCCAATGAATAAAAACTAGCTTCTATCCTTCTTCTAATTTTAAATATCAATTTTCTTATATCCTTGGGATAATTATAGTTACTATTTCTGTGCTTTCTGAATATTGTACCTGTTATTTTATCATTTTACAGTAAAATTTTCTAATATTTAAATGATTTATTACACTAATGATATCAAAATATATGTTTATATTGTTAATTTATTTTAATGCTATTAATAATCCGGTTTTATAACTAGTTAATCTGTTGTGCTAGTTATTTTGCTAAACATATTGAAATTACTGTATAAAGTTTTTGAACTATCAAACTATAGTTTACTAGGCTCTAGTATTTTCAATAATCATATTTAACTAGACTTTTGAGTTGGCATATTATAATCAACACCTTTTCTCTAGTATTTTCAATAATCATATTTAACTATCACAACGAGTTAGTTAATATAAAACTATAATCTGAATACTGACAAAATGAATAGTTTTTAAAATTTACATACCACATAGTTAATATAAAACTTACCTATCAAATCAATGTTAGGTATTCTAATTGCTATTTACATACCACATAGTTAATATAAAACGATATAAGGTTCTTACAGTACCACCTACGTTAACTTGATTTACATACCACATAGTTAATATAAAACGAGTTGCACCTGCTATCACTCTTACTTGCATGTTAGGTATTTACATACCACATAGTTAATATAAAACTGTTATATCTGATTGTATAGATGCTTTAATAGACGGATTTACATACCACATAGTTAATATAAAACTCAAACCTTATAAGACTACAATGAATGTCAAATAATGATTTACATACCACATAGTTAATATAAAACTGTATTTAGTAAAAGCGGAGCAGGTAATTTAACACCGATTTACATACCACATAGTTAATATAAAACGGTGTTGTAGTAGATGCTATAATATGCGACCCTCCTTAATTTACATACCACATAGTTAATATAAAACATGTTCACTTTTAAGCACATTTATAGATACAGTCTTTATTTACATACCACATAGTTAATATAAAACAAAGTAGCAGGTCAAATGGCTACTGATACAAAGTTAAATTTACATACCACATAGTTAATATAAAACCAGTTTCTTCCATACTAATACCAAGTGTGCCTGCAACATTTACATACCACATAGTTAATATAAAACTATGTAAATCGTATCCTATGTGAGATATGATATCGTCATTTACATACCACATAGTTAATATAAAACAAATAAAGTCTTTAACATTTTGGGAAAGATATGAAATGATTTACATACCACATAGTTAATATAAAACCATTATCATTTCCGCTATTTCCACCATTGTCTGGTACATTTACATACCACATAGTTAATATAAAACTACCTTCATCATTTCTGGCAACTTTAAATGGTGCATCATTTACATACCACATAGTTAATATAAAACTTTAGAGAAATCTGCAAACTCCTCTGCATTTATAGACAATTTACATACCACATAGTTAATATAAAACTCTGTTCTTAATTCATCATTTGTTTCATCTAATAGTTATTTACATACCACATAGTTAATATAAAACCTCCTTTATCAGCTTTTAACTTGAACCATATGGAAGAATTTACATACCACATAGTTAATATAAAACACTTTCTTGCCTTCTACTAAATGCCAATTCCAATAAGCATTTACATACCACATAGTTAATATAAAACAATCGAAACGAAAATAATTGATGATGTATTTATGATAATTTACATACCACATAGTTAATATAAAACACTGGTGTCGCTTGTATGAACACAAACAGAAAATTTATATTTACATACCACATAGTTAATATAAAACCTCAAGTTGTAGATTGGAACAGCTTTGATGATATACTATTTACATACCACATAGTTAATATAAAACGTGTAGTTTGTATGTTTACATTTATATTACTGTTACTAATTTACATACCACATAGTTAATATAAAACTTGTTTTATTTCGTCACTCTCTATCACGTTTAATACGATTTACATACCACATAGTTAATATAAAACGAGATAGCCATTGACCCACATAATTCCACACATTGAATTTACATACCACATAGTTAATATAAAACTTACAATACTAGCAACTAGAACCAGACATGTTATAATATTTACATACCACATAGTTAATATAAAACGTATTTACAAGTGAAGAAAATACAAAAGTTGCAACTATTTACATACCACATAGTTAATATAAAACGTACAGGCGATAAAATAGTTAATTTATCTTCTTGATAATTTACATACCACATAGTTAATATAAAACTTTCAGTTAGTTTATCAACTATTTTATCGTTGGAAGAATTTACATACCACATAGTTAATATAAAACTAAGAGATTTAGGTGCAAGTTGGAGATGGATATTTAGATTTACATACCACATAGTTAATATAAAACAATTTCTCTAAATTTCCATCTCTATCTAGTATCACTTGATTTACATACCACATAGTTAATATAAAACTTGATTTATTCTATTTCTAAGGTACTTACTCAAAGGTGATTTACATACCACATAGTTAATATAAAACCAGTTTTTGGTAGACATCACTCGCACTCCCACTTTCATATTTACATACCACATAGTTAATATAAAACCTGCTCCGACTTTTGGAAATGCACTAAATAAATTAGATTTACATACCACATAGTTAATATAAAACTACTAATGGTGCTATGATAGTAGGTAAGATATCCTCATTTACATACCACATAGTTAATATAAAACATAATAGATAGAATAAATAAAGATATAAAATACCTAAATTTACATACCACATAGTTAATATAAAACTTGCGTCAGTTCTTCCTACGTCACTAAAACCAATAGAATTTACATACCACATAGTTAATATAAAACTTTATTCAATGTTAATTTAAGACTTCTATCTGTAACATTTACATACCACATAGTTAATATAAAACTAGTTTGGAGGAATTTATACATAGTTAATTTATTATATATTTACATACCACATAGTTAATATAAAACGTTTATCTTTCCAGTTTATTTTTCTCCACTCAATTTTATTTACATACCACATAGTTAATATAAAACTAGCAGTACCACCAAAAGTTACTAATTTCTCCCCTATATTTACATACCACATAGTTAATATAAAACAAGAAAGTTCTACTAATGTTCCTTTATATGTGTGTAGATTTACATACCACATAGTTAATATAAAACTTAGATCCAAATTCTAAAGATAGGGGGGTTAAATGTAATTTACATACCACATAGTTAATATAAAACTTTTTAAAGATGTACCTGCTATTAATCCTGCTATTCTATTTACATACCACATAGTTAATATAAAACATCACAAGATTTTTCAGCATTAACAAGTGAACATATTGATTTACATACCACATAGTTAATATAAAACTAGTTAAATTATCAGATACTACTTTTACTATTAAGTGATTTACATACCACATAGTTAATATAAAACAACATTGAATGCTTGAAATTTCAATAGTTTTAAAATAATTTACATACCACATAGTTAATATAAAACATAGAATGAAGAACAATAGATTAGATGAAGTTAAAATATTTACATACCACATAGTTAATATAAAACTTTTAAATTCTTTTCCACATCTACATTTAAAAGTCAAATTTACATACCACATAGTTAATATAAAACGATTGTCATACTATTTTGTACAAAAAGATAAATCATCAATTTACATACCACATAGTTAATATAAAACGTTGCAACAGATTTAGATATATTAGGAGTTAAAAAACATTTACATACCACATAGTTAATATAAAACTTTTGTAATAAACATTGTATGATTAATGGTGATTATAATTTACATACCACATAGTTAATATAAAACTATATGATATTAATTGTAAAAATGATTTCAAATATAATATTTACATACCACATAGTTAATATAAAACTTTTTATTCCTAAGTCATAACACATCTTTTCCTTTGTATTTACATACCACATAGTTAATATAAAACTGTAGCGAGTGCAAATATGAAGCTTATAAGGAACTTTTATTTACATACCACATAGTTAATATAAAACCTTCCAATAAATTGTTTGCATAATTTTCTTCGTTTTGATTTACATACCACATAGTTAATATAAAACAAACAGAGAGTTATATAACGAATTAACAAAATAAGAAAATTTACATACCACATAGTTAATATAAAACACAAATTAAGTTTGCCGAGTTGGGTTATTGAAACTTTATTTACATACCACATAGTTAATATAAAACGAAAACACGTTGAAAACTTATGCCAGTATGTAACTAAATTTACATACCACATAGTTAATATAAAACTTTTGATACTGTAACTTATGCTTCAAGGCTTGATAGTATTTACATACCACATAGTTAATATAAAACCAAGGATAGAAAGAGAGTTTTTAAAAGCAAAAGAAAAATTTACATACCACATAGTTAATATAAAACTCTTAAATAACGTAGTTAATAAGTTTAATAGTGGTAATTTACATACCACATAGTTAATATAAAACATTATAGTATGAGTATGGCTAATGTATTAGAAGCTATATTTACATACCACATAGTTAATATAAAACCTGAAACCTTGTCTATTACTTTGTTATGTTCTATTACCATTTACATACCACATAGTTAATATAAAACAGTTAGGGTTAGTTACTGATGATGATTATACCCTTGAATTTACATACCACATAGTTAATATAAAACAACTATAACTTCTGATAAATTAGTTATAGATGAAATAATTTACATACCACATAGTTAATATAAAACTGAAATTCGTATTAGAACTTAGTGTGGGGATAAACTTATTTACATACCACATAGTTAATATAAAACGTTCTAGTGCAACTAAGGATGTTTCAGTAACTATAAAATTTACATACCACATAGTTAATATAAAACCTTGCTTATGAATATCTGCTAGAGCGAATAATTTACGATTTACATACCACATAGTTAATATAAAACACGTTTAAATGTTGAGATTGTCTTGTATTTGCCAATGATTTACATACCACATAGTTAATATAAAACCCCAATTTTTAAAATTCTCTATACATTGAAATCTCTAGAGTTTAATTAAAATAGTCTAAATTTTTCACTTTATTTTGCAGTAAAGTTGCAATAAGGAAAGTAATAATTATATAAATATTACTTCAATTACACTATTTATAATGCTTACATACAATTTTATCATATATATCGCTCACTGCAAACTATAAAAACATCTCATCAAAACTCTTATGCACACCATATAACTTCTTCTCAATATTTTTAGGATTCTTAATCTCATAAACATATATAGAATCCATTTTTTTGTCTATAATACTTTCTATCTCACTCATACACTTATGTAATTTACTATCTGTTATCTCACCTTCAAATACAGAATTTTGAGTCCAAGTTAAGTATTTTTTTAGTATCTTTCTTGTCCTATTAAGTGGCTTTCCTTCTACAATATCATAAGTTACTATAACAAACATATTACCACCATGCCTTTAATACTTTATATTTTTCATCTTTTATGAAATGCTTAATAAGTTTATAACATTCAAGTCTAATAAAAGTCCTATATGATACTTTTCTGTTTAAATGTCTATGCTTTATAGTAGTTTGCATCTTTTTTTCAAAATCTTGTAAAAATTTCTTCTTTCCAGATTCACTTAAATAACATATATCATCTTCATATATAAAATCTTTTTTATTTATCCTCTTATTATTAATTAAGCTAAATATAACGGGATCAATTATCAATGGTTTAAAAATTTCAGCCATATCTAAACTAAGTGAAAATCTTTTTGTTGAAGGCTCATGTAAAAAACTTATAGTTGGATCTAATTGTGTTTTATATATTTCACTTAAAACATTAGAATACATAATGCTATTACCAAATGACATAAGTGCATTTACTGGGTCTTTTGGTGGCCTTTTTTCTCTTTTTTCAAATTCAAATCCATTTTTTAATATTTGATTAAATGATTTATAATAAGTCTTTCTAATCCTACCTTCTCTTCCCATTAAATCTGGTATATCTATTGCTTCATTTAAATTATCAACTTCTCTTTTTATAGTGTCTATAAGACTTTCATCAACTTTATAGTACCTCATATTTCTAAGTATATGATGAGCTGCACTTTGTACAAAAGACTTTGCCAAATATATTCTTTCATCTTCATCTAAATAACAAGCTGATTGACATACTAAGCTAAATCCAGATACATTTTTCTTTCTTGGATAATAAGTACCACTATAATATCCATAATAATTATAGAAATGCAACATTACTCCATATCTACTTATATAGTTTATTAACTTTGTATTTAAGTCAACTTCTCCATATATATGTATATCATCTACTTGCTCTATTGGTAGTGCCTTTTTATCACCTTCTAAATCATAGTAATAAATTGTATTATCTTTTCTTTTTATACTTCCATTACTTATTATGTAATAGTCTTTCATTATATTTCCTCCTTAGCAAAACAAAATTCATAGTATGCACACTTAGTGCAATATGGCAATTTTTCTAACTTTGGAGGATATAGTTGTTTACATATATACTTTATATCTATTAAAGTTTTTTCTATCTTTTCTTCTATATCTGATGTTAGTATTAATTCATCCTGTTTCTTTTCTTTTACATAGTTTATTGTTCCTTTTTTCTCTATTCCAAAAACTTTTTTTAAGTAATACAAATAATAATATAATTGCATTTCATCAGCTTCTTGCATTTTAGAGCTTATTTTAACTTCTCTTATATAATCACCTTGAATAATATCTAATTTCAAAATATCATCAACTAGTACTTCTTTTGATTTCATTCTTTTATATGAATTCTCATGCACTATTTTTCCTGACTCTACTCTAGAACTATTTTGTTCCATAGTTATACCTTTTGAAAATAGCCATAATTTTCTTTTACATATATAATAATAGTTTATTTTTACACCTTGTACCTTTAAATCCTCTATATCTATGGACATTATTTCACCCTTTTCTTTAGTAAAAATTCGCCACATAGTTAATATAAAAATTTCACTTTAATTAAATTCTATATAAATTGAGATAGTTCTTCTCCTATAAGAACACCTTTACCTTTTAGTGTTTCACTATCCATATTATATTGATATTCTAATATTTTTAAATCTTCTAATCCTTTAACTTCTATATCTGTAATAAGCCTTTTATCTCTTACTTTATATGATGATACACTTACAGTCTTTTTAGTTATTGATTGTCTTATGTTTCTTCTTTTATCCTTTAATTTAGCTATCAATACTTTATCTTTATTCTTATATGCTATACTTAATTCTTCGCCTATATCTTTGTATTCTTGTATTAATGTATCATCTATTTTATTGTATATTTCTCTAGGTATAACTGTATATGTATCAATATTCCTTAGTATTTTTTGAGCATCATTTGAGCTTACATTATACGGCGGCATAGTATCCAATATATCTAAAGCTTTTCTAAATTTTTTAAAAAACTCTGTATTTTTTAAGTTTTCTTTAGAGTATAGTACTTCTACCATTTTTACTTTATCATCTTCTTTTATTTTTAGTGATTCTTTTCCATTTGTGTATTCTTTTAATAACTCTATACCTTTATTAACTATCTCTTCATCATATATAGTTCCTATTCCTTGAGCTTCCTTTGTGTATATATACACATTAGGATTATCAATTTCTTTTTTACCAGCTCTATTACATCTACCAAATCTTTGGAATAAACTATCTAATGTTGATATTTCAGTATGTAATATATCAAAGTCTATATCTAAAGATGCTTCTACTAATTGAGTTGTAATCCAAATTCCATTTTTCTCACTTTTAGCAAAGTTCTTTATTGCTTTTTCAAGTTTACTTCTGTCTTCTTGTATATACATTGAGTGTAGCAAATTCAAATCTATATCTAAGTTATTGCCATCTATTATTTTTTCTATTTGTTCATATTTCTCAATTGCACTTTTAACTGTGTTTACTATTATAAGTACCTTTTTATTAGATCCTAACTTAGTTATTTCTTCTAGATTTTCATTTATAGATTCATCTTTTACTACTATGTTATGCCTTATTTTATCTGTGTTAAATATAGCAGTTGCTAAATTTTCATCATATAATCCTCTTTCCTTCATTTCATCTATGTATATAGTTGGCATAGTAGCTGTCATAATCATAAATTTTCCACCTATTTTATGAATCATTTCAAGACCTTTTATAAGTACTGCTGCTATTTCTGGTGAATAGGCTTGTATTTCATCTATTACTACTTTTGAATATGATAATGTTGCATATGTTTTTTCATAGCCTTTATACATAAATGGGAATTTAAATATTTGGTCTATTGTAGAGAAAGTAAGCTTTTTAGACATAAGTTTAGATAAATCAGTTATTTGTTTTGAATCCTCATAGTTATTTTCTTCTAAATAATCTATACTTGTTGAGTGCAACAATCCTGCATATTCATATACATCCCCATTATTATTTTTTATTTCACCTACTCTATCAAATAAAGCATTTATACTTACTCTAAGTGGTAATGTGAAAAAGGCTTTATCTTCATTTATCCAAATAAGTGCTGTTTCAGTTTTTCCCATACCAGTAGATGCTATTAGCATAATATTTTTATCAGTATTTTCTTTTGCAAATTGCTGAACATCTCTCAATCCATCATATTGATTTAATATAAATTCTTCTGTGTATTTTCCAATATGTTTATCACAATCTACTTCTATTAATTCATGACCTGATGCACTATGGTCTAATTTATGAAGTAGTCCTTTTAACATTATGTATAACTTATAGTATGGATGTTTACTGTCTATTCTTTTTTCTACTGTATCTAAGTAAGAACTACTTAGCTTTTTTTCTTTAATACTATATCTAATATTAAAATCATTTTTAATTTCATCAATCTTATTTATTAAATCTTCATCCAATACTTTTTGTACTAAATTCTTAAAATCTTCATCTATAAATTTATCTCTTTCATGATGATATACTATGGCTTGATTTAATACTTTTCTTAGTTCTCTATCCTTTATTCCTAAATCTTTATATTTTATAAAAGCAGGAGAAATATAATTATGGTTTACATTATTCTCTAAATCAGTTATAACTTTTGGCTCATCTATTTCTATATCCATATTTGATCTTATTAACTTCTGAAAAGGTGAAAATGCCTTACCTACATCATGAAACTCTACTACTATATCTAATAGTTTCCAAAACTCATCTTTATTTATATAGTCTAAGTTATTTATATTTTTTCCATAGTATTTTTGTAATAATTTAAGTTGTTCAATAAGAGCGTCTGTATGTTCTCTCAAAGTTTCTACTGGGCTAGATTTTGCGTATATCATAATATCCTCCTACTTTTAAGTTTATATATTAAAGTAAACTAAATCTCTTTCTTTTGAATCTGAGTCTAATAATATTTTTCCATATTTTATATTTTTACCACATTCAACATAGTAAGTATCTACTTTATTCCATATCCTTTTTTTCTCTTTAGATGCATTATTAGTATAGTGGTTGTTTAATCTATAACTAATTCCTGATATATCATTATCTTGTAGTTTCTCTTTAGGTATATAAATTGGTCTTTTTATTTTAAACTCTATTAGTTCATTTTCTTCGTAATCATCTTCTTCATTATCTTCATTTACGTCAAATTCTTCTAACTCTGTAAAATATATATCATCTATTCTAAGTAAATCTTCTTTTCTACCAAGAGATAAGTATTCATTACTATTAAGTAAACATTCATATATTTGTTGTAATATTTCTTCTTCTGCTCCTATATGAATTATTAAATTTACATTCAGTAACATATGACTATTCATAGGCATAGATGTTATAGTATCTTTTTTATAAAAATAAGTAGTTTGGTAATTATTAAATATACTTTCATAATTACCTTGTATACTTATTTTAAGTGGTATATATTCTGTTGCTCCTAACACCTTATGTATCAACCCACTCACCGTTGAATAAGGTGGAAGTGGGTATGTTTCAGTTATCTTCATTGCAAAAGGTTTTTTATAACATGCTGTTTCTTGAAATAGCTTTAACTTTAAGACTTTCATATTAGTTCACCCCGTAGTATTCTTTTACTCCCTTAGCTAATTGACCAAAGAATTTATCTACTGTTAATAAGTTTTCTCCTAATATATCTTTAAACTCATCTTTGTTAGTAAATGATCCTTCTACCATTCCTATATAAGTTGATTGTTTTAATTCTTTTCCTAAGAAAGTACTATTTACTACTTCTTTTATAGTATCAGAACTTACTTTATATCCATTTTTATCTCCTTCAACTTTAACTCTGCCTAAGAAGAATGGATTTGCTATATCATACATTCCTCCTACTGCAAATAATGGTGATAAGTTTTCTTGTCTTCCTCTTATATTTCTATTTAGTATTTTTATGATTTCTAATAATTGAGTTACTCTATTACATTTATCTTCATTTGATAATTCTATATCTCCATCTATTCCTACTTTTGATAAATCTATTGTTACTGTATATGTATAGTAGCTTAAATGTTGTTCTACATTTGCAAGGTTTGGATGTTCTCCTATTCTATCAGCTAACCCCTTATTATTTAAAAAGTCCATATCACTTCTATATGCTTCTAATGATATTGCATTACTTAATCTTACAACAGCTTCTCTAGTTGATGATCCACCTTTGTCTTTGTCATCTTTTTTACTTGTTTTCATATATCCGAATAAATCCATCTCTTGTGAATCTTTTATAGTCATATCATCTTTAAATTGTATTGTTCCTTTTGATTTATCTACAACTTGTAAGTTCCAGTTAAATAACTCTGATGCAAGTCTTACTATGTCATATCTTAAACATTGGCGTGATGCAAAAGTATATACATTACCATCTGCTCTAGTTAATTTTTTAAGTTCTGCAATGTTGCCTATTCCTTCTCCATAATTTAAACTTTGAGCTTGTACTATTACTGTGAAAGTTAATCCCTTTTTCATATTATTTTACCTCCTATTTATTATCATCATTTTTAGCTTCATATTTTTCAGATATTAGTCCTGTTATAAATGCATGTCCTATTGATTCAAAATCTAAATCTTTTTCTGCCATTATTTCTATAAATACTGATGGTACACTTTTTTCTGCTGACATAAATATTCTTAAAACTGTATCCATAAAGTCTTTTTTATTTCCAACCTTTATTGAATTTAATAGTTTATAAGCTACTCCATTTATCTTATTTTTAGCATTATTATTTACATAGTAATCGTGTATTTCGTGACCTGCATATTTAACTACTTTTAGCTTTTTATCATTCATTCCATATACCCCTTTCTTATAACTATTTATTAGTGCTCTTACTTTTATAGCTTTATAGCAATCACTTGTTGATATTTTTATTTTTTTACTATCTTCTAAATTTTCTTTAATTCTTTCTCTTAATGATATATTTATTAAATGCTTTAAATCTCTATTTTTTAATAATATATCTACTACGTTACCTTTAAATTTTTGATTATATATACTTTGTATAAGTTTAGAGTTTTTCCCATCTTCATTTACAAAGAACTTAGCTAAATAAGTAGGCATATTAAAATAATTCATTTTACACTTTTTAGCCTCTATACTAGCCTTAAATTCTACAAATAATATATTTTGTAACTTCCAGATACTTTTATCTTTATTTTCAGTTACTATATCTATAACTAAGTCATTGAAAGGATTTTCTCTGTCTTTTAAGTCTTTTAAGTTTATATTAGTGTTATATATATCAAATATAGAAGTATCTATATTTACAAAAGAGTAAAATTCATTATTTTCATCTGTAATATAGTTTTTTCGTATATATGTAGCCCCTGCTGGTGTACAAAATAGTATAAGCTTACATAAGTCACAAATAGAATATGTTGAATCCTGGTTCCAAAACATATTTTTTGCATTATCATTACTTACACCTAGAGGTGCAAAGTTACTCTCTGAATAGTCATTTATTAGACCTTTATAAGTACCACACATTTCACAAGTTTCAAGACTCTCTAAATACATTTTTATATCTTCAATATTCTTTTTCTTCTTTATAAACTTACTGTTTATATCTTTCATAATCTTTTCAATAATCTTTATACTAGGTTTACTTATTCTTTTTGATTCTAATTCTTTATTTATGTAGTCTAGTTTTTCAGTTATATATTTTTCTAAAGTTTCTATACAACCTTCATTTAATAAACTTTGTAGTTCTCCAAAATAAACTATTGATATTAGATAGTCATTGTACATAACATTTTTTAATCCATCTAAATCATATTTAGATTTATTTACATTGAAAAAGCTTGTTTGTCCAAAATAATTATCACCTATGATAAATTTATATAAGTTAACTGTTAGTCTATCATTTATGTGTTTTAATTTGAAAATATCTAAACACTCTTTTGATATATTTTCTAGTTCTTCTACTTCATCTTCCTTTTTTAATTTACCTATTAAATCGAGTTTTTCTTTTATTATTTCGTAGTTCTTTTCATCTATTTTTTTAACTTTATCATTTTGCTTTTTCAAAATTTCTTTTATTTTTTTTGCACTATCTTTAATTTTATCTGGATGAGCTTTAACATATTTAATGCTATACTCTATGCCGTTTTTTACACGAGTATATACATCATACTCATCCATAAAATAATCAAAATAATAGTGGTGAAAATTTTGAAGTAAGCAACTCTCAAACTCAATATAATCTTCACTTATAGCAACTTGATTTTTTACTTCGGCTTTATTTAATATGTTTAAAAAACCTACTATACCCATATTAAAAAACCAATCATTTTTATAAACCCTTAATTTCACATCTTCACCTCTCTATCCCATTAAATCTATATATCCAAATCCTTGTGCTCTTTTGAATCCAATACCTAATTTATATAAATCATTTAAATCCTCTATATCTCCCGTTAATTTAAACTTACCTTTATACCCATTTATATATTGATATGGTTTTCCTGTGACATTTCTAAATTCTCTAAGTCCTTCTTTAACTACAACTTTATTAAGCTTTATATTTTCAAAATTTAATTCTTTTTTAAGTCCATATCCTCTATAATTTTTAAGCACTTCATTAGATATGTAGTTAAACTCTTTTATGTACTCACTATCTTCTATATTTAAAAACTTTCCATTTTTTGATTTTATACATATTGGAGATAATGCATTAAATATAGCTTCTTCGCTATCTATATTCATCTCTTTTCCTAAATCAACTCTTATCCTTTTTAATTCATAATCTTTATATATAAATTTAGGATAATTTATAAGCCCATTGTATAAATTAATTCCTAATTCTACATCTGGAGTACTTATATTTAAAATTACTTTATCTTTAACTATGAAGTTTTCATTTTCAATATCATATCCTTTAACATACACTGAAAAAGTAAAGTTTTTAGTCTTTTTGTTATTTTTATCTTCATAGAAATATAAGCTGTTGTAATATTCTTCACTAGATTTTTTTATAGCTTCTTTTATAACGCTCATAAATAAGGTGTTATACGCTATTGGTAGCTTATCTGTTTTAAATTCCACTTTCATTCTCATAGTTATCACCTCTCTTAATTATAATAATATCATCCAACCACGAACTATAAATGTGACAATGAGAAATATTTAGTAATTTTGTTTAATTTTTTCTATTTCATTTCTAATATCGTCTTTTAGTTTCTTTGGTTCTATTACATATACATTACATCCCATACTTAAAATCCAACTTTTTATTTCTGTATATCCTCTCATAGTTGCTTTAAAAGTTATAGATTCATCTTCATGTTCTATTATTTCTTGGTTATCAGCCCATACTTTTTCTTTTATAATTACTGAAAATGGATGTTTTATTTTTAGTTCTAAAGTTACTTCATCATCTTTATAAATTCCGATACTATTTTGACTGTATTCTTTCCAATTAAAACTCTTATCAACTTTATAATGCTTCTCTAAAATATAGTAGTCCTTTATTCTACATACCTTAAAATCTATAAATCTATTTCTATTTTCACAATATGCAACCATATATGTATCAGATTTATAGTTGTAAAGTCCATATGGATGTACGATTCTTTCACTATAACCTGATTTTATAGAGTAATAGTTTATCTTCAATTTTTTCTTAGTTATATAAGCAAATTTTATATTCTCTATTTTTTGTTTTTCGTTTTTATAGTCATAATTGCTCTGTGCTTGTATACTGAAATAATCCATATTTGTTTTATCTTGTTTTATAGTTGTAACTGCTTTTATCTTCGTGATAATATCATCAAACTCATTTTTATAAATATCATTATTATGTTTTAATTGTTCATTTATCATATCTAATACTGAAATATCTTCTAAACATAAATTAATGTTAGTTATACTATTTTCTTTGTCTATTTCATATCCACCATAAGCTCCTGATTTAGATGTTATAAATATTCCTGCTTGTTCTAAATCAGATTTATATTTTTGTATTTGTCTTTCTGTAACCTCTAATTCAGAAGCTAACTCACTACATTTCATTCTTCCTCTGCTTTGTATTAATAGCATCATCTTTATTGCATTACCAATCTTACTAATTTGTATCAACTCCTATAACCTTTTATCCCTTATTAGTAGAAACTTTTTATATAGTATCATTCTATCAAGATATCAAGAAAAAAATCAATACTATGTATTTTCATTTATTTAATAACATTATCTAACTCACATTCTTATATTTATAAATGTAAAAATGTGGCTTTTTTATTATACGGTTACACTAAAAATTTTTTATAATAGTATAGTTTCCTATGTTTTAAGAGATTAAAATAACAATAAACTTGTATTTGATAAATTTGACTTATCCATATAAATAAATCCAAGTGCTATGCTGTCTACTTAACATGAAGCAGTTCATATAAGTTAAAATTTAATATTTTGTCTACAATCTGAACCTCATATAATAGTTATGGACTTTTTTACAAGGATACAACTTTTTTTAATTTATAAACTATGTATTTAATTAACGTAGCTTTTATTATTGATTAGATAAATTAACTATAATATAATGAATAAGTTATACTAAAGTTTTAGGAGGTCCTTTAATGAGATTAAATAACTACATAAGTTCAACTGGACTTTGTTCAAGAAGAGAAGCTGATAAGCTTATTGAACAAGGTAAAGTTACTGTAAACGGAAAAAAAGCACAAGTTGGTCAAACTGTAGAAGAAGGTGCTATGGTTAAGGTAAATAATAAGCTTATAAAACCTAAAAATAACAATGTTTATATAGCACTTAATAAGCCTGTAGGTATAACTTGTACAACAGAACGTCATGTGAAAGGAAATATTATTGACTATGTTAATTATCCAGAAAGAATTTTCCCAATAGGAAGATTGGATAAGCCATCAGAAGGTCTTATTCTTTTAACTAACGATGGTAATATAGTAAATAAGATACTTAGAGCAGAAAACAAACATGAAAAAGAATATAAGGTTACTGTTAATAAAAATATAACTAAAGAATTTATAAATGGAATGTCTAGGGGTGTTCGTATATTTAACCCTGTAACTAATAAATATGTAACTACTAACAAATGTCTTGTTACGAAGGTTAATAATCGTACATTTAAAATAGTTTTAACTCAAGGTTTAAATCGTCAAATACGTAGAATGTGTGAGGTATTTGGATATTCAGTTGAAAAGCTTCAAAGAGTTAGAATTATGAACTTAACGTTAAAGGGTATCCCTTATGGAAAATGGAGAGTCTTATCTAAGAACGAGGTATCTGACTTAATAAAATAAACTTTATACAATTTTCAAAATTATGTATATATGATATACTATGCTATAGTTTAAAAACTTAATATATCTTTAGGGAGGAATATTTTTGTCATTTTTAATTTTAATAATAGGATTTGCATTTCTTATAAAAGGAGCAGATGTATTCGTTGAAGGGGCTTCATCGCTTGCAAAGAAATTTAATGTTCCGTCTATGATTATAGGATTAACTATAGTAGCTATGGGTACAAGCGCACCAGAGGCTGCTGTTAGTGTTACATCATCTTTAGCAGGACAAAATGATATGAGTGTAGCTAACGTTGTTGGATCAAACTTTTTCAATATTCTTGTGGTTTTAGGAGTTTCATCTATTATTGCTAAACTTCCAGTTCAAAAAGATACTATAAAGAAAGATACACCTTTTTTAATATTAATTAGTGTACTTTTATTAGTGTTTGGAGTTAATTTAAAATTAGGAAGAATTGAAGGTTTAGCACTTTTAGCATTATTTACTTACTTCTTAGTTAATACTATAAAGTCAGCTAAAAAAGCTACAGAAAATGAATTTTTAGAAACTGGTGAAACAGCTGTAGCTATAGAAATTGAAACTAGTAGTGAAATATCTCTTCTTAAAACTATATTAGTATCTATTATAGGTATCATAGGTATTGTAATTGGTGGAGATATGGTTGTAAACTCTGCAACATCTATTGCAACGTCATTTGGTATGAGTGCTAATTTAGTAGGACTTACAATAGTTGCAGTTGGAACTTCTTTACCAGAATTTGTAACATCTATTGTAGCTATAAAAAAGGGTGAAACAGAGATAGCTATAGGTAATGTTATAGGGTCAAACTTATTTAATATACTTTTAGTTTTAGGATTGGCAGCTGTAATAAATCCAATATCAATGAGTATGTTAGCATTTATAGATATAGTATTTATGGTTTTAATAACATTACTACTATATATGTTTATGAAAAAGAGAAATTCTCTAGTTAAAAAGCAAGGAATCGTATTAGTAGTTTTATATATGGCTTATATGACTTACACTATTATAAGATAACTTAGAACCTGATAGTTTTACTATCAGGTTTTTTATATTTAGAATGTATTGTTTATAAGTTAATAGTATTTATTAATTTTAAATTTTTAGTATAATAATATATAAATAAAGACTATTTTAATTAAAAATTTTGAAAGGAATACAATTATGTCAAAAAAAACAGTAGTTATAACAGGGTCGTCTAGAGGTATTGGACGTGCTTGTGCTATATTATTTGCAAAAAATAATTATAACGTAATTATAAATTATAATAAATCAAAAAAATTAGCAGAAGACCTTTTTAATGATTTAAAAGAAGCTGGATATTCTGTAGATATATTTAAAGCAGATATATCTAATAGATTTGAAGCTAATTCACTTATTAATCATTGCATAGGAAAGTTTGGTAAAATAGATGTACTTATAAATAATGCAGGAATTAGTCAAAATAAACTTTTTACAGATATAACAGATGATGACTGGAACGAAATGATGGGTACTAATTTAAATGGTATTTTTTACACTACTCAAAAGGCACTTCAATATATGTTACCTGAGTGTAGTGGTAAGATAATAAATATATCATCTATATGGGGTATGGTTGGAGGATCTTCTGAGGTACACTACTCTACTTCAAAAGCTGCAATAATAGGAATGACTAAAGCGTTAGCCAAAGAACTTGGACCATCTAATATTCAAGTTAACTGCATAGCTCCTGGGGTTATACAAACAGATATGTTAAATGGTATAGATGAAGACATTATAGAAAGTTTAAGAGAAGAAACACCTTTAATGAGAATTGGAACAGTTGATGATATAGCAAATTGTGCACTATTTTTAGCTAGTGATAAATCAGATTTTATAACAGGACAAGTTATAAGTCCTAATGGTGGATTTGTTATATAATACTAAAAATACATAAAAAGGATGCTCTTTTTAAGACCATCCTTTTTATGTATTTGATTTTTATTTTATTGGGACTTGAATATTAAATTCAGTTTCATATTCATCACTATAAACTTCTATACTACAATTATTACTTTCTAATATCTGTTTTATATAAAATAAACCATATCCTCGGTTGTTGCCTTTAGATGAAAATCCCATTTTAAATATCTTTTGTGTATCATCTATCATTCGACCATTATTTTTTATAGATATATTATGTTTATTATTTTCTTTATATGTATCTAAATGGATATACTTATAAGATTTATTATTTTTTGAAAGCTCATCTATTGCATTATCTATAATATTTAATAGTATAGAGCTTAATTGAGTATCATCTAAGTTTGTATCTTCTAGTAAACTATCTACACATGCTGTAAGATCTATATTATATTCTTGACATTTTGTATTTTTTAAATTTAATATTGCATCAATATAATTATTACCTGTATTAAATATCGCTATGCTATTTTTAGAGCATTCTGCCATTCCTAATATATATTTTTTAGCAGCTTCTACATTTCCATTTGTAATTTGCATTAAAATAACTTGTAGATGATTCATGTAATCATGTTTTTGTACTCTTAATAAATCTATTGTTTCTTTCATTTGATCTAAATTTTTCATAATTAAGTTATTTTCTATCTGAAAAATTTTTTTGCATTTATTTAAAAACAATATAGCTATTATCACACATATTACAGATAATAAGCTAGATATCATCGTAAATATTACTATTAATTCACTTTTCTTATATAACTCATTTCTAGTAGTAATTATTGTAATCATAAAAGACATTATAAGTAGATTTACGATACTTAAAAATATTAATACATACACTATATGCTTATTAACTTTTTTATTAGTTTCATTACTTTTTTTATCTTTTTTTGTTAAGAGATTTATATTTTTTTTGTAATTATCTAAATATATTAATAAACTAATAACCGTTGGCATATATGAAACTAATATTTTCATACCTTGATTACTAAGTACTTCATCAGTACTAATTCCAACTAAATTTATAAATGTTAATACAAGAAATTCACTTGCGAATTTTAACCCAAAACCTATACTAAGAGATATAAAACAATATTTTAAACTAATTTTAGAATAATGCCAAAATAATAATACACACGCTAAAAATAACAATATTACACTAAATCCTTGCTCTACTGTATTTCTAATAACATAGCATGCTATAGCAGTTAGGATACCAAGTTTTAAAATGTCTTTTTTTAATAATGCCTTTCCTAATAGCATATTACTCAATAAATTTATAACTATCATTTCTGGTATACTAATAAATATTAAATCTATTATGCTTATCTTAAATCACCGCCTTCTACTTTCATAATAAATATATGATAACATATTTTTATATATTATTGCATATTTTTACATATTTTTATAAAAAAATACCTAAGCATTTGCAGTTTATACTTAGGTATTTGGTAATTATATTGTATTTATACTTACTATAGGCTTTCTTAGCATATAGTTTTTATCTACTTTTATATCTAATTTAAGTTTAACTATTTGTCTTGCATGTGGCGCTGACTCTATAGGTTCTCCATCTTCATTATACATTTCCTCTATAGTAGCAAACATAGTTTCTTTATATGGTCCTATAACTTCTACTTTGTCTAATACATTCATTTTGTTTCTTTGCTCTACTATATATAAATCATTTTCTGCGTCATAATCTCTAACTATACCAACAAAGTCATAGTTTCTAATATATGATGCACTTTCATAGTTATGAGCTTTATCACTTGGTCTATCAAAATAGAATCCTGTACTATAATCTCTATGACTACCCTTTTTTAATTCTTCTAACCACATTGGATTGAACTTCCAATTTTCTGGATCTTCATAATATGCATCTATGGCCATTCTATAAGCTCTAACAGTAGTAGCTACATAATAAGCCGTTTTCATACGTCCTTCTATTTTAAAACTTGTTATCCCACATTCTATTAATTGTGGAATATACTCTATCATACATAAGTCTTTTGAGTTAAAGAAAAACGATGAATCTATACCATTTATAACTTCTTCATATTCACCATTTTCATTTTCTTTAACTAAATCATACTTCCATCTACATGGTTGAGCACATGCTCCTCTGTTTGCATCTCTTCCTGTAGTGTAATTACTTATTACACATTTTCCAGAATAAGACATACACATAGCTCCATGTACGAAAGCTTCTATATCCATATCCTCTGGTACGTTATCTCTTATAGCTCTTATTTCATCAAATGATAGCTCTCTAGCTGTTACTACTCTTTGAGCACCTTGTTCATACCAAAACTTAGCTGCTAAAGAGTTACTTGTACTAGCTTGAGTGCTTATGTGTACTTCCATATTAGGTATTGTCTTTTTAACTATTGAAAATACTCCAGCATCACTTACTATAACAGCATCTACACCTATTTCTTGAAGTTGCAAAAGGTATGGAGGAAGTTGTTCTAGTTCTTCATTTCTAGGTATTATATTTATAGTAACAAAAACTTGTTTTCCTAAATTATGAGCAAACTCTACTCCTTCTTTCATTTCTTCTATTGTAAAATTTTTCGCAGCAGATCTCATACCAAATATCTCTCCACCTATATATACAGCATCTGCTCCATAAGTAAAAGCTATCTTTAATCTTTCTAAATCACCTGCTGGTGCTAATAATTCTATCTTTTTCATGTTGTCTCCTTTATCTACTTATACTTTTATAATAAGTTATATTACCCAATTATAATTCATATAAAACCTTTTTATTATATCATTAGTTTTTTAATCCTTCAAGTGCGTAAGATACCTTATACTATTAATTTTATAGATATTAATACATTAAAAAAGATAGTATTATCTATTTTGACAATACTATCTTTTTTAATTAAACTAACAAATTTTTTAGTAATAAAAACAAAAGTCTGCTTCTACACAGAATTGATTTCTACTTAAAAGACCACCGTAAGATATAGTTATATAATTCATTTGTGAATCTAAAATTTTATTTATTATTATTTTATAACCATCTACATCGTATAAGTTATCATTAGCATTAGGTTCATCAAGTTCAAGGTCTATTTTTGCTTCTGATGTCATAGTTATACCTCTTGTAAGTATTCTTATACATTGTTTATCGCTATTTTCTAATAATTTATCTAGTTCTCTTTTAGCTTCATTAGTTATTAATATACTCATTTCCATTTGCATCTTCTCCTAATGTTTAATTTCTTTTTTTATAATATCATTTTTAATAAAAAATAGGTAGAGTTATATCCACCTATTTTAAAAATTATTTTATATATTATTTTCATCTTCTACAAAATTTGGTTTTAATTTTGGAAATCCATATAATTTTTGTGTTCTTATAAGTATTATAAATATACTAAGAAGTAATATACCTTTTAATATACTAGATATACTTATACTCCACCATACTCCATTAAGACCTAATATGCTAGGATTTGATATTAAATATGCAAGAGGAATTCTACTTCCAGTTAAAATTATACTAACTAATGATGGGATTAAAGTTTTTCCAAGCCCTCTAAATGCTCCTGCTATTACTATTTCTATACACATAAATAACTGAGAGTATCCTAATATTTTAAGGTAATCTGCTCCTTTTAATATTGCTTCGCCTTCATTTATAAATATGCTAAATATGTATTTTCCTAAAAATACTAAAAGAATTGTATTTATAGTTCCCATAATTATAGCTATTAAAAGGGTTATTTTACATCCACGTTGAATTCTATCATAATCTTTTGAACCATAATTTTGACCAACAAAGCTAGATAGTGCTGCTGCTATACCCTCTGCACTCATCCATGATATAGATTCTATTTGAGACCCTACCTTTTGAACTGCTACGGCTACTGGTCCAAATGATGCTACTACTACTCCTAGTGTCATAGAAAATAATGTAAATAATCCACTTTGTAATGCTACTGGTATACCTAAATTATACAATATTTTATAATAATTTAATTTTATATCTTTAAATGGGATAATCTTAAAATATATTTCTTTACTTTTTAATATCTTTAACATAAAACAACTTGTTACAACTATCTGTGCAACCACTGTTGCAATTGCAGCACCTGCTACACCCATACTTGGTATTTTACCTAATCCAAGTATTAAAATTGGATCTAGCACTATATTTGTTAATAACCCTATAGTATTTATTAAAAATGGAGTTTTACTATTTCCCATACCATTGAATATAGCAGTAAATACTGGATTTATAAAATAAAATATCATCCCAAAAGCTACTATTACTAAATACTCTTTTGACATAGATATTACATTTTCATCACCTAATCTAAAAAATCCAATCAATTGGTCTTTAAACATTATAAGGAATATAGTATATAAAATAGAAAGAATTATGTTTATTTCTATTGCTGATTTTATATATAATTTTGTCTCATCTACATCATGTTGACCCATACTCTGAGCTACTTTTACTTCTGCACCTACTTTTGAAATTGTAATAAACGCCATAGCAAGCCAAGTGAAAAATCCTGCAGTCCCTACTGCTGCTACTGCACTACTTCCAGCTTTTCCAACCCATATCATATCAATCATATTATACGCCATTTGTATAAATGAAGTTGCCATAATAGGAAGTGATAGCTTTACTAATTTTTCTGTTATTTTTCCTTGTGTTAAATCAATTCTACCTTTCATAATTTCACCTCTTATTATATTTATAAATATCTATATAATTGATTCTTATATTCTATAATATATCTTAATATATATTCTTAAATGTATATGTATTTAGATTACTTTAAAAGCGCAGAAAGTAGCCATATAAGTAATATATCTTTCGTATTCATTCCTATCGACTCTTAATGTCTTTTTCTATTTTAATTTTAACAAATAATAATACTAATTTAAATAAAAAGAGCCTATCCCTCAATTGAAATAAACTTTTTGCTACTTAATATATTTTACCTTATCTATATAAAAATAAAACCTTAAGAATTATATCTTAAGGTTTTATTATATTTAAATTTATTTTTTAGGATTTTTTACTCTTACGAAATACTTTGTATGAAGTAATTCATGTGCTTTATGGCTCATTGGATAATCTAGGTATTTATCATATATAGCTTGAACATGAGGGTTTTCATTTGATACTCTAAGTGTTAATGAACTATCTATATTATTTAGACCTTCTGCTCTTTGTTTTAGTGTTTCAACCCTCTTTTTAGCTTTAGGTTGTCCACCTCCACCTACGCATCCACCAGTACATGCCATTATTTCTATTGCGTGGTAGAATTCTTCTCCAGATCTTATTTTATCTAGCATTTTTGCAGCTTCTCTAAGGCCATGAGCAACACCTATTCTAAGTTTAAGTCCATTAACTTCTATATCACAACTTCTAAATCCATCAAATCCTCTAAGTTCAGTAAATTCTACTTTTTCTAATTTTTGTCCTGTCATTTTTTCAACAGTCATTCTAGTTGCAGCTTCTATAACTCCACCTGTTCTACCAAAGATTATACCTCCACCAGTATATTCTCCCATTATTGAATCTATTTCTTCATCTTCGATTTCACTTAAGTTTATTCCTGAATCTTCAAATATTTTTATAAGTTCTCTAGTTGTTATAACATAGTCTACATCATAGTTCATACCTCTTGAGAATTCTGGTCTAGATGATTCATACTTCTTGGCAACACAAGGCATTATAGCAACAGATATAAGTCTATCTCTTGGTATACCCTTATCTTTTGCCCATAAGTCTTTTGCAACAGTTGCAAATATTTGCATAGGTGATTTTACTGATGATGGAACATCTAGCATATCTGCATAGTTTTGTTCTATAAATTTAACCCATGCAGGACAACAAGAAGTAAGTATCGGAAGCTTAACATCTTTATCTCCTGCTAAATGCTTTTCTAATCTATGTTGGAATTCTGTTGCTTCTTCCATTATAGTTAAATCCGCTGCCCATGTAGTATCAAATACATAATCTACACCTAATTTTCTAAGTCCAGAAGCTATCTTTTTCTCAACATTTGTACCTGGTTCAAATCCAAATGCTTCACCTATAGCAACCCTTACAGCAGGTGCCATTTGAGTTATAACTAATTTATTTGGTGTTGCTAAATCTCTTAAGAATTTAAATGTATTATCTCCTGCAGTTATAGCATTTACTGGACATGATGATATACATTGGCCACAATGCGTACATCTAGTATAATCTATGTAATGTTGTTCTTTACGCTCTCCGTCTATGCAATCTACAGGACATGCTCTCTTACAAGCACCACATCCTATACATTTTTCTGTAATTGTAAGCTTTGTAAGATGGTTACATTGTGATGTTTTACATATATTTTCATCTACATGCTCTTCTATCTCTTCATAGAAATTACCGATAATTTCTTGTATTATATTATTTTCTTGATTTAATTTGTCTTTTATTTCCCCTGATAATCTTCTTAATAAGTATACATCACGCATATTAGACCTTCCCTTGCTTATACGATCTAATACTCTCCATATTCTATATACTTCTTCTTTAACTTCTGAGTACTTTTCATATACTTCGTTTTTGTTGCTATCTTCGATTTTACCTATTAAGTAATCTACATAGAAAGTTGCATATTGAACTATACAATCATCTTCAGATAGTATTATAATATTTCTACTGCTGTTTTTATCAAATAATTCAAAATCTAAAACTTTGTCTAAACTATCTTCAGTTAAAAATCCTCCAAATGGAATTCCAAGTTGCGCTGCTTTAAATTTCTTTTTGTCTAATATTCCCCCGCAAATATCGATTATATCATTAAGCGTTGCATTTTCAGGTACTTCTATTATTCCTGGTTTATTTATTTTACCAGATACTGCAACCTTTCTTTTACCTTCTTCCGTTATTTGATTTAGTTCATCTTCCCCAAACACAGAAAATACAGATCCACGAGAACTCTGTATAAGTGTAGTTTTTTTATCTACCATCTCTTTAACTCCTTATTTGTAATTTTTATCCCTTTTGTAAGTTTAATATTTAGAATATCATTTGTTATTTTATTAACTATAATTTTATCATACTTTAGCATATAATATATACATTATTTTAGACAATTTCAAAAAATAATAAGCCATATAGGCTCATTATTTTAAGTACTTATATAATTATTATATTTTGTTTTATTAGTTACTTAAAATATTAATCTTAAATTTTACCTACAAGCATAAGTATTTCCATCTACAACTTGAACCGCTTGTAAAGTAGGTGGGTTACCTATTATATATATAGTGTATATCTTATCTGGATTTAATGTTACTTTAAGTGGCAATACAACACTTTTATCAGTATTTAATACCACATTTACATTATATGTTCCAGGATTTAAATCTACGTAATCTGTTCCCTCTTCAAATGATATATCTTCAAATAATATATCACCGTCAACTAATATGTTTACACCTGGGGCGTTTGGTGATAAATGTATTACTCGTAGTGAACTATAACTTTGAGAAGGTGATTTTGATACTTTATCAGGTATAACTAATAAACCTAAGTTATCTAAATTTCCAGTAGCCGCTACAGTAAATATTTGTTGTGATGAAACATCAACCATTTGATTTATAATTGGTCTATCTTTTTGTCCAGCTACATATACAGATACATTATATTCACCTTCATCTAAGTATACGTATTTAGTAAAATCACCGAATGCTAAATCATTAAAAACCATTTGATCATTAACATACACATCAATATTTTGTGCTTGAGGTGCAGCATGAAAAATTCTTACTAAGGAACTATTATTTTTTATTTCAAAGCAATCCATATTATATCCCCCTATTTACACATTTAAACATGTTATATAATATGTTGTTTTATTTATTTAGTTACTTTATATTTTAGCATTTGAAGTTTTAATTATTTTTAATATTTAAAATTCCATAGGTATTAATTTATCTTCGCTATATCTTGCTATAGCATATAAAGTATCAGATAATCTATTTATATATTTTATAAGCATAGGGTTTACTTTTTCTATTTTACTAAGAGATATTATAATTCTTTCAGCTCTTCTACATATTGTCCTTGCTATATGTAAGTGGGCTGATGCTAAGGACGTACCTGGTATTATAAATGAATCTAATCCTTTAGCTTCACCCATATACTTATCTATTATATTTTCTAAATTTTTAATATCATTATCAGTTACTACTTTGTTTAGTTTCTCTGTATTTTTAGTTGCTAACTCTGAGCCTATATAAAATAAATCTCTTTGAATATTAAATAATACTTTTTTCTCATCTTCATTTATATAGTGCATACATAAACCTATGTATGAATTTAACTCATCTATTGTTCCATATGATTCAACTCTTATACTATCTTTGTCAATTCGTGTTCCATCATACAATGATGTTTGACCTTTATCTCCTGTTTTTGTATATATTTGCATGTTCTCACCTCCTTATCTATATTAATACCCATTATTTAATTATTAATCAAATTTTAAGTATACTTATTAATTTAATGGAAATAATTATGATATCGATTCCTAGTATTATCATAAATTTTTTCTTACCCCGTACGTTAAAAGACAGGAGTTCCTGTCTTTTAATTTTAATTAAGGAGATATTATATGAAAAACAACTTAAATTACTTAAAAAATAATTTAAATTTATGTGGTTATACTTTACTTAGAGTAACAAATAATAAAATTCTTATATTTAAATCTTTTTATAAATATACTAAATGTATATATATATCCTGTATAGATGACTATGTAGAAGTTAAAATAGATAAAGTATTTGATACTGAAATTTACCCTGAATATATTGAAAGATTGATGATTACAAAGAAATGTTTTGATAATATTTGTGATTCTTTAAAGTATATTCAAAGAAGTATAATTGTATAGTTGAGTTTATTTAGCTATTTTATATTGATAGTACTTTTTTTATATTGCTTATATGTTTATTATCTAATATAGACTATCAATTCAATTTTATAATAATATTTGGCTATATTTTAATATAATTTTGAAATTATATACTTTTTGAATAATAAAAAAATCAAGAGCTTTATTTACTTATTCATAAAACTCTTGATTTAGTTCGCATTATATTAATATTGTTCATTAAATCTATTATATAAATTGAAACTTATAAGTCTTTCTTGAAATAAACCATATCAGTTAATTGCTTTCCACATTCATAAATTGGATTATCATAATTATCTATAAAGAAATTTTTAATTCTATGAGACTCTATAAATCCACATCTTTCATAAAAAGGTACTGTTAACGGACTATCACCTGTTCCTACATACATAGTGTCACAATCATTTTTAAAGTATTTAAAAATATACTCAATCAATTTTTGTCCATATCCCATACCATGAAATTCTTTATAAATAGCAATATTTTTTATTTCATAGGTTCTATTATCCTCTTTAGTCACTACACAAATTCCTTTTAAACCATCATCATACATTGCAAACATAATACCTCTTTCAAGATATTTATCAATCATATTTTCTTGTTCATCTGCTAATAATAACAAATCTAAAAAATATTTTTTATTATCTTTTACTATTTCTATTTTCATTCTAAAACTCCCTAAAATAATTTAATCATCAAATTTCTATTTATCTATATCATATATAAATTATATTTAGTTCACAATATACAACAATTGCGAAGTTAAATATATTGTATCATTTTCAACACTAGTTTAAAACATAGCCTAATATTTAAATTTTATAATTTCACTTCTTTACATACTTTTATTTTAATATTTCTATTTTATTACTCTATAAAAATTCTCTTTTTATTAATATATCCTATGTAGAAATAATTAAATATATTGACAAATAATCTATAGTTGTTTATTATTGTATTAATCACTTAATACAATAAGGAGGGAGATATATGTCTTTTGAATTTGATAATAATAAACCTATATATCTTCAATTAGTAGATATAATCAAACTTAAGATAATATCTAAAGAGCTAAAACCAGGCTCTAAGTTAAGTTCTGTAAGAGATATGGCTCAAGAATTTGGTGTAAATCCTAATACTATGCAACGGGCATTATCTGAACTTGAAAGAGAAAATCTTTTATACAGTCAAAGAACAAGTGGAAGGTTTGTAACCGACAATGAAGATAATATAAATCAACTGCGTGAAGAAGTAGCTAAGGTTGAAATATTATCTCTATACAATATACTTACTAAACTTGGTTACAAAAAAGAAGAGCTAATAGAATTAGTGATAAATAATTTAAAGGAGATGAGCTAATGGACAATATCGTTGAAATTAAAAATGTATATAAAAGTTATTCAAAAAAAGAAGTTATAAGTAATATGAATTTAAATATTCCTAAAGGAAAGATTGTGGGACTTTTAGGTCCTAATGGAAGTGGTAAAAGTACTTTAATAAAGCTTATAAATGGGTTGCTTCAACCTAATAGTGGTGATGTTTTAATAGATGGTATAAAGCCTTCTATAGAAACTAAGCGTATAGTATCATATTTACCTGAGCGAACTTATCTTAATGATTGGATGAAGGTTTCTGATATTTTAAACTTTTTCAATGATTTTTATGATGATTTTAATATGGATAAAGCTATGGATATGGTAAAAAGTCTTAATATAAATATTAATGAAAAGCTTAAGACTATGTCTAAAGGAACTAAAGAAAAAGTTCAGTTAATACTTGTTATGTCAAGACATGCAAAGCTTTATATATTAGATGAGCCTATTGGTGGTGTTGACCCTGCTGCTAGGACTTATATACTTAAAACTATTATTACAAATTACTGTGAAGATAGTACATTATTAATAGCTACTCACTTAATAAGTGAAATAGAAAATATATGTGATGATGTAATTTTTATATCTAATGGTAATATTATTTTACAAGGTAATGTAGATGAAATCAGAGAAGAAAAAGGAAAGTCTATAGATGCTTTATTTAGGGAGGAATTTAAATGTTAGGTAAGTTATTAAAATATGAATTAAAAGCTACTTCAAGAGTATTTATACCTCTTTATATAGCAATACTTGTTGTCTCTATAGTAAATGGATTATCATTAAACTTAGAAATATTCAATATTCAAGGCTTAGCAACTATTATACTTATGTGTTTATTTATTTCATTATTTGTTATTACTATAGTTGTTACTATACAAAGATTTAATAAAAACTTACTTAAAGATGAAGGTTACTTAATGTTTACCCTTCCTGTAAGTTCTAAATCACTTGTTCTATCAAAATATTTAACATCATTAATATGGACATTTTTAAGTTTTGTTGTAGCATTTTTATCATTTAATATAATATTTATAATACCAACTTATAAGTATTTTGATTTTAGTTACTTTGTAAATGAATTTAATTTATTGTTTTCAAATATGTTAAATCTTAATATACTAGGTCAATTTATTAAGATAATATTATTAATGGTTATTAGTTATACAATCTTTATATTTAATGTATATTTATCTCTTTCAATTGGTCAGTTACCAATATTTAATAGGTTTAGAAATATATCTTCATTTATAGGATTTTTAGTTATTAACTTACTTATATCTTATGCTCAAAATACAGTTAGTTTATTTGTAAATGATGCTTCTGTAAATATTGAAGCTATTGATAATATTAATTATGCAATTAGTAGTGTAACATCTATTGTTTCTAAAGGTCTTAATATAGCCATAGTAATTAATCTAATTATAATATTAGTATTATTCTTTGCAACAACTTATATATTAGATAAAAAATTGAATTTAGAATAATAAAAGGGATTATAACTTTGATAAGTTATAATCCTTTTTAATGTAAAAATTAATACATAAGTGTTATATTTTAACTCATAAATAAATCTATTATATCGTCTTTAGATAAATTCTTTAATGTAGAGCTATTATCTAAGTTTCCATTAATAACATCTTCTATAAGCTCTTTTTTAGTTTCTTGTAAGTTTATTACTCTTTCCTCTGCTGTATCTTTTGCTATAAGCTTTATTACATTAACTACATTCTTTTGACCTATTCTATGAGCTCTATCACTTGCTTGGTCTTCAACAGCTGGATTCCACCATGGGTCAAAATGAACTACTATATTTGCACTTGTTAAGTTTAACCCTGTTCCTCCAGCTTTTAAAGATATTAAGAATACTTTGTTATTATTTGTATTAAACTCCTCTACTAGCTTTACTCTATCTTTGGCACTAGTTTTACCGTCTAAATAGCTATATGGTATATTTTCTTCATTTAATCTTTTACCTATAACTTCTAGTACTTTTGTAAATTGAGAGAATACTAGTATTTTTTTATCACTTGAATCTTTTATAATGTTAATTAAAACATCTAGCTTAGAGTTTCTACCTTGGTAGTTTTTAACCATAAGTTCTGGTGATAAACATAGTTGTCTTAATTTTGTTAAATATGAAAATACAGTTATATTATCTTGATTATTTTCTTTTATTTTTCTAGTTATAAGGTTTACATATCCTTTATATGCTCTTTTATGTTCTTTTTCTAAGTCTATTATAATTTTTTGCTCTATTTTATCTGGTAATTCTGTTATAACTTCTTTTTTAGTTCTTCTTAATATAAATGGTTTTATAAGATTTTTAAGCTCTATAATATTTTTATCGTTATTTACAAATATACTTTTAAACTTTGATTTATTATATAAGTATCCTGGCATTATAAAATCAAATATTGACCAAAGTTCCATTAAGTTATTTTCTATAGGTGTTCCAGTTAATGCAAATCTAACTTTAGCATTTACATTTTTTATAGCTTTTGTAATAATTGCATCTGGATTTTTAATGTTTTGGGCTTCATCTATAATACAATAATCAAAGTTTATATTTTTATATTTATCTATATCATTTTTATAAGTTGTATAAGTAGTTAGTATAACATCGTAGTTATCTATATTATCTAATATCTTTTCTCTTTCACTTTTTGCTGCATGTAAAAGTCCAACTTTTAATGTTGGAGCAAATTTTTCTAATTCATTTTTCCAATTGTATATAAGGGCTGTTGGTGTTATTACTATGCTTTTTTTATCTTTATTAGATAGTAAAAAAGCTATTGTTTGTATAGTTTTACCTAGACCCATTTCATCAGCTAGTATTCCTCCAAACTCATAATCTGATAAAGTTTTAAAGAACTCAAATCCACTTACTTGATAATCTCTAAGAGTTGCATTTAAATCTTTTGGAATTTCATAATTTTTACTTTTAACTTTATTAAATTTCTTAACTACATTAGATACATATTTACTACCCTTTACAAAGTTTAAATCTTCATCTTCTATAAGTTTTTCTAAGTATATAGCTTTGTTGTTTGGTATTTTCATATTATCAAAGTCATTGTATATATTTAATATATCTATTAATTTAAATGCTTGTTCTAGGTCCTTATCTTTTAAGTCTAAGTAAGCACCATTTTTCATTCTATACAATCTATTATTGCTTTTATATGAGCTAAATATATCTCTGTATTCATTTGAATCTACTCCATCTATATCTAGCTTCATATTCATATATCCATTTCTTGATTGAGATATATCCAGAGTTATATTAGGATTTATAGTTATATTTTCGTCTATATATTCATCATTACTTTCTTTATTTAAATTCTCTAATCCATTTAATACCGTAGCTACTATATGGCTACATATTTGAGGTTTAGTATTTGATAGTAAACTATGACAATCACAACTCATATTTGATATTACTCTTGTTTTTGTGTTTATACTTATTATTGCGGTGTAGTTGTTTCTATGGTTTTCATCTATTACAGTTGCATAAAAAGTTATATTATCACCATCTACTTTTGAATAATCATTTATAACTAAATTTCTTTTAAAGAAAGAAAATCCTGTATTAAATTTATTTTTATCTGTATGAGATCTTATTATTTCTTCTATTAAATTTGAGTACATTTTTATGTCCTTTCATTTTTAGCGTTAATCTCTATTATACTCATAATTTTTATATTTAGATAGATATAAAATTATAAAAATTATCTTCTTAGAATCTAAAGTTAAACTATATGATATTTTAGATAAAGTTAATAAATTTAAATAAATAAAAACACTTATAGATAAAAGATTTACTTTTAAATATAAGTGTTTTACGTAATATTAATTAAATGACTTAACTAACATACCTGCAATTTTTTTTCCTAATTCTAAGCACTCTGTACAATCATCCTCTAGTGCTTCATGGATTATAAGACCATCAAACATTACATCGCAACCATACTCTTCCATTCTGCTCATCCAGTCTCTCATCCATTCACCATCGCCCCAATCGTAAGAGCCAAACAGTACTGCTTTTTTGCCTGATACCTTACTTGATATACTTTCTATAAATGGTTCAAATTCACATTCTTCTAGCATTTCTGCTCCCATAGCTGGGCACCCTAATATTATTATGTCTTCATCATTAAATATATCTGAATTAGCATGAGATACGTCTATTACTTGAGCTTCTACTCCATTTTCTTTTATCCCTTGCGCTATTAAATTTGCCATTTTTTCAGTGTTACCTGACCCTGACCAATATACTATTTTCATCCCTTTTCCTCCCTATTATTTATATATATCATTTAACTAATTGATATTAATTATCATTATCGTTAATTAAATAATATATTGTTTTTTTATCAATGTCAACTAAATTTTTACGTTTAATAAAAAATTCGCTTCGCTTGAGCAAGGTGTCGGCGAAACACTTTAAGCCCTTAGTTATTGATATTACTTATATTCATAGATTATCAACAAATATAGCTATGATATAATTTACTTATACGTAAAAAAGCTACAGATAAGTTTTATATAAATCTTATCTGTAGCTTTTTTATTTTATATGTCTATTTAAACATAGCGTTATATTCTTCTTCGTTCTTAGGAACTGTTATTTCTTTATTTTTTAACTTTGTAATTGTTTCTTCAACTAAATCTAATATATCTTGAGAAACTAAGTTTTTAGTAGTGTCAGGTACTCCTACTGCATTTTCTTCTAATCCATAAGTTGTAGTTGTTCCACCTTCAAATGTTCCGTTTACATATGATTTAACTGTTTCAAATACACCTGCATCAACTCTTTTTATAGCTGAAGTTAATACATTTTGAGGTGCTAAATCACTTTGGTCTCTATCAACACCTATTGCATATTTATTGTTTTCTTTAGCTGCTTCTATAGCACCTGTTCCAACGTCTCCACCACAAGTGAACACTATGTCTGCACCATTTGTGTACATTTGGTTAGCTATAGCTTTACCTTTTGCTTGATCTGTAAATGAGTTTGCATATTGAGCTTGAACTTTAGCATCTGGGTTAGCTGCTTTTACTCCTGCCATATATCCATATTTAAAAGTATCTATAACTGGTAACTCCATACCACCTATAAATCCTACATTATTTGTTTTAGTAGTTTTACCTGCTATTAAACCTGCTAAGTATGCTGATTCTTCAGCTTTAAATAATATACTCTTTACGTTGCTAGCATCAATTTCTTCATCTACTAGTACGAAGTTTTGGTCTGGATATAACTCAGAACCTTCTTTTATTGCTTCAGATAATTTCATACCTACTCCAAGTATTAAATCTACATCTTCATCAACTAATGTTTCTATGTTTGTTGCATAGTCTGAATCTTGTTTTGATTCTAAGTACTTAACTTCTATACCTAATTCTTTTTCAGCCCTTTGAAGTCCTTCCCATGCACTTTGATTGAAACTTTGGTCGTTTACTCCTGCTACGTCTGTTATCATTGCTACAGTTATTTTATCATCTGATGCACTTTCATTATTTCCCGAACATCCTACTAATAATGATGCTGATACCACTGTTGCCATTGCTAATGTTGCTATTTTTTTAAATGTCATCTTTTTAACCTCCACTTATTATGTTTTCCAAAGTTAAAAGATATTTGCAATAAAAAATCCTTTTACCTACAGAGATAAAAGGATAGTAAGTTCATTTACACTTAAAGCTATTCAAATATCTTTTTAGTCTCTCTGTACCAAATTAAAGTTTTTCTTATCATTATTATTACATTTTTATGAAATTCTGTCAATATAGTTTAAAATATTTTTTAATTTTTATTATATCGGTAAAAAATTGTTTAATCGACAAAACAATCGATTTCTTTTCAATACAGATAATGCCTTTATACCAGATAAAAATGTACTGATATAAAGGCATTTATAATTTATATATTATAACTTCACTTTATCTTCTAGTTTTAGTAAAGCCTCATTCATTCTCTTTATTTTAGTTTCTTCCTTTTTAGCTGATGTTATCCAAGTTATATACTTTTTCTTTTGAGAGTATGATAAACTGTTAAAAAAATCTTTAGCATTGTTATTTCCATTAAGCATACTTTTAAATTCTATAGGTATTTCAACAATACGTTCTTCTTCATCTTTTTCTATTTCTACAGATACAGTATCACCTATTCCTTTACCTATTTTCTTTCTTATTTCCTTTGTAAGCCCTATTATAAAGCATGGCATACCCATTCTTACTATAGATCCTCTATAATCTATATTGTCAAATTTAGCCTTTACCTTTACTCTTTTTGCACCAAATTCTTTTTCTACATCAAAAGGTATTTCTATAAATGTTGCATCTTTATTTTCAACTTGTTGTATTATTGCTTCAAATTTATAAGCCATTTATTTCCTCCAAATCATTTATGATAAATTTATTTAACTAAACTTACCATTCCTAGATTCATAAATATTTCATGCATCTTTTCATTGTCTATATTTAAGGCTAAACTATCTAAATCCATATTTTGTATTTCTTCTATATCAGTTTTTATAGTTGCTAATTTTTTACTAATAATTGCATCTTCTTTATATAGTAATAAGTTCTTTAAAGGAGATCTTTTTATACCTAGGCTTTCTTTAAAGAATGTTAAAAGTTCCTTTTCTTCATTTTTGCTTAAGTTTTCTATATTCTTATATATTTCCTCTATAGAACCATAATGTGCTATAAGTGGTCTAGATGAAGTAGGACCTACATTTTTAACACCTTTTATGTTATCTGACTTATCCCCTTCTATGGCCTTTGCATCTATAATTTGAATTGGTTCTATTCCTTTAAAGTGTTTAACATACTCTGGTGTATATTCAAATATCCCACTTGGAACATTGATATTCTTTTTATCTATACCTATTTCTTTATACATATCATCAGCTTTACTTGTTACCATCCATAATTTAGTATTATCTGATACTAACTGAATATAATCTTCATCTTTCGTGTGTAAATATATAGGTATATCTTTTTCAAATTTCTTAACTAAACTCCCAGCAAAATCATCTGCCTCATATTTAGTATGAGAAAATACAGGTATATTTATCTCTTGCAGCAATTCAGTTAATAACTTAAATTGACTTTTAAGTGGATATGGTGTTTCACTTCTATTTGCTTTGTATTCTGGATCTATTTCTCGTCTAAATGTGTTTCTACTTCTATCAAGTACCACTGCTAAATGTGTTATCTTTTGACTTTCAATTAATGGAAGTAATGTTTTAAAGAACATATATATTCCATTTGTATATTCTCCATCTGGAGATTTCATTAATTTTGTATATGCAAACTCTTTTTGTTCTTCTGTTTTTGCAAATAGTAAATCTCTTGCAGTTGCATAAAAACTTGTTGATAAAAGTGAAGATCCATCAACTATTAGTAATTTATTTTCTTTTATACTATCATTTTCATTAAATATATCTTCATCCATTTCAACTTCTTCAAGTGAGTCTAAATAGTTTTCTTCAACTAATTCTATTTTAACTTCTACTTCTTTTATAGGATTGTTTTTAATTCTTAAATCTGTATTTAATCTAGAGCCAACATAACTATTTAATCTTATATAATCGCTTCTTTCTAGGCCTGATGCCTTTATTTCATCTTCATTATATAAACTTATTTTAACTTTTTCTATATGTTTTAAGTGCTCTTCATCTATGATGTATTTATCATTTTGTGTAGTAGATATATCTATAGTTTTAGTTTCTAATATTATATTTTCTTCTTTGTTTTTATTTTCTAAAAAATCGAATAAATTTTCCATATATTCTCCTTTTGTTATCTTCTTTAATATAATAATACTATTTTATTTCATTTATGTAGGTTTGTATATATTATTAGCTATTTATTTATTTTATTTTTTATGTTTTTCTTTTTTCCTACTAGGATATTTAATATCTAATTTCTTTCATTTTTCAATAAAAAACCACTTATCTATTTGCCATAGAAAAAGTGGTTTAGAATTCAAGTTTAAACTTAGATTATCTATGATTACTACAGTAATAAACTATTTTATTTAATATCTAAATTTATAGCCTTATCTTCATATTTTATAATATGGTTATATTTAGGATTTGTAGAATCTTTTTCTCTATAATATTGATATGGAACTATTTTTATACTACTTAATTTATTTATATCTGATTGATATACGTTTAACTCCATATTCATATATGTTCCTTCAGCATTACCTCCTCCACTGCTTCCACCACCAATTATATTTCCGTCTTGGTCTTGTAGTTCAATATCTATGTATCTATTTTCGAACTCATATCCTTCTCCCATTTTTATATTATAAATTAACTTTGTAGATACAGGTGATATTCTCAACATTTTAATATCTAATTCTGCCTTAAATCCTTCATCTTCTAGCTTTATATTTTTATTTATATCATAAGTTTTAGTTTCATCTTTAATCTTATGTCCATTTACAATAAAATTAAATTCCCACTTCCCATCTATATCAATAAAATTATCATACTTTGCTCCAGGTAATAATCCAACTTGATGTATTCCTATTTCTTCAAATACTACTTTCATTTCATAATCTTTATTAACATCTATATTATCAAGTAATTGATAATTTTCAATATCAGCATATCCATCATCATTGTTATCAATTGAAGTTAATGATATTGTTGATAAGAAGTCTTGTTTTTTTTCTTTTTCCTTTTCAAAAATTGTGCTAGTACTATCTAAAATAAATTTTTTATTATCAATATATACACTTGCTTTATTCCAATAATAGTTTTTATGTTTGTACAATCCCTTCTTTAAACTACTTTCATCAAATTGAGAATGGTCCATATTCATACTTAGTAATATCTGCCCATCATCTAATAAAACTTCATATAGTGTCATCTTTATTCCCTTATCTTCTACACTTTCATTAATACTCACTTTATAACCATTAAATTCATTTTCTTTCTTACCAAAATACTGTTCTATCTGTCTTCCTATATTTCCAAATACTGCCCATACTCTATCATTACTTAATGTTACTATCGAAATTGATACACATACACTAGATGCAATAATTAACTTTTTTAACTTATTTTTTTTGAATTTATTTTTAGTTTTAATTTGTGTTCTCATTTTTTTCTTTAATTTATCTTTATCAATATTTAAATCCTCGTATTTATCTAAATCCATATCAATATTATTTAATAGTTTAAAATTATCTTTCATAATTTATATCTCCTTATAATTTAAAGTTTTTTTTATTTTCTTTCTACCCCTAGATAACCTACTATATAAGTTTGTAACATTTGTTTTATTTGTTTTAGCTATCTCCTCAAGTTCATAACCCTCAATATAATATTTAATAAATAATTCTTTATCTTTATGATTTAGACAACGTAAAATATCTTCTACATCTTCATTTATCTCTAATTTTACTAAGTTTTTATCTATATAGTAAATTTCATTGTTTATTTCTGTTTGTTCATATTTAGCTAAATACTTTTTTCTGTAATTAATTGATTTATATTTAGCAATGGCACATATCCAATTTTTAAAGGTGTTTTTATCCCTATCATATCCATCAATACTTTCCCAAATAGATAGTAAAACATCATTTATACATTCTTCTTCGTAATTTATTAAAGTCCCCAGATGGTTTCTTACTACTGATGCTATAATTCCACCATAATTATCTATCAGCATATCCATTCCCTTAGGATTTTTCTTCTTTATATATTTAATTAATAGGTTATTTTGCAATTTATACTCCTCCTAATATTTTATAAAAGCTTTTACATTATTTAATTCAATTTTAATTAATAAAATCTGACACAAATAAAAAAATAATTTTCATTATTTTTCTATTTGTAACTCATTTAATGATTATATATTAAAAAAGCACAAAAAAAGATGCCATAACTATATTTATAACACCTTTATAAAACTATCATTTATGCTATTTCTAATTCACATTATATAACAAATACGATTTAAACTTATATTTATTTGTTGCTTTTTAATATGTAGCGACTATCTAAATTTAAATTAATCATTACGCCAATAATTCCGATAACAAATCCTAAAAGAATCCCCTTAAACCCACCTATTATATCTGAAATACTAATTATTATACATAGATATAGATAATCGACTATCCATTCAAATATATTTTCTTTTTTCAAAACAAATATTGAATTACATTTTTCACATTCTATTCTACCGTCTCTTGTGAATATAGATTTTAAATTTTGATTAAGATTAAATTTTTCCCCACATGATTTGCATATTCTCATATTATGTCATCCCTTTCATTTTTATTAATTTACTCGTATTATATAACAATTAATACCTTTATTATACTTATAACACTAACTAAATACTTGTATTAAAGTATTTTATCAATTTTTATCTCTAAATATATTGATATTACTTTAATACACAGATTTTAAAGCGTTATACTTTATCTTACTTATTCATACTATAGTATTTAATGGTGGTGTTACTGACATATCATCCCCTTTATCTAATGAATCTATAGCTTTCATATCTTCACTAGAAAGTTCAAAGTCAAATATGTCTATATTCTCTTTTATTCTGTTTTCGTTTGATGACTTTGGTATAGGTATAACTCCTTTTTACATATGCCTTTTCTATCTATATTATTAGTTATTTACTTTATTTTTTAGATTTTTCTCTACTAGGACATTTAACACCTAATCTCTTTTATTTTTTCAATAAAAATAGGAGTATATGCTCCTATTTATTTAGTTCGTAATAATATTAATATTGTGAACTAATTTATATTATTGTAGTATTTATAATAAATATTATTAATCCTCTAAAAAATCTTTTAGTTTATTAAATTCTATTATGTATTTTTCTTTTACTAAGTTTACTATATTAACTGCTGTTTCTTCATCATACATATGAGATGTCCTATTTCTATCTAACATCATCTCTATCCATACATCACCATTATTTATCAGCTTATGTTTAAATGCACATCTTATTGTACTTCTTGGTGCTAGTGCTTCATCTAGTATACCTTGATCTTCTAGGTATAGCTTCATTACTTTCCAAGCTTGTTCAAATGTAAATTCAAATCTTTGTATAATCCCATCTATTATAATATCATCTGATATATCCTTTTTAAGAGCTTCTTCCAATCTTTTTAATGCCTTATAGAAGTCTTCTTTTCTTTCATCTAATTTTTTAGCCATTATATATTATAATCCCTTCATTTTTTATATTTTCAATTAGTTTTTCTTTCGTTAATTCATTAAAATTTAGTATATCAAAACTTAGAGGTGTATTTACTTCTTCTATATCCATAGTTACTTTCGCTTGTATTAAATGGGTTATTTTTTCTCCGAATAAACATAAATCTATATCTGAATTATATTTATTATCTTGTCTAGCTCTTGAGCCAAATAATATTACTTGTTCTATTTCTTTATATTTTTTAAATATACTCTCTAACTCTAATCTTAGTTTTTCTTCAATCACTTAATCACCTCTTACTATAGAATACTAAATATCTATTTACATTCTTTATTATATATTTTTGTATTTACTTTATCTACTAATCCTATTAATTTTATATACTATTTTTTGTTGAATAAGTCTTAAACTTTAATATAAAATAACTTACAAGAGAAAGTACTCCCGTTATAAGTGAGACTTGAGTATATGCCTTTGTACTGTTATCATCTAATTCTTTTTCATACACAGTTTTTGCATTTACTCCTGATGAACTTAAACTTGTGTTTCCATCCTCCATATCTGCTACATGTAATCTAAAATTAAATAATATTGAATACATCCTTATTTAGTAGGATATAACAATTATGAATGTATCTATATTATAACATTTATTTAGTATGTTTTTGTTACTTTGTAATCAAAAATAGGAGCATATGCTCCTATACATTTAATTGGTAATATATTAAGATTTCCTTTTTCTCATTTTATAACAAATATATATTAAGAATATTTCTAAAAATATATTAGAAATCATAATACAATTAGCAAATACCCTATATGAACTTTCACTTTCAAACAACTGGTATTGCCAATTAGACCTTAATAATTCATTGATATATCCAACAAATAATCTTGATGATATAAAAGCAATAATTATAGCAAATATACCTATAAGTATCCATCTAATACTAATTTTTATTTTTGTTTGATTCATTCCTTTTGCCCCATTTATTTTATTTTTTATTATATAGCTATTTCTTTACTATTTTAGATAAAAAATTACCAATATAGCAAATTACTTTATATCCAATAAATATAATAAAAATCCCTAATATAGTATTTAGTATTTGAAAAAATAACTCTACTGAAATAGTAACCATAATATAATTCTCCTTTCCTTGTTCCTATATAAATTTTTTCAATAAAAATAGGGGTATATGCTCCTATTCATTTAGTTCGTAATAGATTAAAATTGTATATTTAGCTTATTTTAAATAAGTCAGACTTTATTATATTTTTATCTTTATCTAAACTCTTAACTAGTTTTAGGTTTATAAATTGACCGATTTCATAAGAATTAAATATCTCTTTATCATTTATTTCATAATTACTACCTTCGTATTCTAATTCAATAGTATATGTATTCGGTAGCACTGATGGAAGTATAGCTCCACCAATTCTTATAATAGTACCTTTAGAAAATGTTTTATTTATTATTTTCATTTCAACAATATATTCTTCAGTAAATTTTATTATAGATTTTAAGTGGTTTTTATTATTATAATTTTTAATTTCTAAAAATATTAAATATATACTTCCAAAAATAATAATTATTATCCAAAATAAATTTTCTATTAATAACTTCATACCTATTCTCCCAAATAAACTTTTTCATTCGTATTATATAACAATTAATACCTTTATTATACTTATAACATTAACTAAATACTTGTATTAAAGTATTTTATCAATTTTTAACTTTATAAATATATTGATATTACTTTAATACACAGATTTTAAAGCGTTATACTTTATCTTACTTCTTCATATATGGTATTTAATGGTGGTGTTGTTACTGACATATCATCCCCTTCATCTAATGAATCTATTGCTTTCATATCTTCACTAGAAATTTCAAAGTCAAATATGTCTATATTCTCTTTTATTCTGTTTTCGTTTGATGANNTCGTATTATATAACAATTAATACCTTTATTATACTTATAACACTAACTAAATACTTGTATTAAAGTATTTTATCAATTTTTAACTTTATAAATATATTGATATTACTTTAATACACAGATTTTAAAGCGTTATACTTTATCTTACTTCTTCATATATGGTATTTAATGGTGGTGTTGTTACTGACATATCATCCCCTTCATCTAATGAATCTATTGCTTTCATATCTTCACTAGAAATTTCAAAGTCAAATATGTCTATATTCTCTTTTATTCTGTTTTCGTTTGATGATTTTGGTATAGGTATAACTCCTTTTTGCATATGCCATCTTAATACTATTTGTACTATTGATTTTTTATATTTTTGCGATAAATCAATCATTAATTCATTAGATAATACTCTTCCTCTACTTATAGGACTCCACGCAACTACTTTAACATTATTATCTTTGCAGTAGTTAATAATATTATTTTTAGTGCTAAAAGGATGAATTTCTACTTGGTTTACCATTGGCATTATTTTTGCAGTTTTCTTTAGTTCTTCTAAATGCTCAATTTTAAAGTTACATACTCCGATAGCTTTTATTTTTCCTGTCTCATATAAATGTTCAAATGCTCTCCAAGTTTCAGCGTTTAATTTATTTGGCCAATGTATTAAATATAAATCTATGTAATCTACTTGTAGGTTATTTAATGATTTGTTAAAAGCTTCGATAGTGTTATCATAACCATGATCATCATTCCAAAGTTTAGTTACTAAAAATATATCTTTTCTATCTATACCACTTTCTTTTATACCTTTACCTATTCCTACTTCATTGTTATAAAATGAAGCAGTATCTATCATTTTATATCCTAGATTTAAAGCATTTTTAACTATTTTAGCTGTTTCTTCATCATTCCCTGATTTATATGTTCCAAATCCTATTGATGGTATTTTTACTCCATTACTTAATAACATAAATTTTTCAACCATAAAACATTTCTCCCTTTATATTTTTTAAATATATCCTTATTATATTTTACCATATATTTCAAATTACTTTATATACATTATTTTAGCTTAGTAGTATTATAGGTTTAATAATTGCATATATATTTATAGCTTGATTTATTTTTATAAATTTGGTAAATACTCTTTCTATGATAATTATTTTAATATTTAAGTTTAATAATTTGGAGGTAACAAAAATGATGCGACTATTACATAAATATGTTGATATACAAAAAGATTTTTTTCTTGATTTATCAAAAAAATTTAAAGAAAGTAAAATTGAAATTAGTAATTGTGATTTAGAAAAATTAAAAACATATATAAGAATACCTAGTGAATCAAATCGAGTTGCATTTGTAAATATATTAGAAAAATATATTTTTACTTATAATGTGCATGTTAATGATTTTAATATAAGTCAATATTTACTAGTTGAAAGCAGTAATGAATTTCAACACAATGCCAATATCTTCTTAGATGATTACTTAGAAAGATAATATATTTATTTTTTAAATATTAAATTTTTATTTTGTAAAAGTCATTATATCCCAATATATTTTATGTCACTTTAAGCAAAACTATAAGTAACTTATAATATTAAAAAGGGAGTTGATTGAATGAATGACCAAAAAATTAGCACTTTAAAGAAAGTTCTTTCAACCACATTAATAATGATTTTATTAGGTTCATCTTTTGTATTTTGTGATGAAAATCCAATATCTAAAAATACAAAACTTATGCCCTCTGGTGAAGTTATTGAATTGGGTGTAAAGCTAAAGTATCCTATTGTAAGAAGTAAGCTAAATCGTAATAAAACCTTAAAAGAATCAGATATACTATTATCTATAAAATTAAACGATGAGGAAATTGTTCCAAGTCGTAAAAATATAGAAAAAACTATGAGAGTTGAAAATTTACCTTTGAAAGCTACTTGTTATAGAAAAGGTAAAGTTAAATCAATAGATATAACATCTGATGATCTTAGGGATTTTGAATTTGGTTATTATTCATATTATCTAGGAACTGTTACAGCAATTGATTCTGAAGGTAATTTTATAGGGTTATCTCATAATTTAAAAGATGAACAAATGCCTTTTGATTTTTTAGATAATGCTGTTTATAAAACATGTTATGTTCAAACAAAGAAAAATACTCTATTTAATACTGGATATTTAGTTACAAGTGCAGAGGGTGATAAAATAGGTAAATTTACTGGTACTGGAGATGGTGGTATATGTGGAAAATTTGAAAGCTACACATATAATCCTAATTTGGCTTTTGAAATAGGTACTCCAAAGGTAGGTACTGCTTATTTATATTGTAAGTCTCCTGTAACTAATGAGTTAAAGATGCATGAGATTGAGATATCTCAAGTTGGGAAAGAAGTTTCTCAAATAAAGATTATTGATAAAGATTTGTTAAAATACCGTGGCGGTATAGTTCAAGGTATGAGTGGTACTCCTATAATTCAAGATAATAAGATTGTTGGTGGAGCTCGTGCTGTTGTAAAGTCTAATAAACGTATTGGTGTTATGACAAATATAGATTATATGATTAAAAATTGTAATAAATGATGAGTTTAGACCATAGGTAGTGATTTGCTACCTATGGTATTTTATATATATTATAAGCTCTACAAAATGCACCTATTATATTATCTTTTAACTGTGGATTTTCCTTATTACCACTATTTAAACTATTGAACTTTTGCTTTCCCTTACTTGTTATATTTATTTACATTCCCGCTACACATTGAAGTTTAACTTGTTCCATTACATCCTCAATAGCCTTTTCACTTTTATTTGGTGGATAATCATATTTCTTTAACAATTTCTTAATATGCATTCTCATCTTTGCCTGTGCTTGCTTTCTTTCATGCCAAGCGGGACACATATTCTCTTTAACAGTTTTAGTTAAATCCTTTGCAATATTTATCAAAATATCATCTTCCATACTAGCAATTACCTCTGGATCTGCTGTTAATACATCAAAAAATGCCTTTTCTTCGTATGTTAAATCTATTTCATCTCCAGATTCTATAGCTTTTAATAACTCATGCTTAAATTCTACTAAAGCTTCTAATACTTCAAATACATCTTTTTCATCATTACGGTTATTGTACTTTTCTATTATCTTTTGTAGTTTTTCACTAAATGCTCTACTTACAATAATATTCTTTTGCTTTACTTGTTCTACTTTATCCTTCATAGCTCTCATTAATATATTTGTTGCTATATTCTTTTGTGGTAACGCTCTTAGCTTATTTATATTATCTTCATTTAATAAATCAAAAGTTTCTTGTGAGCCTGCACTAGTTAAAACAATTACCTCATCACCTATTATAGCTTCTTCTAACATTTTTGATATTCTAGCATTTACTTCTTTTAAATCAGGCTTTCCTGTTCTTGTTGTTTTCATAATAAATGACCTTACTGCCATAAAAAATGCTATTTCATCTTTGGTTCTTTTTGATAATAGAGCTGTACATATTTTATAAACATCTTTTAATTTTTTAGTTTGTTCCATAAAGATATTTTTTCTTTGCTCTATAAATTGAACAAATTCTGCTCCATCTCTAATTAATTCATACCTTACTTTATCACTATCACCAAAGAAAGGCTCATAATCAAACTTATGAAACTCATTTCTTAGTATCTCTAATATATCTAATGCTATTATCTTAGCCTCTTCATTTTCTTGTATCTTATCTTGGTCTCTAGTTGTATAAGTTTTAAGTGCATCAAATAACTCTTTTTTAAGACCTATATAATCAACTACTAAACCTCCACTTTTACCAGGATATACTCTATTTACACGAGCTATTGCCTGCATTAAGTTGTGAGCTTTCATAGGCTTATCTATATACATAGTATCAAGAGAAGGTACATCAAAACCTGTTAGCCACATATCAACTACTATAACTATTTTAAACTCACTTTCTAAATCTCTAAATTCATCTTCCCTTTGCTTTTGAGTTTTCTTAGTTCCTATTAGCTTTGCCATTTCTTCACTATCTTGATTATTTGTTGTCATAACCATTTTAACCTTATTATTCCAACTAGGTCTTTGCTCTAGAATTTCCTTATACATCATATATGCTGCTTTTCTTGAGTATGCAACTATCATAGCTTTTCCTGCTACTAAGTTTTCTCTATCTTCATAGTGAGCTATTATATCTTTTACAACTTGTTTTATTCTATCTTCATCACAAATAATTTGCTCCATACGAGACATTTGCTTTTGACTTTGATCAACTATATAATCCTCTACACCTTCATTAACTTGCATATTATAATATTCATTATCTATTAAATCCATTTGATGTCTATCTAGTTTAACTTTAGCTAGTCTTGATTCATAATATATTTTAACAGTAGCTCCATCTTCTACTGCCTGTGTCATATCATATACATCTATTAAATCACCAAATACTCCATAAGTAGATTTATCAGTTGTTTCTATAGGAGTACCAGTAAATGCTATATATGTTGCATTAGGTAGAGATTCTCTTAGATATTTTGCATAACCATACTTTATCTCGCCAGTATTAGTATCTAGCTTTCCATCTATATTGTATTGAGTACGGTGAGCTTCATCTACCATTACCACAATATTTTCTCTATCACTTAATAATCCAGTTTCTTCTACGAATTTTTGAATAGTAGAAAATATTACACCACCAGTTTTTCTTCCTTCTAGTATTTCACGTACATCCGCTCTACTTTCACATTTTATAGGTTCTTGTCTTAAAAACTCATATGCTGAACAAAAAGTATCATATAACTGACCATCTAAATCATTTCTATCAGTTATTACTAATATAGTTGGATTGTTTAACTTATTATGCTTTACTAAGTTACCTGCTAAGAAAGTCATCGAAAAACTCTTACCACTTCCTTGTGTATGCCAAACAACTCCTGCTCTACCATCATTTTTTACTGCATTAACTACTGAATTTATAGCTTTTTTCATACCATAGTATTGATGATATTGAGCCATTATCTTTCCCTTTGGAGTAAATAATATGAAGTTTTTTATAATATCTAATAATCTATTTTTATCAAACATGCCATAAATTAAGGTATCTAAATTTCTATAATCTATAGAGAATAAATCTTTTATTTCTTCATCTCCATTAACTTTTTTCCATGCCATAAATCTATCTATAGGTGCTGTAATAGTACCTGCTTTAGTGTTTACACCATCACTTATTACTAAAAATGCATTGTAGTAAAATAATGATGGTATATGAACTTCTTTGTAGTTCATTAATTGTTTGTAGGCATCTTCAATATCTACTTCTTCACGAGAAGTACTTTTTAGTTCCATACATACTATTGGTATACCGTTTATGTATATTATTACATCTGGTATTTTTTTATTTCCATCTTCCACTATTTCTAATTGATTTACTACTAAAAAGTCGTTATTTTCTATATCGTCATAATCAATTAATTTTATAGTGTAATACTTTGTTTCTCCATTTATAAAGTCTGTTACTTCCACTCCTTCTGTAAAGTATTTGTGAAATAGCTTATTGTTTGTAAATACGTCATTAGTTTCAAATGTACGTATTTTTCTTATTGCTTCTTTTATTGAACTTTTTGGTATTTCTTTATTTATATTTATAAGGCGTTCTTCTAATCTATCTAGTAGAAGAACTTCTTTATTATCTCTGTTTAAGTTACTTCCATGTATATATTTGTAGTCAATGTCTTTTAGGTATTCTATGACTACATTTTCTAGGCTTTCTTCTGTAAACATCATCTTCCCCCATATGTTTAAGTTTATATTATAATTATACTTAACTTTAGGCAAAAATAAAAGCTAGTCATCTGACTAGCTTTATTTAATAACATTAATGGAATATAGATTATGTCTTCCTTCTTTAGATTTAGTTAGTATTCCAATATCAGTTAAATAATTCATATCTTTATTCACTTTTTTATAGTCTGATGACTTATTCTTTTTAGTATAATTCTCAATAGTAGCACTGTAATTTTCTTTGTTTAATATATATTTTATAATCTTTTTTTGCTCATTAGTTATATTTACACCTTTATCTACAAGTTCCATAAATATATAATTTTCAATATGCTTTCTAGTATATTTATCCAATATTATATCAATAGATTCTGACACAACTCCAAGAATAAATTCAATAAAATATGTCATATCTAATTCATTATCTTCAACATCTTTTATACACTTATAATATTTACTTTTCTTTTGAGCAATTAATGCTGAGATAGAAAAATGCTTAAATATATCATATCCTTCTTTAACTAAATATATATAAGAAGTTGCCCTTGCAGTTCTTCCATTACCATCAGGGAATGGATGTACAAAAACAAAATAAAAGTGAAATATTGCACTTTTTATTATAGGATTAATATCATTGCTATACATAAATCTAAACAAATCATCCATCATAGATTGTATATTATCTACATGAGCACCTTCATGGATTATTTCTCCTCTTTTATCTCTTACTACAACATCCTCTACCCTATACTTATTTATTTGAGTTTCTTCATCTAATGTATCTTTTGATATTAACTCAAAAATCTTTAACATTAGGTCTTCCGTAATCTGATTTTCCTTATCCTCAAGACCATACTTAAGAGCCATGTGATTGTTATATATCATTTTTTCACTTTTACTTGATGGAACTCTTTTATCCGTTACTAATTCTTTTGCTACTTTTCTAGTTGAAAATGCCCCTTCTATAGTACTTGAATAAAAAGATTCATCTGCTAAACTATCTAAAAGCATTTCTTCTGAGCTTATATAATTTTTAAATAAACTTTTACTATATTTTAATAAATCATCTTTTGCTTTTATTTCTATATAATCTATAGCAGATTTAATTTTTTCAGTTTCTACAAACCATAGCTTATTTCCTTTTTCATTTTTTAGTTCTGTATAAGTGGCTATTTCTTTTCTTTTAGATAATATCTTATCCCATTCATAATCTAAATCTTTACCCTTTTCCATTTGATATTTATATTTTTCTTTTGTTATATATTGTTCTGTTTCAGTTTTAACTTCTGATATATTATTAAATATTTTATAATCAGTATTGTCCCAATAACGATATACTGTTCTTTTAGATAGTCTTAATAGTTCTGCTGTTTGTGCTACTGTGTACCCTTGATTTTTAAATGTTTGTATTGCTAATATATTATTTTGTTTGCTTTGTTCTCGTTTTGTAAGTTTATTTTGCATAATATCACCGACTTTTATATGTTTTCTTTTATTATATTTAACTTTTTTAAGTTTTGTCAATTATAATATTTTTTTTATTCTGTATTAATGTATTGATTCTACTGTATTTTTGCAACTATTTTAGGAATCAAATTTAATTTCGTGTCACATATTAATTGTTAGAATTTATATTTTAACAGTTATAATAAAAAATTCGCTTCGCTCATGTCGCCAACGACTTCATCCGTTGCTCAAAATCTTTTTTACGCTCAAAACCAATTTGTTGATATTACTTACATTCAGAATTTATCCACATTTTTTTAAGTATTATAATATCCTTAAGCGTAAAAAAGGATCAGATTTCTCTGATTCTAGCTTTTTGTTTTGTCTGAAATTTAATTTATGGAGTTAAATAAAGTAGTACTATATTCTTTTATATCCTCTATATTTACTAAATTATTTTTAAGAAAATAAAAAGAGAATCAGACTCATCTGATTCTCTTAAGTGTAGTCCGCAGACATCCACCGCTATTAACCAATATTATATATATTTTATAATATTTTGTAAACCTGTTTATGTTTTTATATAATATCTAAATAATCAATAGTCTCTTGAGATAATTGGATTTGGAATGAAAATCCTTTTACTCCATGCTCTTTTAATTTATTACTATTCACCTTATCTATTTTATTTAAATAATTTTTAACTGGTACAAGCCTTACATATCTAGGCTTTCTAGCTATATCTGTACTATCTTCATTATCAAATAAAAACTCTTCATCATTTATAGTTTCGTCGTAGTTAAGTATAGCTCTTACAGAACACTTTAAAAATATTGCACTATATGGAGCACCTGTATATATGTATACTTCATCCCCTACATTTAAATCAAACTTTGTTCCATAATCTAATTATAATGATTTTTTGACAAAAGTAAAAGCTAGTCATTTGACTAGCTTTTGTTTTTGATTAAAATTTAATTTATTGAGTTAAATAAAGTAGTACTATATTCTTTTATATCATCTATACTAATTAATTTATACTTATCTTTTACGTTTTTGAAATATATATCAATAAATTCTTTTTCAATTATTCTATTACATCCAACATCCTTTTTTAATCCTCTTCTAGTTAAAATCCAAGGCATTTCTGAATGAGTCATTTCTTCAAGAATTTTTCCACTATAACACCCAAAGTACCTAACTACACAACCAACTATATAATCTTCAATCTCATCTAGTAAAATTTCATCGCTATCGTTAATTTCTATTTGACCTCTTCCAAAGCATTTATATCTATCATAAATACATCTATAAACAGGTCCATGAATCCATGCTTCACAATCATTATCAAATAAATAATCTCCAGTAAACAACTTATAAAAAGCTTGTGAGTAGTATAAAAGCTTTTGAAGAGCTAACGGTGTTATTTCTCCACACTTTCTTATTATATTAATAGCTACATTATCAATTTTATGTTCATTTGATTCGTCTACACTTATGGCAAGTTCTGATTTTTTTAACTCTTCAATTCTATTTCTACATTCTTCCACTATTTCTAATTGATTTACTACTAAAAAGTCGTTATTTTCTATATCGTCATAATCAATTAATTTTATAGTGTAATACTTTGTTTCTCCATTTATAAAGTCTGTTACTTCCACTCCTTCTGTAAAATATTTGTGGAATAGTTTATTGTTTGTAAATACGTCATTAGTTTCAAATGCACGTATTTTTCTTATTGCTTCTTTTATTGAGCTTTTTGGTATTTCTTTATTTATATTTATAAGGCGTTCTTCTAATCTATCTAGTAGAAGAACTTCTTTGTTATCTCTGTTTAAGTTACTTCCATGTATATATGTGTAGTCAATGTCTTTTAGGTATTCTATGACTACATTTTCTAGGCTTTCTTCTGTAAACATTATCTTTCCCCCAGATTGTAAGTTTATATTATAATTATAATGATTTTTTACTAAAAGTAAAAGCTAGTAGTTGACTAGCTTTATATTGCTTTTAAAGTATGTGCATATTCATATGATATTAATTCATTATCTTTAGTTTCTATCCATGCTCTTTCTTCATGTGATAAATCTGATATCTTAGTAACAGTTTTATTTTTAAGTAATTCAATAACTTCATCTATTACTTTTATCTCATCTTTAGAAAATAAACTTAAATCATAATTATTTTTACTCTTAATTTTAACTATTTCATTATAATTAATTTCTTTAATTTCTTTTTCAAACTTATTATCTAAATATAATATAAGTCCATAGTTTTTACCTTCTATTATAGGACCATAAGTAAACCTTGCATATCTAAGTCCTGTAATTGATTTTAAATTATTCTTATAGTTTACAAAATCAATATACCATAAATATTTATTAAGACTAGTCTTATATAAATTATTAACTCTTGATGCTAAATATCCAATAAGATTTTCTAGTCTATCTAAGTCAAATTTCCTAAAACCATTATATATACTTGGATTATGAGATAATGTATCTTTTATAAGGGTTTGTATACTAAATTGTTGTGTAATATTAACTTCTTTATCTACACATGTAAAAATTTCAGTATATGTTTTTTCAGTAATTCTACCAGCTTTATATGCATCTTCTACCTTTTCTCTAAAATAACTTTCATTATTTATAATTAATTTTAATATTTCACTATGACTTTGATTAGGTAAACTTCCTCTTTCATATCTATTTATAGTCATTTTGCCCCAATCAAGTATTGCTACTAGCTCTCTTTGAGATATATTATACTTTTCTCTAAATTCTATTATATCTTTAGGCGATACTATGCCAGTTAATTCTCTATATTTCGTATATAATCTATCTAAATTAGCTTCTTCTAATTCTGTAACATATAATCTTTCTTTACATTGTGAGCAAACACCTATATTTTGTTCAACATTAACTTTTACATTTTTATATTCTTCTTTTACTTCATTTATAATTAAGTATTCTACTTTTTCATTACATTTTTCACAATATACTTTTCTTTTTTCTGTACTCATAATACTACCTCCTACTCAAATAATTCATCCTCATGAAATGATATACAAACTAATTCTTCTGGAGGATTATATCTAATTTTTATGTATATATTAATGATATCATCTTTATCTAGCTCAAGCCCATATCTAAACTTCCATATATTCCCTTTTAATGTTTTATTATGGTCATTTTCTGGACCACCTATATGATGTTCTTTATTTAAATCTAATAATATATCTTCTATATCTTGTATTTGAAATCCATACTCTTGCATGAACTTTGCATTTTTATCTCTACTACCTACAAAATCAAAACCTTTTTCTGTAATATGTGTTTTTATTTTTTCTAGGTATTTATTTATAAATACGGTTTTAATAATAAAAACCTCCTTGTGCTATATATTATTGCCATCAATTAGAGGCATTTATACTAATATAATATATTATGTACGTACAAAAATAAAGAAAAATTTATATTGTTATATGTAATTTTTGAAAAAAATAAAAGCTAGTCAATTTGACTAACTTTTATTTTTTTGTTCTATAAATAGACAATTACTATCTATTTTTATACAAGCTTATAGATATAATATTTAATTTTTTCTCTAAAAATAAATTATATACCTATTTTTATCTCACCATTCATTAGCTTTGGCAATATACTATTTCTTATTTGAGCTAAATTCGTATTTTCATTATCTAATATTTCTTTTTTAGATAGTATTTTATCTAACAAAATAGATATACTTTCTTGTATATTCATTGGTGGAACTATTACATTAACTTTTCTTAATTCAGTTTGCCTAATTCCTACAACCGTAGTTCCAGTTGATCTATTTAATATCTGACCTTTTACATGTTTTGAATCCAACATATAATATAATAAACTACTTTTTAATATATTTTTATTACTTCTTAACCCATATACTCTTTGACTTAGACAATATTCTGTATTAGTGTTTATATAGTATAATTCTCCTACTGGTGCTTCTGAAGTCATAATTATGTCACCCATTTTTAGTTTATCTTTCATCCACTTTTCATATAATTCATTACTTACATATTTTATTACTTCAAGATTTACTAAATTTCCATCTTTAATATGCTTTGCTGATAATGCCATTATACCTTCATCAGACCAATCTGAACCTAGTTTTTTAGGTGTTTTTCCTCTATAATCAATTATTAATTCTAGGACTTCATCAAGATTCTTAACTTCCCATCCATTAGGAATCATACCAAACTCACTATCAACCATCTCTCCACCACTGCTCTTATAAGGCTGACCCTCATCATTAGGAAACTCAAAATCAACAAACCATCTCTTAAAAATACTTTGAGCCATCTCTTCTAAAGTCTTGTTCATCTCATTATTTAACTCTATCTTATCATCTAAAGAAGATAAAATATTAGCTATCTTTTCTTGTTCTTCTGATGGTGGTAATTTTATAGGAAATCTCTTAAAGTCTTTAAGTACTATTCTCCTTATTGCAGAACCTGATACATAACCATACTCTAATTCATGTTTTACATTTGGAGTTAATAAATAATACTTTAAAAATAAAGGATTAAGTATATCTATATTAGGTTTAAGTATTGCTATTGAAGATAAAAGAACTAAGTCCTTTTCTTCTTTTACAACATTAACAAACTTCATATAACTACCATCTTTAGCTATCAATACATCATTTATTTCTGGCTTACATTTTCCATTTACTAACTTCTGATAATCTTCTTCACTTATTTGTCTACATGAATCTATATTTATTTCAAAATATCCCATATCCTTAACTGATGCCATTGGATATCCATTTTCTACACTCTTAGGGCTAGAATGAGAACCATCTGTTATACTTATACAAACTTCATCTAAAGTATATTCTTTCCACTCATTACAACTCATAGCCAATTCCTCCAAGTTGCTTTCTTATCTCTTCCTCAAGCTCCCTAGACTTCTTAAACTGATTAGCCAAAGTATTAGTTAGCCTTTCCATCTTCTCCTCAAAGTCTTCACCATCATCTTCAACTTCCTCAATACCTACATATCTACCAGGAGTAAGTATATAATCATGTTCCTTTATCTCATCAATACTTGCAACCTTACAATATCCTTGAACATCTTCGTATCCTTCTTCATTTTGCCAAGCTATATAAGTATTAGCTATCTTTTTAATATCTTCATCACTTAATTCTCTTAACCTTCTATTTACCATATCACCCATTTTACGAGCATCTATAAATAAAGTTTGTCCTTTATGCTTTTTATCTCTATTAAAGAACCATATACATACAGGTATACCAGTAGTATAGAATAGCTTATCTGGTAATGCTACTATACAATCTACTAAATCATCTTCTAGTATTTTTCTTCTTATATCCCCTTCTCCAGAAGTATTAGAAGATAATGAACCATTGGCAAGTACTACTCCTGCCTTACCTTTTTGGCTTAGTTTATCTAACATATGCTCTATCCATCCATAGTTAGCATTTCCTTGAGGTGGTGTTCCCCATTTCCATCTAGCATCATCTACTAATAATGGTTGTCCCCAGTCGCTTTGGTTAAATGGTGGATTTGCTAGTATATAGTCTGCCTTTAAGTTTTTATGTAAATCTTCGTGGAAAGTATCTGCATTTTTACTTCCTAAGTTATTTTCTATTCCCCTTATAGCTAAGTTCATTTTTGCTAGTTTCCATGTAGTAGGGTTACTTTCTTGTCCATATACACTTATATCAAATGTACTTCCACTATGTTCTTCTACGAATTTAAGTGATTGAACAAACATACCTCCACTTCCACAAGCAGGGTCGTATACATATCCTTTGAAAGGCTGAATCATTTCTACCATAAGTGCAACTATAGATTTTGGTGTATAGAATTCTCCTCCACCTTTACCTTCGTTGGCTGCAAATTTTCCCAAGAAATATTCGTATACTCTACCTAGTATATCTTTTTCTTTTCCTTCTTTACCACCTACGTTTATATTAGTGAATAAGTCTATTATTTCACCTAATATTCTTTTATCTAGTTCTGGTCTAGAGTAATTTTTAGGTAGTACTCCTCTTAATGAATCATTTTCTTTTTCTATTGCATCTAATGCACTATCTACTATTTGTCCTATTTCTGCTTGTTTTGAGTGTTTTGCTATGTAATCCCAACGAGCTATTTCTGGCACCCAGAATACTCCTTCTGCTAAGTATGCATCCATATCTTCTGCAAAGTCTTCATCTTCTTCTAATAGTTCTTTGTATTTTTCCATAAATGTATCTGAAACGTATTTTAAAAATATTAGTCCTAGTACTACGTGTTTATATTCTGCTGCATCCATATTATTTCTTAATTTATCAGCACTTGCCCATAATTCTTCTTCGAATCCGATTGTTGCCATTGTTACACATCCCTTCTTTTATCTTTTTACATTATATCATATTATCTAGCAATTAATAACAATGACAGAATAAATACATAAATGTTATAAAGTTAGAAATACACATAGTTTTACTGTAATAATGAAAAAGCTATTTTTATTTAAAGAATAGCTTCTTTGCATTTGGCTATATTTTAAATAAGTATTGAAAATGATACAATATAAACTAAATCGCAATGGTTATATATTATAAAACAGAAAGGTTACTAACATGAATAAAGATTTAATGATAGAAAAAACTAAATTATTTGTTAAAGATAAACTAGAATATGAAGGTAGCGGACATGATTGGTTTCATATAGAAAGAGTATATAAATTAGCTAAATATATAGCACAAAAAGAAAATGCAGACTCTTTTATTGTTGAAATGTCAGCGCTATTACATGATATTGATGACTGGAAATTTTCAAATACCAATGATACAAAAACCACAGTTACAGAAAACTTTTTAAAATCCATAAATATAGATAATGAATCTTTTAAGAAAATAATTAAAATAATACAAACTATATCTTTTAAAGGTGGAGTTGTTGATTCAACACAACATACCATTGAAGGAAAGGTAGTTCAAGATGCAGATAGACTAGATGCTATAGGTGCTATAGGAATAGCTAGAGCATTTACTTATGGTGGGAGTAAAAGTAGAATAATATATGATCCAAACTTAAAGCCTATAGATTTTAAGTCCTTAAATGAAGTTAAGAATTCACAAAACCATACAATAAATCATTTTTATGAAAAGTTATTAAAATTAAAGGATTTAATGAATACAAATACAGCAAAAGAAATAGCTCAAAAAAGACATAAATTCATGGAAGATTTTCTAAATGTGTTTTATAGTGAATGGAATTTTAATGAACAGTACTAATATAGGCTATATTAGCCTTCTTTGTGATAAATATGATATAAAATAAATCTATAAACTAAAAAAATACCCTGTCGGTATTTACGACAGGGTATTTTAGCTTCCGTATTAAACTATATTAATTATCTAGATAAATAATGCTTCTTTACTAATTTTACAATCTCACTAGCTTCTTCAGCTTGTTTTTTAGGAACCTTAAATGATAAATGTAAATGCCATTATAACATTTTCATCATCTAATAAGTAATCAGCTATTTGATGCTCTATATTATTGTTCATATTACCGTATCCTGCTAATTTATTAAAAAATGACATAAATCTCATACGAAATTAAATCAAAAATTTACAACATAAAAATTATATATCAAACAAATGTTTCTTTACAATACAAAATATTTTTCAAAAGATTACTTATAATTAACAATATTTCTAACTTGAGCTGTACTAATTCCAAACTTTCTAGAAACCTTCTTATAATCACCATCAAAACTCTCCCTAATCATCCTATTTCTAGCCCCTTTAACAAGACTTGATTCATTAGGTATATATAAATTACTTCCACCAGCAAACTTAACCAAACTCTTAAAAGCATCCATACCTATAACCTCAACAACATCAACAACACCATCTGGTAAATCATTTATAGTTAAATTATCTAACATAACACCCTCCTATATAATTTCACATTTTTAAAACACATACTATATACATTCTCTAATAAATACAAAGCCTCCTACTAAATTCTTCAAATACTTTAATATTTCTCTTAAATAAAACCATATTAAACTATTACTAAAAATATAAGGAGGCATAACTATGAAATGGTACTTAGACTTTGGACATGGAGGAAAAGACTCTGGAGCAGTTGGAACTTATAATACAAAAGAAAGTGATGTAGTTTTAAAAATAGGTATGATTATAAAAGAAAACTTAGAAAAACATAATCAAAAAGTAATAACAACACGACAAAACGATAAATACTACTCCCTAGATTATAGAAGTAAAAAAGCAAATGAAAACAAATGTGATTACTTTGTAAGTATACATATGAACGCTGCAACTAACAAATTAGCAAAGGGTTGTGAGGTATGGGTTTATGATGAAAAAAGTAAGGTTTATACATTATCTAAAAACATATGCACTAATCTTTCAAAGGCTATAAATACTTTAAACAGAGGTGTAAAAGTGTCAAAAAAGTTTTCAGTACTTAGAAAAACTAAAATGCCTGCATTACTAATAGAGATAGACTTTATATCTAACCCTAGTGTTGAATCAAATTTATCTTTAGAAAAATACATAAAAGATATATCATCAAGTATCTCATCTACCCTACTATCGTTTGCTAATAATTTATAAAATATTTTCTTCAAATATTTTAATATATAACAAACACAATAGTTTCTATACTTAATATCAAGAAGATAATAATCTTTTAAAATAATTGGAGGTGGCTATATGGCTGTTAATGAAATGAAAAACCCATCAAGCTTAAGAATAAAACTAGACTTAGGTATGTTAGATGGTAAAACAAAGGTTAAAAGTAAGACATTTTCATCCGTTAAACCTGATGCATCAGCACAAAATGTGTATGAGGTTGCAGAGGCTTTAATGACTCTTCAAGAATACACAACAATTGAAATAGCTAAGATAGATAATACTACTTTAGCTTAAAAGTAAAATTATTATATTTAAGGAGGAATAAATATGAAAATAAATAAAAGACTTGTTATGACTTTTAAAACTACTGATGATAAGAAGGTTTCTTTATCAGTTGATGATCCAAGAGAGGATATTACTGAATCTGAGATAAAATCAGCTATGGATTTAGTAGTAGATAAAAATATCTTTGCTCCTAATGGTGCTGATATAGCATCAATAGTTGAGGCTAAGGTTGTTGTTACTGATACTACACCCTATGATTTAGAGTTATAAATTTACAAAAGCTATGTCTAAATTTTTGGCATAGCTTTTTTGTTAATTAAAAGTATTGAAAGGATGTGTTTCAAGGTGAATTCAGAGTTACAAACTTTGATAGCTTCTGTAGGCTTTCCTATTGCTCTTAGTATGTATTTACTTGTGAGGATTGAGGGTAAGTTACAGACTTTATCTGATAGTATTAATGAATTATCTAAAAATATTATAAGGATAAAATAGATAAATAGGGGCTAATCTCCCCTATCTCTTTTATTTGTAATATATTAAACCATTTATATTTCCATTTTGGGATAGTTTAAATAAAAAGGTATTGATTTTCAATCAATACCTTATATTCTTATTCAAACCCACACTTACCTAAAATACATATTCTATTTTTAGTAAAATCTAACTTTATATCTCAATCAATTTACCATCTTTTAATTTATTTAGTAACTCTATATTTTGTTCTGCTGTACCTGTATAGTCATTTATTCCGTTTTTTATAGCTATTTGTTTTCTGTTATTAAAGGAACTATCAACACCAATAGAGTTTAGAGCTTCAACTATTGAATTATAAGTTGAACTAACAGGTGGGTAATAATTTGTTGTACTTGTATTTTCTTCTAACATTTCATTTACTTTTGCTTGAACAGCTGCATAATCATATCCTGCATTAGTAAGTCTTGTTTTTCTTTCCTCTCCATCACCCCATTGACCTGCAATTACTTCTTTTGCTAATTCTTCAATTGTTTTTCTATCTGTAGATTCTAATATTTCATTTACTTTTGCTTGGACAGCTTCATAATCATATCCTGCGTTAGTAAGTCTTGTTTTTCTTTCTTCTCCATTACCCCATTGACCTGCAATTACTTCTTTTGCTAATTCTTCAACTGTTTTTCTATCTGTAGATCCTAATATTTCATTTACTTTTGCTTGAACAGCTTCATAATCATATCCTGCGTTAGTAAGTCTTGTTTTTCTTTCTTCTCCATTACCCCATTGACCTGCAATTACTTCTTTTGCTAATTCTTCAACTGTTTTTCTATCTGTAGATTGTAATATTTCATTTACTTTTGCTTGGACAGCTTCATAATCATATCCTGCGTTAATAAGTTTTATTTTTCTTTCTTCTCCATTACCCCATTGACCAGCAATTACTTCTTTTGCTAATTCTTCAATTGTTTTTTTATCTGTACCTGGATTTGATCCTTTAATTTCATTAATTAAGTCTCTATACATTATATTCATATCAACGTTTCCTGATATTCCTGGTACTTTTCCTGTGTCAGAATATTGAAGCATATCATATTGACCTTTATATCTATCTTGTGATACTCCATAATTTGCAACCCACGTTGTATATCTTGCTTTTATAGTATCTTTATTAAGATAATTTGTGTACCAATTAAGATTTGCATAAACACCTGCCCAATATCCTGCATTTTCTATTACTGTATTAAATGCAATACAAATATTAGTTAATTTAACTTTCCCTAAATGCTCAATCTTACTATCTTCCATATCAATATAAACAGGCAAATCAATACTTTTGCCTTTTAATTGATTTACAGCCCACTTGGCACCACTTTCTGCCCTTTCTTGTGTATTACAATAGTTATATACATATACACCTATTGGAATGCCTTCTCTTTTACAAGCTTTGTAATAGGTTTCAAATTTTGTATCTAAGGTATGATTAGTATTTCCTATCCAACCTAACCTCAATATAGCAAAATCAATATTTTCTTTTACTTTTTTCCAATCAATATTACCTTGATAATGACTTACATCAATACCTTTATAACTCATTTATTTGCTCCCTTCTTTTATTTCATTTAATTTGTTCTATTTATAACTTGAAATACTCAGTGCACGCATAGAAGAAAGTCAAGTTCTGTGATATATTCTAGTTAGTCCAAAGTACAGTACTCTGACAAACTGATAATATAATTCGCGCACAATATATACTATGATTCATCCCACTTTTTTTCTACAATTTTTTATTATATTTTTATATAAATAATCTTTTTATTACCAGTCTGTTTTAAATATACAAATAAAATATTAACATTTTTAATAATTGATTTAATCTTTTCCCTGGAAATTTTTACAACTAATTTTGCTCTAATATATATTCCATAATTTTTTTACATAGGTAAATTTATGAATTTTTATTACCCTTATCCGTAGATTCTATAATTTAATTTTTTATTCCTTATTCCTACTAGGAAATCTTTTGACATCTCAATCAACCTACTACCTAAAGCCTCATCTATATTAACCAAGTTTTCTATACTAAGTTCTGTGCTAACTATCACTGGCAACTTATTAAAATACCTATGATTAATAAGTTCAAACATTATATTTATATCACTTTTACTAATGCTTCCCTTAAATAAATCATCTATTAAAAGCACTTTTGCATTTTTATATCTATTCATAATTTTATTATAGTAAACCTCATCCATAATATTTTGTTTTATCTGCGTTATTACGTCCCTATATCCCATATAAACAACTCCTACACCATTATCCATTAATACATTTGCAATGCTAAGTGATAAATGAGTTTTTCCCGATCCAGATTGTCCCATAAACATTATTGAGTTTTGAGTATTATTTTTTATAATATGAAAGTTATTAGAATATTTTATAGCTTTGTTATAGGCATTTATAGCTTGGCTATCATTTATAGTTTTAAAGTTTTCAAAGTTTTTATTTCTAAATTCTTCGCTTATTCCACTTTTTCTTAAAATATCTTTAGCTTCTTTAACTATCCTACATTCACATGGTGTTGCCACACCATCATTTATTATAAAGGTAAGGTCTCTACATTTATTACATTTATAATTACTCTTATCCCAATCTTTTTCTAAGTTGTTCAAGTTCATCATCTGTTGTGCTTTTATAAGTTTTGTCATTCTCATTTTTAAGTGATTTGGCATGTTTAGACTCTCTATACTCTTTGTTATATTTTCCATGATTATCTTCCCCATTTTCTATGTTATATCCTAAGTCTTCAAAGGACTTATATAAAAGTTTTACAAATTCTTTATTTTTAATATTATCTATTTCTTTTTTTATACACTTTTGTACTTTAGGACTGTTTGACATATTGTGCTTTATCCAGTTTACCAGGTATACTTCTTTAGTTTCTTCACAGTAATATATCTTTTTATATTCTATAAATCTTTGTATAAGCTTTTCTACGGTTTCTCTGTTGTATCCCGTTTCGGTTTCTATAATTCTATTATGTAAACTATATACTCCACATTGAGTTGTTTTACTGTTTGTCATTAAGTATATATAAAAATACTTTTCTTCTGGAGTTAAATCTAGTACAAAGCTATCTTGCCAATAATCTATGTGTATGTGACGATATGCTGCCATAAATTTCACCTACACATTCTTTAATACTCTTTGGCTTATTTTAAACACTTTTGATGTTGTTGTTTTTGTATATGCATTAGCTATATCTGGTAACTCTGTTCTTAATTTTTGTGTATCTATTGTATTTCTACTTTGATTTTTAAGTGTAAGCTTTCTATCGCCTATATAAGCTGTTTCATATCCATCCATTTCACTTTTAAAAAAGTTTTCTATGGACTTTTTCTCTGCTTCTAGTTCTTTTATATAGCTACATATTACATCATATCTATTTAATCTAGCTTCTTTATCAACTAATATTAGTGGATTTTCTTTTGAATTGTTTTTATCGTTTAAAGAAAGTAATTCATGGTTTAATATATATTTTACAGCTTCTACAAATTCTTCGTTTGTCATTGACTCTTTTTTAAAATTGTTGTTGTTTAAAAATATCATAATTTTCTCCCCTTTTACATTTATTAAAATTGTTATTAAGTTTATAATAAGCTTTAATGGTATAAATATATCCTTATATTAAGTTGCTTAGTAAATCTAAAAAATACATTTGTCCCTTTCCTGTTACTAAAGTTGTAGTTGATAGTATTTCTCCTTCAACAGTCTTAACTACATTTTCAGCTATTTTAAATAATCCTTGTTCTAGGTATGTTTGCTTTGGCATGTTTTTGTCTTTTCCCTTTTTTATAAGATAGCCTCTATCCCTTAGCAATGTAAACAATCTGTTTCTACCAATTACTATATCGTTATTGCTAAGTAGTTTTGCAAATTGACCTATAGTTATTGCATCAGAACTTACTGCAACCTTTTTTCCAAAGTTTGTGTAAGGTGTATCTATTGTAATTATTGCTTCTAAGTTTTCAGCTTTTCTTTGTGCCATTAATTTTTCTTCTCTTTCTTTTTTAATCTCCATTGCTAAATGTATTATAAAGTCTGGATCTTTAAGTGTTTTTTCTATTGCATCATCATTTAAGTATGTACCATATTTTCTTATTTCTGGAAGTACTTCATCCATTATCCAGTTTTCAAAGTTTATTGCACTTGGCAATTTTGACTTCATGATTAATCTGTATAAGTTTCCTTCACTTATGTATTTTTTAGATACAAATTTTTGTGCATTACTTCCATCTTTTTTGACTCCAGTTACTACCCTTACGTCTTGAAACAGTACCCCTTCTTTTTTACAATGTCTAAGTATTGCTCCCCTTGGATTTTGATAACCTAGTATAGTTGCCACTGGTATTGCTTCAAAATACTCTTTTTTATCTTTAACTATTACGCTAATCTCCCCAAATTCCTTATTTCTAAAAACCTTGTTTATTTCCATTTGATTATCCTCCTTTATTTATACGTACCATTTGGTAAGTAAGATTGTAAAATTTTTTACTTTAAACTTCATTACAATTTATAAATATATCTTTTATTTCTTGTGCACTTAAGTCTAAATACTTACTAATTTTTGAAACCTCACTTAATGTAAAATCATTTCTCCCATTTTCTTTAAAATTATAAGTTTTGCAAGCAATCCCTATTTTTTTAGAAATATCTTGTTGAGTAAGCCCCATTAACATCCTTTTTGCCTTAAGTCCTTTAAGCCCCATTTAAATTTACCTCCTAAACAATATATATTATATTTTTATAATTTTCTTTTCCCTATCTGTAATTACATAATATTCCTAAAAATATTTATTGTCAATAATCATTTGGCAAACTTCTACAAGTTGTGATTTTTAAATTACTTATTTTATTACCAAATTGTAAATTTTATTTAGTATTTTGTAATATTTTACTACTTTTATGTTATAATATTTTTATAAAAATTTTTTTAATTTTTTTATTCATCTTTCTAAAAAGATATTTAATTTATCACATTAGAAAAATAATTTTTATGGATTTTATAAGTTTTATTAACTATAATCTATTAACTATATTTTTAACAATTTTAAATAAAATTTATTTTAATATAGATTTACATTTACTTAAATTAATAGACTTTTAGTTATAAAGTTATATAAATTGGAGGAATATTTTTATGGAAACTATGGGTGAAAGAATAGCAAAAGCTAGAATGTATATGAATTTAAATCAAAGAGAACTAGCTAAAAAAGCTAATATTGCAGAACCTACTTTATCTAGATATGAAAACGGATATAGAGAACCAAAAGCTGGTACTATTAGTCAAATAGCTGAGGCTTTAGGTATATCTGCTGATTATATATTAGGTATTACAGATACTATTGAGGTTATTAATAAAGATGAAAATAATTTAGTTGCTATAGAGGATATGTTTGATGATATGAATATAACTTTGCAAAATTCATCTTGTCTACTTTATGGAAAACCTGTATCTGATAAGACTATAGAAAACATAGTATCTGCTATGAAAGGGGCTATTTTATTATCAATACAAGAGGAAAAAGAAAGAGAGTTACAAAATAAATCAAAAGATAAATAAAAGGGGATTATTATGCCACGTTCAGCATCTAGCATAAGACATATAGTTAGAAATTTAAAACTTGAGTATGAGGGTTGTAGTTTAGAAGATATTATAAGGGATAGAAAAATAATACTCCTTTATACTGACGATTTAGAAGTTGATGGTGCTTATGGAAAGTTTGATATACACTTTGGAAATTGTGTATCTATTAGTAAACAGTTTATTTTTATAAATTCAAAGTTAGACTATTATAAAAGGATTTATGTTTTAGCTCATGAGTTAGGTCATGCCATACTTCATCCTGATGTAAATACTATAGATCAAAACTATAAGCCAGTAATAGCAGATTGTAAGATTGAAATGCAGGCTGAAATTTTTGCTTCTGAGTTTTTATTAGATGATGATTCTACTTTAGAATATATTAACTTAGGAGTTACAAATATCAATCAAGCTAAAGAACAATGTGTTCCTGTAAAGTATGTAGATTTAAAGCGTAAAAATTTAGTATATGCTAATTTTAAAATAGCTTTTTGATTAAGGTTGGGTTTTCCTAACCTTTTTCTTTTTGAGCAAGGATATATCGTTGGAGACATAAAAATTAGCGCCCACACGTGGCTTAAAGTATTTCGCCGACACGTCGCTCAAGCGTAGCGAATTTTTTATTTTTATTTTTGTTTTTATTTTTCTTTTTATTTTTCTTTTTCCCTATACTCTATTTATACAGTATCTATACTTATAATATTATTTGGTAAAAGTAAGTTATAATATGGATATAAATTCTTTTTAGATAAAATAATTTAATGTTATATATGATATAACTAATCTTTAGCAATTGTTATATAATGTGTATTAAATAAAATTATAATATATATGTTAAGATATAAGTTAACAATTATTTATGTAGACAACAATTTAAGGGGGAGTACAATGAAGAAGATCATAATACTTATTAATGTAATATTCTCATTAATATTTATAGCAGGATGTACTAACAATGATATAGTTTTAAATACTGATGAAGAAGTATTACAATATCTCAATGAAAGTGACTTTATGGAAAGTATCGGAAAAGAAAATTTATCTATTATAGATACAATACAAATTGATGATTCTAAAATAGTAACTTTTTTATCAAATACAGGACAAGGATATATTGTATGTGAAAAAAATAAAAAAGGAAATTATATAATGACAGACAATATGGCACAAGGTATTGAGTCAAATGGATTAGGTGTAAGCAACTTTATAGTTAGATATAATCTTAGCGATGGATTAAAATTTAGAAATATGGCTTACATAGTTATTTCTAATGGAAGTAATGTTTCTAATGTAGAGATTTCAGTAAATAACCGTATCTTTAATGACACATTGGAAATGGGTAAACCGTCTATGGTTTTACTTAATCTTAGAGATATATTATCAGAAGAGGAATTAGAAGATATGGTAGATGTAAATTGTAGGTATTTTGATATATATAATAATGAATTAATATTCGAATAATTACTATAAATCATTTGATTCACAATATTAATATATTACAAACAATTTATAGTAAGTTATATAATCAACCACATCTTAGAATTCAATGTATTGAAAAGTCTAAGGTGTGGTTATTTTTATGTCATATTTATCACGAAGATGGCTAACATAGCCTATTTTTTAATTTATATAGATGAAATTTATGGTTAGTGATTTTCTTATTTAAAACATATATACGTAAAAAACAAGTCAACAAATTACATTTTTCACCTTATTTATTGGTATTTCATAATAAATGTATTATAATAATATTTTATAATAAACTTATAGTAAGGGGGAATCTTATGAAATTTAATAAATTAAAATCAATATTTCTATCATCAGCATTAGCAATATCTATATTATTTACTGGATGTTCTAATGGCGATCAAAATACAATTACAAATCAAACCCAAGTTAAGAACTCAATATCTAATAATAATCAAGTAACGATTGAATCTAATGATTCATATCAAAGTTTAAGCGCTAGTAAAGAATTACCTAAAGGCTCTGTTAAAGCAAGTGTTGAAAGAGTTGTAGATGGAGATACTATGAAACTAAAATTAGACAAAACTAAAGAAGTTGTAACTTTAAGACTTTTATTAGTGGATACTCCAGAGTCAGTAAAAAAAGGTGTAGACCCTCAACCATACTCAATAGAAGCATCAAACTTTGCAAAAAATACTTTAGTAACTGGAGATACAGTTTATATTGAATATGATGAAGGTAGTAAAACTGATAAATATGATAGACATTTAGGTTATTTATGGTACTACTCTACTGATACTTCTAATTGGCAAATGTTTAATGAAACATTAATATCTAAAGGATACGCTAGAGTTGGATATATTTATTCTCAAAAAAGACATTTAGATGAGCTTTATAAAGCTCAAGACTATGCAAAATCAAACAAGTTAAATATATGGTCTGTTGATGGATATGTAACTGATAAAGGATTTGATGTAGAGGCTTATAATTCTAATACTAATACTTCTTCTAGTGATTCTAGTTCATCAAGTAATTCTAATTCATCAAGTAATACAGTTTATGCTAATGGTGGTTCTTCTAGTTCAAATAAGTACCATTCTACTAAAAATGCACATAATATGAAGGGTGCAATTAAGATGACTGAAAAGGAAGCTAAATCTAAAGGTTATGTACCTTGTGGACTATGTTATTAAACATTTAAAACATAAAAAAAAGCCAGTAAAATTAATTTTACTGGCTTTTTTTAATAATTTTGTTACTATTAATTACATGTATATATCAGATAGTTCTAACTTAGATTTATTAATTATCTCATCTTCACTATATTCTTTATATTCTATCTCTTCGGTTACAATAGGTAAGTCAACTTTAAATATAGTTCCTTCATTTATTTTAGATTCTACACTTATATTTCCATTATGTAACTCTACAAATGATTTAACTATAGATAAACCTATTCCACTGCCTTCATTTTTTCTAGTCATAGTACTATCTAATTGAACAAATTTATCAAATATCTTATGTAAGTTATCTTCTTTAATGCCTATACCATTATCTTCTACTTCAATCCTTAACATATTATTATTCTTTATTAAATTAACTCTTATAGTACCTTCCTTATTTGAAAACTTAATTGCATTAGATAATAAATTAAGTAATACTCTTTCAATTTTATTACAATCTATATTCATTATAATTTCTTCGTCTGTAGTATCAAATATTACTTCTAAATTTCTAGCTTTTACATATGGCAGTATTGACGTTACAACACTTTCTGAAAGCTCAACTATATTTACTTTCTCCAAGTTTAAAGTCATATTTCCATATTTATATTTATCTATATCTATTATATTATTTATTAGTCGTAATAATCTATTACAATTATCATCTATAATCTTTGCATTGTTTACTTTTAATATAAAATCTTCATCATGCTTATTAGATTTTGTAAGTTGCATTACAGATGTTATAACTGTAATTGGAGTTCTTAACTCATGAGTTATATTAGATATAAAATATGATTTTAATCTATTGACTTCATTTGATTCATTTATAACACATAAAAGTTCTTTTTGATATTTTATCTTATATCTAATATAAAATATTAAAACAAAAATTATACTAATTAATCCAAACACAAATAATAAAATAGATAAGCTTAATTCTTTATGATTAAGTATATATGCTATTGGATCATTTATAATTATTGAACCTTCAGGTAAATCTCTCTTTTTTATATTAAACTCTTTCATTGTGTGATAATCAAATACGTACTCGTTTGCATTATCCTTATCTATATATAATTTCTTTGCATCTTTACCTTCTAGTATAGCTTTTACTATTTCTCCAGCCTTTTTACCTTGATTATAATGATTAATAACTTTTCCACCAATACTTCCATTATTTATATTATATCCTAGTATACTATATATAGGTGCATTGTTAGTATATTGCTTTATTAGTCTAGTTACATCTTCATGACCAATCCAATAGTTATTTTTAAAATTATTTGGATAAAAAGTTATAATTCCATCATCTTCATCTAAAGTAGATAACTTTTCTTTAAATTCATCAATACACATATTTTTCGTCACAATTGTATTAATGTTTAATCCCTGTTTAGTATAGAACCCTTCCTCCAACGATTCAATTGATCTATCTAAAATCTCTAAATCTTCAGTTATAATATAAATATTTTTCACATTTTTATGAAGTTTAGCAATTAATTCTATGTTTGCACCTAATGACTCTAATTCTCTTACTCCTGATACTAGATTATATTTAAGCGAATCTTGTATAAGTTTTGTATCTTCCACACCTAAAAATACTATAGGTATATCTTTAAATATGTCATCTCTATACTTAATTGCAAACTCTAACGCTTCATCATCTCCTACAATAATAGAGTCATACTTTTCATAAGTACTTATATTATATTTTAATAAATTATAAAAGTCCCTTTCATTACTTTCATTATCTGTTATCTTAGAGTCCATATATTCAGTACGTAGATTAATATCTTCTCCTAAACTATCAACAATTCCATTTATTTGATCATTAAAACTAATAAAATTTGGATTATATGAACTAATAAATAAAATTTCTTTTCTTTCTAATGAATATACATTTTTACTATTTGTAAATATAAAAAACACGATAATTATAAAAGTATAAATTCGTTTTATATTTATAAGCCTCTCCTCCTTCTCAATCTGCTGTCAATTTATACCTTATTTTATAATTTTATCATCTTTTTTAATTTATTATAGTATTTTTATGAAGATTATTTATTTTTCGTACGACATCTTTCTACTTTTATCTATTTTATTCTCTTTAATTTTGCTTTTTTATCCATTTTTATTATAAATAAGTCATAAAATAACTTACCTTACTCACACCTTCATTTTTTAAAGGAAGGTACCTCAAAGTAATTTTTTAAGTATTATAATATCCTTAAGCTCAAAAAGTCCCACCCAATGGGCAAGACTTTTATTCTAATTCAAAAGCACCAGTATAAAGTTGATAATACTTACCAGCTTTAGCTATTAGTGATTCATGACTTCCTCTTTCAATTATTCTACCTTGTTCAAGTACCATTATAGCATCTGAATTTCTAACTGTAGATAATCTATGAGCTATTACAAAAGTAGTACGACCATGCATTAAGCTATCCATACCATCTTGAACTAAATGTTCTGTACGAGTATCTATACTACTTGTTGCTTCATCAAGTATAAGAACTGGTGGATCTGCTATGGCTGCACGAGCTATAGCTAGTAATTGTCTTTGACCTTGACTTAAATTTGCTCCATCTCCAGTTAAAACTGTATCATATCCTTGAGGTAATCTTTCGATAAATCCATCAGCATTAGCAAGTTTTGCAGCTTTAGCTACTTCTTCATCTGTAGCATCTAAATTTCCATATCTTATATTATCAGCCACAGTACCTGTGAATAAGTGTGTATCTTGAAGTACTATTCCTAAACTACGTCTAAGATCTGCTTTTTTAATTTTATTTATATTTATACCATCATATTTAATCTTTCCGTCTTGTATATCATAAAAACGGTTAATTAAATTTGTTATTGTAGTTTTTCCAGCACCTGTAGACCCTACGAATGCTACCTTTTGACCAGGCTCAGCGTATAATTTTATATTGTGAAGTATTGTTTTTTCTTCATTGTAACCAAAGTCAACATCATTGAATGTAACATCTCCAAGAAGTTTAGTAAGTGTAACTGTCCCATCACCATGAGGATGTTTCCATGCCCAAGTTCCAGTATGTTCTTTACACTCTTTTATGTTACCTTCTTCATCTTCTATGGCATTTACTAAAGTAACATATCCATCATCTACTTCTGGCTTTTCATCTAGTAAACTAAATACTCTCTCTGCACCTGCTAAAGCCATTATAATACTATTAAGTTGTTGACTTACCTGACTTATTGGTTGAGAGAAACTTTTGTTAAGTTGTAAAAATGATGCAAGAGCACCTAAAGTTAATGAAGTAACTCCTGATATAGCTAAAATTGAACCAAGTATTGCACAAGCAACATAACTTAAGTTACCTAAATTTACGTTTATAGGCATAAGTATATTAGCAAAAGCATTTGCATTATTAGCACTATCAAATAATTCTTCATTAAGTTTATTGAAATCTTTTATACTTTCTTCTTCATGACAGAATACTTTAACAACTTTTTGACCTTCCATCATCTCTTCTATAAATCCATTAAGTTCACCAATAGATTTTTGTTGTTTCATAAAGTAAGAACCTGCTTTACCTGCAACCCTACCTGTTGTAAATACCATTATACCTACCATTATAAGAGTAAGTATTGTAAGTGGTATATTTAAAATTACCATACTTACAAACACACTCACTATGGTAGCAGCTGAGTTTACAAGCTGAGGCATACTTTGGCTTATCATTTGACGAAGTGTATCTATGTCATTTGTATAAACACTCATTATATCACCATGAGCATGAGTATCAAAATATTTTATAGGTAGACTTTCCATATGAGTAAAAAGATCTATACGTATTTTTTTCATAGTACCTTGAGATACATTAACCATAATTCTATTGTAAGTATAAGTCATTAAGGCACCTGCTATGAAAAATAAAGCTAACTTCATTATAGCCATTGACAAAGGTCTAAAATCAGGATTTGATTGACTCATTAAAGGAAGAATATAATCATCAATTAAAGTTTGCATAAATAAAGTTCCCTTAACACTTACAAATGCTGAACCAAATATACAAAATAAAACTACAATACAGTGAGGGGTATAATTTTTTAATACTACTTTCATAAGTCTTTTTATAGTCTTTACAGGATTTTGTCCCTTAGGTCTTTCCATTTTTCCAGGCATAGGCTTTTTATTTTGTGATTTCATAATCTTTTTCATCTCCCTTCATTTGAGAATTATAAACATCAGCGTAAATTTCGTTATTTTCAAGTAGTTCTGCATGTGTTCCTACTCCACTTATTTTTCCATCATCTAAAACTATAATTTTATCTGCATCTTGAATACTTGATATACGTTGTGCAATTATAATTTTTGTTGTATTTGGTATCTCCTTTATAAAAGCACTTCTTATCTTAGCATCTGTTGCTGTATCAACTGCACTTGTAGAATCATCTAATATTAATATCTTTGGCTTTTTAAGTAAGGCTCTTGCTATACATAAACGTTGTTTTTGACCACCAGATACATTTGTACCACCTTGTTCAATGTAAGTATCATATCCATTTGGTAATGTATCTATAAACTCATTAGCACAAGCAAGCTCACAAGCTCTTATTATTTCTTCATCTGTTGCATTTTTATCTCCCCAACGAAGATTTTCTTTTATAGTTCCACTAAATAATACATTCTTTTGTAAAACTACTGAAACTTCATTTCTTAAAGTTTCTATATCATAGCTTCTTACATCTTTTTTACCAACAAATACAGAACCTTCACTAACATCATATAAACGAGATATTAAGTTTACTAAACTTGATTTTGAAGAACCAGTTCCACCGATTATTCCAATAGTCTCACCTGATTTTATGTGTAAATCTATATTTTGAAGAACATATTTTTTACTTCCTTTTTTATAAGCAAAATTAACATTGTTAAAATCAATATCTCCATTTTCAATTTCAAAATCTGGATTTTGTGGATTAGTTAAATCACTTTTTTCCTCTAATACTTCAGCAATACGCTCTGCTGATGCTTTTGACATTGTAACCATAACAAATACCATAGATAGCATCATTAAACTCATCATTATATTCATAACATAACTAAATAAACTTACCAATTGTCCTGTAGTTAAACTACCAGCAACTATCATATTTGCACCAAACCATGATAAACCTAATATACATCCATAAACTGATAACATCATAGCTGGCATATTACATGATAAGATACTTTCAGCTTTTACAAATAATTTATAAACATTATCTGCTGCTTTTTCAAACTTTTTAATTTCATAATCTTCTTTTACATAAGCTTTTACAACACGAATAGCATTTACATTTTCTTGTACACTTGCATTTAAATCATCATATTTTTTGAACACTTTCATAAATATTGGATGGGCATTTGATATGATTAGTGCTAAACATATTCCCAAAAATACTATTGCTATTAAAAATAGGGAACTAAGCTTTTTGCTTATAGTAAATGACATTATTAATGCAACTATAAGCATCATCGGTGCTCTAAAGCACATACGTAGAATCATTTGATATGAATTTTGAACATTTGTCACATCTGTAGTCATACGCGTTACAAGTCCTGCAGTAGAGTATTTATCTATATTTGAAAATGAAAAACTTTGTATATTTTCATACATAGATTTTCTTAAATTTTTTGCAAATCCTGTACTAGCTAATGCTGCATATTTACCACTTAATACTCCAAATAGTAACGACAGTGCAGCTATAACAACCATTACTCCCCCTATTATAAATACATGTTTCATATTTCCTGTTGAAATACCATCATCAATTAAAGTTGACATTAATAGCGGTATTAACAATTCCATTATTACTTCGCATACAATAAATATTGGTGTTATTATTGATGCTTTTTTGTACTCTTTAACTTGACTAGCTAAAGTTTTAAGCATAATGACTCCTCCTTATAAGTATATATTTAATTTTGTACGTGTCCTAACAATCTATTTTTTATTAAAGCCACCATTTTAGGAGGCCTATTATTCATCTAAATTTTTCTTTATTTTTTTCATAACCTTAAAAAAAAGTTCTAATTCTTCTTCTGTAATTCCTTCTCTAAGTTTCTTATCATGTTTTTCAATTTCTCTATTAATTTCATGCTGAATTTCAGATGCTTTTTTAGTTAAAACTAACTTTTTCAACCTTGCATCATAAGATACCGGCTGTCTAATAATTAATTCATTTTTCTCCATCAATTGTAAAATACCAGTAGCTGTTGAACGTCTAATAGAGAATTCTTCTTCTAAGTCTCTTTGAAATACATCCTGCCCTTCATGCTCACTCAAATAACCTATTACCCATTTTTGAACACCTGTTAATCCCTTGAATTTATCATGAATAGGTGATTTGTCAAAATCTCTTTTTAAAAGATTATGAACAGTTTTTATTTCAAATCCAACTAAATTTTCTTTGTCTATTTTAAACACCTCATTTATGTTAGGACACTAACATTGTATTGATTAATAGTTCTAATGTCAAGTTTTATTATTATATTCTTTTTTATAATAATGATTTCACTAAAATAGATTCAAATATTATATAGTATTCTTTTACTAAAAAAGGTGTTAAAATTAATTAGCACCTTTTTTATTATTATTTAATATTTATCTTATGTATTTAACATATATAAATTCATAAAATTTATACATTACTTAGATAAAATTTCAACTCCATCTTCAGTAACTAAAATCATATGCTCCCATTGAGCTGATAACTTTCCATCATCAGTATATGATGTCCATCCATTATCTGCATCTATATATAAATCAGCATCACCTTGGTTTATCATAGGTTCTATTGTAAATATCATACCTGGAACTAATACCATTCCCTTTGCTCCTTTATAATGATAAACAAAAGGTTCTTCATGAAATTCTAGTCCTATTCCATGTCCTCCAAATTCTTCAACAACAGAATATCCATTAGCTTTAGCATGAGCTTCTATTGCCGCACCTATATCTCCTAAATGTCCCCATGGTTTAACTGCTTCTATCCCTTTATATAAACATTCTTTAGTTACTTCAACTAATCTCTTAGCTTCTTCACTAACATTTCCTATCATAAACATTCTTGATGCATCTGAGTAGTATCCGTTATATATAGTAGATACGTCTACATTTATTATGTCACCATCTTTTAATACTCTCTCAGGGCTTGGTATACCATGGCATATTTCATCATTTATAGATGTACATACACTTTTAGGGAAATCGTGATATCCAAGTGGTGCAGGTATAGCACCTTGAGATATTGTAAAGTCATGTACTAATTTATCTATTTCTTCAGTAGTCATTCCTGCTTTTATGTTTTCAGCTACTAAGTCTAGTACTGCATTGTTTATTTTTGCACTTTCTTTTATTTTTTCTATTTGATCTTTTGTTTTTATTATATTATGAGAAGGAACTTCAAATCCTCTTTCCTTTAAAGATTTTAATTTTTCATCAAATTCCATATGGCATTTTTTATATTTAAGTCCACTATTACACCAACATTCATCATTTCTATTTATTTTCATAAATTATTTCTCCTATTATATTTTTACTTATAATTATTTTATGATATTGTATTATTATAAACTATAAATTTATTTTACACTACCCTCTCTTATAAGCCTAGCAAAATCATCTGGTAATATCTCATTTTCTTCAATTTCTTTTGCCATTTTTTCAAAATTATAAGCTACTTCTATTATTTCAACTTCAACATTTGTATCACATATCTCTATAATTACATAGTTTGCATATGGTTTATTAGTCTTAGGCTTTCCAACGCTTCCTGCATTAACTAATAATTTTTCACCATAATATTTAGCATATGGTATATGAGTATGACCACAAACTAATATATCCTCAACTAATTCATTCATAACTTCCTCTGCTTCTTTAGAGTTTTCTTTTAAATACTCATTTATAACTCTTGTACTTCCATGAACAAATCTTATAGTCTTATTATTAAAAGTAAATATTGCTTCTTTAGGAAGATTTCTTAAATATTTTTTATTTTCATCAGTTGTCTCTTGAGATGTAAAATACATTGAAAGACCTGCCTTTTGTGCATCCTTTGGATCTTTATAATCACATCCACATACTATTTTTAAATTACCTATAGCATCATCATAATTTCCCATTATAGTAAGTATATTTTCTTCCTTCATCTTATGTATAACTTCATTTGGACGAGTTCCATATCCAACTAAATCTCCTGTACAAACTACCATATCTACATTTTTTGATTTTATATCCTCTATTACCTTATCTAGTGCGTATATATTACTATGTATATCTGATATTACTGCTATTTTCACTTAGATTTCCTCCTAATTATCTAATTTTCCTTCACTTACTTTATACAATTTCAACTATATCTGCTATTTACACATTAACATTTAATCATATGATATGTTAAAAAATATTTTTTGTAAATGATTAAATCAAATAAATTTGATTTACTATTTAATATTTTTATCATTTATATAAATAGATATATCATTATTAACTAATACTAAATGTAAATTTAACTTAATTAAAAATAAAAAATTTGTTATAATATATAAATAATATTGGAGGTTATTGATATGAATAATATAGATTTTATTTTCAAAGCTTTATCTGATCCTATAAGGATAAAAATATTAAAAAAGCTATATTCTGCTGAAAGTGTATGTGTCTGTGAACTAACAGATATATTTGATATATCCCAATCAAAACTTTCTTATCACTTAAAGCTATTACTATCTGCAAATCTTATAGATAAAACATCAAAAGGAAAATGGAATTTCTACTCTGTTAATAAAGATACGATTTCAAGAGTATTAACTTATGAAGTTATTCAAAAATTATTTTTATAAAAGAGTTGTAATATCAAAAAAAATTGATATAATGAATAATATAATATTTCAAAGTTATTTAAATTTATTATATCGATTTTTAGTTAACTTAAAGATATATTTTTTTATTTTTAATATCAATTTTTTTTGATGTATGGAGGTTTTTATGAGTATATTTAATTTTTTTACAGATCAAGTATTAGGTATGAAATGGTTATCTAATTTAACAACATTATTAGTTGAAAATGTATTTAATCTTGATATAACTTCAAAACTTGGAGGAAGTATTCAGTTTTTTATATATGATACAATAAAAATATTTATACTATTAGGTGTTTTAATATTTTTAATATCATATATTCAAAGTTACTTCCCTCCTGAAAAAACAAAAAAAATACTTACAAAATTTAAAGGAATATCTGGTGCAACAGTTTCTGCTTTATTAGGAACAGTAACTCCGTTTTGTTCTTGTTCTAGTATTCCTATATTCATAGGATTTAGTAATGCAGGTTTACCTCTAGGTGTAACTTTCTCATTTTTAATTTCTTCACCAATGGTAGATTTAGCATCACTACTTTTATTAGCAGGTTTCTTTGGTATGAATATTTCTATTTTATATGTAGTTTTAGGGCTTATAATTGCCGTAGTTGGCGGAACTATAATAAGTAAGCTTAACTTAGAAAATGAGATACAAACATACACAGAGCATACTAGAGAGCTTTATGCCGAATCTGAAAACTTTAATCAAAAACAGAGATTAAATTATGCAAAAGAAGATACTTTAGCTATTATAAAAAATGTTTATAAGTATGTAATAATAGGTGTTGGTATCGGAGCTTTAATACACAACTATATTCCACAGAATTTAATACTTAAAGTACTTGGAGATAATAATCCATTTTCTGTTATTATAGCTTCAGTTGTTGGTATCCCAATGTATGCTGATATTTTTGGAACTATACCAATAGCAGAGGCATTATTTATGGCTGGAGTTCCTATAGGAACTGTACTTGCATTTATGATGAGTGTTACAGCCCTATCTCTTCCTTCTATGATAATGCTAAGCAAGGTTGTAAAACCTAAGTTATTAGCTATATTTATAGGAATTGTAACTATTGGTATAGTTATAACTGGATACTTATTTAATGCAATTGGACCATTTTTAATGTAGCCTGTATAATAGACGCATATTCTATATATATAGTTATAAATTTATAACTATTGTAATTACTAAAAATGAATGATAATATAAAAAATCCAATAGGTCAACTATTGGATTTTCTATATTAGTATATAGCTTACCTTACTTCCATATATACGCATCTTTAATAATATTTCTTTGCATCAAATCTTCAAAGCTTTCATTAAAATCTAAAAATACTTTAGTTAATCTTAACTTTTCCTTATCACTTATTTTTAATTTATGAAACTTTCTAAGTCCAATTGCAAACTTTCCCATAGACACTCTAAAATCATCATAATCTTTTTCATATAGTTTATGATCTTTACTTAAAGTTTCTAACTTATTTAAGTTAAGTTTACATTCTTCTTCATATATCTTTATATCATCAATACTTTTAATACTCATATTAACTTTAGTAGTGTTCACTTTTAACATTATCAAGTTATTTCTGTACTCATTTATTATAATTTTGTCATTTTGATTCATTAATTATTTCTCCTATTTTAAATTTATGTAATTTATTAATACCCTAAATTTCCTTAAACTACACTATAAGTTTGTTATTAATCCTAGAAAATTTATAATTAGTAAGTTTTAAAATATATAATATTTTTTACGTACTTTTTCATAAAAAAATGCATATAAGACTTTTTTTACTTTATATATAAGCTTCTCTTTTACAAGTAATATATATATCTATTACGTCCTATTATTATTCTTTCACTTTTGTAATAAATTAAATATATCTTACTCAAAATCTTTATCTAGTTTTTTAGTATTTACATTTTATCTATATCAATATTTTTTGCTATAATGCTATAATATATTTTATACAGTACATTAATAAAATTAATTAAATTAACTTATTGTGCTAATTAAATTTAATCATTGTAAATACTGTATTTTACAATATATATATTTTGATAGTTATAATACTTTATATAACAATTTCAATATGTTTAATAAAATATCTAGCACAACAGATTAAATTATAATAATTATATAGCTAAGAAAGGATTAAATATGAAAATAACATATATTCACCATAGTAGCTTTAGTGTTGAACTTGATAACACTATATTGCTTTTTGATTACTTTAAAGGAAATCTTCCAAACTTTGATAAAAATAAAAAACTATACGTATTTTCTAGCCACTCTCATCATGATCATTTTGATAAATCTATTTTTAATTTAGAAAAAATACATCCAAATGTAGAGTATATACTATCAAATGATATTAAAATTACCAAATCACAAAATACTAAATTTGTAGGAGCAAATGAAAGATTGGTAGTAGATAATTTAGAAATTAGAACCCTTGAGTCTAGTGATTTAGGTGTTGCATTTATTGTAAAAGTTGAGAATAAAACAATATATCATGCTGGGGATTTAAATTGGTGGCACTGGGAAGGTGAAAATACACCTGAAGAAAATAAGTTTGCTGAAAATAAATTTAAAAGTGCCATAGATAAAATAAATGGAGAAAATATTGATGTTGCTTTTCTTCCCCTAGATTCCAGACAAGGAAATCATTATCACTTAGGATTTGATTATTTTATGAGAAATACTAATACTAAAATTGCATTTCCAATGCATTTTTTTGGACCTTGCTCTCTTTCTAAAGTATTTAAAATTTCAGAGTATGCATCCCCTTACAAAGACAAAATAATTGAAGTAAATAAAGACGGACAAATTTTCGAGTTATAAATTTTCACTTTACTCAAATTGATATTGCTTTTATTCATAAATTATCAATAAATTCTTTATAAGTAAAAAATTCCCCCTATGTAATTAATTTTGACACAGGGGGGATTTATATATGTTTTTTATCTTAAATTCTATTTATAAAAAATTACTTTTTCTCTATATTCATTCCTATAATCATTCCGACACACGTTCCAATACATATACCATAAGATATAAATTCTTTTCCAAATATGTTTGTAAAAGATAATCCTATTGCTGCTCCCAAACACATTCCTAAAGACATTCCCATTGTCATGTAATTTTCTTTTATTTTTTCTTCATTTTTTTCTTCATACGCTTTATTTTCTTCATTTTTCTTCTTAACATTATTTATGAATATTACCACTGCAATGCTAACAACTATTAATGGTAGTATATTAAATATAAATTTAATCATAAGTTTACTCCCCCATACCTTATTCTATCCGCAATACATAGCAATTGTATATACTTATTATATCATAAATTTTGTAATTTTTCATAATCGTGGAAATAATTGTAATATAATTGTAAAATTTATGTAAAAAATTTACTTCGCTTGATCGACATGTCACGAAACATTTCATGTCGCCAATGACTTCGTCCGTTGCTTGAGCCACTGCGTGGGCGTAAAAAATAGTAGGTTATATAATTAACCTACTATTTTTATCTACTCTTTGTAATTATCTATAATCTCGTTAATAGTCTCTTCAGAATTAGTTATAACTCTAAATTCAACTCTTCTAGATGCATCTTTATCTTCTACATTATCCTTATATACTCTATGGCTATAACTCATACCATTAGCAGTAATATTATCAATTAGCCAATTTTCATATTCACTAAGGCTTTGCATATTCATAACATACTCTAATACATTTCTAGTTCTATCTTGAGACAATTCCATGTTTTTAAAGTAAGCAGTCTTAGTATCTGCTCCTTCTTCCCATTCACTAGAAGTATGACCTTCTATTCTAATTTCTGTTACTTTATCTTTATAATTTTTGTAAATTACATTTATATACCTAGGAAAAAATGAATCAAGTATATCTTTAAATTGATCTTTAATCTCTGATTCTCCCTTATTAAAGAATACTTCTGGCTCTTTAAATCTTATCGTTCCATCTTTATCAATCTCCATATGCCAGTTATCCATATCCCCTTCAAATTCATTATATAAATCTTCATAAATGTTTTCTTTACTTTCCTCATAGGTTGTAACTATATTTTCTACAGTTTGTTGTTGTTTTTTTATATTTGTATTTTCGTCTATTACTTTGCTCATAAATATAACTGATGTAAATAGAAAAACTATCATAAGACCTGACATTAAATCAGAAATTGATGACCATATATTATCGCTATTTTTATCTTTTCTTTTAAATTTATCTAGTTTACTCATACTCTATTTATCTCCTTGTGAGATAGCTTCATTATCTATGGTACTTACTACATCATTTTGAGCAAATGCTTCTTTTAATTCATCTAATAATCTATAATAATCCTCTGAAAATCCTTCTGATATAGTTACTAATTGACCAGCTAAACAACTTAAGACATCTGTAAATTCTTCTATTAATGTATTATCTAATTTTTCTATTTTTCTTGTGCATAATTTTTCCATTTCTTCTGCCATAGTTTTTATTTGATTTGAAGTTGCTACAGTTATATTTTCTAATCTTTTTGTAGACTCTGATATAGTATCATCTAGTGTGTTATTTATATTTGCTGTATTTTCTTTTAATAGTTGTATTTGTTTATTTATTTCTAAAGTATTTTCTTTAAATGAATTTTGTACTTCTTCATTAAAGTGTATCAATGTTTTATTAAATCTTTTTTGTGTACTTAATAAATGTTCATTTATATCTGGTATTAAATCTTTTAAGCTATATATTAACATTTTACATTGACTTATATGTTCTGATATTTCATATTTAAATTGTCTATTATTTTCATATATTGATTGTGTAGTTTTTGATAATACATCTTCTGTTATTGTTTCTAGATATGATTTTATATTATTTATATTTTCAGAAATTAAAGTTTGTAAATAAGCTGTACTTTCTTTTGTACGATTATCTATATTTGTGAAGTGTTCATTTATTTGTGGTATCGATTCTTTTGCAGTATTTGATATTTCAATTATAGATTTGTTTGACTCTATTATTACGTTTTGTGCTTTATTTATTTCTTTAAGTACTTCACTTAAGTTTTCATTATTTTCTTTTATAAGTGATGAGTTTTTAGAAATACTTTCTATTGATTCATCTGCATTATGTATAGTCTTTATTACTGTTTCTAATTCTTTAGTTGTAATCTCTATAGTTTCTTTATAATTTTCTTGCCATGTTAATAAATCATTTACTCCACTATTTAAAAGTGTAAAACATTCTCCAAGCTTTTTAAATTCACCTATAAGCTCTTCTTGTTTTGATATAGTATTATTATTTAAACTTAATATTTCGCTTTTTAATTCTACTATTAAATTTTCTTGGTGACTAGACCATATTTCACTTACTTTATTTAATACATTTTCAGTTTGCTTTTGATTTTCTATAAGTGTAGTATTTACATTTCTACTTTCAGCTATCATTGTATTAAATAGCTCCATAATATCGTCGATATTTTCTTCATCTTCATTCTTTAAAGTTATGTACTTCATAAGTATTGATGCTGTCATACCTATTATGGATGTTGCAAAAGCTATTTTCATACCACTTAATAAAAGCGGTACACTAGACGTTATATCATTTGGATTAAACTTCCATAGTCCTATTGATATACCTACAAAAGTACCAAGTACACCTATAGTTGATGCTATATTTCCAAGCATAGATTCTTTTGAGTACTGTTTTTCTTTTAAGAAAAAATATAATATGTAAGCAACTAAAATCCCAAATATTATTGTTACTACTAATTCCAAATATATCACCCCTTATTATTTTTGCTTGTCAATAATATTTATATGATTAGTTTTTTATATTTATATCATTTTTTCGTTTATATCGTAGTTTTAAATAACTTTAATATTAAAATACAAAAAAAGAATGTTGCAACTATAGCAACACTCTTTCTTCCATTATGCTTATACACAATAAGATTTTTTTTAAACGATTATAAAAACGCTAATTCTTATTAGCTTAAATGCATTTTTATATAAATAAAATATAATCTTATTAATACATTATACTCCTTGTTGTAAACAAGATTTTAAATCATCATCTGGAGTACTTATAACTCTTAAATCAAATGTATCGACTAAATATTGAAGTACATTAGGACTTAAAAATGCTGGTAATGTTGGACCTAAGTATATTCCTTTTATTCCCAATGATAATAATGCTAATAAGTCAGCAACTGCTTTTTGTTCATACCAAGATATAATTAAAGATAACGGTAATCCATTAACATCAGTATCAAAAGCATCTGCAAGTGCTGTTGCTATTCTAACTGCTGAGTATGCATCATTACATTGACCTACATCTAATAATCTTGGAAGTCCTGCCACTTCTCCAAATTCTAATTTATTAAATCTATATTTTCCACATGCTAATGTAAGTATTACGCAGTCATTTGGAACCTTTTTAGCAAACTCTGTATAGTAATTTCTACCTGGTCTAGCTCCATCACAACCTCCTATTAAAAAGAAGTGTCTAATTTTTCCTTCTTTAACAGCATTGACTATTGTCTCTGCATGACTTAATGTAGCATGATGTCCAAATCCAACTAATATTTCATGTGGCTCTTGATCTTCTTTATATCCTCCAAGTTCTAGTGCCTTATCAATTATTTCGCTAAAATCTTTTGTTCCATCTTCCTTTTTACCTATATATTTAACTCCATCCCATCCTACAACGCTAGTAGTAAATATTCTATCTTTATAAGTTTCTCTCGGCCTCATTAAACAATTAGTTGTCATAAGTATACATCCTGGTATATCATCAAATTCCTTTTGTTGATCTTGCCAAGCACCACCAAAGTTTCCTACAAGATGAGGATATTTTTTTAGTTCTGGGTAACCATGAGAAGGTATCATTTCTCCATGTGTATATATATTTATACCTTTTCCTTCAGTTTGTTTAAGTAACATATCTAAATCTTTTAAATCATGTCCTGATACAACTATAAATGGTCCTTTTTTAACGTGAACATTTACTTTATGTGGACATGGATTTTTATAAACTGTAGTGTTAGCTTCATCTAATTTTTTCATAACTGCTACACTCATATCTCCAGTTCTCATTGTCCATCTTATTAGTTCTTCTACTCCTAGATTATCATCAGTTGTTGCTTCTAACGCTCTTATATAAAAATTATCTACTTGGTCATCATAATATCCAAGCTCTCTTGCTTGGTGTCCATAAGCACTAACACCTTTTAAGCCATATACTATAGTTTGTCTTAATGAACGAATATCTGGGTCTAAATTTTGATCATACATTATACCTGCTTTTTTAGCATCTTTAAGCATTTCTGCTTTTGTATCACTTAAATTATATGTAGCGTGGTCTGTGTTGTTTTTTATACTTCCAACTTTGCTTCTTAAAGCTTCTTTTATTTTCTGAGACTTCTTTAACATTTCAACATGAACATCTGCATCAAAATTTACATTTGTTAATGTTGTAAATAGACTATTTTCTATAAAACTAACTATGTCTTTATCTACATTTTCACCTTTTTCAACTAATTCTTTTGCATAGCAGCTTATTCCTTTTATTTGATATATAAGTAAATCTTGAAGTGCTGCTACTTCTGGAGTTTTTCCACATACCCCCATCTTAGTACAACCTTTCCCTCCTGCTGTTTGCTCACATTGATAACAGAACATTGGATATTCTATCGCCATATTATTTTCCACAGTATTACCTCCATTTGATATTTATATAATCAACATATATTTTTCTCATTTTTATCTAAAATATAATTATTTATTTTATTTTTTGATGAATTATCATATATAAAAAATTCGATTCACTTGAGCCACGTGTGGGCGCTAATTTTTATGTCGCCAACGACTTCGTCCGTTGCTTGAGCCACTGCGTGGCGAAGTATTTCAAAATCTTTTTTACGCTCAAAACCAATTTATTGATATTACTTACATTCAAAATTTATCCACCTTTTTTAAGTATTATAATATCCTTAAGCGTAAAAAAAAGTCCTATTAATATAGAAACTTTTTTAGTTTTCATCTTACTAGTATTTATTCATTTATATAAATAAATCATCTCTATTTTTTATAAAATATTAGTTTTGATAAAAAATAGAGATGATTTATACTATTAATATTTTTTAATTTATATTGTTTTATAAAAAACTTCTTGTGCAAATAAAATAGGTACATTTTTATTTCTTTCAAAAATATCTTTATAATTTTCTATCGGTACCTTTTTTTCTCCAACATAAGGAGATACTTCTATTGTAAGTCCTGGTTTTTGATAATTTTCAATAAACCAATCTTTATATCCACTACCTGTTACAGGTTCTTTTTCTATTTCCAAATTATACCCAGTTTCTTTGGATATTGTATTAGCAATAGATAAGTCTCTTTCTATATTTAATTGATTATACTGCCAAAAAATAACTTCTCCTGATGAATGATATGAAATTGTACCATCAAATCTATATTTTTCTGTTAAACATTTTAAAGCATATGTTTCTGGTTCTGAAAAATAATAGGGCCCTTTACAAGATTTATATGCTGGAGCTATTACAGAATCTATTGATGGATACATAGTTGGATAATTTCTATTTAAATCCACTCCATTAATATTTGCCTTCCAACATGAAAATAAGCTTTCATTTAGATATTGTTTATCTTTATATTCTTGAGGTATAAAATCTCCTCCATTAAATACTAAATCTGCACCATCGGGATTAACTAGTACTACAAAAACAAAAGTTACATATTTTAAAAGATTACATATACTCATATTGTTTATACTATAATCTATTTCATATAAGCTTAATAAATAATTAATTTGGTCAAGTAACAATATAGTTGTAATTGCTTCTCTAGCATGATGGGTTGCTTGAATTAATATTTTTGTACTGCCTCTACCTATTGTAAGAGATAAAATAGGTGTTCCTTGTACTGATTCTCCTATTTTATTTACATATAATAATCCTTTATTATATTTACCTAATTTGTATATAGCTTTATTAATATCTTTCGAAAAATAACTAGATTCATATAAATTTATATAACTTTTATAACTTCTATTTATCACTTTATCCTCCTTTTCGCTATGCTATTACTTTATTAGATTTACAATTTAATAAAGTAATAGCATAGCATTTTAATATTAATTTTCTATACATAGTAAAATATGCAAAAATACCGTAAAATGATTTTTAATCACCTTACGGTATTTCATAAAATTCGGCTTATGTAAAAATTCACTTTGCTTAAGATAAAAAATAAAGGTCATCTACATAATTATGTAGATGACCCTTTCCTTACATTTCTTCACTTATTTTCATTTCTTCAATTATACTTCTACTTATGATTTTCTCTTCAATTTTATCAAATATCTTGCTAAATAATCTTCCATATATCGCACCAAATACATTATTTACGATACGGAATATTATAGCTATTTCTAATCCTAAAATTGGTACTGCTGAAGTTAAACCACCGAATGTATTAAATACAGTTTGCCATTTATATGTCGCTGAGAATCCACACATAATTCCACCTAATATTCCTATTAAAGAACTAAATTCTTTTGGTAAAATACAATATAAAATATAAAACATTATACATCCTACAATAGCAAATGGAATTCTTTCTTTACAACGAATATCAACTCTTTTCTTATCTGGTTGAACTACTGATATACATGCAAGACCTATCCATATTGTTTTTGGTAAATTTAATAAATCACCTATTAATAAACCTGAACATACTGCAATGGTTAACTTTAGTTGCCACTTAGTTCTATCGTTACTAAAATTAAAACCTTTTATAATATCACTAAACGTATTTTCAAACTTTTGTTTTCTTTGCTTTATATAAAAAATACCTGCTACTATAATTCCACCTACAGCTAATGCACATACACGACTTATATATACATTTATATCATTAATTTGGTATCCATATAAAAGCACGTATGATAATACTAATATTGATTGATTAGACAATGCTACATTGTGACATGCTAAAATAGCTATAACCATTATTGAAATAAAGTTTATAACAAATCCTACTATTGGTATTGATATACTTGCTAAATATGGTCCTATCATAAGTATGCCAAATATACCAAATAAGGTAAATGCTGATTGTTTAACATCAAAATCTAAATTTGAAAATCTAAAAGTTTGTAATGAAAGAACTGTTATAACTCCTACTATACTGTTTTCACTACCAAAAATATTACTAAAAGACATTATTACAAAAATACAAAATAAAATACATAATAAATTTTTAAGAACAAAGGCTATTATATACTTTTGTTTTAATTTTTTATCTTCTGCATTTTTAATTAATGGTTTTAAACTAGCCGCTCCTAACTGCATAGCTTGATAAAATCCCATTATACACCCTCTCCTTTATTTTGATTCATTTTTTTATTTGCTTTTTCTATATAATATATTAACTTTGAAAAATCTTCTTCTCCCAGTTTTCTATGTAGTTCATAAATCGGACTTAGATAATAGTTATATATTTTATTTACTTTTTCTCTACCTAATTCTGTAATAGAAACAAAATAACTTCTTTTATCTCTTGGATCTTTAATTTTAACTATATATCCTCCTTTATTTAAACTATCTATTATCCTACTTATAATTGTTTTATTTACACCCATGATTTTACTAAGACACATTGGTGTTAAATCTTCTTTATGAGTTAAAAGTTGTGATAATAAATCTAAATGTTGTGTTGGTATTTCATATTCTTTAGTAGCTCTATGTATAATCATTCTCGAAAATAAATTTATCTCTTGCATTTTTTCTATCATATATATCCAATTTAAATCATCCATATTTGTACACCACTTTCTGAATTGACTGATTTTATATAATATTCATTTTAGTTTACTTTGTTAACTATATTTTATCTATTTTTTTTCATTATGTCAACTTGTTTATACGAATATAATTGATTTTATGTGATAGATTTTCTATATAAGTGCTGCTTTATATACTTTTAATTTGCAAAAAAATCAATACTTAAATTCCGACTAAATATTATTCTATTAATCTCTTTAAACGTTAAAAATCTCTATAAATATTTATTTATAGAGATTTTTTAGCCAGAAATTTTTAGGATCTTGATTTTCATTTATTGGTAAAATATCATATCCTTCTTCAATTAAATAACTTATTAAAGAATCTAATGCTTCTACTGTTTGTTTTTTTTCATGTATCAACAGTATTATTTCATTTTTATTTTTAGAATATATTTTTGTATTTTCTACTATGTCACTAGATGAAGATTTCCAATCTTGTGTATCTATATTCCAATCCCATATCTTATATCCTGCTCTTACTAAATTATTATAACTCTCTTTAGATGCATACGGTTTACTTCCATATGGTAATCTGACTAAATTTGAATATCTACCAGTTATTTCATAAAAAGTTTGATTATTTAAATCAAATTCTTCTTTTGCAGAAATGCTTGTTTTATACAATTTGTTAATATCGTGTGATACACTATGAAGCCCAGCAGTATTTCCACTTTCTACTATTTTCTTTACCTTTTCTGGATAAATATTCATATTACGATTTATCAAGAAAAAAGTTCCTTTAACTTTATATTTATCTAATATTCTTAATATATCCTCTGTATATTTTGATGGCCCATCATCAATTGTTATATAAGCTACTTTTCTAGAATTATATGATTTATTTACACTTTCTTTTTCTTGAATATTTGTTGTCGTCTTAGAATTATCAGAATACGCATAATAGTAAGAACTATTAGGATTTGTAAAAAATATTATTGCTATACTTAGAACTATTAAAATTTTACTTTTTTTTATTTTCATAAATATCCCTCCAATGTTTATTTATTTATGTCTTCTTATGGATTTATTTATCTGTTATTTATATTATTAGTCAAATTTCTTCTTTTATCATTGATTTACTAAATAAAAATATATAAATAAATGGAAATATATAATCTTTCATTTTCCTTTAATATATAAGATAATTTAAACATAACAAAAAAATATAGGAAAGATATCTTTTTATAGTTATTTTCCTATATTTTATCTATTTGTTTATCCAGTTTATTATTTAAACATGAACTAATAAAACCATCATGTTGTGGTTTTTTCTTATCTTTTTTCTTTGTATCAAATATTTAATATATTTTTACTTATATATAAAATTTACATTTAATTTATTTTATAAAGTCTTGCTTCCCAAGGTTTTAATTCTAAACTGTTTAAATCTTTATGATTATCTATATTATAGTTAGATAATATTAAATTTTTATACTTTAATGTTAATAACTCATATTTATAGTTAACACATTCACTTTTTAAGTTGCATATTACTAAGAATTTTTCATCATTTAGTATTCTCTCATATGCAAATATATTGGGATCATCTTCTAGTATAAGATTGTATTTACCATATATTAAACATTCACTACTCTTTTTAAGTTGTATCATTTTTTTATAGAAGTTAAGTATTGAATCAGAATCTTCAAGTTGTTTTTTAACATTTATAAATTTATAATTAGGATTTACACAAATCCATGGATTAGATTTACTAAACCCTGCATTTAAACTATCATCCCACTGCATAGGCGTACGAGTATTATCTCTTGATGTATTCCAAATATGTTTTAATGCATCTTTTTGACTCATCCCTTGATTTATAAGTTGATTATATTCATTTATAGATCTAATATCATCATATTCGCTTATCTCATTAAACTTAACATTTGTCATACCAATTTCTTGACCTTGATATATAAATGGTGTCCCTTTATGCATAAAATACAATAATCCTAGCGCTTTAGCACTTTCTTTTAAAAATCTAGTATCATCTCCCCAAGTAGATACTACTCTAGTTACATCATGATTTTCTATAAATAATGCATTCCATCCATCATTTTCAAGATTAACTTGCCATTTATTCCATACTTTTTTTAGATTTGGCAAATTAAACTTTGAGCTATTCCATAAATCGATATGTTCAAATTGAAATAACATATTAAAACTTCCATTATTTTCCCCAACCCAATCAGTAGCTTCTTCTGCTTTAACTCCATTTGCTTCTCCAACTGTCATTATGTCATATTTACTAAATGTATTTTCTTTTAATTCTTTTAGATATTCATGTATTCCATCAACATTCATATGTTTATCAAAAGACGGTACATATTTTAAATTATCAGGATTATCCATATCAGCTAATCCTTCTTCTTTATTTATATGACTTATAGCATCAATTCTAAATCCATCAATTCCTTTATCTAACCACCAATTTATCATCTTATATATTTCATTTCTCATGTCTTTATTTTTCCAGTTTAAGTCTGGTTGTTTTTTACTAAATAGATGTAAGTAGTATTCTTTTGTATTTTCATCATACTCCCATGCCGATCCTTTAAATATACTTTCCCAATTGTTTGGTTCTTTATTATTTTTTCCCTCTCTCCAAATGTACCAATCTCTCTTTGGATTTTCTTTAGATGATCTAGATTCTATAAACCAAGGATGTTCATCACTTGTATGGTTTATTACTAAATCTATTATAATCTTCATATTTCTTTTATGAACTTCACTTAATAATTCATTAAAGTCCTCCATAGTTCCAAAATCATTCATTATATCTTGATAATCACTTATATCATACCCATTATCATCATTTGGAGATTTATATATAGGACATATCCAAATAACATCTATACCTAATTCCTTTAAGTAATCTAATTTTGATATTATTCCCTTTAGGTCCCCTATCCCATCATTATTTAAATCCATAAAACTACGTGGATATATTTGATATGCAACAGCTTCTTTCCACCACTTTTTTTTCATCATATCCCCCTTAATTTGTGCAATCGTTTGCTCCTTTGTTTAAAAATAAATGCCAAACAATTTGGCATTTATTTTTTCTTAACTTAAATATATCATTAAAGAAAAATGTTTTCAACACATTTATTTTATTTTATATTTATTTTCTGATACTAATTCTTCTCTTATTTTATTGTTTTCTTCCCCTAAAAATACTCTATATGTCTTTACTATTATTTTATCTTTTTCACGTATTTCTTGTGTTCTTATATATAACTTTTCTCTATCTTGACTACAACCATATATTTTAGAAGTTATTGCACCATTTGAAACTATATTTTTAATATATATAGGATGTGCAAAATTATTTTTAAATTTAAAATCTGTATACCCATAAGATACTGCTGCATCTCTTCCTTTTGATACATAATGAGATGGATATGTGTGATTATGCACTTCTTGTATTTCAAGGCCTGACATTAAAGCCGCATTATATATCGTTGTTGATACTTGGCATACTCCTCCACCTTCTCCATTAACATATTTTCCACCTACTATTACCTTTGCGGTTTTATATCCATTACTCCATGTTCTTGCTCCAGTAGCTTTATTATATGAAAAAGTATCTCCTGGCATTATAAGTATATCACTAGTGCTTTTTCCCGCAACATATATATTACTACCTCTTGCACTATGTTCATTAAAACTTGTACTAAATTGACCTAATACAGTATTTATAGATTTTACTTGTTGTGTAGTAATTGTTGGTTGTATAACTTTTACAGGAAGATTTATATTTTTTATATCTTTATTTTTTATCATATCGTATATTTGTTCTTTTAATGAAGCAATATCTACTTCTAATCCTTCCTTTGATGGAGTTGTTATCATCTGCCCACTATCACTTATCTCTAAGGTAGCTTGTTGAACTTTCTTATTTATATCATTTTGAATATAGGATAATTGTTCGCTTAATTTAGATTCATTATAAGTTGCATTTAACTTTATACTATATGCTTTATTTAAATCTAAATTACATTTTCTCTTTATATTTTCTATTTTACTATCACTTCTAGTATAAATATATGCATTTTTAATTGCATCATCAATATTATAGCTTAGGTCTATATCCTGTGGATTTATACACCATGTTTTATCTTCATATTTTATGTATATTGGTTTAAGTAAATATTTTTTATCTACTGCTTTTTTAGCTTCATCTAACTTCATTTTTCCAATGTGTACTTGTTCAATATATATATTTTTAAATATTTTACCATTAAAACTATCCTTTTGATTTGACATACCTGTAGTTAAAATTAGTATTATAAATAAAGATGATATTAATTTAAATTTATTGACTAATCTATATTTATCCATTATTATATGTACTCCTTGATATATTTTTATAAATTTATGTTTGCCTATAATTAATTTTATATTCTTAATTATTGATGTATATCTTTATGAATAAATATGTTTATTTTGCAAATACTTTTAGTGTATATTTATAAAATTTTATATATGGAGGTATTTATGAAAAATTCTAAACAACATTTAACTGATGCTTTTTCTCATCTTCAAGATGCTCAAATTAATCTAAAACATGCTTTAGATAATTCAGAGAAGTTAAATAATAAAGAAAGAATACAATCTACTTTATCTTTAGTAAATGAAGCAGTATTTGCTGCTGCAAACACTGTTGCAAACTACCAAGACTCTCATAGTAGAGAAAAATAAATATCTAATATTAAAGACTTAATTCATATTAAGTCTTTTTTGTGCTTAAAGATATCATAATACTTAAAAAATATAGATAATGTCTGAAGCTACGTAATATCAATAAACTATTTTTGAGATAAAAAAGATTTTGAAATACTTAGCCTACACGTGACTTAAAATATTTCATCGACACGTCGCTTAAGCAAAACATTTTTATGTTTTATCTAACATTTTTCAACAAAACACTACTATAATTCCTTATTTATATGTTATAATATCATTATTAATTATAAAGTATCATTTTTACTTACAAATATATACTGAAGATTTAATCTTCTTATTCTATAGAAGAGAGGTTAATTTAAGCCTCGTATGTAGAGAAATCTGCATAGGACACAACTTGAATTGCAGGTAATTCCTAAAGCCTAAGTGCCACAACGTAAAAGCGAACAGCTTTAAGCGTGATGGAACGAAAGTAGAAAAAAGTCTTAGGATGGCATATGGTTAAACCCTAAGTGCTATTATAAATGGATGTTCATGCAGGGAAATCCCAAATAGGGAGACCTTCAACGACTAGACCTAAAAGGTCGTACACTATAAGCGATTGATAGTGGAAGTAGGTTGCCCCTAACGAGTAATGTCGAGGGTGAAGAAATAGTCTGCTCTCATACGAAAGTATGAGAAGTTCATAAGAGAACTGCATAAGAGTAGCGACCTTATGTGAACACAAGGTGTTTATTTTGATAAAGACTGTAAAATTATCTAAATTCAACGGAGAGCTTTGCGAAAATTTATATGCTAATGTACTTTTAATGGATGCATCTAATTTTAATGATATAACAGTTTTATTTAATAATGTTATTAGCTCAATTTCAAATAAAAACTGGCTTAAATTTCGTGATATAGATTACTTACAAAATGTTTTACACCACGGCGGATTTATTGTTGGATGTTACGTTGAAAATACATTAATAGCATGTGCACTTTGTGAACCTCCAAGTGGAGATTATTTAAACAATCTTTATGATATTGGTATGAACGAAGATGAAATTAACTCAACTTATGTATCTGGATATGTAATGGTGGACCCTCTTTATCGTGGTAATTCATTACACAAGATACTACTTGAGACTAGAATCGAAGAATCTATAGCTAGAGGTAAGAGTCATATATTAACTGCTGTTGCTGCTGAAAATATATTTAGTCTAAGAACTATTTTGAGTTTAGGATTTGAAATGCAACTTCAAAGAGAAAATCAATATGGTATAAATAGATATATTTTATTAAAAAAATTAGATTCAGCTTCATCTAAAGATAAAGAGATAATTGCATAATAAATTCTTAAAAAGTGGCTATATAAAGGTAAACTTAACATTTTTTGCTTTTATATAGTCACTTTTTTGCATTCAAAATATATTATTTTATACTTAAACCATTATAATTTCATTATATTTTATATTATCTTGACTTATTTACGTATTTTTCCGTATAATTAAATCTATATTAATGTTTTATGGTTATTTTTTGCCAATACATTAATAATTCATATCTAAGTTTTATACAAAGGGGGATATAAATGTCTTTTTTAGGGAAATTCAAAAATAAAAAGATTAAGATAATTGTAGGCATTACAGTTGTATCTAGTGTATTGATAGGTGGTTACTATTTATATAATAAAGAAAGTAATACTGCTCAATCTGAAGAAAACTATGTACAAACTTATACAATTGCAGATAATGAAAAAATATTTATAAATGGAGTTATAGTTCCAACAAAATCTCAAGAGTTTAGTATACCAACCGATGGGGAAATAAGTAAATTAAATGTAACAAATGGAAAGATTGTAAAAAAAGGAGACCTTTTATTTACTATAAAAAATGAGTCAATAATAAATGAAATAGAAATTTTAAAAAACCAAATAAGTGAATTAAAAGGATCGAATGTAGATAATGATACAATAATAAACTCTGAAATAAATAAATTAGAAGCTCAAGTTTCTTTATTAAATAAAAAAGCGTATACAGATACTACTGCTCCTTTTGATGGAAAAGTATATTTAAATAATCAAAATGGTGATTCTGAATCTACTTCAATGATAACTCTTCAAAGCAATACATTTTATATGAAAGGTCAGACTAGTGAGCAAGATTTACCAAAACTTCAAATAGATGATCCTGTAACTGTTACAATTTTATCTACAAATAAAAAAGTTTCAGGTAGAGTTAGTGTAATCTCTGATATACCAACATCTAGCAAAGTTGATAATATGTCTGATTCCTCTCTATCTTATTATGATATAGATATATCATTTGAAGATCAAGAAGATTTAATTAACGGATTTCATGTTCAAGCTTGTATAGAAATAGCTGATAACTTATGCAAAATACCAAGTTCATCAATACTTAAAGATGAAAATGATAAGCCTTATGTATTTAAGAGCTATGATGGAATATTAAAGAAACAAAAAATTGAAATTCAAAGTCAAAATAATGAATTCACAGTTGTAAAAGGCGGACTTGATAAGCAAGATATTATTATTAGATACCCATCAAATGAAATGAATGAAGGCGACGCAATTCCTGTAGATACTTTAAGCGTTGATACTGAAGGTATGCAAAGTGAGTAGTTTAATAAAGCTTAAAGATATTAATAAGTATTATAAGGTGGGTAAAGAAAAATTTCATGTTTTAAAGTCACTAAACATTAATATAGAAGAAGGCGACTTTGTAATGATAATGGGTAAATCAGGTAGTGGTAAAACTACTTTGCTTAATGTATTAGCTTTTTTAGATAAGTTTGATACGGGTTCATATTTTTTTAATTATGAAAATGTAAGTAGCTTAAATGAGAATCAACGTTCAGTTTTTAGGAATAAATATATTGGGTTTATTTTTCAACAATTTAATTTAATAGAAACATTAAATATTTATCAAAATGTAGAGCTGCCTCTAATTTACGATGGAAAGTTAAATAAATCTGAAAGAGAAAATATAGTTAAAGAAAAATTAGAACAAGTTGGTCTTTTAGATAAAATAAAAAGTCTACCACTTCAGCTATCTGGTGGACAACAACAACGTGTAGCTATAGCTCGTTCTCTAGTAAATAATCCTAAGCTTATATTTGCTGATGAGCCAACAGGAGCTTTAGATAGTGAGACTAGTGATGATATTATGAGTTTATTAAAAGAACTAAATAAACAAGGTAAAACTATAATAATGGTTACACATGATGCTGACTTAATAAAGTATGCCACTAAGGTTATACGACTTAAAGATGGTGTGTTATATGAGGAGGCTTTAAATGAGTGTAATTAAGAGTTCTTTAATTAATTTAAAAGGTCATAAACTTCGTGTTTTTGTTACCTTGCTTTGGATTATAATGGGTATAACTTCATCTATATTAGTAAGTTCTATAGGAAATGGGCTAAAAAAAGAAGTTACTGATTCAGTTAATCGTGTAAATCCAAACAAAACTAGAATTTATTTCGAATCAAGTGATTCTAATATGGCTAATATGGAAACATTTTTAAATCCATTTAAATTAGAAGATATTGATGAGTTATCATTTATAGAAGGTGTTGAAAGAATAAGTGCTAGTAAAGATGATTTCAGTATGGGGTCTATGTATTATTCAGATGCATCCTTTGATAAAAAAACTACATATTTAGATATTAAAGAGTTTAATGATGATAAAATAGTACCTGTATTTGGTAGAAATTTTTCTTATGATGATGAAAATAGAAAAGTTATAATTATTACTATGCAAAATGCCATTGATTTATTTAATAGTCCGAAAGAAGCTTTAGGTAAAGGTATCACTATAAATAATCATATTTATGAAGTAATAGGTATTATCGATGAAAACTCAATTAAAAATAATTCTGAAAGTAATATTAAAAATATGTATTATGATGATATGAATTATATATATTCATATATGCCTAAAAAAGCATTCAATGATTTAATGAATCAATTTTCTTATCCTCAAGAAATATATTCTCTAGATTTAGTTGTATCTAAAGGATATGATATGTATGAAGTTTCAGGTAATGTTATAAATAAGCTATATGAATTACATCCTGATATAAATGGTTCTTATAATATTGATGACCCTACAGAGGAAACTAAAGAACTTGAATCTATGATTTCTACTATAAATAAATTTGTAACACTTATAACTGCTATATCAATGTTTGTAGGCGGTGTTGGAGTTATGAATATAATGTATGTGTCTGTAATGGAACGTCAAAGAGAAATAGGTATAAGACGTGCTATAGGAGCTAAACCTTTAGATATATTAGTACAGTTTTTAGTTGAAGCTATATTTATTACGGTTTTAGGAGGTATAATTGGTATAGTAATTGGATTTATAGTTGTAAATTATGCATCTAATTATTTACCATTTAAAGCTCTTCCTAATATAAATAGTCTACTATTTGCAAGTGTAACTACTGTAATTACTGGAACTATATTCGGTATTGTTCCAGCTATTAAAGCATCTAAACTAGATCCAATTAAAGCTATTTATAAATAAAGTTTTCTTTACTATAAAAGAGATTACTTAAAAATTAAGTAATCTCTTTTAAATTTATCTATTTACTCATACCATCAAATACTATCTTCCCTCTACATATAGTATAATTAATCTTTCCATATAACTCATATCCTATAAATGGTGAATTAAAAGATTTTGATTCAAATTCACTTACTTTATAGCTTTCATCAGGATTAAATATTACTAAATCAGCTACAGAACCTTCCTTTATATATCCACAATCTAGATTGTAAAGTTGTGCTGGATTTATAGTCATTTTTTCAAGTAATGCCATCATGCTTAAATAACCTTTTTTAACTAAATTAGTTACACCAAGAGCTAATGCAGTTTCAAGCCCTACTATTCCACTTGGAGCTTTTGCAAATTCAACACTCTTTTCTTCATAAGTATGAGGTGCATGATCTGTTGCTATTATTTCTATCGTACCATCTTGTAATCCTTCTATTATTTTTAATTTATCATTTTCAGTTCTAAGAGGAGGATTCATTTTAGCATTTGTACCATAATTTAATACATCTTCTTCTGTTAAAGTAAAATGATGTGGTGTTGCTTCTGCGTATACATTAGCCCCTAATCTTTTAGCCATTCTTACAGTTTCGACTGATACTCCAGAACTTATATGTTGTATGTTTACCTTTGCCCCTGTTTTTATAGCTATCATACAATCTCTTGCTACCATAACATCTTCTGCTACATTACTTGCCCCAGATATACCTAACTTTTTAGATATTTCTCCTTCATTTATACCAGCTACAGTTATAAGAGATGGATCTTCTTCATGAAAACTTAGAGGAACATCAAGCTCTTTTGCTTTTAGCATAGCATTATATATAACATCACTATCCATTATAGGAAGCCCATCATCAGTAAATCCTACTGCTCCACATTCTTTAAGATGTTTCATATTAACTAACTCTTTGCCTTTAAATCCTTTAGTTATAGCACATGCTTGTAAAACATTTATAGAAGATGCTTTTGCTCTTTCTTTTATATAATTTAAAGTTTCTTCATTATCAACTATAGGATTAGTATTTGCCATGCATACAACTGTCGTAAATCCACCTTTTGCAGCTGACTTTGAACCCGTTTTTATATCTTCTTTATGAGTAAATCCTGGATCTCTAAAATGAACATGAACATCTATAAGTCCAGGAGCTATTATACATCCACTAGCATCTATAATCTTTTCATATTCATCTGTTAATGAGCACTCACCTATTTTTAATATTTTATTATCTTTTATTACTATATCTACTACTTCATCCCTTTTAGATTTTGGGTCTATTACCCTACCATTTTTTATAAGTATCATCTTCCTAATTCTCTCCCTTTAGATATTAATATATAGCTTTAACTTCATAATTATATATTTTACAATAAAAAATCCCAATTTATTTCATTAATTTAATATATTATACAATATTTAAGTTATATATTAAATACAATAACGAATATTTTACTATTTTATTTATAGATAATACGTTTTAAGTATTATAATATACTTAAGCGTAAAAATAAGTATACTATAAAAAGTATACCTATTATTATTTATCTTTCATTTGATTTTCTAAATTTAATAATCTCCATTATTAATGTAGATATTATAGCTAGTAATACACATATTCCTAATTGATAAATTCCAAATTCTAATGGTATATCAAATATAGGTCTCATAAATGGAAGTAATGTAAGGCCGTATATAAGTAAACAAGCTATTGTTGCATATATTACATACATATTTGAAAATACGCCTATTTCCTTTAATGTATATTCATTTGATCTTGCTGGTAATGTTTGTAATATTCTACATAGTGTTATAGTAGAAAATGCCATTGCAGTTCCAACATACGTAGATATTTGCCTTCCTATAAATTGAGCTATTATTACTACAATACCTATTATTGTACCTCTAAATAAAACTGCTTGTATGGTTCCTCCAGCTAATATACTTTCATCTTGGTCTCTTGGTGATTTTGTCATAATATTTTTTTCAGGCTTTTCAAATCCTAAAGATATAGCAGGAAGAGAATCTGTTACTAAGTTTATAAATAATAATTGTAATGTTGTAAATGGGTTTTCCCAATTAGCAAATACTGCAAATAATATAGCAATTATACCTGCAAAGTTTCCTGCAAATAAGTAAGTTATAGACTTTTTAATATTTTTATAAACAGTTCTTCCTACTTCAACTGCGTTTACTATAGTAGCAAAATTATCATCAACTAATATCATAGCAGCTGCATCTTTAGCAACATCTGTACCACTACCCATACCTATTCCTATATCTGCTTGTTTTAAAGCAGGAGCATCATTTACACCATCACCTGTCATTGCTGTTATTTTTCCTTTTTTCTGCCATGCTTTAACTATACGTATTTTATTTTCAGGTGAGACTCTTGCATATACTGGTATATGTTCTAACTTTTCATCTAATTCTTCATCAGTAAGTGAATCTAATTCTTGTCCAGTCAAAGCAATATCACATTCATCCATTATACCAATATCTTTTGCTATAGCTGCTGCTGTAGTTTTATGGTCTCCAGTTATCATAACTGTTTTTATCCCTGCACTTTTAGCTTCTCTAACTGCTTTATATACTTCTTCTCTAGGTGGGTCTATCATTGCCATAAGACCTACTAAAGTCATATTATCTTCATCCTCTAATAATGGAACAAAATTATCATCTTCTACATCTTTTATAGCAAAAGCTAATACTCTTAATGCTTTATTCGAAAATTCTTCATTCATACGTTTATATGCATTTAGTATATCTTCATTTATATCTACAATATCTCCATCAACCATTGCATATTTACATCTACTAAATACTACATCAGGTGCTCCTTTAGTGAACATATATACATTTCCATGAATATTATTTACGGTAGACATAAGTTTTCTATCGCTATCAAATGGTATTTCATTTAATCTATTATATCTATCTCTTAATGTATTGTAATCTAAATTTCTAGTATTAGCGAATTTTATTAATGCAACTTCTGTTGGATCCCCTATTTCTTTACCTTCATTATTTATATTTGAATCATTACATATAGCAGATGCTACAGTTAGTATTTTAGATTGATATGAATAGTTAATATTTTTTGGATTCATATCTTCTTTAGGTGTTTCATACATATAAAAATCTACTACCGTCATTTTATTTTGTGTTAATGTCCCTGTTTTATCCGTACATATAACACTTGTCGATCCTAACGTTTCAACTGCTGGTAATTGTCTAATTATTGCTTGTTTTTTAGCCATATCATTAGTTCCAACAGATAAAACTATTGTTACAATAGATGACAAAGCTTCTGGAATAGCTGCTACTGCTACTGCAATTGAAAACATAAATGAATCTGCGATAATTCTTGCTTTTGGTATATCAGATCCACTCATAAAACTTCTTACAACTTGAATTATAAATATAAGTGCTGCTATAGCAACTATTAATACACCAAGTTTTTTACTAAACTCATCAAGTTTTTGTTGTAATGGAGTTTGTTTGTTTTCAGCAGTTTCAAGTAAATTTGCAACCTTTCCCATTTCAGTATTCATTCCAGTAGATGTTACTACAAATGTTCCTCTTCCATACACAACCAAAGAACCACTAAATACCATATTCTTTTGGTCGCCTATACCAACGTCTTCATCTATTTTTTCACTATGTTTTAATACAGGTTCTGACTCACCTGTAAGCATTCCCTCTACTATTTTTAAAGTTTGTGCTTCTATAATTCTTCCGTCTGCTGGAATATAATCTCCGGCTTCAAGGATTACTATATCTCCAGGAACTAATTCTCGTCCTTCTATAGTTTGTTTTTGATTATCTCTTATTACTTTTGCTTTTGGTGCAGATAATTTTTTTAAGCTTTCTAATGAACCCTCTGCTTTTTTAGTTTGAGTTACTCCTAATATTGAATTTAGTATTATAACTATAAATATTATTATAGATTCAACAACCTCACCTAAAAATATTTGTACAATAGCTGCTATTAAGAGTATTATAACTAATGGATCTTTGAAGCTTTCTAAAAATAACTTCCAAGCTGGAACTTTATATCCTTCTTTAAGTTCATTATATCCATATTCAGATAATCTATTTTTAGCTTCATCACTACTTAATCCATTTATATTTGATTTTAAGGACTTTATAGATTCTATATATTTTTGTTTATAATACATTTTACCCTCCTGTATTTCTTATCTAATATATATAGTATTTCTTATTCTTAATAAGTTATTAGCTAAAATGTAAGAATATTTAAAAATCACATACGTAAAATACACTATTATAAATAATAAAGAGGTATGAATATTTTCTATTCATACCTCTTTATTATTTATTTTTAGAATTTATATTCTTAATTATAGTATCTAAATCTATAGTCATATTAATATTTAATCCTGTTGATTCTACCTTAAGTGTATCTAAATATATTCCTTTAAAATTATCTTTATATATTATTACAACACCCTCTTTAAACTTTATATTAATCTGTTTATCATTTGGAAACCAGTCTTTTATAAAGCTCTTTAATCCTATATTAACTATCCAATCTGCTATTTTTAAATCTAAAAACTTAACTTCTTTTATTTTAAGTTCTAAATCTTTGTTATTGTTTAATCTAGGAATTACTTTTATCTCTATTGGTGTAGTTATACTATTAGTTATTTTATAATCCACTCTTATAACTATATAACTATCTCCTATATCCACTTTTACGTTGGTCATTTTATCATTTTCAGTATGTTTTAAGAAATAATCTACTCCATTTAATATAGATTCTCTGGGAGCTAAAAATTCACCCTTAATTCCTACCGGAGAATCTATTAATTCTATATTTTTAGCTTTTAATCCTGATATAGATTTAAGGAAGTCTATTACTGGAACAGTTTCTTTATTATCAGTAGCCTCTATTTTATCATTAGGTTTATAACTTATATCTTCATTTTTAGAATCATTACTTAATGTAAATAGATATATTCCTAATATTACTGATATCACTAGTATAATTATAACAATTATTCTTTTTAAATTCATATCCCTCTCTCCAATGTCTAAATTTCATATCTATAATGTATATGTTAATATTACTTATATTTTTAAGTATTATAATATCCTTAAGCGTAAAAAAGAGAGTATTAACTCTCTATTAATTATCATACAACATACTATGAATATTAGCAATATAACCTCTTGTAGGATTTTTTATGACTATACTTCTTAATCCACCTACTATTTTATTATCTTGTATTATTGGAGATCCACTCATACCTACCACAGCTCCACCTCTATATTTTATTAGATTTTCATCAACTATCTTTATTTGAGATGACTCTTTACCAACTTTTATTATTTCTATTTCATGTAGCTTTAGTTCATTTGTAACTGGAGCTTTACAATATATATATGCTTTACCAATTTTGGGTTGTGCTATTTCTAAAGATTTTTTCTTAGAATATTTAAAACTATCAGATTTGCCTTTGACCCCATATTCCCCCATTGAATATACGCTACCTATTTTTTTATCAGTTATATTTGCTATTAAACTTCCTACTCGATCTTTATAAGATTTTATTTCTTGAACATATGATGTTTCAAAAACTTCACATTTATTAAACTCTATTGCTCTGTTTTCCATTTTTATACTATGAGATATTCCAACAAATTCTCCATTTTCATTTATTGCAGTTATAGTACCTATCCCTGATATAACTTCTTTTAATACATACATCCTAAGTTGTTCTGTAGTCATCTTTTGTGTATAATTTGTGCCTTCTCTAGAGAATTCTACTATTATATCTTGATTTTTTAATTTCATAATTTCATTTATTTTATCTATTGATTTTACTTTTTTAAGCTTATATTTTACTGATAATATTATATCTCCATGTTCTAAATCTTTTGCATCTTCACTTAATATTTGATACACATAAGGATGCTTTAATTCTATATTTAATCCAACAACTTCTCCACTTGGAACTAACTTTACTGTATCCTGACAAAATATTGATGATGTAGTTAGTATCAATGTTACAACTAAAGTTAAAATTAAAGATTTAAATAATTTCATTATGTCAACTCCTTTTATGTCTAGATTTAGTTTTAGGATATGTAATATTTCATATTTTACTTTGTCAAATATTTGAATATATAATCTGCATATAAATAAGCCTTTACTAATATAATGTAATAATTATTGAGGTGATTTTTAATGAATTGTGAACAAAGTCAGCTATTTATCTCTCCTGAAATATTATTTTTATCACTTATTCTCTTTTTACTTATAACTAAAATCGATTGGGAAACTATACTTTAAATAATATATATCTATTTTATAATTTATAATAATCAATATTAAAGTTTTAATATTTATTTTACATAAGGTAGGTGATATAAAATGAGAATATGTAAGCAATGTAATTCTGAAATGATTAATGGCTTTGATATTAAAATTGATGGCGCTGGATATGGTATTAAAATTACTAAAAATAGCACTATATTTTCAGAGAAAATAGAAAAACCTAAAGTTGCAATTTGCCCTAAATGTGGTGAAGTCTCTTTATATATCGAAAAATTAGAGAAAATTTTAAGTAAATAGTGTTAGTTAAAATAAAGGATAATTAAAGTAAATTTTAAAATGTACCCTATAGAGTAGACAATTAATAAAAAGGTCTACCCTATAGGGTATTTTTGTATATAATTAAATAAATAATAAATAGAGATGGAGAAATTTTAATGAGTATAAATTTATTTACAGAGGAAGAAATAATTGAATTAAGAAAAAATAAATATGTTAAAAAAGTTAGCTCGAAGGGGATTACTTATACAGATGAATTTAAAAAAATATTCATAGATGAGAACTGCAATGGTAAATTACCTAGGATAATATTTGAAGAATGTGGATTTAATATTGATATTATAGGTATGCAAAGAGTTAAATCTTCGGCAAATAGATGGCGTACAGCCTTTAAAAACGGCGGAGCTGCAAAACTTACAGATACTCGTAAATATAATAATGGTAGACCTGTTGAGAAGAATATGACATTAGAAGAAAAGTATAAAAAACTAGAAGCTAAAATAAAATTACTTCAAGCTGAAAATGAATTACTAAAAAAGTTAGACATGATAGAAAGGAGAGTGTTAAGGAAGAAATAAATGTATTATCTTGGGGAAAAATATGAACTTATTAAAGCTACAATAAAAAAGTATAATTTAAAAAATATGATAAGTTACTTATGTAAAGTTGCCGATGTATCTCGATCTGGATACTACAAATATTTTTTAGTAGAAAATGAAAAATTAAGAAACTTTAAGGAAAAACAGGATCTCTTAGCTAAAGAAAATGTGTTGAAAGCATTTAACTACAAAGGCCGCAAAAAAGGTGCAAGGCAAATAAAAATGGTTTTAAAGGATAAATTTAATATAATATATAATTTAAAACGTATTAGAAGAATAATGAATAAATATGATATAATTTGTCCGTTTAGAAGAGCTAATCCTTATAGACGTATGATGAAAGCAACTAAAGAACATACTATCGTTCCTAATTTACTAAATAGAGAATTTAAACAAGGTATACCAGGTAAAGTATTGTTAACGGATATCACATACTTAAGATACAAAAATGGGAAAAAAGCATATTTATCAACAATAAAAGATTCATCTACAAATGAAATATTAGCTCATTATGTTTCAGATAACCTACGGTTAAATATTGTCTTAAATACACTAAAAAAACTTACATTAAATAAAACTTTAAAACTTCACAGCGAAGCTATTTTACACTCGGATCAAGGCGTCACTATACGAGCCCTAAATTTCAAAGTATAGTAAAAAAACTTGGATTAAAACAATCTATGTCTAGGAGAGGTAATTGTTGGGATAATGCTCCGCAGGAATCATTCTTTGGCCATTTCAAAGATGAAGTTATTCTTAATAATTGTAGCACTTTAGAGCAAGTAAGGAATGAAATAGATGATTATATGGATTACTATAATAATGATAGATATCAATGGAATTTAAACAAGATGACTCCTGTACAATACAGAAATCATCTTGCTTTTTAAAGATACCTTTTTTTAAATTGTCCTTTACATAGGGTACATTTTATATAGTTATAGCCCTTTTGTATTAAAATTTATTTTTAATAAATCTTTTCATATTTTCTTTATTTTTTTCAAATTGCTTTAATCTATTAACATTAGCCCCTGATGGATGAGGAAATCCAATTAAAATTTGATTTTCACCTATAACTCCGTCATCTTTCAATTTTAATAATACATCTTCTACAGCTTTACCTAATGGTACTAATAATATTTCTTTATAATTCTCTATTTTTTTGAATTCACATATAAAATGTTCATATACATATTTCATTAAAATTTCACTTTTATTTAGCTTAGGAGTATGTCCTGTATAGTTTTCTTTCTTTACAAATACAGGGTATGGAATAAGAGATATTGTATGTAGTAAATAATCTTTTTCCTCAAATATTTCACTTACACTTTCTAAATGTAGTACTTCATTTAACTTTATATCGTCTAGCATATTAATGATATTTTTCCTTAAACTACCACTAAATCTAGCTGCTACCTTGCATCTATATTGAATTTCATTAATATCATCTGTAAATTCTAATTCTTTTCTAGCTGTTGCTATAGCCGTACTCATTTGTTGAAAACCTGGAGTTATACCTACAATAAATATTTTTGCCTTTGGATTAAAATATTCATTATGTGGAGCATAATATATCTCTATATTATTTGATTTCTCGATAAGAAAGTCATCTATTAATAATTCTTCTTTTGTATATTTATTTTTTATAGGTAGTTTTTTTATTATATCTTTATAGTCATGTAATGTTTTTTTCATATTTACCTCTTTATTTAAATGATATTTATTATTGTATATTGTTTATACTCTATAATAAAATTATAATTAATTCATTACATATTATTATACTTACTATATCAACAGCTGTAAGTAAATGTCTATAATATTTTGCTGCAAATAATATAGCATATGATAAAACTATTACAATCAATTTAATTTATAGAAAACGTATAAGTAGTTTTTTGAGTATACTTTTCCCCTTTATTTAATAAAGAATCTTCTATAAAGCACATATCTCTTCCTATTGGTGCAGCTTGTGTTTCAAAACATATTCCATATCTTTTTTGAGTCTTTTTACCATTATAAAGTTCTACCTCATCAGGGAAATTCATACTGTATATAACCACACAATTTTGATCTGTATCAATTATCATATTTCTTCCTGATATTCTATCATTTAATTTTATTTGATTTTGACTATTGTTTAATACAAATATATGGTCATAACCACATCCAATTTGAATTTGTTTATGATTATTATTTATTCTATCTCCTATTTTCATTTCTTTTTTAAAATCAAATGGAGTGTTTTCTACACTTATTTTTTTACCTGTTGGTACACAAGTCTTATCAAGTTCTAATATATAATCACAGTCTACTTTTAAATATTCATCTATTATCGGTCTTTTTATATCTCCACTTAAATTAAAATAGCTATGATTCGTCATATTAACTAATGTTTTTTTATCACTTACAGCTTCATAAGTTTGCTCTATTTTATAGTCTTCATATATTTTAAAACTTACACATAAATCTAAATTCCCTGGATAATTTTCTTCCATATCTAAAGATTTAGCATATAATTTTAAAGTTATGTTATTTTCTTCTTCTAACACTTTTAAATCCCAAATTTTAGAATTAAATCCTTTGTATCCTCCATGCCCTTGATGAGGATTATAATTTTTAGCTAATTCATAATCTACTCCATCTATCGATATTTGTCCTTCACAAATTCTACCTGAAGTTCTTCCTATTATCGCTCCAAAGTAAGATGGATTTTGTATATAACTTTCTATATCTTTATACCCTACTACAACATTTTCTAAATTTCCATTTTTATCTGGTGTTATTATTTTAGTTATTATCCCACCTAAATTAAGTATTTCTACTTCAAATCCATTATCAAATCTTACATTATAAGATATTATCTCTTTATTATCTATTTTTTTTAGTAATGTTTTTGTTAAGTGCATTACTCTATCTCCCCCTATTGATTATATAATTACATATTATCACATCATATATATATTATACAACATCCTATAGATTTCTATAATATTTTTACTATTTTAGTTATATAATTTTCTATTATATTTATAATGTAAAATTATTATTAAAACATATATATCTCGCACGGATTTAGTATTTTTAATGATTAAATTTGACTATTATAATGAGTTAAAATACTTAATCTATAGTTTTTTAATTATTTATTACTTCTCTTTTTAATAAAAAATTCGCTTCGCTTGAGCGACGTGTCAGCGAAACCCTTCATGTCGCTAACGACTTCGTCTGTTGCTTGAGCCACTGCGTGGGCGAAGTATTCCAAAATCTTTTTTATGCTCAAAACCAATTTATTAATATTACTTACATTCAGAATTTATCCACATTTTTTTAAGTATTATAATATCCTCAAGCGTAAAAAATAGCAATACACTGCATCTATTACAATGCAATATATTGCTATTTTTCAATTTTCTTATTAATTTGTTTATATTTTACTATAAAAATAATAAGTAATAGACCTATAATTCCTCCAGTAGAATCTATCATTACATCTCTAAACTCACCGCTTCTTCCATATATGAATAATTGATGAAATTCGTCACTACATGCATATAAAAATGTTCCTAAAAATGAAATTATTACTGTTTTTTTTATATCATTTTCATATACCGACATAAATAAAAGTATTGCTAAAATGCAATATGAAGTCATATGAGCGCATTTTCTTACTATAAATTCTCCTATATTAATACTTGTAAGGTAATCCATAATATTACCTATTAATGGCAATTTACTTATAATATTTATTGTATTTCCAGAATGCATAGATGATATTGATGCTGATTGATTAGACATATAAAATATTACCCCCATCCATACTATAGTTAATACTATAAAAAATTTTTTTCTCATTGTAATTCCCTCTTTTTCATTTATCTATAAAAAATTATATCATAAATTTTAGTAATTAAAAAAAATAGTTTAAAATAGTTAATTGTTTTTTCTCTATCCAAGTTAAAATCATTGTTTTCAATTGATGATAATAATAACTTCGATATCATTAATATTATATTAATAGGCTTCTTATATAAGTCTTTAACTATTAATATAAAAGACTATATATTAATTTTTCTATTAATTAATATATAGTCTTTATAATTTTATTCTTCTATTTAAAGCTTTCATATTTTTCTTCAAAGAAATTATTCAGTTTTTCTAGCGCTATTGCAAGTATATTTTCTTCTTCTTCTGAGAAATTACCTAGCATTGAAGTAATCATGTCTTCATGAAATACTTGATGTTCCTTATAAACAGTTTCTCCTTTATACGTTAAACTTACAAGTACCACCCTTCTATCTTCTTCTGTTCTCTTCCTCTCAACATATCCTTTATTTATAAGTCTTGTTATAGCTGCAGTAAGTGTTCCTACTGTTATTCTCAAATCATGTGCAATTTCGCCCATAGTTCTAGCTTCTTTTATTCCTATAGCTTCTATAGTATGTATTTCTGTCATTGATAAATCCATCAAATCTGTATTTTTAAGAGACTTTTCTTCTATATGTAAAATATCATTAAATAACTGTACCAATAATTTATTTAATATCTCTTGAGTATTTGTCATTTCATATATTCTCCATTTATTTTATTTTCACTTGTTACTATAATAAATTTTATAATTGATTTAAGTTGGTACATAATATTTTGCTAGAAAAATCATTTTTAATAAAAGTTACCTATTTTTCTAAACTTATCATACCTCATATCAACAACCTCATTAAGGTCAGAATTTATAAGCTTTTCTAAGTCATTTATTATATTTTCTTTTATTTTATCACACATAAATTTTGGATCTTCATGTGCACCACCTATTGGTTCTTCTATTATACTATCTATTATATTAAAGCTTTTTAAATCTTCAGCTGTTATTTTCATAACTTCACTAGCTTCTTTTGCCCTTGTAGCATCCTTCCACAGTATTGATGCAAATCCTTCAGGAGACAGTATTGAATATATTGAGTTTTCTAACATGTATACCTTATTAGCAACTGCTAATGCTAAGGCTCCTCCACTTCCACCTTCACCTATAATTATTGAGATTATTGGTGTTTTAAGTTTACTCATTACAAATAAATTTTGTGCTATAGCTTCTCCTTGCCCTCTTTCTTCTGCTTCTATTCCACAAAATGCTCCTGGAGTATCTACAAAGCATATTATAGGTCTATTAAATTTTTCTGCTTGCTTCATAAGTCTTAAAGCTTTTCTATATCCTTCTGGATGGGGCATTCCAAAATTATTTTTTATATTTTCTAATGTATCTTTTCCTTTATTTATACCTATTACAGTTACATTTATATTATTTATAGATGCTATTCCACCAATTATAGCGCTATCATCTTTGTAATATCTATCTCCATGTAATTCTAGAAAGTCATTAAATATATTTTCTATATAAAATCTAGCATTCGGTCGATTTTTATCTCTAGCTATATTTAACTTATCCCAAGGAGATTTTTTAACTATTTCACTACTATACATTTTCACACACTCCATGTAAACTCAATGTTTTTGATATATAATTTTTCATATCATGTCTTTTTACTATAGAATCTACAAATCCTTTTTCTACTGCAAATTCAGAAGTTTGAAATTCATCTGGTAGTTTTTGTCTAATAGTATTTTCTATTACTCTTCTTCCTGCAAAACCAATAATTGCACCTGGTTCTGCTATTATCATATCTCCTTGCATTGCAAAGCTTGCAGTTACTCCTCCAGTAGTTGGATTAGTTATTATACTTAAATATAATAAGCCTTTACTATCATGCCTTGCTATAGCTTGGGAAATTTTTGCCATTTGCATTAATGAAAATATTCCTTCTTGCATTCTAGCTCCACCTGATGCTGTAAATATTATAAGTGGTAACTCTCTTTTTGTAGCGTACTCTACAAGTCTAGTAATTTTTTCACCTACAGCACATCCCATACTACCCATCATAAAATTACTATCCATAATTGCAGCACAAACTCTTTTACCATGAATATTTCCTTGACCTGTTATTACAGCTTCATTAAGATTAGATTTATCTTTATTTTGATTTATCTTTTCTTCATAATTATCAAATTCTAGTGGATTTGTTGTTAGTATATCTTCAAACATATATACAAAACTATTTTCATCAAATATATGATTTATTCTTGTCTTTGCACCTATATTAAAGTGAAACCCACAATTTATACAAACATTATAGTTTGAGTTTAAATCGTCTATATAGATTATATTTTTACACTTATTACATCTTATCCATTTACCCTCTGGGATATTAGGCAATGTACTTTTATCATCTTCTAAATCCCTTGGTTTTACTTGTATATACTCTTTTTTTCTAAATAAATTCTTAAGCATATGTCATCTCCATATTATTATAATACTAAGGGATTACGAATTATCCATCTATGAATAATTATCTTTAAAAATAGAATTTCAACAAATTTTTCATATAAGATCTTTAACTAACATTTTGTTATTTAAAACTTTGCTTAAGTAACGTGTTAATGAATTACATTATATCGCCATCGATACATCTTTGTTCAAAAATGATGTATCGTAATTCCCATCTATAAAATCTTGATGCTCTAGTATTTCATACTGGAAATCTATATTTGTATTTACTCCACCTATTGCAAATTCTCCTAAAGATCTTTTCATCTTTATTATTGCTTCTTCTCTATCTTTTCCATATGTTATAAGTTTTGCTATCATAGAATCATAAAATGGAGGTATAGTATATCCACAATATATTGCACTATCTACTCTAACCCCTAGTCCTGATGGCATGTTTAGTTCACTTATAGTTCCTGCATCTTTTGCATTTATTCTACATTCTATAGCATGCCCTTGCATTTTTATATCTTCTTGATGTAAACTTAATTTAATACCTGAAGCTATTTTTAACTGTTCTTTAACTATATCAACATCAGTTATCATTTCGGTTATAGGGTGTTCTACTTGAATTCTTGTATTCATCTCCATAAAATAAAACTTCTGGTCTTTATCAACTAAAAACTCTATCGTTCCAACATTTTTGTAATTTACTGCCTTTGCTGCATCTATTGCAACTTTACCCATTTTCTCTCTTAATTCTTTATTTAAAAAAGTTGATGGAGCTTCTTCTAATACTTTTTGATTATTTTTTTGAAGCGAACATTCCCTCTCACCTAAGTGTATTATATTACCATATTCATCTGCTATAATTTGAAACTCTATATGCCTTGGATTCTCAATGTATTTTTCAATATATATTCTATCGTCTCCAAAACATGCCATAGACTCACTTTTTGCAGCTTCATAGTTATGTTTAAACTCATCTAAATCTTTAACTATCCTAATACCTTTTCCACCACCACCACTAGATGCTTTTATCATTATAGGGGCGCCGATATCTTTAGCTATTTTATAAGCCTCTTCGTAAGAATCTATTTTATCTTCATATCCCGGAACTACTGGTACATTAGCTTTTTTCATTATTTTTCTTGCCTGAGATTTATCTCCCATAAGACTTATAGTCTCAGAATCTGGGCCTATAAATTTTATATTGCATTCTTCACACATTTTTGCAAACTTTGGATTCTCAGATAAAAAACCAAAGCCAGGATGTATGGCATCACATCCTGTTAATATACAAGCACTTAGTATATTAGCTACATTTAAATAACTATCCTTTGAAGGATTTGGGCCAACACATACTGAATAATCTGCAAGTTGAGCATGAAGTGCTTCCTTATCAGCCTCTGAATATATACTAACTGTAGATATACCTAATTCTCTACACGCTCTTATTATTCTTACGGCTATTTCTCCTCTATTTGCTATAAGTACTTTTTTTAACATAATCTCACCTATCCAATAGAAAACATTATTTCGCCTTCACATACTACTTTTCCATCAACAGTAGCTGTTCCTTTTCCAATTCCTATAGGACCTCTCATTTTTACTATTTCTATATGTAAATCTAATTTATCCCCTGGAACTACTTGTTTTCTCCATTTCACTTTATCTGCGCCAACTAAAAATCCAAGCTTTCCTTTATGTTCTTCCATAGAAAGTATTGCTATTGCTCCTAGTTGTGCTAATGCTTCTAATATTAAAACTCCTGGCATAACTGGATGCTCTGGAAAATGCCCATTAAAGAACTCTTCATTTGCAGATACATTTTTATATCCTCTAGCACTTTGCCCTAAAACTATTTCCTCTACTCTATCTATCATTAAAAAAGGATATCTGTGAGGTAAAATTTCCTTTATCTCTTTTACTGTAAGCATATTATCTTCTCCTTATTTTAAATAGTGGCTCTCCATACTCAACCATTACTCCATTTTCTACTAGTACATCTATTATTTCACAATCAAAATCTGAACTTATTTCATTCATAAGTTTCATAGCTTCTACTATGCAAACTATATCTCCCTTTGATATCTTTTGATTAACAGATACAAAAGGAGATTCATCTGGTGATATAGCTTTATAAAAAGTTCCTACCATTGGACTTTTTATATATTCAAAATCATCAATCTCTTCATTTATATCTTTATCTATAGCTGCTTCTATATTATTATTTAAATTTGTATCTAAAGATTTTTCATCTATTATCTCTGATATGTTACTATAGCTTTGGTTTAAGCTACCATAACTTCTTGACATAGATTTATCCATTTTTATATAGTTATTATCTATATTTACTTCAAAATAAGACAACTCTGAATCATTTATTATATTTATAATTTCTTTTACTTCATCAAATTTCATAATACTTACTCCCATCTTTTAAATAATAAAGATGCATTATGTCCACCAAATCCTAATGAATTACTTATTGCATATTTTAAATCTGACTCCCTACCGATATTTGGTACATAATCTAAATCAAGTTCTTCATCTTTGTTTTCATAACCTACTGTTGGTGGTATAAATCCGTCTTGTAAAGCTTTTATACATACTATTGATTCTATAGCACCTGCAGCACCTAATAAATGTCCTGTCATAGACTTAGTTGAAGATATAGGAATATTTATTGCATCTTCTTTAAATACATTTTTTATTGCATTTGTTTCAAATAAGTCATTGTAAGGTGTTGATGTTCCATGAGCATTTATATATGAAACTTCACTAGGATTTATATTAGCTTCATTTATCGCATTTAACATAGCTTTTGATGCTCCAATTCCTTTAGGATCTGGAGAAGTTATATGATAAGCATCACAAGTTGAACCATATCCAACTATTTCTCCAAGTATTTTAGCATTACGTTTTTTTGCGTGTTCTAAACTTTCAATTACTAATATTCCTGCACCTTCTCCCATAACAAATCCATTTCTGTCTTTATCAAAAGGTATAGATGCTCTTTTAGGATTTTGAGATGTAGATAATGCTCTCATATTATTAAAACCTGCTATAGCTATTGGTGTAAAAGACGCTTCCGATGCACCACATAACATAATATCTGCATAACCATGCTTTATATGTCTAAAAGCATCTCCTATATTATTTGTACCTGTTGCACATGCAGTTACAGCTGATGTACATATTCCTCTTGCATTATATTTTATAGCTACATTTGCAGCAACTGCGTTTATAATTGCCATTGGTATATACATTGGTGAAACTTTTTTAGGTCCTTTTTTATGAATGTTTCCAAATTCACTTTCATGTGTGTGGAATCCTCCAATACCAGATCCTACCATAACTCCAAATCTATTACTATCGATATTTTCTAAGTCTAAATTAGAATCTTTTATTGCTTCTTCAGTAGCTATAAGTGCATATTGTGTAAATCTATCTAATCTTCTTATTTCTTTTTTATCTAAGTAACCTTCTAATTTTAAATCTTTTACTTCTCCACCTACTTTTACTTCAAGATCTGAAGTATCCATAGATTTTATAAAATCTATTCCAGAATTTCCATTTTTACTATTTTGCCAGAAATCTTCTACATTATTTCCTATAGGAGTAACTGCTCCCATTCCTGTTATAACAACTCTATTTATTCTATTCATATTTACCTCCATCTACATTGCCATTCCGCCATCAACGTGTATTACTTGACCTGTTATATAATCTGAATCTTCACTAGCTAAAAATGCTGCTACATTTGCAACATCAGATACTAAACCTAGTCTTTTTAATGGAACTTGTGATAATATGTTTTTCTTTTGATCTTCACTTAGTACTTTTGTCATGTCAGTATCTATAAATCCAGGTGCTATAGCATTTACATTTATATTTTTACCTCCAAGCTCTTTTGCTAGAGATTTTGTCATTCCAATAACTCCTGCTTTTGACGCACAATAATTTACTTGACCTGGATTTCCTATTACTCCAACTACTGATGCCATGTTTATTATTTTTCCGTGCTTTTGTTTTAACATAATTGGTGTTACTGCTTTTAAACAGTTAAATGAACCTTTTAAATTTACATTTATTACACTATCAAAATCACTTTCGTTCATTCTAAGAATTAAGTTATCTTTAGTTATTCCAGCATTGTTTACTAAAATATCAACTTTCCCGAATTTTTCTTTGGTTTTTTCTACTATGTTTTTAGCTTCTTCAAAATCAGCCACATTTGCTTTGACTATCAAAGTATCAACACCTAATTTACCTATTTCTTCACTTAACTTATAGGCATTAACTTCATCTTTTTCACTTCTATAGTTTATAACTATATTACATCCTAAACTTGCATATTTTATAGCTATAGCTTTTCCTATACCTCTAGTTGAACCTGTTATTACTGCACATTTTCCTTTTAACATATTCTCCTCCATGGCCTTTATAAAGTTTCGCCTTTTGATCTTATTTTTTCAACTGTCGATTTTAAAGTATCTAAATCTTCTATATTATAAACATTAGCTTTTTTATCTATCTTTTTAACAAATCCAGATAAAGTCTTTCCTGGGCCTAGTTCAATGAAAGTATCTATACCCTGATCTAACATATGATTTATACTATCTTCAAATAATACCGGTGACATTATTTGCTTTCTAAGTAAATCTCTTATATCATCTTGTTTTGAATATGGTTTACCTAATATATTTGAATACATTACTTTTTTAGGTTCATTTATTTCAATATATTTTATACTTTCATAATATTTGAAGCTTGCTTTTTCATATAGTGAGCTATGAAATGGTCCACTAACTTTAAGTGGTATACATAATCCTCCTAAAGATTTTGCAATTGATATACTTTCCCTTATTGCATCAACTTCTCCTGTTATAACAACTTGACCTGGGCAGTTGTAATTTGCAACCTCTACAACTCCAAATTTAGATGCTTCTTCAAGTAAAGTATCCACTTTCTCTTTACTTAACTTCATAACTGCTGCCATAGATCCTACGCCTTCTTCTATTCCTTCATCCATTATAGTAGCTCTACTTTTTACTAACTTTACTCCATCTTCAAAAGAAACAATTCCCGAATATATAAGTCCGCTATATTCTCCTAATGACAACCCTGCTACATAATTAGCTTCTATTCCTTCAAGTTGTAATGCCTTTTGACAGGCAAGTGATGTTAAAAGTATTGCAGGTTGATTATATTTAGTAGATTTTAAAGTTTCTTCACTTCCATCAAATATAATATCTTTAATTGGCATTTCTAGTATTTCTTCACCTTTATCAAATATCTCTTTGCACTCATTTATATTTTCATATAGGCTTCTTCCCATGTTTATATATTGCGCTCCTTGACCAGGAAATAAAAAAGCAATCTTCTTACTCATAAGCCCTCCTACAAATACCTATAGATTCTTCATATTTACTAACTAATTCTTGTATAATTTCTTCACAGCTTTGTTCTTTGCTTACCATACCAGCTATTTGTCCTGCCATAAGAGATCCATTTTCCACATCTCCATCTTTAGCAGCCTTTCTTAAAGATCCTCTAGCTAGCTCTTCTAATTTTTCACTACCTAAGCTTTCTTTTTCTAATTTTATATATTGTCTTGTAAATTTATTTCTTAGAGATCTTATTGGATGGCCTGTTGATGTGCCTGTTATTTCTGTATCTATATCCTTAGCCTTTATAACTCTATCTTTGTAGTTTTGATGGATATTACATTCTTTAGCAACTAAAAACTTAGTACCTATTTGTACTCCTTGAGCTCCTAACATAAAAGTTGCTGCAATTCCTCTTCCATCACCTATTCCACCAGCAGCTATTACAGGAATATCCACTGCATCCACTACCTGTGGAACTAACGCCATTGTTGTTAGTTGACCTATGTGTCCTCCCGCTTCCATTCCTTCAACAATAACAGCATCTGCACCTAACTTTTCCATACGTCTTGCTATTGCAACAGATGGTACTACTGGAATTACTTTTATATTATGTTCTTTCCACATTTCTATATATTTTCCTGGACTTCCTGCACCAGTTGTAACAACATCTACTCGTTCTTCAACAATTAAACTTGCTATTTCATCAACATTTGGCGCCATTAGCATTATATTTACGCCAAAAGGTTTATTAGTTAATGTTTTAGCTTTTTTTATTTGTTCTCTTACATCTTCTGTTTGACCTACACCTGATATAATACCTAATCCTCCAGCTTCACTTACTGCTGCTGCCAAAGAGGCGTCAGCAATCCATGCCATACCTCCTTGGAATATAGGATATTTTATATTCAGTAATTGACTTATTTTTGAATATTTCATATATCCTCCTATAAATTAAGCATTTACTTTAGTTTTTTCTTCTATGTAGTTTACTAAATCCTTTATAGTTTTCATATTTTCTGGGTTCTCTATTTGTATTTCAAAAGCTTCTTCTACTTCCATTACTAATTGGAATACATCTAATGAATCTATTTCTAAAGATTCGAATGTACTTTCTAAAGTTATGCTTTCCTCCTCTATTGATAAGTTTTCCATCATTATTTCTTTAACTTTGTTTAATATCATTTTCTTTTCCTCCAATTTTCAATTTTTTTAATTTTATTGTTTTATTTACCCAATGCCTGGGTATTTATTTTTTAACGGTATTTAATCTTACCGTATTTTAACTTTATTAATTTGACTTTATATACTCCATTTTATAAGAGATGAACCATATGTAAGTCCTCCACCAAAACCTACTAACAATAAGTTTTGGCCTTTTTGTAAAATACCCTTATTGTACATTTCATTTAATGCAAGAGGTATTGATGCAGATGATGTATTTCCATATGTATCAATATTCATATAAAACTTATCCATAGAAGTTTTTAATTTTTTTGCAACATACTCTATTATTCTTACATTTGCTTGATGTGGCACTATATAGTCTATATCATCAATTGTCATATTATTTTTTTGTAGTATATCTTTTATAGAAGATGTAACTGATGATGTTGCAAATTTAAATATTTCTGAACCATCCATATCTAAATATTGATATTTTGAAATACTTTCATCCATAAATGGATTTTTTATTTCTCTGCCTCCTATACTTAAAAACTCACCATTATCTCCATAGGATTTGCATATAGAGTCTATTATTCCCTCATTTTCACTTTTAGATAAAACTATTGATGCTGCACCATCAGCAAATAGTACACACGTTTTTCTATCTTCCCAGTTAATTACTTTTGATAAATTCTCGCTACCTATAACAAGTGCATTTTTATAATTATTAGTTTTCATTAAACTCCTTGCCACATCTACACCATATACAAAACCTGAGCAAGCTGCATTTAAATCAAAAGCTACTGCATTTTTTAACCCCATTTCTTTTTGTACTATACAAGCACTCGATGGTATAAACATATCTGGTGTGCAAGTAGAAAAAACTATTAAATCTATATCTTCTCTTTGTAGATTAGCTAATTCAATAGCTTTTTCACTTGCCTTAATTCCCATATATGAGGTATCTTCACCTTGAGATATTCGTCTTTCCTTTATTCCAGTTCTAGATCTTATCCACTCATCACTTGTTTCTACGATTTTACTTAAATCATTATTAGTAACAATCTTAGATGGGGTGTAAGCACCTATACCTTTTATGATTATCCCTTCCATACTTTTCTCCTTATCTCTTACAAATATCTTTGTTGCCAAAGTTTTGTTTTGATACTCAAAATATATTCTATTCAAAATAAAAAGTCAATCACTTTTTTAAAATTTATTTTCTAGATTTTATCAGCCGTTCGGTTGACCGATGCGATAATGTTAAGACTACTTTGGCTTAATGTCAACATTTTAGCTACAAATATTTTTTGTAAATCTTATTTATTTTGATTGTAAAAATTTTTGTTTTACTCAATATTTTTTTATGCTACAATACTTCTCATACAAAAAAATTTACTTTACCTAAGGGATGTATCGTTGAAGCATTTTATATTAAAAACAATATATCATAATTATAAATTTATATATTTGTTACTTAAAATATTATCTATACGATACTTCGTAAAAGTGAATTTTTTAGTAATATAATTTTAAATTTTTTTAATAAGGAGATGATTTTTATCAAAAGTTTAGTTATTGGAAATTTAATTGCAAATGTACCTATAATACAAGGTGGTATGGGTGTTGGAGTTTCTCGTTCTAATTTAGCTGGAAGTGTCGCAAAAGCAGGAGGAATTGGTATAATTTCAGGAGCTCAAATAGGTTATGATGAACCTGATTTTGAGACAAATAATTTAAATGCTAACTTAAGATCTCTAAGAAAACATATATCAAAAGCAAAAGAAATTTCTGATGGTGGAATAATAGGTGTTAACCTAATGGTTGCTATGAATAATTACGAAGAATATGTAAAAGAGTGTGTAAATTCAAATGTAGATCTTATTATATCTGGAGCTGGTATTCCAAGTAAGTTACCAAGCTTTACTAAAGGTTCTGATGTTAAAATTGCACCTATAGTTTCATCATCTAAAGCTTGTAATCTAATCCTTAAAATGTGGGATAAAAAAGAAAATACTACCGCTGATTTAATAGTTGTAGAAGGACCTAAAGCAGGAGGACATCTTGGATTTTCAAAGAACGATTTAGAAGATATAAAATCCATAGATTACGACAAAGAATTCGTAGAAATACTTGAAATAGCTAAAAATTATGGTGATAAATACAATAAACACATACCTGTTGTAGCTGCTGGCGGTATTTCAACTGCAGAAGATGTTGCTAAATACATAAATATAGGTGCTGATGGCGTTCAAGTTGGAACTAGATTTGTTACTACTTATGAGTGCGATGCACACGAAAATTACAAAAATGCTTATATTAATTCAACTTTTGATGATATAAAAATAGTTCAAAGTCCAGTTGGCCTTCCTGGAAGAGCTATTCATAATAAATTTATAGATGATATCAGTACTAATAGACCAACTATAACTAAATGTTATAACTGTATATCTAAATGCAACCCAAAAGATACTCCCTACTGCATTTCAAAGGCTTTAATAAATGCTGTTAGTGGTGATGTAGAAAATGGACTATTATTCTGTGGTGCTGATGCATACAAGGCTGATAAGCTAAGTTCTGTTGATGATGTTATAAGTGAACTCACTTCTTTATTATAATTCTTTATAAAATCATTTAGCGAAAATAATAATCAATAAAAAACTATGTAACCAATTTGGCTACATAGTTTTTATTTATTTCATAACTCTCATTGCATTTAATACTGCTATTAAAGCAACTCCTACATCTGCAAATATTGCTTCCCACATAGTAGCTACACCACCTGCACTTAGTATTAATACTATCGCCTTAACCCCTAATGCAAATACAATATTTTGCCATACTATTTTATTTGTCTTTCTTGATATTTCTATTGCTTTAGCAATTTTACTTGGTTCATCAGTCATTAAAACTACATCAGCTGCCTCTATTGCTGCATCTGACCCTAATGCTCCCATTGCTATACCAACATCTGCTCTTGCAAGTACTGGAGCATCATTTATACCATCTCCAACAAATGCAACTTTTTCTTTTGGTAATTTTTCTTTAAATATGTCTTCTAATCTATCAACTTTTTCATTAGGTAATAAGTTTGAATAAACTTTATCTATTCCTAGTTCATTAGCAATTTTATTTGCTACCTTTTCATTGTCTCCTGTTAACATTACAACTTCTTTAACGCCACTTAATTTTAAGTTTTTTATAGCTTCTTTACTATCTTCTTTTATTTCATCAGATATTACTATATATCCTCTATAAGCTCCATTAACTGCTATATAAACTACTGTTCCTATATCATCAGTTGGGAAATATAATATATTTTCACTGCTCATTAGCTTATCATTACCAGCCAATATGTGTAAATCGTTATATTTTACTTTTATCCCATGTGCTGCTATTTCTTCAAAGTATGTTATTTTTTCTAAGTCTATACTTTCTTTATAGTAATTTACTATAGATTTTGCTATTGGATGGTTTGAATTTGCTTCTGCATATGCAGCATATTCTATTAATTCTTTTTCACTTATTCCAACAGGTGATACTTTTGTTACTTTAAATACACCTTTTGTAAGTGTACCAGTTTTATCAAATACTACTGTATCTACATTTTTAAGTGCTTCTAAATAGTTACTTCCCTTTATTAATATCCCATGTTTAGATGAGTTACCAATTCCACTAAAAAATGATAATGGTATTGATAAAACTAAGGCACAAGGGCAAGAAACAACTAAAAATACTAGTCCTCTATAAAACCAATCTAAAAATTCAGCATTAGGTACTACTAGTGGTGGTATAAATGCTATTACCATAGCAGAAATTAATACAAATGGTGTATAGTATTTTGCAAACTTACTTATAAAGTTTTCTGTTTTAGATTTTTTACTACTTGCATTTTCAACTAAGTCAAGTATTTTTGAAACTGTTGATTCTCCAAACTCTTTAGTTACTTCTATTGTTAATAATGCATTTTTATTTATAAATCCTGATAATGCAGACTCTCCTACACCTATTTCTCTAAGAACGGATTCTCCTGTAAGTGCTGAGGTATCAACCATTGAAAAACCATCTACTACTACTCCATCTAGAGGTATTTTTTCACCTGGCTTTACAACTATTATATCTCCAATGCTTACTTCTTCTGGAGAAACTACTTTTATTTCTGATCCAACTTTTAAGTTAGCAGAATCTGGTCTTATTTGCATAAGTGAAGTTATTGATTTTCTAGATTTTCCTACTGCTATATCTTGTAAGTATTCACCAATCTTATAAAAAAGCATAACTCCTACTGCTTCTGGTACTTCTCCTATTATAACAGCTCCTACTGTTGCTATAGACATTAAGAAGTTTTCATCAAATACTCTACCTTTTGATGCATTTTTTAAGGCTTTTAATAATACATCATAACCTACTATTAAATAAACCATTAAAAATACTATATTAGCAAACTTGCTTTCAAATCCAGTTGCAGTTTGAAATATTCCAAAGATATACATTATACTACCTATAATTAATTTTATTAAGTCACCTTTATTTGAAATTTCAACTTCTTCTTTATTTTCCTTTTTTGTTTTTGTATCTGAAAAGCTAACCTTTATATCAAGTCCTGGTTCTGTATCATTTATTATCTTTATAATTTCCTCTGTAACTAATTTCTCATCTACGTTTTTAGCTACTTCAAACGTAAGCTTTTTACTTATAAAATTTAAGTTAGATTGTATTACATTATCTAATTTTGATACTTTATTTCCTATTTCTTCTCCACAATGAGCACAATTTAATCCACCTAATGCTATTTCAACTTTTTTATTGTTTATTTTTTCATCTCTTAATACTTTTATATCAAGCCCTGGTTCTATATCATTTATCATTTTAATTACTTTTTTTATAACTAAATCTTCATCTATATTTGAATCACAAGCTATTTCTAAAGTTAGTTTTTTATTTATAAAATTTAAGTTACAATATTCTATTTCTTCTAATTTAGATACTTTTTCATTAATGACTTCTGCACAATGAGCACAGTTTAGACCACCGAGTATTATCTCTTTTTTACTCATACTACAAGCTCCCATAAACTCATCTCCTATCTTTTATACCTTTCTTCTATATGCTCAAGTCCACAATTAAATATTTGACTTATATGGCAATCATCTAGAGAGTAAAATACTGTTTTTCCTTCTTTTCTAAATTTTACTAATCTAGCTTGTTTTAAAACTCTAAGCTGATGTGATATTGACGAATGAGTCATATCTAACAAATCTGCTATATCACATACACACATCTCTTGTGCTGATAGTGCGTATAATATTCTTACTCTTGTTGTATCTCCAAATACTTTAAATAGTTCTGCTAATTCATATAGCATTTCTGTATCGGGCATTTCAGCTCTTACAGAATCAATTACATCTGTATGCAATTCATTGTTACAACATACTTCTATATCTTTCATACGTTCCTCCTACATGGATATGTGAATAATTATATATATGAATATATATTCATATATTATAACTTTTGTAACTACATTGCAAGTTTTTTTAATTATTTATTTAAAGTATATTTTTTAATATCTTTTTAGATTGATGTAGTATCAATATATAAGTTAAAAAATATACTTACTTATAAAAATAGATGCTAGCTTATTACTAACATCTATTTTTATTAATTTATGTATTTAACTTTATTATAGAATCTATTCTAATAATAAATAGAATTAAAATTCAAAGAATCATATGGATTATTACACTAATAAAAATTATGAATAGAATATAAAAAACTGACTCCTGTACAATACAGAAATCAGCTCTTAACAACCATTTTTACTAGTATCCTTGATAAAGGGTAGATTTTACATCATATATATGATCACGTTTTTTATTTATTTAAACATGCTATTCCTATAACAGTAGGACCTGAGTGACATGCTACACATGAACCTATACGGAATGTATATACGTTTTTAGGTGATAATTCTTCCTTAACCTTTTCAACGAATTTTTCATGATTTTCTAAGTCATCTCCATATCCAACATATACATCCTTATCTGAGAAGTCATTTCCAACTTCTTCTTTTAACTTTTCTATAAGTGTTGGTATTATTTTTTTACTTCCTCTTACTTGAGTTTTTTGCTTCACTAATCCATCTTCTATTTTAAGTATCGGCTTTATATTAAGTAAAGTTCCAACTACAGCTTTAGCTCCAGATATTCTACCACCTTTGTATAGATAATCTAGTGAATCAACTGAGAAATATACTTGCACTTTATCTTTATATTCTTCAAGTTTCTTAATTATAGTATCTATATCTAAACCTTCTTCTACCATTTTAGCAGCTTCAAGAACTAATAGACCTCCTCCTATAGAAAAACTATACGTATCCACTATATATATATCATCAGATTCTATATCATTTTTAGCAAGCATTGCACTTTGGTAAGTTCCCGATCCTGCTGATGAACCTGCCATATATAATACCTTTTTACCTTCATTTAGATACTTTTCAAATGTTTCTTTAAAAGTCATATATGTAACTTGAGATGTAGTAGGTACCTCTTTATTCTCTCTAAGTAATTTATAAAATTCGTCATTATCTATATCTACACCAGCTTTATATTCTTCACTTTGAAATATTATAGTAGTAGGTAACATATCTATATCATATTTATCCTTCATATTTTCTGGTAAGTCATTCATTGTGTCATAAACTATTTTAATATTATTCATTTTTTAAAACTCCCTTTAATATTTATTTAAAGCATATAAAATATAAATTCAATATAAAATTAAAGCATATTATTGAATTTATATTTTAATATTAACTATTTTAGCTTTAGCTTATTTTTGAAATCTATATAAATTTTAACTAAAGTCTTTTTAAATACATTTTATTATATTAGGAACTATTTATTTAACCTTTTTAATATATAGGTTAATTATTTATATCCTATATTTATACCTCTATTAATATTATAACTTAATATAGTACTAACATTCTACATTCAACTTAAATATTCATACTATAAAATTTAAGTTATATAAGTTTATAAAATATTATATATCAGTATTTTTAATTTATAGTCATATTATATGTAATGTTGTCTGTATTTATTTTGCATTAAAATAACATATTATATATAAATATATTTTACCACTTTTTTATCATTTGTTCTCAAAAAATTTCCATTTACAAAAAATTATCTATTATAATTAGTTAAACCTTAATATGTAATTAATATATTAATTTTAATTTTAAATAGTCAATATATTAAATCATCTACCTTCTAAATACTATTTCTGTGCTAAAGTCATTTTTATATAACTAACTTGAAAAAATACTAAAACTTTATATAATAAATTATATATTAAATTATAGGGAGATAGACAATGAAATTTGTAAAAGAATCATTTATAGTAAAAAATAAATTACAACTTGCAATAGTTGATAAACGAATTCCTAAAAACATGGAAAATAATTTAAAAAATATGGGAGTAAGTATAATAAAATCTACTTGTTGCAATGATACTTATAAAGCCATTAAATATCATCCAGACATAAGTGTATGTAAATTAAATGATAATAACATAGTAGTTGCTCCTAATGTGTATGATTATTATAAAAATATTTTAAAACCTTATGATTTTAATGTAATACCTGGAAATTCTATTATAAAAAATAAGTATCCATACAATATACATTATAATATAATAATTCTAAAAAACTTTGCTATACACAACTTTAAGTATACAGATAAAGTAATACTTCGTTATCTAGAAAAAAATAATATAAAAAAAATAAATGTATCCCAAGGCTATTGTAAATGTTCTATATGTATAGTTGATGATAATTCTTTGATCACTTCAGATGAAGGTATATATAAAGAAGTCATAAAATACGGTATAGATTGTTTATTAATAGAAAAAGGACATATTGACCTATTTGAGTTAAATTATGGATTTATAGGTGGATCTAGCTTTTTAGTTTCAAATAATGAATTGGTTTTCCTTGGAAATATAAAAAAACACCCTGATTATGATAAAATATTAAATTTTGTTGAAAGCAAAAATAAAAACTTAATTTCCTTAAGTGATGATAAATTATTAGATTTAGGATCTGTTATCCCTCTACTTGAGTACTAAATTTATACTATTATATAATTAAAAATAAAGTACATATATAAATTATATTAATCCCATGTTTAAAATTAAGATAATTTCTATATGTACTTTATTTACTCTTGTTATATTTTATCATTTCCTATTCTATTTATATATTTCCCTTTAAGAGGAGTTACTTTTTCTTTAACAATTTTTATATCTTATAGATTATCTTCTTTTTCATATTTATTTCTATATAATTCTAATATAAAACCTATATATCTTTTTTATCACATCATTTATATATTTTAAATTTCACTAAATATTTATAATGAAATATTATTACCCAGGAAATCTTTAAACTTAGTTATTCCAACGTCTTTAGCATAAACTTTCACTTTATGATGATAACACTCTCTTTGCGAAACTTTAGAACGAAATATGTAATATTTATTCATCAATATTGACATTAATATTTATTTTTCCCACAATAATACATAAAATCTCCTTTATTTTTATGTATGCAGTATTTTTTATTAACTTATTATATAACTATATTTATAATACTTATCCTTATTTATAGTATATAAAATTTTATTTTTATTGCCTTACAATAAGTACTAGCCCTTAATGTATATATACAATTTAGTAAACATACAATTAATTATCTAATCCTACATAACAGAATTATATAAATATTAAAAGGAGGTACTATTATGGATAATCAAAAAGAATTTAAGCCCTTTATACCCGCCAATAAAATAGTTCCTGAATTTACAGCTACATCTATAATATTAGGATGTTTGTTGGCAGTTATATTTGGTGCTGCTAATGCCTACTTAGGCCTTAGGGTTGGTATGACAGTTAGTGCATCTATTCCTGCTGCAGTTATATCAATGGGGGTTTTAAGAGTCATATTAAAAAGAGACTCTATACTTGAAAACAACTTAGTTCAGACTATAGGTTCAGCTGGTGAATCATTAGCTGCGGGTGCTATATTTACATTACCTGCAATGTTTATATGGATGAAAGATTGGGGAATTGGAAGTCCTAGTTTATTAAAAATTGCACTTATAGCTTTATGTGGTGGATTACTTGGAGTTTTATTTATGATACCTCTAAGAAAAGCACTTATAGTTAAAGAACACGGTGTACTTCCATACCCAGAAGGAACAGCTTGTGCTGAAGTTTTACTTGCTGGTGAAGAAGGTGGTTCTAAGGCTTCTGTAGTTTTTGCTGGTCTTGGAATTGCAGCAGTTTATAAATTTATAGCTGATGGTATTAAATTGTTCCCAAGTGAAATAGAATGGGAAATACCAGGATATTCTAATGCTGCATTTGGTATAGATGTACTTCCTGCACTACTTGGTGTTGGTTATATATGTGGATATAAAATATCTGGATATATGTTTGCAGGTGCTATAGTTGGTTGGATAGCTTTAATACCATTATTTTCACTATTTGGCGCTGATACAATACTTTATCCTGGAACTGTTCCTATAAGTGAATTAGACTTTTGGGGAATTTGGGATAATTATATAAGATATATCGGTGCAGGTGCTGTTGCATGTGGTGGTATAATAAGTTTAATTAAATCTCTTCCTCTAATATTTAATACTTTTGCTAGAGCAATGAAAGATTATTCTAATATAGATAGATCTAATTCTACATTAAGAACTGACCAAGATATGTCTATGAAAGTTGTTTTATTAGGCTCATTAGCTGTAGTTATTGCTATATGGTTAATACCTTCTATTCCAGTTAATTTTGTTGGTGCTCTTTTAATAGCTATATTTGGTTTCTTCTTTGCAACAGTATCTTCAAGACTTGTTGGTTTAGTTGGTAGTAGTAATAACCCGGTTTCTGGAATGGCTATAGCTACTTTATTAATAAGTACATTAGCTTTAAAATCAACTGGTATAGTTGGCCAAGAAGGTATGATAGGTTCTATAGCTATAGGATCTGTTATATGTATAATAGCTGCAATTGCAGGAGATACTTCTCAAGATTTAAAAACAGGTTATATTGTTGGTGCTACACCTAGAAAACAACAATTAGGCGAGCTTATAGGAGTTTTAATATCTGCTTTAACTATAGGTGCAGTTTTATATCTTTTAAATGCTGCGTGGGGATTTGGTTCAAAAGATATACCTGCTCCTCAAGCTACTCTTATGAAATTAGTTGTTGAAGGCGTTATGGAAGGAAACCTTCCTTGGCCATTAATATTTGCAGGTGCTGGTATTGCTATAGCAGTTGAAATAATAGGTATACCTGTACTTCCATTTGCAGTTGGTCTATATCTTCCAATTCACTTAAGTGCTGGTATAATGTTTGGTGGAGTTATAAGATTATTCCTTGAAAATAGAAAAAATGTACCTAAAAAAGTAAAAAAAGAACAAATTGACAGAGGTGTTTTATATACTTCAGGTCTTATAGCTGGTGAAGGTCTAGTAGGTGTATTACTTGCTATATTCGCAGTTATAAAAATTGGAGAAAGATCTCTAGCAGACATAATAAACTTATCTGATTTTGTTAATCTAGGTCAAATAGGTTCTGTAATATTCTTTGCATTATTAATACTTACTTTATTTAAATTCACTATTTGGTATAAAGATAAGAATAAAGCTAGTTAATAAATAATATAGTTAATTAAGGGAGTTGTCTTAAAATACACTCCCTTAATTTTATATATTGGAGGGTTTTATGAGTACGAAAGTTAAAAATTATTTAGATTTTATTCCTATAAAAAATGAAAATATAGCATGGGTTGAAGATAGCTTTGGTATTGTTACTTTAGAAATAACTCGAAATACTTTATTTGATGTGATAGCTCAAAAAGCTTTTAAGGTTCCTCAAAAAAGCTATGTAAAGCTTGATAGACATGGAAGCTTTGTATGGAAGTGTATAGATAATAATAAATCAGTCTACGAACTGTCTAAAGATGTTAAAGGGCATTTTGCAAATGATGCTGAACCTTTAATTGAAAGATTAATTGAGTTTATCACAATACTTGAAAGTAATAGATTTGTAAAGTTTAAAAAAGGAGGCAAGTAAAATGTTAAGCACTCTATTTTATATACTTTTATTTGCTATTGCTACTGTAATAATATACATATGGGGTATAAAAAAGGAACAAAGTAGAGAAAAAGAATTGCTAGATAATCTTTATAAAAAAAGTGAAAAAATTGTTATTCGCTCCTTTAAACAAAATAAAACTTTATCTAGAAAAGATATCGAAAATGAACTTGCTAATGTTAAATCTTCTCTATTTTATAGTAAGCACAAATTAGTTATTAAAAATCCTTCTCATCTAGCTAAAATAATTATAGGTAATTTATTAAATAGTGGTACTATCATAAAAACTACAAATGGATATACTTTAAAATATAAATCTAAATAGATAAGATATAATAATCTAATTTTATGCTTGATATACATATAAAATTAGTTTTCACAAATACTATTTTATATAACACATTATAAAGGAGATTTATTATGAAAAAGAAAACTAATGATGACTTCGCCTTTTTAAATAATCATGATGATCAATACCATGAAATATTAGACAATATAGATGCTCATGAAAGCACTGACAGTGAAACCACAGATATATTAAATTTTAGAGTTATAAATAGTAAAAATGCATATCCTCAAAGAAATCTTCCTAATAATAAATAAAATTTAATATACAAGAAGAGCCTCTTTATTAAAAAGGCTCTTTTTATATATTAAACAAAATATTTTTCTCTTATTTTATAAGCATCATACCAATTGATAGTATAATAGCTGAAGATATATATATACATACAACTATCTTAGTTACAAATTTTACCCATGTAGTATATTCAACCTTTGAAATAGCTAGTCCACCCATAATTACCCCTGATGTTGGAGTTATTAGGTTTACAAGTCCACTACCTGCACTTAATATAGATATAACTATTTCAGGCACAAATCCTAAAGTTTGAGCAAGAGGTCCAAATATTGGTACTGATAAGCTTGCAAGTCCTGAAGTTGATGGAATTAAAAATGCTAATGCTATATATATTAAAAATGCCATATTAGTAAATAATATAGGTGACATTCCAGTAAGTGCTGTAGACGCTCTATTTAATACATATACATCTAGATTAGTTGATGACATAATAAATGATACACCTCTTGATATACCTATTATAAGTGCTACACCAACCATTTCAGCTGCACCATCTATTATAGCCGACACTATTTCCTTTTCATTAAATCCATAAGCTATACCTATTATAATTGCCATTAATGTAAACCAAACAGCAAGTTCTGAAAACCACCAATTACCAAGAGGCTCTCCAGTTAAAAATGCAGTTCCTTTAAATATAGTTATACCAAATCTCTCCCAAGGTATTACCCCTAGTATCATAACTATAAAAGATATAGCAAATAACCATATTACAATTTTTCTTTTAGTCGTAAACTCTATTGTACCTTCATTATTATCCATAAATGCTTCTTTTGCATTATCATATTCTCTTTGAGATAAAAGTGAAGCTTCTTTATTATTTTTAACTTTTTTAGCATAATTCATTACAAAAAATATAGATATAAGTAAAGATGATATCCATAATGCCACACCAATTCCTATAACTACAGCTTGATTAGTTTCTATTCCAACTCCTTTTAAAGAGTCTATACTCGTAGATACTAAAAATGGATTTACTGTAGAACCTAAAACTCCACTACCAGCTCCTAAAGCTATCGTCGCTACTGCTGTTAATGAATCAAATCCTGCAGCCATCATTGTTGCAGTAACTAATGCGTAAAAGGCTAATGTCTCCTCTGACATACCATAACTAGTACCACCTAGAGAGAATATAAACATAAGTATAGGTATCAGTAACAATTCTTTACCATTTAATTTTTTAACAACTGCTCCTATACCTGCATCTAGAGCCCCAGTTTTTGTTACAACGCCTAAGAACCCTCCCATTAAAAGTACATATAAAGATATATCTATAGCATCTTTTAATCCATTTATAGGTGCCATTATAACATCGGAAAGTTTTGCAGGTTTCACTCCAGGTATAAATTGAGTTATTATAGCTATTACAATAGTAATAATTAATAATATACTATATGCTGTAGGTAACTTAAAACCTTTTTTCTTCATATTACGTCCTCCATATATTTAGTTATATAGTTTTAAATTATCCAAAAAAATATATATAATTCACTTTATTAACATATATATTTCTCCTAACCTTAATTTAAATCTAGTCTATTTCCAAAGTATTTTTATATACTATTATTTTAAATATAATGTTAATATTCTAAAATAATATCTATTTATTAATTTAACTCGTTGTGCTAGTTAAATATGATTATTGAAAATACTAGAGCCTAGTAAATTATATTTTTATAGTTCAAAAGCTTTATATAGTAATTTCAATATGTGTAGTAAAATAACTAGCACAACAGATTAATTTATAAATCTTTACGTTTACTATACTTAGTCCTACTTTAATATAGTTTCTATCATTTACTATAAATTTATAAATTATCTTTTGACCTAAAATATATCTATAACACTACCATAAATCCTAACCCTGTTGTATCCTATCAAGAGCTATTTCAATTTTAGCTCCTAACCTTTTGTTATGTACATATCATTATGATAATCCTAAGTTTGCATTAATAATATAAGTATACCTATAAACAGTCTAATAAATTTTAATCAGAACCACCCGTAAAACGGGTGGTTTGCTCTACGCCTATAAGGCTTTGTTTCTGGCTGTGCTACTCGCACACTGAACGGTTTGCCAACCGCATACTATTACTAACTGCACCTAAAGGTGCTTATTTTTTTGCTTTATTTACTGGCTCACCCGTAAACGGGTCAATATATTCCTTTAAACTCATTTGTTCATGAATTATATCCTCTTGTATTTGATTTTTTATATATTCTTCAATTGCCTTTTTATTTCTTCCAACTGTATCAACATAATACCCTTTACACCAAAACTGTCTATTTCCATATTTATACTTTAAATTTGCATGTCTATCAAATATCATCAGTGAACTTTTTCCTTTCAGATAACCCATAAATTGAGATACACTAAGTTTTGGTGGTATACTTACAAGCATGTGTATATGATCTTTACATGCATTTGCTTCAATTATCTCAACACCTTTATGATCACAAAGTTTTCTTAATATAACACCAATATCAGACTTTATTTTTCCATAAATAATCTGCCTTCTATACTTTGGTGCAAAAACTATATGATATTTACAATTCCATTTGCTATGTGCTAAACTATTATTGTCCATTATCGGACACACCTCCTTAAATTTTATAGTTTTGGTCGGCAAACCTACTATAATTTTATGGAGGTTTTTTTATTTCTACTCATAGCTAAAAGCTTTTTAGAACCACAGGTATAACCTGTGGTATTCCTAATACAATAATATTATTATCAATACTATATCCCATAAACTGGAACCTTATATAATAATATACCATAAATTTCGTTATATATATATTATTTTTAAAATTTAAATTTAACTATATTATCTAACTTACACGTAATGACTTTTATACTGTATAACTGTGTATATTTCTTATAATACACATAATTTTTTATCTATCATCTTAGTCGTACTACCTTGATTTATAATAGTTATAAGTATTGTCATAAATACTATAGAAGATATCATTTCAGATCAGCTTCTCTACTCATTACATTTTTAAAACCATTAAATCAACTAACTTTACTGCAGCTTTTCACTTCTATTTCCAATAGTACAGTATACCAACACAGTAATAAACATATTTATTCTGTACATTTTGTTTTTATAATGGAAAAAATACTATATTATCTCTATCAATACATATTTTTATATCATCACCCTGATTATATTCATTCGATATAGATGTACATTTTAATACTTCTCCATTTATATTAATATCATAAAAAGTTTTATCTCCTGCATACTGCTTTCTTTGTATATATCCATTTACTCCATCATTATAATTTGCACTGTATAATTTTATGCATTCTTTAGGAATCATAGCTTCAACAATATCTAAATCATTATACCCCTTTGCATCTATATAGAATATATTGCTTTTAAATACTTCATTTTCTATTTTTCCTTTTATATAATTTCTTTCACCAAATATATTAGCAACTGATTTAGTTTTAGGATTTTGATATAATGTTGTCGGCTTATCAAACTGCTCTATTTTACCCTCTACCATAACAGCTATTTTATCACTCATTATAAGTGCTTCTTCTTTATCATGAGTAACAAGTATAGTAGTTATATTTAATTTCTTCTGTAAATTTAAAACAAACTCTCTCATTTCATTTCTTAAGTTTATATCTAAATTTGAAAAAGGCTCATCTAATAATAATACCTTTGGATTTATTGCTAATGTTCTAGCTATAGCAACCCTTTGTTTTTGTCCTCCAGATAATTCAGATGGATATTTATTTTCGTACCCATTTAATTTTACAAGTTTTATTAACTCGTTAACTTTGTCTTTTCTAGTTTTCTTATTTATATTTTTCATTTTTAAACCAAATTCAATATTTTCATATACACTCATGTGGGGAAATAATAAATAATCTTGAAATACTATTACTGCCTCTCTTTTTCCTGTTGGTATATTTAGTACTGATTTATCATTAAAAATTATATCTCCACTATCTGGATTAATAAGTCCTGCTATTAATTGTAGTGTTGTACTTTTTCCACATCCAGATACTCCTAATAATGATACTAGTTCTCCATCTTTTATATCTATATTTATATTTTCTAATACTATCTTTTCATCAAAACTTTTAGTTATGTTAACAAGTTTAACTGATGACATATCTATTTCTCCTTAATTTCTTATACTTCAAAAAAACTGCTACTATTTTTGTAATGTATTTTTATCCTTTTCTCTATTAATATTAAAACTATTATACTTGCAACTAAGAATACTATACTATACATAGAACCTATTACTCTATCTCCACTTTGTATATATGGAAACATAATCATAGGATATGTAATTACCGTTCCTCCTCCAATAAGCATAGTTAAGAAATATTGACTAAATACTATTATAAAGCACATACTTGATGCTCCTAATATTCCAGGTAATAATAGAGGTAGTGTAACATATCTAAATACATTTGTGTTGCTTGCTCCAAGCATTTTTGCTTGTATTTCTAACTTATCTCCAACTAATTTATACACATCACCTATAATTCTTACGGCATAAGGTATACAAGGTAATATATTTATAATTACTACGCCTAGGTATGTATTTGCTAATTTTAGCTTTATAAAAAATATATGTACTCCCATTGCTATTGATATTGTAGGTATTATTACTGGAGATAATACTAATAATTCAAAGAATTTCTTTCCTTTAAAATTATATAAAGATAGTGCCTTAGCTGCTGGAATACTAATCACTATTGTAATAAATACAACTAAAATTGATAGGACTATGCTATTTATTAATATAGCTATATTGTCTAAACTTAATATATATTGAAATCCTCTTAGTGAATAACTTTGAGGTAAAAGACTTGGATATATCCAAGAACCTGTTACACTCCAAATCCCCAATATTATTAGAGGAAATATAAAAGCTATAATAGCCAATTCTATTATTATTTTCTTTAAATTCACTTTAATATCTTCTCCTAAATCTTATATTTATTTATCTTTTCTAGAATTTTATTATATACAATAAGAAGTATAAAACTTAAGCTAGATAATATAACATTTATAACCATAGCATATGACCTTTGAGATAAGTCCGAGCTTATATAATTTGTATACGCACTAACAGAAAGTGCTTTAGGTGTTGTTGGACCTATTAAAAATGGAACTTCAAATGACCCAAAAGAAAAAGCAAACAAAATTATAAATGAAGATATTATTGTTGGTGAAGCTAATGGTAAAATTATATGTCTAAAGCATTGTAACTTACTAGCTCCTAAATTTATGGCTACTTTTTCTAAATTATTACTTATATTTTTCAAAATATTATATGCTGTTATAATAGTGAATGGTATTCCTTTCCATAAATATACCAATATTACTCCTACTCCATTTTTATCAGAAACTAAAGATATGAATTGAGATGAATCATTTATAATATTTAATGAATATAATATTCTTGAAATTATTCCTGATTGAGAAAATATAGTTATCATCAACATTACTACAACTATATGTGGAATTATAATAGGTAAATTTAATAATGATTCTTTTATTTTAGATAATTTCTCTTGTGATAAAAAATATGCCACTATCACTCCTATAAAAACTGCTACCGTAGACGATATAAATGACGTTTTTAAACTAAATATAAGAGATTCTAAAAATATAGAATCTCTTATAACTTCTTTATAAAATCTAAAACTAATATTTTCTTCACCTATATGTGGCATATATCCTAAACTTTGCATTACACAATTAGCTATTCCAAATCCCATTATACTTATTAATATAATAGCTATAGGTGCTAATAATATATATGGTTTTAGTTTATTTTCCATTTTGTAAAACCTCTTCAGTCCATATTTTCTCTATTATAGGTACTAATCCAGCATTTAACTCTGGTAATGTCTTTCCAAATTCCACAGTTTCACTAAATTTATACTTTTCTTCGTTAGGCACTTTATTCATATCTAATACAGTCATATCGCCCCAATTAGCAGTATCAGTTTTTAACGCTTGAGCATCTATACTCATTAAAAAGTTTATAAGTACCATAGCTCCTTCTTTGTTAGGTGCATTTTCAGGTATTGTTAAAAAATGAGTATTACTTATATTTCCTTTATCAAATGCTATTATTTCTGTATCCTTACTATATTCATTGCTATCAATTTTTCCTTTAACAGTATTTGGTGAATAAGTCATTGTAAAGTAAACTTCGCCATCTGAATACATATTATCTAATTGTGCTATTGTAGCAGGATATGTTTCTCCTTTATTCCATAAATATGGTTTAATTTCATTTAAATAATCCATCGCTGGTTGTATAACTTTTCTAACTTCATCTTCATTTTCAGGTAAGTTAATTAAGTTTTCATATCCTACTATGTCATATATTACATTTCTTACAAATGCACTTCCTTCAAAATCTGGTAATGCAGGGTATGTAAATTTGCCTGGATTTTTAATTATTGCTTCTTTTAATGTTTCAGTATCTTCTATATTTTGAGATACTTTATCAGTATCTTTAATTACTACAAACTCTGCTTTACCCCATGGTGCTTCTAACCCTTCTACAGGTGTTCCAAAATCAGTGTTTATAGTTTCTGAATCTTTGTCTATGTAATCATTAAAGTTAGGAAGTTTTTCAGTAAATGCTCCAACTAATAGATTATTTTCTTTTGCAGTTTTAAAATTTTCACCATTTATCCAAACTACATCCATAACTCCATCTTTACTTTTAGCTTGCTTTTCTGATAATAATTTATTCATTATATCATCAATATTCATTCCTACCCTTTTTACTTTTATATCATATTTTTCTTTCATTTGCGGGATTACATAAGTATCAAACCACTTGTTCATAACTTCATTACCGCCATATCCATAAAAGTTTACTGTAGTCCCTTTTGCACTTTTTAAAATTTCATCATAACTAGTGTCTAGTATATTTGTATTACTGTTTATATCATTTGATTTTTGAGATTTTGAACATCCAACTATAGATGAAATCATCATCATACATAATAGTACTATGTAAATTTTTCTATTCATATTTATATCTCCTTATTATTTATTAATCTAGTAATCTTTTTGCCTCCAAAAATCTTTGAATTGCAGTTACTATTATTAGTATTGAAAATATATTAGTTATTATTCTTAAATAGCTCGGAAATAAAATCATAAGTGAAAAAAATATGAATCCTTCACTTCTTTCTGCCACTCCTGCTTGATAGTAAAATGATTTCACTCCTTTTTTTTCGCTTAATGCTCCAACTGTTAAAAATATAGTCATAGACATAAGTATACATGCAGTTAATACTATAAAATTATATCTTAAGTCTACAAATTTAATCCCAAGTACTAACACTATACCTACTTCCACAATTCTATCTGAAACAATGTCAAGAAGTGTTCCAAAAGACGATGAACTATTACTTCTTCTTGCCATAGCTCCATCTACTGCATCTAAGTATCCTGATATCCAAAGCACAATAACTGCAACTACTTGCATATCAAAATATAAAAATATAGAAGTTGATATCCCTAATAATAAAGCTAATATAGTTACATTATTAGGAGTTAATTTTAATTTTAAAAGAAACTTAGCTCCTAATTCAATTATTGGATTTACATATTTTCTTGCATGTGTATCTAACATTTTACCTCCTAGGTTTTATTTATTATTTTCTAAGTTTTTGGTAATAAATCTATTTTTTAATATTATAGATACTACCAAAAGTAATATTAACGCTACTATTGATAAATAAAAGCTTTTACTTCCTATATTAACTGATTGTGCTCCAATATTTACAAATACAAATATTCCTGGTATTGTTCCAAAGAAAGTCGCAAGTATGAAATCTTTATATTTTATACTTGTTAAGCCAGAACCATAACTAATTACATCAAATGGAAATAAAGGAATTAGCCTTAGCATAAGCACTATAAAGAATCCTCTTTCATTTATCATATTTTCTACTTTATCTAGTTTTTCTTTGATAAGTTTTTTTACTACATTTCTTCCTAACTTTCTAGATATATAAAAAGATATTGTTCCTCCTATTAAAGCTCCAATTGCAGTATAAATATATCCATTTACTAATCCAAATATAAGGCCACTTGATATTGCAAGTATTGAATCTGGAAAAAGTGTAAGAGGAACTAGAGAGAATATTATTATATATATTATTGGTCCCAACTTTCCAAAAGACTCAACATAATTTTTTATATCACCTATTCCTAAATTCATTTTATAAACCTTATATACAACAATTGATATAATCATCAATATAACTATAGATATTATTACCTTATATGCTGTTTTGTACTTTTTTGTCAAAATATCACCTCTTTTCTAAAATAATATATTACCATATTTTAAAATTAAAATCTTATTATTTAATTTTTAATTAACTTTATAGATTTATATCTATTTTTCCATTTTTTTATAGTAGATATTTTATCTTGAGTAAATTTACTTTTATTTATAACAGCCTCATTGAACATAAAATCTAATATATGAAGTGTATTTTTATTTGCAATCATCATAGCTTCGCAACATGATTCACAGTAAGATATAACTGTATCAGTTTTAGCTTCACTAACTCTTTTATTAGTTTGTTCTAAAGCTAGTTTAGGATTTGTTACTCTAAGCATACCTCCAGATCCACAACACTCTGTATTTTCTCTACTTTTATCGAATTCAACTATTTTTATCCCCATTGATTTTAATATTAATCTAACAGTATCATGAATCTTAGATTCATATCTTATAGGACATGGGTCATGTAAACTAAACCTAATATCTAAATCATTATAATGATTTATTAAATTTTTAGGAATTGAGTTTTCATTTATAACCTCCCATATAGTTTTTACTTTAACTGATTTACTATATTGTTTTATGGTATTAAAACAATTTGGACATGCTACTATAACTTCTTCAATTTCATTTTCTAAAAATAAATTTTCTACCTGAGAATAATATATTTTAAATTTATCCATATCTCCCATTGATAAAGTTGGCTTACCACAACATTTAAACGCTATTGATAAATCCTCTATACTCTCTTTTAAATATTCATATGTTTTTAAGACTATTTCTGGACTATAACTTGATAAACTACATCCTGGAAAGAATAATTTCTTAGTACTTTTATTTGAAAAAGACTTTGAAAATACAGGTGAAAAACTATTAATCTGATGAAATTTTACACTATTATATCCAATATCATTCATATTTTTTTTATCATTATTAAAAATATCTTTTCTCATATCGTAAAACATTTCTTTTATTTTTATATCTTTAGGACATTTTAAGTTGCAAACTGCGCAAGAAGAACAAGAATAAGGTATATTTTTATCTACACTTTTATCTGTTATTATTTTTTTCATAAGTTCTTTTGGAGATGAAGAATATTTACTCATCATAGTACATGAATTATAGCATCTTTTGCAATTTATACAATTATTTTCATTTATTTTTATCTCTTCTAGAGTTTTTTCATTTAAATTTATTGTTTTCATCTCTTGCCTCCTATAAAAATATATTATCAAATACTTTTTGATTATTTATAATTTATAAATATTAAAATTAAACTAAAAAATTCGCTTCGCTCGAGCGACGTGTCGGAGAAACACTTCATGTCACCAACGACTTCATCCGTTACTTGAGCCACTACATGGGCGAAGTATTTCAAAATCTTTTGTACGCTCAAAACCAATTTATTGATATTACTTACATTCAGAAGTTATCCATATTTTTTTAAGTATTATAATATCCTTAAGCGTAAAAAAAGCTGAACTTTATATAAGTTCAGCCTTTTTAAAGGCAATCTGTCTATATATCCAACATAAGTTGTTCAAATCTACAATCATAAACATCTTTTTTAATATTTTTCTTCTTTAATGGCTTTATAACATTCATTCTTGTTAAAAGTTTTTTTAATGATACCACATTATTTATAGATATATTTTCATTATTCACATTTAATGAATATCCTACACTAGTTTTGCTTATAACTAATTTAGGATTTTCTAGATTTAAAGATACTATACATGCTCCACTGTATTTTACAGAAAAAGTATCTTTATTTTTAGAAAAAATATCTATTAATTCATCTTTTATAGACTGGTTATTTTTAATTTTATCATTATTGTTTAAAACATTCATTTTTACTAAAAGAGGCTCTATTGACTTTAAATCATTTAAATATATAGGACCACCTTTTAAGTAAATACAGTATCCTTTATTTGATGCTTGTATTGTTACATCTTTTTCATTTATAAATACTGATTCTATTTTACCATTTGTATATTTAACTGTATATGATTTAGTTATTTTAGATAATATATTTGTGATTTTACTTGGTAAATACATAGTGTCCCTCTTTTATTTTATTTTTATCTAAAATATATCATTTATTTATAAATTTTACAAGTTTATCATATTTTCTATACATCATTTTGAGCAACAGATAAACGATACCGACATAAGTGAAGTGAATTTTTTGTCATTATACATTATAAGTTTAAGTATATATTTTAATAAGATTACTTAACATCTTATCATGATTTAATTTTCTCCCAATAACTTTCAAGCAAAGATAATTCATTATTTTCCTTATCTATTATAATATGATTTGCATGTACTTTATCTTGTTCATATTCAAGTTTTGTATTTACTATTATACTTTCCTGATCTTTTATTTGTTTTTCATATTTTATATTGAATTCACATATCCTATAGTCTTTAACTACTTCAAGTGGCATAGAATCTATAATCCATCTAACATAATTTACATTTCCAACATGTAAATTAAAATCAATATCTGTATATCTTATATCAAATTTCTTTTCTATATCTACTCTTTCTGTTTTTTCAAACTTTAATTTATCTATTTTTATATTTTTATCTTCTTCTGATATATTATACTTATTATAATAGTAATCTGGAATAGTGCAGGGTTTTGCTTTTAACATATCTATAAAAAATGCTAAACTTTCACTTTGTAATACAAGTTCATTTTCTTCATTATATATTTCAAATACTCTAACCGCAAAGTACTTTCTAAAGGTCTTTATATATGTTTCAACTCTTAATTCATCTTGATAATTCGTCGGCTTAAATACTTTAATCTTATAATTAAATACTACCCATGTATGATTACTTTCAAGTAAATTTGATAGGGATAAGCCTAAACTGGCATCATGCTTAAAAGCTATATCTGACATAAATTCCATATATGATGAAAATTTACATTCTCTTCTTGGATTTGTATCTCTATATCCTACTTCATATATTTTCTTAAATACTTTAGACATTATTTAACTCCTACTTATACCTTATTTATAATTTTCAATATATTTATTATATACCATATATTGAAAATTTAACTAACCCTAATAGCTAAAATTTAATTTTGTATTACTGCTTAATATTTTTAGTACATAGTCTATATTATAAAAGTAAACTTTTTAAATAAATAAGGAAATATCTATATAGATATTTCCTCCATTTCTTTATCCATCTTATTTATTTTAATTAAACAAATAATTCCTACTATGATAAATCCAACTCCACCTAAAATCCCAACTGGACTTGGTCCTATAAATGGATTAACTCTAGGTACTGCTATAAATATAGTTGAAAAACTTGCAAACCCATTTATCATACCATGTGAAAGCACTGCCGGTATACAACTTTTAGTCTTAAATGTCATATATGATAAAAAGGCAGATACAACTACACAAAATACTATCATTGCAAGTATTCCTCCCCAAGGTGCACCAAAATAACCTAATCCATAATTATGTCCCATAGCTATCATAGGTGCATGCCATATTCCCCATATAACTCCACTTTTAATAGTTGATTTTAAATATGAATATTTTTCATTAAGCATTGGAAGTAAAAATCCTCTCCATCCTAATTCTTCTCCTAGACAAGCTATAAAATTTAATATAGGTGCAAGTAAAACTCCTATTATTATTTGCATTATAAGCAATGATTTTAATTCTTCTACTGATGGTGCTCGCTGACCCATAGCTACCATTTGGTCTTGTGTTAATTTTATAAATGTTGACATACTTAAATCAAAATGAGATGGAAACACTAAATAATACACTCCTGCTCCTAATACAATAAGTATTGCAGGCAAAAACCATGCTATTAAATAAAATTTTTTATTATTTCTAAAATTTGGTTTTATCCATAAATCTTTAATATTTTCCTTAGTTATAAAGCTAGTTAAAATTGCTGATATTGCTGGAATTATCATACATACCATAAGTACTATCTTAGCCAATGGATTTTGATATCCACCATTGCTCATTAGCCAAAATGCCACACCCCATGTAAATATAAAGTTTATACTCAAAAAAATATTAACTTTTTTCATAATCAATCCCCCTTTTTTGTTTTATTTGTTATATATATAATATAACAGTATCTTTCATACGTCTATTAAATTAATCTGTTGTGCTAGTTAATTATTTTTCCAAATAAAGGAATTTAAATTGTGCAAAAAAGAATATCCTATGAAAGATTAGTATTTGTAATTTTTATCCAAATACTAATCTTTTTATTTTAGATATAGAATCTTCATTTCCCATTAATTTGTTTATTAGAAATGATATATTATGAGCTAAAACTTTTATTGAAGTTCTAGTTATAAATCCTAACATTGATTTACTTTTTACTTTATTCAAATTTAATTGTTCTGCCAACTGAGAAAAACTAGTTTCTATCCTTCTTCTAGCTTTAAATATCAATTGTCTTATATCTTTGGGATAATTATCTTTACTATTTCCGCGCTTTAAAAATAATAGATTTATATCCTTTTCAACTTTCAGTTCAGGCGTTAGCCTTTTATTTACATACCCTTTATCACCAATAATAGAAATAGATTTATATTTATCACATAAATCCCATACTGCATTTCTATCATCTACATTAGCTGGAGTTATAATATAATCAGATAAAAATCCATCTATTGTAGTAAGAGCATGAAATTTAAATCCAAAATAAGTTTGTTTTTTTGAAGGACATCTACCATAAGAGGCTTCGCCTTTAAAGCATTTACTAAAATGTGCTCTACCAAATTCACATACTGGAATAGGCATACTATCTACAATTCTTATATTGTTAGAATAAGATTGCATAAATAAAGAAATATGCTCTCTTATTTTAGATATTACCCAATATAAGTTTCTTTTAGTTCTGTTGAATCTCGTTCTATCTCCTATCTTTGGAAATAGATTTTTATATTCCCTTTTAAGCAAACTAAAGAATGCTTTTTCAGAATCAATAGTTAAAAGTTCACCAACTATGCTAATAGTGATTATCTCACTATCAGAAAGTTTGCTATCTTTTATATTACGTCTATTACTTACAGTTATAGGTATAATCTCATTATATATATCATCTATAATTACAAATATATTTGTAAATAAATCAGTTAAATTTTTTTGATCTTGGATATAATAATTATTAAACTCTAGCATATATAATCCTCCTTTAGAATAGTAGAGATAATCTTAGGATACTATATTTGTTGGAGTTTTATTATTGAAAAATTTAACTAGCACAACGAGTTAAATTATATTATTTTTTACTTTAAGTAATACCTTATTAATAACTTTATTATAAAGTTTCAATTTGTCATTTTATTAAAATACACTTATTATCTATTAAATTTAAATAATATCTATAATCTATAATTTTCCTTAAATCTTCCTATTATATTTTTTTTAATTTATCAAATAATAGATTATATAAGTAAATAGGAGGTACATAAAATGTCAAATGGAAATTTAAACTGTTCTGCAACTAATTGTGGACATAATAACTCGGGATTATGTTATGCTGGTGGTATAAATGTAGGTGGTCATAATGCTAATACAACTTCTAGTACTTACTGCTCTTCTTTCGTAGATCAAGATAGTACTTCTTTTACAAATTGTGCTAATTGCAGTTGTACTAAACCTGAACAAATAAAATGTGATGCTGTTAATTGCACTTACAATGAAGATAAGAATTGCGTTGCTGACAGCGTTCAAATAAATGCACACAATACAAGTTGTGAAACTTTTGTATCTAGATAATAAAAAAGCTGATCTATTTAAGGATCAGCTTTTTTATTATCATATATTTTATTTATATTATAAATTTATTTATAATATAAATTACTTTTGTCAATATTGTAAAAATCTATTTTCTATCTTTATTAGTAGTTAAAAATATTGTTGCTGCATTAGAGAATAGTTTAAAATCTTTTGAACCCTTAAATTTATCAACGTACTCTGAATTAATCTAAACTATATCTATTTCTCCTGCTTCAAATAAACTAACACCCGCTTGAACATCTTTTACAACTTTAGCGTTTATAATTAATAAATTAACCTCTTTCTGATCCCAATAGTTTGGATTTTTTTCCATAGTAAATTGATCTTCTGTTTTCCACTTTGTTAATACAAAAGGACCATTATATAAAGTAGTATCCTTTGAAGTTCCATAGCTTTCTCCAATCTTTGTTACAAACTCTTCATTTTGAGGATATCTGACGTTTATGAGACATTAGGTGAAGGTTTTTCTAATATAAATGTTTAGTGTAAATGCCCTATAGTCTAGATAATAAGAATCTATCCTACAGGGCATTTAATATTATCCTCTTTGACGAGGTGTTGGGTTATTCATAGAATTATTATTAGTTGGAAGGCCATATCTCATTTTTTCATACATAGGTTGAGTAGGAGCTATCCAAACTTTTCCTTCACCAATAAAGGTATTTAAGAATCCTTCACCATTTATAGCTGAACCAAATAAACTTTTATCTGATTTTGTAACGCTAAAGTTTACACCTTTACTTCTAGCTATAGCGAAGTTTCCATCTACCTTTAATTCTTCTCCTTTACTTATTTCACATTCTACTATTTCTGACTTTGGTACACTACATTCAAGTACAACTACCCCTGAACCAGTTAATTCTATTTGGAATAATCCTTCTCCTCCAAGTAATGTTGATGAAATATTTTTTTGCATAACTCCTTTAACAGTTATATCCTCTGAACAACAATAAAACATTCCTTTATCAACGATTATACTTTCATTATTTAATTCCATTATTATATAGTGTTTATATGATGGTTCTAAAAGAATCTCTCCACGTCCACTATAAATAGGTTTTATAGCACTTTCATTTGTTATACTTCCTGAAACGGCCTTTTTAAAAAGACCTCCTACACCACCAATATTACTTTTAGATTGTATATTTCCTTTATAATAATAAAGCGCTCCAGCTTCAGTTTTTACAGAACTATTATTTAACTTTATTCTTACTTGCTTCATTTTCAATCCAACCTGATTTGCAAAGAATACACCCATTGCTGTTTCTACATTTTGAGCTCCTTCTAAGTTATTATATGCTATTATCTCAAAGTCTACTCCATCATATGATATACTATCAATTATACTTATTTTATCATCTAATGTATTCATCATCAATCTCCTTATTTTATGTGTCTATAAATACTTAATTTTAATATTAAACAATAATATATAATATATTTATACTTGTCAATAAATTTTATTATATTAAATAAATCAAGCAAATAATTCACTCTCATCATTTACTATTTATAATTTGAAAATTGTATAAAAAACTACATTTAATATAAATACATATCTAAATTTAGTAAGTTCTTTATATAGTTTTTTATCTTTATAAAAAAAGCTGACTTCTATTATATATAGAAATCAACTCTTAACTATTTTGTATTATTATTTTAAATTGTTTATTATTTTTTCGTCCCATATTTTCTTAATAACATATATTAATATACTTAATGCAAATAATGTAAGTAGCCCAGTCATCATTAACTTAGCCCCACCAGTTAGCATATCTCCAACATATGAATACACTATTGTAGCTGGAAGCTGTCCTATTCCTGTTGCTATAAAAAATGATGCAAAGCTCATTGATGTTAATCCTGCCGCATAACTTACTAAGTCAAAAGACATAAATGGCAATAGTCTTGCTATTAATATTGTATGCTTTCCATACTTTACAAAAAACTTATCTACTTCATCTAATGCAAATTTGCTAGTTAAATTCTCAACTGTATTTCTTCCTAAAAATTTAGCTATATAAAAACATATTGCTGCTCCAGCCATGGCACTAGTCCATGAAAGTATTGCACCATACACCCATCCAAATAAAGCAGCATTAGCAAAAGTTATTACAAATGCTGGAAGAGGTGCAGCTACAGATTGAAGTATCATTAATAAGAAAGATACTACCGGTCCCCAAATACCAAAAGATAATATATATTCTTTTAATCCTTCCATATCAAGTTTAACTAAATAAGATGTCATATTATTTACAATATCATTTATAGTTGGAACAAATAAATATATTAAAACTAAAGCTAGTATAATACCAATTGTAATCCAAAATGATTTATTAAGTCCTTTATTTCTTTCTTGATTATTAATTTTAATTCGCCTCTTTTCTAAAGTATTTTAAAAAGGCATATAAAATCTTATATACCTTTTTTATATAATTATTTAACTAATTTAAAGTCATATTCTGTTACACCATCTACTGCATTGTAAACATTAGTATATCCATTATTTTCTAATATTCCCGCTGCTTTAGCACTTCTTCTTCCTATTGAGCAATATATTAATATATCTTTACCCTTGTATTCCTCTAATTCATTAAATCTTGACTCAAAGTCATCTATTGGTATATTTATTGAGTTTTCTATATGGCTTTTTTCATAGTCCTTAGCATCTCTTACATCTATTATAACAGCATTCTTATTTTTTGCTATCATATTTTCAAATTCACTTCCTGTAACATTTGTGTAAGTTACTGTAGAATAATCAAATTCATCCATACCATCTTCTGCATTGTATACTTTCTTAAATCCGTTATCTACTAGAATTTGAGCGCCTTTTCCACTTTTATTTCCAGTATTACATATTAATATAATCTTTTGATCCTTATAGCCATCTAATTCATTGATTTTTTCTTTAAAATCATCAAATGGTATATTTATTGCATCTACTAAATGACCCTTAGCATATTCATCTGAACTTCTTACATCTATAACTAATGTCTTTTTATTATCTGACGTTAGCTTTTCTGTTTTAGCAGAATCTACTTTATTATAAGTTGAATCACTATTATTTGATGAACATCCAACTATACTGCCTAATGTGGCAATTATCATTGTACTCATTAAGAAAGCTTTTGCTTTTTTGGTTAATTTCACACCTAACCCTCCATTTCTTTTATTTTTTTCGTTTTTTCAACATTTTATATTATATAAAATTTATTTTAAAAGTAAAGTTAAATAGAAATTCAATATAATTCACATATAACATATAGATATAATCTATATGTTATATGTGAATTATATCACTCAAAAGTTTTCTTTTTTACTTTCATTATATAACTTCCTATATATATTATTTTATCTGTTAAACGATATCCTTTTATTTCTACTATTATATATCTATAAAATATTATTTTTAAATTTATTATACTTTTATGTAGCTTCATTATATAAATATTACATATATTTTTATAAATATAAAATCTTATTATAAAAAATCCGATACACTTGAACAACTTGTAGGCGAATCATTTCAGTTATATCCGTTGCTAAAGATACCATTTTTTACTTTTCTAAGATTATTGAAATTACTTGTATTCATAAGTTATTCACAAAATTTTTCATATCATAATTTACTTATATGTAAAAAATGTGAATCAAATACAATTTGATTCACATCCTTATCTATTTATTAAAATTATTATTTTGTTGATTATTATTTTGCATATTTATATGTCTAGTAGGTAGTATAGTTGATACTGCATGCTTGTATATCATATTTTGTTGTCTTTTCTCATCTTCTAGCATTATTATATAGCTATCAAAACCTTTTACTTGTCCATTTACTTTAACCCCATTCATTAAATATATTGTAACAGGTATTCTTTCTTTTCTAGCATTATTTAAAAATAAATCCTGTAAATTTATAGCTGTATTATTTTTCATTTGCATATATCCTCCCGATAATTTAATTTAAGTAGTAAAATTTACCATTCCTTTTATTATATTTTATATAATTTATAGCATTTTTTCAATATGCATAATTATATCATTTTTAAGTACTTGACTATCACTATATTCATCTAAGTTAAACCACTTAGCATCGTCATATCTTCTAAACCAAGTTAACTGACGCTTTGCATACCTTCTTGAGTCTCTTTTTATTATGTCTATAGCCTCATCTAATGTATACTCACCGTCTAAATATTTTATTATTTCTTTATATCCTATTCCCTGCATAGATATCATATCTTTTGTATATCCCATTTTAAGTAAGTTTTTAACTTCATCTATTAAACCATTGTCCATCATTATGTCTACACGCTTATTTATTCTTTCATATAGATGATTTCTTTCTCTATTTAAAACTATTATTATAGGATTATATTTTTCATTAAACTTTAAGTCCTTAGAAAAATCATTCATTTTTTCTCCACTTAAACAAACTTCAAGAGCCCTTATAACTCTTTTAGTATTATTTTTATGGATTCTATCAGCAGCTTCAGGATCTAATTCTTTTAATTTATTATGCATATAGTCTATACCATTTTCTTCAAGTTCTATTCTTAATTTTTCTCGAAGCTCATTATTTGCATCAGATTTTGCAAAATCCATATCATAAATTAATGAATTTAAATAAAGTCCAGTTCCTCCTGTCACTAGAACTTTTTTATTATCCTTATTTATTTTTTGTATATAATCATCTGCCCTTTTTTGAAACTCAGAAACTGAAAATACATAATCTGGAGTTACTTCATCTACTAAATAGTGTTTTACTCCTTGCGTTTCTTCTTCTGTTACCTTAGCACTACCTATATCCATATATTTATATATTTGCATAGAATCTGCAGATATAATTTCAGCATTTAGTTCTTTTGCAAGGTCTATTGATAAGTTAGTTTTTCCAACTGCTGTTGGTCCTGTAAGTATTATAATTGGAATCTTTTTCATATTAATCCTCTCTAAACTACATAATTCGTTTGAACATTTTTTCTATTTCAGTTTTCGTTATTTCTACTATTGTTGGTCTACCATGAGGACATGTAAAAGGATTTTCACAAGTTTCAAGTTCATTAAGTAAACTTTTTATTTCCATACTTTGAATTCTGTCATTTGCTTTTATAGCAGCTCTACACGCCATAGATGCAAATTTTTCTCCTTTTAGCTCATAGTTATTTTTTATTTCTTCTATATTATCTATTATTTGTAGTATAAATTTTTCAGATTCAGGAACACCGAATATAGTTGGTACACATCTTATCATTATGTGATTGTTACCAAATAATTCAATTTCAAAACCAAATTTCATGAATATATCTAAATTATTTTCAACATGTAACATATCTATATTAGATAATTCAAGTACTATAGGATCTAGTAACATTTGCATATTTATACTAGATTTATAGAACTTATCCATATATCTTTCATAAAGTATCTTCTCATGTGCTGCATGTTGATCAAGTAGATACATTGAATTTCCTTTAGATAATATTATATAGGTATCAAATATTGTTCCTATAACATTATATCCTGCTAATGAAAACTTATTAGATGGAGAATCTTTAAAAAATTGTTCTTGAATATTGTCCTCTATTTTTCCTATTTCTTTTGTAAATTTACTGCTATATTCATCTTTATTTATATATTCACTACTATACTTATAATTTAAATTATTTTCTTCATACTCATTATCCTGATTATATAAGCTTTCTTGATATTCTTTTTCTTTATCTAAATTTTCTATATCTTCAATAGAAAAAGAATTTTCTAAGCTAATATTACCTTCTATTATATATTCAGAACTAGAATCTTCTTTTATTATTTTTATATTATCTAATTCATTTATATTAGCTGTTGATTTTTTCTCATATATATTTTTTTTATCTTTTTCTGTGTTATTTTCACTTTTTATAATATCATTAAATGACATAAATGAATCTATTGGCTTTTCGTAATTTTTCTCAATTACTTTTATATCATAAGACGCTTTATTTTCATAGATGTCTTTACCTTGACTGTTATTTTCTTTTACTAAGATATTTTTAGTAGTATCTTTTTTATCATATGTCTCATACTTTCCTATTAATGATACTGAGAGTAAAGTTTTTCTTAGTATATCTCTAAGTTCAATATACATTTCCTTTTCATTTTCAAATTTAACTTCAAGCTTTGTTGGATGTATATTTACATCTATATTAGCTGGATTTATAGTCAACTGTATAAAACATATTGAATGTTTATTAATAGGTATAATACCTTTATACGCTTCACTTATAGCATCTAAAACTATCTTACTTTTTACAAATCTTTTATTTATATATACGTGTTGTAAATTTTTATTAGATCTATAGATATTGTTATTTCCTATATACCCACTTATCTTAAAATATTTACACTCATAATTTACCTCTATTAAATTCTCACAAATTTCTTTCCCATATATACTTCTTATAACACTTAATAATTTATTATCTCCTGGTGTTGTAAGCATAGATTTATTATTATTTACATATTTAAATTGAACATGTGGATTTCCTATTGCAAGTTTATTTATTAAATCACTTATATTTATAGTTTCAGCATGAGTTGATTTTAAAAACTTTTGACGAGCTGGTGTATTAAAAAATATATCTTTTATTATAATAGTTGTACCATTATGTGCACCTACGGGTTCTTTAGATATTATATGCCCACCTTCAACTATAACTTTAGTTCCTATAGGCTCATCTTTTGTTTTTGTTATCATTTCAAGTTTTGATACAGCACTAATAGATGCTAAAGCTTCACCTCTAAATCCAAGAGAATATAAATCATACAGGTCATCAATATTTTTAATCTTGCTTGTAGCATGTCTTAAAAATGATTTGTCAACTTCACTAGATGCTATACCACACCCATTATCAGTTATTCTAATAAGTTTTTTTCCACCATCTTGTATATCTATAACTACTTTAGTACTTCCTGCATCTACAGAATTTTCTATTAATTCTTTAACTACAGAAGAAGGTCTTTCAACGACCTCTCCTGCAGCTATTTTATTTATAGTTAAATCATCTAGTATATTAATTCTATTCATATTGTCCTCCCCCTTTTCTAACGTATTAGCTTAATATATTTCGCTAATTTAAAATTAATTTTAGGGTTCTTCAACTCTTAATTGTTTTTAGCTTTCTTTTGTAATGAATATAATGCATTTATTGCATCTAGTGGAGTCATATTAAGCAAGTCTAAGTTTAATATTTCATCCTTTAAATTGTTATCACCTATAGTATCGAAACTCATTTGAGTTACTGCTATTTGTGAATTTGCTTCATTATCTTTAATTTTTTTAGATAAATCTTTATTTTCTATATTTAATTTATCATTTTTAGATTTAATATCTTCATAGCTTTTAACTAAAGATTCATGTTCTAATTTTAAACTTTCAAATTCTTCTTTAAAGCTATTTTCTTTTAAAGTTAATATTTCCTTTTCTAACTCTTTTATATTCTCAATATATAGTTTTGTATCATTATTTGATGGTATTTCTATAGCGTTAATATTTTCAAAAATCTTATCACTATCTTTATTTATAGCTACACTATTATATATATGATTTTTTTCTAAATCACTTAGTATTTCTCTTGATCTATTTATAACTTCATCTGGAAGCTTTGCAAGTTTTGCAACATATATACCATAACTCTTATCCGCTCCAGTTGGTATTATTTTTCTTAAGAAGATTATATTATCATCATCTTCTTTAACTGCTATAGAGTAGTTTTTCACTTCACTAAATTCATTTTCAAGGTCAGTTAATTCATGATAATGTGTTGCAAATAAAGTTTTACATTTTATTTTACTTTGAATATATTCAACTATAGACCAAGCTAAACTTATTCCATCATAAGTGCTTGTCCCTCTTCCGATTTCATCAAGTATTACCAAACTTTTATCTGTAGCATTTTTAAGTATATGAGATACTTCACTCATCTCAACCATGAATGTTGATTGTCCTTGAGATAAATCATCACTTGCTCCAACTCTTGTAAATATTCTATCAAGTATTGGTATATTTGCATATTCTGCTGGTACAAATGAACCAATGTGTGCCATTAAAGCAATTACTGCAGTTTGTCTCATATATGTTGACTTCCCTGCCATGTTAGGTCCTGTTATTATATTTATTATATTTTCACCTGTATTTAGGTAAGTGTCATTTGGAACGAAGTTTTCTTCGCCCACTATATTTTCAACTACTGGATGGCGACCATTTTTTATATCTAATTTATCATCTTCATTTATATTAGGTCTTACATAATTATTTATATAAGCTACAGTAGCTAATGATACAAATACATCTATATTTGCTATAGTTTTAGATACTTTTTGTATTCTATCTATATTTTTGTAAATTTCATTTCTTATATTTACAAATATTTCATACTCTAAAGATTTTATTTTTTCTTCAGCATTTAGTATTTTATCTTCTATTTCCTTAAGCTTTGGAGTTATAAATCTTTCTGCATTGCTTAGTGTTTGTTTTCTTATATATGATTCATCAATCTTAGCAGTATTTAAATTGACCTTAGTTATTTCAATAAAGTATCCAAATACTTTATTAAATCCTATTTTAAGAGATTTAACACCAGTTTTTTCTCTCTCTTCATTTTCGATTTCTTTTATCATATATGCTCCGTTTTTAGAGATGTCACGAAGCTCTTTTAATCCTTCATTAAAGTCTGATTTTATTATATTACCATCTTTTAAAGTTATTGACGGTTCTTCAAGTATAGACTCATTAATAAGATTATACAAATCATTTAAATCATCTAAGTATTTTATATAATCTTTAAGCATAGATGCACTTGATGAATTTATAGTATCCTTTAATATTGGTAATTTTTCTATAGAATTTTTAAGATGGATCATTTCTTTTGGTGTTACTTTTTCAAAGGCAATTTTTCCACATATTCTTTCTATATCGTATACATTTTTTAAGATTTCATTTAAGTCTTCACGAAGCATAAAATCATCTTTAATTTCTTGTATAACATTTAATCTTTCATCTATTTTAGCTTTATTAACTAATGGCTCTTCTACATATTTTCTAAGAAGTCTTCCCCCCATAGCAGTAGATGTTTTATCTAATACATGTAAAAGTGATCCTTTTTTCTTATTTCCTCTTATAGTCCCTGTAAGTTCAAGGTTAACTCTTGTAAACATATCAAGTACCATATATTCACTAGAGTTGTATATATTTATGTTATTTATATTTGATGTAACTTGCTTTTGAGTATTAAATATATAGTTTAATAGTATAGATAAACTATATTTTATTAAATCTTTATCATCAAATTTTATATTACTTAAATATTCATCACTAAAGTACTCATTAAGAATACTTTCATCTAAATATTTTTCATCAAAGCTTTCATTTATATATATATTACTTATTGTAGCTATATTTTGTAATTTAGGAATAAAGTTTAAGTCATTTATTATTATTTCCGTTGGATGAACTTTAGCAATTTCTTCTACTATTTTATCAGTAGATAAATATGTTGCATTTACTTCTCCCGTACTTATATCAACATAAGTTAATCCACATAAATCTTCTTTTATATATAGCGATAAAAGATAGTTATTTTTCTTATTTTCAAGTAAGCTTCCTTCAAGTACAGTACCTGGAGTTACAACTCTTATAACATCTCTTCTTACTATTCCTTTAGTTGTTTGTGGATCATCTAACTGTTCACCTATTGCAACTTTGTATCCTGCTTCTACTAATTTTGATATATATGAATTGGCACTATGAAATGGTATCCCACACATAGGAGCTCTTTCTTCTAGGCCACATGATTTTCCTGTTAATGCTATTTCAAGTGTTTTTGAAGCTATTATAGCGTCTTCAAAAAACATTTCATAAAAGTCTCCAAGTCTAAAGAATAATATACAGTCAGGGTATCTATCTTTAACTTCAAAGTATTGTTTCATCATTGGAGTAAGTTTATTTCTATCTATGTTCATACTCACCCTCCTTAAGTCTTAGTGATTGTATTTTCTAGTTAATTATTATACCATAACTCCTAAGTATTATTAAGTTTGGATAAAAAAATAATCTAAGTATTTTTAATACCCAGATTACTTATACTTTAATAGTTAAGTTTTAATTTTACTTTTCTTTTAATATTTTTTCATAAACATAAAATGGCTTTTCTTTTCCTGTAAAGAAAACTTTACCAATAAATTTATATCCTCGCTTTTTGAAAAAAGAGTTCATTTTTATATTTAATGAATAAGTATCAGCTTTAAGATATCTTACTCCATTTTTTAATGCTAATTCTTCACAAAAATCCATTAACTTACTAGCTATACCACTATTTCTAAATTTATTATCGATAGCCATTCTATGAGTTACCATACATTTTTCATATAATGACCAATTTAAATTTTTGTATTCTTCTGCTTCATTATTATCAATACATACAAAGCCTTTTATATAATTATCCTCTTCATATACATACAAGCTATCATTTTTTATATCATTTATAAAGGTTTTATTATTAGGATAATTATTATCCCATTGAGTATTTCCGTATGATTTCATTTCTTCTACAGTTTCATTTATTATAGACATTATAGTATCTATATCACTAAACTTGGCTTTTCTAATCATTTTAATACCTCCTAAGTTATCTATATATTTTTATTTTTTAAGTTTAAAAGTAATAATATTATATAAACAAAACTTATTTATTCAAAATAATTATTATCTTAAAAATATTTTATAATATATTTTATTTTACTACCTTAACATATAAAAATACCTTATATAGAACTCTACTGTATAAATCTATATAAGGTATTTTATAAAATTTCAAATAAATTTATCCATTTATATCTTTTGACTTATATGTTTTGTAACAATGTGCAAAATCTCTTGTGTTAAATATATATTTCCCACCTATTTGAGTATAATACGCTCCTGTAGAATCATATATATCCTTTATTTTCTGTGTTAAATTTTTGTGATAATATCTAAGTTCTTTAAATTCTTTTTTAAGTCTTTCACTTGTAAGCCATAATCTATTAGAACTTATATCCGTTAATTTTATATTTTCAAAATTTAAATTATTTTTATTTGCATATATATATATTTCAGCTAAGATTTCCTGTAAATTTTCATTTGTAAGGTCATGTTTTAGCTTTTTATATATAATACTTCCCATACCATCAATACCTTTTTCATTAAGCTTTTCTTGATTAATAAGCGCATTTAGTGGTTGTCTTTTTATGTATACATAATAAGTATCTTCTAATATATAACTTCCTCTTAAATACTTAGCCGGTCTATATATAACAAGTATAGGACTATATATTCCACCCTTTTCATCTTCATTGAAATCTTCTATATCCTCTAGGTATTTTAGTTTTCCTTCTATGTTTAAACTTCCATATCTAGATTTTTGTCTTAATGAATACATATTTTCATCTTTTATACAATTTATTATCTCATTTATATATTCTTTACTAACTATAAAGTCTTCATTATAAGATCTATTTACATATTCATTTTTAATTTCTTCTTTTGCTAAATTTATCTCATCTATATTTACACCTAAGTGTATGTTTAAGTTTTTAAACTTTTTTTCTAAAGAATGTATATCTACATCTATATAATTTATAAATTTATCTAAATTTTCTTCAGATTTTATATTAAGTAATAAATCTCCAATATTCTTTTGAGTTATTGAGCTATCTTTTTCAAATAAATATTTAGTTATATATTCTTTAAGCTTCTCTACATTCTTATAAATTCTTATATATTCTTTTAATAAAATATTATCTTCATCGATATTATTTATCATATTACTTGGTATATTTATATATATGTCATCTTCCTTTGTATATAATCTCATTTATGTCTCTCCTTACTATATAACTAATTTATATTATACATATGAGGTAAGAAATAATCTATAATAATCGTATTATTTGTATTATTTTGATTTATAATTGTATATAATATAATACTGTACTTTAATAATTAAAGGAGTAGTTATATGATAGAAGATTTAAAGCATAAATTTAAAAATTATAAACCTTATATAAATGGATATAAAAATATGAAAAGAGCTTCAGTTTTAATACCTATAGTAAAGAAAAATGATACACATTATATATTGTTTCAGGTAAGGTCTAAAAATTTAAAAAACCAACCTAATGAAATATCTTTTCCTGGAGGAAAAATAGAAATTAATGAAAGTCCTCTTGATGCAGTTATAAGAGAAACTTGTGAAGAGCTTGGAACAAATGTAAAAAACGTAAATATTATCTCTGAACTAGATTTACTTATAACACCTGGTAATATGATAATTCATCCTTTTGTTGGATATATAAATAATATAGATAGCCTTAATATAAATAAAGATGAAGTAGATCATATTTTTTTAGTTCCAGTATCTTACTTATTAGAACATAACCCTTGCCTTTATAATAATAAAGTCAAAATTATTCCAAATGATAATTTTCCTTATGATATTATCCCTAATAAAAAGGATTATAAATTTGCTACTAGTAATTATAGAGTTTTATTTTATAAATATGAAAATTATGTGATATGGGGTATAACCGCTAAAATACTAGAAAATTTCCTAGAGTTTTTAGAAATATAAAAAATTTGCTTCGCTCGAGCGAGGTGTCGGCGAAGTACTTTATTTCGCCAACGATATGTCATACACAAGTTATCAGCAGTTTTTGATATGTTATAAAATTCTAATAATTAAAAAAATGTGCCTTAAATATCTAAGGCACGTTTTTTAATTACTTAACTAATTCTCCTTGTAATGAGAATGTTTTTGGTGATGTTATTTTTACATTAACTAATTTCCCAACTATATCTTCACTTCCACCAGTAAAGTTTACTAGTTTATTTTGTCTAGTTCTACCTGTTAATACATTATCATCAGTTTTACTCTTTCCTTCAACTAAAACTTCTACAACTTTATCTTGGTAGCTTTCATTTATTTTAGCTATTTCTTCATTTACTGCAGCTAATACTCTATTAAATCTTTCATGTTTTACATCTTCTGGTATTTGATTTTCCATCTTTGCAGCTGGAGTTCCTTCTCTCTTTGAGTATATAAACGTAAATGCTGCATCATATTTTACTTTTCTAACTACATCTATAGTATCTAGTAGATCTTCCTCAGTTTCACCAGGGAATCCTATCATAAGGTCAGTTGAAAATGCTATATCAGGAATTTCTTTCTTAGCTTTTTCTACTATCTCTAGATAGTATTCTTTACTATAGTGTCTATTCATCTTCTTAAGTAAGCTTGTACTTCCACATTGTACTGGTAAGTGTATAAATTCACATACTTTATCACAATCTCTTATAGCATATATAACTTCATCAGATATATCTTTAGGATGAGATGTCATAAATCTTATTCTCTCTAAACCTTCTATTTCATTTACTATTCTTAGAAGCTCAGCAAATGTTACAGGATTATCTAAAGTCTTTCCATATGAATCTACATTTTGACCAAGTAATGTTACTTCCTTAGTTCCATTCGCAACTAATTCTTTTATTTCATTAACTATATCTTCAACACTTCTACTTCTTTCTCTACCTCTAGTGTAAGGTACTATACAATAAGTACAGAAGTTATTACATCCATACATTATATTTACAAAGGCTTTAAGTTCAAATTTTCTACTACTTCTAAGACCTTCTACTACTTCTCCATCAACATCCCAAACATCTACTAACATACCCTCTGATTCCATTGATGATGCTAATAATTCTGGGAATTTATAAAGGTTGTGTGTTCCAAATACTAAATCAACATGATTATATTTAGACTTTAGTTCTTTAACAACATGAGGTTGCTGCATCATACATCCACAAACAGCTATTTTTAAATCTGGATTTTTACGTTTATTAAACTTTAATTGACCTAAGTTTCCATAAACCTTAAGTTCTGCATTTTCTCTTACTGCACAAGTATTATATATTATAAGATCACATTCGGCAGCAAGCATAGTTCTTTGATAACCCATATCATCAAGCATTGCACATAACTTTTCTGAGTCATGTTCATTCATTTGGCATCCAAAAGTTTGTATCATATACTTTGGCTTTGTTTGATGTATTGCATAAAATCTTGAATTTTTTTCAGCTATTGCTTCTATAAATCTATCTTGTTCTTGTATTTTTTCTATAGGAACTTGTACTTGTTTTCTTTTACTCATAATCGTAACCTCCTTACTACTAAGTAAGTCATATTATATCAAATTATACCATTATTTTAAAGACATCATTTTATATTTGAGTATCTAACTTTTTGATTTGGATATACTAATTTATATACTGTTTTTTAGAGGTGATAAAGTGCTTGTTGTTTTAATTAGAAGTATAATACTGTATATAGCAGTTTTAATAGCTTTAAGGGTTATGGGAAAAGGTGAAATAGCTGAAATGAATGCTTTTGACTTAGTAATAACACTACTTATTGCGGAAGTTGCAGCTATTCCTATGCAAAATAACGCTATTCCTATAATCTATGGAATTTCTTCAATTACAGGGCTTGTATTTATAGAAGTTTTGATTTCTTATATAACTTTAAAAAGTAGAACTGTTAGTAAAATTTTATCTGGTAGTCCTGCTGTCCTTATAAGTAAAAATAAATTAAATTATAGACAATTAAAAAAAGAACGTATAACTATTGAAGAGCTTCTGGAAGAATTACGTTCTCAAGGATACTTTAATCTTAAAGAAGTTCAATATGCAATACTTGAAACTGACGGAGATTTAAGTATTGTTCCATCCACATCTTATGATCCTAATAAAACAAATGATTTTAAACATTTACCTCTTCCAGTTATAATAGACGGTAAAGTTATAAAAGATAATCTTAATGAGATAAACAAAGATGATAGATGGATTTTAAAAATTTTAAAATCTAATCATATAAAAAGGATTAAAGATGTTTTAATTTGTATAGTTGATGAAAATGATGAAGTTCTTATACAAAGAAAAAAGGACTAAATGAGGTGAGCATAATATGAAACAAGTTATTGCAGTTTTAATATGGACTTTATTATTTGTGTCTTTAGGTATTTATTCTGAAAACAAAATATATGATTTTACTAATAAATTTAAACATGAAATTGAACTTATTCAAAAAAATATTGAAGATGATAAACTTGATAAAGTTGCTATTGATATAAAAGATTGGTCAAAATCATGGCATAAAGAAAAAGAAATTTGGTATAAAATAGTAGACCATGAGTACTTTGATGATATATGTTTATCACTTAATATACTTGAACAAAGCATTAAATACAACGATAAATTAGCTGCATTAGAACAAATTGAAACTATAAAAATGCATTTAAACAATATTTTAGAGTCAGAAAAATGTGATTTAAACCATATATTCTAATAAAAAATAGGCTTTAAAAGCCTATTTTTTAATAACTTACTTTATATAAATATAATCCTTTAGCCGAAGCAGTATCTGCAGCTTTAGTCCTATCTTTTTCTTCAAGCATTATTTTAATATCTTCAGGTGCTATTTTTTTATGTCCTACATCTATTAAAGCACCTGTCATTATTCTTACCATATTATATAAAAATCCATTACCTTCAAAGTATATTTCTACTAAACCATCATTTTCTGTTATATTTATAGAATGTATAATTCTTACATTTGATTTTTTCTTAGATTTAGATGATGCAAAACTAGTAAAATCATGTTCGCCTATAAAATATTTACTTGCCTCTTTCATTAATTCTATGTCTAATTTCTTATGTATATGAGTAGTATACTTTCTTAAAAATGGATCATGGAATTTATTATTGTATATTTTATATAAGTATACTTTTGATTTTGCATTATACCTACTATGGAATCTTTCATCTACTTCTTCTATGTTAGTTATTACTATATCTTCTGGTAAATACTCATATAAATATGTTTTCATTTTGTCTACAGATAAATTAGAAGTTGTTTTAAAATTAGCAACTTGTCCATATGCATGAACCCCCATATCTGTTCTTCCAGATCCAATTATTTCTATGTTTTCATTAGCCATTTTGCTTAAGACATCCTCTATCTTACCTTGTATTGTCATATCATTGTCTTTTAGCCTTTGAAACCCTTTATACCTTGAGCCATCATATTTTATAGTTATCTTTATGTTTCTCATATTATTCCTCTTTCTATTTTTAGCTTATATAGATTTTATAAGTGTGTTTTTTATTTTTACAGTTATAGAAGTTCCTACTCCTTTTTTACTGTTAAGTATCATCTTACCTCCATGAAGTTTTACTATTTCATTACTTATAGCAAGTCCTAAACCGCTACCTGCTTCATTGTAATCTTCTTGGAAGAATTTATCTAAGACTTTTTCTAAATTTTCGTTTTCTATACCAGCTCCGTTATCTACTACCTTCATAGTTGTGTACTCTTCATCTTGAGATACTATAACATTTATAAATCCACCTTCATCAGTAAATTTTATAGAGTTTTGAATTAAATTTATTAAAACCTGTCTAAGTCTGTCTTTATCACCTTGAATTAAATCAATATTTTCATTTTCAAACTCTGCACTTAAGCTTATATCTTTTTCGCTCGATTTTACCTTAAGCTGATTCACAACTCCTATTGCTAGCCTTTTTATATCTACTGTATCTATTTTTAACTTTATCCTATCAGATGCTAGTCTTGAAAAATCAAGTAACTCTTCAACTAGTTTTATAAGTCTCTCTGTTTCATCTTGGATTATTCCAAGACCTAAATCAAGTTCATCTCTTGTTATACCTTCATATCCTAATGTTTCACTCCATCCCTTTATTGATGTAAGAGGAGTTCTAAGTTCATGAGATATTGATGATATAAACTCTTCTTTTAATTTTTCACTTTTGTCTATTTCAGAAGCCATATACATAAATGTCTTCGCTAAATCTCCTATCTCATCATCTGATATACTAGTGTCTTTTAACTTTATACTAAAGTTACCATGTGCTAACTCATTTGCAAATTCTTTTAACTCTATAAGTGGCTGAATTATGGTTTCTGCAAACCTTAGACTTAAAGATATAGCTATTATTAATATAAATATCCCTGCAAGTATTAATCCAAGTGCCAACTTAAATATAGTAACATCTATAGCTGTTAACGATACCGTATATCTTATCGCACCTTCTATTACATTATTTATCTTTATAGGTACAGCTATGCTCATTACATGTTCATTAGTAGATTCTATCTTATGAGTTATAGGATATAAATCCTTTACACCCTTTAATGCCTTATCTACATCTTCAGCTTCTATTTTCTCATGTTTTTTTATTCCATACTGATCAATTATAATATACTTATCCTTGTTTATTACCTGAGTTGCATACTTTGAACTTCCCCAGATTCTTTGTTTATCTAGTATATTACTTATTTTTTCATCAAAAGTAGTATTTTCTATATTATTTACACTTGTGTTATATACAGAATTGGTATACTCAACTTGACTTTTTAAACTTTGTCTTACCGAATCATAATAATAATTCTGAACATAAGATATAAATAAACCTTCAAATAAAGTAACAGTTATTATAATTATTATAAAATAATTTTTAATTACTTTTTTCCTTAGCCCTTCAAATTGTAGCACTATTGTTCTTCCTTTCTAAAACAATATCCATATCCCCAAACAGTTTGTATATATTTAGGTTTTGATGGGTCATCCTCAATTTTATTTCTTATTCTTCTTATATTTACATCCACTATTTTAAAATCATAAAGATAGTTACTTCCCCAAACTTCTTCAAGTATTTGATCTCTACTTAAAGATTTTTTCGCATTAGTAATTAAATATTTGACTATCGAAAACTCTGTTGGTGTAAGTTCTATTTCTTTACCATCTTTAAATAGCTTTCTTTTATCTAAGTTAAGAATAAAAGGTGGTGATGTTATTTCATTAGTGTTTATAGTATCATCTTTTTTAATTCTTCTAAGTAACGCGCTTATTCTAAATAATAGCTCCTTTATACTAAATGGCTTTACCATATAATCATCAGCACCAGATATAAATCCTTCTATTTTATCTTCCTCTTGTGCTTTAGCAGTAAGCATTATAATCCCAACTTGATCAAAATTTTGTCTTATATATTTACAAACTTCTATTCCACTCATATCTGGTAACATTACATCTAAAAGCGCTAAAGATATATTTTTTTCATTTTTTATCTTATCTATAGCTTCTTGACCACATCCAGCTTCTATTACCTCATATCCTTCTCTTTTTAAATTTATACTTACAAAACTTCTTATTCCTATTTCATCTTCTAATATTAATATTTTTTCCTTCATACAAATCCTCCCAAATAAATATTAATAGATTAATGAAAAATATTCCATTAATGCTTCTGTAGTTATATTAAACTTATCTAATAATTCTTCATTATTTTTTTGTAATATATAGGTATTATCATAACTTTCTGTAAGTATTACAGATGATTTATTAGTTATACTTTTTCCTTCATCTACAGCAGATTTAGGAGATACAACTATAGTAAAAATATTTTTAGGTTCATTTTCTACTAAATCATTATAGTAGAACTTAAATAAAATATTTTCACCTTGATACTCTTGTTCACTATATATTTTATTTATTAAGTTATTTGGTATCTCTAATTTAAAATTGCATTTATAATTATAATATATTCTACTATTAAATACTAATCTAGCATCTTCATTATTCTTTCCATTCCATCTATACCAACTCACTGTAGATGAAGATTGTAGTGTATATATACTACTACTTCCCCCTACTATTGGTATTTCAAGAACTTTGTCTTTATTTATATCTTCAACTGGTATATAATATGGTTTCATTAAATTTTTATCATCATCTTCAAATACCTTTTTTAATTTTTTATCCTTAGTATATAAAATTTGAGTTATATAATTATTTTCTTTAAGATTTGGAATATCTAATACAATTCCATTTTTATTAGTATCGACTTGTCCATATGTTATATATAAATTATTAAGGTTTTTAACATTTTCATGCTCTATACAATCTAATAATTTAATTTTACCATCAAAATTTAATAAGCTTGAATAAACTTTATTTATTTTAGGATTATAGTTTAAAACCAAAATATCTAAAATATCATCATTATCAATATACTCTACCTTAATTTTCATATCAGTAAGATTGTATCTATCGTTTATCCAATATGGATTTAAAGTAGCCACTTTATTTAACTCATTATCTTTAAATTTATATATGTACATATTAGTTTTATCTTGTTTTTTTATAAGAAGAATTATTTCTAAATGCTTATCTTTATCCAAATCATAAAAATTCGCATATTCTATAGTTTCTCCTCCTTCTAATATGTTACCTCCTTCTTGATACTCTCCATTTTTATCCTTTTTAAGTACCATAAATCCTACTTCAGTTTTATTTGCATTTACATCTTCTTTTTTTTCAAATACTACTAACTCTTTTTCTCCATCTTTATCTAGGTCAACCTCATTTATTTTTGCAACTTCACTTGCGTTTCGTGGAAGTAGTAGCGAAGAATTTAGAGACGGTAAAAGATTCTCTATTTGTCTATATAAATTTAAATTTTCTTCACTGTAAACTGGTTTTTCCTTTATAAGTTGTTCTGGTGATTCAGAGTTTAAGCTACATCCACTTAATGTAATCATTAACAAAGTTGATAAAGCAGTTAACTTAAATAACTTCATCCAAAACCTCCCTATTTAGTTATTTTTCAAAATACGCTTTGAAATTTTCTATCCTTTCTTTTTCATCTTTTATTCTATCTTCATCTAAATTACCTCTTCCAAGCCTATCGCATAAAGATAGTAATGCTACCTCTTTATATTCTACATCATTTATCATATCTTGTGGTTGAAAAAAAGGAAGATTTTTATCGTAAAATAATGGTTGCATATGCCATCTTACTAACTTAGATACTTTTTGTTTAAAATCGTCATCAGTTAGTTCATTTAAAATATCCATCGCTATCTCTTCACCTTCAATATCATGATTATATGAAGTTATTCTATTTTTTCTAACTCTTGTAGTAGTTAGCTTTCCTATATCGTGTAAAAGTGCTGCCCACATAAATACTTTTTCATCATTAGAGTATTTTTTATATTTACTTGCTAGATCTACTACTAAAAATACATGTTTTAAAACACTTCCTTCTGGATGGTATTTGGGATTTTGTTCTATATTATTTAGCTTTTTTATTTTATTAAATGGCTCTTTATCTAAATATCCCTCTGTTATCAAACGTTCTAACTCCTCAGATGGTTTCAAATTTTGTAATAAAATTTCATTTATTTTTATAAATAACTCTTTATTGTTCATAAAATCACCCTTTAAAATATAAAATAAGCTTAGTATAAATACTAAGCTTTTTATATTTTAACACTATTTAAATATATTTATTATTATTTTTTAGGAAATTTATCCTCTGACCAAACAATATTTTCAAATCTACTTGGTACTTCTTTTATCTCTGAAGCTTTTTGTTGAGATTCTTCTTGGCTATTATTTTCTTCCATACTTTCTTCTCCTCTAAATGAGATTATATCTTGGCTATCTTCTTCTTTATCTTCTATTTTAAGTTCAGGTTCTACTTCTTCTAAGATTCTTACTTCCTCTTCTAACTCTTCTTTATGAATATGTTGTCTTTTTCTTTTCTTAGGATTTATTACCTTCTGATTTGAATTTTTAGTTTTTTCTTGTAAATCATTTGTAGATTCCTTATCATTATTTTGAGATTTTTTCAATTTACTATGTGTTTTTTTACTATTTTTCCCTAATCCATTTTTATGATGAGCTTGTTTTCCATAACCAGATTTACCTTGATTTTCTTCACTTTGACTAGCTTTATTATGTCCATGTTGTTCTTTATTATTATGTTCATTTTTACTTTGAGATTTATTATTCTCTAAATTTTTACTATTTTGAACTTCTTGATCATTATTTGACGGCTTTTTATGATTAGGTCTTTTTTTAGGTCTAGGTGCCTTTTTAGACTTATTAGTTTCTCCAATATCTTCTTGTGATTGTTGTTTATTTGTCTGAACATTTTCTAATACATCTGAAGTTTCTTGATTTTGATGTTGATTATGATGTTGCTTTTTATTAGGTCGCTTTTTACCACCTAAAGCAAAATTTAATTTAAGTCCACCTTGTTTTTTTTGATTAGATTCATTATCTAATCCAAAATCTTGCTTATTTTCCTCTGGAACTAAATCATTTAATATTATCTCATTGTAATCTTCTTCATATTTTGATTTTTCCTGTGTATTTTTTTCTAATTTTTTTGAGTGCTTATTTTTCATATTTCTATTATGACTTCTACCACTTAATCTTAACATAATTACACCCCCTTAAAATATTCTTTATGTTATATATATTATCTTAAGGGGGAAATTATTAATTATTTTTTAGGTGGACGTGGTCCTATATATTGGTACAAGTTAGTTTTTAGCATTCCATTGTATAACTTTCTTCTTTTATCTGCTTCTTGTCCAAATTCTTTTTCAAAGTCCTCGTACGAAGTTATTAAATAATATGACCAATTCTTTAAATTTCTAAATGTATATCCTAAATGTTTGTATAAGCTTTGTACACTTTCTTTGTCTTCTAGTCTTTCTCCATATGGAGGATTCGTAACTATAAATCCATATTCTTCATCACTTTTAAAATCTATGGCATTTCCTAATTTAAACTCTATATATTCATCTACACCTGCTATTTCAGCATTTTCCTTTGCAATTTCTAGTGCTTCTTCATCTATATCATATCCATATATTTTAAATTCCACATCATTATCTATTTTATCAAAAGCATCTTTTCTAGTATCCCACCAGATTTTTTTATCTAATGTTCTCCATTTTTCTGATATGAACTCACGATTAAGACCAGGAGCCATATTTATCCCCATCATTGCAGCTTCTATAAGCATAGTTCCAGATCCACACATCGGGTCTACTAATATTCTTCCTGGTTTCCATGGCACTAAACTCATGATCCCTGCTGCTAATGTTTCTCTTATTGGAGCTTTATTTGCTTTTTCTCTGTATCCTCTTTTATGAAGTGCATCTCCAGTTGTATCTATTGATATCGTAACTTTATCCTTATGTAAAAATACATATACTGGATACTTTTCTTTATCTTCCTTTAATATACCAGTTTCCATATAACTTTTTTTAAGGCTATCAACTATAGCTTTTTTTACTATAGACTGTATATCTGTTGTAGAATATAATTTTGATTTTATAGATGATGCTTTTGATACTGGAAATTGTGCTCCATATGGAATATATCTTGACCAATTTATTCTTTTAGTATTTTCATATAACTCATCAAATGTTCTAGCCTCAAATTCTGCTACTTTAAGATGAACTCTTTCTGCACATCTTAACCACATATTAGCCTTAGCTATTCCATCTTCACCAGTTTTATATGTAATCCTTCCATCTTCTGTTTTGATTATTTCAAATCCTAAATCCTTTATCTCTCTTGCTAGCATTTTTTCCATACCAAAAAAGCAAGGTGATATTAATGTATAACTTTTTTTCATGTCATCCTCCTAAATGTACTACTTATTCATGCTTCCCATTTCATATCCTGCCATATCTAGGGTTACATATTTAAATCCTATTTCTTTTAATTTTTTATCAGTTTTATTTAATAAATCTTCATTGAAAAATTTATATATTTCATCCTTACCAACTTCTATTCTTGCAATATCATTATGTGCTCTTACTCTAAATTGATTAAATCCTATACTTATTAAGTATTCTTCACTTTTTTCTATTTTTTTAAGCAATTCTTTTGTTATTTTTGTCCCATATGGTATTCTAGTTGCAAGACATGCAAAAGCAGGCTTATTATGAGTATTAAGTCCCATATTTTTTGATAAATATCTTATATCATCTTTCGTTAATCCACACTCTTTAAGCGGACTTATTATATTTAATTCTTCAAGTGCTTTAAGACCTGGCCTAAAATCACCTAAATCATCTAAATTAGTTCCATCTAGTACATACTTTATATTATGTTTAGCTGCGATTTCTTTTATGATTTTAAATACTTCTTTTTTACAGTAATAACATCTATCAGTATTGTTTTCTATAAATTTTTCAATTTTAAAATTATCAACATTAACAACTATATGATTAACACCAAATTCTTTGGCATAATTTATAGATTCTTCTATCTCTCTATCTGAATGCATAATAGCATGAAGTGTTACTGCAATTACTTTATCTTTTAAAGTTTCCTTTGCTACCTTAAGTAAAAAGTTGCTGTCTACCCCTCCTGAATAAGCTATTGCTACACTTTCTAATTCTAATAGTCTTTTTCTTAGGTTGTCTAATTTTATATTAACTTCCATAAGATTACCTCCAAGGTATAATAAGTTAATTATATAAAATGTATTGATATAAAGCAAATTTAATTTATTTAATAGTTTTAATTTGAAGTTTATTGGTATTTATTATATTATAAAGTTATCATAAACAGGGGGTAATATATGAAAATTAATTATGAGATTTTAAAAAACTTTCTTAGATGTAATAATGGAATTAAATTAATATTCAGAGATAATTCTAATATATTAGATATATATTTACTTAATTCTATTATACTAAGCTTAAAACTTGATAATAATAATCTAGAAGATAACGCTGAGCTTATTTATAATTCTATTACTAGCTTAGATAATGTTACAATGTTTATACCAAAAATATATCAAAAGTAATAAATCTTAAATAAATTAAGGGCTATTTTAAATAACCCTTAATTCTTCTACGTGCTCTCTATTATTCAATAAACTACGTACTATTCTTTTATTTCTTTATGTTGATATAATTTTATACTTATAAATATAGATATTAGTATCATTACTATATTTATAATACTAACTATAATAGGCAGACCTATATTATTGATTATATTCATAATATTATCTATCATTTTAGGATTTTTACTTATATCTGATATTATTGATATAGGCGCCATAGCTATAGCCATAATTATTATAGACATGAATACTCTTCCCTTATTTATGCCAAACTTTAAAACTAAAGGAATTATTACAGACATAGCTAATATAGCTGAAGTTATACTTATTGGTAATAAAATTTTTATGGGTACTTCTTTTAATGGATTTATTTGTGTTGATACTAGGTGTACTATATATATTACTATTATAGATAATAATAAACTTCCAATACCTAATAAATATCTAGATATAACATATTCACTTCTCTTTACTGGAAGAAACGATATTAAATAATTTATACCATTATTATCTTCATATGCCATTACTTGATATAGGGTTAATAGTATACTTAGTCCAAATAACATATTTAAAAAGAATGGATTAAAAATAGCTACTCCTATCCATACTATCCATATAAACCATATTTGTTTATATACTGATTTTAAATTTGTAAAACTCATTTTTGTAAGATTTATAATATTATTCATAACTTACCCCCTAGTATAATACATTAATATATCTTCTAGATTCGCTTTATCATAGACTACTTCTTCTCCAAATATCTCATATGCTACATTATGATTAGAAGTTAATCCCTCAAATCCAAAAGAGCTTTCTTTGTATGATATAAAAGCTTTCTTTGTATCATCATCTAATAAATCTTTACTACCTCTTATTATTCTGTGGCTTTCTAATATACTTTCTTTATCTCCATTTAGTATAATTTTCCCATTGTATATAAATACTAAATAATCTCCAACTTTATCTAAATCAGAAGTTATATGTGTAGAATAGAAAACTGTTACTCCATCTTTTTCTATATGTTCTTGTAAAACTTCTATAAATTCATTTCTAACTATTGGGTCTAAGTTTGCCGTTGGTTCATCCATTATTATTAACTTTGGATGATGGCAAAGTGCCATTATAAGTTCAAACTTTTTTTGTTGACCTTTAGATAATTCTTTATATATTTTATTTTCATCTATATTAAATTTATTTAAGTAGTATTTATATAAACTCTCATCCCAATTTTTATAGAATAAAGCTATATTTTTTTTAATATCCTTTAATTTTGCTTCTTTCATATATCCAGAAATATCTCCAACATATCCTATTGTTTCTTTTATATATAAGTCATCTATTTTATATTCTCTATCAAACACCTTTATAGTTCCATTATCTTTGTTTAACATATTCATTATTAATTTTATAGTCGTTGTTTTACCACTACCATTAGGACCTATAAACCCAGTTATAAATCCTTTTTTTATATCTAGTTTATCTATACTTAAAGTGAATCCATCTAGGGTTTTACTTAAATTTCTAATTTCTATAGCATTCATAATCTAACCTCCTATACCTCTTCATATATACTTTTAAATATTTCAATTCCCTCTTCTAACGTAACGCCTACTACTTTTGCTTGTTTTATAATTTCTTCTAGTTTATTTTCTATATCATATAGTGTAATCTCTTTTAATCTCTCAGTATTTTGTTTTGATACAAATGTACCCTTTCCTGTCACAGTTTCTATAAATCCTTCTTTTTCTAATTCTTCATAGGCTCTTTTCGTTGTTATTATACTTACTTTCAACTCTTTTGCTAAATTTCTTATAGATGGTAAACCCTCTCCTGACTTTAAGTTGCCATTTAGTATCTGGCTTTTTATTTGTGTTTGTATTTGTTCATATAACGGTATTGTTGAAGTATTACTTATATTTATATTCAATGTATCACCTCTTTCCAGTGTATATAAAGTGTATATAAAGTGTATATATTAATTATATACATATAATAACATTTTCGTTCCTTTATGTCTATCTTTTTTTGATACACTTCATTAATGTATTTATATAACAAAAAAGATAGATACTAAATTAATTTAGTACCTATCTTTTTTCATTAATTATATTTTTTGTCATTAAAATTATCAAATATCTCTCTTTATATATTTATAAAATATATCTAAATAAATGGTAAAACCAAAGATACTACTGTTATTATAAATAAAAGTGCTGTAAATATTTTACCTTTAGGATTTGCCATATTTACACTCCATCCAGCACCTAACCTTTTCTGTACTAAAAACTGTGGATCATCCTTATTATAATATATAAATCCATATATCCATTTTTCATCATCACTTTCCATTTTATAAACAGATTTATCTTTTGTATTTAAAGAGGTAATCATTATATAAAAATAAATCAAAGCTACTGTAATAAATATTGGAACTATACATCCTATAATTACAATTGCTATAGGTATATTTTCTTGCTTAACAATATATATAGGTATTACTGTTGTCATAGACTGCATACTAAGTATAAGAAGTAAAGATGAATATCCTATCCCATTTAAATATTTTTTAGCTTTTATTAGCTTTTCATCTTTTTTATCATTATCTATATAAATTCTACTCCTCAAACTACCTAAGAATATATATACCAATAATATAACCATAGATAAATCTATAAAGTTCATTAAAAATACATCTTTTATTGACTTTCGTGAAAAAACATCGGGCTCTCCATTAGCTCCCCAATGGGTTATAATAGTCTCGGGCATTGATTTATAATTTATAGCTACATATAAAAATGAAAGTATTGAAAGTCCTACACATACTCCAAATAATACTTTAAACTTTTTAACTACTTTATTTTGAATTAAAGTTAACTCTTTATCTTTATATACATTATTGAATTTATCATATTTTTTATTTATCTCTATATTATGCTCAGTTATATATTTATTCTTATATTCCTTTACTTTTGTATATGCTTTTTTTAAATTGATATAAGCTATAAATAAATATATACAACTAATTAATAATATATTTATACCTGTATTTAACATAAATAAAAATTTAACTATAAAATATATCATTATAACTATGAGTAATCCTTTATTTAAACTAAACTTAAATCCTTTACCAATTTTATTTTTAAAGTTATCATCTAGCTCTATAGATCTTATATATACTCCATAAAAATAATCTTTGCTACTTATTAATTGAGTACTTATAACTAATAAGTGAATAAACAATATTATGATTATAAAGACTGTATCCCCAATTATATTCTTCATAAATTCATCCCCTAATATTTTATTAGTACTATTATATATTTTTATAAATATATAATAGTGCTAATAATTATAACACTATATCAATAAAATAAAAAATTTACTTCGCTTAACCAATATATCGGCAAAATAATTCATGTCCAAATAACTTAGTTCCTTTCTTGAGTCACTGTGTAAGCAAATCATTTCAAATTTTTTCTACTCTCAAAATAGCTTGTTAATATTGCTTACCTTCATAAGTTATACACATTTTTTAAAACATTATAATATCAGTATAATTAACCATAAAAAGCTCCCATATTATTGGAAGCTTTTATATTTTTCTTCAAAGAAAACATTTAACTTTTCAAGTGACTTTGATAAAACTAGTTCTTCTTCATCTGAGAAATTGCTAAGTATCGAGCATATCATCTCTTCATGAAACACTTGATGCACTTTATAGACCTCTTCTCCTTTAGAAGTTAAGTTCACAAGTACTACTCTTCTATCTTCTTCAATTCTTTTTCTTTCAACATAACCTTTTTTGATAAGCTTTGTTACAGCTGTAGTTAATGTCCCTACAGTTATTCTTAAGTCGTGTGCAATTTCTCCCATAGTTCTAGACTTATTCAATCCAATTGCCTCTATTGTATGTATTTCAGTTATAGATAAATCAGGAAATTCTGTATTCTTAAGAGACTTTTCTTCAATGTGTAAGATATCATAAAATAATTGAACTAATAATTTATTTAACACTTCTTCTATTTTTCTCATAGTAATGCTCTCCATAGTTTTATTTTCAAATATTATTATAATAAAATCTACATTTAACTTCAATTGTTACATACACATTTTAACAAAAAATATATAGGTAATAAGTTTTTTATAAAAATATTATATTTTATATTTAATCATTATTTCTATATCCATAAAAATATATAACTATACAACCAAATAACATTTTCTATTATAATTTTATCTAATAAAAACTATTAAAAAACTCCATATTTTAATCTTTAATAGGGAGTTCTTTAATAGTTTCACCAATAATCTTTATACCCTTTTCTATTTCTTCAAAGGATAATCTAGAAAAGCCTAATCTTAAAGTATTATTAACCTCATTATTAATATAAAATATATCTCCTGGCATAAAAATAACGCCTTTTTCATAACACTTATTTAATAATTCTCTAGTATCTATATTTTTAAGTTTTAAAAATAAATGAAGTCCGCCATCTCCAAAAATATATTCATTAGGAATATATTTTTCTACACATTTATATGCAAAGTTAAATTTATCTCCATAAAATTTACGCACTTTCTTAATATATTTTTCAAATGCTCCATTTTGTAGATAATCATATAATATTCCTTGATCCAAAAAAGATACATGTATATTTCTACATCTTTTTACACTTTCTAATTTTGAAATAGCATTTTTATCTGCTAATATCCATCCTATTCTCATACCTGGAAATAATATTTTTGAAAAACTACCAATATAAATTATGCCATTACTTAAATTATCTAATGAGCATATAGGAAATATATGAGAACTAGAATAAAGGAGTTCTTCATTAAATCCATCCTCTATAATTGGTATATTATTATTTTTCATCAAATTATAAAATTTGTATCTATTTTCAGGTGACATTACTGTGCCAGTTGGATTATGATATGACGGTGTAATATAAGCAAACTTTATTTTATCTTTATATTTTTCTAACTTTACTTCTAACAAATCAAAATCTAATCCATTTTCATTTATATCTATTCCTATCAACTTTAAACCTAAGGCCTTCATAATCTTTATAGATGTATTATGAGTTGGATTTTCACAAATTATATAATCTCCAGATGAAGTAAAAGAAGATAAAATAATGTCTAAACCTTCTGTAAATCCATTAGTTATTAATATATCTTTATTGTATGTATCCACACCTTTTTTACTCATATATTCTAATAAATACTCGATAAGAGGCTTATATCCCTTTGCATAGCCATAATTAAGTAATTTATGTCCCTCTAAAGATAATCTATTTAAAAATGATTTTTTTAATTCATCTATATCAAACATATCTCCATTTGGAGATATACTTTTAAAAGAAATTAAGTTATTTTCCCAAGGTATTTCGTTTTTTATTATATCCATATCATTTGCCACTTTAGAATAACTATTTTGTTTATCTTCCCAATTGATGCACCAATTACTTTGATTTAAACTACTATTTGACTTTGTAAAAGTTCCCTTACCTGATACTGAATATATTAGCCCGTCGGCTTTTAATTCTTCATAGGCTAAAGTTACAGAATTTCTGCTTACATTTAAAACTTGACTAAGCTCCCTTGTAGAAGGTAGCTTGCTATTATTAGGTATCAATCCCTTTAATATCATATTACTTATATATCTTTTTATTTGTATATAAATTGGTTCATCTTTGTTAATTACAAGATTAGAAAGTAACACACTACCACCTCAATTTTATTACTACTTGATGGTTCTAATAAATATTCTATTATTTTATCTAATAAATCGCTAAAACTTAAACCGACCTCAGCTGCACTTTTGGTATCAAACTAGTTTTAGTTAATCCCAAAAGTGTATTTAATTCAAGAACATATGGTACACCATCATATATTATCATATCAATTCTTACATAAGCTTTGCAATAAAAAAAATATACCAACAAGCTTTTAGTATTTCATTTATTTGATTTTGTAAACATTCTTCTATTTTACTATTTTGTTCCTATTTAGCATTATAATCAAATAATTCAGAATTTGTATAAATAAGTAATATATTTTAAATTAAAATAATACTCTTAAACATATTTGTTACTGTACGAAAAATAAAATCACCGTATAGTTTACATAATTTAAATAAAGTAACCTTAACTTTTATTAAATGAAACTTCCCTATTCTATTAATATATTATAATATTGTGAATAACCCATAATATAACATTAAATCCTGATGGTTATTTTCCATCAGGATTTAATGTTATATTATTTTCTTTATCTCTAAAAGCTAACTTTAATAAAATAGGTGAAATTATAGTTGTGACAACAACAACTATAACAATAGGTCCTAACAGTACATTAGAAAGTACTCCAAGTGCTGCCCCCTTACTTGCAACTATAAGTGCAACCTCACCTCTAGATACCATACCTGTTCCTATTTGTATACATTCCTCATTTGAAAAATGACACATCTTAGCACCTATACCTGCACCTATAATTTTAGTCAATATGGCTACAACAGTAAGCAAAGTAGCAAATATTACTACTCCAGTACTCATATTAGGTAATACAACCTTAAGTCCTATACTAGCAAAAAATACTTGTGATAATAGAGAATAAGATAAAATATCTAATCTACTAGCTACATATGTTTTTCTCTCTACATTAGATAATATCAATCCTGCAATAAATGCACCAGTAATATCTGCAACACCAAATACCTCTTCAGAAACATAGGCTAATAGTAAACAGAATACAAGAGAAGCAGTTATAAATCTTCTTCTGTCTCTATTTTCATGTTTCATCCATATATCAAATACTTTATGCGAAATAATTCCAATTACAATTACAAAAATAAAGTATGCAACTATTTTTAGTAATACAAAGCCAACATTGACAGAAGTATCTGCCATACTACTTATAATAGTTAATGCAATAATACCAAGTATGTCATCTATAATAGCAGCTCCTAATATTGCAGTCCCCGCATGAGTGTTTAATTTTCCCATTTCTTTTAAAGCCTCTACTGTAATACTTACAGAAGTTGCTGTTAAAATAACTCCTATAAATATATTTTGTAATAAAACATTTGTAGTAGCTCCTTTCATTATGTCTAGATCATTAAATAAATGTGCCACTAAAAAACCACCAATCAGAGGAATTAATACTCCAAATAAAGCAATTATAAAAGATGCCTTCCCAGTTTTTTTTAGTTCCTTTAAATCCGTATCTAATCCTGCAGAAAACATCAATAAAATAACACCTAACTCTGATAATTGTATTATAAAATTTGTTTCTTTTAATATATTAAGCATTGCAGGACCAAATATTAATCCTGCTAACAATGCACCTACTACTTGAGGCATTTTAAACTTTTTAGTAATTATACCTAAAAGTTTTGTACTTAATAATATTAAAGCTAAGTCCAATAAGTATCCATAAGATAGCATACGCTAATATACCTCCAATAACCTTTATTTATATAAATATAACATTATATTAATATATGAAAATTATATAAATTTGCTACACCTTAAATTAAACTAATCATAAAAACTCACTTCATTTGATATTTTACTTAAATTAATACATTATCACTTTTTCAAGTTATTATTAAAAAATCTTCCTCTGAATATCTAGATTCAAATATAAAATATATTTATATAATAAAAACCTATATAAAGATACTGATTTTTATTAAATCAAATTATCTTCATATAGGTTTTAGACATATTTTATCTTTTATTATTCTTTATAGTATCTTAATCTATTTATCTTGTCTTCTTGAAGACAATTTTATTTACTCAAATATATGTTTAATAAACTGAATAGGACTATATATCATAAGCCTAGGTCCAGAAAATTTCATAACATCCTTAACTTTAGCCTTCATATCCTTTTTATAGCAATGTATCGGACATTTGCTACAAAAGCTCTTTTCATTTCCAAACTTACAAAAATCAAGTCTCTTATATGCATATTCTAATAATTCTTGGCACTCTTCACATAATCCATCTTTGCCCTTATGCTTCTTTTTACAATATATATTTATCATAAGATCTATAGTTTGTTTTTCTTTTTCTATTCTAGTCATAATTTCACCTTTAGTTATAAGTTAATGTATTATTTTTAACATAAATCTTTTTATCGCATATAGCTGCACTTGACTTTCTATGAGATACCATTACAATAGTTTTATCTTTACAATGATTTTCTAAGCTCTTTAGTATTTCAGCTTCATTTAAAGTATCTAAGTTACTTGTAGGTTCATCAAGGATTAATATATCTCCATCATGTAGAAAAGCTCTAGCTATACCTAATCTTTGTCTTTCTCCTGAAGATAAATTTCCTCCTAACTCACCAACATTAGTCTTATATCCTTGTGGTAAAGTAGTTATAAACTCATGTATTGATGCTTTTTTACAAGCTTGTATTACTTCTTCTTCAGTAGCATCTATTTTACCTATTTTTATGTTATTTTCTATACTATCATTAAATAAGAAAGTCTCTTGTGTAACTAAAGTTTGAGTTTTTCTTAAAGTCTTAGTTGGAACATTTTTTATATTATTATTATCTATATTTATAGATCCCTTGTTTACATCCCAAAATCTCATCATAAGCTTAAGTAATGTGCTCTTACCGCATCCACTTTCACCAAGTATAGCTATTTTTTCACCTTTTCTTATATCTAGGTTTATATTATTTAATAACTTTTCATTTCTATCACCGTAGTTAAAGTCCATATTTTCTATAGACATCTCTGAAGTTTTAAGACTTATTTCACCTTCTACTTCATCAACTGCTGGTACTTCATCTAATATATTAAATAATCTTTGAGCACAAGCAAAAGTATGTATTAAGTTATTTGATAAGTTACTTAAAGCTACAACTGGACCAAATGAACTAGATAATAATACTATTGCTACTATTAACTCTCCTAAATTTAATACATTATTTTGCATTAAGTGTATACCAACAAATAAGAAAGTTAATATAGCTATCATTATAGTTACATCTGTACAAGCTCTTATTATACCTTCATGTTTTTTGATATCATCTAATTTAGCATTTAGTTTATCACTATTTTCATTTATTTTAGCTAATCTTTTTTCACCTTGATTAAATAACAATACTTCTTTTATACCTTTTAAGGATTCTAATAAGAAGCTATTTGTTTTAGCAAATTCTTCTCTATATTCTACTCCAGCCTTATTTCCATATTTAGAAGATAAAACTGGTATTACATAACCTACTATTATATAAAATCCTGCTGATATTAATCCAAAGTATACATTGATACTTCCTAAAACTAAAGCTATTATTATAGAAGTAATTATCGCTATAGCTATTGGAGCTACTGTATGAGCGTAAAATACTTCTAATAATTCTATATCACTTGTTATTACTGAAATTAAATTTCCCTTTTCCTTAGATTCTAGCTTTGATGGTGCTAATTTTCTAAGTGCTTTATATACCTTATCTCTAAGTATTGCAAGTATCTTAAAGGCTATATAGTGACCCGAATATTGTTCTATATATCTAAGTAATCCTCTAAGTACTGCACATACTATTATTACAGTTATACTTGTTTTAAATGTTACTGACATATCTATTCCAAGCTTTGTAGCAATAGCAACCCCTCCAAAAGTTGTTATTGCTATTGCAGCTAAAAATCCTAGTACTCCAAAGCTTATTGTTATCATCATAACTGGTGCTAGCGGCTTAAGTATTTTTATAAGCCTTGCCATAATTTTCATACCTGATTGTCTATTATTCACTTATAGCCACCTCCTTTTGCATTACGTTCTCCTTGTATATACTTTCTAAGCTTATTTGATGATTTACTAATTGTGCATATTTTCCATTATACATCATAAGGTCTTTATGACTTCCACTTTCTACTATATTCCCTTTATCTAATACATAAATGTTATCTGCATTTTTAACATTGGCTAATCTATGAGATATTACTATAACAGTTTTATTTTCTGCTAACTCATATATAGCCTTCCATATTTTTTCTTCACTTTCTACATCTATATTTGAGGTTGCTTCATCAAATATATATATCTCTGGATTTGTTATTATAGTTCTAGCTAAAGCTAATCTTTGCTTTTGACCACCTGATAGAAACGCTCCACCTTCTCCAACATTTGTTTGTAACTTTTCTGGTAAGCTTTGTACAAAATCATATAAATTAGCTTTTTTAAGTGCTTCATTTATTTCTCTTTCATTTGCATCAAATTTACCCATCCTTAAGTTGTCTTCTATTGTTCCATTAAATATGTATGCACTATGGTTTATAAATCCAACCTTTTTAGTTAATACTTCAAATGGTATATAATTTAAATTTATTCCATTTAGTGTTATTTCACCACTATCTACTTTTTCTTGTTTTAATAGTAAGTTAGTTATAGTACTCTTACCACATCCACTTTCTCCAACTAAGGCAATCATTTTTCCTTTTGGTATAGTTACATTTACATTTTTAAGTACTTTTCTTTCTTTGTTATAACTAAAGTCTACATTTTTTATTTCTATATTTATATCTTTTAATAAATTCATTTCTTCTTTAGTTAAATTTTCTATTTTTTCTATTTCTGTATCTAATAAATTAAATATTTTATCACTTGCAGCCATACCATTCATAGCTACGTGGAAATATGATCCAAGAAGTCTAAGTGGTATAAAGAATTCTGATGAAAGTAATATTATTATAAGTACTTGACCTATAGTTATATTTCCTTGGCTATATTGACTTATAGCGATTATTATCCCTAGAGCTGATCCTCCAAAAGCAATAAGGTCCATAATATTTATAGAGTTTAATTGCATTGATAATACTTTCATAGTTATATTTCTGAAATTTTCAGCTTCTTTATTCATTTCTTCATTTTTTTCTGCATCTAAATCATATATCTTTAATGTTGTAAGTCCATGTAAGTTTTCTAAGAAAGAATCTCCTAAATTAGTGTATATCCCCCAATACTTTCCTAATAGTTTTTTAGCAAATTTCATTACAGCTATTATTGATACCGGTATTAAAGGTACACATATTAATAATACTATGGCTGCCTTAAAGCTTATTGGCGCTACCACTACAAATAATGTAAGTGGTGCTAATAAACTATAAAATAATTGCGGTAAATATCTACCAAAGTATATTTCTAAGGCTTCTACTCCATCTACTGATATTTGCACAGTTGATGAAGTTGATATTGTATCCTTATAGTTAACACCTAAATCTAATAACTTTTGATATATTTTCGATCTTAATCCTTTTCTTACTTCTGTTGAAGATTTAGAAGAAAATTTTGTTGATAAGAAATTACATACAAATCTAATTCCTAGCATTGCTATTATAAATATCGCTGAACCTAGCATATTTATATTAAAATCATTATTATATAGTTTGTCTACTACGTTCCCTATATAAACTACTATTGCAATATTGCATATTATAGATATCCAGTTCATTAAAACCGTCATACCTACCCACTTTTTTGAATCCTCACAAAGTGATAATAATCTTTTATTGACCATCATATGCCTCCCTATTTGTCTCAACTTTTATTGTCTTCATCCTTGTAAATACTATTACTTTTGCCAACCACATTATTATGATTATCATTCTCATCATTGTATTTTCTATAGTTAAAAACATAAACAGTAGTAATAGTGATACTGGAACTGTTAAGCAAAGTTTTGCTTTTAAAGTCATTCCACCTTTTTCTACAAATGATTTTACATATTTTTCGTACATCTTAGTTTGCATAAACTTTTCATTTAATTTTTCACTACTTTTTAATAAACAAAATGATGTTAATAAAAATAATGGTGTTGTTGGTAGTAGTGGTAAAAATATTCCTATAAAACCTAGTACAAATGCTATTAATCCAACTAATAAGTACATTGCCTTTTTTAATTTACTCATTCTACTCTCCTCCTAGCAAACTTTTCGTGGAATAAAATAAATTTCATCCTCATCTTTTCCTATAAATCCTTCTACCTGATAAACATCTTTTATAATATTCTCATTTATTATTTTAGATGGACTTCCTTCATTTACAATTGATCCATTTTTCATAATTACTATATTATGACTATATTTTATAGCTTGATTTATATCATGAAGTACCATAACTATAGTTATGTTATGCTCTTCATTAAGCTTTTTAACAACTTCTAGTATTTCTATTTGATGGTATATATCTAAATAAGTTGTTGGTTCATCAAGTAGTAAAACTTCTGTATTTTGAGCTAAAGACATAGCTATAAAAGCTCTTTGCCTTTGACCTCCTGATAAATCCATTACCTTTTCATGTCTTATTTCTGATAGATTTGTAGCCTTTATTGCAAAATCAATTAATCTTTTATCTTCCTTTTTATTTTTTTTATAAGGACTTCTACCATAACTTACTAAAGTTTCTACATCTATATCCTCTGGTGCACTATTATGCTGATGTACACAAGCTATATGTTTTGCTATTTCTTTATACTTTAACTTATTTAATTTTATATCATCTAAATATATATCACCTTTTTGTGGCTTATTAAAACAAGATAGAATACTAAGTAATGTTGACTTACCACTTCCATTTGGACCAAGTATTGTAGTTACTTTTCCTTTTGGTATATCTATATTTAAATTTTTTATAAAAGTCTTATCTTTGCTATATGAAAAATCTATATTTTTTCCTTTTAACATTATCTTTTTCTCCTTTTAAGCAGATATATAAAGAATGGAGCACCTATAACTGACATTACAAGACCAACTGGTATTTCATAAGGTTTAAACATAGTTCTGCCTAACGTATCTGCAAGTACTAGTAAAATACTTCCTAATATAGAACTAAATGGTATTAGATAGTTGTGATTTGAGCCTATTATAAATCTTGCTATATGAGGTACTATAAGACCTACAAAAGATATTACTCCACCTACACCAGTTGATGTACTTGCTAAAAATACTGCTATAGCTGATATAATTATAGTTTGCTTTGTAGTATCTACTCCTAAACTTTTAGAAGTTTTATCCCCTAAAGATAGTAAATTACAAGTTTTACCTGTCATTAACGCTAAGCTTATACCTAATATAGTACATATTGCTAATATATTTACATCACTTTTAGTTACTGTTGCTAGACTTCCACTTAACCACATATCTATACTATTTTGTACTCCACCATTAAACATAGTAACTATGGATGCCATAGATGTAAGTAAAGCATTTATAGCAACACCTGCTAAAACTATTCTTATAGGTGAAAACCCTTTATCATAAGCTATTAAATAAACCATTATACCAGCAACACTTCCACCTATAAATGAAACTACTGGCTTAAATTCATTTAATCCTGGGAAAAATACCATAATTATTATAGCCACTAAACTAGCTCCAGATGATATCCCAGTAATTCCTGGATCAGCTAAAGGATTTTTCATAACTGCTTGTAATAGTGTACCCGCTACACCTAAACTTGAGCCTATTAATACGGCAGATAAGACTCTAGGTAATCTTATATCCTTAATTATTCCAATATTACCACTGTTATCGTTACTCATTAATCCTTTTATTAATTCATTAAAGCTTATTTCTATACTTCCAGTTTTTATTGAATAAAGAACTATAGTAGCTAAGACTACTATAGATATTAATATATATATTAATTTTTTATTATTTTCTAAATTAAGTATTTTACTGCTCATATAATATATCTCCTAATATATCTAAAGCTTCTATAGCCTTTAGATTTGCACTCATTCCAAAATATTCAGTGTCTAAATAAATTACTTTATCATTTTTTACTGCATTTATACTTTTCCAAGAATCCTTTGCAAGTTCTTGTTCTACAGTTTTTTTAGTTTCTTCTGGTAAAGCGTGCATCATTACAAGTATTTTATCAGGATTTGCTTTTATTATTTCTTCCATATTAACCTGTATATATGAAGAACTTCCTTCACTAAATACGTTATTTCCTCCACAGATTTGAACTAAATTACCTACATAAGATTTATTTGTTCCTATCATCACTGATCCTGGAGCTCCAAAAAGTATCATTACTTTTTCATCATTTTTTTCTTTATTACTTAAAGCTGCTTCTTTATCTTCTAATTCTTTTAATATTTCATTTGCTTTATCAGTTTTATCAAATCTTTCTCCTAATGTTTTTACTGTTTCTTTTAAACCATCCACATTAGTTAAGTTTACAAACTCACTTGGTATATTATTTTGCGTAAAAGTCTTTTTATAGTCTTCACCTAAAGTATCTACTGATACTACTACTGTTGGATTTAGTGATTTTATTATTTCCATATCTGGGTTCATTGGACTTCCTACTTCGGTTGCATCTTTCGCACTTTCTGGTAAATCATAAGAAGTAGTTGGAACACCACTTACTTTTACACCTAATTTATCTAATATTTCTGTAACTGCTACTGAAGTTGCAACTACGACTTCTTCTCCTGAATTTACTTCATTAGTTTGTTTATCATTTGTTTCACTGCTTGAACATCCTACAGTTAAAGCTAGTGATAACGTCATCATAACTATAGAAGTTATATATTTTTTAACTTTCATAATCTCTCTCCTATTTATTATTATTTTCATCTTCAGCTATTTCAGCTTTAACTATTAATCTGTTTTTACCATTATTAGTACAAGTAACTATTGTTAGCTCTTTTTTTTCGTTATCTTGATCTAATACATAGGTATCCTCTGGATCAACTTCAAAAATATCTTTTACTACATATGTAAATTCATTATTTAAAGTTTTTATTATTATTTCATCCTCTAGACTGATTTTATGAAGTTCATTAAATACCTCATTATATCTGTAACTACTATGACCTGCTAAAGAAAAATTTCCATATTGCCCTGGCATAGCACTATTTTCAAAATGACATACATAATGTTTTAAGTATTGTTTTTCAATACTTTCAACTACTACTGTATTTAGTTTTATAGATGGTATATTTATAATTGCTATTTCATCTCCAGCTTTTACATTTGTAAAATCATCTTCTTTAGATTCTTTAGTATTTTTATCTATTTTTTCTTCAAAACTTTTAGTTGCTTTATTTTCTAGATACTTTGAATAGCCCTTTATAGATAGTGAGCCTACACAAATTAGTAGGCCCACTATTATTAATATTTTAGAAGTTTTAGATTTCATATCTTATTTTTTACCCTTCATTATAAGAAACGCAGCTACTAAAACAACTACAACTCCTATACCTACATATAAGATAGTATTATTATTACTTGTTGTATCAGTTGCTGCCTCAACTGTTGAGTTTGCTTCTTCTTCAACCACTTCTTCTTCAACCACTTCTTCTTCAACCACTTCTTCTTCAGGCTCTTCTATCTTTTCTATTAATTTTAAAGTATCTGTTTTAGTTATTATTCCAAACTCAACATCTCTACCCATAGCATCTACATACATACTAGCTTTCATATCTGGTTCTATTGTATCTGTTTCAAAACCTAATTCTATTGTATGGTTTTCATTATCTTCATTGATTATATCAAGATTTACATTTTCACCATTTATTGAAATTTTGTGGTCTTTCATATAATTTGCACCACTAAATTTAATGGTATAATATACTTTACCACCTTTAATCTCTAATTTCATAGTTGGATCTAAGTAACTTCTTGCCATACTCATTCCTATTTCACTTTCATGATTTACATCATTTTGTACTTCATAAATTCCACTTTCAACTTCACTTAATTCTAAAGCACTTGCATTTATTCCTGATGCCATCATAAATACTGCAACTAGCATTACTGATAATATTGATTTTATGTATTTCATATCTATCTCCCTCTATATAATTATATTTGTATATTATCATTACTGATAATCATTGTTAATTAGTATTTATTATTGTTTTATATTGACTTTTCTTCGTTTAAAGTTAATAATATATTGATAGTGATTTTCATTTATAACCAATATTTTATTTAAAATACATTATTTTTGCTTAAATATATTTGTTTTTTTATAAATATATTTATATTAATTTAAAGGAGGTAAACTTTTTGCATACTATCGCTAACATACTAGAGGACTTTTTTTATTGTCTTCAGTTACCTATAAAAGCTATTGATGAAAATTATAATTTGATTTATAGCGTAGGAGTAAATGAACAATTAGAAGATTTCACTTCGAGTGATCTATTTATAGAAAAAATAAAAGGTCTTAAAGAAAACTATCCATTTTCTATAATTGATTTTGAAGATAATATAAACTTTCTACTAGTTCCTATATCTAAATTTGATAAAAATAAAGGTTTTTTTATTGTAGGACCATTTAGATCTGTTGATAATACATATATAAACATCCATTACTTACCTAATACTTGTATAAAATATGTATATAATTTATTAACAACAATTAATGATGACAAATTTAGTAAAGGTAGGATAAATCATCAATTTAGTCCTTATGTAAAAAAAGCTGTTGAGTACTCTATAAAAAACTTTGATTCACCTATATCTATTGATTCGATTTGTAATGAACTAAATATAAATAAAAGCTATTTTTGTAAAATATTTAAATCTGAAACAGGATATACATTCACTAATTTTTTAAATATATTTAGAGTTGAAAAAAGTAAAAAATTATTAAAAAACTCTAATCTGAGCCTTCTTGACGTAGCCGTAAGTGTTGGTTTTAATAGTCAAAATTATTATTCTTCAGTTTTTAAGAAAATAACAAATAAAACTCCTCTTGAATATAAACAGGAAGTTAAATTATAATTTTCTTATCTAAAATTCTTATATTATTTAATTAGTAACGGAATAATATATATAATTAAATAAGGTAAGGAGACTTTAATATGCCTAATGATGATACTATAAAACTACTAAATGAATGTAATTCAGGAATAAAAATGGGAGTGCAAGGAATAAATGAAGTTATTATCCATGCAGATGATAAACAACTTATAGATATTTTAAACAAATATTTAAAAGAGCATGAAAGACTAGGAAATAAAACACACGAATATTTAAATAAATTTCATGATAACGGTAAAGAACCAAGTACTATAGCTACTGCAATGAGCTGGGTAAAAATAAATTTTACAATGATGCAGGCTAATCAAGATGAACATATAGCCGATTTAATGACTGATGGTTGTAATATGGGTATTAAATCTATTGCCAAGTATTTAAATAAATATCCTACAGCTTTACCTGAAGTTAAAGAGTTGGCATCTGATGTTATAAAATTAGAAGAAAACTTTGCACTAGATTTAAGAAAATTCTTATAATACTAAAGGAGTTGATTATATCAACTCCTTTAGTATTTTTTAATTATTTACTTTTCATCTTTATCATATTTATTTTTTTCTTCTTCAGCATGTTCAAGGTAGTTTTGTACTTCATCATGTAATTCATTATTGCGATTTTCATATTTTGCTTCTTCTACTTTAATTTGTTCTATATTATCACCAAAATCATCATATGTTTCATATTCCATTGTGTAAACTCTATCACAATATGGGCAAGCTTCAAGTTCAGAATCTTCCATACCCCATATTTCTTCTTCTAGATCATCTACTCTAGTTTTTAAATTTTGGTATAGTATATATCCTCCAATTCCTAAAAATCCAGCTGTAATAAACATAGCTCTTTTCTTTAAACAATTCATAATTATGTCTCTCCTTTCTAGCTAAAATACTTTCTTAAAAATAGTATTTGTATTATTTTTTTAAATAAACTATATATTATTTTTTCTTAAAAACAACAATTCGCTTCGCTTGAGCGACGTGTCGGCGAAACACTTCATTTCGCCAACGATATATCCTTGCTACCGCTACATATACATCCGTTGCTTGAGCCACTGCGTGGGCAAAGCATTTCAAAACATTATTTTTTATATTTATAAAATTATTGATATTACTTATATTCATAGGTTATGTACAAATATATTTATGATATAATTTCCCTACACGTAAAAAAACTGGATAAGTAATTAACCTTATCCAGTTCATATTAAATTATTTTAATGCATCTTTAACATTATTTATCATAGTTTGAGTAGAATCTAATCCACCTGCAACTACATACCACGCTGCTGAATCTAAGTATACTATTTTACCGTTTTTGTAAGCATCTGTTGATTTCATTAAATCATTATCAAATAAAGCTTTAGCTGTACCTTCTCCACCTGTAGCACTTCCTTTATCTATAACGAATATGTACTCTGGGTTTTGTTCTACTAAGTATTCAAAAGTAACTTGTTGTCCATGGCTTGATTCTTCTATTTTATCATCTTTATTTGTAACACCTAATTGGTTGTATATTAAACCAAATCTAGACTTATCAGAGAATACACTTATACTTCCTTCATCAACCATAGTAGTTAAAGCATTTACATTTTTTTCTTGAGCTATTGCTTTAACTTCGTCCATTTGTTTAGTTAAGTTATCTAAGTTTTCTTTTACAAAATCTTCTTTACCGAATATTTTACCTAATACATCTAAATTACGAGAAAAATCATTTAAGTAGTCACTACCATCTACTGATAAGTATACAGTTGTAGCTATTTCAGCAAATTTATCGTACATATCTGCTTGTCTTCCACTTATTATTATTAAATCTGGGTTTAATTCATTTATTGCTTCAAAATCAGGCTCTTTTAATCCACCTACATCACCATAAGCATCATCTTTATACTTTGATAAGTATTCTGGTACAGATTTCTTTGGAAGTCCAATAACGTCAACTCCCATATTATCTAATATATCTAATGTTCCATAGTCAAATGTAACTACTCTTTCAGGATTTTTAGAAACTTCTATAGTTCCATTTTCATCTTGAACTGTAACTACTTCTGTTCCTTTAACTTCTGTATCTTGTATTTTATTTTTACCACTTAATGCAAATGCACCTATTAATCCTACTATTGCAACACCTGCAATAATTGCTGCTTTTTTATTCATAAGCTTCCTCCATAAATTTTATTTTTATACTAATTTCTTTTCGCGAAAAAGATAATTATTATCATTAATAATATATACTTATTTTATTTCCATCTATTTCTTGAACATTAAAGTCCATTTCATAAATTTCTCTTAAAGTATCTTCATTTATAATTTCATCTACTGTACCTTGTTTTGCTATTTTACCATCTTTAAGTGCTACTATATAATCAGAGTAACAAGCTGTAAAATTTATATCATGCATTACAAGTATTATAGTTTTTCCTAAATCATCACAAAGATTTCTAAGTACCTTCATCATAGATGAAGCATTTTTCATATCTAGGTTGTTAAGAGGTTCATCTAGGAATATATAATCTGTTCCTTGAGCTATTACCATTGCTATGAATGCTCTTTGTCTTTGACCTCCACTTAGTTCATCTAAGTATTTTTCTTGTATATCTACTAAATTCATATATTCTATAGCATCATCTACAAATTTTTCATCTTCTTCTGTTAATCTTCCTTCACAATAAGGGAATCTTCCAAAACTAACTAATTCTCTTATTGTAAGTCTCATATTTAAGTTGTTTGATTGTTTAAGTATAGCAATCTTTTTTGATAACTCTTTTTTATCCCAAGTACTTATTTCTTTACCTTCTATGTAAACTTCACCAAAATCTTTTTGCATAAGTCTTGTTATCATAGATAAAAGTGTACTTTTACCAGCACCGTTAGGTCCTATAAAAGAAGTTATTTTTCCTTTTTCTATATTTACAGATACATCATTAACAACTTTTTTATTTCCATATTTCTTTAATATATTTTTAACTAAAATCATATTCTGCTCTCCTTTAATAATAAGTACATAAAGTATATTCCACCTATTAAGTTTATAATTACACTTACTGGTGTACTAAAGTCAAATATTCTTTCTGCTAATAACTGCCCAGTTACTAATACGAATACACTTAATAATACAGACATTGTTATTAGGTACTTATGTTTATAAGTATTTATCATTTGTCTTGAAAGATTTACTACTAATAATCCTAAAAATGTAATTGGACCTACTAGTGCTGTTGATATAGATATAAATATAGCTACTGTTACAAATAGTTTTCTAACTAATTTATCATAATCTATACCTAAGTTTATAGATTGATCTCTACCTAAATTTATAACATCTAAGTATTTTAAATCATCACATATAAATGGAATTACTAGTATGATTAATATGATTGATATTAATAATATGTCTACATTAACATTGTTAAAACTTGCAAATAGTTTATTTTGTAATACTAAAAACTCATTTGGGTCTATGACCATTTGCATAAAAGATGATAAACTACTAAATAATGTTCCAAATATCATACCTACTAATAGTAAGAATAATATATTTGAATTTTCTTTTTTAAACATTAACTTGTAAAGTAGTGACGATAAAACAATCATACCTGCTACACATATTACAAAGTTATATTTCTTATTTACTATAAATACGCTTGAACTTCCTAATACAAATACTATAACTGTTTGTATTAATACATATAATGAGTCAAGCCCCATAACATTTGGTGTTAGTATTTTATTACCCGTTATAGTTTGGAATATTGTAGTAGATATAGATATACATACTCCAGTTAATATTATAGATAGTAATTTTGGTATACGTTGAGATAAGGCATAATCCATATTATTTGCATTTAATCCTATCCCTAAAAATAGACTACTTACTATTAAAATCATTATTCCTAAGATAAAAATCTTATTACCTGCTTCAATTTCACTTTTACTTTTTTTATTTATATTTTTATTTAATTCTTTTTTTACATTCGGTTTAGCTTTTAGCTCCATATCCAGCCCTCCTAAATATCATACAAAGGAATATACCACTTCCTAAAACTCCAATTGTAAGACCAACTGATAGTTCATATGGATATATAATTATTCTACTTAATATATCGCATACTAAAACGAACAGTGCTCCAAACAGTGCAGTGTGACCTATATTTTCTCCAACATTGTCTCCTTTATATAAAGAAACTATATTTGGAACTATTAAACCTATATATGGTATGTTACCAGCTGTTATTACAACAGATACAGTTACTAACGCTACTATAACTAATCCTAAATTAACAACTTTATCATAATCTACGCCTAAGTTCTTAGCAAAATCTTCCCCCATACCTGCTACAGTAAATTTATTAGCATATAAAATTGCTATTATTATAAGTGGTATGCTTATATAAATTAACTCATAATTACCTCTAAGTATCATTGAGAATTTACCTTGCATCCAAGAATTTATATTTTGCATAAGTTCAAATTTGTAACCTAAGAAACTAGTAAGTGAACCTATTATATTTCCACACATTATCCCAACTAATGGAATAAATATTGCATCTTTAAATTTTAAAGTTCTTATGAATTTCATAAATATGTATGTTCCTGCTAATGCAAATACAAATGATATTAAAGCTTTTTGCATTGAAGACGCATTTGGCATTAATATCATAGCTACAACTATACCAAGTTGTGCTGAATCTATTGTCGCTCCTGTAGTTGGAGATACAAATTTATTTTTACTAATTTGTTGCATTATAAGCCCGCATATACTCATTCCTACTCCTGCAAGCAATATAGCTATAATTCTTGGTACTCTACTTATTAACATTATATTTATACTATCATTGTTAAAACTAATAAGATCTGAAATTGTAATATTTTTAGCCCCTATAAGTAAAGAAACTAAAGACAATATAATTAACATTATTGATAAATATCTTTTTTTCATTTTTCCTCCTGCCTTTTATAATTACTTTTTATACATTATTAATAATATTTATTATAATATATTGATATTCATTTTCAATTCATGTTAATTTTATACCAATAATTCTTACTTGTAAACATATTTTTTCTATTTTTTGTTAAATATATATTATTGTTCTTTCTTTAATTCACAAAGATTACAGTTTTCTATGCAATACTTAATTTCCTTTATACAATTTTCAAAAGCTACTTTTCCACTGCTATGACTTCTAAGTATTGGTATATTTTGTTTTTTTGCTTCTTCTTCAGCTTTCATAGTCATTTTATGCGAAACAGTTGATGTAAATATAATTATTGCATCTGGCGTACCTATTGAATTACTCATCTTTCTGCACATTTTAGTATAAATTTTACTTTTATACCCAAAGGATTTAGCTATAGATTTATAGCAACTTTCCATTCTTTCATTTCCCCCGATTACTACTATACTCATTTCTATCCTTACTCCTTTATAACATTATAAAATAAACTTTTATTAGTATAAATTTTACATATTTGGAAAATAATTTTTATATTAATATGATAGTCTTATTGGGAGCAATTATCAATTATTATTTTTTATCATTGATAATTATACTTGCATATGCTATGATATGATTAATTGATAATAATTATCATTATAGGAGGTAAATATGAATATTTGTAATAGAAATTGTTGTGAATATAAAATAAATTCATCTTATATAAAATGGTTAATTGAAGTTTTAGGCCCGGTAATTCTTGGTTCCAAACCTTCAGAGATATTAAATATATCATCAAAAGATAAAGATAAAGATTCTAAGTTAAATGACATAAATTCCTTTTTTAGCAATTGTTACAAGTTATCTTACTATATAATTAATATATCTGATGGCGGTATACGTATAATATTTATAAATAGAAGTTCACTATCTAATGTATTGGATAATAAAAAATGTTTAAACTTCTTGAAATTTATCGGATACCCATCTGATTATAATTTAGATAGCTACATAGAACTATTGATAGATAAACTTCATACTAAAGATTTCCCTCATGAAATAGGTATATTCTTAGGTTATCCATTAAAGGACGTTGTAGGATTTATGGGATATGGTAATTATAAGTTCTGTAAAACTAGATATTGGAAAGTTTATGGAGATGAATCTATTTCTGATAGTGTCTATAATAAATTTATAAACGATAGAAGTAAAATGAAAAAATTATTAGAAAGCAACTCACTAAGTCAACTTAAAAGTGTAATATAAAAAGGAGCATATGCTCCTTTTTATATTTAACAAATTATAAATGGTAGCTTTCTCATTTCTTCTACTGCCTTTATATTTTCAGGTCTTTTACAATGTGGCAAACCATGATCTTTATGGTGTTCTATACATTCTTTACATTTTCCATGTATTGTACATTTTAAATTTTTGCAACTGCACATAGCATTTTGATTTTTTAACATTATATTCCTCCCACAATATTATATTTAGTATATATAATAATATTAAGATAATTAGATTATACACTATTTATAGCTTTTGAATATTTCTAAGTACTATTATTTATATCTATTTTTTAATCATTAAATAAATATAAATACTTTTCATATCCTTCTTCTATCATCTTATCTTTAGGTATAAACTTAAGTGATGCTGAATTTATACAATATCTAAGACCTCCAAATTCTTTAGGTCCATCATTAAATACATGACCTAAATGAGAATTTGCTTTACTACTTCTTACCTCAGTTCTAAACATTCCATTGGTAAAATCACTTTTTTCCATTATGCTAGTTTCCTTTACTGGCTTTGTAAAACTTGGCCATCCACAACCAGAATCAAATTTATCCTTAGATGAAAACAATAAATCACCACTTACTATGTCAACATATATTCCTTCTTCTTTATTATCATAGTATTCATTTTTAAATGGTGGTTCTGTTTTATCATTTTGCGTTACTTCAAATTGTATCGGAGTAAGTTTTTCTTTTAATAACTCTCTATCTACGTTATTTCTATCCCAACTTTCTTTTGTAAATAAGTATCTACCTGAACCAACATAATATCTATAATAGTGATTAGGATTTTTCTTATAATAGTCTTGATGGTAATCTTCTGCTTCATAAAATACTGTAGCTGGCAATATTTCTGTTGCTATTGGTAAGTTAAAAATTTTACTATCTTCTAATTCTTTTTTAGATTTTTCTGCTAATTCTTTTTGTTTTTCATCATGATAAAATATTACAGTCTTATATTTATGACCTCTATCATTAAATTGACCTCCACCATCAGTAGGATCTATCTGCTTCCAATATATATTTAAAAGTTCTTCATAAGTTATTATTTCATCATCAAAAGTTATTTGTATAGCTTCTATATGACCTGTTGTGTCACTACATACCTCTTCATATGTAGGATTTTTTGTGTGACCTCCTGTATATCCTGATACTACTTTCATAACTCCTTCATATTGATCAAAAGGTTTTACCATGCACCAAAAGCATCCTCCTGCAAATGTTGCTAATTTGTTCATATCATCAACTCCTTAGTCTTTTAATTTTATAAGATATTATAAACTTTATACAGTTCAAATAATTTATAGATAATGTAAGATAATATATTTATCTTTGCTATTATCAAGAGGTATCATTGATTAAATAAAATATTTTTCAAATAAATAGGTTAAAATAACTATAATTTTTATATTTTATCTATTCCCTATTTTTATATACTTAATCTATTATATAGTCAATTTATGGTATAATATATTCGTAAATTATAACAAAGGATGGTAATAATATGTCTAAGAAAAATAAAAAAACATTTTTAGCAAGCTTACTTGTTGCTACACTAGCTTTAGTTGGCTGTTCATCTAAGGCTACAGTTAATGATGAAGCTAGAACGCCTCCAAAAGAACTTCCTATAGCTACTATAGTTATTAAAGATTTAGGAACTATTGAAGCCGAGTTATATCCTCATATAGCCCCAAATACAGTTAATAACTTTATATCTTTAGCTAATAGTGGTTTTTATGATGGCTTAACTTTCCATAGGGTTATAAAAGACTTTATGATACAAGGTGGAGATCCTGAAGGAACTGGTATGGGTGGCCCTGGATATAGTATTTATGGTGAGTTTACTAATAATAAGTTTAAAAATGATTTATCTCATACTGAAGGGATATTATCTATGGCTAGAAGCCAAAATAAAAATAGTGCTGGTAGCCAATTCTTTATAGTTACCAAAGATGCTCCTCATTTAGATGGAGAATATGCTTCTTTTGGTAAAGTTATAAAAGGTATGGATATTGTTCATAAAATAGAAAATGTTGAAACTGACTCTAATGATAAACCAGTTAATAATATTATAATTGAGTCTATAAAAGTTGATACTAAAGGAGTAGAATATAAAGATCCTGATAAAATGTAATAATATAAATAAGGTGTCGTAAATCACGACACCTTATTTATATTATGAATTATCATATTCTATTAACTTCATTCCATTATGTACCCTAGTCCTCTTTTACTTTATATATAATTTTTAATCCGATTTTTTCTAATTTTTTCTTGATCTATTTATATTTACAGATAATGTATTACCATCTGCAAAAATATACTATTTTTATACTTCTATTAGTTCATATTCTTTATTTCCTAGTCCTAGCTTAACAGCATGATCTATGCATACTTCCCAATTAGTTTCCGGATGAGTATTTATAAAGTGATCATGTGTATGTTGTTCTTTTTCACCTAAATAACTATCTCTTATAACAACTTGTTTATTAGCAGCATCAACACATGCCATATCAAGAGCTACTGGATCAAATGATGCAAACATACCTACATCTGGAATAATTGCTGCATCATTTTCTGCATGACAGTCACAATTTGGCGATACATTAACTACAAAACTTATATGAAAATGTTCTCTTCCACTAAGTACAGCTTTTGAATACTCTGCTATTTTTTTATTTAATATGTCATTTGCAGCATATTCAAAATTTTCTATTGCATCAAAATTACATGTTCCTATACAACGTCCACATCCTACACATTTATCATGATTTATATTTGCTTTTTTATATTCATTAAAGCTAATAGCGCTATGAGCACACATTTTCTTACATGCTCCACAAGATACACATTTATTTTGCTTTACAACTGGTTTTCCACTACAATGCATTTCCATCTTCCCTGCACGAGATCCACATCCCATACCTATATTTTTTAATGCGCCTCCAAATCCAGTTGACTCATGACCTTTAAAGTGATTCATGCTTATAAATATATCTGCATCCATTATTGCTTGACCAATTTTAGCTTCTTTAACATATTCTCCACCTTCAATTGGTATAATTGCTTCATCAGTTCCCTTAATACCATCAGCTATTATAATGTGACATCCTGTAGCAAATGGATTATATCCATTTTCGTAAGCTGCATCCATATGCTCTATTGCATTTTTCCTTCTTCCTACATAAAGAGTATTGCAATCTGTTAAAAATGGTTTTCCATTATTAGATTTTATTAAATCTACAATTACTTTAGAGTAGTTTGGCCTTAAGTACGCTAAATTTCCAGGTTCTCCAAAATGAATTTTAATAGCTACAAATTTCTCATTAAAATCAATTTCTTCTATCCCTGCCTTTTTAACTAGTCTATCTAACTTTTGTAATAATGTCATATTAGAATTAGTCCTTAAATTACTAAAATATACCTTAGATTTATTCATCTCTAACTCCCCCCTTATTATTATTTCTCTAGTATTATTATACTTTAGTTATTATATTATTAAAAGAAACAATTTTATCTATATAAAGGTATTAAACTATTTTTCAACGTATTTAATATATATAATAATTCCCTTAAAAATAATATATATGACATTATATTTTGTAATTTTATAAATATATAACCATTATATCAAATCATTATATTGCAAATATTCTTTGTTTGAATAATACTCTTTAATCATGTATACATAAATCTAATTTTGTACTAAAATATATTATATATTAATATTTAGGAGGTATATTGTGAATAAAATCGGATTAATTTTAGAAGGCGGTGGTATGAGAGGCATTTATACTGCTGGCGTTTTAGATTTTTTCATTGATAAAAATATAGAAGTAGATTTAGTCGTTGGAGTTTCTGCTGGTGGATGCCACGCAGCTTCTTACCTTTCAAAGCAATATAAAAGAGCCTTTAGAACTAATATTGACTATTTACATGATAAAGAATATCTTAGCTTTAGAAATTTAATAAAAACCGGTTCTATATTTGGTATGGATTTAATGTTTAATAAAATTCCTAATGAATTATACCCTTATGATTATGAGACTTTTAATAAGTCTCAAAGTAAATTTACTGTAGTTGCTACAAACTGTGAGACAGGAAAAGCAGAATATTTTCAATTAAAAGATATGAAAAAAGACATAATGTATCTACAAGCATCTTGTTCTATACCTATGTTTGCAAATATCGTAGAAATTGATGGCTATAAACTAGTAGACGGCGGAGTATCTGATTCTATTCCCATAGAATATGCATTAAATCAAGGATGCAATAAAAATATAGTCATACTAACTAGAGACAAGACTTATGTAAAAAGTAAAGTTAAGTTTTTATCTCTTGTGAAAAGAAAGTATAAAAAATATCCCAAATTAGTAAAGTCTATTGAAAATAGACATCTAAACTATAATAAAAGCTTAAATTTAGTAAAATCTTTAGAAGAAAAAGAGGAAGTTTTTGTTATTAGGCCTAAATCTCCAGTTAAAGTTAGCCAGGTTGAGAAAAATAAAGATAAATTAATAGCATTATATCATGATGGTTATAATGATGCTAAAGACTCATATGAAAAAATTATAAAGTTTATAAATAAATAAGTAAATAAAAAATTCGCTAAGCTTAAGCAATATGTCGGCGAAACACTTTAAGCCACGTGTGGGCGCTAATTTTTATGTCGCCAACGATATATCCTTGCTACCGCTACGGATAAATCCGTTACTCAAATGCTTATCTTGATTGATATAAATTTGAAATATTTAAATTATATTTATCAAGTTAAGCATTTTTATCAATATTAAGCTACTATACTAATAATATCAACGTCCCAATTACAATCATAATAAGTCCTATAAATGACTTCTTGTTTAACTTTTCCTTTAAAAATACATATGAGAATGCAATTGTAACCAATATACTTAATTTATCTATAGGAACTACAACACTAGCCTCTCCATCTTGAAGTGCTTTATAATAACACAACCATGAAAGTCCTGTTGTTATACCAGACAAACCTATAAATACCCAACTCTTTTTATCTATATTCTTTATATCTCCTTGTTTCTTACTTACAAATACAACTATCCAAGCCATAATAAGAACTACTATTGTACGAATTGCTGTTCCAAGATTTGATTCAATACCTGATATGCCTATTTTTCCAAGAATAGAAGTCAAACTAGCAAATACTGCTGATAGTATTGCATAAAACATCCATTTGTTACTTTCTATAGATTTTTCATTTTCATCTTTTTTTATAATCATCATATATGTACCTATACCAATAGCTATCATTCCAAGTATTTTTGTAAATTTAAGACTTTCTCCTAGTATTATAGATGCAAGTATCATCGTTAGTACTGTACTTGATTTATCTATAGGTGTTACTTTGTTTACATCTCCAAGTTGAAGTGCTTTAAAATAACATAACCATGATCCTCCTGTTGCTAATCCCGATAAGATTAAAAATATCAATGTTTTATTGCTTATATCTGATATAGTGTTAAATGATCCTACTATAAAAACCATCAACCATGAAAAAATTAATATAATAATAGTGCGTATTGCTGTTGCCACATTTGAATCAACATTTTTAATTCCTATTTTAGCTAAAATTGCTGTTAGTCCCGCAAATAATGCAGCACCAAATGCAAATAATATCCACATTAAATCTTCCTCCTTCTTACCTAATTTATACAATATAATATTAAATAATTATACTGCGTCTAGTTATTTGTATATTTAATACTATTCTACTTTAAATGATAATTATTTTCAAATACTTTTTGCAATTATATGATAAATAAAAAAATATGCATTAATTTAATTAATGCATATTTTTTATTTATTTTATGAAAGTGTTTTAAATTCATATCCATTGTCTTTAAAATATTTTATTATACTTGGTAAAGCCTTAGCTGTTTCTTCTTTACCATAAGTATCATGCATCAAAAGAACTACCATTTCTTTACCTTTTGATGTTTTTATTGCATAATCTACAAGCTGTTGAGCACTTTTTTTCCCACCTTCAGCATCTGCACTTAATGCATTCCAATCTATAGATGCTTTATTATTTTCATCTAAATAAGCAGCTAACTCATCCATACCTTTCCAAGACATATATCCCCCAGGACATCTTAATACCCTTGTTGAAAAGTATTTTCCTAAAATATCTGTTAACATTTTATCTGTTTTTTCAAAATCAGCTTTAAATGCTTCTAAATCTAATGTTCTACCTGGATATAGTAATTTATAATTATGGCTATAGGAATGATTAGCTATAGCATGCCCTTCATTAAATTCTTGCTTTATAAGTTCCTTTGCTTTCTCTCCACCTCTTTCTATATTTTCACCAGTTAAAAAGAAAGTTGCTTTTACGTTTTCATCCTTTAAAGTTTTTAATATTTTAGGAGTAACTGTTGTAGATGTTCCATCATCAAAAGTTAAAAATACTACTTTTTCTCCATTATTTGAGTAATCATATTTACTAAGTTTCTCAGAAACAATTTTTGCATCATAAGAGTACTTTTTAGCTTCATGACTTACTCCAACCATATATTTTTTCTTTTCTTCTTCTGCTTTTCTTTTTTCTTCTGCTAGCCTTTCTTGCTCTGCTTTTATTTTTATTTGCTCATCTACATAAGCCCAAGTTCTATTTATTACGCCTAAAATAATTATGCCTATCAATATTACAATTAATACCTTTTTTTTATTTACTCTTCTATTTTTAACTGTTCTATAATTCATATTCCTCACCTATCAATTGTTGTCTATTATCTTCATCTTCTGCTTTTATGAGTTATATATTTAAAATTAAACTTTTTATACTCAGATTTATTTTATCTTTAGTTCATTAATTCATCATTTTCCATAATTATTGGCTTTGCAGCTCCATTACCAGATGTATCTACATCCAATCTATCCATTAAATATTCTTTTAATTCTGCTTTGTCTTTAAATTTTGATACTTGATATGGTAAAGAGAATCCATATTTCTCAATAAATAATAAACCATCTTTAGTTTTTACTGATATACCACTGTGTCCAACAAATAAAATTTCATCTTCCGGATCATGTAAAAATACATTTATCATAGATACATTTTTATTTTTTATAAATGATATTTTTCTATTTTTCCACTCTTTTTTTATTTCATCTACATGCTTTTGTATATCTTGTGTATTTTCTGCTTTAATAGCTCCATATAAATTTATAAATTTATCTTTATCTTCCTTTGTAAATTCACTAAGAGGATTATTTTCTATTGCATCTATATCAAATATTAAAGTTGTATCATCTCCACTAAACTTGCTATTTGATTTAATATAATCTTTAAATAAAGTAAAAGCGGTTATCCTACAGTTAAAGTCCATATAGTTTATATTATTCTTATAGTCCCATTTTTCATTTAATTCAGCTTCATCATATGGTACTTGTTGTACATTTATAGATGTAAATCCATTATTTGATGTATATAAATTTTTTATCTCAGATTTTTCATTATAAGCTCTAACTAATTTAATAAAATAATCAGATGTTTTCTTATCTATTTTATTTTCTATTAGAATATTTTTTATATCATTTTGAGTTTTATCATCTATCAAATTTGAATAAGTAAGCTTTATATTTTCTTTTTCACTATTTTGATTTATATTACCATTTGAACATCCTGTAAATAGTAGTGTAGTAGATAATAATATTGGTATAATTTTTTTTAGCATGTCAAATCTCCCTTCGCTGTCAACTTTCTTTACTTCATAAGCTTTGATGTTATTTCTTTTGGTATTACAAATTCAGCTAATCCAGTAGATCCTGGTCCAACTTCATATTTATCAAAGCATATAACAAGTTCATTATTATCATTTATATAAAATCCTTGATCTTTATTTATCTTTGTGAAGTTAAGTCCTTCCATATCTTCATCTAACCAATAATGTTCATTTGGATTTTCCTTCATTTTTTCTCTCATTTGCTCTTTTATGTTTTCACTTATTATATTTACATAATCAGTTCCTGCAAACATACCTTCTAAAGTCAAAACTGTTTGATCTTTCTTGTTTATATTATAGAATTTTCTAGTTGTGTTTGATGAACCTTGTGCATAGTAATTAAATATTACTAATGATAAAATTTCATCGTTGTCAGTTTTAACTTCATACCAAGATTTTACTAAATCTCGACCTTCAATACCTTCTGATTTTAGAGTTTCCATTTCTTTTAAATACTCTTGGTATAACTTTTTACCTTCTTCTTCGAAATCTTTATTTAGCCTATATTCTAAGTCTTTATTTTTTAGCCCTTCTATTTTAGGTATATCTATAGAAACATAAAATCCATTTTCATCTATTCTATAGTTTCTAAAATTTATTATCTTTATTACATTTCCTATAACAGGTATTTCTTCTAACGTATTTGCAAAAGTTGGGCTTAAGTTAATAGCCCCTACAACTACACATACTGATGCTGCTACAGAAGACCACCTATTTATCGTTTTTCTTTTAATTTTTATAGATTTATTATTTAATGCATCATTTACAACTTCATCTAAATTATCTGGTATTTCTATATTCATATAAGTATCTTTTAAATTTTTAAATTCTTTATTATTCAAAGTTTTCACTCCTCATCATCGCTAAGCTTTAATTTTAATTTATTTAACGCCTTATACAATCTAGTTTTTATAGTATTTGTATTTTCATCTAGTACTTGAGCTATCTCGGATATTTTCATATCTTCAAAATATCGTAATATAACTATTGTTTTATACTTTTCTGGCAATTCATCTAAAGCTTTTTGTAAATCTATATTCTCATATGTATCATAACTTATTGAGTCATCTAGATCTAAATCATTATTTATTACATATTTTTTATTTTTTCTTATATAGTCTATTGCGCAATTTGATATTATTTTGTAAATCCATGGTTTTATATTACCTATATCTTTGAGAGTGTCTATCTTAGTTAGGGACTTACATATAGAATCATGTACTATATCAAGTGCGTCATCTTGATTTTTTACGTAACTATATGCAAATCTATATAAGGACTCTTTATTATCAACTATATATTTTTTTAATTCTTTTTCTTTTTTTCTTTCTCCTAAGCTTAGTAATTTCATCTTATCTATTCACCTCTCGTATACTAGACGATATATATATAAATAAAAGTTTTATTTTTTTAATTTTATATGTGGTAATTTTTTCAAATGATTATTTATTAATATTTTATTATCTTTATATTTATCAGCCTCTTTAGTTAATATTCTTTTACATTTAATATTTAAAATTTAAAATTTGCAAACAATATAAATTATTAATTATTTTACATATACAGTGGTTATTATATAAATATATCTTTTATTTAATAGTGATAAATTTACTTAATCGTGTTATAGTTTAGATAGGAAGATTTTAGGAGGAATAGTATGAACTTTATAACAAAAGAAGAATTAGAAAAAAAAGATATTGTATCTAAATTTTCTGTGATAAATAGACATTTAATATTACCTGAAAATTATGAATACAAAACTTCATTTGATGTAGGAGATATAGTATCTCATAAAAACAATACAAATGAATTAGGAGTAGTATATTTTATTGAAGATGATGAACTTAGCATAAATTGGAATAATGGTACTGAAGGTACTGAAGATTCTACTAACTTAATTGTTGTCCCTCCTACAGTAGGACTAGAGTTATTAAAGGATAGCAACCTTATTGATTTATGGGAAGATTTATCAAATGGTAAAAATGAAAGTTTTGACTTAAAGTGTATTTATTTAAACGACAAAGTTATAAATGAAGTGCCTTTTATTAAAGCTTTTAAGAATACTAATACTATTATTGATAAAAAATTTAAAAGAAATTTTGCACTTTATAGAAAGTTTGGTAGTACTCAAATTTTCAGAACTAACTTGTATACTGTTTGTAATGATAAAATAGGATTAGATACATCAAGATATGTTTATTATTTGCTAGAAAACAATATAGTCTACTATTTAGGTATAGATTTAAATGAAAAAGATTTAACTACTTATCTATTTAATAAATAAAAATAAATATTATATTTTTAAATGATAAAAAACTACAAAATAGTTTATAAAAAATGGGACTTAATAAAATATATTAAGTCCCATTTTATCATTTTATCTATTATCAAACATAAATAAAACTTGAGCTAAATAATTGTCATTAGTGTCTTCATATCCTAAGTATACGCTATATACATTCTCATCAAAGTTTGTAGTGTCAAAAGATATCATTCCTTTTTCATCTAAACACTCTTCTATATTTAAAGTAGTATCATTTAATGTTTTATTATTTCTTACTATAATCTTTGTTGGTAATAATTTTTCACCTTTTCTATTTAAAACATCATAGTCTATTGTTAAGTTATTATCTTTCTTATAAACTGTTCCAGCTGATATTATTTGAGGATTAGCTTTTAAATCTGTTAGTTTTTTAAGATCTTTAAGCGGTGATAAATCATTTATTTCATTATATTCTATGTTTAATGATTCTAAATTTTTTGCATATTGTAATCCTTCTAAACTTTCAGCTCCTTGAACATTTAATCTAATAAGATTTTGTATATCACCTACTGTTATAGTATCACTTGATAAATTAAGTTCTTTTTTTATGCTTAATTTAAGATATTTATCTTTTATATTTACAATTTCATTTAAATCTATATTCTCTTCTAAATTTTCAATAGCTGAGTTTAATTCTTCAATCATTAAATTTACTTCATCTTGAGAGCTTATTTTATCTTCTATCATAATATTGGCCTTATTTAAAGCTATTTCAAGCACTTCAAAAGATTCAGGTGTAAATAAATGTTTATCATATTCATTTACTCTTAAAACTATATCTTCTAATGCTTTATAATCAACTACTTCCTCATTAGCAAAGTGAAGCTTTGTATTAGCCCATGTAGCATGGTCCGAACCATTTCCATTTCCACCATCAGTTGCTACTAATTTTAATTCTTTTGCACCGTTTATATCAACTTCTATGTATTTTTGAGGATCTCTTGAATTCATTAATCCACTTTCATATTTAAGATTTCCATCAACATAAACTTTAAATTCAACAGATCCAACAGTGCCATACATAGCTCTATCTACGCCTATATATGATGTGAAGTATGAATAATCTTTATCACTTAAATCATAAATAATTGTTGATGTTGCATGAGTTCCTATTCCTTTTTCATATGCTACTTCGTTATTATCTTTATCTGTAAGTCTTAACATATTTCCGCTTACAGCTTTATCTTTGTTTACACTTCCCCATCCACAGTTAGCACTCTTCCAATCGTACTCTGTTAGATATTTATAATCATCCATATTTACTACTGATATAGTTATAGTTTTTTCAACTACATTACTATCACTATCAGTTACTCTATATGTTATAGGATATTTTCCTGATTTATTAAAGTTTACTTTTCCACTAACTTGTAATTTAGATGTTATATTTCCATCTTCGGCATCTATAGCAGTAACCTCATTCATTAAATCAATTTTTTCTCCTAATTTTAATGCTTTATCACCAACATTAATTTTTGGTTTAGCATTGTTTGTTGTTAGCTTAGGATTTGCTATAACACCATGATCGCATGTATTTCCGTTTCCACCATCATTAACTTCTATTATTAATTCTTTTACACCTTTAACCGGAACACTTATATATGCCATATCATCTGAATACTTCATAACATTTGTTGTAGCTAAAGTTTTTCCATCACCTAATACCTTAAATGTTATACTAGAGTTACTATTCTCTCCTACACTTGGATCCACTCCAATTAAAGCTTCAAATGTGTCATAATCTTTATTGCTTAAATCATAAATAATTTTTCCATTTGCGTGTATCCCAAATCCTTTTTCAAATGTTTTTATACCTTGATTTACCATACCTTTTATATTAGAGTTTCTTCTTGGAGTCCCCCATTGAGTTTCTACAGATTTCCACTCATCATCTGATAAATAATCATAATCACTTACTACTTCAATCTCTATAATCTTTTCTGATACTAAATCTTTATCGTTAACTGTATACTTAACTTGATATAAACCTTTATTATTAGTATTTACATTATGTTCAACTTCAACCTTAGATGTTATGTCATTTCCTTCATTGTCTAATACTTTTATATAATCCATAGGATTAAATTCTTCTCTTAATTTTAAAGTTATCTTTTTTTGTTGAGTGATTATAGTAGGCGCAAATGAATTTATTATAACAGAATCACATGTTCCTAAATTATTATCATAAGGTATCACTTCATATCTAGAATTCTTCATTTTATCTACATCAGTATCTATAAAAGTATTAGTTGAAGTAAATCCTATTACCTCACCATCTTTTAATATTTCATATCCTAATAAATCTGATTTCGAATTATCATCTATATTAAATGTTAACTTTATTTCATTATCTAATCTACTAAGCGAAACATCTAAATTAGTATCTTCACTAAATCCATTACCATCATAATTAAGTTTATTATCATTTAAGTACCACAATTTCTTATTTGGCTCTGGATATTTTGATACTGCTTCTTTTATTTCTTCACTTGCATGTATTCCATGTCTTGAGAAAAACTCATATAGATTAAGCTCAAGTATATCTGAAGATACTTTTACCCAAGACTCTATTATTTGTTGTCTATTTTGTAAGTTAAAATCATTAGCTCTATATACTTGCTCAAATTTAGGATAAAACGTATTGTCATAAAGATTTAATTGCCATAATGGAGATAATTGTGCTAAGCTATCTTCTCCACTTTCTTCTTGCCATAAATTATCACTGTAATCTTGTTTTGTAACTTTAGGATATATTTTTCGCTCCCAAACATTATCTGTTGTAATCCTACTTACATTCCCATCTACTGTAGCCATGTATATTGGAAGTATATTGTTAGTTAGTTCTGGCATGGCTCTACCTGCTGTATCCATATTATGTCCTATTTCATGCATTAATCCCCAACCTCTATTTGCACTTAATAAAGCATCCTGACTTCCAGTTCCAACACCTACAATACCACCTCCAGCGTTCATAAATACTCCATTAGTTAAATTTTTAGGCATAAATATCATCCTTGAATTAAATCTTGAATTTAACTCTGTTGAATTGTCAAATCCCCAAAACTCATATACATCATCCATTACTCTTTCCCAGTTATTTGCAGTAAAACTTGGCATCTTATCATTATCCTTATACCATTGTAATGCATCTGTTGCCTTTACAGTTACTAATGTCTGATTTGTACTTACATCAAATACATCTACTGTATTTGATGGATCTTCATTTATCTTATTAACATATTCCTCTAAATCCTTCATTACTTGTTCATCATTAGATTTACCATCTACATACATAGGATATTGTTTAGCACCTTCTATTCTTACCTTAGGTGATACAGTTTGTTTATCACTTTCATAGTTAGTAAAATATAGAGCTCCACCATATATAGTACCTGGTATTACATCATCTGCTTCATTATTATATTCAGGTATAACTATTGTATTTTTTCCTTTTACTAAGTTAAATGTAGTTGAACCACCATGTCTATTTAATGCTTGCTTATATAATAAGCTTGGAGTTGGCTCTCCATCTTTTACGTCTACATATATTTCTAAAACATCACCAGGTCTTGCCGTTAATCCAGTTACTTGCCAGTCCTTAAATCCCCATAGCTTTCTTTTATTAGCTTCTTGTACTGAATTGCCTCTTCTCTCTAATTCAATAGTTTTATTTAAATTTACTTTATTATTAATTATATCCTTTGCAAGATTTATATCATCTATAAATAATTCTTTTAAAGGATGTGATGTTACTTCTTTTTCTAAAGCTTGAATTTTATCTAAAGTATTAAATTCTTCTGATAATTCATTCATTAATCCATTAGTAAATAATGATGCCACTTTTTCAGCTATTTTATCTTGCTTATAAAATGCGATTTCTGATAATGTAGCCCAATTTTGATCTGAGTTTTTAAATTTAAATTTAACTCTCTTAAATTTAGTCGGTTTAAACTTCGCCTCAACTAAACCTGATACTTTTTCATGACTTCCAGTTGCTATAAGTTGATATGTATCCCCTTTAGATGTTGTAGAACCATAAATTTCAAAGTCCTTAGCAAATCCTTTATTGTCAGATTTTCTTGCTCCATATACTATTTTATCTAATTCTACAGTTTCTTTAAATTCTACTTCTACTTCATTTGTAAACTCACTTGTATTTGCTTTATTAGTTTCCCAATATGTATCTAAGTTACCATCAATAGCATTTGTTATTACTTGATTTGAATAATTACCTGCATTGTTTCTAATACTCTTTATATTGTTATTATCCATTTTAAATAAATTTGAATATTCTTCATTAGAATAATGTTCAAATTTTTTCGTAACGGCAGTTGTAGCTTCTACCTTTTGTTGATTTATTAAAATTTTAGCGTTTTCTAAATCTTCTTTATACATACTCGACATTATATGGTTATTCACTTCATTTTCTAGAGCTGTAATTTTATCTAAGGAATTGAATTCATCACTTACTTCACTCATACTAGAATCTGTAAATAACCTATCCATTTTTTCAGATAATTCATCTTGCTTATATAATCCAAATTCTGCTGCACAAGCCCAATCTTCATATCCTTTTTTATACACAAATTTTACTCTTTTAAACTCTGTTGGATTAAATCTTATCTCCATAGTATCTTGAGTCTTTGTCATAGTTCCTGATGATACTCTTTCAAAAGTATCTCCTTTAGAAGTTCTTGACGCGTATATTTCAAACTCTTCTGCAAATCCTCTATTTGTCCCACGAGGTGATGTATATGTTATTCTATTTAATGTAGTAAGTTCATCTAACTCAATTATAACTTCATTTGTAAAATCACTAGAATTTTTCTTTCCTGAATGCCATTTTGTGTTTACATCACCATCTATTGCTAGTTGTATTACATTATCTGAATATTGAGAACCATTTGTTGTTATCTTAGTTATTTTATCTAAAGGTAATTTATATATTTCATCATATTTAGATATATTCTCACTATCCATCTCTTCAAATTTAGAAACACTCGCTTCTATATATTGTACTTCTTTATTTGCTAAAATTAATTTAGCATTATCAATATCTTCTTTAAAATCTTCATATAGCGGATGATTTTTAGCTTCTTCTTCTAAAACATTTATTTTTTCAATACTATTAAATTCTTCGTTTATACTATTCATATTAGAATCTGTAAATAAATTTTTAACTTTATCATATACTTGGTCTTCTTTATAAAGCATAAATTCAGATGCTGATGCCCAGTTTTGATTAGCTTTTTTAAATTTAAATTTTAATCTTTTAAACTTAGCTGAATTAAACTTTATTTCAACTAAATCTCCAGTTGAACCTTTATATTCTCCTTCACTTACTAAAATAAAATCATCTCCATCATCAGTAAGAGATGAATATATTTCAAATTCTTGTGCAAATCCCTTTCCTTTTGCACTATCTTGTCTTGCAGCATATACTATTCTATTTAAATCTGTTATTTCATTAAATGTAAATACTACCTCATTTGTAAACTCAGAATTATTTTGTTTTCCTGTTTCCCAATGAGTATTTAGATTATTATCTATAGCTTTATCAATTGATGAATCACTATATTGTCCACCATTATTAGTTATAGATTTTATTTTTGAATTGTCAATTTTGAATATGCTATTGTAATCATTTAATTTATCACTATTGTATAAATCAAATTTATTTACAATCGCCTTAGTCACTTCTTTATTATCATTTATTTCTAATACTGAAGTGTTATTTGATATCTCATCTGCTAAAACTTCTAGTGTTGTAGCTGAGAAATTAGAAATTATTATTGCCATTGTCATAGCTGCAATTTTTTTCTTATGCATCTTTTACCTCCTGATTTATTTTATACCTCAGAAGTACATTAATTTTAGTATTATATATAAAAAAAGCTACTCAAAAAGAGTAGCTTTGTAAGCTTAATAATTAAATATTTTTATTATAAGTATAACTAAATACAATAATTAAACTTAAAACAAAAAGTATAATGTACTCTTTGGCAACTGGCTGACATAGTATATACCTTAGTCCCTATAGCTTTGCGTCCCTAAGTTTCCTTAGGTTTGCCTATTAAATTTTACGTTTATTACTTTAACATATTTTTACATATTTTGCAATATTTTATATATTAGATTTTTTCAAGTTAATATTAAATATAAATAACAACTGATATATTATTATAAATTTGATATAAACTACTATTATATATATCTAAGTATTATATTATTTAGTAAACATCATTTTAAACTACATAAATTTTATGATACAATTGTCCTTATTATATTTATCTACAGGAGGTTTATACTTGATTAAAATTAATTTACTTAAAATAATAAAGTTATCCCTTGGATCTTCTCTTGCTATATTTATTGCGTGGTTATTAAAATTAGAATATTCAATGGTTGCTGGAGTTATAGTATTACTTACCGTAAAAAATACTAAAAAAGAAACTCTTAAAGGTGTTATTGGAAAGATTTATGGTTTTATTTTATGTACTATCTTTTCATACTTATGTTTTAATATTTTAGGATACCATTTAACTTCATTTTCAATATTTATATTTATAATTATATCCATTTGTTTCTTATTAGAAATTCAAGATGTTATTGCTATGTGTGTAGTTATTGCATCTCATTACTTCTTACAAGGAGAAATATCTTTTAGTTGGATTTTAAATGAAGCAGGAATATTTACAATAGGAGCTAGTATAGGTGTCATAATAAATATGTATATTCCTACAAATATAAATAAAATATATGAAGGTCAAAGAAAGCTACAAGAAGAAGTAAGCACTGTACTTATAGATATTGCAGATTTTATTGTAACACCTGAAAATAAAAATATGTATAATCAGGATCTAAATACATTAAACCGACTTATTGATAATAGTATTTCTGAGGCTTATAATAATATTAATAATAACCTGTTAAGTGATACTAGATTTTTCTTAGACCATATGGAAATTATAAAAAATCAACGAGATATCCTAGAAAATTTATATAGCTATGCATCACAACTAAATTCTGCTCCCCCACAAGCTCATATTATTTCTGCCTTTATACACAAAATAGGTCATTCTGCTTTTGAATTAGAAACTGTGCATCTACTTCTTGAGGAATTAAATAGGCTAGTTCTAAATATGAGAAATCAACCTCTTCCTATAGATAGAGTAGAGTTTGAAAATAGAGCTATCTTATTCTTATGCTTGACTGAGTTGAAACAATTTTTAATTAATCGTCAACATGCTCAAATGCTTAGAGATAATAATTTCTATAAATAAGTTTTATAGAAATAAATAAAAAGCTGTTGTATTATTATTTACTCGTATAACAGCTTTTTATTTTATACCAATCTTATCTTGATTAAAGTGTTTTCTATAATATTTTTCTACTATATAGTCTATTATTTAATAATATTATCGTAAATTTAGCTCGTTTATTCAAAGATATTTTAATACAACTTAATGAATTTAATAATTGTAGTATTCAAACTTATATCCAGTTTTAAAATGTTATTTATATTTTATAAGATTAAATTTATATATCTAACCTTATTACTCATATCAAATCTAATAGCTTTATAAAGATACTCTCTCTTCTTATATTTTATAATATATGTATCAACTTATACAAAATTTTAATATATATATCATGTCGTATAAAAATTATAAGTATTTATTTTATTGTTGATTGTAAATACAGACAATGTTATTCTAATTAGATGAATATATTTCAACAATGTTAAAAGGAGGCCCTTATGACAAAAGACATGACTACAGGAAGTCCTGTAAAATTGATTTTATTTTTCTCTATACCTTTATTAATTGGTAATATATTCCAGCAGTTTTATAGTATGGTCGATACTATAATAGTTGGAAAGTTTCTTGGAGTAAAAGCACTTGCAGCTGTTGGATCAACGAGTTCTATGTCATTTTTAATACTTGGATTTATTCTTGGACTTTGTTCTGGTTTTTCTGTATTAATATCTCAAAGATTTGGTGCTAATGATAATGAAGGTTTAAAAGAAGCTGTAGCTAGTTCAATTATTTTATCAATTGCAATGGCTATTATAATTACTATTATAAGTATATTTACATCAAAGCCTTTACTTCGTTTAATGAATACACCAAAAGATATAATAAATAATTCATACTCATATATTGTTATAATATATGCAGGAACTTTTGCTGCATTTTTCTACAATATGATATCAAGTATATTAAGATCTATTGGAGATAGTAAAACCCCATTATATTTTTTAATTGTATCATCTATTTTAAATATAGTATTAGACTTAGTATTTATCATTAATTTTAAAATAGGAGTTGCTGGTGCAGCTTATGCTACAGTTATTTCTCAAGGAGTCGCTGGTTTATTATGTTTAATATATACTGCTAAAAAATATCCAATACTTAAACTTGAAAAAAAGCACTTTATAACTGGAACTAAACATTTTGTAACCCATTTAAAAATAGGTCTACCTATGGCATTACAATTTTCAATAACTGCTATAGGTGTAATAATACTTCAATCTGCAATTAATTCTTTCGGTTCTAATGTTGTTGCTGCTCATACAGCTGCTTCTAAGGTTGAACAACTTGTAATGCAACCTAGTATTACATTTGGTGTAACTATGGCAACATATTGTGCTCAAAACCTTGGTGCTGGAAATATTGAACGTATTAAAGAAGGCGTAAAGAAATGCACTATGATAAATATAATTATAGGTCTTATTTCTGGCTTTATACTTATTTTATTTGGCGAATTCTTTATCAAAATGTTCATTTCAAATTCAGATAATAGTGTTATAGATACTGCTAAATTATATTTAACTACAGTGTCAATATTCTTTATACCTCTTAGCTTAATATTTATTTACAGAAATGCTCTTCAGGGAATGGGTTATACCTTCATTCCAATGATGGCTGGTTTTTATGAACTTTTAGCTAGAACAGTTGTTGCCTTTACATTACCTACATTTATTGGATATTTAGGTATATGCATAGCAAGTCCGGTTGCTTGGCTTAGTGCTGCAATTCCATTAGCTTTTGATTATAGGAGAAAGATTAATACTTTACTAAATGATACGCAATTATCAGAATGCTACTTAATTGATTCTGAGTAAATACTATAAAACTAAAATTATGAACATAAACTTATGATCTATTTTTTATCCAATTTTATGTGTTACACTTAATATGATAATTTATCATATAATAAAAAAGCTAAATAACCATAGGAGGTTATTTAGCTTTAAATTACTATTTTATTGTGGTATATGAGTTGATATATATGTGGCAACTTCATCAGGAGAAATATTTAAAATAGTTGCAAATTCTTCATTTAAAAGTCTTTCTGCCGTTTGCATAATTTCATCATCTACCTTATATAATTTTTTACCTATTGATTGTTTATGTTCTTTATCTAAATATATACTTCTTATTAATTTAACTAAATTTTCTGTATCCCCAGTTTTAAGTATTGACTTAAACTCTTCATTTCTTTGTCTATCATTATCTATCCAAATAGTTTCGCTATTAGGCATGCTATTTATTAATGTAGCCATATCTTCTTTAGAAAGTAATTTTCTCATTGGAATTTTTTCATTATCTGTTGGTATTTTTATTATAGTATCATTATCGTATATATATTTTAATACATAGTATTCCTTTTGTAAGTTATTTATAAAGCTTTCTTTTGTTATATCTACAACTTGGCACACTCCTGTCAATCCATACATAATATAATCATTCACTTTAAACATTAAAATCTTTCCTCTCCAAAAGAATAGTTTTTTATTGCTATAAAATAAAAAAGTAGCTTTGACAACAGGACTTACGTTATCAAAACTACACGTTGTATATATATTATATTACATTTTAAAATTTTAATGTAAGTAAAAATTTTTTTATTTGTAAAAATACTTGATTATATATCTTAAATACCAATAAAAGTATACTTTAAACATTAAATTTTATTTAATATTAATAGTCACCTTTAGATGAATTGTTTCCTGTTACTATAGCAATTGAAGCACTAGCCCCTATTCTACTAGCCCCAGCGTCTATTACTTTAACTGCATCATCTTCACATCTAACACCACCAGATGCTTTTACACCTATATTTTCTCCTACAGTTTCTCTCATAAGTTTTATATCAGCTGGAGTTGAGCCACCTGTTCCAAATCCTGTAGAAGTTTTCACATAGTCAGTTCCTGCTTTAACAGCAAGTTCACAAGCTATTTTCTTTTCTTCATCAGTTAGATAACAAGTTTCTATTATAACTTTTACTAAAGCTTCTTTGTTTGCTGCATCTACTACTGCTTTTATATCTTCATATACTAATTCGTAGTTTTTATCTTTTAAAGCACCTATGTTTATAACCATATCAACTTCATCTGCACCTTTAGCTATTGCATCTTTAGTTTCAAATGCTTTAACAGCTGAAGTATTTGCTCCTAAAGGGAAACCTATTACTGTACAAACTTTTACATCGCTTCCTTTTAATTCTTCTTTTGCTAATTCTATATTTGCTGGATTTATACAAACTGAGAAAAATCCGTATTCTTTTGCTTCCTTACATAATTTAACTACATCTTCTTTAGTTGTTGTAGCTTTTAATATTGTATGATCTATCATTTTAGCTATTTGTATACTATTCATATATATCCTCCAAATCAATATGTCTAACATGAGTAATCGATTACTCTCTTAAATAAAATATAAGTCACTTAGATAAATATTATCTTAAGATAATATTGCGTAATCGTTTACTCATTTCTTTTATGAAATGATTATCTCAAAATTATTTATCACTGTCAATATCTTTTCAAACAAACTCTATGATTATTTACTTTATAACTTAACTTTGATATTATAACTTTATGATTATAGATAATTACTTCCCTAATAAAGGAGAACATATGAAGCAAAATAAAAATATTTCTATAAAACAAATCGCACAACTTAGTGGAGTTTCTGTTGCTACAGTATCTAGAGTTATAAATAACAATGGTCGCTTTTCAGAAGAAACTCGTAAAAAAGTTATGAAAATAATAGATGAATATAATTATACAACTAATATGGCTGCCAAAAGTCTAAGGATTAGTAAGTCAAAAACTATTGGTTTAATAGTTCCAGATGTTAATAATGTATTTTTCTCTGAATTAGTTTCAGAAATAGAAAAATACTTTTTTAGTAAAGGTTATTCCGTATTTATATGTAATACAAATCAAGATAGAGCTAAAGAAAAAAGCTATTTTAAAAGTTTAGATTCTAAACTAGTAGATGGTATTATTTGTATTTCTGCTATTTCTATTGATCCAGCTGAATATATTAAAAGAAATATACCGATTGTATTTATAAATAATAAAGATTATAAGGGTTACTATTATATTGAATCAGACCACTATAAGGGTGGATTCTGTGCAACTGAAGAACTTATAAATAATGGTTGTAAGCGTATAGTTTTGCTTACTAATAATAGAAATTCATCTTCTGTTGATAATAAAATTAATGGTTTTAAAAATGCTATGAAAAAGTTCAATATACCTATCTTCAAAGAGCTTACATTAAGACTTAATTTAAAAAATGGAAGCTTTGAAGATGCTATGCAAGCTATAAATAACTTAATTGATAATAATATAGAATTTGATGGAATATTTGCTACTAATGAATGGAGAGCTCATGGTGCTTTAGTTGCTTTACAACAAAACAACATTTCAGTCCCTGATAAAGTTAAGATTGTCGGATATGATGGTACTTATGTATCTAAATACTGCAATCCTCCTATAACAACTATTTATCAAGACAAAAAGAGTTTAGCTTTTGAATCATCTGAGTTATTACTTAACTTAATCAATGAAGAAACTGTAGATAATAACAAGGATATTATAATTCCTATTAAGCTTATAAAGCGAAAAACTACTTAAAAAAAAATGAAAGTAAATTTATTATTACAAAATTTACTTTCATTTTTTTTAGTATATTTCATATTTTATTCATATTTTCTTGTTGTGCTTTTTTTACATTTTCTAACTCTTTTATAAAATCATTTCCTTGATTGTAATCTATGTATAAAAGACATGATATATCATCACTTTTTTCACTTATTCTTGTCGTTATTCTTATATGATCTTCAAGATTTTTTATTTCAAACTTATATATTAAATCAAGATGTGCATTTTCACCATTTATAATTACATCTATATCATCCTCTTTTATTTCTACTTCTACATCTTTTTGTGTATCACCTTTTGATATATTTCCAAATTTAGTATATTTATATGAATATCCTTTATAGTCAAATCTATTACTTTTCTTTATTTGGTTTAATATATACTCTCCATCCTCTACTTCTTGTAAAAACTTATCTTCTTCATAAAAATAGTACTTTGAAAAATAGTCTAATCTATATTTTCCCATAGCTTCCTCCTAATTTTAATATAAATTAGTATTTACAAAATATCTATATTTAACACAAATATATTTCTAAGTCTAGTTAAAAGTATACTTCATATAAACACCTTACTTGGCATAAGTTTTAATAATAAATAATTTATTAATATATTCATGAATTGTGGGGTGACATAGTATGTTTCATATAGGTATTGATATTGGCTCAGTAACAGTCAAAACAGTAGTTTTTGATACTAATAATAATATAGTATACAAAGAATATAAAAGACACTTTTCTGATATAAAAAAAGCTTTAATTAAAGTTTTAGTTAATATATATAACGAGCTTAATGATTCAAAAGTTACTATAATTATAACCGGTTCTGGTGGTATTGATATATCACAAATACTTAATATAAAATTTATCCAAGAAGTTATTGCATCTACTCATGCCATAGAATATTTTTACCCTGATACAGATGTTGTAATAGAACTTGGTGGAGAAGATGCTAAAGTTACATATTTAACTGGTGGAATAGATCAAAGAATGAATGGAATATGTGCAGGTGGAACAGGAGCCTTTATAGACCAAATGGCTTCGCTTTTGAAAACTGATGCATTTGGATTAAATGAATTAGCAAAAGACTATAATATAATTTATCCTATTGCATCTAGATGCGGCGTATTTGCTAAAACCGATATTCAACCTCTTATAAATGATGGTGCTAAAAAAAGTGATATTGCTATGAGTATCTTTAATGCTGTAGTTGTTCAAACTGTAAGTGTTTTGTCTTGCGGTAGAAAAATCGAAGGTAAAGTTGCTTTTTTAGGAGGTCCACTTAATTTTTTATCCAGTCTTAGAGACCGCTTTAAAAGCGTATTAAAATTGGATGATAAAGATATAATATTCCCCGAAGATGCACAACTTTATGTTGCTATGGGAGCTAGCTTGCTATCAAAAAAAGAAGAAGCCATTGAATTAAAAAATTTAATAAAAAAAATACAAAGTCTAGATATTAATGACTTTGATAATGTAGATAAATTAGAACCTTTATTTAAAGATGAAAATGATTATAATGAATTTATAAAAAGACATAATAAAGACACTATAAAAACTTATGATATAAGTAAATTTAATGGAAATTGCTTTTTAGGAGTAGATGCTGGTTCTACTACAACTAAGGCGGCCCTAATAGATGATAAAGGTAATTTATTATATACTCATTACAGTAGTAATGAAGGTAAACCATTAGAGGTCGTTATCGATATAATGAATGAAATATATAATATTTTACCACCTAATAGCAAAATAGTTTCTTCTACCGTGACAGGATATGGAGAAGGGCTTATAAAAAAAGCTTTAAAGATAGACTATGGAGAAATTGAAACAATTGCACATTTTAAAGCTGCAAAATTCTTTAATAAAGATGTAGACTTTATTTTAGACATTGGCGGTCAAGATATGAAATGTCTAAAGATAAAAAATGGCGTTATTGATAGCATAGTTTTAAATGAAGCATGTTCTTCTGGATGTGGTTCTTTTTTAGAAACATTTGCCACTTCTCTATCTATGGATATTAAAGAATTTTCACATATAGGTATTTACTCTAAGTCTCCAGTAGATTTAGGCTCTAGATGCACCGTATTTATGAATTCTAAAGTAAAGCAAGCTCAAAAAGAAGGTGCCAATGTTTCTGATATTTCAGCAGGACTTTCTTATTCTGTAATAAAAAATGCTTTATTCAAAGTTATAAAGATAAGAGATATAAATGATTTAGGAAATAATATAGTAGTTCAAGGTGGAACTTTCTATAATGATTTAGTTTTAAGAAGCTTTGAAAAATTAACTAAAAAAGAAGTAATAAGACCTTCTATAGCTGGTATTATGGGGGCTTTTGGAGCAGCTTTAATATCTTTAGAAAAATATAGCAAAGGATATAAAACTACTTTATTAAATAAAAATCAATTAAATAATATAAACTTAAATGTAGAAGTAGATAGATGCCGTGGTTGTTCTAATAATTGCTTATTAACAATAAATAAATTTTCAGAAAATGAAATATTTGTATCTGGAAACAGATGCGAAAAAGGTGAAATGATTTATAATAAAGAAAAAAAGATAGCCAATCATATAAATTTATTTAAATATAAATATAATAGATTATTTAAATATAAACCATTATCTAAAGAAAAAGCTATAATGGGTGAAATAGGTGTTCCAAGAGCTTTAAATATGTATGAGGATTATCCATTTTGGCACACACTATTTACCGAACTTGGATTTAGAGTTGTATTATCAGATAGAACTTCTAAAAAGCTATATGAAAGCGGAATAACTTCTATAGCATCAGAAACTGTATGCTACCCTGCTAAACTCGTTCATGGACACATAGAAAACTTAATAGAAAAAGGTATAAAATATATTTTCTATCCTTGTATTGTAAATGAGAAAAAAGAGGATATATATGCTAATAATAATTATAACTGCCCTGTTGTAATATCTTATTCTGAGGTTATAAAAAATAATGTTGATGGAGTAAGGAAAAATAATATAACATACATAAATCCATTTTTAAGTTTAAATAATAAAGAAAAATTAAAATCTAGAGTATATGATGAGCTTTCACAATATTTTAACATCTCAAAATCAAGCATTAACAATGCTGTTGATAAAGCATATATAGAGCAAGAAAACTTCAAAAAAGATATTCAAATTCAAGGAGAGAAAGCATTAGAAAAAATAAATGAAAACGGATTAAAAGCTATTGTTCTATGCGGTAGACCATATCACCTTGATCCGGAAATAAATCATGGAATTCCTGAGGTTATAAACTCTTTAGATATGGAGGTTCTTACAGAAGATTCTATATCTCATCTAGGAAATATTGAAAGACCTCTTAGAGTGGTTGATCAATGGGTATATCATACCAGACTTTATAATGCTGCAAATTTTGTTAAAGATCAACCTAATTTAGAACTAGTTCAACTAAACTCTTTCGGTTGCGGTATAGACGCAATTACAGTTGATCAAGTTCAAGAAATATTAAACCAAAGTTCAAAGATATATACTGTTATAAAAATAGATGAAGGAAATAATTTAGGTGCAGCTAAAATTAGACTTCGTTCTTTGAAGGCAGCAATACTAGAAAGAGATCTAAATAATAAAGCTGAAAATATTAATAATGAAAAAATAGAATATAAAAAAGGTACTTTAAATAAAAATCATACTATCTTAGCACCTCAAATGTCTCCTATACACTTTCAATTTTTTGAAAAAGCTATAAATTTAAGTGATTTTAAATTAAAAGTTTTGGATAATACCGGAAAAGATGTTATAGATACAGGGCTTAGATATGTAAATAATGATGCTTGCTACCCTGCAATAATCGTTGTAGGTCAAATTATAAATGCTCTTCAGTCTGGAAATTATGATTTAGAAAATACCTCCGTTGTAATAACTCAAACAGGTGGTGGGTGTAGAGCTACAAACTATATAGGATTTTTAAGGAAAGCAATGTATGATGCTGGATTTAAAGATATACCCGTAATATCTTTAAGCGTTAACGGTATAGAAAAAAATGGACTTATGAAAAATGTCAGTATAAAACTTATAAATAGATTATTTATGAGTATAATTTACGGAGATTTATTGATGAAGGTATTATATAGAGTAAGACCATATGAAAAAGTTAAAGGAAGTAGTAACGAACTTTATAATAAATGGGTAAAAATATGTTTAGATTCTTTAGATAAAGCTAATATATTTACTTTTAATAATAATATAAAAGAGATAATACATGATTTTGATACATTAGAAATAACAGATGAAATAAAACCTAAGGTTGGATTAGTTGGTGAAATATTAGTTAAATTTCATCCACTTGCTAATAACTCTTTAGTTGATATTATAGAAAAAGAAGGTGGAGAAGCTGTTGTTCCAGAACTTATAAACTTCTTCTATAGTTGTTGCTTTAATACTTTATATAAATATAAATATCTAGAAGGCAAATGGATAAATAAGGAAGTTGGAAAATCTGCTATATGGATTATGGAAACTTATCAAAAGACTTATAAAAAATATCTTGATAAAAGTAATCGATTTAGTTCACCTAAAAACATAGATATTTTAGCTCAAAACACTAAACAAATCATTTCGCCTTGTAACCAAACTGGTGAAGGTTGGTTATTAACTGGTGAGATGATAGAACTTATTGAGGATGGAGTTAAAAATATTGTATGTATGCAACCTTTTGGATGTTTACCTAATCACATAACTGGAAAAGGACAAATTAAAGAACTAAAAAGAGTTTATAAAGATGCTAATATAATCCCAATTGATTATGATCCATCAGCTAGTGAAACTAATCAATTAAATAGAATAAAATTAATGCTTTCAACTGCATTTGAAAATATGTAAAAAATTCGCTTCGCTTGAGCGACGTGTCGGCGAAACACTTCATGTCGCCAACGACTTCGTCCGTTACTTGAGCCACTGCGTGGGCGAAGCATTTCAAAATCTTTTTTACACTCAAAACCAATTTGTTGATATTACTTACATTCAGAATTTATCCACATTTTTTTAAGTATTATAATATCCTTAAGCGTAAAAAATACCCCGTCGGAAAATACGACGGGGTATTTTTTATAAATAAAAGACTCTCTTACGAGAGCCTTTATGAAGTCTAAACTGTCTATAATTATAATATAGTTATGTTAGCTGCTTGAGGTCCTCTAGCACCTTCAACTATATCAAAACTTACTTTTTGTCCTTCTTCTAAAGTTTTGAATCCATCAACGTTTATAGCTGAGAAATGAGCGAATACATCATCTCCACCTTCAACTGATATAAATCCAAATCCTTTTTCACTGTTAAACCATTTTACTATTCCGTTAGTCATTTTAAAATTCTCCATACCTTAATATAAGGCTTTCTTTAATATTTCATGCTTTATTAGCATAATACAATTATACACTATTATACAAAAAAAAGATACTTTTTTTATTTAATTTTTATAATTTATTTTTATATAAAGAAAATGTTCTTCATTCATTAAATAAATTATCTTTATCATTTGCTACAATTTTCATTGTTACTGTTCCATAGAAACTATTATTTTCATAAACTAACATACCATTATTAAATTGAAAAGTTGTGTGGTGTGGTAAATTTAAATTACTCCAACTTATAATATTATTTTCTTTATCATAACTACCGCTATCTAAATTTATTATATTTATAACTTTATTGTTTCTATCTTTTAATAAATTTAAATCTAATTTATAAGTATTTTCTGATGTTGCTATAGCATTAACAGTTATAGATTGATCCCAAGCAAAAAATCCACTTTCTAAACTTAAATTCGATAATTTAGATAAATCATTTATCTTATTTTTACTAATTCCAAGCACTTTTAAATTAATTAGGTTTTTGAGTACTTCTACATCTTTTATTTTATTATAGTGAAGCCCTAAATACTCTATACTCACTAAATTCTTTAATGGGCTTATGTCTTCTATTTCATTATTATTTAGATATAAATACTTTAGATTTGTTAAATTTTCTAAAACTTTTATATTATTTATGTTATTATAACTACTCCAAAGTGTAATTAATTGCTTTAGATTTTTTAGGGGCTCTATACTTGTTATTTGATTATCATCAATTTCTAAATGTTTTAAGTTCTTCAAATTACTTAATGGAGTTATATCTTCTATTTTATTGTGCCATAATATTAATTTTTCTAATTTAGCTAAGTAACCTATTTCATCTATATCTTTTATATTGTTATAAGGAAGATTTACATAAATTAAATTTTTCGCATATCTTAATCCAGTTAAATCACTTATTCCCCGGCTATCTACATATAATATTGTTATCATTGATATTTCTTCTTCTGTTATATCTTGAAGATCTTCTCTTTTTCCTATATATTTAACTAACGATTCATTTATAGCTTTTTTTAAACTAATATCTGGTATATTTATATATTTCACGGTATCACCTCATTGCAATTTCTATCATTAAGTGAAAGTTTTTTTATTAATTAGAGTATGTTAATCCATCTTTAAAGTTACCTATAATAAATAATATATATTATTGTATTTTTATGATTATGAATATTTATATTTGTTTTTGCGCCTATGTACTATGTATATGATTTTATAAATAAAATAGTATTAGATTTTTATTATAGTATATATTTTAAGACTTCTTATTTGTCATAAGGTGTAATTTATTAAAAACATTATAAGCCAGAAGTTTCAGATAATCGTCAATTTATTATCTTCTTTTATTTTATTTTAACTTATTGTAATATAGTAATATATAATATTTATAATTAGTGGAGTGATTTAATATGGAAGATATAACTATTTCAGTTGAAGAAATGATAAATTTTATATTTAAAAGATGTGATGAATCAGTAGATAAAGATACTATAGCTATGATACTTGATATACAAGAAGAATTTTTAGCTTCTTATGGACTAGTAGATATAGATGAAGATGATATTTATTAAAAAATAAGGTGTCAGAAATCCCGACACCTTATTTTTTATTTTATAATTTTAATTAATATAGATTTATTAATCTGATACTAATAAAAATTACATTTTCTTTAATTTTAAGTATTCTTGTATTGAATTTGCAACTTCTTTAGCATTTGCAACTGCTTCAACTACAGTTTTAGCTCCCGTAACAACATCTCCTGATGCAAATACACCTTCTCTTGTCGTATGCCCTTTATCATCTGTAACTAAAAGCCCATATTTATTGGTATCTAAATTCTTAGTATTTGATACTATATTATTTTTAGGACTTTGGCTAATTGCAATTATAACTGAATCAGCCTTTATTAGTTTCTCAGATCCTTCTATATTAACCATAGTTTTTCTTTCATCATCTAATTTTTTAGTGTCTATAAATATAGCACCCTCATCAGTTATTTCAACTGGAGATTTAAATAATTCAAAGTTTACCCCTTCTTTTTTTGCATCATTTATCTCTGCTTTAGTAGCAGTCATATCTTCAAAGTCTTTTCTATATACTACAGTTACATTTTTTACACCATGATACTTTGCAGTTCTTGCAGCGTCCATTGCAACATTTCCTGCCCCAATTATAATAACATCATCTCCTAGTCTATATGAATTAGGTGATTTTAAATAGTCAATTGCATAATGTACATGTCCAAATGTCTCTCCCTTTATATTTAAAGGTTTTGGATTCCATACACCAGTACCTATGAATATTGCATCATATCCGTCTTCAAATAATTTATCTATTGTTATTACCGGACCTACTAAGGCATTATATCTTATTTTTACATTTAAATCTAATAATATATTTTCTATATCATCTAAAACGCCTTCTGGTAATCTAAACTTTGGAATTCCATATCTTAAAACCCCACCTATATGTGATCTTTTCTCAAATATAGTTACCTTATATCCCTTTTTAGCTAATATTAAAGCTAATGATATTCCAGCTGGACCTGAACCTATTATAGCTATTCTTTCATTTAAGTTATCTTCTTGTTTTAATTTAACATTTTTTAAGTAATTACTAGATATAAAACGCTCTATTTCATAAAAATCTACTGGTTTATCTTTTATTCCCCTTATACAATTTCCTAAACATTGATCTTCATGTGGGCAAACCACTCCACAAATTGCTGATAAAGGGTTATTATTAAATAATATTTCTCCAGCTTCTTCTATTTTATTTTCTTTAAATAACTTTATTATTTCTGGTATTGGTGTATCAATTGGACAATTTTTTTTACATTTTGGAACTTTACATGTAAAACATTTATTAGCTTCTTCCCTTAATTCATTAATATCTATTACTTTCATAATTACCTCCCATAACTCAAAAGTAAAATTAGGTTTATCCTTTTTAATTATTATTTTACTTTTTTACATTTACCCAATTATAAATTTATATTTATATATTTATAAAGATTTAATTACTTTTTATTTCACTTAATCCAATATACTTTATTTCATATTAAGTATTATTTTATAATTTAATGAAAAATTCTAATATTATTTATTATACTATCAATTCTATTAAAAGTCTTTAATTTATACATATATTGTAATAATAATTTTATATTTATTATAATATATATATCATATTACCATATTCATCTGCTATAATTATTTCAATATTATTTTTAAGAAAAGAGGTTATTTAAATGGAAAAAAAGCAATATGTTTGTCCTAAGTGCGAAAATACATCTTATGAAAGTGATGAATTTCAAGCAACAGGTGGAAATTTCGCCAAAATATTCGATATCCAAAACAAAAGATTTATTACTATAAGCTGTAAAAAATGTGGGTATACAGAATTATATAAGGGCACTACATCTGATGGATGGAACATATTAGATTTCCTTATGGGCTAATTGATTACTTTAAGAATTTATATATATTCTTTTAAGTATTATAATATCCTTAAGCGTAAAAAAGTTATGGGTTATCCCATAACTTTATATACTATATATATCAGAAAATTCTATATTACATTTTTCAACGTGATAATCTCTATTTTCACATTTTAATATAACATTTTCTTCTTTTAAAATTTTAATAGGTATATTAAATACAAATTCAGTTCCTTTACCTATTTCACTAAATACTTCTATTTTACCTCCATGCATTTCTACAATGGATTTTACAATAGATAAACCTATTCCACTACCTTCACACCTTCTAGATAGAATATCATTTACTTGTCCAAATCTATCAAATATTATTTTTAATTTATCTTTTGGTATCCCTACTCCATTATCTTTTACAGATACAACTATATCTTCATTTACTTTATTTAAAGATACATGTATATCTCCATTATCATCCGTATACTTAATTGCATTTGATAATAAATTTAACATTACCCTTTCCATTTTATCTGCATCACAAGCTAATATTACTTCTTCTAAATCTGTATTAAATGATAAATTTATTTTTTTATGCTTAACATATTCTGATATAGATAAAGTTATATCTTTTATTACTTTCACCATATCATAATTAGAAAGCTGTAAATTATAATATCCTATGTCAATTCTACTTATATCTATTAAATTATTTACTAATCTTAATAATCTATATGAGTTCTGTTTCATTATACCTACATGTCGTATTAAATTTTCTTTATTTATATTATCTAAATCTATATTTTTATTTATTAATTGAACAATTCCAAGTATTATATTTAACGGTGTTTTAAATTCGTGAGATATATTTCCCAAAAATTCATTTCTTATACTTTCTAATTGAATAGCTTCTTCTAATTTTTTCTTTTCTTCTTCTACTTCTTTTCTTTTTGTAATATCTATGCCTGTAAATATAAATATATTTTTATCTTTGACATATTTCGAACTTAGTTCTATCCATCTATAACTACTATCTTTGCATAAGAATCTGATAGCTAAATGTTTTATTTCTTCTTCTATACAATCTGGGTCATATAAATTTTCTAATATATCAATATCATCAGGATGTATAAAATCACTATAATGCATAGTTTTTATTTCTTCTTCACTCCAACCAAGTATTCTTTCCCAAGAATCATTAACTTTAATCGCATAACCATCTATATTTGCTATTGATTTTAAATCTACTGATACATCTAAATAAAGACTTAATTCCTCTTCTAATTCTTTACGCTTTTGATTTTCTAATTTTAATTCTGTAGATAGTCTATAATTTTTTATAAGCATTGCAAGTCTTTCTGCAATTTCTTCAAATAAAGTATCTTGATTATATTTAGGTGCTTCTTTTTCACTATAACTCATAGCTAATGTACCTATTAATTCATTCTTTACTATCATAGGATATACGCAAGCATATTTTATGCCATCTCTAGACTCCATATCCACATCTATTTCTTCTATATCAGTCTTTGTTATTAGTTTATTTATACCTTTAAGTCCCCTAAACGTCTTGCCATCTAAAATTGCTTTTTCGTTATCTTTACTAATCTTTATTTTATCAACTCTAGCAAGCACTTTAGCTGCATTTTTTAACTTTATAGATGTTTCAAACTCTAAAGTATCTTTATTATAAAGATTTATATTTAATCCTTTAGCATTTGTGCTCTCTATTATGTTATTTGATATATCATTTAATGTATTGTATATATCAAAATTACTATTATTATTTTCATCAATAACTTTACTATATTTTTTAAATATATTATCCTTAACTATTTTTTGTAGCTGGATATCTTTAGATATCCCCATTATATATTTTAAATTATTATTTTCATCATATATAGGTGATTTATAATGTTCATACCACCTATCTTTACCATTTATATTTATTTCCTCATCATATAACTTAGCTACTTTACTCTCTTTTACAACCTTATCCATTTTTATAAATGAATCTGAAATATTTGACGGAAAAATCTCATGATCATATCTACCTATCATCTCTTCTTGAGTCTTACCTAAAAAATTTGCTAAAGTTTTATTTGCATATATATATTTTCCAGAATCATCTTTAATATAAGTTCCTAAATATAAATTATCTAATAATAACTCCATATATTCTTTTGTAAGAATGGAGTCATTTATATCTTTTGACACAATAAATAAACATTTTTTACTTTTAAACTCATCTATAAATAGCTTACTATCTAATTTTATTTTTTTATCGTTTTTTGTTATAAATTCCAACTCTTTATTTATTCCATTTTTATCAATTGGTATTTTATCTATTTCTAAAGAATTATTAGTTAGAATTTCATTTATATTTAGTTTATATAATTCACATTCTTTATATTTGAATTTATCTAAAAATTTACTATTAGCAAAGTTTATTTTTCCGTCATAATCAGCTGTTAAAATATATTCGTCTACTTTTTCTAATAAAGCTTCCATTTATCCTCCCCAATGCTACATCTATAATTAAAATTATACCACTTTTTCCATATTTTATAAAATAAAATTAAAATATATTTTTAAAATTTATTTATATTTTTTGCAAACAATTATTATTAGGATTTAAACTACATCTTTTAATAAATAAAAATACTTTTGTAAGGTATATTAAATAATAAATAAAAAATTCGCTTCGCTCATGTCGCCAACGACTTCGTCCGTTGCTTGAGCCACTGCGTGGGCGAAGCATTTCAAAATTTTTTACGCTCAAAACCAATTTATTGATATTACTTACATTCAGAATTTATCCACATTTTTTAAGTATTATAATATCATTAAACGTAAAAAAATCCTAAAGATTTAAAATGAATCTTTAGGATTTTTATTTTATTATAATAATTATATATTATTCTTCTCTAAATATTTTATAAAATAATAGTTATATAACTTTAATTTTATCTTTATTTTTTTCATAGCTAATTATAGGACCATCATAACTCTTATCACAAATAATAACATCAGATATTTTACTAATTGAAATAATCATATACTCTTCTTTATAGCAATATAAGCATAACCCTTCTTTTTTTAATACAAAAGATATAGGGTATACTTCAAGTTTTTTATCTTCTATTTCTAATTGAATAAAAGATTTCTTATCAAAAGCTATATCAATATCTTCGTATATTGTATTCTTATTATCAAATTTATCTTCGTACAAATCTATTACGAATCGTTCTTCAATATTACTTAAGATTTTAGAGCATCTCTCTTTATCAACTGATTTGAATTTATCAATTAAAAAAGAGTCACTTATACTTTTGCTTATATTTTCACCTATATATAGTGCAAGTATTAAATTCTTATAATCACTATCTCTAAGCAAATGTTTTGCGATTACATAGTTTTTATCAATTTCTAAACCGCCATTTACACCTCTATAAAAAATTATAGGTATTCCAAGTATTGATAATTTATCTAAATCTCTTCGTATTGTTTTCGTAGATACATTAAAAATTTCAGCTAATTCTTTAACAGTAACTTTTGAATTAATTCGTAATAGATAAAATAAAATATCTAATAATCTCATATTTGTTTCCTTTCAAGTTGATGACTATATTGTACTAATGTGTCCTTACTTGTTATTTTTTAACCAGCTTATTGCACTGTATGCATGTAATGCAGCACCTGTTGGTAATATATCTTCATTAAATACTACATTTTCATTGTGAGTTGGAAGTCCGTATAAAGGATTTTCATTCTTAGCTCCAGCTCCTATTATATAATATAAACTTGGTACTTCATGTGAGAATGATGCGAAATCTTCAGATCCCATTCCTCCACCTTCAAACATTACTATAGCTTGTTCTCCAACTATATCTTTCATATATCCAGTGATTTCATTGGCGAAACCTTTTTCGTTAGTTAATGGTGGTACAGACGATAATTCTATAAGTTTAGCTTCTCCTCTAAGCAATTTAGCAGTAGAAGTAACTATTTCATCCATTCTATTGATTACGAATTCTCCCATTTCTTTATCTAAGTATCTAAATGTACCTTCCATAACAACTTCACCTGGTATTATGTTTGGAGCTTCTCCTCCAACAAATTTACCTATAGTTATAACTGCTGGATTAGTAGCAGCTATTTCTCTTGTTAATATAGTTTGTAAGCTTTCATATATTTTAACTGCTATATTTATTGGATCTACACCAGTTTCAGGCATTGCTCCATGACAACCTGTACCATTTACAACTATTCTAAATCTATAACATCCACCTATACTTGTTCCAAGACCACAAACTATCACATTTGATGGTGTTCCTGAGTGAACGTGTGCAGCCATAGCTGCATCAACTTTAGGATTTTGAAGAACTCCAGCTTCTATCATTTTCTTAGCTCCTGTAAATCCTTCTTCGTCTGGTTGGAATACTAATTTAACTGTACCTTCTATTTCATCTTGGTTTTCTTTAAGTAATTTAGCAGCTCCAAGTAACATTGCAGTATGCATATCATGTCCACAAGAATGCATGCATCCATTAGTTGCTTTAAATTCTACTTCAGCTTTTTCAGCCATTGGTAAAGCATCCATATCAGCTCTTAGTAAAAATACTTTTCCTGGTTTTGGTCCAGATATAGTAGCAACTATTCCACTATCACATATTTCTTTTGGTTCATAACCAAACTCTCTTAATTTGTCCATAACAAACTTAGTTGTCATTGGTAAATGAGTACCTACTTCTGGATTAGCATGTATTGTTCTTCTGTATGATACTAATTCATCTTTTATAGCTAGTGCTTGCTCCATCATTTTGTTCATAATTGTACCTCTTTCCATGTTGATTTTATGTAATGTTTGACTTATAGCCACACATAAATCCTACTTAAAGTATTACCCATATTTCATAGATTTTATACTTATTTGAGCATATTCATATGAGCTATATTAAAATAATAACAAATAAAATGGACATATATAGTCCACTTTATTATTATTATTTTAAAAATATTAAATTTATATATATTACAGTAAATTTCTACATTTTTATACTTCTTTACACTTAGTTACTAATCCATCTGATCCTTTGTCATAATACTTATTAATATCTCAAATTCATTAGAGAAATATATATTATTAGTTATTAAAAATAATAAAAAATTCGCTTCGCTTGAGCGACGTGTCGGTGAAACACTTCATGTCGCCAACGACTTCGTCCGTTGCTTGAGCCACTGCGTGGGTGAAGTATTTCAAAATCTTTTTACGCTCAAAACCAATTTATTGATATTACTTACATTTAAAATTTATCCAGATTTTTTTAAGTATTATAATATCCTTAAGCGTAAAAAAGACGTAGATATTATCTACGCCTTTTTATTATTCTATAATTATATTTTAAATATATTTTTTACTTTATTAGAATCGATATTAGTTGTTTTTTTCGTTTAATTTCTTCATACCTATAGATGTGAATATTAATAATCCATATGATACAACTATAAATCCTAATATAACATACCATGCAGGAGTATATCCAAAATTATCAACTAATAATCCAAATACTGTTGAACCTGCAGCAAATCCTACAGCAAAGAATATTTGAACCACACCTAATATAGTTCCGAAATCCTTTTGTCCAAAGAATGAACCTGTTAACATAGAAGGTCCTATCATATATGCAAATACTGATAAACCTTTTAATGCTGCAAATATGAATGCAAGGAATGCTAATTGTTTACAGAATATTAAAGATAAACATGCTATTGCAGCTAATGCAAATGCAACTACAAGTCCTTTAGTTACACCTAATTTATCAAATATTACACCACCAACTAAGTTTCCAAATAAACAGAATAATGCAAATACAGAACCTACACTAGCAACCATAGTTGGACTTAATTTTACATCAGATGTTAAATAAGCTGGGTATTGAACTGCTAAAGCTGATACATACATACCTAATGCGAATAACCCTATTCCCAATATCCAGAAATATTTAAGTTTACTAGCTTCTTTAAATGTATATCCAAAATCAGCAGTAGTAGCAGCAGCTTCTGATAAGCTACTTTTACCTCTTACAACTTCATCTTCATTCTTAGGCATTCTTAATAAGAATATAGAAACTGGTATACCAACTATTAAAGATAATGCCCCAAATAACATATAAGACTTACTAGCACCGTTAGTTGCAAGAGATGATACAACTAATTGTTGTAAGAATATATTACCTAATCCACTACCAGCAAATGCTAGACCCATAGCTTTTCCTTTAGTTTCTTCATCAAACCATCTGTTTATTAAAAGAGGTACCCCTATTGAAGATATAGCCGCTGTACCAACTTGAACTATACCAGCAACAATATAGAATTGCCATAATTCTTGACACATAGAGAATGCTAAGAATCCTCCACCAGAAAGTATACATCCTACGATGTACATTACCTTAACGTTTACTTTATTAAATAAAGTACCTATAAATGGTGATGCTACAGCAGATACAATTGTACCTAATGTGAAGATTAATGAGAATCCAGCAAGTGTAAATCCTCTTTCTTCTACAACGTAACTAACAAATTGTGGTTGTATGTTAGATGCTACACCAAATGGTATTGCTTGAATAAGCATACATGCAACTACTATTACCCATGCAGTTGCAAATCTTTTTTTGTTGTTAGAATTGCTCATTTTTATAATTTCTCCTTATTTAGTTTTAATTCTATATTTTAATACAAACCATACTAACATAGTCTCTATTAAAAACGATACTAATATAACCTCTATTAAAATATGTATATAATTAAGATGCTTTATTATTAAGCAACATAATTAACAATTGTAATTGTTCTGCTTTTTAAAACTATACTTATCTTAATAGACAAATATAGTTTTAACTACTAAATGTTATTTTATACTACTTAATTAGTATAATATCTTTAAGTATATAAGTCAACAAAAAACGCCAAAAAAAATCATATTTTTTAAATAAATTCGATAAATATATTATAAATAAAATTTTTACTTTATTTAAATAACATTTCGATAAAGTATTTTAACTTCCCCATATAATCTATCTCTTATATTTCAAACAACTTCCTAAGCTGCTTGAACCACTGAAAGTAAAAAAGATGCTATTTTATATTAGCATCTTTCTTATTTTTTATGTTTTTAAATAAATTATACGCTTATTAATTTATTTAAAATTTAAATTTTTATAGCTCAGAAGCTACACTTTCATTTTTATCATCTATAATATCTACCGTATCTGGAATACCTATCGTAAACCTACTTCCTACATTAAGTTCACTTTCAAGTTTAATATATCCCCCATGAAGTTCTACTATATACTTAACAAGTGTAAGTCCAATACCACTACTACTTGTTTTCACGGCTTTTGTACCATCAACTTGTGAAAATCGTTTGAATATAAATTCTTGATCTTCTTTTGATATTCCGATTCCTGTATCTTCTATAGTTATCTCAATATTGTTTTTAACTTTTTTAATGTATATTCGAATTTCTCCACCCTCTTGAGTAAATTTAACTGCATTAGCTAATAAATTAATTATGCATCTTTCTATTTCAACTTCATCACAAGATATAATTTGTTCTTCCATATCTGGATCAATTATCAAGGAGATTCCTTTATCTTCTATAAATTTACTCATATTAAGTGCAGTTTCTTCAACTATATATACTATGTCATTATTTTTTTTATTAATTTTATACTTACCAGTCTCTATCTTAGAGCTATCTATAATATCATTTATAATTTTTAATAAATTGTCACAACTTTTATTTATGATTTCCATATACTGATTAAAGTTTTCATATGTACTATCTTTACTACGTAATTTTATCAACTGAATTGTTGATGTTATAACATTTATTGGTGTTCTCAATTCATGAGATAAATTTACAAAATAATTATTTTTAAACTTTTCATTATTTATTATTTCTTTATTTAATCTTTCATTCTCTTGTAATTGCTTATTCAAGTTAATTGTCTTTTGATTTACTAAGCGTTGTAATATTTTTACGTAATTAAATATGTATATAAATAATGCTACTATTATAGATAGGTATATTATATACGCTAAAGGTGTTTTCCAAATCGGACGTTTTACTCTTATATTAATCTTTGTTTCTTTGGTTAATTCGCCATGTCCATCCCTAGCTCTTACTTTTAGAGTATATTTTCCTGAGGTTAATGATTTAAACTCTATATTACTTCTAGAATCAATGTATATCCAGTCTTTATCAATTCCCTCAAGCATGTATTCATAGGTTATATTATTCAAACTTTCATAATTAGGTAAAAAACAATTAATAGATAAATTCTTATAATTATAATCTAAGACAAGCTCTTTTCCATCGTAAACAACCTTATTTTCTCCAATATAAATTTCATCAATTACAACATCATTTTTATTTACTTTGTAATCTGTTATGTCATCTGGATTAAAAAATATACATCCATCTGTACTACCAAATATAATGGTTCCATTTTTAACTTTCAAACTTGCATTTAAATTAAATTGACATTCATATACCCCATCCCATTTCGTAAAATTCATAAAACTCTCTTTTTCTATATCAAATTTATTTAATCCTTTGTTTGTACTTATCCAAATATCACCATTATCATCAATTATAATTGAATTTATAAAATTATTGCTTAATCCTTCAGCTGTAGTATAGGAAGCAAATTTATTTGTTTCTAAATCAAATTTAGTAAGACCTACATTTGTACCTATCCATAAATTATCTGAATTATCAAATTTCATACAGTTTATATAAAGATTCATTAAATGACCGTCAGTATGCATATTGTAAGTATATTTTTTTATAATTCCTTTTTGCTTATGAAATTTAACTAACCCCGTATCTATTCCACCTAACCAAATAATATCTTCATCTTTATTGTCTTGTAGTATATAATTTATTCCTCCTGGATTTATTCCAAGCTTTCTCATATCTTCAGTATAGTATGTTTTTTTCCCAGAATTTATATTATAGCTCAAAAAATTAGATGTACTTGCTATCCATATATTTTTTCCATCACTATAAAAATATCTTAACTCTGGATAGTAATCATCTTCAAAAAACTTTTCTATATATGAATGATTTTTCGTATCCAAAGCTACTAATTCCTTATTAGTTACTATAAGAATATACTGATCATCTATTTTAAACATATTCTTTATATATACTTCACTTAAACTAAAATATTTCTCATCATATATTTTTCTTACTAAATCGCCGCTTTTTTCATCATATATTTCTATTCCCTTAAATTTAGTAGCTAGCCATATATAATTATTATGCTGCAATACAGATACAATATTTTTTTCTTCATCTTTGTTAATATAATTAAACATAGTATTAGTATTTAATATATTAATTCCTTTATCTGTCCCTATCCATATTATTCCATTAAAATCTTCATAAAAACAGGTTATAATATTACTACTAATTGGATTTTTTAAATTTATATTTTTTTTAATTATATCAAATTTATTTTTATCTCTAGAGTACTTAATTACACCATTACTACTAGATATCCATGTATTATTTTCACTATCATTGAATATAAAATTATTATAAAGTTTTATTTTATTATCTTTAAAAGTATAAGTATCAGCTATACTTTTATCATTTATATTATATTTTATAATTTTATCTTTATTAACCATAAATACAAAATCATTTTGATTTTTATTTAGATTATAGGTAAAGATACCTTTCTTAGTTGATATCCACATAGTTTCAAAATTATCTTTTGATAAATAAGAAATAAATAAATTATCTTTATTATTACTAGTTATATTAGAATTTTTATCTATTATATTTATACCTTGTGGAGTTCCTACCCATAATAAATCATTTCCACTTTCTGCTAAACAAGTTATAGCTGAACTAGTCAATGAATTCAAATTATTTTGTTCATGATAAAAAGCTTCAATAGTCTTATTTTCAATATTTATTTTGAAAAGTCCTTTTTCTGTTCCTACCCACATAATATTTTTTTCATAGCTACTCTTTAATAATGATGTTATTTTTAAATTACCTAAATTATATTTATCTTCTGTATCTCGTATTCTTATAACAGTGTCTGTATCACGAATTAAAAAATCTAATCCATGATCTGTAGCTATCCATATGTTACCGTATGAATCTTCTTCTATATCAGTTATATATGTTGAACTCAAAGTATTTTTATCTTTAAAATTGCAGTTATATATTTTTATTCTTTCACCATCATATCTATTAAGTCCATCTTTTGTTCCTATCCACATATATCCTTTACTATCTTGAAATATTGATGTAATATATTCATTTGAAAGCCCTTCATCAGTAGATATATTTTCAAATCCTACAGTATTTAATATTTCTGCTGATGCTTTTATCGGAATTAACATATTAATTAAAATAAATATTATTAATATTTTTAATCTCATGTATTTTTTATCCTCACATTATTAAATCTAATATATTATCGTTAAATTATATTTTTTGTTGTTTTTATAATAAATCTAGATGCATTATCTTCGTATTTACTCTCATAAATTATTCTATTTAATGGGATATTTTAACAAAATATAAGTTTACATCTTTATTAACTAAATAAAACAATGCTCAAATCATATTGTCATATAGTGCATTTTTAAAAATCATGTTATAAATGCTATCTACATAATTTTACTTATTGTACTAATTATACTTGATAACTCAATTTACGACACTTTACTTAATTTATCAGAAAAATATAATATCATATTCTCGCTATTAAAATAAAAATGCTTCTACTATGAAAATTTTTCAGTCAATATATCTATATCATTTTACTCAACCTAATTTTTAATTTAATTAGTAAATAGGTTAATTTATATAGTTTGATTTTCATATATTGCTACTTTTATTACTCCTTACCTCCTTATATTTTAAATATTTATTAATTACTTTTTAGCTTTTTTCCTTTATTTTCTAATTACTATCACTACTGAATTAGTATTTCAATCAAATGCATTAAATTTATTTAAAACTAAATTTATTTATAATATCCTTTTCATTATAACTTATAGTTAAAATAAATTAAAGTATTTATTGTTTAAATTGTATAATTATGTCATAAAATATTTTTAAAAGAATTATTATGTATTTAACTATAAAAAAGACATTGATTTAATAATCAATGTACTTTTTACGTAATTTTTTAATTTTAAATTATTGTCCCTTTAAAATAATTAACTTTGTATTTTCGGACATTTGTCCTTAACTTTAGTTTCCTAACTTGTTTATAAAAATTAATATGGTATAATTATTATACTTTATTTAAATATCTTAATAATAAGGAGATCTAAAATGAACAACTTATCTTATTTTTTAGATACTTGTCCCGATTATATAAAAAATAATTTTATAAATATAACTTTTAATACATTTGATAAAATTCTTATACAAAATGAGCTTGCAAGGTATGTGTATATAATAAGAAAAGGAAAAGTAAAAGTCTATTCACTTGCACCAACTGGAGTTAAATATTTAGAAAGAATTTATTGTGAAAATGATTTATTTGGTGAATTAGAAGTATTTGCTGATAAAGCAATATTAAACTATGTAGAGGCACTTGAACCTTGTGATGCAATTAAAATTTCTAAAAAATATTTTTTAGAATGGATTAAATCTGACAGTGAATTTTCTTTATATATACATGTTCAGCTTTCTAAAAAAATGTATCTGGCTTCTATTAATAATAAAACAAATATTGCTTATTCTTTAAAATATAGGCTACTATTCTTTTTATGGACGTTTTTAAATGAACATAATTTAGATACTGTATCAAAAGACATACTAGTAGAAGGTGTTGGTTCAAATATTAGAAGTGTTAATCGAATTATTAAAGAGTTAATAGATGAAAATTTTATTGAATATAACAAAGGATTCATTAAAGTAGTGGACATGAATAAGCTTGTTGATATAATTTTCTCCTCTAATGATAATAATTTATTAGGTATTGTTAATGAAAAATAAGGAGGTACACTATGATAGATACAAAATTATTAATAGAAAAAGCATTTGAGGCTCAAAAATTTTGCTATACGCCATACTCAAAATTCAATGTAGGTGCAGCTTTACTTGGTACTAACGGTAAAATTTATCAAGGATGTAATATAGAGAATGCTGCATATACTCCAACAAATTGTGCTGAAAGAACAGCTTTCTTCAAAGCAATTTCTGAAGGTCAAAACGAATTTACTGCTATTGCCATTGTAGGAAATAAAGAAGGTATAAAACAAGGAGAAGGAGATTTCTGTGCACCTTGTGCTGTATGTAGACAAGTTATGGCTGAATTTTGTGATTTAAAAACATTTAAAGTAATTATCGCAAAAAGTACAGAAGAATACTTAGAATATACATTAGAAGAACTTTTACCATTAGCATTTACAGGTAAAGATTTAGATTAAATAAAAAATTCGCTTCGCTCATGTCGCCAACGACTTCGTCCGTTGCTCAAAATCTTTTTTACGCTCAAAACCAATTTATTGATATTACTTACATTCAGAATTTATCCACATTTTTTGAAGTATTATAATATCCTTAAGCGTAAAAAAGTAGTTATTAGTAATATTACTAATAACTACTTTTTATTTTATAAAGTAAGTTATTCTGTCCTTAAATTAAAAGTTACTTTTTAATAAATATTTTAAGATATTCTTTACACGTTAATTTTGGTAGTTTATATCTTGAGTTTCTAAGTAAGGGAATAATTTTATTTCTGTTGAATCTAAGTCTTCTTTGTGCATATCGATAGCATTTATTCTGTTATTATTATAATTTCTGTAATAATAAATACCTCTTTCTTGATCCATACAAGAAGAATATCTAGTTATATCTTCTAGTCCCTCTTTTGTTATAACTCCACCCTTTACCATTATTACATAATCAAGCATGTGTAAAAATTGAGTAACAGCAGTTGTATCATCTTCTATAGACGGCATATGAGCTCTAATATATGCTATTCTTACAAATCTTGAAACTGATTCAAAGTCTCCAGGAATACCTAATGTACCTGCTCCAACTCCTAGAGGAGTTAATTCTCTATCACTCCATTTAACATTTTGGGGATGATTCGGAGTTATCTTCATGTATTCATTTAAATTTGTAAGATGCCAATCAAATGTTGGATTATTAGTCATTACTCCTACAGGGTTATCATAAACTGCAAATTTGTCTTTAGTTTTTTCTACAACTATTGATTTACCAGTTTTATCAACAATCATCCAATGAAGCGTTGGTAATGGTGTTCTTTCATTTATAGGTACTTTTACTAGTTCTAAATTTTCTATAGTTTGTTTAACTTCATCTACGGTTTCATGATTAGCTACTACCCAATATATAAAATCATATGGTGCAATATTTTTTTTACCTGGCACTATATTCTCCTCTACATAAGAATATCCATCAAAATTTAATCCGGCACAAGCTAGTCCTTTTTCATTCATCCCATCAGCTAGTGTTGGATGGTTATCAATTATTGTACCCATTCCAATAATTGCATATTTATTTTTTGCCATATCTCCAGTTACTTTGTTTGGAATTTGATAATTTCTAGGAATTATTAATACTGATTGATTAAAATCATAAGCTAAGTCCATATTTCTTCCAAAGAAATTATGACCTTTATTTGATTTTATACTTAATGATGTACACATATTTTCACCTCATATTTATATTTATATATATTATTTAGTATTTATATTTTTTTACTTAAATATTCACCATTAATTTAATAATGAAACTTGTTGTGCCAGCTAAATATGATTATTGAAAATACTTAATCCTCGTAAACTATATTTTTATAGTTCAAAAACTTTATATAATAATTTCAATATGTTTAGTAAAATAACTAAAACAACAGATTAATATATTTTTAAATCTAATAAAAAATACACATTAACTATTACATTAATGTGTATTTTTATATAAATATTTATATTAAGAAACCATAGCTACTTCAGCTACTTCTTTTTTATTAACTATATATTCTTGTGATTTTGCAATTTTATAATATGGCTGCATATTTTCTGTAAATATACTCATAATTAATTTCATTTGATACGGCGTTACTTTATTAAAACTAAGACCAAGTAAATCTTTATTTATCCTAGATATTTTACAAATAAATATACTTCCTTTTAAATCTAATTTAATAGTTTCTTCACATTGCAAATCTAACTCTTCATTTAATTTCAATCCAATTCCTTTTTCTGATAAATTTAATATCTTTGCCTTAAATTTATTTTGTTTATAATCACATTCTACCGTTATATCTTCATTTATATTTATTCTTTCACTGGTTCTAAATATTGGCTTTTGATATGATACTTTTATACAAATAATTGCACCTATAAAGTTATAAATACTCCAAATCATATTTAATAAATAAGCTTGTACATGAATATTCTTTTCTATAAGTAATCGTGTAGATACTATCCATGCAATAATTGTAACAATTACTATAACTATATGAGGAAGTGCAACTCTAAATTGAAATTGTTTTTTATCTTGCTGAATTTCTTTTAATGTAACATTAAACTTAGTTTTTAAAAATAACATTTCTTTTAATATAGACAATGTTAAATGAGGTGCCATTGCTATCTCATAAAAATGTGCCCATGTTAACTTTCTATTTCCTGGTGAAAGTGTATTAAATATTAAAATTTGTCCTAATATAAATGGTATATACATATTTAATAAAGTTAATATTGATGAGTCTATTATAAGTTTTCTCGTTAATAAATATATAATCGGGAAAAGTATAAAAACAATTTTTTGTAAATTAGAAAACCAGTATACTCCCCCATCAAAGTATGCAATCTTTTGTGGCAATGTCAATCCTTTCGTAAATATTGGATTAAAGTGTTTTAATACTTGTATATTTCCTCTACACCATCTATCCCTTTGCTTTACTAATTCAGTAAATGTAGTTGCACTAAGACCTAGTACTAACTCCTCATTTATAAATACTGAATCATATCCTCTAGATTGTAATAACATTCCTACTGCCATATCTTCAGTAATCGAACATGTAGGATATCCACCGATTTCATTAACATATTCCCTTTTAAATAAGGCATTAGTTCCAACATGTAGCACCGCATTTATCGAAGCTCTTGCTTCTTGAATATCTCTCATAAAGAAATCTTGTTCATTCGGTATATTTTTCATTAGATTATATTGATAAGTATCTTTATTATAATAAACCTGTGGCACTTGAACAAATGCTAAATTTTCATTAGTAAAATAGCCTACTGTTCTGCTTAAAAATTCTTTTTTAGGTATCATATCTGCATCTAATACTGCAAATAAATCGCCTTTTAAATATTTAAGTGCATTATTTATATTACCTGCTTTTGCTCCTTCATTATTATCTCTTGAAATATAATTTACATTATACTTTTTACATAATAACTTCAATGAATCTCTTCTTCCATCATCGCATACATGAATTTTAAATTTATGTGTTGGATAATCTAAGTTAGTAGATGCTGCTATTGTCTTTTCTAATAGATATAAAGGTTCATTGTATGTGCATATTAAAACATCTACATACGGTATATTTCCATATTGAAAATCATCTAAAGTTTTAAGTTCTAGTTTATATTTTTTTGTAAATAAATATTTAAAATTCAAAAATGATATCAATCCTAGTGCTTCTGCTAAAAAAAGTGTAATTCCCAATAAAAAACTTATTATTCCACTATGAATTGGTATTACTGTTATTCTCCAAATTATATATATACAACATACAACTGCATTTATAAATATTAAAATTTTTCTGTATTCTACTTTTTGTTTTGAAACTATATAACTTAATAATAAAGTAATTACCATAATTAATGCATACATCTGTTAGCTCCTTATATTAATTTGTTTTATGATTTAATATACCATATGTAAATTATTTTTTCTACAAATTACGACATGGTATTATATGTGTTTATTGGAATTTTTTAGTTGAATTTAAATTTACATTTTATTTTTTGTATGTTTAAATAAAAATATAAAGTTATTCTATTAGTATATAAAGGGGGGAAAAATTATGGATATTTATTATAATGGAAAAGTATTTACAGGAGATAAAGAACTACAACAAGCATTTGTAGTTGAAAATAGTAAATTTATATATGTAGGAAATAATAAAAATGCTCTTAAATATAAAAATGAAAACTCGACTTTAACTAATTTAAAAGAAAAGTTTGTATGTGCTGGATTTAATGATTCTCATATGCATGTTTTAGGCTATGGATATTCTTTAAACATGATAGATTTAACTAAAACAACTTCTTCTTTAGAAGAAATGAAAAATGCAATAAAAGAATATATAAACTCTAATAATTTAAGAGAAAATGAATGGGTATATGGTAGAGGTTGGAACCACGACTATTTTAATGATGTTAATAGATTTCCAACTAAAGATGATTTAGATGAAATTTCAACAGAATATCCAATATGTATAATAAGAACTTGCGGTCATATTTGTATTGTAAACTCAAAAGCACTAGAATTATCAGGTATAAATAAAAATACCTTACAAATTGAAGGTGGCCAATTTGATATAGATGAAAATAATGAGCCTAATGGTATATTTAAAGAAAATGCTCTTAATTTAATCTATAATAAAATACAAAATCCAGATAAAGAAGATATAAAAAATATGATATTAAAAGCCTGTGAAAGTTTAAACTCTTACGGAGTTACTTCTGCTCAAACTGATGACTTTATAGTATTTCCAGAAATTGATTATGAAGTAATAATAAATGCATACAAAGAACTTGCAAACGAAGGAAGGCTTACTGTTAAAATATATGAACAAGCTCAACTTCCTCATAAAGAAGAATTAGAAAATTTTTTATCTAAAGGATACACTACAGGTGTTGGTAATGATTATTTTAAAATAGGTCCTCTTAAATTATTAGGTGATGGATCATTAGGGGCTAGAACTGCTTATTTAAATGAACCTTATGCTGATGATAATAGCACTTTTGGAATGTGTACTTATACTCAAGAACAATTTGATGATATGGTTGAACTTGCTCATAAAAACAATATGCAAGTGGCAATACATGCCATAGGAGATAAGGCTATGGATATGGTTGTTAACTCAATAGAAAAGGCTTTAGATAAATATCCAAGAGATAATCACAGACATGGTGTTGTTCATTGTCAATTAACAAATAGTGATTTACTAAATAGGTTTAGAGATTTAAAACTTCATGCTTATATTCAGTCTATATTTTTAGATTATGATATTAATATAGTTGAGGATAGAATTGGAGTTGATAGAGCTAAAACTAGCTATAACTTTAATACTTTGTTTAAGGAAACTACTATGAGTAATGGCTCTGACTGCCCTGTTGAGTTGCCTAATGTACTTAATGGAATTTACTGCGCTGTTACTAGAAAAACTTTAAATGGTAAAGGTCCATTTTTACCTAATCAAGCACTTAGTGTTAAAGATGCAATACTTTCTTTTACAAGAAATGGTGCTTATGCTTCTTTTGAGGAGAATTTAAAGGGTGATATAGCTGTTGGTAAGGCTGCTGATTTTGTATTGTTAAGTGATAATCTTTTAGATATTGATGTTGATAAAATAAAAGATGTAAAAGTTTTAAAGACTTTCTTAGATGGAAGATGTGTTTATAGTTTAAGTTAATAAAATACCCTGTCGAGTTTTTTGACAGGGTATTTTTATGTCATATCATCTTTTATAAATACTATAAATAAAAATAATTTATAATTAATTGAGTGAAAAATGATTTTTATGCGTATTGATATATAATAAATGAATTAACCAAGGAGACAATCAATGAATAAGTTTAAAGATAAAAAAATCATCTCTCTGTTGAAAAAATCACCCGAGAATGGACTTAGCCTGGCCTTAGATATTTATGGTGGAGCTGTTAAAACAATTTGTAAAAATATATTATCTGATTATAAAAATGAAGATATAGAAGAAGCTATATCTGATACATTCTTTAAACTATGGCAAAATATTGATAATTTTGAACAAGATAAAAGATATATCAAGTCGTCTAGGTTTATCTCCTAAAAAGGTTGAAAATTGCCTTTATCGTCAAAAAGATAAGTTAAAAAGGCCCTAATAGAAGGAGGAATTATATATGAGTAAAATACATGAAATAATTAATAAAAGTAGTAATGATGATTTGTTAGATAATGAAAAAAATCTTAGCTATGATGAAAAACAAAGAATTAGTTATGATAATTTTTATATTCTAAGATAACTATGAAAGATGGTACGGTTTATGATGCTAATGAATTTAATAATTCATCTTCTTCATCTTTTTTAAAGGGATATACAAGTGTTGAATTTAATAAGGTTATTGATAATACTTGCATTCATAGGTTATCCACATTTTTTCTTACTATAATTTTCTTACTTCAATGTGAAAAAATAATACCCGGTCAAAAATACGACAGGGTATTATTTACTTTAATAAATAAATTAATTCAGTTATATTTACTTTATTTCCATTTAGTTTTATATCACCATTATCTAATATTTTAATAAAATCATTTTCTAGATAATATCCGTTATTTTCTTTTTTAAGAGTTATATCTTTATCTTTACTAATCTTTTTTAGTATCTTATAAACATCTATTTCTCTTCTACTATTTAAATAAAGCTCATGCATAGTAGTAGCTATTTTTAACAAGTACAAAGTGGTATAATTTAAAGTTCTTGTTCCGTATTCAACTCTATTAATAGGTCCTATACTCTTAAATTCTTCAAGTTCAAATCTTAAATAAATGTCTTTTTCTTTACCATTTTTACATTTAATTTCTTTACAACTTCCTCTTTCATACTCATAATAGTCTTTTATTTTTGCATAGTACTCTATACTAAAGTCATTGTTAAACTTATTATTTGAACTTGAATTATCAATTGGCTGATAAAATGCCAAATACTCTACTCCAATATTTAGCTTTGATAATGATTTTTTAGGTATATGATAAAATCTATTTTCTTTATAAATATCAAAGTGATTTTTATCCTTTGTATTTACTATCATTACATTTTTATTCTTAAACTTATAATAATCATCTTCTTCATCAAATACAGGATTATTATTTATAGCTTCCATATATGATTCATTTATAATTTTACATAAATGTTTTTTCATAAGAGAAGTTGAACCTGGAAGCATAGGAATCGCCCCTATATTAACTTTCTCTATACTTTTGTAATATTTATTTTCCTCAAATGTTTTTTCATCACTACAAGGAAACATTACATAAGCTCCAACTGATTCATATTTAAAATGATTGTTTATGCTACTTTTGCTTACTATGGAATCTCTATATCTATGCATAACATTTATATCATATTCCATAGGACATATTTTTTCATTCTTATCAACATAAATTCTATACTTTGCATCAAATATATATACCCTGTCGGTTTTCCCGACACCCTTTAGACAAAGTACTGTATCTGGTCTTTGATTTGTTGTAGGTAGTTTGTTGTATTGTTTATTGTAAAATAGTTCTATTTTTTTACCTTCTTTATTTTCGTATATACATTTAGCTTCTTTGTTTTGCATAAGTGATAGTGTTAATCCATTCGATGTTGATTGTATTATGGAATTTTCTTTCGCTTCATATCTTAGCTCTTTTATAATGCTATGTATTTTTATATAGCACCATATTTCATATAGGTTCCATAATTTTTTATTACTAATTTCATAAAGTCCACTACTTATATCTAAACTTTTTGATAAAAGTAAATAGTAATAGTAACATTCTTTGTATCCACTTGTCATTTTAAAGGCTAATGTCATTAATTTATTATTGTTTACATCACTTATATTTTTAAAAAATGTATTAAGATGATGAGTTAGCCTTTTTTCATATTCATTTAATTTATTATAATAATTAGTATCAACTTTATTCTCTTTTTCAAGTGTTAATTTAACACTCTTTATTTTGCTTAATATTCTTTTTATAATATATTTTACATATTGATTTTCAAATATATCTAAAGTTGTATTTTTTCTAACCTCAACTACATTTTTTGATGTATGATTTTTTCTTAAATGCTTTATACTTTCTTTTACTCCTACTACTTTACATTTATTTTTATTTTTTAAGTTGTATTCATTTATAACACTATGCTTTGGAAATCTTTCAATCCTCTTTATTGCTTTTTCTAGCTTTTCATATATGTTATTAATTATAACTATAAACTCAAGTCCCGTTTGATTTTTGTTATCACATATATTTACACTTGAAAAAGTCTTGTTTAAAAAATCGAATACCAATGAAGTTATCTCTTCATTTATATCTTTTAAAATTTCATTATAGTCATCCATATAATCAAGTTTTGATGGAAATACTTGTATTGTTAAAGATAACACTTCGCTAGAATTTTTTATAATTTTAAATGTAGAATATCCTATATCTGAATTAAACTTAAAAGATCCAAATATATTTTTACCTCTAGTTATTATGTTTTCTCTTATTTCCTTGTGTTCATGATATATATCAATTTTATCATTAGTGTTATTTTCTAAATATATATTATATATTCCATCTTCAAAAAAGCTTGGATACATTGTATTAGTATTGTTTATTTCTAATTCATTAAAACTATTTATAGTTTCTGTAATATAATCATAATTTGTTATTATGCCTAAATGAGCATTTATATTTTTATTATTGTTTGTGGCTTTAAACTTTTTATTTTCACTACTACCAGATATGTATAGTGTAAAATCCTCTGTAGATACTTTTAATATATCTTTATTAGTACCAGTAACTAACATACCCATCATTTTGATATCCTTTTAGCATATATATAATTTTATTTGCACTATTTTCATATCTTACTTTTGTTTCTTTTAAATAGTTCGTTGCTTCTTCTATATTGTCTATAGTGTTTGTTTCACATACAAAGTTTAATAAATCTATTAAAACTTGATATATACTTTCTTCACTTCCACTTATTGCAGGAAGTATTTTTTGCATTATTTGATAGTCAAATGCTGTATCTTCATGTAGTAAATTAGCTTTCTTATTTTCTACCAGGTAAAATAGTATTTCATCTCTTACTCTATATGCAAATTGCTTTTGTGATTTTTTAAGTATTTCATTTATTTCTATTATTTTTTTGTTTACTTCTTTTGCATATTCTCTATACTCTGGTTCTATATCCATAGTTTTTAAGTATGTTGTTTTTAAAAAGTCATTAGATACATTTAAGCTTTCTACTTTTTCATTTACTTCAAAGAATAAGTTGTCTAAGTCTACGTCTGAAAATTCTATTGTATTTGCTCTATCTAATACTTTTCTACTAAATTGGAATGTTGTGTCATCCATGTTTACTGTTCCGATTATGTAGATGTTGTCTGGTATATGTAATTTTATATTTTCACCATTTTCTTGATATTCTACTATGTTATCAGTTATTATATCTTGTCCTACTTTTTTACGACTTTCTATTATGCTTAGGTAATCACTTAGGTAGTATTCTACTCTCGCTAAATTCATTTCGTCTAGACATATTAAGTGTGATTTATTTTTGTTTTGTTGTGCTTTTAATATTGCTTTTGTTAGTTGACCTTTTATAAATTTATCGTCTAGGTTTTTATAGCCTATTAGGTCAGTTGCATCGTTCCAATCAGGTCTTACACTTATTAGTGTGTAGTCTGCTTGTATTGCATCTGCAAGTAGTCTTATTATTTTTGATTTTCCTGTTCCACTTATTCCTGCTAGTATTGTAAATGGTTTTGTTTTTAGTGATAGGTACAGGTTTGATAGTTGGTTGTATGTATAGTTGTATCCTTGATTTTTTATATAATCTGAAACTTTATTTATAATATCTATTACAATTATTTCTCCATCCATTTCCACTATGTCTTCATCATTAATATTTTCCTCTTTATTAAAGGTTGGAAATACATATGAGTATAAAAATCTCATAAATTTTAAACCATCCCATGACTTAAACTCAATACTTCTATCTTGTATTTCTTTTAATTTCATATTAGCTTCTATTATATTCAAATCTTTGATTTCTTCATCTAAGCATCCAAAGTAAGATAATAACTTTTGTATATGATCTAAACTATATATAGGTAATAATTTTTCAGGGAAATACATGTATAAAAGTTTCGTTTTAAACATATTCATAGATGATATTAAGCTATAGCTATTTAGTAATTCGTATTTTTCATATTTAAAGTTTTCAATAAAATCATATATACTTTTTCTTAACTGTATCCATGCATCTTCTACGTTTGAAAATTCTGATGGATATATCCACTTATTATCTTTATTTGAATAATATATTTTAAATTTTTTCGCAGTTCCACCCTTTATGCTCCCTAATGGTACTGTGTTAAATTCTAACCACCAACATAGATTGTCTGGTTGTTTTCCTAGTGCATATCTTTCTATTTCAAGTGTTGATAATTTATCTAGCGGAAATTTATTTGTAAATTCTTGTCTAAGTTTTTCATCTTGAGTATTATTTTCATTGTAATTTTCTTCAAATGATAATATTAAATCTTTTAGTTCCATGTATTTATTATCACTTTCTTTTATATTATTTGTTTCTCTTTTAAAGTATCTATTTTCTAGGCTTTGTATTGTATCTTTGTATTCTTGTATGAATTCTTTTTTATGTATATAAGGTTCTAATATTCCCGATATGCAGAATAGATTATTTTCTTTATAGAAATACTTTGATGTTTTATCTGCTAGGTGTTTTATAGGGTTATCTTTTGCTAGTTTTATGTATTCTTTTTTACTCCAATTTTTATAATTTTGTGTACTCTTTTGATTTTCTAAGTCTTTTGCATTTTCTTCTTTTTCATAGAATTCCTTAAATGCATTATATATATCATCTTCATCTATTTTTAGTTTTATATTTCCATTATTATAAAATGCCCATAGTAGTGGTATTTTGTAGCTTTTGCTCATACTTGTTGATTTTATTGTGTTTATAAAGTCTGTTTCTATCGGTTCCCAACTTTTTTTCATTTTTATTCTCCTTAAAATTCGTTTTGTATGTAAAAAGTTGTGAATTTTTATGCTAAATCTAGCTCTAATCCTTTTTCACTTAAATACCAACCTTTTACTTCATATTCATTATATAAGCTACTTGCATCAGTTTTAGCATATAATCTTACTTTATAGTGTTTATTTTTATTATAAAACTTCTTGCTATACTCTAAATCTGCCATACATAAATATGCTTTATCATTTTTGTAATCTATTGTATTAGCTATTTCTCCCTTATCTGTTACAAGTCCTAAATTTACAAATAGTCTCATTTCATTATCAATTACTCTATACCATCTCATATATCTTTTTGCTTGCGCTATTTCTTCTTTTTTTAATCCTCTTTGTAATATCTTCATATTTCTCTCCCTAATATTTATTATTTAATATTATTACCTATAGCTTTGAATCCATTTTCCAATTCTATTATATTATCATATATAAATTCACTCCATATAGGCTTTTTATTATCCCTATAAAAGATTCTTACATTAGTATCACTTATATCTTTTAATAGCTTTTTTACCCACTCCCCTCCACAATTTCTACACATATATAGTACATTATTTTCTCTGTCTAAGTGATTACTGTATATGTAATTTGACTCTAACTTATTATTCATTCCCTCATTTACAAATAATAAAGTTTCATCATTTACTTTTACTTTCCATTGTATATTTCCACGTTTTACTCCTAATTCTGACCTTGTATATTCACCTTTTAACATTTCTACACTCCTAATTTCTGTTATATATATTTATCTTACCATATAAATACATATTTTTAATAAAAAAAATAAATTCTAACAAAATACCCTGTCGAATATCTCGACAGGGTATTTTTCATTGATAAGCTTTTATCCTAAGTCAGTAAATTTAGCTATAAATACTTTTCCTCTAAAAATGAAGCTATTAAACTTTTATCAGATAATTCTAACTATCTTAAATCTACTATGTATTTGACCTTCTAAAAAAAATAATTCATATATTTGCATATATGAATTTACAAATAAAGTACTTTATAAATTTAAATTACTCAAATTCTTTATTATACTTTTTATTTTCAATATCTCTATATTCTTGCATTTTATGTTTGAATAATTGTGCATTTGTTGGTGGCGTATAAGTAATAGCATTTGCACCAGCTTCAATTGTTTCTAGGATTGATTCTTCAGTTGTCCCTCCAGTTGCAATAATAGGGATATATGGAAACTTTTCTCTAATCTTACGAATAATCTTAGGCGTATTAGCTCCTCCGCTTACATTTAAGATATCTGCTCCTGCATCAATCTTACTTTGTACATCTGTTAACTCTGATACTATAGTCACAACTACTGGAATATCTATTGATTCTTTTACATATCTAATAGTTTCATCAGGTGCTGGTGAGTTTAGTATTGCACCTATTGCCCCTTGAAACTCTGCATGTAAAGCTATATTTGCAGATCTTGTTCCATGTGTTAATCCTCCACCAACACCACATAAAACAGGTATATCTGATACTGATAGTATTGCCTGGGTAATTGTTGGCTGAGGTGTAAATGGGTATACTGCTATTACAGCATCAGCGTTAGTGTTTTTTATTATTGCAACATCAGTAGTAAAAATGAATGACTTAAGTCTTTTTCCAAAGATTCTTATTCCTGATGCTTTAGATATTATACTTGGAATTGATACATAATTATTTCTTAAGTTTGATGTTAATTCAGGTACATACTTAGATTTATTATTTTCAATCATCTTGTCTTCTGTCTCCTTTTCATAAGTCTATAATAAAATCCTTAATAAGTTCTCTATCTATTATACCCTAAAATAAATATATGCGTATGACTTATAATGCCTTTTCTGCTTTTACTGCTATACTTGCAGGTAATTTATTTCTTAATTTCCACACTATACTTATTGGTTTGCTTCCACTATGACTTACAATATCAGCAGGACCTAAGTAAGTATATGGACTTGTTACACCATCTTCACTTTTATTTTCCCTAACAAACAACAATATATTATTACCACTATCTCTATGATTTATATACCTTTTACCTGTTGGTGAATCTATGCTTGTCCTACTTTGACTTTGCCAGTTAAATAGTTCATCATTTATAGCGTAGTCTTCATACATAGTTGAAGGAGAAAAATGCTTTTCAACCTTGTTTAAGGTTATTAAAAATACATCTGTTTTCTTATCTTCAATATATAGTACACCTTCTCTTAGTGGATATTTATATTCTAAAGTATGTTTTCCAAGTGATGCTAAAATCTGTTCCATAGTGTAAGTCGCATGTACTTCTAAATTAGTATCAAAACTTAAATTATCATTAAATGTTTTTACTTTTATATGACTTAGATTATATTTAAGTATTTCTATAATTTCTTCATAAATAACTTTATTGCTATAAAGCCTTTGTAAAAACTCATTTATACTATTTATGCCTAAGTCTTTAGGTGATTTTGTATATAAAGTGTAATGTAGCATAAGTAGCATTTTTTCTTCGCTATCATTAAAGCTTATTGTTTTATCTTCTTTATAATTTTCTAATGTATTTATCCAAAATTTAAGAAGTCTTATTGAATCTGTATTTATAAGTCTTAACATGCCACCTGCTAAACTTTGTTCATCTATATCATTAAAATCTTCTTTTACTTTTGCATTTGCACAAAGTCTATAAAAGCTATTTTTAGTTTTGTATATTTCTTTTAATGTTATGTTATAAAATTCTATAAAGTTTGTAAGGCTTAACTTTTTGCCACTTTCTATTTCAAAAGTTTTGATTTTATTAGTTATTGTTGTTTTATTATTTATAAATGAATTTATATTTCTTAGTATATATTCCTTAGCTTGCTTTTCCATATGTAAATGGCAACCTTTTGGAAGTGTTATAAATCCACTTTCTATTTCTTCTTTTAATGCTTTGCCTTTTTTCTTTGCTATTGCTGAAAACTTTTCATAAAAGTTATAATTTTTGTGTGCTTGTCCTACATAATCAAGTACTGTTAGGCACTCTTTGTTATCACTAAGTCTTAGCCCTCTTCCTAATTGCTGTAAAAATACTGTTAAACTATCAGTTGGTCTTAAAAATAGTATTGTGTTTATTTCTGGTATATCTACACCTTCATTATATAAATCAACTACAAAGGCAAATTTATATTTACCATTTACAAGTCCAAATTTTGCTTTATCTCTTTCATCTATACTACATTTAGAACTTATAGCTACTGATGGTATACCTTTTTCATTAAAATAGTTTGCCATAAAGTTTGCATGATCTATACTTACACAAAATCCAAGTCCAACTACTTCATCTATATCTGCTATATAGTCATCTATACTTTTTAGAATTAAATCTGCTCTTTTCTTAGCATTTAATTTATCTACTGTAAGTAGATTTGTAAGTTCTTTATTGTCATATCTACCTTTTGACCATTTTATTTTACTTAAATCTAGTTCATCACTTACGCAGAAGTATTGAAAAGGTGTAAGTAATTTTTTATCTATTGCTTCTCCTAATCTCATTTCACTACTTATTCTTCCATCAAAGTATTCTAGTACATCTTTTCCATCCATTCTTTCTGGTGTTGCTGTAAGTCCTAAAAGTACTTTAGGTGTAAAATGTGAAAGTAGCTTTTGATAGCTTAAAGCACTAGCATGATGAAACTCATCAACTATTATAAAGTCATAAAAGTCTTTACTTATATTTTCATCAAACTTTTTAGAGTTGAACGTTTGTATTGTCATAAATACATGGTCTATATTATCTGGAGTAAAATTTCCTGTGTATAATCCACCAAAGTTTCTATCTCTAAGTATAGTTCTAAAAGTTTTCATACTTTGCATTAATATATCTTCTCTATGAGCAATAAATAATAATCTATTTACTTTTCCTTTATTATTATTTCTGAAGTTTTTATAATCAAATGCTGATATTACAGTTTTTCCTACTCCTGTAGCTGCTACTACTAAATTTTTATTATGCCCTAGTACTTCTCTTTCAACTGCTAGTGTATCTAGTATTTCTTGTTGATAGTGATATGGTCTAACATCTATATTAGCTATGTCTTCATTTTCTGATTTATAATCATTGCCTCTAGCTTTTTTTAATTCTATTTTTAGTTTTTCTTCATCCGCTTCTGTAAATGTTTTAAATTCTTCATCGTTAAAGTAGCTTTCAAAGGTTGCTTTGAATTTGTCCACGATATTTTTTGAGTCTTTTTCACTTACTTTCATATTCCATTCAAGTCCTGTAGTCATTGCATCTTTTGATATATTTGATGATCCTATGTATGCTGTTGTGAATCCTGTATTTCTATTAAACATATAGCTTTTAGCATGTAATCTTGTTCTTTGTGTGTCATAAGATATTTTTATTTCAGTATTAGGAAGTTGTGATAAAAACTTTATAGCTCTAAATTCACTAGCTCCCATATATGATGTTGTTATTATTCTTAATTTTTTTGTTTTTGTATGTTCTATTAGTTCATCTTTTATTAGCCTTAGTCCGCTCCATCTTATGAATGATACTAATATATCTATACTGTCACTGCTTGCTATTTCTCTTTTTAATTCACTTATTAAATCTGGTTCATTGTTTGAATTTGTAAATAGGTAACTTTGTGATATTGGTGTTATAGGTCTTATGTTATTATTTTTAATTTTTGATTTGTTAAGTTTTTCTTCTATTGATAGTAATATTTCTCCATTTTTATGTATGTTGTTTTCTTTTATTTCTTCGTCTTCTACTTGTTCTGATAGGTAGTTTATTATTTGGTTGCACAGTTGTATTTGTTTGTTTATGTCTTTATTTTTCATTAGGTTTAAGCTTTTCTTAGTTACTTCTTGTAGGTATTTTGATAGTACTATTTTTGCTTCTTCTTTTTCTATTTCTTCTTTTTGTATATTTATTTCATTTTCTCTATTTTTTATTTCTTCATGTATTTTATTAGATATTACTTGTTCGTATATACCTTCTTTTAGTTTCATTTTTATACCTCTTACCTTGAATATTATTTCTTCATATACTAATAACTTGATTTTACTATACTCTTATTTTACTTTCAATATTTCTAATTGTGTTAGAAAGTCTAAACCATCTATAATTATCGTTATTTCTTTTATGTTTATATTTACTGTATATCTAGTAATCATTTTCAAGTTATATAAAATGACTAAAAATTTTTCTCCCAGTAATATCTGAGTGAATTTGTGACTCATTCTCTTAGTAGATATTCAGAAAACTAAAATATATTTTGATATTATAAATTATGACTTCTAAGAACATATGTTTACATTTTATATTTTTATGCTATAATTAACTTATCATATTATTTATTCAAAATGGGAATAACATGCTTAACTTATCACAAAAACAAAAGCTTATACTTGATTTCTTAAAATCAGAATCATCAGAAAAAGGATACATTCCTAGCGTTCGAGAAATATGCGAACATGTAGGATTAAAATCAATATCAACAGTTCATTCTCATTTAAACAAACTTGAACAATTGGAATATATAAAAAAATGAATCTAAATTTAGATTCATTTTTAAAATTTATTTTATTAATTCTAAAGTTTTTTCTGTAGCATTTAACTTATACTTACATCCAAAAGGAAGTGTTATCATTGGAGTGCAATGACCTGATTTTAAGTTGAATATACAAGGCTTATTATACTTAGCTACTCTATCTTGTATAAGTTCTAAAATTTCAAAATCATCATCATTATCCTTGTTGCAATCACAGAAATCACCAAATACAATTCCAACACAATCATCAAACTTACCTGCTAGTGATAGTTGAGTTAACATTCTATCTAATCTATAAATAGCTTCTCCAACATCTTCTATAAATAATATTTTCCCCTTTGTATCTATTTCATACTTAGTTCCAATACCTGCTACTATTAATGCTAAATTTCCACCTATTAACTCTCCTTCACACTGCCCTTTTACAACTGTGTATATAGGTTCATCATTAGGATTTTCAAACTTATTAACATTGTTATTTAAAGCATTTATTAAAGAATTGTAAGTAAATTCATCCCATTTATGAGATGTTCCTGCCATTGGACCGTGAAATGTTACTAAATCAGTGTATTTATTAAAAGCTATATGTAGCCCTGTTATATCAGAAAATCCAACAAAGAATTTAGGATTATTTTTTATAATATCATAATCTATTAAGTCCAATATTCTAGGTGTTCCATATCCACCTCTTAAACAAATTATTCCATCTACAGTTTTATCTAAAAACATATCTTCAATATCTTTTGCTCTTATTTTATCTTCACTTGATAAATATCCTTTATAAGAACCATAGCAACTGTCTCCAAACTTAACATTATATCCTAAATTATTTAAGGCATTTTCTATTTCTCCTAAAGTTGCAGCTCTAAATGGTCCAGATGGTGCTACTATACCTATAGTATCCCCCTTTTTTATTCCTTTTGGATATATCATATTATCTCCCCTTTAATTAAAACATCATGTTTGTCACAACAACAGCAGTTATTAATCCTACAGCATCTGCTATAAGTCCAGCTGGAAGTGCATGACGAGTCTTTTTAATTCCTACTGCTCCAAAATAAACTGCTAATACATAGAAAGTAGTTTCTGTTGAACCATTCATTACAGATGCCATTCTACCTATTAATGAGTCTGGTCCATAAGTTGTAAATAAATCATTCATAACCCCAGATGCTCCTCCACCTGATAAAGGTCTTATAAGTGCCATTGGTAAAACCTCTCCTGGCATTCCTATTTTATTAGTTATTGGTGATAATGCATTTGTTATTAAATCAAGTGCTCCAGATGCTCTAAAAACTCCTATGGCAACTAACATACCTACTAAAAATGGTATGATTGTTACTGCTGTTTTAAAACCATCTTTTGCTCCATCTGTAAATGTCTCATATACGTTAACTTTTTTAAATACTCCAAATAATACTATTGATACCACTATAAAAGGTATTGCATAAAGTGATATTGCATTTACTATATTTTCAAACATAATTAGTCCTCCTTACTAGTTACTAATGTATCATTAGCTACTACTTTCGTTTTTTTATTTTTTGAAAACTTTTCAAATATTTTTACTGCTACTATGGCAGCTAATGTAGATGCTATTGTAGCAACTAATGTTGGTCCAATTATTTCTGCAGGGTTTTTAGAACCTGCTGCTAGTCTGTATGCTATAACACTTGATGCAACTAATGTTACTGATGAAGTATTTATTGCTAAGAACATACACATTGCATTTGATGCTGTATCTTTTTCTTCATTTAAGTCTTGAAGTTCTTTCATAGCTTTTATACCTAATGGTGTTGCTGCATTACCAAGCCCTAATATATTTGCTGCTATATTCATAACCATAGAACCCATAGCAGGATGATCCTTTGGAACATCTGGGAATAAAAACTTCATTACTGGTTTTAAAGCATTTCCTATTAATTTAACTAATCCTGCTTCTTCAGCAATTTTCATAAGTCCTAACCATAAAGCCATCATACCTATTAGACCCATTGATAATTCTACTGCTGTGTCTGCGTTACTCATTAACGCATCTGTAACTGCTTGTGTATTACCAGTGAAAACTCCTATAATTATTCCTCCAACTAATAATACCATCCATATAATATTAATCATTATATCTCCCCCTTTTTTAGATATTATATTAGCTTAAATAATCTAATATTTTATATATTTTTTTATCTTTTATATATACTCTGGCAACTCTTCTTGATACTATGCTTAATAACTCATTTCTATTTGTATCTGCTAAATTAGCTACATCAAGTAATTTAGGTCCACCATTTCCATAAAAAATAACTTCACTGTCCATACTAACATCTTTAATATCGGTTAAATCAACTATACATTGATCCATACAGATTTTGCCTAGTATGTTTGCTCTTTTTCCATTTACGTATACATACCCTTTATTTGATAATGACCTAGGTATTCCATCTGAATATCCGCATAAAACAGTTCCTATCTTCATTTCTTTATCAGCTATATATGAATAATCATAACTTATTCCTTCACCCTTTTTAATAGTTTTAATTTGTGCAAACTTAGATTTAAAAGTCATAGCAGGTTTTAAATTCATTATAGATTTTCTACTGTTATATCCATATAAACTTGCTCCAACTCTAACCATATCCATATGAAAATCTTTATACGAAACCATTCCTATACTATCGCATATATGCTTTATAGGTATGTCAATACATTTTATTTTATCTAATAATTTAATAAATTTATTAAATTGTTCATAATCACTTTCTATATCTTTTAGTGCTAGATGTGAAAATATTCCTTCTACATTTATATTCGGTAGATTATATATGTAATAAATTGTAGACGGTAAACTTTCATTTATCTTAAATCCTAATCTATTAAATCCTGTATCTATTTTTATGTGTATATTTGCTTTTGAGGTTATTCTTTTAGATTTGTTTGATAAAATTTCAGCTTGCTCTTTTGAAAATATGGTCAATGTTATATTATTTTGAATGGCTATATCTAAACAATCATCTGGAGTGTATCCCATTACTAATATTGGTAGTTTTATATTATTATTTCTAAGTTCTATAGCTTCATTAAGTCCAGCAACACATATATAGTCAATATTTTCTTCTTCTAATACTCTTGCAACTTCAATTGCTCCATGACCATAAGCATTAGCTTTTATAACAGCTCCTAGCTTAGTATTTTTAGCTATAATTTTTTTTATTTCATTTATATTATGCTTTATAATATCTAAATCAATCTCAACGTATGTAGGTCTTAATAGTCTCATACGATATCCCCCTAATTATGCTTAATTTTCTATTAACCCCAAATATTTTATTTACTTCCTTTACTCATTTTATTATATATCATTTTTAGTTATTTTTTTTGAAAATAATGCTTATAACATTGCAAAAAATGCCACATACAATTTGTGCCATTTTTATAAATACAAAATTGGTATAATTAACTTATTATAAAAATAGAGGTGATTCTATGAATAATGTAATAGATAAAGTAAAAAATTTAAAATCTTGGATAATAGATATTAGACGTGATTTGCATAAAACTCCAGAACTTGGTCTTGAAGAATTTTTAACTAAAGAAAAAATTATAAAATATTTAGAAGAAATAGGTATAGATTATACGACTTATCCTAATCATACAGGGGTTATGGCCTATATTAATAAAAATGCTAAAACTACAGTTGCTATTAGAGCCGATATAGATGCCCTACCTATTATAGAAACTAATAATAAAAGTTATAAATCTATACATAATGGAAAAATGCATGCTTGTGGTCATGATGCACATACAGCAATTCTTATTGGAAGTTGTAAAGTATTATATGATATGAGAGATGAGTTAGATGTTAATGTAAAATTTTTATTCCAGCCAGCAGAAGAAACAGTTGGAGGGGCTAAGCTTTTAATAAAAGATTGTTGCATGGAAAATCCTAAAGTTGACTATACTATAGGACTTCATGTTATGCCGCATATAAATACAGGTATGGTTGAACTTCAATATGATTCTATGAGTGCTTCAACTGACACAGTTAATATAACTATAGAAGGTAAACAATGTCATGGAGCTTATCCTCATCAAGGAATCGATTCAATAGTAGTTGCTGGTCATGTTATATGTGCTCTTCAAAGCATTGTTAGTAGAAATATAGACCCTACTGACTCTGTAGTATTGTCTCTTGGACTTATAAATGGTGGTATAAAAGAAAATGTTATATGTCCAAAAGTAACAATTTCGGGTACTTTAAGAGCTTTAAATTCAGATACTAGAAAATATGCTAAAGAAAGAATTAAAGAAATTGTAGACTTTACTTGTAAGGGTCTTGGTGCTTTAGGTAGTGTTGATATAGAAGAAGGATATGCACCACTTGTTAATGATAACTTTGTTGTAGATATAATAAAAGAAAATGCAATAAATCTATTAGGAAAGGATAATGTAGTATTTAGAAAAAATCCTTCCTTAGGTGCAGAAGATTTTTCATTTTTCTTAGAACATTCAAAAGGAGCTTTTTATAATTTAGGGTGTAGAAATGAAGATAAAAATATTTTATCTCCTCTGCATACTGCTGATTTTGATATAGATGAGGATTGTTTAGAGATAGGGGTTATGCTTCATGTGTTGAATACATTGTCTTTTGCAAAGCTATAGTAATTCTTAATAGATGGTCCGCTAAAGTAAAATACATCATTTGAAATAGCCAATGTAAAAGAAAGTGAAAAAGAAGCAATATAAAAAGCTAAACATTCATTAATAGCAGAAACAGAAAAAGACTTTATCCTTATAGCTTGGTAGAGAAAATAGTCTCCTTTAAAGTAATTCACCCTGACAAATTGTCAGGGCTTTAATTTATTTAACCGCTTTTAATTTCGCTATATCCGCCCAGTTGCTTGCTGTTATTACTTCCACATTTGTTATATCTTTTTTTACTGCTTCAACATCACCTTTTATATGTGCTATATCATGTTTTATATTTTCTTGTTCTGCTTTTATTACATCTACTTTATGTTCTAAAGCCTTTAGTATTTGAGTGTTCTCATTTATTTGACTTTCCATTGAATCTATCCTAGTTTCTATCGAACCTATTTTGTTTTCCATTGAACCTATTTTGTTTTCCATTGAATCCATTTTATTTTCCATTAAACCCATTTTATTTTCCATTGAGTCTAATCTACTTTCCATTCTTTTTTGGCCATCTTGTAATGACTGCAAAATTTCTAGTATTTTACTTTCCACAAAATCTCCTCCTTTGGTTTTACTAATATTTATATTATAGTCTATTTTTGTCTATTTATAAACTAATTATTATTGTATTTTATTGGGATTATTTTTCCAATGTAATTCTATAATGTTTTTATCACTTTTGAACATTTCTTCATATTTATCTATCATAATTCTATCTTCTTCAGTAAGACCTATACCAAATACATCATTTAAAAATTTATAAAATCTCTTTATTTAGGAATACACATAGGTCTACTTGTAATCGGATCTAAAACTACTATACTATCTACTCCAAACACATCTTTTAACATATTCTCTAAATATCATTTTTTACGTTTCTGAAGTTATTGATATTATTTATATTTATAAGTTATCCACAAAAAATTTCATATCATAATTTCCTTGTACATAAAAAATTCGCTTCGCTCATGTCGCCAACGACTTCGTCCGTTGCTCAAAATCTTTTTTTACGCTCAAAACCAATTTATTGATATCACTTACATTCAGAATTTATCCACATTTTTTAAATATTATAATATCCTTAAGCGTAAAAAATGACTACCTTATATTTATAATATAAAAGTAGCCATTTAAAATTATCTTAAATTAAACTTTTCATTTTCATATACGACTTGATTATTTTCTTCAAGTTCTTTAAGTATTACATATATAACCTCTTTATTTAAAAATACATTTCCATTTTCATTTTTAACTTTTAAGTTAATATCTTTATACTTATCTTTTATATAATCTGTAAGATTATCTTCCTTTAAAATATTATAATTTTGATCTAAATAAACTTTAAATAACCAAGGCATAGCATTTTCGCTTAAATCAACTACTAACCTATCAAGTAATACATAGCTTTCATCATCATTTATAATCATGAAATCTGGCGTATCGTTTATAAGTTTATCTATATAATCATAATACTTCGTTGTGTCCTTCATGTCTATCTCCTTATTTGCTCATTTCAATAAATTTTTCTATCCAAAAGGCTATTCCCTTTATAACAGCACTTGTCACATTTTATCCTTATAAATATTAACCTTATAATGAATTTTCTTATTTATTCATATAATATCCTATATTTGCATTAATATCTATTACACCTTCTATATTTCCTTTTGATGAACTCATTATAACTGTAACACCTGGACCATGACCTGATTTTACACAGTCACTATGTACTATAACACCTATTGAAATGGCTCCACCTAAGTATCCTGTTCCATAAGTATTATCATGGTCTTGAAGTAATACTAAGTCTCCAAATCTTAATTTATCAAGTCCTAATCTTTTTATTTCTTCTTTATCAGCAGTCATTATATCATAATCCCCACTATAAGCATTACTTGAACCTGTACCTGAACCCATTAAATATGCTGGAACTTTAGCAACAACTGGGACTTGTAGTTTTCCATCCTTTTCAGTTATTCCTAGTTTTTCAAATAAATTAGGGTCTATACTCATAACTGCTACATCTTCATAACCTTCTATCGCCAAACCTTGACCATAAGCTTTAACTAATATTTTATCATCTATAGCTAAATCTTCTAAAGTTTCTTCATCAAAGTAAATCATAACATGTTCTATACCACCATGCATTCCTGTTACATAACCTTTTTTACCTTTAGCATCTCCTGATACAACTTTAGCTTCATTACCAATACATGCAAATGTAGTTAGTGCTGCATTTTCAGTAGTATTTTCATTTCTTATAGAAACACCTGGCTCAACATGGTCTCCTACCCAATTAAAAGCACTATCCCCTATTTTAACGTTGTATGATATACCTCCTGTAGCTGGTAGTACCATTGGTTTTCCATCAAAAGTTATTCTATAATTTCCACCTAGTGGATGATGTATTTTGCCTTGTACTGACCACTTTACTAAATTTTCTTTGTTTGTTTTTAACATTCTTTCTCTCCCTCTAATTATTTTATATCATTTATAAATTCATCTACTTCTATCTCTAAAAACTCTAAAGATATAATTAATCTTATAGCTTTTTTTATTTTCATCTAATTTTATTTTTATATTAACCTTATAACATACTTCTAATTTTTATATAACTTAATTAGTCATTATAGGAAATATTTAATTAATCTGTTGTTATAGTTATTTTTATAAATACATTGAAATTACTATATAAGTTTTTTAGTTATCAAAATATATTTTTTTAGACTCTAGCATTTTCAATAATTATAATTAACTAGCACAACGATTTAATTAGATGATGGATATATATTATTTCTATTTCATTTAGTATACTATATTATGATTATATCATATTAACTAATTATGTTATTTACAATTACTATAATATTTAATTTAAATACTTAACTTTATAGAAATAATTATAAATCTTATATATTTTTTTATTTACAAGTTCATACTATAATGATAGAATATAATCCCTTATAATTAAATAGAGGTAAACTATTATACTTAATAATAGTTATGTTGGTTATTATACAAAAGGATATGGTGATTAATTATGATTAATGAAAAATTACTAATAAAAAAAGCATTTGAAGCACAACAACTTTCTTATTCTCCTTATTCAGGATTTAAAGTGGGAGCAGCTTTATTAGGAACTAATGGTAAAATATATCAAGGATGTAACATTGAAAATGCAGCGTTTACTCCTACAAACTGTGCTGAAAGAACTGCTTTTTTTAAAGCTGTTTCTGAGGGTCAAAAAGAATTTAGCGCAATAGCTATTGTTGGAAATAAACATGATGTTAAATCTGGTGAAGGAGAATACTGTGCACCTTGTGGAGTTTGTAGACAAGTTATGGCAGAGTTTTGTGATCCTAAAACTTTTAAGGTATTTGTAGCAAAAAGTGAAGATGATTATCTTGAGTATACGTTAGAAGAAATTTTACCTCTAGGATTTAATGGAAAAAACCTTGAATAATATTATAAAAAATAAACTATCTTATATATTATAGTTATAAAACTATTTATATTGGATAGTTTATTTTTTAAGCTATATATTTATGATATTTAACATTAATAAAGTTATACTATACTATTTATTGATTTTAATTAACTCGTTGTACTAGCTAAATATGATTATTGAAAATACTAGAGCCTAGTAAACTATACTTTTATAGCTCAAAACCTTTATATAGTAAATTCAATATATTTAGTAAAATAACTAGCACAACAGATTAATTAACAATATATTAAAATTGTTACTTTTTCATATATTATCTATTAATATTTTATCATTAGAAAATTAAATCTAATCCAAAATAAAAATAAAGTCAAAACTAAATAAAACATACCCTCTATTGAAAAATATCTTTGCTTTATTTCTTTAATTCCCATTTTAACTTCATCTATTATCTCATTGCAATAATCAGTATTCTTTATTTCTCTACAATCTAAAGTTATTTCCATTAAACTGTGAACATAAATATTATTATCTATATCTAATAAGTATATTTCGTCATTTTTTACTTCATATTTTAGATTTTTTCGTTCTAAATAACTTTCTATTATATTTATTACATCTTTTTCTTTTACATTATGTATAGAGCATCTATATTTATTTTTTCTATATCCCCAAATAAAAATTAATAACATTACGATACAAAATGCTATTATACTACTAATTCCAATCTCTCCTAGTTTATATCCTTCTACTAAATTTGAAAGTGGCGTATACATTATAACTATAAACGTTATTACTTGTAAGTATCTTTGATTGTACATTATTTTTGCCCCACTTAATAAAGTTATAGTAGTTATAACTAACCCTACTAGCATTAAATCAAAGATTATCATTATTTCCCCCTATAATTTTTATTTATATAACATGAATTTCTTTATTAAGTTTATTTACTAAATTAAAATTTATTTTAATATAAATCTTACTATTTTAATTCCTACATATACTACTAAAACTATAATAAAAGCAGATAATAATAAATTGCTCCATGATATACCTATTAATGGTGTCATTGTCAACACTCCCCTATTTATTATTTTACATATCTTATTCTATTTCAAATTTATACTCATTTATATTATCATTTACTTCAATGCAAAAAGTTCCTTTCACATTTTTTAATTCATCTAAAGATTCTATGTTTAAAACTTTAAGTTGAGTACTAAAATCAGTAATTGGCTCTAATGTCATTTTAAAATTTTCATCTAAACTTGTTTTTTGTTCATTACCATTTATAGTTATATTTTTCATATAAAAGGCTATTTTTTTATTAGATTTATTTGAGATTGAAAAAATATAACCTATAGAATTTCCAGGTGTAACTTTCTCTTTTCCTGTTATTTTAACTCTTACAATATCATCATCGGCTATAATTACTGCTTTATCAAATAGTTCTTTTTCTTTATTGATTTCTACTTCATCAAATAAATCTTTTCCTTTATTGATTTCTGAAGATACTGTATTTTCATCAATTTGTTCTTTACTTATTTGTGTATTATCTATATTTGAACAAGCAACTAAGTTTAAGCTCATTATGCACATAATTAGTGCAGTTAATTTACGTCTTATCATATTTCCCCTCCGTGTATTAAAGCTTAAACTTATTATAACATTAATTTCCATAAAATACCATGAAGTTGGATTAGGCTAAAATGGACATTTTCATATATGTAAAAGTTAATTAAAATTGAAAATCAGCTTTATCAAAATTAATATGTATTGTTTTCATAAAATCTTCTAATTGTTCTATTTTACTTGCACCAGCTAACGGTAGTATTTCAAGATCTTGATTTAAAATGTATCCCAAAAGAATTTGAGATGTTGTGCAATTATATCTTTTTTCTAAAGCTTTTATCTTTTCTGCTATTTCTAAGTTAGATTCAGTGTAGTAAGGGCTATCTATAACAGCTTCTTTTCCTTTAGCTTCAAGCTTTTGGAAGAAACCACTACATAATCCAAAGTATGGCATAGCCAAATTATTAGAATTTTTATGATACTTCATCATTTCTTTATCCATAGTTACCATAGTTTCATCCGGGAATGGCTTCATATTGTCAGATGCAATATTAAATAACATTTGATTAGCCACAAATCCTCTATATCCCATTTCCTTGCAATACTTATCTGCTTCTATCATTCTTTTAGTTGTCCAGTTTGAACATCCATAATATCTTATTTTACCTTGTTTAACAAATGACTCCATAAGCTCTATCAAGTCGCTTACAGGTTGACTCAAGTCATCTCTATGATAAAAGTATATGTCTATACAATCTATTCCTAATGTTTTTAAGCTTAAGTTTAAATCATACTCCATATCATCTTTACTCATTCTACTTATATTCATAGTATCCATTTTAGGATGACCACCTTTAGTCATTATAACTAAATCATCTCTTTTACCTCTATGTTTTATCCAATCACCTATAACTCTTTCTGCACGACCTATCTCTGGTTCAACCCAATCAGAGTAAATTCTTGCACAATCTATAACATTTCCACCTAGGTTAATATATCTTTCTAATATTTCAAATGCATCTTCATTATCCCATGCAAGTCCAGCATTTACTGTTCCAAATCCTATTTTACTTAATACTAAATCAGTATTTTTTATTTTTATACTATTTGACATCTTTCTCCACCCTTCTTATCTTATATAAATTCGTTAGCTATCATATTGTGATAGTTAGAATAGTTTTCTGTTGTATGTTATTTATTTTATCATAATATTGGCTAGTATTACTTTTTAATTTTATATAGCAAAATACTCATATCTAATTGATATGAGTATTTGTGGATTTAAATGGTGGAGACGAAAGGAATCGAACCCCTGTCCGCAAATCATCCCCATACCGTATCTATGTACTTATCCTTCTACATTAAATTTTCCCAATATATAACAATTGTGAATTTATATTTTTATAATCATAATATATATCAGTTTACAAGTTCTATAATATATAAAGTTTCTTAATTCATTTTTAGTTAAATATTCAAATATAGATTTTATATTAATATTGTAAACTTAACTAATTTAATCAATAATTTATAAAGTATACGATAAAATTATTTATTTTACAGATACATATTTATTATCTTTTATATAAAATCTCCATAAATAATCTTTCGCTTCTTCAGCGTAATCTATATTTATTCTTTTAGCTTCAACCACATCAAAATCATTGTCAGCAAATACTTTTTCTCCATTTTTATCTATGTAGAAATCACTTATATAAAGATCACTATCTAATATATACTGAGAATTTAAACTTCTATCTATTTGTAGTGCCATACAAAGCTTACCTGGGCCATTTGTTATATTTTTCTTTTGGTAATTAGTTAAATCATCATATGACTTTTTATATCTATTAAATGCTATTTTATCAAATCCTATTATAGGCTCTACTGCTCTTATTAATACACATTCTGGTATATTTTCAACATTTGCTGATATATTTAAACAATGGTACATCCCGTATATTAAGTATACATATATATGACCACCTTCTAAGTATAGTGGCTTTGTTCTGTCGGTTTTTTTATCATTATATACATGCGCTGCTTTATCTTTTATACCCATATATCCTTCTGTTTCAACTATTTTAGTTACAATTTGCATATTATCGTATTTTCTTATTAAAAACTTTCCAAGTATATTTTTAGCTACATAGAGTCCATCATTTTGAAAAAAACACTTGTCCAAATTATCACCTCTAACCAATGCTATATTATTTGTATATAAACTATTGTGCCCTAAATAAGGCATTATACTATTTAAAATATCTTTTAAGCTTTGTTTGTGTTTTTAGGTAATATTATTGTAAATGTCGATCCTTTATTTAATTCACTTGTAACTGTAATAGTTCCACCATGAAGCTCTATTAATCCTTTTGTAATTGTTAACCCTAAACCACTACCTTTTGTAAATTCTCTTTTTGAGTTTACAACTTGGCTAAAACGATCAAATATACTGTCTATTTTTTCTGGTGGAATACCGCTACCTGTATCACTAATTTCTATAGTTAATGTATTATTAGAATCAATCAAGTTAACAACTATTTGACCATTTTTATTTGTAAATTTTATAGCATTACCAACAATATTTATAATACATCTTTCAATTGCATCCTGGTCAAAATTCATAATACAATCTTCTATATTTGTATCAAAAATAAGGTCTATTTCTTTTTCTTCAGCTAAACTTTTTAATGATAAAGTAATATCTTCAATTATATAAATTATATTTTTTTCTTCTAAAAGTAGATTATAAATTCCTTCATTCATTTTAGTTGAATCGATTAAGTCATTAATAATATTTAAAAGTCTTTTTAAATTATTATCACTTATTTTCATATATCTTGCCAATTCATTTGAAGAAATATTACCTGTTTTATTAAGGTTAGATATTAGTTGCTGAGTTGCTCCTATAACATTTAATGGAGTTCTAAGTTCATGAGACATATTGATTAAGTAATTGTTTTTACGTTTTTCTAATTCAATATTTTTCTTAAGAAGCTCATTTTTTTCTTCCATCTCTTTTGCTAATAATTTATTTTTTAAAGTAATAGCATTTTTTAAATTAGCTATTTTAAAAATAATATATAATATCGTTGTAAAAAATAGTGCAAAATAAATAAATTTAGCCATTTTACCTCTCCAAAATGGAGGATTTACATAAAAAGAAATAGTTTTAGGTTCACTATGTTTTCCATTAAAATTTTTAGCTACAAAATCTATAGTATATTTTTTATCAGCTAAATTTGAGAGTGTAATTTCATTATTACTCATTAATTTCCAATCATCATTATTTATTCGATAGTAAAAATCTACAGTTTGCATATCACTATAAATATTAGTATATAAATCTATAGTAATAAAATTTTCTTTATAATTTATAGATTTATTATTTAAATCATCTACTTTTTCTCCATTTACATAGATTGAGTTAAAATGTATTTTAGGAGAAATTATATTATTTTCTATAACATTAGGTTTTAAAATATACAAACCATTATTAGATCCTAAAGCATATTCTCCATTTTTTGTTTTAAGATATGAATTTGAAGAAAACTCTATATTATTTAAATATTTTTTGACATTTATTATTTTATCATTTTTAAATTCTAAACAATTTATGCCTGAATTTGTACTTATCCATATTTTATCATTTCGTGGAATAATACTATAAATACTATTATTAGAAAGTCCATCTTCAGTTGAATAAGATTTGAATTGTTTAGTTAATCTATCATATTTATTTAAATTACCTTCAGTACCAAACCATAAATTACCTTTAGAATCTTCCGCTATAGATAAGATAGTATTATCAGAAATACTATTTTTAGCCTCATTATATTTAAATATATTTACGGAATTATTTTTAGGATTAAATTCAATTAACCCATCTTTATTTGCTCCTCCAAGCCAATAAATACCTTTTGAATCTTTAAAAATTGCTCCACCTAAACTTATAGTTATGTTATTTTCCTTAAGTAATTTATTAATACTCTTTATACTAAAGTCATTTAAATTGATAATATCAAAACCACCTATAGTCCCTATCCACAAATAATCTCCATCTAAATATAGTGTATGGCAATATTTATTATTTAATAAATTTTGTACTTCTAAAGTTTCTCTATTAATTATGTTTAATCCAACTGATGATGTTGCAAATATATATTTTTCATTTCCTTTTATATCCCATATATTATCTGAATTTAATTTATTATCAGTTTTAGTATTTAGTTGTGTAACTTTATTATTTATTCTATCCCATATACTAATTCCATGGTTATAAACTCCAAGCCATAATTTTTCATCAATATCTTCATATACACCCATTATAATATTATTTTTTGTATTTTGTTCTGAAGTAAAATCATCGTAATTACTTATTCCTAAGTTATAATCAACTTTACTTATTCCAGAAAAAGTACCTATCCATAAAAGTCCGCTACCATCTCTTGTAATATAGGAAATATTATTGTCAATTAATGAACTTTCATCAAAAGGATTATTTATAAAATGCTTTTGTGCTCCATTTTTTTCAAATACATATAATCCATTAGTTGATCCTACATAAATTCCTGTGCCATCATGATAGATAGATTGAACAGTATATGAATTATCATTATTTTTGCTAATTTTTAATTTATAGTGTTGTTCTATTTTTCCAGTTTTAATATTATACATATAAATGCCATCAGATATAGTTCCTAAACATATAAAATCTTCATATATTGACATAGTTGTTAAAGTAGTGTTTTGGAGTATAGAATCAATAGTTTTATTATTAATAACACTATATTTTTTATTTATCATATCATATTTAAAAAAATAATTTTTAGATATCATATAAATTTCATTATCATTATAAAATTCTACAGATAATATTTTTGTATCTGAAGCATTTAAAGATTGATCTCTTAAAGGAATAAATTTGTCATTATTAAAATCATAGAGATTTAATCCGTTTGTTGTAGCTATTACAATATCACCTTTATTATTAATATTAATATCCATAATTTTATTTGATGATAACATACTATTATTTGTAGTATAGTTTGTAATTTTATCAGTTTTTAAATTAATTTTACTTATACCATCATATGTTCCCACCCATAAATTATTATTTAAATCTTCTATTATAGATGTAATGTTGCCATCAATAATATTTCTTTTCTCACTCAATCCTTTATTATAAATATCAAATTCAAAACCATTATATTTATTTAGTCCATTTTTAGTTCCTATCCATATATAATCTAAACTATCTTGATATATGGTATTTATTGATGTTTGTGATAAACCATCTGAATTTGTTAGATTGCAAAATATAAGTTCAGATGCATCAATATTAGTAACAGTGCATACAAATATTAAAAATAACGTCATAAATGTTATAATTTTACACCTTGTCATAAATATACAATTCTCCTTCTAAATTTATCTTTATAACCATAATTTTATTAATTTTACTTTAAATTGTCAATTTGTCGTACTTATGGTCAATTTATTGATATTACTTACGTTTACTTTTTTACCATATTTTTCTAATTTAGATAATTCACTTAAACATAAAAAAGCTATCCAGTTGGATAGCTTTTTATTTATTCATTTTTATATAAAGAATTTTAAAAGTATTCCTGCAACTATTGCAGATCCTATAACTCCAGAAACATTAGGTCCCATTGCATGCATAAGTAAGAAGTTTGATGGATTTTCTTCTTGCCCAACCTTTTGAACAACTCTAGCTGCCATAGGAACTGCAGAAACTCCTGCGGCACCTATCATTGGATTTATCTTACCACCAGTTGCTTTGCACATAAGTTTACCAAACAATACTCCTGATGCAGTACCTACAGAGAATGCTACAAGACCCATAGCTGTTACGCCTAAAGTTTGAAGTGTTAAAAATGTCTCTGCATTAGCAGTAGCTCCTACTGTAAGACCTAAAAATATTGTTACTATATACATTAATGAATTTTGTGCTGTTTCAACTAGCTTTGGAACTACTCCACTTTCTTTCAATAGATTACCAAACATTAGCATTCCTATAAGTGGTGCTGCTGTTGGTAAAAGTCCTATAACTATTATCATTGAAACTATAGGAAATACTATTTTTTCAGTTTTTGAAACTGGTCTTAATTGTTCCATTTTTATAGCTCTTTCTTCCTTAGTTGTAAGTGCTCTTATTATTGGTGGTTGTATAACTGGAACTAAAGCCATATATGAATATGCTGCAAGTGCTATAGTTCCTAGCATATGTGGTGCTAATTTTGATGTTAACTGTATTGCAGTTGGTCCATCAGCTCCACCTATTATGCCTATTGAAGCTGCTTCAAGTCCATTAAATCCAAGAAGTATTGCTCCTAAGAAAGCAAAGAATATACCAAATTGAGCTGCTGCTCCAAGTAACATTGTCTTAGGATTTGCAATCATTGGTCCAAAGTCTGTACTTGCACCTATACATAAGAAAATTAATGGTGGGAAAATACATAGATGGACACCTTGATATAAATAATATAAAAGTCCGCCTAATTCTCCATCTGTTGGAGCTTTCATTAAATCTGCTCCCGGCATATTTGCAAGTAACATACCAATTGAAATTGGTATTAATAAATATGGTTCGTATCCTTTTTTTATAGCTAAGTATAAAAATACACAAGCTATTAATATCATTAATATACTCTTAATGCCCATATTAGCAAAACCTGACTCTAATATGAAATTGCTTAACATATCTCCCATAGTAAACTCCCCCTTTACCTATAGACTAAGCCATTTTAAGTAATGTATCACCTGGATTTACATTTTGACCTTTATCTACAGATATAACTGTTATAGCTCCATCACGAGGTGCCACTATTTCATTTTCCATCTTCATAGCTTCAAGTATAGCTAAAACCTGACCTTTTTTAACGCTATCTCCATCTTTTACTAATATATTTGTTATTGTTCCTGGCATTGGAGCAGTTATATTTTCAGTGCTATCACCTACTGGTTTTAAATCTTCTTTTTTAACTTCTGCCTTAGTTTCAACTTTTTGTGTAAATGATACATTTTGACCTTCTTTTACTTCTTCTATTTCTACTTCGTATACTTTTCCATTTAATTTTATATGATATGTTTTAGAACTCATTTTAAAATCCCCCTATGTTTTAAAATTTATTTCAATTTTTAAAATATCTATCATCTTAGTTTTGATTTTAATATTTAAAATTTACTATGATATTCTTGTGATTCTCTTTATATGAAGATTTGGATTAGGTATCCCATCTCCAGCCATTATAGATGCGGCTAATGCTACTACTATTTTTTCATCTTCATCAATATTAATATTTTCTTGTACTGAATCATTTTTAATATTATTAACAGTACCTTTAGATATGTCCTTAACATTAGATGCTTTTACAGCATTTTCCTTTTTAAAGATATATTTAAATAAACTAAGTACACCTGAAATTACTAATAATATTATAAATACCATTGCCATGCTTGATATTGTTATATATAAAGCTTGAATTAAATTTAAATTTTCACCCATATTATCACCTATTTTCTACATAGTTACATTTATAAATTTAATTTTATTATCTTCTTTTTCTGCTGGCTTTTTATTATATTTATTTTCTAAAAACTTAGGAGCAACTTGTGGAAATAGTGCAACTGCTAATACGTCTTCATCATTTTTAGCTAAGTTTCCTGCTTCTTTTTTCATTTTTTCAAACTCAGGAGCTATTAAATCTGCTGGTCTTACAGTTATCACTTTTTCATCTCCTATTATTTTTTTTCTAAATTCATCACTTATTGGTGCTGGAGATTTACCATAATTACCTTTTACATAGTCTTTTATTTCTTTTGGAACTAATTTATATCTTTCACCTGTTAATACATTAAATAAAGCTTGAGTACCAACCATTTGACTCATTGGTGTAACAAGTGGTGGATATCCTAAGTCTTTTCTAACTCTTGGAACTTCTTTTAAAACATCTTCATACTTATCTTCTGCATTTTGCCCCTTTAATTGTGATAAAAGATTGGATAGCATACCTCCTGGTACCTGGTATTTTAAGGTTTGTGGTTCTGTTAATAGTACTTTTGGATTTAATATTCCATCAGCCATATATTTATCTCTTATTGGTTTGAAATATTCTGCGACTTGTAATAATTTTTCCATATCAAGGCCTGGATTTCTTTCCATTTCAGAAAATGTTAAAGAAAGTGATTCTGTTGGAGGTTGACTTGTTCCACCACTAAATGGGGATATTGCTGTGTCTATTATATCAACACCTGCTTCAACAGCCTTCATATATATCATATCTGCGATTCCACCTGTACAGTGAGTATGAAGATCTATAGGAATGTCTGTCATTTCTTTTATACGTTTAACTAAATCATATGCTTTATATGGAGTTAAAACCCCTGCCATATCTTTTATGCATATAGAGTCTGCACCCATAGATTCCATAGTTTTTATTAATTCTAAATAATACTCTGGTGTATGTATAGGACTTGTTGTATATGATATTGCACATTGGCAGTGGCCATTGTATTTTTTTATAGCTTTAATTGATGCTTCTAAATTTCTAACATCATTTAACGCATCAAATACTCTTATTATATCAATACCATTTTTTATAGATAATTCAATAAACTTTTCTACAGTATCATCTGCATAATTTCTATATCCTAATAAGTTTTGACCTCTTAAAAGCATTTGAAGCTTTGTATTTTTAACGTGCTTTCTTATTAGTCTTAATCTTTCCCATGGGTCTTCATTTAAAAATCGTATACATGCATCAAATGTAGCCCCACCCCAAACTTCCATTGCATAATATCCGACTTGGTCCATAGTCTCAAGTATTGGTATTATCTCATTAGTTTTTAGCCTTGTTGCTATTAATGATTGATGTCCATCCCTTAATGATGTTTCTGTTATCTTTAATTTTTCCATAAATTGATTCTACCCCCTATCAAGTTTATGTTTTTAAATTATATTATAAATGTATTAATTTAAGTTAAATGTTATGATTATGATGTGATTAAAAATTTAGTTTTCTATATTTTTAGACAAGTTATTTAATATAGCTGTTGTTTGATACATAATGTATTTAAGCGTAAAAAATTCGCTTCGCTTGAGCGACGTGTCGGCGAAACATTTCATGTCGCCAACGACTTCGTCCGTTGCTTGAGCCACTGCGTGGGCGAAATATTTCAAAATCTTTTTTACGCTCAAAACCAATTTGTTGATATTACTTACATTCAGAATTTATCCACATTTTTTTAAGTATTATAATATCCTTAAGCGTAAAAAAGCCTATAAAAATAAAATTTTTATAGGCTTTTTATGTATTTATTTTCAATAAAACTACAAATTATATCTATTTATTAGTATTTGTATTTGTATTGTTAATTGTACCCGGACTTTCCAGTGCATTTGGATATACACCTAAAGCTTTATTCATTTCTTGTAATACGTTATTGAAATCAGATTTTGTTTCATCCTTTGCTTTTATAGCTTCATCTACTGCTTTTACAAATTCATCTTGTGTCTTATCATATATATCCTTAGGTAGATTGTCTAAATTATTTAATCTAGCATCTATATTTGATATAGTTTTTTCACCTTCAGCTATTAACTTTTCGTTTAAGTCTTTTATTTTTGTATCTTCTGTTTTTGCATCATTTTTTAGACTATCAACAAATTTTTGTATTTTATCTCTTGATTCTTTATACGCTGATTTTAATTCTTCTACGTATTTTTCGTTTCCTGGATATTTGTTAGTTTTGTAATATTCAGTTACAGTTTCTGGTGTCTCATATATGCTGTACATACTTAAATTGCCAAGATTGTCTTCATAGAATCCAGAGTATTTTTCAACATAGTCATTGTTGGCATTATTTGTAGTGTCTGCAGTATTTTGTTCTGTTGTAGTATTTGCATCATTTTTTGGTGTAGTTTCTTTATTATTACAAGCTACCATTGATAATGATAGTGCTAATGATAATCCTGCAACTATGATTTTGTTTGCTTTCATAACTTTCCTCCTATCTAAATTTATCACCAATAGTATTTGTAAATTTAATAAATATATTCTTAATAAACAAAAATGAACTCTAGTATTCAAGTATATAGAGTTCATTTTTTTATTTAAATTATCTATTATATCTTATAATTTGACCTTTAAGAAAGTACTTAAAAAATATATATATAAATCTCATATACGTACCCCCAATACACTTTATTTACTTTATATATATATTAGAAATACCTTTTTAATTACATTTACTATATCCACATTGTAGACATATTCCACATCCACCAGTAGGTATTATAGATTCATTTCCACACTCTGGACATACAAACTTTTCTGTTTCTTCTTCTTTTAACTTATCTTCTTTTTCTATTTCTTCATATGAATTATCCTTTTTATTTTCTTTAGGTTTTTCATTTAAAAGTACACCACTTCTCTTACATCCATCACGATATATTGTTATTCCTTTTAAATTATTCTCCCATGCACTTACATATATATTGTAAACATCTTCAACTGTTGCTTCATATGGAAGATTTATTGTTGATGATATTGAAGCGTCTATATTTATTTGCCATGCCTTTTGCATTTTTATTCTTTCTTCAGGCTTTAGATTCATAGCAGTTACAAATATATCTCCTAAATCTTCTTCATTAGTTATTTCATTTATATCCATATACTCTTTTACTATAGGAGTATAAACTTTATAAATTACATCTTCATCGTGTAAACTTTCTGTTTTTCTAAAGTAAGATAAATTAAACATTGGCTCTATTCCACCACTTATCCCAAGCATTGTTGATATTGACCCTGTTGGTGGTATTGTAAGAAGTTGTGAATTTCTAAGTCCATATTTTTTTACTAAATCTTTTACATCTTCTCTTATATTATTTATAAAGAAACTTGATTTAAATAAAGCATTTTCATTATATTTTTCATAAGAACCATATTCTTTAGCTAGAAGTGCTGATTGTGTTACTGCTTCATTTAACATCATATTTGAAAGTTCTTCACATAATTTAATAGATTCATCACTTCCATATCTTATATTAAGCTTTATAAGCATATCAGAAATTCCCATAACACCAAGGCCTATTTGTCTATATTTTGATGCACTTTCTCTTTGCTCTTTTAATGGGTGAAGGTCTAATCCTTCTTCTAATACTTCATTTAATCCAACTACACAATCTCTAACACATGATTTAAATTTAGTTTTGTCAAACATAGCATGTTTTGTAAATGGGGCAATTACAAATTCTGATAAATTTATTGATCCAAGTAAACAACTTCCACCTGCTGGAAGTGGTTCTTCTGCACACGGATTAACTCCAGCATATTTAAAGTCTTTATCTTCACTTAATAAATGATTTTTTTCTATGTTGTCCCAAAATAGTATTCCAGGTTCTGCAAAATCCCAGTTGTTAGTTATAAGTTTCATAAATAGCTTATATGCATCAACTTCTTTTACTATTTCTTCTCCATCAGCTTCTACTTTAAACTTGCATTCATACATAGATTTATTTAAAACAGCTTTCATAAACTCATCATTTATTCTAACTGATATGTTAGCCTTAGTTACTTTTTCTAAATCAGTTTTTACATCTATAAATTCTTCTATATCCGGGTGATTTACATCCATAGATATCATTAAAGCTCCACGTCTTCCTCTTTGCCCTATAAGTCCTGTTGTCATAGAATAAAGATCCATAAATGATACAGAACCTGTTGTAGTTTTTGCAGAGTTGTGAACTATTGCTCCTTTTGGTCTTAAATTAGATATATCAATGCCTACTCCTCCACCATAACTAAATGTTCTTGCCAAATATTTTGCTGTATCAAATATACTTTCTAAGTTATCTTGTGGGGGACTTAATACATAGCAGTTTGAATAAGTTACTTTTATTCCGTCTTTAGGTAAACCTCTATTCGCAAGAATTCTTCCTGCAAATAAAAATTTTCTCTCTCTTATTAGTTTTGCTATTTTTTTATTTCCTCCAGATACTCTCTCTATCCATTCATTAAAACTTTCATTGTTGTATTGATATTTATTAGCCCAAATAGATTTTTGAAGTTCGTCCATTTGCCATTTAGATTTTCTTAAATCTGACCTTTTTTCTCTATATAAAATGTAATTTTTAGCTACATCTTTTCTATTAGATTCCATAAGTAAAACCTCAATATTGTCTTGTATGTCTTCAACTGTAAGGTTTATCTTATTTTCATTAATCATATTTTCTATATTATCAGCTATTTTTTTTCCTAAATTTTTGTCTATTCCATATTTGCTGTTTATAGTTGACTTGTAAATGGCATTTATTATTTTATTTTTATCAAAAACTTCATAAGTGCCATCTCTTTTTTCAAGTTTTATCATAAATACACCTCTTATCATCATTTTTGTTAAATTCCCCCATATTATTATATTCTTTTAAAATTCAACCTGACACAATATATTGTGTTTTCATTTTGTATTTTTATACCCAAATACTATATATAGTATTCAAATAAAAAAGATATAATTAGGAATAATTTTAAATTATGATAAAATCAACTACTTTAATGCATATTATCAAATATATCATCAAGGATTTATCTACATAAAAAATTCGCTTCGCTTAAGCGACGTGTCGGCGAAACATTTTTGTCACATCCGTTGCTCAAAATGTCATTTTTTACGTTTATAAAGTTATTGATATTACTTGTATTCATAGATTATCCTCAAATATAATTATGATATAATTTCCTTATACGTAAAAAATAAACTTAGAACTTCTACATTAAATTGTAAATTTCCTAAGTTTATTTTTACTATATCTTTTATTTAATTATTCGGCTATGTTAGCTTTCTTTGTGGTTATAATATAATTAAGATTCATAATTGTTATATAATACGAAATAATCATACATTTGATACAACAAATAGAAATAATAATTAGAAGAACATACTTGACAATTAGTCTAATTAGACTATAATATATAAATAGTCTAATTAGACTAATTATATATTATAATGTTTTACATCGAATAAAGGAAAGGATGATAAAAGTGATTAAATCATTTTTGATGTTAGGGCAGTCAAATATGGCTGGAAGAGGTTTTATTAATGAAGTACCTCCTATTTATAATGAAAGAATATATATGCTACGTAATGGAAGATGGCAAATGATGACTGAACCTATTAATTATGACAGACCTGTTTCAGGAATAAGTTTAGCTGGTTCATTTGCAGAGGCGTGGTCTTGCAAGAATAAAGATGATATTATTGGCTTAATTCCTTGTGCAGAAGGTGGAAGTTCATTGGATGAGTGGGCTGTAGATAAAGAACTTTTTAGACATGCAGTAAATGAAGCTAAATTTGCTAAAGAAAGCAGTGAACTAGTTGGTATTTTGTGGCATCAAGGAGAAAATGATAGTAATAATGGAAATTATAAAGTATATTATAAAAAGTTACTTGTAATTATTGAAGCTCTTAGAAAAGAATTAAATGCTCCAGACATTCCAATTATTATTGGTGGATTAGGAGATTTTTTAGGTAAAGAAGGATTTGGAAAAAGTTGTACAGAATATACTCTTATCAATAAGGAATTAAAAAAATTTGCTTTTGAGCAAGATAATTGTTATTTTGTTAGTGCAGAAGGTTTAACTTCTAATCCTGATGGAATTCATATTGATGCAATTTCTCAAAGAAAATTTGGGTTAAGATATTTTGAAGCTTTTTCTAATAAAGATCATATATTAAAACCATTGGCTAATGAAAATGAGTTAGTAGATTTAATTTGTTCAAGAGCTCATACTAAGTCAGAAAAAATATATATGCAAAGTATGGATTTTGCTTTAGGTAAAATATCATATGATGAATTTATATCTCAAGTTACAAAAATTAATAATGATTAAATAATATAGTTATGAGATAATCATATTATAATTTTTAGATATAAAGGAGATATGATTTTGATACCATTATTAATTTTAGGCTTAATAAAACAAAATCCAGGTTCTTATGGATATGAATTGTTATCGTTAATGGAAGAAAGACACTATAAATATGTAGTGAATTTTACCAAAGGATCGTTTTATTATAATCTTCAACAACTAGAAGAAAAAAAATATATTAAAAGAGTTAATAAGTTAGACAATGTTAGAGAAACTCAAAATTATGTTATAACTGAACTTGGTGATAAAGAATTTGAAAGATTGATGCACAAATATGGTTCTAAAACAGAATATATAAATTTATCTTTTTATGGAGCTATGTTATTTGCTGATGAGTATAAAACAGAGGAATTAAAAAAATTAATAGAAACACAAATAGAACAAACTAAAGAAAGAATTTTTTTATTAGAAAAATCTATTAAAGAAGATAATACTGTTTCTATTTATTTTAAAAAAATGATGGAAAATTCACTTTCACACCATTTAGTAAATGTTCAGTGGTTTGAAGATTTACTAAAAAACATGTAGAAGCTCTTTAAAGAAATAAATTAATAGAAAAGTTTAATAAAAAAAGAAGGAAGAGTACTCCTTAGAGAATATTTTTTATTAGTTCATAATTTTAATATATTACAAACGATATATATATCAAATGATAAAAATAACCATACCTTATACTTCAAATTATTTAAAATACTAAGGTATGGTTATTTTTATCATAGATTTATTACAAGTTAATTCCTTCTTCTTTAGGCAATCGTTTAATTATTCTAATTTTTCGTTCATTATATTTCATATCCTTATTATTTTTCATTCGTTTTGAAACAACTTTATAAAGTGTATTACCAAATATACTCTTTATCATTCCTATCTTTATATCTGGATGATATGGATATTTATAAAGTTCACTGTTTTTCCAATAATCATAGTCTGGATTTCCTTTAGTATAAAGATTTGTTGACATACTCCTAAAAACATTATAACTTGCAATAGTTTTAAAAGTAGGTGATTTAAAAGTATTATTTTTTAAGGTATCTATAAATTCATTTAATACCTTATCAATTTGCTTATCATATATTTCTAATTTAGCATTTCTATATACTATCGGCAATTTATAAGTAGTGTTTATTCCCCAAAATGTAAGTACTTCCTTTATGTAATTAGAAATTTCTTTCGCATTAACTCCTGCTGTTGTAGTTATTATAAGTGCTTTTTTATTAAAGTATTTAGGTCTATGAAAATTGTATGACATATGGTCTATAAAGTTTTTAAGTTGACCTGATACTTGAAGTGAATATACTGGAGATGTTATTATCATTGCATCACACCAATCAATTTTATTATTTATATATTTTATGCTTTCATAGTGTGGACATTTTTTTTCAGTTTTTAATATACAGTTAAAGCATCCTGTACACATTGGTATTTTCATTTTGCTAAGTTCTATTATTTCATAATCTACATCTATTTTTTCATTTATTTTTTCTCTAACTCTATTTACTATGTTCCAAGTGTTTCCCCTTCTTGGGCTTCCATGTATAATTAATATATTCAAATTAGCACCTCTTTTTTACTTGAGTTTACAGATATATTGATATGAATATATTTTATTAATTATACCTATTATTTCATATATTTTAATTATCACAAAATTTAAGTTACTTATTAACCTTTTAATATATTAACTAAGTGTCTAACTTATTTGGTAGAAATACAGAAAATATAGACCCATTTTTATTTGAACTAACTTGAATATATCCTCCATGTTTAGATATTATAGTTCTTGTCAAATAAAGACCTATTCCTATACCTTCTGTACTTCCTACATTTTTTCCTCTATAAAATCTCATAAAAATTTTAGGGATTTCTTCTTCTTTTATACCGATACCATTATCTTCAATATCTATCCTTACAAACATTTCGTAACTTTGTATAGTTACCTTTATTTCTCCATTTTCCTTTGTATACTTTACTCCATTTTCTAAAATATTAAATATAGCTTCACTAATCCAGTTCTTATCATGTATAATTTCAACTTTATCTATTTGAATAAGTTCAATATTTATATTTTTTTCTCTAGCCTTTTTTTGTACTTGGCTTATTGCAAGTATTACTGTATCATTTAAATCATTTTTTTCTATTCTTAAATTAATTACATTACCTTCTAACCTAGACATTTTAATCATACTTTCAACTAAAAAAGTAAGTCTATCTAAAGAGATTGTCATAATTTCACTAAATTCTTTTCTTTCTTCAACAGTTAAACTTTCATCTTTAAAAAACTCTCCATATATTTTTAAGTTAGTCAAAGGTGTTTTCAGTTGATGGGCAATATCAGATACTAATGCCTTTATTTCATTTCTTTCCGTTTCCATTTGTTTATTTTTCGCATTTAATATATTTGTAAGTTTTATAGTTTGATATTGTAATTTTGAGAATATAGTATCTTCCATTGTAGAAAATATTGCTTTATCCTTCATATCTATAATAGTTTGAAGCATGTCAGATAAATCTAGTAACGAGCATTTTATGTAATTTTCATATCTTCTTTCTTGTATAAAAAACATCACTAATATAAACATTGAAAAAACTAATAATAATAATGAAATATTTAAGTTTTTCAAATTCAAATATATCCATATATTTAAAATAATTGTTATTAATATAATTATAAATTTATATATATTGTTTATTTTATTAAAACACATTTTCATAATTTATTCTCCAAAGGTATAACCAATTCCAAATACAGTTATTATATATTTACAGTTTTTTAAATCACTTTCTATCTTTTTTCTAAGCCTTCTTATGGTTACTGTTAATGTATTTTCATCAACAAAGCTTCCTCTACTATCCCATATTTTATCTAAAATTATTTCTTTTGTAATTACTTTACCTTTATTTTTAGCAAGTAGTTCTAATAGTCTATATTCAGTTACACTTAAACTCACTTCTTCATCGTTTATATATACTGCCATTTTATCAAAATTTATTTTTAAATTTTCATATTCAAATATATTTTCATCTCTTTTTTTATATCTAAGCATAGCATTTACTTTATGCTTTAATACTTCTACTGAAAAAGGCTTTGATATATAGTCATCACATCCACTTTCAAATCCTTTTACCATATCTTCTTCTGTATCATTTGCTGTAAAAAATACTATTTTAAAATTACCTTTTTCTCTAACTTCCTTACATAAATCTAATCCATCTCCATCAGGTAAATTAATATCTAAAAGTAAAAAATCAATTTTATTATTTAAAATAGCTTCTAATCCTTCTATCTTAGAATATGCTGATATAACTTCATATTCTTCTTTTTTCAAGGCAAATGCTACACCACGGTTAAGAATTTTATCATCTTCTACTATTAAAATTTTTTTCATTTTTCCCTCTCTCAAATTCTTGGAATTTTATTTATACGATAATTATACATTAAAATATTATAACAAAAGTGGTAGATTTGATAATATCTACCACCTTTTAAAATTTACTTGTCTATTTCTCTAATTCTTTCTGTTACACTTTGTTTTGTTGAAATTTTAAATACAAAGCTAGGTGTAATTATACATATTAATAGTATTACTATTATTAGAAATATTAGCGGTACTGTTGGGAATACAAATACTGCATAATCAGCAATATTTTTCGTAAGTTCTACTACACCATAAATAATTCCAACACCTATTGTTAATATAAACCCTATTGTAATTAAGCCATAATATAAACCTTCAAATGTTAGCATCTTTTTAATTTGTTTTTTAGTCATACCAATACTTTCAAGCACTGCTAGCTCTTTTAGTCTTGAATTTATTCCTGTTATCATAATATTTATAAAGTTTAGTATTCCAATTAGTATTAAGATAATTGCAATACCTCCTCCTAATATATTCATAACCATTTGGGATTTATTAAAGCTTTCTGTAGATTCACTTTTAGACTCAAACCATAATCCACGAGTATTACTCATTTTCTTTAACTCTAATTTAATTTTTTCTTCATATTTTTTATCTACATTTATATACAATAAACTTGTTATTGAATTTTTATCTATTTTTTCTAAAGAATTACTACTTATAAAAATAGTTGGTACACCTACAGGAGCAGCTTGACCCGATGGTAATAATCCTATAGTACTATCATTTATCATTTTTATATTAAAGGTAGATGAAATATTGTCTTTAATATTTCTTATAGTTACTTTTCCACTTATATTTTTATAAATATCAGTATCATAGTACCAAGAATCTACTAATGCTAATTCTCCTTTTTTAAAGCTTTCTACATCTATTTTTTCTTTTAACTCATCATTAAATCTCTCTATAAGATTATCATCTATTCCAACAACTGATGCACTAAGTAAACTTGGATCTTTTTTAACATTTTCTAAATAAGTATTTAACTCTTTATCACTAACTCCAAATCTTTGGTATATAGTTTTTAATGCAGGAAGTATTACTTCATTATTCATGTCTACTTGTAGAGAACTTTCTTTTACTATGTTTATATTTTCTATTCCATTTATATTTTTTATTTTGTTTACAAGATTATCATCTATCTTATTCTCTTTCATATCCATATTTTCTATTTCAAAATCATTTTTCACATGTCTATCTATATAATTATCAACACTTACACTGCTTAAAAAAGTATTAACACTTAGGAAAGTTATAATTCCCATAAATAATGATAAAAACACCACAAATGCTCTTTTCTTTTCTCTAAATATATTGTACCAAGCCATTTTATAAAGCTTTCCACCCTTTGTAGTTTTTCTGTTTTTCTTTGATTTTTTAGGAGTACTTCCACTATATCTAAGAGCTTCTGTAGGTGAAATATTTCCTGCTATTTTTGCTGGCTTTTTACAACTCATCATAACTGTAAATAATGAGAATAATGCAGATAATATAAATATTATAGGATTAAAAGATACATCACTTGGCATAGCACTAGCTTGATATCCTGCAAATAATGTAGACATTGTAATTGGTACTATTTTAAAAGATACAACTAATCCTAATATTAAACCAATAGGAATTCCTATTAATGAAAGTCTTAATGCCTGACCTTTCACTATTTTCTTTATTTGCTTAGGTGATGTACCTATAGTTTTTAATAATCCATAGAAATTAATATCTTTGTTAACCGCTATATATAATACATTGTAAATAAGAAGGTAGCCATTAAGTATTATAAATAAGGCTATTATTACAACTATTAAAGTAGTTGATAATACTGTATCTGATAAATCATCTGTTCGGTCATAAGCATAGGATATTTTTTGATTTTTATTAAGCTTGATTTCTTTACTTAATATATCTTGTGCATTATTTCTTTCTTTAGATTTTACATCCATGTATACTGTCCCATTTTTTTCTAAGCTTAAGTTATTTACTTTTACGAATTTCTCAGAAACTAATATATATCCTGTATCTTCAATTATTGCATAATCAGTGTAATATCCACTTAAAGTAAATTCTTTATCAACTACTTTTGAATTTATTTTGTAGCGAACCTTTATTTTATCTCCTATCTTAGCACTACTTTGTCCAAGAAGCTCTAAAGTCTTTTTTGACATCATAACTTCATTTTCTTTTTTAGGATAACTTCCTTTTATATCACTAATACAAGGGATTATTTGCTTTTCATAATTTTCTTTATCAATATATTTTATAATTATTTTTGTTCTATTTTTTTTTAAGCTATCTAGCGATACCTTACCTACTCTTATCTCTTTTCCTATACTATTAAACATGTCTGTAGACTTTAGATTATTAATTTGGCTATTTGTTGGATTTGGTAAAGCTATTGTAGCAGTAGTTCCTTGTATTCTTAAATTCATTGTTCTATAATTTTTGGCAAAACTAATTCCTATACTAAATACTGATGAAATCATAAAAGTTGTTAGAATTATAGCTAAAATAGCAAATGTATTCCTAGTTTTATTAGATTTTAAAGAACGATTAGTAATCTTTTTTATAACTTCTTTATTATTATTTTCAAACCTCATTACTTATCACCTCTTACTACTACCTTGCCATCCTCTATTCTTATAATTTTGTCTGCAAGTTGGGCAATTTCTTCGTTATGAGTAATCATAACAATAGTTTGATTAAACTTTTTACTAGTTATTTTTAATAATCCTATAACATCCATACTAGTTTTACTATCTAAATTTCCTGTTGGTTCATCAGCTAAAATTATTGCAGGCTTTGTTGCTAATGCTCTTGCTATTGCTACTCTTTGTTGCTGACCACCTGATAAATTATTTGGCATATTAGTTAGTTTTTCTTTTAATCCTAAAGTATTAATTATTGAATCTACATAGTTTGTATCTATTTTTGAACCATCTAATTCAATTGGTAATACTATATTTTCATATACATTTAGTATCGGAACTAAGTTGTAATTTTGAAATATAAATCCTATATTTCTTCTTCTAAATATAGTAAGTTCTTCATCACTTAATTTACTAAGTAGCTTATTAGAAATAATTATTTCTCCACTAGTTGGTTTATCAAGTCCTCCTAACATATTAAGTAGTGTTGATTTTCCACTACCTGAAGTACCTATTATTGCTACAAATTCACCTTCATTTATTTCTATACTTATATTATCTAATGCTTTTACTAAATTTGGTTCTTCTCCATATATTTTTACTAATTTTTTAGTTTTTAATATACTCATATTTTCCCTCCTAATATTTCTTATTTGCTATACCACTTATTATATTAACTCGTTGTGCTAGTTAATTATAACTATTGAAAATGCTAGATTCTAAAAAATATATTTTGATAACTAAATAAATTTATATAGTAATTTCAATGCGTCTGGCAAAATAACTAGCACAACAGATTATATTATAGGAGAAACTTATTACAATCTTATGACATTAATTAATAAAGTTAAAATTTAATTCGCTTTAGCGACGTGTCGGCAAATCACTTCATAGCATCAACGATATAACACTAGTTGCCACTTCTGTCAAATACGCTAATAAAAAATTCGCTTCGCTTGAGCGACGTGTCGATGAAACACTTCATGTCGCCAACGACTTCGTCCGTTGCTTGAGCCACTACGTGGGCGAAGTATTTCAAAATCTTTTTTATGCTCAAAACCAATTTATTGATATTACTTACATTCAGAATTTATCCACATTTTTTTAAGTATTATAATATCCTTAAGCGTAAAAAAGTCTAGGATATCCTAGACTTTTTGCACTTTCCCTAATTTCTCTTCTTTACCTATTTTATTTACAAATCCTTTAGGAAGTAAGTTCCATATGTATACGGATAAAGTAAAATCTAACATACTATGTATAACTGTTCCAACCCCTACTAATAATATAACTCCTTGTAAAAATCCTTTATCATAATATGCTGGTGATAATGATGAATTAAAGTAAAATGGTATAACAACTAAAACTTCACAAATACCATGAATCACCCCTATAATAAACGAACTTCCTAAAGATCCTTTAATAGTAATACTTGCCTTATTTTTAATTAAACTCATTCCAAGAATTACAAATACTAAATGACTTAAAGCTCTAGCCACTACAACTATTGGAAAACCTCCTATAAAAAATCCTATAGCAGTTCCTACTGTAACAAGTAATGCCACTTTTGTTGATATAAACATAGCTATAAATATTGCAACATGACTTGCTAATGTAAATGATGCAGGTTCAAGCACTATCTTTATTGGAGAAATCATTGGTATCATAATTCCTATAGCACAAAGTAGTGCTGACATAATAATTTCTTTTGTATTTAGCTTACTATTCATAAAATCCCCCTTTTTTCTGCTGTATATACAGTTGTAATCACATTTTACTTCCTTTATATTCCAATGTCAATATAATAAATATTGATATATAGAAGTAACTCTTATAAGTCTTTACCATAGTATAATATAGACAACTTTTATATTTATTAAGGGGAGGTATTATTTTGAGCTATTATGTAAGACCTGACTTTAATTTAAAAACATTAAGTCCTTATGATATTTATCAAGCAATTGAACAATGTAACAGTAAAGTATTAAAAATAACTTACTGCTCTTTAAGAATAGAAGGACAATGTATGAATACTAAGACAAATGTTATACAAATAAAAAGATTATATAAAACTTGTGATTTTATAGAAGGGACTATATTAAGAGATGATAAGCCCTATGAAGATATAGTGTTAAAAGCAGAGCAAATACTAAAAGTAGAATGTATAAAATCAAATAATCCAGATAATAAACCAAATGAAAATCCTACAATATTTGATATAATAAAATCTTGTAATGGAATAGTTAAAATAACTCAATGTACAAAACTTGAAAACGGTAAATGTGTAAACAGAATTTCATTTCCTTTCTTAGTTACTGAAATAGATAGAAAAAACAATAATATTAAAGGTTATAGAATAAGAGAAGGTAGAACGCCTGAATATATAGTATTAGATGCATCTTTAATCCTTAATGTTGAATGTTTAACTCAAGCTAATTCTCCTAATTTTCCATGGGGATTAATTCCATTTTTATTGATGCAAATTAAAAATGATTAGTAAAAAATTCGCTTCGCTTGAGCGACGTGTCGGCGAAACACTTCATGTCGCCAACGACTTCGTCCGTTGCTTGAGCCACTGCGTGGGCGAAGTATTTCAAAATCTTTTTTACGCTCAAAACCAATTTGTTGATATTACTTACATTCAGAATTTATCCATATTTTTTTAAGTATTATAATATCCTTAAGCGTAAAAAAGGTCTAAGATAATCATGATTATCTTAGACCTTTTTATATTAGTCAGTTATACTAGGTAAATTGCCTAAATTGTTATTTTCATTATCATCTGGTAAACTTCTTAAATACTCATTGCCTTTATTAGTAGCGACAGCAACACCTGCTATTTCTCCCATTTTAGCCATTTGTATTCCTTCATCCTTAGTTATTCTTTGACCATTTGATAATTCATATCCAACAACATCTCCATCATGCTTTACAAGCTTTGTTATTGTTTTTGCATCAGCATTTGGAGTTGGAACTTCTTTGTTTATATTTTTAGGTAAATTTCCTATTACTCCATCATTTCTAAAATCCATTTTATGCCTCCTATAAATAATCTATCGTTTAGCCTACAATTATTTTTAGGAGATAATAAAAAATTATGCAAACTCATTAGATTCTTTTTTAACTTTATTAAGAGCTTGTATAGAAAATACAAATTACATAATTTTATAATTTCTTTGGAATTTAAAACTTACTATTTATAAAATCCACCTTTTTATAATTATATATCTATAATCACATTTTACTTTTTTTATATTCCAATGTAAATATTATCCTTTATAAATCTGTCCTTATATCTTTATCAATAAAGCTTTTAGAAGTATAAAATTATACTTCTAAAAGCTTTACTAATTGACTTAATTTATTTGTATCAATTTCTCCAAATGGACTTTTATTAATTCTAACAGCTGTTCCAAAATGAAAATCTGTTGCATGTGTTAATTTTTTAATATTTTCTATATTGTCAAAATTTAATCCGCCGCCTAATAATATATTAGCTTTTGAGTTTTTTATCATAGATTTAATATCATTAGTATTCTCTAAAATATTCTTAACTCCCCCTGCTGTTAATATATTTGTTATCTTATCATATTTATTAAGTACATTAACACTTTCTAATACATTAGTCTCATCTATTGCTTTATGAAAAGTTACATCTATATCAGATACAGCTTCTAAAAGTTTCTCTAATCCATCCGTATCTATTTTCTTATTATCATCTAATAAACCAAGTACAACTCCATTGGCTCCTAAAGACTTTACTATTTCTATATCTTTTTGCATTACTTCTAAATCATACTCACTATATCTAAAGCTTTTTGCATGATTTCTAATCATTACATTAACAGGTATATTCACACTATTTATAACTTTTTCTATCATTGAAAAACTCGGTGTAAGTCCACCTTCTGTAAGTGCACTTACAAGTTCTATCCTATTAGCCCCACAATATTCAATTGCCTTGGCATCTTCAACACTCATTCCTATAATCTCTAACACTTAATCCTCCTTAGCTAGTTCATATATAGCATTTGCAAATATTTTTGTATTTAATATAATATCGTCTATACTCATATATTCATTTTCATTATGTGCAATTCCTTTTTGCCCTGGAAATGATGGTCCAAAAGGAACTATATTAGGCATAACTTTAGCATAAGTTCCACCATTTGTTGTTACTGGTGTACCATCTAAATTAGTAACCCTTTCATATGCAACTTGTAAAGATTTTACTAACTTACTTTCTTTATCAAAATAAACAGGGTTAAAGTTTAATACAATTTCTATATTAAGATCATTTGATATACTTTTTTTAATTTCATCTATTACATCTTCTAAAGTATAACTAAAGTCATATTTTACTTTAAAGTCTAATACCAGATCATCACCAAATCTAGATAGTTCTTTATAGGTGATCATTATATTGCTAGATAAATTATCTAATAAACTAACAAAAGTATCTTCATCTATATTATTAGTAGTTGTAACTTTAAACCTTGCCATACCTTTTTCACCATAAACAACTGGATACTTACAGTCAGGAGTAAATCCCATTATAGGTTCTTTTTCATTTTCTAAATAATATGGTATATCACCAAATCCACTTTCTTCATCAGTTCCAAATATTACTCTAACTTTTTTATCTAATTTAATACCTAACTCTTTTATTGCATAAAGTCCATATAATGCACTTATTATTGGTCCTTTATTATCTAATACTCCTCTTGCATATATATTTCCATTTTCTATATGACCACTATATGGTGGATATGTCCATCCACTTCCTTCTTTAACTACATCTATATGTCCAATTATGCATATATAATCTTCACCTTCTCCATAGTCAGCATATCCTATGTAATTATCTAAATTTTTAGTTTTAAATCCTAGCTTTTCAGATATTTCTAATGCCTTATTTAAAGCTTTAGCTACATTTTCACCAAAGGGAAAGCTATTTGTAGCTTTCCCTTTAACGCTAGGTATTTTTACTATATCTAAAATATCATCTATTAATAAATCTTTAAGATTATCAACCTTATTATTTAAGATATCCATAAAAATACACCCCTTTATTAATCTATATCAATTGGTGCTTTTATTCTTTTTGCATATGCATCTAGCCATTCTTGTGATGCAACTTCATGTATAGTTTTTCCATTAACAACTTTTGATACGTAAACAGTTGGAGCTTCATCTTTTGTTGCTACTGAGAATGAAAAACCTTCAATATTAGTTGCTACTCCCCATTCTCCTTTATTATTTAATGCTACTAAAGATAAATCTCCAGCTTTTCCTCTTCTTCTTTTAAGTTCTGCATCAAGTTGACTAACCGCTATATCGCAAGCTTCTTGTGGATGCTTACCTTCCTTCATAAGCCTTACAATCTCATAAGATATACATCCTTTCATTAAGTCCTCGCCAAGTCCTGTTGCAGTTGCTCCTCCTACTTCACTATCTACATAAAAACCTGACCCTGAAAGAGCAGAATCTCCTATTCTTCCTCTTTTTTTCATAAATAATCCACTTGTTGATGTTGCAGCGCACATTTTTCCTTTTTCATCTAAAGATATCATACCAACCGTGTCATGTCCTGCATAAGGACTAAGACCTTTATCTAATGTCTCTTTTTTTCTTTTTGCATAGTGTAATTTTGCTCTATCTGTTAACATATTTTTTCTTTCAAATCCATTTTTATGAGCATATTCTTCAGCTCCTAATCCAACTAGGAAATTATTCACTTTATCATCACTTAATTTTCTAGCTATACTTACTGGATTTGCAAAATCCTTTATTCCTGCTACTGCACCTATACTAAGAGTATCTCCATCCATATATGCTGCATCTAATTCAACTTCACAGTTTTCATTTGGAAGTCCTCCATATCCAACTGATTTATAAAATGGATAATCTTCTACTTCTCTTACTGCTAACTCTACTGCATCTCCTGCATCCATACCTTTTTCAAGTTCATTACATGCTTTTGTTACTCCTTCTATCGCCATTCTCCATGTAGCTATCATTGCCCACATAATCTTTTCCTCCATTTAACTTAACTTTAAAGCCCTGAATTATTCAGGGCTTTATGATTTTAATAACAGATTTCTTTAGTTAAAGCACTCACATCTTCTTTATTTGATAATGATTTAGCTAGTTTACATATATTTTTTAAACTATCATTAAGACCTATTCCACCCTTTTTTGGTGTTTTTACTATATATAAATTATTTTTATATTCATTAATCAATTCACTATTTTCCTCAGACATTGCAACAAATGCTTCTATATTAGTTTCTTCTTTTATTTTCTGAGCTAAAATACAACTCATTTTAGAAAAGTTTTCAAAATTAAAACTTGGTCCACATATTACTACATCTGGATTTAACTTTTTAACCATAGCACACATTTTATTACTTACTTCTTCAGAATTATTTATAAAATATTCATCTCCACAATAAAGTGTTGCTACTATTTTTAAATCATTTAAAAATGGCTCCATCATAACACCTGGACCTAATGGAAGTGATTTTCCTGCTGGTGGTAAATCTGCCTTTTCCTTTCCTCCAGCCCCTGCTTGAATTTGATCAAGTATCATTAAAACCTTACTCATTTTCTACCTCCTAGAATGTTAAGTCATCAAATGATAAATCTTCATCTAAATCATCTTCTTCATGTTCTTTTTCTTCTTTTAAGTATTGATTGTCAAGCATTTTTATAAATGGCATATACATAAATACACCTAATATTAATAATATTACTTGTAATACCGCTCCTTGCCATCCTGTTGTTAAAAATCCTGAGAAAATTATTGGTGTCGTCCATGGTAATTGTACACCATTAGTTAAAGGAACTAATCCTGCTGACATACAGAAGTAAGTTATTATTATATTTACAGTAGGAACTAATACAAATGGTACTAATAATATTGGATTTAACATTATTGGTAAACCAAATATTATTGGTTCATTTATACCAAATATACCTGGTAATACTGATAATTTACCTAATGATTTAATACGTTTACTCTTACATATTAATATCATAGCTATTAAAAGAGATAATGTACTTCCTGCTCCTCCGAAAGTAGCAAACATATCTTGAAATTGACCAGTTATTATGTTTGGTATTTCAATTCCAGCTTTAAATGCTTCTAAGTTTTCAGCTGATAATATTTTTAATATTGGATTATATACTGCTCCTACAACACTTCCTCCATTTATTCCAAAGAACCAGAAGAAATGTAAGAATATGTAAGCTACTACCATAGCTCCTAAACTATTTCCTAAATGTAATAATGGCATTTGTAAAAATTTATATATGAATTCGTGTACATTCCCATAAGGAGTTAATCCAAATAATGTATTAATTATAAAATATACTACCATTACAACTGCACTTGGTATAAGTGCTGCAAATGATTTTGCAACAGTTGGAGGAACGCCTTCTGGCATCTTTATTACCCAACCTTTTTTAGTAACTGCACCAAATAATTTAACAGAAGTTATTGCTGTTATCATACCAACAAACATACCTTTAGATCCCATCCATCCTAAAGGTATACCAGTAATTGATACTGCTTCAGTTGCACCTTCTGGAGTATATCCTATACTAAATGGAGTTAATATGAAAAATGCAACCATTGCTACTGCAGCTGATGCTATTGGATCAACATCGGTTTGCTTTGCATATGAATAACCTATTCCAAATACTGCAAGTAATGTCATTACATCAAATGTTGCAGCAACTGGATGTGATAATTTTGCTGTCCAATCTGCACCAAAGAATTGTGCCCAGAATTCTTCCCATCCTGGAATTGGGAAGTTAGCTATTAATAAAAATATTGAACCTATTATTAATAGTGGAGATGATACTAAGAAACCATCTCTTATTGCTATAAGCAATTTGTTTTGCCCTATCTTTTCAGCCAAAGGCATAAGTACTTTTTCAAGACCTGACATAAATCTATTCATTTTTTATCCCCCTCCCACATAATTTTTAATCTATTTTATGCATTTGATTTTTTGCTAGCCTTTATTAACTTTATTGCTGTCTTTAAAACTTTTTCTCCATTCATAGTTCCATAATCAGTCATGTCTATTACTGCTACTGGTAACGATTCTGTTTCAAATTTTGCTTTTATTTCATTGTACATGTACTTAACTTGAGGTCCTAATAATATACAATCTGGATTTTTTTCTTCCACGATTTTATCTATTTCTAAATATGGAAAAGCTTCTACCTCTATTGGTAAATTATGTTCATCTGCTACCTTTTGCATTTTACTTGCTAATAAGCTTGTTGACATACCTGCGCTACAAAATAAATAAATTTTCTTTTTCATTTTTTATTCCCCCTTATATATTTTTTTTATAATTTAATTTTTATTTTTTAGCTCTTTTCTTAGTTCAATAATTTCTCTTATAAGATTTTTTTCACTCATACAAGTCATTAAGTGATCTTGAGAATGTATTAATAACATTGATATCTCACTTTTATTTCCTGATGCTTCATCTTGGATTAATTTAGTTTGTATTTTATGAGCGTTTAATACTTCTTCATCCGCTTCTTTTAAAAACTTATCTGCTTTATCAAAATCATTTTCTTTTGAAGCGTGAAGCGCTTCATAAAGTTTTGCTTTTGCATTTCCTGAATGTATTATAATATTTAAAACTATCTCTTCCATTTTCCCCTCCAAATTATCTGTTATAGATTTTTATAATTAGTTAAAATTATTTCATTTTCATTTAATATTGTTTTTACTTTTTTACTAGTCAATATTTCATACTCTTTTGCTCTATTTATAGCGTATGAAGTTGAATTTAATAAGTAATTATCTATAAATGCTGGATGAGTCATTAAATCACATATATCATAAGACTTTATTTTTGCCATATTATTATTAAAAAACTCTATATCAACATTTTTATCATAAAATAAATCTACACAAGGAATAACGTTTTCCTTATAGTCAGATTCATACTCAAATCCACCTCTTATTTTTAAATTATATTTATCCATTATAGCTTTTATAACTTCTTTAAAATATAAAATTGTATGAACATGATGATGACTATCTAAGTGCGTTATTTCAATACCTGCATTTTTTACTTTATCTATCTGAGAACAAAATTCATAATATAGTTCATCTAAATCAATTTTATTTAAAACTTCTTCATTTATTCTTCTATAAAACATCCCATTTTCATCAACTAAACTTTTTAAATTATCATTTAGTGGTTTATTACAACTTAATGTCATATGAACTCCACATCCAAGGTCTTTGTTTTCTTTTAATAAGTTTACAGCATGATCAAACCCAGGCATATTAGCCATCATTGTTGTCGAAGTTACTATTCCATTTCTATGTGCAGATATAATCCCATAATTTACAGCCTCGCTGTATCCAAAATCATCTGCATTAACTATTAATTTACTCAATATTTTCACCTTTTCTATTCTTATTTTTTTATAAGATATTCACTATGAGCATCTATTAATTCATCAAACACTATCTTCGCAACATCATCAGATGATGTTAATGGATTTATACAAAGTGCTAAGTATGCAGTATCATAATCGCCTGTAACAGCCGCTTTTGCTGCTAAAAGTTCAAATGATTTTATTTGCCTTACTAAACCACTTATAGCTGTTGGTAAATATCCCATAGAAATTGGTCTTGGACCTTCCTTAGTTATAACACAGCTTACTTCAACAACTTCATCATCTTTAAAATCACTTATAGCTCCATTATTTAATGTATTAACTACTTGTATATCTTTTTTATTATTATAAATAGAGTTTATTAAATTACATGCTGCATCACTATAATAAGCTCCTCCTCTTTTTTCTAATTGAGGTGGTTTTATATCAAGAGTTTCATCTTTATAAAGTTCAAATAGTTCTTCCTCTAACTTTTTAACTACTTGACCTCTAATCGTTCCTTCCTTAAATTCTTCTAATTCACTTTTAAGCATATCAGCTGACTTATAATAATATCTGTGATATGGACAAGGTATAACACCTAAAGCTTTTATAAATTCCTTGTTAAATTCTATATCTTTTATATTTTTCATTGTAATATTGCCTTCTATATACTTAACTATAGATTCACCAGTTATATCTTCACCATCAAGTTTTACATTAAGTCCATAAACCATATGATTTAATCCCGCAAAATCCATATCTATTCTACTAGGATCAACTTCTAATAACTTAGCTAAATTATTTTTCATGCCTATTGGTACATTACATAAACCTATGTATCTTTTAAAATTCGTATATCTAAAAACAGCTTCACTAACAATACCTGCTGGATTTGTAAAGTTTATAAGCCATGCATCACTACATAATTCTTGAATATCTTTTATTATGTCTAGTATTACTGGAATTGTTCTTAATGCTTTAAACAATCCCCCAGCACCATTGGTTTCTTGACCAATTAATCCATGAGATAGAGGTATTTTTTCATCTTTTATTCTAGCATCTAATTGACCTACTCTAAATTGTGTAGTTACAAAATCAGCATCTTTTAAGGCTTCTCTTCTATCTAATGTTGAATATATTTTCATATCTATATTAGCTTTTTTTACCATTCTTCTAGCTAAATTTGATACTATTTCTAATTTTTCTCTTCCTTTTTCAATATCAACTAACCATAATTCTTTAACTGGAAGTTCATCATATCTTTTTATAAATCCTTCTATAAGCTCTGGTGTATAGCTAGACCCCCCACCTATAGTTACTATCTTAATTCCCTCTTTCATATACTTCCCCCTCATAGATTTACTGTGTTAATTTAATTATATTTATAATATAAATATAAAAAAGCACAATTTTTTCCGCTTATTCGGAAAAAATTTATTTTTCTTAAAATTTAAATCAATATGTGCTTTATATCTTTTATATTACATCCATTTAATTGTTTTATCATTTCATTATCATCTATTAGCAAATCAATTTCTTTAAATAACTCCCTAAACTCTTCTCTATCATCATTTTTATAAGGCAGCATAATTATTATACTTATCACTTGACCATTTTCTAATTGTATAGGTTTTTTTAGTCTTGCGAAACAAAATATTGATTGCTTAACAAATTTTATATCTCCGTGAGGTAATAATATACCATTTCCTATACAGGTTGGACATATTTTTTCCCTATCAATTATAGATTGTATATACTCTTGTTTAACATAATGCTTTTTATGTAAAGATGTTGCCAAGTATTTTATAGCTTCAAAAATATCATCAAAATCAATCTCTTGTATAAAATAATCTGAAATCATAAGTTTATTTAAGACATTATAAGAAGTTTCTTTAACTTTTATATTAGATATAAAATCTGTTAATTTATTTTCATCTTCTTTAGTAAATAACGGTGTTGTTATAAATGTAGGTATATCAATATTTATATAATCTCTTAATGCTACTAAAAAATCTATATTTTCATTAAATTTATTATTATTTAAATCTTCTTCTCGTATAGTTTCTACAATAGTTAAATTTGGAAATCTTTTTTCTATTTTAACTTTTAATAATGTACTTACTCCAAAACTATGAGGACATACTATAGATATTCTTTTTATATCTTCTCTTTTTCTACTCCTTCTTTCAAGGGAAACTTGAAAATATAAGGTAATATATCCCACTTCATCTTCTGTAATATTTTTATATTTATTATTTTTAATTACATCTAATACTATATTAAATAAGAAATAATATTTTCCTTTTATCTCTTCAAGTATAGGGTTTTTTATATTAACATTATTTTTTAACTGGTTTAAGGTCGTATTTATATGAAATGCTAATTGGTCATAAAGTAATACATCTTCATAAAAGTTTATTCCAGATTCTTTAGATACTAAATATATAATATTTTTAGTATAATACTCTGTTTCTTTATCTATATACAATCTGTCTTTATCAATCCCTTCTTTATTCATACTGTATATTAAAGAGACTAAAAATATTTTTTCACTTTTATTTAAACTTATTGCTAAATTTGTATTCAACTTGCAATCAATTTCTTCTATTATTTCAATGATGTTATTATCTTTATCATAATTATATTCTTCGGATAAAGGTAGTAAATTACCTTGTCTTATTCTTATAATATTAATTATAAAAAATACCATAAGTTGTCTAAATGATGTGTCTGTAAATCTAAAGTTTAATTTTTCTTCTATCATATTCATTATATTTTTGCTTACTACTATATCTACTATATGAAAAATATCTAAATCTTCCATATTCAATCTAAATTTTTCTATATATTTACAAATATGATCTACTAACATTATTCTTATATTTTTTTCATCCCCACTAATTACTATCCCAGAGTTTTTCTTTATAGTTAAATCTAAATTATATTCTTTAAGATTATTAGCTAATTTATTTATTTCTTCTCTCGCTATATTCTTATTTATATATAAAACATTACAAATATCTGATATAGTTACTTTAGTCTTATTAGATATTAATAATAAATTTAAAATTTCTATTTGAGTGTGTATATTACTGTTTACTCTTTTTATTTCCATTCTTAACTTTTGATTTAATATATTTTTTTCTTTTTTCTCATCAATTAGTTTTATTCCTAGGTTTGATTTTCTCGTTATATATATATTAGAAAATGTGTTAAGCCAATTATTTATATATTTGGTGTAATTTCTTATAGTTCTTTCTGAGCATTTTAATCTATTTGTTATGTCTTCAACATTAATATAATCATCCTCAGCTATTAGTATTGTTAATAATTCCTCTTGTTTTTTGTTCATTTTACCCCTCCAATTATTTGAACATTTGATCCACTGCATGGGCGAAGCATTTCAAAATGTCATTTTTTACGTTTCTGAAGTTATTATATTATTTATATTTATAAGTTATCAATCAAAAATTTCATATAATAATTTCCTTGTACGTAAAAAAGATCCCTTATGCATAGATACATATTTTCTCGTATCACTATACAGGATCCTCTTTACTTGATAATAAGTATTTGTTTTTAAAGTTATAATTTTAATACTATACCTACTAAAGCGCCTATCCCTATAAAAACTATAGGATGTTTATCAAACTTTTTAGTTAAGAAAAATATAACTAAAAATATTATTAAGGCCTTAACGTTTATAACTATATCAAATAAATTATTAGTTTGTAAAAACTTACTTACATTTATTATAGATATTTTTATAATTTCAAACCAAGCAACAGCAATAAGCCCAGTAACAGCAGGTCTTAAACCTTTAAATGCACTATCAACTAATTTACTACTTTTAAATTTATTTAAAAAGTTTGCAATAATAATTATTATAATAAATGAAGGAAGCACTGTACCAAATGTAGCAACAATTCCTCCAAGTATTCCTCCTGCCTTAAACCCTGAATATGTAGCCATATTTATACCTATCGGTCCTGGTGTTGATTGAGATATTGCAATCATATCAGCAATCATAGAATTGGTAATCCAAGTATATTTTTCTGCTAACTCATATAAAAATGGAAGAGAAGCCAAACCTCCCCCTATAGTAAATAACCCAACTTTAAAAAACTCTAAAAATAACGTTATATAAATCATTTTTCACTACCTCTTTTTCTATTAACAAAATCACTTATAATTCCAATTAATGCTGCAGATATAACAATATAAACTACAGATATATTTAAAAATGATGATGTTATAAATGTAGCTACAAATAATATTATTCCAAGTATATCCTTAACCGATCCTTTTACAAGTTTTATAAGTGCATTAAGTATAAGTACACCAACTGCTATTCTTATTCCAGAAAATGCATGTTGTACTATATTTAAGTCTGAAAAATTGTCTATAAATCCTGCTATAGACATTATTATAACTAATGAAGGAAATACAACCCCAGAAGTTGCAAATATTGACCCTATTACTCCCTTTTCTTTATATCCTACAAAAGTTGCAGTATTTACTGCTATTATTCCAGGCGTTGCCTGACCTACTGCATAATAGTCTAATAACTCTTCTTCAGTTGCCCATTTATGATTTTCTACAACTTCTTTTTGCAGCATAGGTAACATTGCATAACCTCCACCAAATGTAAGGCCACCTATTCTACAAAATGTCCAAAATAAATCCATTAATTCTTTCAATTTTAACTCTCCCAAAATTTTATTCTACTGTTAAATTTTACTACTTACCTAGCTATTAGTCTATGATTTTAAGGTATTTTTATACATAAAATTTACTTTGTTTACAGCTTCAGCAATTTACTATCGCTTAAAATATAAAAAGGCTAAGAATATAAATAATATAATTTACATTCTTAGCCTTATATTTTTAACTTAATATTTTATCATCAATTACTATCTGATTTGTCATAATTAGCATAATCATATATAAATTTATCAAGTTTATTTTTGTTATAATCTTTATCCCACTCTATTATCCAACCTTTTTCCTTTATATTATTGTCTTTTCTTGCTTCTTTAAAAGGAAATTCAACTTGATCAAATTCAGTATCATTTATCTTTATAGCTTTATTTGCAATAGATACTATTTCAAGTGGTAACATATTAGTTTTAGTATATCTAAGTACTTCGTTTAATACACTCATAAGATTACCATTAGAGTCATTTACAAGCTTATTGTATAGGGCTTCTATAACCTTTCTTTGTCTGTTATCTCTTTCATAGGCGCTATCTATATATCTTATTCTACTATATTCTAGCGCTTGTGAACCATTTAAAGTTTGAGTTCCTGATTTTTTTATCCCATTTATTTGGCTAACTTCTTTTTTAGATACATTAATTTCAATTCCATCTAATATATCTATTATTTTTTCAAAGGATTCAAAACTAACTGCTACATATTTGTCTACATCTATTCCAAAGTTGTTCTTTATTGTTTGAATTAATAAACTTGCTCCTTCATAAGCATATGCATGTGTTAATTTTTCACTACCATATCCTTCTATATCAACATAAGTATCTCTTGCTAATGATGTAAGTCTTATATCTTGATTTTTTTCATCTATAGTAAGAATCATCATGGAATCTGATCTGTTACCTTTTTCTATATTGTTACCATCTACCCCAACTAAAAGTATATTAGTTATACCATTTTTTTTATTTTTTTCTGATTCTTGCGTTGTACTTATTTCCTTCGCTTCTTCTTTGTCGTACATGGAATTTAATTGAAAATATAAATACCCAATTCCTAATAGTGGTATTATTATTGCAATTGAAATCAATATTGCATTAAACTCTTTTATATTTTTTATATTTTTCATATTATCACTTATCCATTATATTTTTATATTTTTCATTGCAAAATTAAGCTCCACATAATTGTGTAGAACTTTTAAAATAAAACGCTATTTTCATAAAAGTCTAAAACCATAACCTTTACATTTTTTCTCTTTTTAGTATTTATATATTATATAAATACTGCTTGTTATTTTTGTTTAAGCCAATTACTAATAAATCATATTCATCTTCCTATATATAAGTGTATCTATGACTTTGTTTAACATTGTCTATACAATTTTCTTTAGATAAAATTTCAATTCTACTTTTTCTCAATTAATGATTTTGAATTTACAATAATTTACACATTTATCCCCCCATAAAATATCAAGTTGTTTAGCCGACTTAACTAATTGTTTAATATACTTTATTACAGATTTGTTTAACTTATTATATTAAAATTATATCAGCATTATTACTATCATTAATTTTAAAGTAGGTGTATTTTTTATACCTTACTGTAACATGAGTATAAACTCTTAAACTATTTTTAAGTGTTGCATTTAATATAATAATTCATCAAATAAAAAAAGTGTATTTAGGCAAATATAAATCAATTGACTATAAGACAAATGTCTAATATAATCTTATTAGACATTTGTCTTAAGAAAGTAGAGGTATAATTAATGAAAAAACTTCCAGTTACAGAATTAAGAATTATGAAATTTATATGGAGCCAAAATATGGACCATATAGCATCAAAGGATATTGCAGACTATATGTTAAAAGAATTTCTTTGGTTAAAAGGTACAACAGGTAAGGTATTATCAAGGTTAGTAGACAAAGGATTTTTGAAGGCAAAAAAACAAGGTAGAAACACAATTTATGAAGTTTTAATATCTAATAATGAATATATTAAATTTGAAACTAAAGAATTTCTTGAATTAGTTCATGACAAATCTATATTTAGCTTTATATCTGCTCTTGGAGAAGAAGAAGACATCTCGGAAAAAGAATTGAAAGATTTAGAAGCCTGGATAAAAGATAGGAAATAATCGATGGATAAAATATTTATTGAGATTATAAAATTAAGTTTCTATTCTTTTATCCCTATAGCTATATTTATTTATTTATCTAATAATGATAACTTTAAATATAACTCTAAATTTAAGTACAATCTATCTATAATAATAGCTATAAGAATGCTGTTTATTTTTAAAATTAAAATTTATCTACCAAAACAGCTATATACTAGTAATAATCTATCTTCTAAATCTATAAATATAAATCCTTATTCTAAATTTATAAATAATGGATTTAATCTTTTTAATTTATTATTTTATATATGGCTAATTATTATAGTATTTATAAGTATATACCTATTATACAAATATATAAAATTTAACCTAGCTTTGTCTAGAGCTAGGCAAAGTATAAATGATAATTTAATAATCAATGTGCTAATAAATCAGCAAAATGATTTAAAGATAAAACAAAATGTAGATATATATAAGTTAGATGGATTATATACACCTATAATTACTGGAATTTTTAAATCAAAGATAATATTACCTGATAAAAAATATACTGAATCTGAATTAAACTTTATACTTAAACATGAACTAATTCATTATAAAAGGAAAGATAATTTTTTTAAGTGCTTGATGACGATGGTTAATATAATATACTGGTTTAATCCTATTATATACATATTAAGGAACTTTTTTTATGAACAGTGTGAACTATCTTGTGATGAGACTGTAATAGACAACTACTCTTTATTTGAAATAAAGGAATATTCATTAATGTTGCTTGACACAATAAAATCTAATAATCAAATAGAAATTCCCCTATACATATCTCAACTTAAGACTAAGAAGTCAAATAAGGTTAAAAGGAGAATTAATAATATGTTTCTGCTAAAAAATAAAAAAAGAGGAATAACTTTATGTATTGTTTTATGTACGATAGTAACATCTACCGCATTTTTATTTCAATATTCTAATGCTACAGATGAAGTACATGCAGAAAATGTAGATTTAAATGAATTTATAAAGGCAGTTGGTACTAACAATAAGATAGGCTATGTTAAAAAAAATGATTTATATAACCCACAACCTTTAAATACACTAGAAGAAGTTGAAGCCTATATTAAAGAAAAAGAAAAGAATCCTATTAGAATGATACCTCTTTATGATGAGAGTGGAAAAAATATTATAGGTGAATATAGAATAGATTAATTAAACAAAAATAGTTAAAACATTGACAAGTATGTAGATAATCTTATGTATTCTATACCAAAATTAAAGAACAATAATTATTTATTTTAAAAGGCTATGACTATAAATTCATAGCCTTTTTAGTTGTTTTCTATTTAGTTCTCTTTAATAATATTTCTCAGATTATTAACACTCATACCGTACTCAGCAGCAAGATAACTTGCATTAACTCCATTGTACCTCTTCTTAATTTCCCTATTCCTACCATTTCTAATAGTAGCTTTATAAGTTGGTATATAAAGATTACTTCCTCCATACATCCTAACTATTTCTAAATATTTCTCCTCCCCAACAATTTCATACAACATTTCTAAATGTTCATATACATCTTCTTTTCTTAACTTCATTTTAACCCCTCCAAAATTTAAATTTAAACTATCTATGCCATAATATTTTGTAATTTTAATGTCTAAGTACAACAATATCTTACTTTAATATAATTGTAGTTTTTAATATAAAAACTTTCTAGGAAAATACTTTTAAATATACTTTAGAAAACTACATTGAAATTATACTTACAACTTTTTAGTTAATATATAAATATAAGCTTTACAAATAGCTTAAATAAAATTTAGGAGGTAACTTATATGGCAGTTACAGTATTAAATAATCCAGCAGGACTTAGATTAAAATTTGATTTAGGAAAAGATGATTTAACAGGTAAAACTAAAGTAAAAAGCAAAACATTTTCAAATGTTAAATACAACGCTTCTAATGAAGATGTATACGAAGTAGCAAGTGCTATCGAATCACTTCAAGAGTACCCAGTTTTAGAAGTTGCTAAAATAGACAACACAACTTTAGCATAAAATTTACTTCGCTTGAGCGATGTGTCAGCGAAACATTTCAAAAATATCATTTTGAAATAGCTATCAATTAAGGTTTTAACTTTTGAAGTACTTTATATTATTAAAATTAATATTATTAGGAGGATTTTATTATGGAATTAAATAAAAAATTAATTATGACTTTTAAAACTACAGATGATAAAAAGGTATCATTAACAGTGGATAACCCAAAAGAGGATTTAACAGAAGAAGAAGTAAAAACTTGTATGGAACTTATAAAAGAGAAAAACATATTTGCACCAGGTGGATCTGATTTAGCATCATTAGTTTCTGCAAAAGTTGTTGAAACTGATACTACTAACTACGACTTAGTATTTTAATATAATATATGGATGGTAATTTAGAAGTTCTGATTGCAAATGTAGGCTTTCCAATTGCTATAAGTATGTACTTACTTATTAGAATCGAAGGAAAACTTACCATTTTAACAGATAGTATAAATGAACTATCTAAAAACATTTTAAGCATGAACAAGGGGTAGCAACTGCTACCCCTTTATTCTTTAGAAATATCTAGTTTTAGCTATTAACGACACAAATTTTGAGCAACAAAGATATCCATAACGTAAGTATGTATATCTCATTGACGAAGTTAGCACTTCGAGCTTTTAATAATATTTCTAACTTGAACCTCACTTATTTCAAATGCCCTTGCAAGATCTTTTATATTTTTTCCATTATACATATTTATAATCTCTCTATTTCTTCCATTTCTAAGAAGGGTTTTCTTACTTGGAAAATAAATAGCTATCCCTCCGTATTCATTACAAAACTCAATAAACTTATCAATCCCCATAAAGTTAGCAAGTCCCACAAATTCCTCTGGAATATCTTCCACTTTTATATAATTCATATTATCCTCCTAATAATCTATATGTTGAAAATGTAGCCTTGGCCCATTGTAGCAATAATGTCTAAACTTAGTTTCTCCATCTCTACATTTAGCAACTATTAAATCTACTATTTTTATTCCCTCTTCCCTTGCTTTAAGTATACTTTTTTTGTCTCTTTTAATATTTATAACCGCTTCTTCAAAGTCAGAAAGTACTGGCTCATGTATGTATACAACATTATTACTATCATGAAATATTGCCTTACTATCTCTCATTGGACGCTCTCCCCAAGGTCTTAAATCCTTCATTTCATCATTTAATTGACTTAACTGTATAACTGGTATATGAAAATCTAAAGTTATGTTTTTAAGTTCCCTAGATAAAGTTGCAACTTCTCTTTCCCTATTTTGTAAGTTTTGTTCTATAGTTAAAAGCTGTAAATAATCCACTATTACCAAATCAGGCTTAACTTGTCTTATTCTTCTTTTTAACTGAGGTATTGTGCTTATTCTATCATTTATGTATATTAAGTTATCCTTACTAAACTCATGCATTACATCTATTATATTTTTCCAATCTATTTCTTTTAAGTTTTTGTACTTTAAACTTTTAGCACTTATTCCTGTTTTTTTACTTATATTTCTCATAACTATTTGCTCATTACTCATTTCCCTACTTATAAATAATACCTTTTTACCTTGATTTGCACAGTTTAACATTATTTGAAGTGCTAATGCAGTTTTACCAACTCCACTTCTAGCAGCAATAGTTGTAAGCTCTCCTTTAAAAAGACCTCCTATAACTTCATCTAATAACTTAACTCCAAATTTAAGACCAGTTTCTTTATCATTTTCAAGAAAATCTAGTATTCTTTCACAAATAGAACTCATATCATCTTTATCGTCTATATCTTGATCTATTGTATTTTTTATATCATTTTCAAATTTAAAAAGAGATGAATCTATATCTTTGTTTTCAAGTATTTCAGTTATTAAATTCATGCAACTTAATTTTATACATTTTCTTTTAAACTTATCCTTTAATATGTTTATATGTGTATCTATTGCATAAGTCTCACCTATTGATGATAATTTACTTATGTAAGAAATCATCACATCTACTTTTCTTTCATCTAATTTAGTTTTTATTGTTGGTATATCTAATGTGTAATTGTTTTTATGTAAATTTTTCATTATTTCAAATATTTCTTTGTTGTATGATACTGAAAACATATCTTTTGTTAATTCATCTAGCTTATATGCTAAGGTATTGTCTAATATAATACTTCCAAGTATTGAATTTTCTATATTTATAGCTTCTAATGGTGCCATGTTTCTTCCCCCTAGTTAAATAAAATTATTTTAAAAATCAAATTCTATATCAAATGGTTTTATATCATTTAAATCATCTATATCCTCATTTATATCAACTTCTTCGTTTAAATATCCTTCAAACTTATTGCTAAACAATGTTTCTGGTCTTAAGTATTTTTCCATTTCAGTGTATAACCATTGTTTTGATTTTATATTTATTACCCTGTAAAAGTCCTCTTCATCAAATCCTTCATTAAGCCTTGCATTTATAAGGCTCTTTGTTTTAACTGATGTTTTTTTAAATCTCTTACCAGTTTTTTTGTTTAAATAATCAACTACACAAGAAACTATTTTATTATTATTTATATTATTCTTTTTAGAGTGGCAGTTCTCTATATCGTCACCTATATCGTATGTATGTTCGTCTAATAAGCATAAATTATTGCTATTACTAGCTTCTTTAATATCATTACCTAGGTTGTGTCCTAGGTCATAGCCTAGGTCAATATTATTGCTGTATTCGTATACTGATGGCTTATTGTCAGTGTTTCCTAATTGAACTAATTGTATTATGTTTAGTTCTTTGAAGTTTTTTATAAGTCTTTTGGCTTTTCCTATTGATATGTTTAAATCCTTGGAAACTGTACCATTACTTATGTAAAATTGGCCTTTTGGTAAATTTCCATTCATGTTGTTGTAGTTTACTTTTTTAGTTATGTAGTGATTAAATATTATTTTATCTATGTCTTTTATATTATCAAATTTTAGCACTTGTATATTAGTTTTAAAGTATCCTATTTGTGATTTCATTTTATTCCCCTCATTACGTTTTATTTTCGTTCCCTTTTCGAAACATTCGTTCTATATTTTTATAGTAATATATTTTACAATTATTTTCAATACTTATATGAATATTTATTTAACAATTATATTAATAATATTTATTTTTTTATATTAAATTCAAATACATTATTTAATCTATAATTTTATAATATCTATTTCATCTTATATTTACAGTTATTATAAAGTTCTAACAGATGTTATTTGTTTAATATAATATAGCAATAAAAGTTAAAGGAGATATCATAATGAATAAAAATAATGATTCTAATCTTGCACTATTAACCTCTATAGTTTTAGGGTCTCTTGTAGTATTTTTAATGTTTTTATGTCATAAACTTATACTTTGTATAGCTCGTGTTTTCGTTTATTTAACAGGTCTTGCTACTATGTTATTAGTTACTGTATTTTATATATTTATAATAGTATTTCTTATTTCAAGGTTTAAAAAGTACTACTGTAAATATTATAATAATGAAAAGTATAAGAGAAATGATTTTGCAAATATCCAAATTATTAATTCTATAATTAAAATGGAAAAATCCTTAATATTTGCTTTATTATTTATATTAATGATGTTATACATACTTAATATATTTATTAAGCTATTTTAGCTAACTTCGTGATTAAATTAATGAAATTATTTTATAATTAGAAAATAATTGAATATTTTATATAATACAATCAAGTTAGCAATTATTATTAATGCGAAATAACTACAATTTTGATATTATATAATTATTGTATTATTTAGATAAGGGGAAGAAACGAGAAATGGATTTTTTCATAGATATAATAGAATCTATTGCTATGTTTTTAGAAACAAAAGCTAAGTTTTTTATGAATACTAATAATAAGGATGAATATAAAAAGAAAAAAAAATATCTTTCTATAACATTTATATTAGTGATTGTATCAGGCTTATTAGGAATGATGTTTTTATAAGATTATGATATCAGTAAATTTATATAGTAAATAAACTTCAATTTTTATAGCATATTTAGTGAATAATATTAATATAATGTGAATTTTATTGCATAAATTTAATGGCTATGTTAGCTTTCTTTGTTATAAATATGATATAAAGATAACCATACCTTAGTATTTCTAATATATTAAAGCCTAAAATCTGGTTATCTTTATAATTTACTATAAATAATTACCAGCATATTAATAAAGTCAATTATCCTTTAAATATAAAGTCATATTGGTTATTATTTTCATTTATTAAAACATTTAAAGTTCCTTCTATTTTGTCATGAAAATCATTTATTGAAGTAATACTTTCTATATATATGTATTCATTAGCACTAGAGTTTGAATTTATATTGCATGAAAGGTGTGCATCTCTTTCTTTATCGCTAAAAAATAGTTTATCTAAACTTACAGAAATTAATTCATCAGATTTATTTTCTATGATTAGTTCAATCATACCAGCATTATCCTTATATTGAAGGTTTACAGCACTTATTTTTAAATCTTCATTATCAACTAAAATTGGATTTTCATAAAAATCAATTGCATTCTCATTCTGTGCCTCTACTTTAGTTGATTCATCTACATCTGATTTATTAGAATCAATATTTTCACAACCTACTATTAATGATAATATACACGCACAAATACATGATATTAAAATATACTTTCTCATAAAACACCCCTATTTTTTTATTCCCTAATTCATAATATATAACAATTCTGAACTTGATTATATTACAGAACTAAAAATATATATACTATATAATAATATAACTTCAGTTTTAAAACAATTTATAAAATATTAAATATAAAAATATTTATTTAAATGTGCAAGTTTTTGATATTAATTTACGAATTAATTAGTGTAAAAGCTTTTACAGTGAGGAGGAAGTAACTTGCAAGATAAATTAATTATTAAATACATAAAGAAGAGAAATGAAAAAGGTATGGAAATTTTAATAGACCAGTATAATTCCCTTATTACTTCTGTAGTTAGATATCATTTAGGTACACTTATTAACTATGAAGAAGAATGCGTTAGCGATACTTTACTAGCCATTTGGGATAATATAGATGGATTTGAAAAAGATAAAAATTCTTTTAAAAATTGGATATGTGCAATAGCTAAATATAAATCAATTGATTATAAAAGAAAATATCTAAATAAGATAGAATCGTCTATATTAGATGAAGAAACACCATATATAGATAAAAATTTATTACACATAGAAATACAAGAAGAATTAAATGAGACATTAAACTTCTTATCTAAAGATGATGAAGAAATATTTAGGCGATATTATCTAGAAGATGAAAGTATAGTAGAAATAGCACATAATAAGAAATTGGCTATTTCTAGCGTACATAGTAAATTATCTAGGGGAAAAGCGAAGATAAGAAAGTCTTTATTAAAAGAGGGTGGTAAATAATATGATAGATAAATATAAAGTACTAAATAACGAAGTAATTCAATTTGATAGATATAATGAAGCCAAAACAGATAATGAAAAAATGAAAAATATAATGAAATCAAAGTTGAAATCAAGAAAACAAAAAAATAAAAATCTATTAATTGCATCAATATCTATATTAACAATATTTTCTGGAGCAATAGGAATAAGTATAAAGTACCCTTCATTTGCAGAAAAAATTCCAGTCTTAAGTGATATGATGTATCTAATACAAGATGCTATTCAAAATGAAAGTATGGAAGATAGTGTAACAAATATAAATAAATCATTTTCAAATGATGGATTAACATTTACAGTAAATAAATCATGGTTTACTGGAAATCAAATTTATATAGACTTTACATTAAAGTCAGAGGAACCATTTAAAGATACTAAGTATGTGGATGCACTTAGTGATATTAACTATATAAACAACAATCCAATTCCATACCTTTTATTTAGTGAATGGGATTTATACATAGATGACAATGAAATTGGTAATTATTCTTTTGAATACCCAATGGCAAATTTTATTAATGAATATACTATGAAATCTAATATTTTAATTGATTTTATGCCTGAAGGGTTAGAATTTGGAAATACAGCTAATGTAAAATTTTCATTTAAACTAGGTGAGTATCTAAAAAGTACTTTAGATACTGAGTGGAAAATGGACTTTGATGTTAAATCTAATAAAAAAATGTATAAAAAAATAAGAGTTAATGAAAATAAAAATGGAGTAACAATAAAAGACATTAAAATTAATCAAACATCTTTAAATATAGATTTAAAATCAAATAAAAATAATACTATTGGATATGTTCAAGTACAAGATGATAAAGGCAATATACTAAATAATGGATCTGCACTGTATGATGAAAATAGTTATGAATCAATTTCATACCTTAGTGATATAGGAGTTGTTCCAGAGTATATTGTAGTTACAGTATATGGGGATTATCAAAAAGATAAGACACCTATTGCGGAATTTAAAGTTAATATTCAATAAATTAATTTTATAAAAAAATAGTTTAAATAACGATATAACAACTTATTAACGATATTATGTAAAAAACACCAAGTACCATACTAGAAATTATAGCTATAAAACTTGGTGTTACTTATTATTATCAGTGATGTATAAGTAATATAAGTATATAATAAAATATTTAGATATTTTATATTACAAACAATTTATAGTAAGTTATAGAAGTAACCACATCTTAGAATTCAATATATTGAAAAATCTAAGATGTGGTTATTTTTATGCTATATTTATCACGAAGATAGATAACATAACTTAAGAATAAAATCTTAACATTTATTATAAATTTTTTACAAACTCAACAATATCCTCACAAAAACTATAAATAGCATTTACTTTTACAGGTTCTAACTGTATATTTGTACTTTCTTGTTCAATATTAAATCCGGTCATAAAATTCTCATCTGCAAAATATATTGTAGGTATACCTAACTTAGAAAATGATAAATCATCAGACATTCCACCTAGTTCACTATTAATATTATATTTTTCATTAAATTGATTATTAAATGCATCACTTAAAGTGTTATTATCTTCTTGCATTAAAATAATTTCTATTGGTCCAACTGTTTTTAATTCTGGATATTCAAAACCTTCATATCCTATCATATCTATATTTATAGCTCCTATTATATTATCTTTTTCTGCATTACTTAATTGACTAAGATAATATCTAGAACCTGATTTAAAATATTCTTCAGCACTAAAAATAGTATATACTATATTAATTTCATCATTTTTATAATTTTGAAGATTTCTAGCAATTTCTACAACAGCACTTACTCCTGTAGCATTATCATATACACCTGTAGTACCACTTGTAGTATCATAATGAGCTGATAAATAAAGTGTTTTTTTATTTACATCAAAATCCTTAGATTTAGCAATTATATTTCTTGCAGTTCCTATTGAACTTGTACTATTTGTAGGGTTTAAATTAAAAAAAATATTCACATCCTCAGAATGAATATACTCTCTAATATTATCACCCATATCAAATACCTCAAAATCTTGAAAATCCACATCATACCCATATGATTCTAATTTTGATTTTAGTTTATCTGCCGAAATTTTCTCTCCTTCTGTTCCAAATTTTCTAACTTGAAGAGCGAGATCTTCTATAGTGCTTAAAATTTCTTCTTCATCCACCATAATTTGAGTTTCAACTTTTTCATCCTCAATCTTTATTTCCTCTTTTGATATTGACCTATCTTTTAAAGTAGAACAACCATTCAAGCTAAAAGATATTAATATCAAACTAAAACATAAAGATAGTTTCATAAAAGTTTTCTTAGACACGAAAACACCTCCTAAAAGAGTTATATTCAAAAAATAAAGGAATAATACATTTTTAATTGATTTTTTTAATAGTTTGTATAAGTTATAAAAATAACCACACCTTATAATTTAATAATTTAAAATACTAAGGTGTGGTTATTTTATAATCTCCCCATGCAAAAGTATGAGCTTTACATCATACCTTTTATCAAATTTTAATGAAAATCCCTATCTATAGTTATTATACAATTATACTCTGGATGAACATCCTTTATCGCATTAATTATATCTTCTTTTAACTCTTCTTCAGTCATAATTTTAACCATCTTGTCATTATCAACTACAACATCAAATATTATACTTTGATGTTCTCCATGACCAACAATCCTAAAATCATGCATGGATTTTATAACTGGATTATACTTTATTATCTTTTCTACTTCACTTTTTGTATATGCTACTTCCTCAGTCTCAATACATATAGGATCCATATGTATCACTAAGTGAGTTTTAAACTTTTCTGATATCTCTCTTTCAGCAGTGTCTATTATATCGTGTATTGTCATTATATCTATATCTGCTGGTATTTCTGCATGAACAGATGCTATTGATTTTCCAACTCCATAATTATGAATTATTAAATCATGTACTCCTTGTATATGCTCATATGAAAGTATAGCTTGATTTATTCCTCTTACTAATTCAGGGTCTGGTGCTTCTCCAAGTAATGGACTTATAGTTTCTTTAACTAATGAGTACCCTGCATAAAGTATTGCTACTGATACTATTATACCTGCATATCCGTCTATTGGAAGGTTTGTAAATTTAGCTGCTAAAAATGATACTAAAACAGTACTTGATGTAAATACATCCCCCATTGCATCAACTGATGCTGCCTTTAGTGCAGATGAGTTTATTTTGCCCCCCATAAACTTATTAAAGCTACTTAGCCATATCTTAACAAGTATTGATATGAAAAGTAATATAAATGGTATTATTTCAAATTTTATAGGTACAGGATTTAGTATTCTATCTATTGATGATTTTACAAATTGAAATCCTACAAGCATTACCATAAATGCAACTATAAGTGCAGATATATATTCAAGTCTACCGTGTCCAAAAGGATGTTCTTTATCAGGTGGTATACTTGCTAATTTAAATCCAACTATTGTTATAACTGAAGATGCCATATCCGATAAGTTATTAAATGCATCTGCCATTATAGCTATACTTGATGTTAATAATCCTACTGATAATTTTACTGCAAATAATATAAAGTTTGCTATTATTCCAACTATTCCCGCTAGATAACCATATTTATTTCTTACATCTTCATTTTCAATATTTTCACTGTCTTTTATAAAAGTTTTTACTAATAAATTTGAAAACATATTCGCTCCTTTCTATTTTATTATCTATTATTTCTCTATGCTTACTTATTTATATGTGGATATTTTTTCTCCAATAATACTATCATATAATTACTTTTTTTGGAATATTACTAATATTTTAATGTCAAATTTATACATAATTTCATCTGTTTTAGGTAAAGGATACTCCTTCCTCAACGTAGTAGGGAGGAGAGGAATTTGCCGAATCCGAAGGGGTTTTACACCTCTAAACTAGCCATACCATTCCTTTCTTAAATATGATATAATAATTATATTAACTAAGAGATAACCGTTGCGTAAAAGGCACTCTTAGAGGCGTTAGAGTAAACTCCAATGTTTGGGCAATTGTCAATTTGCCTATCGTAATCTAGGTTTGAGGAAGGAGATACATAGTATCGTTGGCACTTCGTGTACTAGAGTTACAAGCTCCCACTTCAAGCGAAGCTAAGTGGTGAGTTATTGACATATTATAATAAGATATATCTGCTAAGGAGCTGATATTATGCATGAATTAGCTATCTCACTTTTAAACCAATATGTAGAAATATACACTTATTTAACTCAGGATAAGTTATATGGAGAAATCATAGCCGCTACCCCTTATGAAATAATATTACTTAGAAGGCATATAGATAAAGCCTCTAATAAAAACTACACTTTATATATACCCCTAAATTCTATAATTTATATAAAAAAATTATAAAGTTTAATTGATTTAAATTAAATATCATCAAAATATTTCATTTTATAGTAAGTTAAAATAGTATTATATCTTATTTATGAGATAAGCTTTTTAATAAACCAATGTCATTATTTGTATTCTTTACTTTAAGATTAAGTTTTCTTATTTAATATTGTATTTTTTATTTTGATATATTCTAATATATTATTGATATTATAGTAAATTAACTTATAAATGGTAGTATCTAATTTATTATAATTTTATTTATATAACCATATATAAACAATATATATACTAACTTTTTAAAGTTAAACTACTATATAATCAATTTTGATATCAAAAAAGTAGGTGTATCTCTATATTGATGTACTCCTACTGTTTTGTTCGCATTATATTAAAATTGTAACCAGCTATCCATTCTTTCTCTTACTTTTTGATAATCCTCATCTGTATTATATGGATAAATAAATTCCTTGTTCTCCATTATTATATAAAGTGTACTTTTATCATGTGTTATAAAAAAATAAATATTTTTATCTTCTAAAGATTCATTTTTATCTTTGTTCAATGAACACTCATAAATACCATTATCAGTAAAGTTACCATTTTCATCTGGAAACATATATAAATCATACGGATGTAAGAAGTATTTTTCACCATCTATAGTAATACTTCCATTTAACTCTTCACTGAATTTAAGTCTTTGCCAAACCCAGTGAGCTTTATGTATTTTACCATCTAGTTTAATATCGACTGTTCTTACTTTTTTACCATTTTCAAAAACTTGTACATCTTTATACGTTTGCTTAAATGATTTAGGATATATAAATAAGATTACTCCTACTACAATTATTAATAATAATACTATTAACTTTTTATACTTATTCATTTTATACCGTTCTCCCCCATTGTACTTTTTAATCTAATCTTTATTAAAATAAATATGCAATATATTAATATTAAAAATTTGATTATATATTTATAAACAACTAATTATTTTCATAATCTAATAACTCTCTTTGCTTATCAAAATCTTCAACATAAGTAAGTATACCAGTATGTAAATTCTTTTTTTCATCTATAAGTTTGTTATCTACCACAGTATTTATAGTGTTAGTATTTTTATCATTGTAAAATACATTAAAAATCTTATCTTTCTCTTTTATATACTGAACCATAAACATCTCATCATCAGCTTCAAAAATGTATTGTACAACATTCAAACCTAGACTTGATTTTTCATCATATGGATATTCACTAACACTATACTCTACACCTAAAAGATTCTTTATATCTTCTATATCCATGTCATTAGTAGAACATACATTATCTATAACTTTTATATATACATCACGCCATTTTCCTTCATTATTATCTAATTTTTCTAATAGCTTCTTATGGTCTTTTAAGTTATCTCGATTTGCAATATACATATATCTCATTTTTGTATCGTCTATTTCAGGAAGTAAAATAGATAAATTAGTTTCCCCTTTTTCATCCTTTAAACTATATAATGGGGATATTTGTTCTTCATTGTTAAAATTAGAATAAGTTATATTTAAACTTTCATTTCCATTTGTAAAGATATATGGTTGTTGTATATAATCACTTCCGTCTATATTTTGACCTTCTATCTTAAATTCTTCATCTTTTTTATAGTTATATCCATTTAGTAGTTTTTTGATATATTTACTGCTTATTTCTTCTTTATTAACTATTTTCTCTGCAATTTGAAAATATGCATCTCTTAATGATTCTACTTTGTCTACTTTTTGTTGAGTACACCCCATTAAAAGTATACATCCTAAAGATAATAACCCTAAAATTGTCCTTTTCATAATCTTCCCCTTATTTTATTTGTATTTTGTGAAATAAGTAACTACTCCAAAATTATTATATCATCTATTCTCTTTAATAAGACAATTAATTCAAATAAAATATTTTAATAATTCTTATCTCCTTAACTTCTTTTTATTCTATTTTTTATGACAACTTTTGATTTCTAAAAGTTTCAACTATAAATATATAAGTTTTACATTTTTATTTTTTTGCTATTTTTTTATTAATCTCACCATATTTTATAAGGATTTCTTGTTGAATGATTTTAAAAGGTATTTTAATTTATAGGTTAAATTTTATTATGTAAGGAGTGATATTGTGAATATAAAAAGACTTATTGTTATTTTAAATATATTATCAATATTCATACTTACAGGATGCAAAAACACTAAAGATATAAATTACAATTCAGACATTAAAGTTAATGGTCCCTCATTAAAAATTTCATTAATTCAAACTGCTTATGAAATATATACTACAAACATAGAAAACTTAAGTAATAATTCTACTTATGAAGATTTATATAATAACACTTCAAGGGCTGCAAAAAAACATTATAAATGGCTTACAAAAACTTATAATTCTATGGATGATGATATGAAGTTTAAACTAAAAAATATATTTGACTCTAATTCATCTTGGAGCTATACAAACTCTGTTATTAATTTAGATGATAACGCTAGTGTATCTGATATAGTGGATACTTTAATTTCTAGTAAAAATTTAAGTTTATCTTCTGATTTGCAAAATGATATAGATGTTTTTTTTAATTATTTTTATAATGATTATTTCAAATCTTATTTTAATAAAGAAAAATCATCTTTAAATAAAAAGGCTTCTAAGTTAAATGAATTATTATCTTCAAATGATGTAGATGTAAAAAAATTTATTGAAAATGTATGTGGAGTAACTTTAAGTAACGATTACGTTTGTACTTTTTACTACAGTTTAAACCCTATATCTTCTCAAAGTTTTGAGTTTGATAATAATATAGTATCTACTATTGAACCTAATACATCAGTTAAAGACCTTCTTAGAGTTCCTTTTCATAAATATTCACATTCTTTATTTGATTCTTTTACTGATACTCCTGAGTTTTTAGATATTTGTAATGAATTAGAATCTGATGATGAATTAGTTTCTGTATATAATGAATATGGTCGTGATGCTTATCATTTTAATGAGTGGTGTGAGGAAAATTTAATTGAAGGATTTTCTAAGTATTTAGATTACAGGTATTCTCAGTATGAATATGATTTTAGTAATTTTGTTTATGATTTAGATTTTTATAATTATTTAAGAAAGATTAATTTTAATCCTGATAAAGTCAATTTAAAAGATGTTTGTATAGACTTTTATACTCTTTGTCTAGAGTCTTAATTAAAATTATCTTTATTAAAATGTTATAAATAAGTAATAAAAATACTCCCTTTATGGTAGACAGTTTTATTATTTTAACTATCTACCAAAAGGGAGCATATTATTATCTAGCTATTTTTGTTGCTTTAATTAGTAATACATTAAATTTACAAACTTAAAATATAGTATGTTTATTCCTTATACTACATTATATCTCAAACATTCCATTTTGTAATTTCCCCCTAAATTACATTATCCATAAATAACCTATTATTATTTTAATTTTTATTATCGAGTTTCTCTATAAGATAGTTAATTTTTTGAATAATTATACTTGTACAAAATACAATTATTCCACTTAACAATACTAAACCCATATATGAAAACATATGGTATGATAGTGTATAACTATCACCACCGTATGTTATAAACATACCAAAAGGTTCAAGTATATATGATGTAGTTATATAAAAGATTACAGCTGTACTAACTCCATATATTAAAGATTTTTTCATTCTTTACTCCTTTCTTATTATCTTTTAAATCATAGTTATTGCAACTATACAAAAGCTAATTGCAACTATCCATATAATACATGATTCTTTTATTATTTGACATATACTTTTATTTAATTTATTATATTTTAATAAATTAATTTGTTTTAATATCGCAGTTAAAAATACCGTAATTGTTATAATAAAATCTATTGTACTTGTTAATAATTCTGTATCTAGCACATTAATTGTAGAAATTATTAATGTAATAACACATGAAATAAATATTAGTTTTTTAGCTTTTTCCATTTATAATTATATTGTAATAACTTCCACAATTACGAACATTTATCATCTCTATTATAGATGTTATTTTACTACTTTCTATATCTTTATTATTATATGTTCTTCTTGATACTCTTTTATCCATTCTTTCTTAGATCTCATACTTCCTTACTTCTAATTTTTAATATAAATTTAATTATATTATATTATATTTGTATCAGGTATATTAAAATATTTATACATATACGGTTAACATTTTTTACTTATTATACTCATTACTAATTATATAATTTTATTTGTATTATAAAGTAAAATTTACATACTCTATATTATTTATGGTAGTATATGTATATAAATAATAATTTTGGAGGTTTGTTATGGTTGAAATGAGTCTTAAAGAGCTATTTGAAATTGGTCAAAGCTTTGAAAGTTCTGTAGGAGAAGGAACTAAAGGGGAAAGAGCTAGAATTTTCAAAAATAATTCTAGATTAAATTTAACTGATGAAATGATATCATTTATAGAAAGTATAGACTATGAAGTGAATTTCTTAGTTTCAGGTGAAATATGGTGTCCTGATTTTCAATTAAATGCTACAGTTTTAAAAAGATTTTTAGATCTTAATCCTAACTTTAACATGTCAGTTATAACTATGGCTCGTGGTAAAAAGTTTATGGCTCCTGCTTTAGGTATTGATAAAGAATCTTTTAAGGGTCCTAGTATAGCAGTTTTAGATAAGGATTTTAATGTTTTAGGATTATTTGAAGAAAGACCTAAGGTAGTTCGTGATATGCCTAGTTTTGATGATATAAAACTTGAATATTATAAAGGTAAATACCTTTTAGATACTGTTAATGATTTCATAAAAATATTAGGCTAGATTTTAAATTGATTTTGAAAATGATGCAACATAATTTAGATCATATGTTATATAATATGAGTTAATAGGGAGGATAAATATGAATGATAGGAATTTAAAACTACTTTATATAGCTTTAGGTTCATTGATGCTTATATTTTTACAAAGTGATGTTTTTCAGCTAGCTATATCACTTATAAATATATTACCGATACCATATTTACCATCGGTAACATTCTGGTTAATAAACATACTTTCTTTTGTAGGAGTTGTCATATTTGTAATTACATCTTTAAAATTAATACTTAACAATATTAAATAATCATAATATTAATATATTACAAACTTTAAAAAGAAGATACATCATTTGAAAGTACATATCTTCTTTTTTTATTTGCAAAATAGTTTATAAAATCAACATTATATTAAAACAGATTCAAATAAAAAAATTATAAATTCAAAATTCGATTTAGCCACATCCTTCACTCAAGCAACTCATATTTTATATGCATTATTTTATAGCTTATCTAATATATTTTTATACGTACAAGTTAAAATATATAAGGTAGGTGGTATTTTGCATTCTTTAAATTTGGATATTACCTCGACTTTGATTTTATCTATAATTTTATTTATTATAGGTAATTTTATAAAAAACAGAGTCAATATATTCAATAGATTTTGTATTCCTTCACCAGTTATTGGTGGATTATTATTTTGTCTACTAACTCTTCTTTTAAAGTTTTTTAACATTTGTGATATTTCTATGGATACTTCTTTAATGGATTATCTAATATGTTTTTTCTTTACCACAGTTGGTGTTGGTATGAGCATGTCCTTAGTAAAAAAAGGTGGAAAAGCACTTATAAAATATTGGATTTTATGCGGAGTTTTATCATTTTGCCAAAATATAATTGCTGTTATTTTATCTAAAGTTATAGGCATAAATCCATTACTTGGGCTTATGTGTGGTACGATTTCAATGGAAGGTGGACATGGTTCTTCTGCTGCCTATGGTGCTACTATAGAAAATTTAGGTGTACAAAATGCTATAAGTGTTGGTATAGCAGCATCAACACTTGGTCTAATATTAGCAGGGCTTATAGGATCTCCTCTTGCAAAGTTTTTAATTGACAAGTATAAATTAAAACCAGGCTTAAAATATAAAAAGGTGTCTACATCAAAAAATATTGATAATAGAATAAACCTTGATATTTTTTCATTTTTAGAACAATTATTAACTATTCTTCTTTGTATATCTTTAGGAAAATTAATAGCAAATATATTTTTCAACATAACAGGTATAATAATTCCAGCTATAACTGGTTGTATGTTAATATCTGTGTTATTTAGAAATGTAAATGATAAAGTTAATATTATAAATTTAGATTTTAAAATTATTGATTTTTTAAGTGATTTATCTCTTGGAATATTTTTGACTATGGCCCTTATGAGCATTGATTTATTTAAGTTATCAAGTTTATTTGGTCCAATACTTATTATTGTTATATGCCAAGCTATTTTTATAGTTATCTACTCTATTTTTATTTGTTTTAAAATTCTTGGTAAAAACTTCGATTCCGCAGTTATGATAAGTGGTCTTATTGGTCATGGTTTAGGTGCTACTCCTACAGCTTTAGCTAATATGACATCTATAAGCGATAAATATGGTTATTCTAAAAAAGCTTTTTTAGTAGTCCCTTTAGTTGCTGCCTTTTTGCTTGATTTGTTTACAATGCCTTGTATAATCTTATTTATAAATATATTAAGTTAATATATTTATTTTCAGATGTAAATGATTAAAATAATTTATCTTTGACATAATAATAATAGAATTTTATTTAGGAGGTATTTTATGGGAAGTAATTTACATTGTTCAGCTACAAACTGTGCATTTAATCAAACTGGAGGCTGTTATGCATCACAAATAAAAGTTGAAGGATTTGATGCAGTTATAACACCTGAAACTTATTGTGATACATTTAAAGATAAAGATAACTTTAACATGACTAATTATCATGGTGATACAAGTTTAACTAGTACTCAAAATATATCTTGTAGTGCTAATAAGTGTACATATAATAGTTATGGGGCTTGTAATGCAAGTCATGTAGATATAAATTTTGAAAATAGTAGCTGTGAAACATTCGTTGCTAGATAATCTTTTTAAATAATAAAGGTGTTGTCATTTTTTAAATGAACCCTTTATCAATGACACTAAAAAAGGCTATTAAGAAGTTACTAAAAGCTGATTTCTGTATTTTGTATAGGAGTCAGCTTTTTAAAATTTTACTGACAACAGTCATTATTATAATAATACATATAATCATTTATAAATATTTTAAGCTCTTCTATTGCTCTGCAGTTTTTATAGTCAACTTCATCTTCCTTAGCAAGAATTTCTTCAATAGTTAACTCCCTATTAAGTGTTATTCTTAAATTTAAACTCCTACTATCTTCTAAATCTAAAACATCTTTTTACTCATCTTATAATCATTCCTTAGTTAATAAAATACAAAAAAATCCCATATAGATACACACACTTTTTCTCGTGTCAACTATATAGGATCCATTTTATATTATTAAATTAAGATATTATTTATTATCCATTATAAATTTCTTCATTTAAGTTATTTTCTGATTTAGACACATAAACACAAGTTGCAGCATCTCCAACTACATTCAATGAAGTAACAAGCATTTCTATTGGTCTGTTTATTGCAAGTATCAATGAATAAGCAAGTACTGCTGCATCATTTTGATATCCCATACCTGTTAAAACAGTAAATAATATTATAGCCCCAGCACCAGGAGCAGCCGGTGTACCAATTGATGCTATTAAAGCTAATAATGATATTATTAATATATTTCCTACAGTAACCTCATATCCAGAACTAGATGCTATAAATATTGCTGCGATAACTTGCATTATAGCAGTTCCGTTCATATTAATAGTCATACCAAGTGGTAATGTAAAAGATGCTATTTCTTCACTTACACCTAACTCTTCAACAACCGTTTTAGTATTTAAAGGAAGTGTAGCAGCAGATGAAGATGTAGAGAAACCAAATAAAGCTACTTTTGAAATTTTCTTTACAAATATCATTGGATTTAATCCAGTAGTAAAGTAAATAAATAAAGCGTATCCAAAGCTTAAAAATATCAGTAAAGCTATTGTAGCAGTACCAACATATGCAAGAGCTGGTTTTAAATGATCAACACCATAAATTGCAAAAGTTCTTGTTATTAAAACAAATATAGCTATTGGTCCAAATTTAGTTATAACAAATGTTAAGAAAGTAGTTATTATTTTATTTATATCTTGTAATAACTTCTTTAATACTAAAATTTCATCACCTAAAGAATTAATACAAATTCCAGTAACACTAGCTAAGAAAACTATAGATAAAACACGTCCATTTTCACCAAATACTGATGTTATATTATTTGGTATAGCTTGTACAAATACTAAAAGTGGATTGCTAGCAATACTTCCTTCACTTGAAGCTATATTATCTATACTTACATTAAATAAACCAAGTTTATTAGCAGTCAGTCCAAATATACCAGCTAGTATTAGTGCAAATAAAGATGTCCCTAAAAATCCTAATATTGTTTTATAAGATATACGACCTAATTTTTTTGTATCACTTATATTGCACATAGCAAGAGTTATTGATGTAAATACCATAGGTACTATTACTAATTGTAATGAGTTTATAAATAGTTGACCAACTATATAAAAGATTCCAATTGCATTACTTGCTTCTTTATTAGTTATATCTTGGAATAATAAATTATTTATCATAGTCCAAGTATCACTATTTCCACTTGAGATTAAATTTTCCCTTAAAAAAATAAATGATGTTCCAGCTATTAATCCGATTATTAAGGCAGTTGCCATTTTGATAGCTAATTTATTAGCATGATTTGTTGAAGTTTGAGTTTTATTCATAGTATCCTCCTAAAATTTTTTAGGATACCAAAAAAAGCCTTAATACCAATAGATATTAAGGCAAAAATACTACATTACGTACAATTCCTTATTAGTCTCACGGGACTATCTTAAAGGTATCCTATATTTTTTAATATACAATGTAAAAAAGTATGTGTCAACAAAAAAATACATTAAAGTATATATTTGGTAATATATGGTCAAAATTTGTATAATATAATTTGATTATTTATAAAAAATTATAATAAACTACAGAGGACTAATTAATTATGAAATACAAATCTATAATATTTGATTCAGATAAAACTTTATTTGATTTTAAAAAGCTAAAAGAGAATCATTTTATTTTATCCTAACCTTTATTATTTAGACATGATTTTATAGTTATAGCTAATAAAAGTGTTAAATATACTTGTTTTGATCTTGGCTCACCTGTTTTACACCACATCGCAAAATGTTCACAATTATGTGCAACTAAATTAAATTTATCTTCTCCTATAAACTCTCTTGCTCTTTTAACTACTTCCTCATTATTAAATTTTGCTTTTCTTTTATCTATATAATAACATGTTTTCCCACCTAAGAATCTATCCATGGTAGTTTCCCTTATATACATTTTTCTTAAAAACATGTCATCTAATTTACCATCATAATGAATTACACAATTTTCATTTATATATATTCCATAATGCCTATATAGATTATTCTTAGTATATATTATGTCTCCATATTCTGCCTTTGCCATAAACTATCCCCCTTGTAAATAGCTATACTATAGATTATGTTATTAAAAAAGTCTTTGTTACGGTTATTCTTAATATATTTTGTAACTTTTTTTGCATTGTTGTCATATTATTTATTAATCTGTAATTTTTAAAGGAGGTGTTCCCTTTGAGTAATAAATCCTCTAAAGAATTAAAAAATTGCAATAAGTGTAAAATAAATAACTGTAATAAAAATACTGCTACTTTAAAAACTTGTAACTCATCCCCTAGAAGAAATTGTAATAACAAAAATTTTGCAAATAATAAAAGGGTCAATTGTAAATCTAATTCTAATATTAGTCATCCTAATAAATGTTTTAACAATTGTAACTGCCATATAAATAACTGCAATTGTCATAAGAAATCTTGTTGTGGACTTTGGCCTTTATTATTTTTAGTATTTTTCTTATAAAATTCGTTTCACTCATAACGCCAACGACTTCGTCCGTTGCTTAAAATTCGTTTCACTCATAACGCCAACGATTTATTTTTTTAATAGTATGTTAATAAACCCCTTTAGCCACTTTATTAATAAAAATTTAGCTACCTTAAAGTATAATTTTTTATATAAAATTCTTATACTTTAAAGTAGCTATTTTTATGTTATAATCAAATTTAATATTATATTATTTATTCAAAAGGAGATTGATATGGAATATAAAGTTATTTTATTTGATGCAGATGATACTTTATTTGATTTTAAAAAGACAGAAAATTATGCCTTAGAAAATTTAATGTCTAATTTAGATACAGATTATGATAAGGATTATTGTATAAATATTTACAAGGAAATAAACACTAAAATATGGAAAGAATTTGAGGAAGGAAAAATTACCGCAGATAACTTAAAAGTTGAAAGATTCCAAAGACTTATAAATACACTTAATTTATCTGATGATGCTACAAGGCTTAGTGAGTTATATGTTAAATTTTTAAGCCAAGGATCATTTTTATATGAAGATACAAAAGATCTTTTAGAATATTTATCTAAAAACTACAAATTAGGTATAATAACTAATGGACTTGCTGATGTTCAACACAAAAGAATTAGAGAATCTGATGTAAGTCACTATTTTGATGATATTATTATATCTGGTGAAATTAAAATTGCAAAACCTAATCCTGAGATTTTTGAGTATGCACTTAAATCTTTAAACCACGATGATAAATCTTCTGTTTTAATGGTTGGAGATAGTTTATCTTCTGATATTAAAGGCGGATTAAATGCTTCAATAGATACTTGTTGGTGTAACTTAGCTAATAAGGTTAATAATACTGATATAGTTCCTAAATATGAAATTAATAATTTACTAGATTTAAAAAATATACTATAAAATTATGGATATAAATATGTTTATTTACAATTTAACTTATTTATATCCTTTTATTTTTCTATTATTTCTTATAATCTTTTATTATCAAAATATATTTTATCAATTTGTAATCAATTGTTTATTTTTACAGTGCATTTTGTAACTTTTTAAATATTAAAGTCATATTATTTACTAAAATGTATATTTTATCAAACCAAAGGGGGATTATATTTTGTTCAAATATAAGGGTTATAGAGGTAAAAAACTTAGCATTTGTAAACATTGTGGTAAACAAATTTGCTATTGCAATCATTCAAATACTTCTAATAATAGAAAACGATTAAACCATAGTTATTTAAATTATAAAGAATTTAAAGTTTGTGATAAATGTAATCATTATCCTTGCTGTTGCTCAAAATCTCAAAGTACAAAAAATTCTATACCAAAGAGTACCACTATTAATTATAATATAATCAATAATGATACAAATATAACTAATAATACTACTTTAGATAATAATCCTAAACTAAATTATAAAAGTATTTGTATATATGACAAACCATCTAGCACTACTTACAGCACAATTGTAAGCAATGCTACTTTAGATGAAGCTACTTTAAATGTTAATAGTTCATCTACAAATATTGATAGTTTACCTACTACTAACTTAGAATCTGAAGATTTAAGTTCTACGAGTAAAAAATTAAAAAATAAAAAATCTAGTAAAAAAGATAATAAAAATAACCCTAGAACTAAACGTTCTAAGAAAAAATCTAAGAAACATGATGATATAGAAGATTCTAATGAAAAAGCTAAACCTACTACTAAAATTAAAGAGTCTAAAAAAGAATCTAAAAAGACAAAATCATCTACTAAGAAATCTAATAAGCACAAACCTGATATCAATGAATTAGATGATGAATCTACAGATACTAATACTAAGGTTAAAAATTCTACTAAAGCATCTAAAAAATCTAGACCTAAAAATTCTAGTAAAAATAATAATGATTCTACTACTAATCAATCAATTTATCCTGATTATGAGGAGTACTAAACCATGTAATCTCATAGTAGGCTTCTTATAGTTTGCTCTTTTAGCATAGGATATATTTTAATACAATGTTGAAATTTAATACTGTTTGAGTAATAAAAAGATGGCTAGATTAGCCATCTTTTTATTCACTAAATATTTCGTACATCCCCATAAAACCTTCGGATACTAATAACTTACTTTCATTACCTTTTTGTAATTGAAATCCTCTACCAAATTGCTCAACAGTATAACCTTCTGATTCCATATAATTTGTAAAATCTTCATCGGATTTACTTATATATCTTAATGGTTTATCTGAAATTTTTTCGACTTTTCTTTCACTAATAGCTATTTGTGCTAATCCTTTTAGTCCAACAAATGGATTAGCTATTTTAGAAGAATAAGATATAGCTCCTAAAAACATAGCAATTACAATTAATACAAGGCCTCCAATAATATTTTTTCTCAAGTTAATTCCCCTTTTTCATATCTTTATTATCTTTTTTAATATTAGTTTTATCTATGCTTTAAATATACTTTATATATTTTTATTTCATCATCTTCTCTTACAACTACTTTGTACTCATTATAATGGGCATTATATGGTTGTGTAAATTTACACTCTATTACATATTCATTATCTTCTAACTCTAATAACTCTACATCTTTTAAAAACTTTCTATCTAATAATTCTCTTAATCTTTTAATATATATCACCTATCTTTTACTTAAATAATCTGTTGTTTTAGTTATTTCACTAAATAGATTAAATTTCCCATATAAAATTTTTTAATTATAAAAATATAGCTTATTAGACTATATAGTATTAAACTACAATTTAATCTTTTATTATTAAATATTTATATGGATTTAATGTAAGCTTTGATTCTAGGTTTATATAATCTTCATTAAATAGATCATATACTTTCTTATCTTTTAAGTAATCAGGAAGATCTATAGTTTTTTCAAAATCATTATTATTAATAATTATACTTATATTTTCTTTTTTAACTATTATAACATTATCTTTTGCTAATACCCATTCATTATTTACTAGCTTAAATTCACTATATTTTTTTCTTAAACTTATAATCTTTTTCATAAATGTAAGTATTTCTTTATCTTGCTTCTCTTCATCCCACACCATACATTCACGTTGACCTTCACAGTCCTTAGTTTGTACTCCAGTCATGCCAACCTCATCTCCATAATATATACAAGGAGCACCTAATTGAGTAAACATAAATAAATATGCTAACTTAAATTTATCCTTATTGTTATTACAGTATGAAAGTACCCTAGTTGTATCGTGACTTCCAAGTAAATTAAATCCAGATTCAATAGTTTGCATTTGATAATTTGATATTATATCATTTAATCTATATTTAAATTCAATTTCATCTATTTCATTTGTACAGAAAAACTTTATTAAAGCATCTGCAAATGGATAATTCATTACAGCATCAAATTGGTCCCCCATTAGCCAAGGTAGGCTATTGTGCCATATTTCACCTAATATATATACATCAGGCTTTATATTTTTTACTTCTTTTCTAAATTGTCTCCAAAAACTATGGTCAACTTCATTTGATACATCTAATCTCCATGCATCTATATCAAACTCTTTTATAAAGTATTTTCCTACTTCTAATAGATACTCTATAACCTCTTCATTTTCTGTATTTAATTTTGGCATTTCAGCCACACATGAAAATGTCTCATAAGGAATGTTTTTTGAATCAATTTTATTAAGTGGTGTGTCTACCTTATCAATATCCTTTATATAAAACCAATTTTTATATTTTGATTTTTCTTTATTTTTTATAACATCTTGCCATTGTTTAGAGTAGTATCCTATATGATTGAACACTGCATCTAACATTACCTTCATCCCTCTTTTATGGGCTTCTTTAACTAATCTTTTTAGTGTTTTTTTATCTCCCAAATGAGGATCTATTTTCATATAGTCTATTGTATCATATCTATGATTTGTATGCCCCATAGTTATAGGACAAAAATATAATCCAGTTACTCCTAAATCTTTTAGATAATCTAATTTATCTATAACCCCTTGTAAATCTCCACCCATGAAATTATCATTAGTTGGAGGTGTTGCCCAAGGTTTTGTATCTTTAGGATTTATGCTTTCATCTCCATTTGCAAATCTATCAGGAAATATTTGATACCAAACAGTATCTTTCACCCAACTTGGTATTTTAAGCACATCTATTTTATTTAAGTATGAATAAGCAAAAAATGATGATATGTCATTTAATTTTTTTTCATCGTCTTTATTTACTAATTCTATTATATATTTTTCAGTATATAAAAGCTTTTCATCTATACCATTTATTATAAACGAATATCTTGAACGCTTTGTTGGTGGATTGTATTTAGCTATAAAATAATCAAAATACTCTGTTTCTAATTCTTTTTCCATTTTTATATCGCAACTTGAAATCCACACTTTTCCACCAGCACCTAGGTTTCCTCCACCACCTTCTAATTCATCCCAAATATACTGATCTCCTATTCTTAAAAATACACTTTTGACTTCTCCCTTTTTAGCTCTAAGTCTTATATGAAGTGTATTTTCATCATATCCATAACAATAGTTACTTCTTGGTATATGAAGTAATGCTTCTCTTGTTATTTTTCTCATAAAAAATCTCCCCTATCTATCCATTATAAAATAAATTATATACTAATTTTATTGTATATGGTATCGTTTTTGATAATCATTTCACAATTTGTTTTTTATTATTCTCTATTTAAATAACTCGTTGTGCTAGTTAGATTTAATTATTGAAAATACTAGAGTTTAGAATAGTTTATATTCTTTGTAAAAAACTTTATGTAGCAATTTAAATATTTGTAGTAAAATAACTAGCACAACAGATTAAATAAATATTTATAGCCCTATTATATTTATGTTTAAAGTTATCTTAATATCAAATTTATGTTATTTATTACTTACAAATTATATAATTTCCTTATACGTAAAAAACAAGCTCGGAATATACCTAGCTTGTTTTTATACTATATCCTAAATTGACTCTTTTTAATATACTTTTTCCAACTACAATAGCAAGACTTAGTTTTATAATGTCTACAATTATAAATGGTATTACACATATTGTAAGACCTTTTACAATATCTGAATTAGTAACTATACAAAATTGAAGTGTACCTATTATATAACTTATTAATAAAGAACATATCATTCCAAACATAATTCCTATTGTAGACATAAATTTTTCAGAAAAATATCCTACCACAAATGCTATTATAGGAAATGATAATATAAATCCACCCGTAGGTCCTAATATTATACCTATTCCACCACTAAACTGTGCAAATACAGGCAATCCTATAGCGCCTAATAATACATATATAATTTGAGATATAAATCCTAATCTTTTACCTAAAACTAAGCCACATAAAGCCACTGCAAATATTTGCATAGTAAGTGGTACTGCTGGAAGTGGTATAGATATTTGAGTTAGTATCGCTGTTAAACTAGCAAATAATGAACATATCACCAATTCACTCGTTTTCAATTTCATATACATTCCCCCCTTTTTCGTAAACCTATTTTTTACGCTTAAGGATATTATAATACTTAAAAAATGTGGATAAATTCTGAATGTAAGTAATATCAATAAATTGGCTTTGAGCGTAAAAAAGATTTTGAAATGCTTCGCCCACGCAGTGGCTCAAGCAACGGACGAAGTCGTTGGCGACATGAAGTATTTCGCCGACACGTCGCTCAAGCGAAGCGAATTTTTTATTTTTAGTTTACAATTTAATTGTAGTCTTTATTTATATAAAGTCAATTAAATTTAAATTCATATACATTTAATAAATATGTCTTTATTTATATAAATAATCTCTTGTTAAAGGATTAGAATTATTAACTCCATTAGTAAATACTATTTGATGAAGATCTATAACACCTGTATTAAAACAAGCTGCACACGAATATAAATACATAGTCCACATTCTAACAAACCTTTCATCAAACATTTCTCTAACTTTATCTATATTATTTTCAAAGTTTTCAGCCCATTTAAGTAAAGTTTTCATATAATGCATTCTTAAACTTTCAATATCAATAGTGTAGAATTTATAATCTGCAGATAAAGATATTATTTCTCTTAAGCTTGGTATAACTCCTCCAGGGAATATATATTTTCTCATCCAAGCATCTCCTTCTGATTCAATTAATCCACTTATGTAATGAAGTACAAATATACCTTCTTTTTTAAGTACTTTCGATACATTTCTCATGAACAAGTCGTAATTAGGTCTACCTACATGCTCAAGCATACCAACACTTACAACTCTATCAAATGATAAACCTGATTTTTCAAGTTCTCTATAATCCATAAGCTTTACATCTAAATAATCTTGTAAATTTTCTTCTTTAATTCTACTTTTAAACTTTTTATATTGTTCTTCACTTAAAGTAATTCCTAATCCTTTTACTTTATAATTTTTAGCAGCTTCTATAAGAAGCGATCCCCAACCACAACCTATATCTAATAAACTTTGACCTTCATTTAGATTTAATTTTTTAAGTAAATGATGGATTTTGTTCATTTGTGCATCGTATAAAGAGTCATTTTCATTTTTAAAATATCCGCATGAATAACTCATCGTTTCATCTAACCATAAACTATAAAAATCATTTCCTAAATCATAATGATATGATACTTCTTCTTTTTGCTTTTTTTGAGATGTTAAATTAGAAAATATTTTTGGTAATCCCTTAAAGTCTGTAGGAAATTTACTTTTATACTTTAATACTGTATTTAGCATAGTTAAAAAATCTCCTTCAACTTCTAAATTACCATCCATATATGCTTCTCCAAATGCTAAAGTTGCACTTGATAATAATTCTTTTTTAGGTATTGGTTTATTTAAAGTAACCTTAAATAAAGGCTCCCCTTGTCCAACTTTAATCTCTTCTTCGTCCCATAACTTAACTGAAAATGATTCTTCTTCAAAATTATTTAAAAAAGATTTTATAAATATTTTATCAACACTCATATTAACTACTCCTTGAACTTATTTCTTATACTAAAATATCATTTATAAACTATATACATTATTTCCAAATAATTACTATTTATTCCTGAGTTTACATTAAAAAATTCGCTTCGCTTGAGCGACGTGTCGGCGAAATACTTCATGTCGCCAACGACTTCGTCCGTTGCTTGAGCCACTGCGTGGGCGAAGCATTTCAAAATCTTTTTTACGCTCAAAGCCAATTTATTGATATTACTTACATTCAGAATTTATCAACATTTTTTAAGTATTATAATATCCTTAAGCGTAAAAAAGTAGTGAGGAGCTCTCCTCACTACTTTTTATATATCAGATAATTTATATTATAAAGATTTAAATTTATATACTTTCTTGCCTTATATTTTCTATTATATTTTCTTTATTTATCTTTTTCATAGGTATATAAGATGCAATAAAAGTTATAATAAATATTCCTACAAAAGATATCATTATAGCATTCCATGGTATAACCATACCAAGATTTATAACATCTCCAAGAGTTTTATTCATAAGAATAGTTATCCCCATTCCTATTGGTATCCCATAAATTAATGATAAAGCTCCGTATAATAAACTTTCTAAATATATCATTTTATTAAATCCACTAGGTGTTACACCAATTGACTTAATTATAGCAAGTTCTCTTTTTCTTAGGTTTATATTTGTACTTATTGTATTTACTATATTTGTTATACTTACTAATGATATAACAACAACAAAACCATATACAAATACTTTCATTGCCATCATAGATTGTTCATTTTCTCTAGCATATTCAATCTCATCAGTAATGTTATATCCATATTTTTCAGCTATTTCTTTTATAACTTTTCTAGTATCATCTTCTTTATTTGTAGAAATATATATTCTATCTTTATTTACATCAAAACCTAACTTTTGTCCTACTTCATCATAAGTTATAAAATCAAGTCCCATATAAGATGATGATAAATGTCCTGGAAGTAAATCTTCCGTAGTAGCTAATACTTTTAGCTTAACAGGTATTCTTATTTCTTTATCATTTTTTTCATCATATTCTATCTTATAAGCATCTATTGTATCTCCTACTTTATAATTAGTTAAAGATACATCACCTTTTTTTCCTGGTTCTTCGTAGTAACTTTTATTTCTAAGTATTATACCATTTTCTTTTATTGCTGTTTCTTTATCAAATTTTCCAGTTTTTAATTTTAACTTGCTTATAGCTTCATCTCCTGGAAAGAAAAATAAGTTATTTGAAAAATCATATATAACTTCATCATTTTTATTTTCTTTAGTAAAATATTTTTCTATTAACTCTTTATAACTTTTATTTATATTATTTTCTTCTACATTTGTACCTATAGAATATTCATTATTGATACTAAAGTTTTCTATACCATTTAATTTTTTTAGTTCATTTATAATCTTATCATCTTCTACAAATCCGTTTTTATATAAATACAAATCATAGTTCATTTGCCCACTTTGCACTTTATTAGCTTTTATGAAAAGTTCCATAAATCCACTAAATGATATAAATATTACTACACTTATGATTAATGAGAATAATGTTATTCTAAATTTTTTCTTATTTCTTCTTAGATTTTTATAAGCAAGAACACCTTCAGTTTTAAATATAAATCTAACTATTTTTGAATCCTTAACTTTTCCTATTTTTAAATTGCTACTGTTTTTTATAGCTTCAAGTGGTGATATTTTTGCCGCAGTTATTGCTGGTAATATTGCTGATATACCTATTGTAATTAATACTATTAATATACTACCTATAATTATATACAGATTATAAACCACTCTTAAATTCATATCTGCTATAAAAGAATTTTCAAAATATCTTTGTATAAATCTAAACACTAAATCTATAGATATAGTCCCACAAACTATTCCTATTGGTATAGCTATAACACTTACTATAAAAGCTTCTATAAAGACCAGTTTTATAATTTGAGATTTTGTAGCTCCGATAGAATTTAATATTCCAAATTGTTTTTTTCGTTCACTAATTGAAATACTAAATGCATTGTAAACAGTTGCTATTGTACAAATTACAACTAAAGCTGTAACTATAGTTATTATCATATATATACTATTATTTATATGTGAATAAGCACTAGCACCTTGAAGTCTTAATAAATGCTCATTAAATGATAAATTTTCATAAAGTGTTCCTTGGTCATTATTATAATCATCTCCCGATATTTCTTTTACTTTTAATCCTAAATTTTTAGCTATCTTTGGAGCAATTTCATAAATTTCTGTTGGTTTATTTACAGATATTGATACATTTACATTTGTACTTTTATCTATATTATTTATATCTAAATAAGTGATGCCCGTAACAACAGCATCAGTTCCACTGCTTTCAAATCCAGGCTTTTCAATAGCCCCAACAATTTTAAAATCTTTTTTATCGGCATTGATTATTTTTTCATTTTCGTATGCCCATCGGTTTCCTTCTGTACTATTTCCATCTTCATCTACCCTTTTTCCGATATTAAAACTTATACTATCCCCTATTTTTTTGCTAGATTTTTTTAAATATTCTTCACTAAGTACTATTTCCTTATCGTTACTTGGAAATCTTCCATCTTTTAATTTAATTTGATATCCTTTAAAAGCATTTTCATCGTACTCTTTTATTTGAATCATATATTTATCATCTTTATCTAATTTAGCATAACCTAAATTTTCACTTAGTGCTGATTTTGAAATTCCTACACTATTTGTTATTGTATTTATGTCATTCTTTTTTATATCATAAAAAGTCGCGTGAAATTCCCCATCACTAGCTATAGTTCCTCTAATTTGATGATCCATAAGACTTACAAATATATTTCCTATACCACAAATAAGTGCTGTAGAAAGTATTATTCCTATTATAGTAACAACAGTTCTTCTTTTGTTTTCTTTTAAATATCTTAATGTAAGTGATGTATATAAATTCATTTATATCACCTCATCTTGCTTTATAGTACCATCTTCTATAGTTATAACTCTATCTGCTTGAAGTGCAATACTTGTATCGTGAGTTATCATTATTAATGTCTGATTATATTTTCTAACAGATAATTTTAATAATTCTAATACTTCTTTAGAATTTTTGCTATCTAAGTTTCCAGTTGGCTCATCTGCTAAAACTATAGATGGTCTATTTATTAAAGCTCGTCCTATAGAAGTTCTTTGTTGCTGCCCTCCACTTAATTCATTAGGAAGATGATTTGCTCTTTCTTTTAATCCTAATGTTTTTAATAAATCATCTAAGTAATCTTTATCTATTTTTCTATTGTCAAGTTCTGCCGGTAATAGTATATTTTCTTTTACACTAAGGACTGGTATTAAGTTATAAAACTGATATATAAGTCCTACGTTTCTTCTTCTAAATATAGATAAATCTTTTTCTTTTAAATTATATATATCTACATCATTTATATAAACCTTACCGCTAGTTGGCTTGTCTACTCCTCCTAGTAAGTGTAATAAAGTACTTTTACCACTACCACTTGGACCTACAATTGCTACAAATTCACCTTTATTTATTGATAAATTTATATTTTTTAAAGCATCAACTTTAGCTTCACCTTTGCCGTAACTTTTAGTTAAGTTTTCTACTTTTAAAATTTCCATGTTTTCCTCCATAAATCATTTAGTAATCTTACACTTATTAGTTTAAAACTTCATTCTTACTCTAAAGTGAATTTAATTATTACATTTTAGTCACTATAAGTTTTATGGATGACTATATGAAACTCTGTACCTTTATTTTTTTCACTTTTTACATAAATATCACCATTTTGACTCTCTATTATAGACTTTGCCATTGCTAGTCCAATTCCAACACTATCTTCTTTAGAATTACTTTTGCCTTTATAAAACCTTTTGAATATATGTGGTAAATCTTTTTTATCAATTCCTTCTCCATCATCTTTTATTATAATTTCTAAGTAAAGTGGGTTTTGCTCATATTTAATGTCTAAATTCCCACCTGTTGGTGTATGTTCTACACAGTTTTTAATTACATTTACTAAAGCCTCTGTTGACCAATTTATATCTCCAATATATGTAATATCTTCTTCTCCGCTTATACTAATATTAATATTTTTAAGTTCTATTGGAATAATACTTGGTTGTATCGCTCTAGTTATTAATTCTTTTACATTTACTTTTTCTTTATTAAAATCAATAACCTTAGCTTCTATTTTTGAAAGCTTTAATATACTCTTTATAAGCCATTCCATCCTAGTTAACTGTGACTTTATCTTATTTAAAAATTCATGCTTAGTTTCTTTTGAAATATCTCCATACATTAAATCATTTAAAATTATAAGAGAAGTCATAGGAGTTTTTAGCTGATGTGATATATCTGAAATAGTATCATTTAAAAATACTTTTTCTTTATTTAAAAGGTCCACTTTTTCCTTTAATATATTAGTCATTTTTAGTAATTCAGTTTTAAGTAAACCAATTTGTCCTTCTTGGTTTCTTTTTTTCATTTCAAAATCTCTTCCTTCTGAGCTATGATATACATAATCAGTCATATCCTTAATATCATTGTAGAAATTTTTAAAATAAACCATAACCATTAATATAATTACAAGAAAAATAACTACTATAAATAAAGCATTTAATCTAATTATTTTTGGTAAACTTGATTTAATAATAGGTTCATTATTTAAACTAATATTTTTATTATAGTTATACTTATTTAAAATATCTTTTCCTAAATTTAAGTTTTTCGTTGATTTTCCTTGGGTTATTACATTAATTATTTCCTTTTCAAAGCTAGGATTAGCCGCAACTATACTACCAATTATGGCTTGATTATTTTCTACTACTTTATTTTTAATTATATTTATACTTACAAAACTAATTCCTATAGAAAAAACTATCGTAATTGTAAACAATATTAAATAATTTCTTATAAATCCTTTTACCTCAACATTAGATAGAAACATTATTTTCACTTCCATTCCACTTATATCCCATACCTCTTACAGTAAGAATGTATTTAGGATCAGCTGAGTTGTCTTCAATTTTTTCTCTAAGACGTTTTATATAAACAGTAAGTGTGTTATCATTTACAAAATCATAGGTAACATCCCAAAGCTTTTCTAATATTTTAGACCTACTTAATACTGTGTTGTTATTTTGTATTAAAATTAATAATAACTTATATTCAATAGAAGTTAAAAACACTTCTTCTCCATTTTTAAATACTCTTGCTTCTAAAGTATGTATACTTAAATCTCCAAATTTAAGCACTTTTTTACTTTCATTATAAATACCTTTTCTTCTAAGTACAGCCTTTATTCTAGATATAAGCTCCCTTACTCGAAAAGGTTTTGTCATATAATCATCTCCTCCAATATCTAGACCCATTACAATATTTACTTCTTCATCACAAGCAGTCAAAAATATTATAGGTGTTTCATTATTTTCCCTTATTTCTTTACAAAAATCATATCCATTTCCATCTGGAAGCATAACATCTAATAATATAATGCTATATTCCTTTTCTTTTATATTATTTCTAGCACTTTCTAAATCTTTACATATATCAATATTAAAGCCTTCTTGCTCTAGTGCATATTTTACTCCAAAGGCTATTGTACTATCATCTTCAATCATAAGTATATTTATCATAAATTTCTCCAATCTTATTTATCATAATATAATTATTATACATTAACTAAATTAATATAATAAGGTCAATAAAATTACTAAATAGTCACATTATAATTTAAAAATACCTAAATTAACTCGTTGTGCTAGTTAGATTTAATTATTGAAAATACTAGAGTTTAGAATAATTTATATTCTTTGTAAAAAACTTTATGTAGCAATTTCAATATTTGTAGTAAAATAACTAGCACAATAGATTAAATTATTAACTATATTAAAAAAGTAGTGAACATAATTCACTACTTTTTAATCTATAAAAATTTCTCGGATACTCTTTTCCAAAATTCAAAATCAGAACGTCTAAGAAGCTTTAATTTTAAATCAGCTCTTACAATATTAATATCTGTAATATCATTAAATCTATATTCATTTCCATCTACAACTACTAATATAGAATTTTCAAATCTATATTCTGGTACTATATTTATCGTTGATTTTGCAGATAAAACTATACTTGACGTAAATGATCTATATGCAATAGTGTTCATTGGTGCAAGTGGTGTAAGCTGTAATGTATCTAAGCTTGGATCTATGATGCTTCCACCTGCTGAATAATTATATGCAGTAGAACCAATAGGCGTTGATATAAGCATCCCATCTCCACTAAAGTTTTGAATTTTATTTTCGTTAACTCTTAAATCTAAATGAAGCGTTCTTGAACAAACACTTTTAATTACTATTTCATTAACTGCATAGATATCTTTACTGCTGTCTTTAGTACATATACTACCTTTTAAAGGGTATACTTCTTGTATAATAAAATCATTGTTTTTATACAAATCTATAAATTTATCAATTTCCTCTGGATCAAACTCTGCAAAAAATCCTAAATGACCTGTATTTATTACTACCATAGGTACACTTGGAAATTTAAAATCTTGAATAGTTTTTAAAAAAGATCCATCCCCACCTATAGATATTATAAGTTCTGTATTTTCTTCTAATTTGGAACTAACTAAAAAATTATTCTCCATAAGCTTTTTAGTTAGTAATTCTTTTGTCTCTAATGATTTTTCTAAGTTATTTGAGTTTATAGTTATAACTCTTTTCATATTTAATCTTCCCTAACTTTAATAATTATCCTATTTTCATTATACTTTACATTTTATTTAAATTATATTCAAATCTTAAAATTCATTTCCTTTATTTCGCCAACGTTATACCCTCGTCAACACTTTGAATACATCCATTGCTTAAAAATTTATAAAATTATTGATATTGATTATATTGAGAGGTTATATACAAAAATTTTATATAATCGTTTCCTTCTATATAAAAAATTCGCTTCGCTTGAGCGACGTGTTGGCGAAACACTTCATGTCGCCAACGACTTCGTCCGTTGCTTGAGCCACTGCGTGGGCGAAGCATTTCAAAATCTTTTTTACGCTCAAAGCCAATTTATTGATATTACTTACATTTAGAATTTATCCACATTTTTAAGTATTATAATATCCTTAAGCGTAAAAAATAGATACATTTAAACATTTTTATATGTATCTATTGCTATTTACTATATTATTAATGTCGTTAGTGTTGAAAGTATAATAATTATAATTGCGGATATTAACAATAGTTTATTTCTATTTTTCATAACTTTAGCTTTATCTTCATGTTTATAATCTAATTCATCTTCTATTAGTAATGATTCTTTTATATCTGCTTTTTCATACATTATAGAACTTAAATCTAATATAACTTCTTTAAATTCACTATACTTATTTGTTCGATTTAAAAGCTTTCTTATTATATATATTAATTCTTCATTTCCATTTATAGCCCTTAAATCATTAAAATTTATACCTTTATCTATAAACTTTAACATTTCTTTCTCATCATTACTTTCGCCAAATGGTAATTTTTTAAATATACATTCAAATAAAATTAATCCTAAAGCAAAAAAGTCACTCTCTATATCTGTATAGTCAATACATAATTGATGTGGGGATAAATATTTTATATTGTTCCCAGCTCTTATGTTTACACCCTCATTGGCTTTAGTAACTCCAAAATTTAATATTTTTATATTGTACCATTTATCTACTAAAATATTACTTGGATTTAAGTCCCCATGATATATTCCATGCTCTTTAGCCGTTTCTAATCCTTTTAGTATTTGAGTTGCTATTGATATTATAGCTTCTAAGTGAAGGTAATTCCCCTCTATTATATTATTTAAACTAATACCCTTTTCATAGTCATATACCATATAATACCATATACCATATTCTCTATAATCAACACCTACATCAATCATATTTAATATGTAGGGTGAATTTATATCTCTTATTATGGTAGATTCATCAATTAGATTTGCTACAAAATCTTCACATATATGCTCATTATGATCTATTACTTTTAATAAAATAGTTTTATTTTCGTATAAGTCTCTTGCTTTATAAAGTTTATTAAACTCTATATTCTCTTCTATATTTAAAATAGAGTACCTATTTCCTATAAAGTTCAAGTTCCTCCCTCACTTTTTTACATTTTTTTCTTTCTAATATAATTATAATATCATTTTTGATATGTTTTTCCAATAAAAACAACAAAAAAATATAGCTAATATAAATATTAGCTATATTTTTTAACTATTTTTAGTTTTTATATACACTATTGGATATGTATTGAGTTTTTATTACTTTTCCATTTGAATCTTTATATTCTATGTATGTTTTTGCAGCATCTAATCCTTCTGTTGTATATGGCTCTACTTTTATACTTATATTTTTCTTATCAGATATATTTCCATATATTTTAGAAGTTATTACACCGTTACTTACTGTATTTTTTATATATACTGGATGAGAGTATGGGTTTTTAAATCTAAAATCACTACCACCATCACTAACCATTGCATCTCTTCCTATTGATACATAACTTGACTTTAATGAGTGATTTCTTCTTGATGTTACATCAAGACCAGAATATAATACTGAATTAAATAAAGTACTAGATACTTGACACACTCCTCCACCTACATCTTGTTCTAATTTTCCATTTATTATAACAGGAGCATCTTTGTATCCATTTGATGCAGTTCTTTTACCGGTTAGATTATTATATGAAAATTCTTCTCCTGGCATTAGTAATACATCACTTGTTGCTTTTGCAGATAGTACTACATTTGTGACTCTATTTGAATCCTTTGTTGAAAATTTTGTACTAAATTCTGCTAGTAATGTATTTACACTTTTAGCCGCTTCTGTACTTATTTTTGGCTCTTTTATGTTTACTTTTAAATCTATAGATTTATAATCTTTATTTTTTATAGCATCATAAATAGATTCTCTAGTTGATGCTATATCTAATTCTTTACCTATTTTTGCACTAGATGTACTAATATTTCCAGAATCAGATATATAGACCGTTGCATTTTTCATATCCACATTTATTGAGTCCGATATATTTTGTATTTTTTCACTTAACTTATTTTCATTATATAAAGATTTTATTTCTAAATTCTTGCTATTTTTATTAAGGTTGAAAAATCTTTTTACATTTTCAAAATATGAGTCCGTTTTAGTATAATTATAAGCTTTCTCTACAACTTCACTAGTATTATACTTTAAGTCAATTTCATCTGGTGATATTACATTTGTTTCTCCATTATAATTAAGTTGTAACTCACCTAAAATTACATTTTCATTTAAATAATTAATTGCTTCTTCTTTTGTCAGGTTCGATACATCTATACCTTCTACAAATATGTTTTTAGCTATTACATTTGTGTATATATACTTTTTATTAAAATAATTAATTGAAACCCCTAATACACAAATAATAGCCATCAGTCCTACAATCTTATACTTTTTAACATTCGATTTTCCACTTTTATAAAAGCTTTCATCTAAAGTACTAGTCTGACTTACTCCTATGTTATTTTTGCCCATTTCTCCACCTCATTTTAAATATCATATAAATTATATTTTAAGCATTAATGTTATACAATATTTAATCGAAATGTGTAACTTTATTGTTACATATTGTCTAATTTAATTTTATCTCTGTTATAATTGGATAATGATCTGATAAATTTATTTTATCTACTTTGTATTTATATATTCCTAGTGATTTGTCTACTAATATATAATCAATCCTTGCATTACTCTTTTCAAATGTTGCTATACTTTGATTGTTTGTATATATAGCACTATCATTAAATCTGTTTATGAATATATTTTTTTCGTTAAAATCTCCACAGATTACTTTAGCTTTTCGTAATCTATTTGTATAATCTACTATTTGGTTTAGTTGTTCTTTTCTTTCATCTTTATCAAGACCTAAATGAGTATTTATTACATCTACAGAATATATCTTAGAAAATATGTTTGTATGTAAAAAACCTCTTTGTTCTCCCTTACTTTTTAAAAGCATATGTTTCTTATCTAAAATTTCATTTTTTGAAAGTGTAGCTATTCCATACATTAAGGTAGGCTTATTGATATTTGCTGCAAATACTCCATCTAATTTTAGACTTTGTTTTAAAATTGCAAATTGATTGTAAAGAATCTCTTGAAGGCATATTATATCTGCATCTAATTCTTTTAAATATTTTATAATTTTATTTAATGTAAATACATTATTAGCATTCATACCCTTATGAATATTGTAACTTACTATTTTCAACTAAATCACACCCTAAATTTTAAAACCTAGCCATAGGCTAGGTCTTATATATATTATTAATGTTTTATTTCTTTTTTTATTTTAGTGAATCTACCCTTACTTGCAACAAATACAAATCCCATTTTATTATATATTTCATTTAACTGTTCTAATGTTACTTCTCCATTTTTTAAGTTTGTTAGAGTTATTTCATTTATATCTTTTAAACTATTTGTTTTTATTATCATTGGTTATCACTCCTCTTAAGATTTATACTTTATTATATTATCCATAAATTCAAAATATTACTAATTTATAATAAAAATTTTTTTAAATTTTTCTTTCTTATCTAAACACTTGTTCGATATTTTATATTATATATCAAACGCATATTTGTGTAAATATAGATATTAACTTTTTTGCATTTTTTATACTTGTACTGAATATATTCTAATATAACAGCCTTAATCCTATTAACTTATAAAAGGGGGAATAATTTTTGAAAAAAAACAATGGTAAAACAATTGTATTTAAACAAAGAGAAGAACATCACATTTCAAAGTATAATTTTAAAGCCAATGAATATGGAAAAATAGATTTTAAAGTTATTCCTTACCCAAAATATAAAAAAGTATTAAGAAAAGGACGTAAATTTATAAAAGTTAAAAATCTATTTATAATTTTATTAATTATATTAATAGCTTCTTTTTATTTTCTTATAACTAATAAACGTCTTTCTTACTTAATAGAAAAAAAAGAGGCTAATTCTATATCTACATCAAATAATAGTATAGTATCTAGTGATGATTTTAATACCTATTCTAAAATTATAGAATCTCAAATAAATATATTAATTCCATTAAATTCTGAACATAATATAGAGACTAAAGCAATGCATAAAAATGGTTCATACTTGTATGCTCAAGGAGTTATATCATCAAGAAAAAATAATAATTTGTATTTTGATATAATTTTAAAAAATGATAAATCTTACTCTCTCATTGTTAACGATACTGAGTATATAAAAAGATAGGTTATCTCACATTAGATAACCTATCTTTTTATATATTTACGTTATATGCATAATTTATTTAACTAATTAAATTATTTTGGTAATTTAATCAAAATATACTTTCTATTTTACCTGTATACATATCTACATAGTACCATCCTATAGTGGCAGTATGCCAAGTTTTTTCATCATCTTGTATTATTTCGTATGCATGAACTACATAATTATTACCTTCTCTATGGTCAACTTCTATTACTCTAGGTACATATCCATAAGTTTTGAGCATATCTTTTACAAGTAATATTGCCTTACTTTCTGATATAGTTACAGGTTGTTGTTCCGTCCTAACATTATATTCTTTTATAAGATTATTTTCTCTTAGTTCTAAGTTAAACATCTCATCTACTTTTTCATATTCTTTATTGAAAATAGCTAGATTACTCTCTTTTATACTTTCATTAAAACTTGAATATATTTCTCCTGTAGTAAGTAATGTACTTATTACTATTGCAATAATTACCTTCATAATCTATCATCCTTTCGATGTTATATTTAATATATTTTACTATCAAAAATAGTTCATTGATATTACTTACGCTCAGAAGTTATCTATATTTTTTAAAGTATTACAATATCCTTAAACGTAAAAATATCCTAAAGATGAACTTTATATTGTCCAATCTATAGGATATTATTTGTATAACTATTATTTTTTATAATATATTAAATTTTACCTTACTTCCTTTTGAAGTAGATATAACTTCAAGTTTAGCATCAATTCTTTCTTTAAGCTCTTCAACATGAGAGATTATACCAACTAATCGTCCTCCCCTTTGCAATTCAAGTAAACTATCAATTGCATTGTCTAAAGATTGTGGATCTAGTGTACCAAACCCTTCATCTACAAACATAGTATCAAGAGATACTCCTCCTGCATTTGATTGTACTATATCAGAAAGACCTAATGCTAATGATAATGATGCTTTAAAACTTTCTCCTCCAGATAGTGAGCTTACATCTCTTGAGCTATCAGTATAATTATCATATATTTCAAGCTCTAGTCCTTTTTGACCTGCACCTTTACTCTTAGATGTTTTTCTTATTAATGAGAATCTATCTCCTGTCATTTTTTCTAGCCTTATATTAGCAGCTTCTATTATATCTTCAAAGTAAGATGCTAGTATATATCTTTCAAATGATATATATGGAGCCTTTTTACCATTAGCTAAATCTGCTAACTCTCCTACTACTTTATATTCTTCTTCTATTTCTTTAAACTCTATATTAAGATTTTCAACATTTTTAAGTATTGTTTTATTGTTATCTATTATAGAATGTAAATCTCTTAGTTTACTTTCTAGTTCTCTTTTATTATTTTGTATAGATTTTATTTCTTCATCTATTGTAGATATATCCATAAATACTATATCTTTAGTTTTATTTATTATATCTTCATGCTTAGCCTTTGTTAATTTAAGCTCCGAGTTGTAATTTTCAACTTCTTTTTCTAAGCTTTCTACCATTGATATTTGTAGCTTAGCATTTTCATAAGTTTGTATATTATCAAATCCTTGTTTCTCTATAGCTTCATTAAAGTTAGCTTGATTGTTAGCTATTTCTAACTTTAATTCTTCTATTGATTTTTTTATCTCTTTAGAAGTAGAATTTTCACCTTCTAATTTTTTAACTAAGTCTTCATTTTCAAGTCTTAGTTTTGCTAATTTTTCTTTACTTATATTTAGTTCCTTAGTCTTAGTTTCTATTAAATTATTTAAAGTTTTTACATCAGTTATATTTTCTGGTATTTCTTTTTTATACTCATCTATTTTAGTAGAATTTTGTGTAAGTTCTGTTGTACAATTTTTTTCACTTTCTTCAAGTTTTATTAAGCTTTGTTCGTTTTCATTAATTGTAGCTATTATAGCCGATACTTCTTTTTCTATTTTTTCTTTTAAAGATATTTTATCTATAACTTTTAATAATTCTTCTTTTAAGTTATCTATTACACTTTTTAACTCTGTACCTAAATTTTTAACTACTTGAGCAGTTTCTAAGTTAAAGTTTTTATCTATATTTAAATTAGATGATAACATGCTTAAATGCTTATTAACTTGTTCTAAGTAATTTGTTTTATTTGAGTTTAAAACTGTAAGATTATTTATTTTTTCTTGATTTTCTTTTTCCAGTTTGTCTAAGTTTTCTTTAACTAGATCTAAATCTTCTTTAGTCGGTATTTTTAAGCCATTTTTTATAGTGGCTTTATTTGGATGATTTGTGGACCCACATACAGGGCATGGCTCATTTTCTTGTAACTTACTTGCAAGTATTCCCGCCTGTTCTTTTTTGTATAAGTCATCCATTGCTTCATAATTTTCTTTTACTTTTTTATACTCAAGTTCAAATGCTTTATATTCATTAACTTTATTATTATGTTCTATATAAGTATTTTGAAAACTTATAATAACTTTAAATAATTCCCTTACTTCATCTAAAGTTTTTGTTTTTGATTTTATATCACTTTCTAGTTCTACTTTTTTAGTTCCCAAAGTATCTATATCTTTTAACTGAAGTTCTTTTTCCTCTTTAGATTTTTTTAGTTCCTCAGTTGCCTTTTTATTATTTATTATTTGCAACTTACTATTTTCTACATTTTGTTTTAACTGTATCACCTTATTATTAAGGCTATCTAGTTCTATAATCTTTTCTTCTAATTTATTAAGATTATTTATCTCTACACTTAACTTTTCTCTCTCATATGCTTTACTTTCTTCTATTTGCAAAAGCTTATTTGCTTCTTCTTGTTTTAATTTTAGGAAATCTATATTTCTTAAACTTATATTATAATCTTCTTCTCTTTTAGCTAATTTTTTATTATTTTCTATAAGCTTGTCTTCTATGTATTTTACTTCTTTTGCATTTTTTCCATCTATTATAGTTTTTGCTTTATTTTTATATTCATCTTCCTTTGATAGATGTTCTTCTAAATCTTTTGCAATAATATCTTTTTCTTTAAGCAAATTATTATTAGTTTCTATAATAGCTTTCTCTTGATTTTTAACTTGTAGCTTATTGTCTACTTCTTTTCCTTCTTCATTAAGAGTTTTATAAATATTATTATCTCTTTCTAATAAATCTTTTAAATTTTCTATAACTAAAGGGAAATCTACATATTCTCCTATTACTATATCATGTTCCCCTTTTATATTTTTTAAATTAATTTCCATTTCATGTTTGCTTTTAGTTCTATTTTTACTAAGATTTGCTGCTTTATCTTTAAGCTCTATTTGTATTTTTTCAAAGTCATAAGTATTAAATATTTTTCTAAATATTCCTTCTCTCTCTACAGAATCAGCTAATAATAGCTTTTTAAATTCACCTTGTGCAAGCATCACAATTTGTTTAAATTGATCTCTAGTTATACCTAATATTTCTATTATTTTATCAGTAACATTCTTTACCTTAGTTATTACCTTTCCATCTGGTAAGGTTAAAGTAGCATCAGCTGACTTTTCCGTATAACCCTCACCTCTAGCTTTTTTCTTCTTTTGCTTAGGTACTCTGTTTACTATATACCTTTGACCTCTAAGTTCAAATTCTAATTCTACATAAGTTTCTGTATTATCATCAGCAAAGTGACTTCTTAAAGAATCAGTTTCTCTACTTTCTCCACTTGCTTCTCCATATAAAGCATAGCTTATAGCATCAAATATAGTTGTCTTTCCCGCTCCAGTTTTTCCCGATATAACAAATATATTTCTACCTTTTAATTCTTCAAAATCTATAACTTGCTTAGATGCATAAGGTCCAAATGCACTTATTGTTAATTTTATTGGTCTCACCTACTACACCTCCTCTTTAAGTACTTCTTTTATAGTATCTATTAGTACACCTTCCTTTTTATCGGTATAATCACCACTACCATAAGCTTCATAGAAATCTTTAAATAAATCTATTTTACTTTTCTTTCTAAATTCACCTTTTGCTAAAATAGACTCCTGTGATACATTTCTTTTTCTTTCTCTAGTTATTAGCATTGTATTTGGATAAACTGATTTTAGCTTTTCCATAGGATTCATAAGTTCTCCATCATCAGTAAGTATAGCTTGTATATAATCTTCTTTACCTTCTTCTATATCTCTACCTTCACATATTAAATCGTCTATATTCCCTTTTATAATTCTTAAATCTCTAAGTGGATTTAATTCCCTTAGTTCAATATTTATATCTTTATCTTTTAACTCTAATACTGCAATACTCTTTTTTTGTTTAACCTCTGAAAATGAGTATTTAAGTAAAGATCCTGAATATCTCATAGTTTCTCGTCCAATTTTTTGCCTACCATGCAAATGACCTAAAGCCACATAATCAAAATCTTTAAATATATTACCATCTATAAGATCTGTTCCACCTATAGATAGTGGTCTTTCTGACTCTGAAGTTTCTAGTTCTGCCACTTCATATTTATGGTCACTTACATCTATTGCTTCTTCTCTTTTCATAGTTATATATCCATGACCTATAAGAATATTTACTTCATCTTTATTTAACTCTTCTTTTATTTTATCTATAACAGCTACCATTGCATCATTGTGGCTTCTTATTTCTTTGTTATCAAGGAGTTTTTTAGTAAGTGCTGGATCTTTGTAAGGTACTAAATAGAAGTTTACATTTTGATTACTGTCACATAAAACTACTTTTCTATATAGTTCTTCATCACTACCTGCTATGTATAACCCTTGCTTTTCTAATATTTTACTACCAAAACTTAATCGTTCTCCACTATCGTGGTTCCCTGATATTATTAATACAGATACATTTCTATCTATTACTAAAGAGCTTAAAGTTTCATTTAACAATTCTACTGCTTCTACTGGTGGTATAGATCTGTCATATACATCACCTGCTATCATAAGTACATCTGCATTTTCTTCATCTATAAGTTCTATTAATTTATTTAAAATGTATTTTTGATCATCTATCATTGAATATTCATTTACTATTTTTCCTATATGCCAATCACTTGTGTGAATAATTTTCATAAATCACCCTCCTTATATAATAAATAGCTCAAATTATAACTTTTTATTTACCTTTTTTATTATACTATAAATTTCAATATCTTAAATATTTTAAGATATTTATAATACATAGATTTAATTTCTTATAAAAGATATTTAATTTTATTATGTTAACTTTTATACTCTAGTAAACTTTAGGTCTTTCTTTTTAATATTATTTCACCGGTAACTTCACATCATATTACACACCTAATATAAACTCCAATAGTTTTCTGAGTATATAAAGTATAGTCTTTGCAAGTAATCGAATAATTTTACTACTTATATAGTTATTATAAACATAAAAAACTCCGCCCTATATAAATATGACGGAGTATATATGCATTTTTACCTAATTTATGTACGATAAATAATATAAATTTTTAATTATATTAATCCTTATATTATCTCATAATACCTTTCAAGTAAAAATTACATTACTTTTTATTTTTCATTTAATTTAGCTAACACTTCTTCTAAATCTAATCCATGTATTGAACAAGCTTGTTCTATAGTTTCCATTTGAGATGATGGACAACCTACACATCCCATACCAAAGCTCATTAGTATTCCTACTGCATTTTCATTTTCTTTTATTACATCACCTATTATAGTATCTTTAGTTATCATATTATAAATTCTCCTTTAAATTTGATTTTTCAAGTACATCTTTTCTAAATGTATTTATACCTATTCGATCTATAAAATCGCCTAGCTTTTCACCCATTTGACCATGTTCATTGTAATATTCTAATATAGATTTTACAAGTTCATAAGCTTCCTTTTCCGATAGTCCTTTAGTTATTATATCCGACATTCTAGGATAAAATCCAGCACTTCCTCCTGCAGTTACAAAAAACTTTCCATCTATATCTACTAATACCCCTACATCTTTTGAATATACACTCGAACATGCATTTCTACATCCTGCTACACCTATTTTAGTTCTATTAGGTAGAGGCATTCCATGAAAGTTTTTGCTTATTTTCATACCTATACCAATAGTTGGGTACTTAGAACGTTTACAAAAGTTTGCTGGGCATATTTCAACATTTTTTACCGAGTATTGATTTCTAACAGCAGGCTCCATACCTAAGTCTTCCCATATATTCTTTAGGTCTTCTTCTTTAAGATTAGTTATAAGTATCCTTTGTCCTGATGTTATCTTTAATACTCCATTATATTTTTTAGCTACTTCACCTATTTTTATAAGAGTTTCTGGTAGTATAAATCCTCCAGGTATATGAGGAGTTATCCCATAAGTTCTTTTACCATTTTTAATTTTTTGAAGATTTCCATAATGATTCATATAAACTATGCCTTTCTTATTTTGTTTATAGTTTTATCATCTAAATTTTCTTTTTCATATAAATACTTTGTACTTAAACTTTCCATAAATGTTTTTACCCATAAGTCTCTAAGTTCATATAAGTAGTTTAAATTCCCTTGTCCATTTTCATAATTTGTTCTATGAATACATCCATTTTGTTCATAAATTATATAATCTTCATTTTTTTCAATTACAGAGTTTGCTCTATCACAAGGCATACCTGATAATATATAATTATTTAATGATATATAAGCATTTTCAGGTGAATTTGATTTATTATTTTCATTTTGTGCACACTTTATTGCCTGAGAAATGTATGCACTTTCTGTTAATACCTTACTTTCTTCGTTGTACATATCATAGTATTTAGTTATTATATATGCACTTTTACTTTCTACTTCTTTTATTCTATCTTGTAACCATCCGTGTATATTACTTACATCAATTAAATCTTCTAATGGTTTATCTTCTATATATTGACCATATATATCATTTGCTTCCTTTTCTATTTTTATAGCACTTTCTTTAAATTTATCAATGTGTAAGTTTACTATATCTTTTTCTAAATCTTGTGCTAATTTTATTTTATTAAATAACCATGTGTGTATTGGTGCTAAAAATGCGCTCATTTATTTTTCTCCTTATATTAAAGTTTATAAAATTATTATACATCTTTTCTTAATCAAAAGTCGTAACATTTGTTACGCAATAAAAAGAATCTAAGATTTTAGATTCTTTTTTATATATTATGAAATTTTAGCTTATTTAATCTATCTCTTCAGAAGTATTTTCTAATTTATTTAATTTATCTTCAAGTTCTTTGTTCTTACTTAATAATTCTTGTATAGTATTATCTTTATTTTCTAATTCCTTTTTACCATTCTCATTTACTGTACTTATTTCTTTTTTAAAATTATCTACTTCATCAGTTAAATTCTTTTCTATTTCTTTTAACTTACTAATATCTTGATTTAACTTTAGTATCATATTGTCTTTTTCTTTAATAGTTTTAGTTAAACTATTAATATATTCCTCTTTTTCTTTTAACAACTTATTTAGATTTTCTATAGTACTATCCTTTTCTTTTATTAAAGCTTGTAAATCATTAGGTTCTTGATTTTGCTTTTCTAACTTAGCTTTTAATTCTATTATTTCATTATCTTTTATTTTTATAGTTTCATTTAAGTTTTTTATTTTATTTTCATTATTTATTATATCTTTATTTAATTTACTTATTTCATCTTTTTGATTCTTAATTGATGTATTTAATTCCTCAATTTGTTGATTTTTTAAGTTAATTTCTGTATATAGTTTTTCTAAATCTTCATGGTTTAATGTTATAAGATAATTGTATTTATCTAGTTTTTTATTTTTATTTTCTATATTTTCTTCTAATTGTTCATTTTGTATTTTTAATGAGTTTAATTTTTCAGATGTAGATTCTAGTTCTTTTATAGTATATTTTAAATCATCTTTAATTGATGTATATTTTACTCCTATACTTACTAATCCTATAGACAACATTAGACATATTACTGCCGCTATATTTAGTTTTTTATTCATTCTATGCCTCCTTTAACCATGTTACTTTATAATATGCTTAAAGGATTTTAATAGCTAATTACAAAATTATTACATTATCGTATATCATTCTTATTTATATAGTTTAGTTATTCATCTTCTGATTCATCATAATCATATATTTCATAATCTGTATACTCTTGATTGTCTATCCAATCAAGACAGTCTCTACACTCTATACATTTTATGCAATTTTCACAGTTTGTACAATTTATGCAGCTAATATTCTACTTTAAAATATATGTACTCAATATATATGACTTTAAGGTCTAATTGGTTACTTTACTATATAAATCTAGGTCTGTAAAATAAAGTGTATATTCTTCCAAAAGTGCGATAATTAAATTAGATTATCAAAATAAAGGTACACACTTTTTATATTAAACAAAAGTTAAATTTTAAATAAACTTATACAAGAATCTGCTCTTAACACAACAAGAGATATACAAGAAATGTCAAAAGATTTATTTGCAAACATTTCAAGAAACATTAGAAGCGGAGCTTGATGAACACCTAGGATATGACATATATGATGATTAAAAACAAAAATACTGCAAACTTAATAAATGAACATAGAAGTAAGAAAGTTCGATCTGATTTTGGATAAGTTTGTATAAGTATTCCAAGAAGTAGTAGTACTAACATATATATGGTATAATAACATAATCCATTGAGTTTTAAACTTTTTTTGAGATATAGATTAATTTCTATATCTTTTTTAAATTTTAAAAATTCGAAATATACCATATATTTTTACATATATATACAAAATGCGAAATTAATTTATGTAAAATTATAACATTAAACGATTATATTTGTTATAATAAAAACAAAGTAGTAAGGAGTAAAAAGAATACTATGAAAAACATTTTAAAACTTTTATCTACAACTATGGTTGTGGCTATATCAATCAGTACTTATGGAATTAATAATGTTTATGCTACTCAAAATGAAGAAGTAATAGCAGGGGATAATCCAATAGTAATTGATGATTTTTTAATTGAAGCACAAGGAGTTGACATTCCAACTAATACAGTGACTTTAAGCTCTGTAGGTTCGAAAATGAACTTTAGTGGCTCATCTTCTTGGTCTTACTTATATTCTAGCAATTTATTTACAGGTGCATCACAAATTGAGTATCGCTTCGACAATCAATTAAATAAAAAATTAACAGTTACATTATACAAAAAAGGTAGTTTATCAAAGGTATCAACTATTACTGTACCAGCTAATAGTGCTGCAGGTGGATTTATTAACTTAACATCTAGTAGTAAATATTACTTTAAATTTTCAGGTGGAAATGACAACGGAACAGATTTTTATGGATATATAATAAGAAAAAAATAAAATAAGTTTTTTTAACACAACTTGTTTATTAATACACAAAGCTCTGTTTATAGATTAAATTAATAAGAAAAAGCTATGAAATTTATAGCTTTTTTTATTTTACAAATCAAAGCTAATGTTTTATAACTAAATCATTACTTAAAAGGAGAAGTATTATGACTGTTACAGAATTAAAGCTCTTAGCCATGATTGCTATGATATTAGATCATATGTGGCTATTTTTACCTAACTTACCTTATTTTTTTCACTGGATAGGCAGATTAGCAGCACCAATATTCTTATTCTGTTGTGTGGAAGGTTATATTCATACTTCAAATAAAAAGAAATTTTTTATAAAGATTTATTCTTTAAGTGTATTTATGGAGCTTATGAATTTAGTTCTGGAATCAAATGACATTAGAGTGAATTTTATAAGAACTATATTATTAACTCTCACTATTATATTTATAATTGATAAATTTAAAGAGAAGAATAAAAATGCTAAGTTGTATTTATTTTTATTTATAATATATCAAACTATAATTAGTATAGCTTCAATTTATCTAAGTTCATTTACCGAAATTACAGACAATGTATTACATTTAATACTTAGCATTACAAATAGTATTTTCTTCTTAGATGGAGGGATAATATTTGTTTTAATTGGAGTTTCTATGTTTATTTTTAGAAATAATAAACTTAAAATTTCAATTTCTTTTATTGTATTAACTTTTATTTACGTTATTTTATTTAATTCTTCTTTTCTTTTAAGAATAAATTATTTAATTAATAACGATTTATTGGAATTTCTATTTTCAGTATGTTTTACTGGAATATTTGGAGCTGATTTAATAATTATCACATCTGATTTATTATTTGGAAATCCTCAATGGATGATGATTTTTTCATTGTTTTTTATTTCATTATATAATGGAAGAAGGGGGAAAGGATTTAAACATTTATTTTATATCTTCTACCCATTACATATTGCTGTTTTGTATAAATTATCTATTTTATTTAGCTAATATTTTAAAAAAACAATATTTATAAATTATATAATTAAAAGTTATAAAAAAATATTTAAATTTTTAATAAAAAAGAGTATACAAATATTATGTATACTCCTTTTCTTTAATTATTTACCTTTTTTAACTGAATCTTTTACAGCTTTTCCAACTTTTTTACCTGTATTTATAGTTTCTTTTCCTACATTAGCACCTGTTTTTATAGCTTCTTTTCCTACATTTAAAGTTCCCTGTACTGTTTCTTTGGCAACGTTACCTACTCCATTTACAACTTCTTTTCCTACTTTTTCTATAGGATCAGTTACTTTTTTTACTACTTTTTCAACTTTTTCAACGTTTTTATTTTTTCCTCTCATAATTACACCTCATTAAGTCACAATAAGGATTTATCTCATTATATAAAATGTATTTGAGATATCCTTTATATACTTTATGATGCTATTTGACTAATTGTTACTGTGTGCAATTATCTTACTAAAATATATATATAATCTGAAAATATCTAAAATCTTTGTTAATATCTTTAAACGTAAAAAACTCTACAAAATTAATATTAACCTTGTAGAGTTTTTGTATCGTTTAAATATATTCTTTTATTTTAGATAATAGATTTTCTTTAGGCATAAATCCTACTAATCTTTCTATAGGTTCACCATTTCTAAATACTATTACTGTAGGTACTGTACTTACACTAAATTGTCTTGCTATATCAAGACTTGCATCTATATCTATTTTGTAAAAATCTGCTTTTCCTTCAAGATCATTTGCTACTTCTTGAAATACTGGTGCTAACATTTTACATGGTCCACACCAAGTTGCAAAAAAGTCAACTACTGCTATTCCTTCTGTATTTTGTACAAGGTTATTAAACTCTTCACTACTTATAACTTGTGCCATATTATCATTCTCCTTAACTTTATTTTTATTATTTATATTTTTACTATTTATTATTTCCAGTCTTATATATATATTCATATTTATTTAAATATGAATTTTTTGCCTCTCCTATTTTAAAGTATATAATATCTTTAAACATAAAAAATAACTAAAGGTTCTAATGATATAAATTGTCTAGATAAGCTTAGTGTTGCATCTCTAATCCTTTGTCTTTTCTATAGCTCTAATGAATCTTTTCCTATCTCTAAAAAGTTTTATAAAAAATAGACCAATAGAATAAGAGTATATTTACTTCTAAATATTTCAATATAAAATACTATTTTGTGATACTTTTTTAAAAATAGTATTTTATATTGACAAACATTATTTTATCAGACTATACTTTAATTAAAATGTAAAATATAAGGGGGATTTTATGGGGAAATATAATAAAATGTTAGTGGTTACATTAAGTTCTTTAATGGTTTTTTCTAATTTAGGACAAGTATTTGCAGATACAGTTAAGGATAATATTTCAACTGAATCTAAAGAAGATAGTGATTTTAGAGCAAAAAAACATAAAGAATTTGAAGAGATTTTTAAAATAGAAATGGATGAATTAAGAGATATTCAAGCTAGAAATAAAATGAATTTATTATTAAAATCTGAATCAAAATTAATATCTGAAGCTAAGGATAGTGAGCCAATTATAGAAAGTGAAAAAACTATAGATGGTGAATTTTATAAACTTACAGTATATCCTAATGGTGTTTATAAGCAAGAAGGAATATATGGAGGCGTTGTTGAGGAAGTATTAGAAGAAGATGATTCTATTTCACGTGCAGTTACTGGAATTACAGGTGGAAGTACGACATCAGGCAGTGGTTATGTTAATGGAACGAATAGAATTGCATACTCTAATTTATATGCTACAGCTACTCAAAATACACTACAGGGTCATACTATACAGGTTACATTTTCATATAGTCTTGTTAATGGTGGATATGATAAAATAACAAAATATGCATTAGGACCTAATCTGCTTGGAACACAGGATGCATATAAATATGGAGCAAAGTTAAGTGAAAATTCATCAGGGTCAGCATATGTAAAATATAGGTATAAAGGAAGAACATATAGTGGAGCAAGTAGTTCTATATTCAATGATTTTGAGTTCGGGATATATGTAGGTAACGATAAAATAACATTAAAAAGTTCTCTGTTATAAGAAAGATTTAAAATAAAATGAGTTCTAGTAATATAATTAATGATTGTGAAAAATTATTAATTCATATAAAAAAATGTTGTAATGCCATGGATATTGATGGTTTTGGTGATGCAGGGGTTATAGGGTATTTTATAAGACTTCCTTTTAAAAAAATACATCGGAGACATTTTGCAAAAATCCAACTATATACAACAGAAATAATCGAATATATTAAAGTTAATAAAATTGATATAAAAATTGAAAGTTTTGAAGAATTTCAAAACTCTTCAATAATATATGATCCTAAACAAATATCAATCTTAGGATATGCTCAATACGAATATAGAACTAAATACTTAGAAGATTTAAAAAATAAAACTAAAGAATTGATAAAGATAATAGAATCAAACGAAGAAAATAAATAATAAAAAAAAGCACTTACTTATGTAAGTGCTTTAACTGGTGCCCAGAGGCGGAATCGAACCACCGACACGGGGATTTTCAGTCCCCTGCTCTACCGACTGAGCTATCTGGGCTTATGGCGGAGAGGGTGGGATTCGAACCCACGGTGCGATACCGCATCACTGGTTTTCAAGACCAGCTCCTTAAACCACTCGGACACCTCTCCATACATGTTTTTACAAATAATACTATATCATATATTTTTTTACTTTTCAATATATTTTTATAAAAATTTTATTACATAATAATATCTATCCACTAGAATTTTAAAAAAAAATATCATCTATCTTATTATTTTTAAATAAGTAATTATAAACTGCACCTATCTTACCTGAATCATTATAAAACTTGCAAGTTTCTATATTAACAAATTCAATAATTCTTTTATCTATTTCATACAATCTAATTTTTATATCATCAATCAACCTTATCTGTTTACTAACTCCCCCTCCTATTAATATAGCTTCTGGATTAAATGAATATACTAAATTATATATAGTCAAAGCTAAATGATTAATCCATTTATTATATACGTCTATAACCTTTTCGTCATTATTTTCAATCATATCAAATATCTTTTTACCATCTAACATTTCTCTTGGCATAAATTTAGCCCTCGCTACACTATTAACTAATGCTTTCATAGATGCATTTTTATTTGATGTATATTTCGGCGTATTATGTCCTACTCCATCTACAATCATATATCCAAACTCTCCAGCCATAAATCTATTACCCTTGTATAATTTATTATCTATTATTATACCTCCACCAATACCTGTTCCTATCGTCATAACTAAGAAGTCTGAATACCCCTTACCATTTCCCATCCATTTTTCTGCTAATGCTACACAATTGGCATCATTTTCTATTTCAATATGTTTTCCACACTTTTCATAAATTATTTCTTTTAAATTTTTATTATGAAGAGGATATATAGACCCTGCATCTAGTATATATCCTGTATTAGTATCAATAAATCCAGGCATGCTAATCCCTATTCCATCTACGTCTTCATTTTCATTTATAATATTTAATAATGTATTAATAAATCTATCTAGCGTTATCATAGTAGTTTTTACTTTACCACTACTTAATTCCATTCCATCTTTATTAAATACTCCATATTTTATAAAGGTTCCCCCTATATCTATACCTAAATATTTTTCCATATTATATATTTTTCACCTCTAACTTCTATGTTATCTTATAAAAATTCGCTTTACTCATGTCAACAACTATATGACACCCTCTACCGCTTAAAACAATGTATCTATGAAGCATTTATCACATCCATTGCTTGAGCCACTGCGTTGTCGAAGCATTTCAAAGCATTATTTTTGAAGATCTAAAGTAGTTTATATTACCTCCATTAATAAATTCTCCATATTTTTCATATTATAGTTAACTTTATACGTAAAAAATAACTTTTATATTTATATTATAACTCTTCTTTATAATATCCTTCTATTTTTATATAAGTTTTATATTCTTTATGTTTTAATAAACTCAACATAATTTTAAATTTATTTTATACATTATATATTGTTATTTATTTTTTTAAATTTAATACTTGAGTTGGTATTTATGCCTATTATTACTTAAATAATTTTTGTATTTTTCCTAATAATAAATATTACAGATATATTATTTGGAGGGTTAACATAATGAAAAATAAACAGCCTAAATTTAATAGCAATAGTGATGTAAAAATGTCTTGTACTACTAAGAAAAGACTAGAAGGAACTTGCCCAGAATTTAAAAATGATTGCGGGTGCAAAGAAGATAAAAATAAAAAATATACTAATCAATTTAACTAAAAATTAATAATTTAAAATAAAAAAGAGTCTCTTAACTAAATTAAGAGACTCTTTTTATTATTTAATTTATTAATTAAAAATCTCTATACTTCTATCTAAGATACCTGTAAAATATGCTATAACTAAACCATAATTAGTTATAGGAACATTCTTTTCTTTGCATAGATTAATTTTATTTATTACACTTTTTCGATTTACCATACATGCACCACAGTGTATTACCATGTCATACGTTTCTACATCCTCATTGAAATCATAACCTACTTTGTACTCTAAATTTAATTCTCCACCAGCAATTTTATTTAACATCCTAGGTATTTTTACTCTACCTATATCTTCATGAGATATATTATGAGTACAACTTTCGCATATTAATATTTTATCTCCAGACTTTAAATCCTTTAATTTATTTGCTCCTTCTAAAAGATAACTAAGCTCTCCTTTTTGTCTTGCAAATAATATAGAAAAGCTAGTTAAATTTATTTCTTTAGGAACTATCTTATCTACTTCTTTAAAAGCTTGTGAATCAGTTATAACTAAATCTACATTTTTAATTTCTTTTAAAGCTTCTTCAAGTTCTGTATCTCTTACAACATAAGTTTTTATTCCATGATCTAAACAATCTCTTATAACTTGAACTTGTGGAAGTATAATTCTTCCCTTTGGAGCTTCAGAATCTATTGGTACAACTAAAACTACATTTGATCCATAAGGAAGTAAATCTCCTACTATAGGTTTGTCTTCTTCATCTTGCTCTAAATATTTTACAAGTTCATCTTTTAACTTATCTATATTTTCATTTTTCTTAGCGGATATAAATAATGGATTATCAAATATATTATTTATATTATTTATTTCATCATTATTTAACCTATCTAATTTATTTACAACAACTATGTAATTTATATTATATTTATTAGCTTCTCTTTTCCACTTTTTATAAGTATCTATATCTAAATTTTTTCCATCAACTACATATATAGCAAAGTCTAATCGCTTTAAAAATTCAAAACTTTTTTTAACTCTTATTTCACCTAACTCAGTTTTATCTTCAAGTCCTGCTGTATCTATTAAAAGTACCGGTCCAAATGGAATAAGTTCCATAGCCTTTTGAACAGGGTCTGTTGTTGTTCCTTCTACATTTGATACTAGCGAAATATCTTGACCTAATATTTTATTCATTAGTGAAGATTTTCCACTATTAGTATTTCCGTATATTCCTATATGTTTTCTATTTGCATTTGGAGTTGTATTCATTTTTGCCTCCTAAAGATAAAAATCTCTTTGTCCTTTTTTCATTTTTTCCATACTTTCTTTTGTTAATGTCTTTATATCTTCTCTTTCTATATTTTCAACTTCTTTATCTATTATTTCTAGAGATTTTTTATATAACTCTTCATCTCCATAATCTAGTGTAAACTCAAGTAAAGTCATTAAAGCATTCGGTTCACAGACATATTTTATGTTACCTGATTTTGCTAGGCTCATAAATCTATCCCCAGTTCTTCCCTTTCTATAACAGGCTGTACAATAACTTGGTATATATCCATCACTTAGTAGTTCTTTTAATATTTCTATTGGACTTCTTTCATCGTTTGTTTCAAATTGCTTTGTTTCTTTACCTTTTTCTCTTTCCTTATATCCACCAACTCCTGTTGAAGAACCTGCAGATATTTGAGATACACCATATTTTAATAATTCTTTTCTCATTGCTGGAGTTTCTCTAGTTGAAAGTATAAGACCTGTAAAAGGAACTGCTATTCTAAGTATAGCAACAATCTTTTTAAACATCTTATCATCTAATAAATGTGGGTAGTTTTCTAATGTAACCCCTTTTGCTGGCTGAAGTCTTGGAACTGATATTGTATGAAATCCTACTCCAAACTTTTCTTCTAAATGAGCATTATGCATCATAAGACCTAATACTTCAAATCTAGGATCTGCTAATCCAAATAAAACCCCTGCTCCAACATCATCAATACCTGCTTTTATAGCTCTATCAAATGCAGTTAAATGATAATTATAATCTCCCTTTAATGACTTTGGATGCATTTTATCATAAGTTGGTTTATGATATGTTTCTTGGAATAATATATAAGTTCCTATACCCTTTTCTTTAAGTAACTTATAATTTTCTACAGTTGTAGCTGCAATGTTTACATTTACTCTTCTTATTTCTCCATTGTTATTTTGTGTTTTATATATTGTATCTAAACATTCTAGTACATACTCTATAGGTGCATTAACTGGGTCTTCTCCAAGTTCAAGTGCTAATCTTTTATGACCCATTTGTTCTAATATTTTTACTTCTTGTGCTACTTCATCCATTGTAAGTCTTCTTCTATTAAAGCTATTATCTCTTTTATAGCCACAATAAACACAATTATTTACACAATAGTCACTTACATAAAGAGGTGCAAATACAACTACTCTCTTTCCATATATATCTTTTTTTATTTCTCCTGCTAAAGAATATATTTCTTTTAAGTCATTTTCATCTTCTGCTTGAAGAAGTATTGCTATATCTTTGTAATCTAATCCCTCTCTATTCTTAGCTCTTTTAAGAACATCCTTTATTTGCTCATTACTTGGATTTTTAGTTTCTTCAAGAATTTTGTATATATATTCATGATTTATCAACATAAATATTTCCCCCTTTTTGATAAATTTTATTTAAAATCTGGATTATCTCCTCTAGTTATTTCTATCTCAAACCCTACATTTTTTAACTTTTCCTCTATCATATTTTTATATTGAGCATCTTCGTCTAATATATATGCTTTGTTATCATATAAAGAATATTTTTTTCTAACACTCATTGGTGATAGATTAGGCATTACAACATTCCCTCCAGCCTTTAATCCCTCTTCTCTTCCATTTTCACAAATACTTGATAAAGCTGTTGTAGCAGGAAGTAAAACCTTTGGAAGTAATAATCTAACTATCGCTAAACATATAATAGTCTTTTCTAAACTTCCATGTTCATAATCTTTAAAAGGCGTATCTTTATGTGGTATAAATGGTCCTATTCCACACATAGCTGGTTCAAATTCTTTTACAAATAATAAATCCTTAACTAAATCTTCATTAGTTTGGTTAGGTATCCCAACCATAAATCCAGCACCAGCTTGATACCCTATCTCTTTTAAATCCTTTAAACACCTTCTTCTAGCTTCAAATTGTTCCCCTGGATGTATATCTTCATATAATTTTTTAGATGCACTTTCATGTCTTAAAAGATATCTATCAGCACCTGCATCATACATTTTTTTATAAGATTCATAACTTCGTTCTCCAAGAGATAGTGTTATTGCATTATTTGGAAACTCCCTTTTTATAGATTTAATAATATCTACCATTACTTCATCGTTAAAATATGCGTCTTCTCCACCTTGTAATACAATAGTCTTATATCCTAATTTATCTCCTACTCTTGCACACTCTAAAACATCTTCTTTACTTAATCTATATCTTTGTGCATTTTTATTTGTTCTTCTTAAACCACAATATAAACAATCTTTCTTACAAAAACTTGTAAATTCTATTAACCCCCTTATATATACTTTATTTTTAAAGTATTTTAGTCTTGTTTTATGAGCTTTTTCTATAAGAAGCTCTTTAGATTTAGAGTCTATATTATCTAATAAATATAATAACTCTTCTCTTGATGCATTATTTTCATTATATAATTTATTTATAATGCTTATAGTATCCATCTATTCACCTCTATTTCATTAATATTTAATTAATACCCCATCTATAAATTAAAATTCATATCTTAATATAGTTATTTTTTTAACTATTTTAGATATGAAATTAGATTCTCTTGAGTAAAGTGTAAGCGAAACACTTTAAGTCATATATCATGTTATTTTTTATTTCGCTAACAACTTCATCTGTTTATTGAAATATTTTTCAAACTTAAAACCAATTTATTAGTATTACTTATATTTAGAAGTTATCCGTTTTTTTAAGTATTGTAATATCATCCATAATAAAAATTAATATTTATTTAGTATTTTTATCCGTTATAATATTTCTGTAAATTTATGAGTATTGCTTATAATTTATTATACTAATTAAATTATTATAAATAAAGTTATTTTAACAATGATTTTATACGTTCATTAATTCCATATAATAATTATTATCTTTGTCTATTATTTAAAGTGATAGTTTTACATAACCTTGTAACTGGTAATAAAAAAACTGTAGATAGTATTTTTATCTACAGTTTTTTTTATTATTTAAAGTTTTTAATATATCATAATTAGAATTGTACACACAGTCATTAAACATAAAACTTCCTATTTTTTTATTTTTCATAGAATTAAATAGTGGCTTTTTATAGTTATATATTACTTTTTTGAGTTTACTTCCCTTTTTTATACTATTAGTAATATTGTGAATTTCATAAATATATTCATCTATAATATTTATATCTTTATTTTTTATAGCTTTAATAATAGTTTCTGAAGCCTTTATTCCAGATAAAACAGCAAAATATATTCCTTCTCCTGTTATCGGATCTACAAATCCAGCTGCATCACCTACTAATAATAAGTTTTTTTCTTTATTTATAGGTTTATTTAGATATTGTCCAAATGGTATAAATGCTCCTTTAAACTCACTTCTATCACAATTAATTCCTATATTATTTAAAAAGTTTTCAAACTCACATTTATAGTCTATCTTTTTATCATATTCTCCTATAAATCCAACACTTAGATGATTCTTTTTAGGAAATATCCAGCCATAACCATAAGGAAGTACTCCATAATACATAGACATATTATCACTATTATAGTTTGTATTTATTTTATCTATATCTACTTGCAGGCAAAAACCATTAGCCTTTATATCTTTATCTACTAAAGAACGTGTAATCCCTACTGCTCCATCTGCTCCTATTATATATTTAAATTTTATATTTTGATTGTCTGCTAGGGTTATAATATTATTTTCTGTATCAATATTTTTTATTTTAGTATTTTCTAATAGCTTTCCTCCTTTTTTTTCATAAGCTCTTACTAAGTATTCATCAAATTCGAATCTATCTACTAAATATGTATTTCCTTTGCATGCTATATCTGTTATGTACTTATCCTTTAAATATATACTTACGCCCTTACTAACTATAGTATTTTCACCCTTAAATTCTTGACCTAAATTTAAACTTTTTAATAATTCAAATGTCTTTTGAGTTACTCCACCTGCACAAAGTTTATTTCTTGGAAACACTTGTTTATCAATTATACAACAAGATAAGTTGTTATTTATAATATTGTGTCCTGCTGCAATTCCTGATGGACCTGCGCCTATAATTACAACATCATAATTCATTCTTATAATCTCCTTTAATATAAGTTATATTTAATATAATTATGATTTCCATATTATAAAAATTTAAAACATAATTATATAGCGCAAAAAATAGTATAAGAAATATAAATTTCCTATACTATTTTTTATTTTAATATTTATCGTATTTATCGAAATCCTCATTTTTCTTTTCTTTTATTCGTTCTATGATTTTCACTATAAGCAGTATTACACTAGAAATTACAGCTATAGCAGGAATACCTAAACCTAATATAGCACTTATAATAAAAACTCCATTATTACTCATCTTCTAATATAACTCCTGTACCATAAGCTAACATTTCAGCAGCACCTTGCATAACTGCAGCCGAAGTCAATCTAAATCCTATAATAGCATTAGCTCCTTGACTCTTTGCATCATCAACCATTCTAGCTATAGCTATTTTTCTAGCTTCTGTAAGCATTTCATCATATCCAGTTAACTCTCCACCAACTAATTGCTTAAATCCTGCTCCTATATCTTTTCCTATATGCTTTGCTCTTATAGTACTCCCCTTTACTAATCCTACTACCTCTTTAATCTTTTTACCTGGTACACTTTCAATAGTTAATATTAACATATCCATCCCCCTAATTTAATAATTCCTATTTACTAAGTCTTATTTTAATTATATTAAAATTTATATATAAATATCTAATATTTTCAATATCTATTCTTTTAAATTATATTAATTTTAATATACTTTATTGATGTATTTACTTTATTGAAATTATTATTAATATCTATAATTCTCCAACTATTGAATATTATTTTATTCTTTAAATATTTACCTATCTAATCATTTAATGATTCTTTTTATACTTTTTAGGCTCTTCTATATATCTTTTTATATTAATTGCTGCATTTATTATATTTTCTAATTTTTCATATTTTGTATTTATAAAACGATAATATAAATCTGATTTACTAGTTATTTTTTTGATTTCAGTTATATGTTTAATTACATCTTGTTTAGTACTTCCTATACATATTATTACTAATTTCTTATTTGTAAAATCTATATTGTAATCTCTTAAACTTTTATATAAATTAAAATTATTTTCATCTTCCATAGAAATAGTTATCGCTATATTTGAATAATTATCTACATCTACAAGTTCATCATTTACTTGATGTAATTTTGAATTTGATATTACTTCATTTATTTTATTTAATACATTATTTATTTCTACAGAATCGTTTTCATATAGTATAAGAGTATTATTCATATTCTCACCCCTAGCTTTTAATAGTATTTTTATAAGTATATGCTTTCATTTTTTTATAATAATTAAAAATACTATAAATACAGATAATTTTAATGCAAATGAACTTAAAAATCCAAAGGAAATTGCTATATTAAAAGTATTTTTATAAGCATATTAAAAAATTCGCTTCGCTTAAGCGACGTGTCGGCGAATCACTTCATGTCGCCAACGACTTTGTCCGTTGCTTGAGCCACTGCGTGGGCGAAGTATTTCAAAATCTTTTTTACGCTCAAAAACAATTTATTGATATTACTTACATTCAGAAGTTATCCACATTTTTTAAAATATTATAATATCCTTAAGCGTAAAAAAAGTTATATGATATAAAGTTTATATATCTTATAACTTTTTTGCTTAACTATAATAATTCATTCTTTAATATATCTATTTTTTTATTATTTGTCATATCTATATTTACTGGAGTTATTGTTATGTAACCTTCTTCAATTGCAGCTATATCACTGTCATTTTCTTGTTCAAGCTCTTTCACTTGACCACCTATCCAAAAATATCTTTTTCCATGTGGGCTAATTCTTTCTTCTAGTACATTTTCATATTTTCTTTCTCCAAGTCTTGTTATTTTAGTTCCCTTAACTTCTCCATTTGGTATATTTACATTTAATATACAATCATTTAATATATTTAACTTATCTTTAATATCATTTACTATTTTTGATGCATATTTAGAAACTTGACTATAAATTTCTTTTGAGACATTAAACTCGTTTAATGAAAATGCTATTGATGGTTTATTTTGGATAAACCCTTCTATTGCAGCAGATACAGTTCCAGAGTATATTACATCAGTTCCTAAATTTGGTCCATTATTTATACCACTTAAAACCATGTCTATGTTTATATCTTTGAATAAAGCCTCTATTCCTATTTTTACACAATCTGCTGGTGTTCCTGATATTGAATATGCACATATATTATCATCTATATATTCTTTATTTACCATTATAGGTTCATGTATTGTTATTGCATGTCCTGTTGCACTTCTTTGAGTATCCGGTGCAACTACATATACTTTATGAGTTTTTGCAAGTTCTTTTGCAAGTTCTATAATTCCGTCAGCTCTTATTCCATCGTCATTAGTAATTAGTATATTCATATTTATTCTCCTTTTTATTACATATTATTTTTTAATTATAATTCTAAAATATTATATATTCTTATAATTATAATATTCTAAATAGTTCCTTATTAGTATAAATAAAAATTTATATTTACTATATCAATATATCATAATTTACTAATTTTAAGATAATATAGTTATATTGTATTCAAAAGGACTTTATAATTAGTTTTAATAATTTAAAGTGTATAAATTACTTTTTAGATAGTAAAAAAGACCTTACTATTAAATTTACTAAAAATAATAATTCATTTATACCTAGCCTTAGTTTTATACCCAGTATTACCCTTTTAATAAAATTTAATATGAATTTAAGACCAATTATAGACTATGTTGAAAAAAATAATACTATAAAAACACTTATTGTAATTTACATATTATACTTAAGTAGATGATTTAAATATAATAAATTTGATTTATATACATTAAAATAAAAGCCATATTATAAACTTAAAGCTTATAATATGGCTTTTTATTATGCATCAAAATCTACATGATATTTTTTTTCAGGAGTGTTTATATCTATATAAGATAAATTAAAATTCTCATCCATAACATCTATCTTAAATTCAAAAAATATATCATCTTCCTTTTTAGACATAAATATATAACTTCCATTTTCTTTCTCTTCTATTTCATCACAGATCTCATCATATATTTCTTCACCACTTAAATATCCTAAGTATCCTGAAGCTTTTATTTTTTCTTCTATTAGTCTGTATATTTCTTCCATAGTAATACCTTCTTTCTATATTAACTAAATTTAATCCTACCAATAATTTATTATTTTTTCAATAGATTTAATTTAAAATATTATTTATCATTTAAATATTTGGTTTTGTTTTAATACAGTGTCGATATTAAAATCAATTTGAATAACAAAAGTATGAGTATATCGACTTTACATATCCCTACCTTTTGTTCGTATTATATTAAGGTTATAAATTAAATTTCATCTTACTCTATATTACTTATATTTAAATATATTATAATTTCATTGTCAGAATTATGATTAAAAATATCATCAATATTTGTATTATCTATATTTTTTACATTATCACCTATTATATATCCTTGAATTGGAAAATCTTTATTAAATGTTACTTTATTTTCTGATTAAATTCCAAATAAAGCTATTCCAGAGTATCCAGATTTAAAAAAATCGGATGAGACTTCATAATATGTAGATTCTCCTATTGAAATTTTAAATTCTTCATTTTCTTGATATATACTTATATCAAACCCATTTTTATTATCTTTAATGTTTAAAATTGTGCTATACAAACTTTCTTCTTTGATAAATTTACCTTTTTTAAACTCTTTTGAATATAAATTAATTTTATATTTTCCTTTAGATATATTTTTTATATTATAATCTAGACCCATACCATTTACATTTTGTTTATTAAAATAATTTACATTAATAGTTGTATTATTATCTACATTTTTACAATTAAACCTTATTAAAAAAATAGAGAATGTAAATACGCAAATTAATACTAAAATAATTTTTTTCATATAGCTCCCCCTTAAGTAATTATTTACAATTTATTAATATTAATCTGTTGTGCTAGTTATTTTACTAAACATATTGAAATTACTATATAAAGTTCTTGAACTATAAAAATATAGTTTACAATGCTTTAGTGTTTTCAATAATCATATTTAACTAGCACAACGAGTTAATTAATAATTTCTCCTTTGTTATTAGCTAATTTTTTACGCCATTGGTTAACTTCTTTAGGAGTCTGTTTCACCCAGTCTGTTTTTTCACCTACAATCCTTAAAGGGTATTGCGAGCGATAAGAACATGTCAAGTTTCCTGGAAATTTCTTATCAGTTACATTTGGATCATTTTCAAAAGTTCCTGTTGGTTCTACAACATAAACGCGTTCTCTACCTTCTCCTTTTGCTAACGCAGCTGCAAGTCCCGCTCCATTAATATTAGATGTGAAATAAATGTGATTCATCTTAAGTTCACAATTATAATTTGAATTTCGACCTGCTACAAGTAAATCTCCAACTTTTAAATCCGCTCTAGTTCCATGATAAAAAGGTCCTTTATCATAAGGTTCAGTATTGTATGAATTTGATAATTCATAATTTGTTTTTGCCTTATTATAATCACCTAATTCTTCATAGCATTTTGAGATACTTAAATATATTGTGGGAAAAGCGCTCTTAACACTATCATCTTTTGATTTTATGGCATACTGTAAAGATGTTTCCATCCATTTTAATCTCTCTGAAATATCTTTTTTATATTTAGCCACATGATAAGCTGCAATAAATCTTTCAAAGTCATTTATGGCTTCATTCCAAGCTTGAAGAAATACTTCACTTGCTTCTTCAGAGTTGCCTTGCTCTTCCATACCCATTCCCAACATACATAGTCTAATAATTTTATTCTTTGGGTCAAATTTATTGCTCATTTAATATCCTCTCTTCTTATTTATTATAGTTACATTATTTTAATATATATATAACAATAAACATATACTTATATTTTCATTTTATACATGGTATAATTAAAGTGGAGAGAGGTAGTTTTATTAAATAAAAATATTCTCTATTTTTTATGGTTACTTTGCTAAATTAGCTCATAAAGTAATAGTCCTTTTTTCTAGGTGTGTACGGTAATCTAACTCCTATTTAATTCTTATTATATAATAATTACGACTCAATTAATTTATATTATATAAATTTCAGCATTCATTTAAAACATAACAAAATATGTTTATTATTTATGGTAATTTTGAATAATATAAAATAATAATTTTAAATAATTAAAACATATATATTATAAATAATCATATCTATAATTATCTAAGTTTTATATTTCATAAAAATAAAAGATAAGCTTATTTTTCTAATAAACTTATCTTTTATTTTATTATTCACTAAACTTTTCTATTAATTCTTTTAATATATTTCCTATATCTCCGCTATCATCAACTTCTCTTATTCTAGGATTAGATAGTCCTCCGCCATGTTCAAAATCCACAACAGATATTACAATTTCTTCGTCTTCATCTTCAAAATCAAATAGTAATCCAATTAGATTATCAACATTTAAACTTAATTCACCTATATCTTTTATAGTGCTATCATCTTCATATATATCTTCTAAATAATGATTAAGTCCATATTTTTTTCCATCTATAAATTCTACTTTCTCTGCACCTTCATATGTCTTACCTATAGCAAAATGAAGTGCATACTCTCCATTTAATAAAAGTTCTTTATAATCACTTGCATCGTCTAATCCTTCATAATCTTCATCAAAAATTACTACATCCATATAATCTCTATCTATTAAACAAATTCTTGATACATAATTAGGATATTCAGATAGTAATTCTCCAACATTATCATTATAATAATTTATAAAATTTTCCAATTTGAATTCAGTCGGATTAATTCTCACAGACTCCATAGTATATTTCCTCTCTTTATTATTTTTACAAAATAACTTATATTTTGACAAATGATAAAATATACTATATCATACACTGAGTCTTATTAACAATATAGAAATTATATATGTAAATTTTTTAAATTAATTTTATAAAATTCATATTATTTTTTTAACTTAGCTAAAGCTTCTGCAAATGGATTATTAAAATTTTCTACATCTTTACTTTGACTTTTTAAATATTTATTTATGTCTTTTTTAGACGCTTTATTTTTATCTTCTTGTTTTCTTTTATTATATGATGATAATTTTTCTCTATGTCCACAAGAACATATAAATGTTTTTGCTTCTCCTTCACCACGAAGTTCTAGCTTTTTATGACAAATAGGACATCTAGAGTTAGTTATTTGAGATACTGTTTTTCTGGTGTTACATTCCCTATCCTCACAAACTAACATTTTCCCTCTTTTTCCCTTAACTTCAAGCATATACTTGCCACACTCCGGACATCTATTTTTAGTTAAATTATCATGTTTAAACTTACTATCACTATTTTTAATATCTTTAACTATATCTTTTGAATACTCTTTCATTTCTTTTATAAATATATTTTTATTTAACTTTCCTGTAGATATATCTTGTAATTTCTTTTCCCAACTTGATGTAAGTTCTGGTGTTTTAAGCTCTGTAGGCACAAGGTCTAATAATTGCTTTCCTTTAGAAGTTATTACTATATCTTTTCCTTTTTGCTCTATTAAAAAGGAATTAAATAATTTTTCTATTATGTCTGCTCTAGTTGCAACTGTACCTAAATTATTTTTTTCCATAGATGTTAAAAGAGTCCCTTCATTTAAATATGATGGCGGATTAGTTTTGCCTACTTTCACTTTAACATCATCTATTTTTAATGTAGAATTTTTACTTATATTTGGCATACTCTCATAATTTTCTTCATCATCTAAATCTTTATAAGTTTCCTTCCACCCTAAACTATTGATTTTATTGCCTTTAGCTATAAATATTTCACCTTCTACATTACCTTTAACTTTTGTCTCTGTATATTCAAAAGGTGGACATAATACACTTAAGAATCTTTTAACAACAAGATCAAATATTTTTCTTTCTTTCTCACTTAAATTGCCTATAAATACTCTTTCTTCTGTAGGTATTATTGCATGATGGTCACTTACCTTTGAATCATCAACAAATGATTTATTTGCTTTAATATTTGATTTAAGTAATTTATTACAAACTTTAGAATAATCGCTTACATTCACTGCTTTGATTCTATCCTTTAATGTATCAACTATATCACTTGTTAAGTATCTTGAATCTGTTCTTGGATATGTAAGCACTTTATGATGTTCATATAGTTTTTGCATTATCGATAATGTTTCCTTTGCTGAAAATCCATATATTTTATTTGCATCTCTTTGTAATTCAGTTAAATCATATAATGAAGGTGAATATTTTTTCTTATCTACTTTATTAACCTCTATAATTTCTAAATCTTTATTTTTTATTTTATTAGATATAGCATCTATCTTATCTTTATTAAATGTAGATGTTAGATTTTTCTTATCCTGCCAAGTAAACTTTATAGTTTCATTTGATATTTTAGCCTTTACATCTAATGTATAATATTCTCTTGGCGTAAAATTTCTTATCTCTTCTTCTCTTTTATGTATCATTGCAAGTGTTGGAGTTTGTACTCTTCCACAAGAAAGTTGTGCATTAAACTTAGTTGTAAGAGCACGAGTTGCATTTATTCCAACAATCCAATCAGCTTCAGCTCTTGCTATTGCTGAATTGTATAAATTTTCATATTTAGATGCTTCTTTTAAATTTTTAAATCCATCTTTTATTGCTTTATCTGTACTTGATGATATCCAAAGACGTTTTAGTGGCTTATTTGTGTTGCTTTTTTGTAATATCCATCTTGCAACTAATTCACCTTCACGACCTGCATCAGTTGCTATTACTATTTCTCCTACATCATCTCTATTTATCTGAGATTTTACAGTATTAAATTGCTTACTAGTTTTCTTTATTACTACAGTTTTTAGATGTTTTGGTAATATTGGTAATTCTTCTATATTCCATACCTTATACTTTTGATCATAATTTTCTGGATCTGCTAATGTAACTAAATGCCCTAGTGCCCATGTTACTATATACTTGCTACCCTCTATATATCCATTTTTCTCATTTTTACATTCTAACACTCTAGCTATATCTCTACCTACCGAAGGCTTCTCTGCTAATACTAATGTTTTTTTCATAAAATTTCCTTCCTTAATTATCATTTTCTTTTTATAGTATATAGTATACCACTTGTACATAATATCTTTTAGTTTTTTAATTTGATAAATTATCATATTAAGTTCAATCACAAAAATTAGATAAAAAATTCGCTTCGCTTGAGCGGCGTGTCGGCGAAACACTTCATGTCACCAACGACTTCGTCCGTTGCTTGATCCACTGGGTGAGCGAAGTATTTCAAAATCTTTTTTACGCTCAAAACCAATTTATTGATATTACTTACATTCAGAATTTATCCACATATTTTTAAGTATTATAACATCTAATTACAAAAAAATAACTCTTTCAAAAAGAGTTATTCTTTTAATCCATACATCATATTTTTATAATATTATAATTTTTATATACATATATGCATGCAACCGATCATTTAAAATAGATATATTTTAGGTAGGCATATCTAAAATATATTTAGATATTTCTAATAGTACACAATACTTCATTCTAAAAATACCCATATTATATTTATTATAAAATAAGATATAAAAATAGTTCCAATCCCTGAAATAAATGCGTTAACGCCGATATTAGCAATTTTTTCAAATACAATAGGTATACTAATAAATACAATGCATGTCAAAATAAGCTTTAATATTAAACTACATACATTTTTTAAAATTGAATGATTTTTTTCATTTGTAGCAAAATCCTTCTTCTGATTCTCTCTTTTTATATCTATAGGTTTATCTTGTATATTACTATCATTTAAATTTCTCATACTTTCCTTATTTATACATTTGACTCTTCCATTATGGTATATAATTTCCATACTCTTTATTTCATCTGAGTATTTTTTTAATTTTTCATCAAAATTATTATCTATTTTTTTCATATCATATCCTCCACAATTTATATTCATTTTTGGATATGTTTATATCGTCTTATTAATAGAATATACAAATATACCATATATTGTACCAATTTATTATAATTAAAATAATGTATACTTATCAATTTTGTATGATGCTAAGTATTTAAAACTTAATAAAAATAATAATTATTTTAATTTTATTAAAATAATATTTTAAATAAAAGATTGTTTTTCAATGTAATATTACAAAATAATCTAAATTTTTGTTACAAAAGTTTACAAAATCAAAAAATATATTTCATTATAATATAACTTATAATAAAATAATATTAATTTTAATGAAAGGAGTAGTATTATTATGGGTTTAAAAAAAAGATATCTAGCAATAATTCCTATATTAGGAATCATAAGTATATTATCCATAAAAGATCCAAAAACAACTATGACAAATTTAGATGATTTAACAGTTAGAACTAATGAAAATGGTCAAACATATGGTAGTAATTTAGCAATAGAAAGTCATAGCATGGATGAAAATGGTAATCCAGACGATTTAGATTTAATTTTAGTAGAGGCTGATAATGGAAAAACTGGTTATGTATATAAAGAAGATTTTTATGATATATCTAATCAACCTAAAAATCCAGAAGAAGCCGTTGCATATATGGAAAAACTTGAAAAAAGCGGAGATAGAGTTATATCTGTTTATAAAAAAGATGGTAAAAATGTTATAGGATCATATAAGATAGGATCAAAATAAACTAGATTATGCAATAAATAAAAAATATTAATTATTGTAGGGGAGAAAAATTATGATAAAAAGAAATAAATTAATCTGTTGTGCTAGTTAATTATTTTTCCAAATAAAGGAATTTAAATTGTGCAAAAAAGAATATCCTATGAAAGATTAGTATTTGTAATTTTTATCCAAATACTAATCTTTTTATTTTAGATATAGAATCTTCATTTCCCATTAATTTGTTTATTAGAAATGATATATTATGAGCTAAAACTTTTATTGAAGTTCTAGTTATAAATCCTAACATTGATTTACTTTTTACTTTATTCAAATTTAATTGTTCTGCCAACTGAGAAAAACTAGTTTCTATCCTTCTTCTAGCTTTAAATATCAATTGTCTTATATCTTTGGGATAATTATCTTTACTATTTCCGCGCTTTAAAAATAATAGATTTATATCCTTTTCAACTTTCAGTTCAGGCGTTAGCCTTTTATTTACATACCCTTTATCACCAATAATAGAAATAGATTTATATTTATCACATAAATCCCATACTGCATTTCTATCATCTACATTAGCTGGAGTTATAATATAATCAGATAAAAATCCATCTATTGTAGTAAGAGCATGAAATTTAAATCCAAAATAAGTTTGTTTTTTTGAAGGACATCTACCATAAGAGGCTTCGCCTTTAAAGCATTTACTAAAATGTGCTCTACCAAATTCACATACTGGAATAGGCATACTATCTACAATTCTTATATTGTTAGAATAAGATTGCATAAATAAAGAAATATGCTCTCTTATTTTAGATATTACCCAATATAAGTTTCTTTTAGTTCTGTTGAATCTCGTTCTATCTCCTATCTTTGGAAATAGATTTTTATATTCCCTTTTAAGCAAACTAAAGAATGCTTTTTCAGAATCAATAGTTAAAAGTTCACCAACTATGCTAATAGTGATTATCTCACTATCAGAAAGTTTGCTATCTTTTATATTACGTCTATTACTTACAGTTATAGGTATAATCTCATTATATATATCATCTATAATTACAAATATATTTGTAAATAAATCAGTTAAATTTTTTTGATCTTGGATATAATAATTATTAAACTCTAGCATATATAATCCTCCTTTAGAATAGTAGAGATAATCTTAGGATACTATATTTGTTGGAGTTTTATTATTGAAAAATTTAACTAGCACAACGAGTTAAATTAACAACTTCATTAGCGATAGCGATAGCATCAATATCAGTATTTGGGAATATAATATCGCATGCTAATAATAATATAAAAGAAAATAATAATTATAATCTTAAAAGTGATTTAAATACACGTGCTGTATCACAGAGTACTGGAATTTCTAAAACTGTTAGCGGGGTTAAATATACTGGAAAAACAAAAATAGAAACTAATACTATTTCTAAAAAAGCAACAGCAAGTACAATTGTGGAGACTAATAATATAGTTTCTTCTGGACGTATAGGTGCACATACTGCTTTATACAAAGAAGGAACTGGTGAGGCTATAGTTAGCTCTTCTTGGTCATACAATAATGCTGCTAAGAAAATTCATACTGTGAGTGTTTCAAAACAATCTCCAGTCGCAGGTAACTATAGAGCTAAAGGCACAATGAAATCATATGATGAAAGTAATGGTACATATATAGGTACAAGTTTAAATCCAAGTGGATATATATCATATAAAAGTATGAATCTTAATATATCAAATGAAGAGTTAAAAGAACGTATAACAATGTATGAAACTAAAGATATGATAGCTGCAGAAGGTATGAATGGAAATTATGGCTATATATCTTTGGAAGATATGGGAGTATATGAGAATCCAAGTTCTCCAGAGGAAGCACTTAGATTACAAGAAGAACGTATTCGTAAATATGGAGAATATAGAGAGATAAATGTTTATGATAATGATGGAAAAACAGTTGTTGATAAATTTAGAGTTTATAATATGTAATATGAATCTGGGTATGTAAAATTAAAGTGTGTATTCTTCTAACAAGTTCGATAATTAAATTAGATTATCCGAAGGAAGGTGCATACTTCAAGAAAACTTAATAACTGGTTTATCTTATGACTTAAAAGAACTACTTTCTATAAGTTAGTAAAACAATATGATGATAAAGAAATATAAAGGCTATAACTAATTAAAATGTACCCTATGTAAAGGACAATTTAAAAAAAGGGATCTTTAAAAAGCAAGATGATTTCTGTATTGTACAGGAGTCATCTTGTTTAAATTCCATTGATATCTATCATTATTATAGTAATCCATATAATCATCTATTTCATTCCTTACTTGCTCTAAAGTGCTACAATTATTAAGAATAACTTCATCTTTGAAATGGCCAAAGAATGATTCCTGCGGAGCATTATCCCAACAATTACCTCTCCTAGACATAGATTGTTTTAATCCAAGTTTTTTTACTATACTTTGAAATTTAGGGCTTGTATAGTGTACGCCTTGATCCGAGTGTAAAATAGCTTCGCTGTGAAGTTTTAAAGTTTTATTTAATGTAAGTTTTTTTAGTGTATTTAAGACAATATTTAACCGTAGGTTATCTGAAACATAATGAGCTAATATTTCATTTGTAGATGAATCTTTTATTGTTGATAAATATGCTTTTTTCCCATTTTTGTATCTTAAGTATGTGATATCCGTTAACAATACTTTACCTGGTATACCTTGTTTAAATTCTCTATTTAGTAAATTAGGAACGATAGTATGTTCTTTAGTTGCTTTCATCATACGTCTATAAGGATTAGCTCTTCTAAACGGACAAATTATATCATATTTATTCATTATTCTTCTAATACGTTTTAAATTATATATTATATTAAATTTATCCTTTAAAACCATTTTTATTTGCCTTGCACCTTTTTTGCGGCCTTTGTAGTTAAATGCTTTCAACACATTTTCTTTAGCTAAGAGATCCTGTTTTTCCTTAAAGTTTCTTAATTTTTCATTTTCTACTAAAAAATATTTGTAGTATCCAGATCGAGATACATCGGCAACTTTACATAAGTAACTTATCATATTTTTTAAATTATACTTTTTTATTGTAGCTTTAATAAGTTCATATTTTTCCCAAGATAATACATTTATTTCTTCCTTAACACTCTCCTTTCTATCATGTCTAACTTTTTTAGTAATTCATTTTCAGCTTGAAGTAATTTTATTTTAGCTTCTAGTTTTTTATACTTTTCTTCTAATGTCATATTCTTCTCAACAGGTCTACCATTATTATATTTACGAGTATCTGTAAGTTTTGCAGCTCCGCCGTTTTTAAAGGCTGTACGCCATCTATTTGCCGAAGATTTAACTCTTTGCATACCTATAATATCAATATTAAATCCACATTCTTCAAATATTATCCTAGGTAATTTACCATTGCAGTTCTCATCTATGAATATTTTTTTAAATTCATCTGTATAAGTAATCCCCTTCGAGCTAACTTTTTTAACATATTTATTTTTTCTTAATTCAATTATTTCTTCCTCTGTAAATAAATTTATACTCATTAAAATTTCTCCATCTCTATTTATTATTTATTTAATTATATACAAAAATACCCTATAGGGTAGACCTTTTTATTAATTGTCTACTCTATAGGGTACATTTTAAATATTTATAGCCTTTTATAGTAACCTAACTTTTAAATAATAGTATGCAATATATCAAAAAAGTTAATAAAACTAATATGAGTTATGATATAAAATTTAAACAACGAGTAATTGAATATAGAGAAGAAGGACACACTTTCAAGGAAACTTGTAAAGTATTTAAAATATCTGAAACAACACTAATAAGATGGATAAACAAAAAAAAGGAAGGGAAATTAGGCGAAGTAAAAATAAGAGTTAGAAAACCAAAAAAGATTTGTCCAGAACAATTAGTTAAATATATAGAACAGTATCCAGATGCATACTTATATGAGATAGCAGAAGAATTCAATTGTAGTGATGTGGCTATATTTAAAGCACTTAAGAAACTAAATATAACACGAAAAAAAAGACAACTTTATACAAGGAGCAATGCAAAGAAAAAATAAAAAAATATTTAAATGAAATAAAATATTTTAAAGAAGAAGATATAGTATACATTGATGAAACAGGGATACAAGGATATATTTATAGAGAATATGCTAGAGCCGTAAGAGGTAAAAAGGTTTATGACAAAATACCTGGCAAAAAGTATAAAAGAATAAATATAGTAGCAGGAAAATGTGTAGATAAGATAATCTCTCCTTTAGTATACGATAAAATAATGGATAGTGAGTTTTTTGAAAAATGGTTCAAAGAAATGTTTTTAAAAGAAGTAGAAGAAAACAAAGTTATTGTAATGGATAATGCAACATTTCATTGTAAAAGTAGACTATATGAATTATGCAAGAATGCTAACAAAAATCTAAAATTAATATTTTTACCACCATATTCTCCAGATTTAAATCCAATAGAAAAGTACTGGGCAGTATTAAAAAAGAAGTTGAAAAAAATAGTTAAAAATAACATAAGTTTAGAAGAAACTATTTACCAACTTTTTAAAGTTAATTGACTATATTATACAATTATATATTCATGATTGCACATTTGTTGTATATTTGTTGTATAATTGATATATAAAACTTTTACAAATGGGTTATTCTAATGAATAAACAACAATTCAATAACTTAGAAATAACAGAACAAATACAATACATAAATAAACAATTATAAAGCAACAGTTTGACAACAGTATGTGCAACGATTGGAATAGATAGAGCAACAGTAATGAAGAGATTTAAAGGTAATGGATATACATTAGTTGATAATCAGTATATAGCTACAGATACTAAAAAAGCTAATGATAGCAATTCTAACTCTGTAGAGAATACTAATAATATAAATCAATATAACGGCTTATAAAAGCGTATAAAAAATATAGAAAAGAAATTACATACTTTAAGCAACAACGATGCAACAAATACATAACAGAAACAAAATAATTATAAAGAAATAAGGTTCTATAAAAATGAAAATGTAGTAAGAGCATATAGAGTTGATACAGAAGTACAACAAAGATTTAAAGAATACTGTTCTAAAAATAATCAATATAAGATAAGTGATATAATTAGCACAGCTTTAGAAAACTTTTTAAATGAATATGATAAATAAAATTAGTTTAAGTACTCTTAGCGGTGCTTTTTTATTTAGTACCTTTATAGTTTTTCAGCCACTTTTAGAATATATATTTTCTGATTATAGAAAGTAAGTAGGTATTTATATTAAAATAAAAATTTATCATTTATTAATAATAAAAGGACTATCTTAAATTAAGATTAGCCCTTTTAAATCTAAAACATATTTTAATTAATTTTAATGGTGTCCGCAACCATCATGCGAGCAAGTATGATTTCTTGGAAACTCTTGAAGTTTATTTTCTTTATATAACTCTAAGTTATCTTTTATAGTTTCACCTTTTGCTTTATAAACTCTTATTCCCATTGAATTTAATTTTGATATAGCTCCTTGGCCTATCCCTCCAACTATAACTGCATCAACTACATTTCCTGCTAATGCTTTTATAGGTTGGCACATGCCATGTTCATGTCCTAAGTCACCATTATTTATAGTACTTAGATCACCGCTTTCTAAATCACATACTACAAACATTGGAGCTGAACCAAAATGGCCAAAAGGTCTACTATCTAATCCATTATTAACTTCTACAGGTACACATATTTTCATTATAATAACCCCTTTCTTTTTAAGCACTTTTGCGCTGATTTAAAATTATTGATACAACCTATTGAACTAGCGCTAATATAATTTAATATATTTTCTGTATCACTTATCGAATTGATTAAGTACTTATTTAAATAAAGTGTAGTACTCTTAATTGTATAATTCAATATCTATTTTTTTTATAAATTTTTTATCCAGTTTAAAGTTTTTTGTATATTTTCTTCTTTGTTATTTTTTAATGGGTTTGTATATTCTATCTCACCTATAATTTTATTTCCTTTTAACTCTTTTTTTAAATTATCAAAGCACTTATTTGATCTACCACCTCCATGGCATACAAATAATCCAATTTCTTTATTTTTTATTTTATATTCATTAAAAAATGTATTAAATGGAGCTGCATATGTTCCCGCCCATATAGGTGTGCCTATAAATATTTTATCGTATATACTTATATCTATATATTTATTTAAAAGTTTTGGCTTTTCTTTGAAAATTACACTTTTTCCACCCCATAAGTACTTCTTAAATCCTTTATTAGGATATTGTTTTTTAGTTCTTAATTCTAAAACATCTGAATTTAATTCATTTTTTATGATGTTTGCAATTAGTTTTGTGTCCCCTTCTAATGAATAATATATAACTAAACTCTTCATATTCTCCTCCTCTCTTTTTCAAATATAAATATATTAATATACTTATATTTGAATTATATTGCTATGTACTTAATATTATACAAATTAAAAAAGGAGGATATTAATCCTCCCATTTTTTAACTTATATAATAAATTATATACCATTTATCAAGTTCTTATAAATCTATATAGAACTTATTTTCAATTATAAATTCTATCACCTTTAGTTGTATCTAAACACTCTTTATTATTTATATTCATATATACGTATATTTTAATATATCTTTATAATACTCATAATAATCTAGTATATAATAGTGTTTAACTTTGCAATTTAATTACTTAAATTTATTTCTATAGCCTCATCATATAGCAATCTCATTTTAGTATTATTATAAGTTGAAACCTTTTTTATTTTAGAAATTGCATTTAAATCATTTCCATATCCTTCTAAATTAATTGTTGTAGTAATTCTACCAGTTTTTTTATTTTTATTTTCACTACCGCTACAACTAAATCCAATTTCTTTTTCATTCTCATCAAAGAATACTAAACCTGATTCATATGGTACAAATCCTTCCATATAGTATGTATAGATTATTTTACTATCGTTTATTTGTATATCTTCTATTATTACTTTTCCATACTCATTAATCTCAAATGTTATAGGTAATTTATCTATATCATAAATATCTAATATCTTATTTTCTTCACCAATATATTTTATAGGAATAAGTCTTAATGATTTAATATCTTTATCTCTTAATTTAAATTCAAAAGAATTAGTTACACCATTAGTAGTTGAATCATGTCCTATAACCCCTTTTCCTACCATATCTAAATAATTATTATTTTCATCAACTAGTGCAAATTCACTATCTAAAAAAATCGGTGATATAGCATCTAATTTAGTAAAATCAGCATCAAATTTTTCTTTTTATTAAGTCATAACATTCATTTGATACTATTCTCATCATCCAGGACTTCTTTAATATTGATTCACTTATTGCATCTTCTACTTCTATATCATTTTTTAATCTACTTTTTGCAAATCTATATAAAGATAATTTATGTACTTCAACTAAATCAACAAACTCTTCTTTACTGATTTCATTTTTATTTATGTTTATTATTTTTCTACTTATATTGGCGCCAATACTTAACACCTCATCACCTCCTACATGTATAAGACTGATAAACCTTTGTAAAAGTTCCCAAAATGTATTTTATATTAATATAAAATAAAAATCACCCTGATTTACTTATCAAGGTGATTTTATTTTATTATTCAAATATAGTATTTTCAATTTTCCATTGTAACATTTTTATATATAACCAGAATCCATATATTCCAAAAGTTATTATAGTTAATATCCACCATTTTATATAGTTCATAAATAAGCTTGATCCAGTTCCAACAAACTTAAGTTTTCTACCTTCTATTACTGTATTATTTATTTGCCACTTATATTTTATACACATAGCCCATGGCGTTGCTATGCCAAATGTTAGTGCACTTATTCCCCAAGCTAATATATTAACGCCTATTAATCCTAACAGACTACCTTCAAATCTTGAATTCATTATGTCATCCTCCTCGTTGATATCTTTTCATATTATATATTAATAAACTTTTTGTGTCTATTTTTAATTATTGATATCTTATCTCTAAAATAATATTTCCTTCTAGCAACAAATATCAAAATAAAATATAAATAGCTATAAAAATAATTAATTTAATAATTAACTATTTTTATAGCTATGTTAACTTTAGTCTTTAATTTCTAGATAGAAATTAGTTAAAGTTGCATTGTAATAAGGTAATACATATAATCCCGCAATACCAAGAGTTATTACCATTAATATTCCCCATCCTAGAAAACTTAATTCTAATATAAAAAGATCCATTTTATGTCCTTTCATAATTCTAGAACTTTCTTTCAAACAATTCATTATAGACATTTCTGGATTTTCAGCCATTATATAATATACTTGAGAGTACATAAAAGCTAGTATTATACCTGGAATTATAAATAATATACTTCCTATAAAAACTATAACCCCAACTAATAATGTAACTCCAATAGCTCTTAGCATATTATTAAATCCATACCACAAATCTGAAAACTTAGGATTTGATCTATTTGCTAAGTTGATAAAAAATTTACATTGACCTATAGTCAATGGTCCAGTTATAACTAATGTTATAATTGGAATTATAATAGATATAGCAAATGATTCACTATCAATCTCAGCTAAAAGATTTGGTATACCAGATATTAATGTGCATACTATAATGATACCTATAGCTAATCCCCAATTATTTTTTAATTGATCCTTAGCATTTTGCTTTAGCTCACTTCGTAAAATCATAATACCCCCTCCTATAATATAATATTATGCATTTTTACTTTACTTGTTCCTATTACTATAATTATATCAGTCAATATAAAATATGTTGTATATAAAATATATATTCTCCTTATATCTAACTTTATATATTCTTACCATCTATTTCTTCTAAAACTATTTAGTTAACCTACTAACTTATTAGATATAATCATATTTTCATAAAATAAACTTAATACAAAAACAAAATATAAAAAGTATACCCTTAATATTTCTAAAATTTAAGGATATACTTTTTATATTTTACTATCTAATTTTTATCAATTATTTTTACTAATGTTAGCTGACTTCCCTCATCTTCTATAATATACTCTATAGTAATCTTTGTCTTATTATTCTCTAACTCACTAAAATCTTCATCTATTAATTTTAAAATACTAACTGCATAATAATTTCCATCTTCACCTAATAACTCAAATGAGTGATTATCTATAAACCCACAAAATATACCACTTAACTCTCCTTTAACTGGTATGTTCCAATTAGAATCTATATTTACACTTTCTAAGTTATTTTCTATATTATTAACTAAATTAGATTTTTGGTCCTTATCTATCTCTTGTTCTTTAGTTAAGCTACATCCTACTAAAAGCATAACACTTAATACTATAGTAATTATTTTTTTCATACGTTCCTCCCTAGTAATATTTAATATATTTTATTCGTGTTAAATTACACACATAATCTATAAATTATATTATCTAGTAGGAAATTTTATTCCTTATATCATGCTAATTAATTTATTATGCTATAATAAGATAGTGAAAATAGTATAAGGACAAAAGGTATTATAATTAATCTTTTTTTACTTTATGCTTTTTATATGCTCTATAAATCGAATAGTCTAATATATCTCCTAGTATTAAAATAATTAAAATATATGGATACTTAAAACTAAAATATAGATATATACATACTATTACTAAAATAAGAAATATAATTAATCCTATTGTTTTTTTGCCTTCTTCTAAATTAAATTCATCTAAACTACTATCAAGATCTTCTTTTGCACCAAAAGAATACATTCTCTCACATACAAAAACTAGAAAAAATAATATCTTATTATTATACGTAACTAAATATCCTATTATTGCAAGCATAGAGAATACTAACGCTGATATTATATTATTTTTATTCCTATTCATTTGATTTCCTTTCTATTTATGATAATATATCTTTTATAAAAAATTCGCTTCGCTTGAGCGACGTGTCGGCGAAACACTTCATGTCGCCAACGACTTCGTCCGTTGCTTGAGCCACTGCGTGGGCTAAGCATTTCAAAATCTTTTTTACGCTCAAAACCAATTTGTTGATATTACTTACATTCAGAATTTATCCACATTTTTTAAGTATTATAATATCCTTAAGCGTAAAAAAAAGAGGTTACCCCCTTCTTCTTTACGCCGCTATTGACTTAAATCCTTCACCTAATACTTCATGAACATCACTTACTATTATAAATGCGTTAGGGTCAACTTTTTTGATAAACTTCTTTAAGTGAACTTCTTGCTTTTTATTATTCACAACAACTAACAAGATACTCTTATCATTATTAGTATATCCACCTTTACCATCAATAATAGTAACACCTCTGTTTACATCATTAACTATAGCTTCTTTTAGTTCATCTCGATTTTCTGTTATAATCATAAATGCCTTGGAATAATTAAATCCAGATATAATAGCATCTATTACCTTAACTATTATATAAAGTGCTATAGCAGAATATAATCCTGTTTCTATATCTTTATTAGCTATACCAGCTGACAAAACAACCATACCATCTATAATTGTTAAACATTTAGATACAGGTAAACTTGGAATTGCTCTGTTTACCATTAATGCTATAAGATCTGTTCCTCCAGTTGAACCGTCTACACTAAATACAATTCCTAAACCAGTTCCTAGTAATATAGCCCCTGATATTGCTGATAATAATACATCTTGTGTAGCCGATATTGTTGATAATGGCTCTGTAATTTTCAATACTGCAGATAATATTATCATACCTATAAATGTTTTTATTGCATCTTTTTTCCCCAATATTTTTATAGAAAATACTAAAAGAGGGATACCTATAATAAGCATTATTATTGATACAGACAATCCTGTAAATTTACTTATTACAAGTGATAACCCACTTAATCCACCCGGTGCTATAGTATATGGCTTAAAGAACATATTAAGCCCAACACCCATAAATATACACCCTATTATTAGTCCTAAAAATTCTATTATAATATTATTTGTTGATTTTTTCATATTATATAATCCCTCCAGTTAAAAGCTATTATACCAACTTTTAGCATTTTTAGCTATGCTTTTACTTATTTATATAATTATTTTAGAATATTCAAAACAAATAAATTAAAATATATTATACTAATTACGCTACTAAGAATATTAAATTTACTATATAAAGTTTTTTAAGTATCAAAATATAATTTATTATACTCTAGTATTTTTATCAATCACATTTAACCATCACAACGAGTTAAGCTATTATTAATTTATGATTTATTTATAGTAAATTAGTATAATTATTTGAATAAATAGTATAGCAGGTAATCCAGTAGTAAATTGCCTATGTTTAGTCTTATGCCTAAATTGATACATCCCTATAATACTGCCTATACTCCCCCCTATAATTGCTATAAAAAATAGAGTCTTTTCAGAAATTCTATACATATTATTTTTAGCAAAGTATTTATCCAAATACATTGATAATAAGCCAACTATATTTATAAATATTAAATAATAAATCATGTTCTTTACCTATTTAGCAACAAATAGTAGTATCTCTAATAATTGTACGCCTATTTCTCTTTCTTGATTTTTTATTAACTCTAAACATTCTTTTAATTTATTCCATTTTTCATCTAAATTTAAATTATTCTTCTCTATATTTTCTATAAGATTAATAACTTCTACTAACTTATCTTTTTCTAAAATATCGTTATAATCTATGTATTCCTTTAAATCTGTAAGTTTATCATGTATATTTTTTTGTTTTTCCTTAAAAATTAATTCCTCTTTATAATCCTTTAAATAATTTTGTATATTTTCTATATCTTTTTTACTGTAGTTCCAAACTACATCATTACTTATATTAGATACAGAATCTATATTATTTTTATATTTATCATGAAGCTCTTCTATTGCTATTACAATTTCTAAATAATTATTTTCTATTAATAAAGTGTCACATCTTTTTATATCTAAATCCAATTCATTTAATTTATTTATCAAATTATCCTCTCCTTATTATAAAATTAGTTATTTGAAACCTTTGCTTATCTCATTATTATACACAAATTTTATATAATATCCAATTTGATAAATTAAATAATTTTCTTTGCTTAAGATATATCTCTCCCCCCTAATATAACTCATTGTGCTATTTAAATTTAATCGTTGTAAATACTTACTGCAGTATATTTTATTGCTTTTAAGTTATATAAAGATATTCAATAAAAGATAGTATTGCTACTCCTATTATCACCAGTGACAAATAAAAAAACAATTAACTTGTGTCCAATCATCTTTATAGCATTTTTTGCAATATAAATAGCACTTTTTCATATTTTATACTCATATATTGCGTGATACTATATAAATATAGTAATAAAGCAAACAACTAATTTTTTAGATTCTACATAAAATACTAATTTAAACTTTGGAGGTTTTTAAAATGAAATACAACTTTGATGAAATAATAGACCGTTCTAATAATTATGCAGTTAAGTATGACGAAACTAAAGAAAAGTTTGGTAGAGATGATTTAATACCATTATGGATAGCTGACATGGACTTTAAGGCTGCAGATCCTATAATAAATGCACTTCAAGAAAGAGCAATGCAAGGTATCTATGGATATACTTCTAGACCTATTGAATATTTTGAAGCTATAAAAAAATGGCAACTAGAAAAGAATAACTGGGAAGTAGATACATCGCTTATGTCACATGCTTTAGGTGTTTTACCAATGCTTGCAAACTTAATGCATACGTTTTTAGAAAAAGGAGATAAGGTTATAATACAGCCACCAGTATTTCATGAATTTAAAAACGTTATAGAAGCTTGGGATGGTGAAGTCGTTATAAATCAACTTATAGAGGATAACGGTAAATATTTTATAGATTTTGATGATTTAAGAAATAAAGCTAAGCAAGGTGCTAAATTTATGATAGTGTGTAATCCTCATAATCCAGTTGGAAGGGTTTGGTCAAAAGAAGAATTAGAAACTATAGCAAATATTTGTATAGAAAATAACATAACTATTATATCTGATGAAATTTACTCTGATATAATGTTATGGGGAAATAAACATACTCCAATGGCATCTATAAGTGAAGAAATAAGAAAACATACTATAACTTGTACTTCTTCAACTAAAACATTTAACTTAGCTGGACTTCAAGTTGCTACAGTAATATTCCCTAATGTAGATATGAAAAATCAATATGATACTATATTAAAGAAAATAGAAACATATAGAAACAATGCATTTAGTATAGTTGCTAATACAGTTGCTTTTACTGAAGGAAAAGAATGGTTTTTAGAAGCCACTACTTATATAGAAGAAAATATAAAATATGCTGTAGATTATATAAATAATAATATACCTCAAATAAAAGTAAGTATTCCTGATAGTACATACTTACTATGGCTAGATTGTAGAAATTTAAATCTTGAGGGAGATGACTTAGTTGACTTCTTCGTTAATAAAGCTCAACTTGCACTTAATGATGGTCGTATATTTGGAGAAGGTGGAGACGGTTATATGAGAATAAATATAGCTTGTCCTAGAAAAATTTTAGAAAAAGCTCTATATCAATTAAAGAATGCAGTTGAAAACTATATTTTGGATAAATATGAATTAATTTCTGGTTGTTAACATTCACTCCATTCATATTACAAATAATATACAATTATACATTTTCAAAAATTTATTTTAATAATTATTTATATATTTTTTAATTTAAAAAGGGCTAATTTAATTTAGCCCTTTTGTTGATTTTTAACTTTTTAATTAAGCTCCAATATATCTATTATAAAATCATAAAATTTTTTTATAACAGAGCTATACATTATACTTTCTTCACTTATCCAATCATCATATCGTATTGATATCTGATTAGCACTTCCAGGTTGAAATATATTTGCTATACATCCTACCTTAACTTTATTCTCACTAGATTTGCTCCAATTTTCTTTATATCTATCATTAACCTTTTCTAAATATTCATTTACATTATCTAATAAATCACTATAAACAACCTTAGCACCTTCAAGTAAAAAGTTTTCTAATGTTCCTTGTGAGTAGTTATCTGGGAAAAAATAATAATACATATTTATACTTTCTCCTCGTATTCTACAGGAACCACTTAGAAAATCCTTTTTCTTAATAACCATATCTTTGTTATACTTTTTAAATCTTTCATCAAAAGCCTCTTTTGCAGATTTTTGATCAGCATCAAATATGGCACATACTCCATTTATTTGCTTTAATTCAGCCTTAGTCATATTGCTAAGGTATAAATCTATATCTCTGATAATATTACCTACTCCATTAGCTGATACCATTGCTATACATAGATTATTTTTTATAAAATAGGAAGGTATTGGTATAAATCTATCCAATCGATTATCTACAAAGGGATAAGTTCTTGGAACTCTACTCCTCCATATTTCTGGAATATCGTTTATATTGCTAGCTTCTTTAAATCCATTTATTAATAATATTCTAGCTACACAATTTATATCATGAACTCCCTCTACAAAAAATAAAAAGCTTCTCATTATCTCACATCCTGACCTAGCAAGTTTCTAATATCTTTTAACCTATCGCCAGAAAACTTTGTATAATATGTTTTATTATCGTATACCTCTATTCTATAACAAGATAATAAGTCTATTTGATTTCCAAGTGAAAGTATAATTCCATCTATAACCTCTAAGCTATGAGTCGTACATATTAGTTGAATCTTGTATTCCTTACATATTTTTATAATGCTGTCAAATACTTTATTTATATGATTTTTGTGTATTGCACTTTCTATTTCATCAACTAGTAGTATTCCACATTTTGCACTTACCATAGCAACTCCAAGTATAAATATCTTTTTTATACTATCTCCAAAGCTAAATAAAGGTGCAGTACCATATATCTTATGATCTATATATACACAACATCTACCTTCGTTAAATTTTTTTACTACTTTAAAATCCTCTATATCTGGATCGAATATACTAAGTAGATTTATTATATTTTCTTTATCTCTATCATTTATATTTTCTAAAGTACTTTCTATCAAGTCACTTCTATAATAATCATATGGTGTAACATATACTATTTTTATAATGTCATAGTCATTAAGGTATTTTATATCTTTATTTTCTTCTATAGATATATTTTTATCTATGACTGTTTCATCTTCTACCTTCACATTAATATTACCTAAAAATGCCTTATCCATATCACTATTTATACCAATATCTTTTACTATATTTCCATTTATATTAATCTCTCTAGTTAATCCTTTTATAGTTGATTCAATTTTTATACTTTTGTTTATATCTTGCTCTCTTGGGAATATGTCTAAGAATAATTCAAAACTTGAAGGGTAATCAGAACTTCTTTTGAATACATTATTTAAGATACTTTTTATACTATCTTTATTTCCAAGTATTGACACAGCTTCAAGTAATGATGTTTTTCCGCTGTTATTTGCTCCTACTATTATGTTTATATTAGATAGTTTTTTTAATTCTAAGTCTTCTATACTTTTAAAATGATGTATTTTTAAATAAGTTAAATAGCTCATTTTATCACTTCTTTCTACTTTATATAATAATTATATAAAGTAGAAAGAAGTAATATAACATATTTTAATTAATTATTAAATTCTTCTTCCGATAAGTCTTTCTTATTTAATAAAGATACTATTATTTTTATTATTGATATTATTATAAAAGTTAAAATTATACCAGTTAAAGCACCTGATGAATCTATGAATACATCTTTTATACTTCCTGATCTTCCCGGTACAGATAATTGCCTATATTCATCATAACATGCATACGTTATAGAAAGTAAAAATGCTATTAATGATGATAGTACAAGCTTTTTAGAAAACTCATATATAAATAATAATAAAGATGTTCCTATTAATGCATATATACTAAAATGAGCCATCTTTCTAACAATATAGCTTTTACTTCCAAATCTTTTTAATTTATCATATATATTAGTCTGGATTTTTATAAGCTTTTCATCTTGTAAGGTAACTTTATCTCTTATTTTATCTATAATTCTTACTACTTCCTGTGATTGATTTCCTGACATTTGTGCATTTTGGCTTGAAAAATAATACATTCCACCCAAACTAAACACAACTAATATAATTACTATAAGTTTCTTCATTTTTTATCCTCTTTATTTATTAGTTTTGTTTTATAATTAATTAAGCATTTTGATTTATAAAAAAATATATAGGCTTTAATTTATATTTTAAGTAATTTTTTTATTGCTTATTTTATATTATATATATTTTTTATTAACTTTTATTTATATAAATATACTATGTTTACTTAAAATTAAATAATAGAAAAAAGGTATAACATCATATACTAATATTATACCTTTTTTATTTACGATTTATCAGCTCTAAATAAATTATCATAAGTCTTTAAAAAATTACTTGCCAAGTAATCAACCTTCTCTTCCCATCTCTTATCTTCTCCCTCATCTGGACAATAATTTAACTGGATAGCATCAACAGATAAACCTTTATAATACATAGCATCTTCTTTTAAATAATTATTACTTAAATGCCTTGCAGTATGAAGTACTGATTCTTGATGACTACTAAATAATCTTCCCTCTGAACTGTCACTATAAACTTCATACCCAGTTAGGTTATTATCCTCTATTGCCCTTCTAGATGTTGCAAATCCACTTTCAAGTGCTACTATTCCTGCCATAAAAAATGCATTTACACCATACTTTTTTTCGCATTCAACAAAAGCACCTGCAAGATGGACCATAGTCTTTGAACCTGTAGTATTTATAAGTACTTCCTTCATTTCTTCTTCAGTTATTTCACTAATTACCGTAACATTTTCTCTTAAATAAGAAACCCCTTGTACTCTATTTGCTTCAACAATATCTTCTTCTCTTCTTCTAGCTTCTAATTCTTCATATTCTATTTTAAGTTTTTCAACTTCTTCATTCTTTGCTATTTCATTTTCTATATTATTTGATGATAAGTCTTCCCCTGAAATTGTAAGATTTTTTGATAATATACTAAAACTAAATACCATAAATAATAAACATATACAAATCATAAGGTGCTTTTTAAAATTCACATTATCACTCTCCTTATATATAAATTCAATAACTTACTTTTATTACCCTTTTAGCAAATTTTGATAAGAAAGTGTATAACATGATATCTTTTCTATTATTTTTAGGTTTTACGCTTATATTATTTATTATTTTATTAATAATTCCACTTTTAATATCAATTAATCAATAATTTTGTATGTAATATTTTTTCTTTATAAACATAAAAATGTATATATTAATATTTCCTACAAAACTTTATCCGTATTACCAAATTCATTTATATATCTTCTAATAATAATTAGACATTATAAAATACTTCTATTATTTATATTATTTTTGAACAATACAAAATAATAATTTTACTTAATGAAGCATTTTAATTAAAATATATATGTATGCTTAAAATATAATTCTTTACAAACATATCATATATAAATTTAGTTTGTGATAGATATATTAAGTAAATAATATTGGAGGACGGTGATTAAAATAAATAATAAAATAAAAATAACATTTAAAAATGGTTTTGTAAGAATTATAGAAAGAGATAATATTCGAAACTTTAATTCTCTAGTCGATTGGCTAGAAAAATTTAACAAAGGAGAAGAAGTTCCTTTTCTTACCATGTCAGGAAGAGATTTAGGCAGTGCTATAGCTATAAATAAAAATAATGTAAAAAGCATAGAATTTATAAATAAATAAGCTGATAGTTTAACTATCAGCTTATACTTATGTACGAATATATATTAACTTATATTTTTATCTTTACCTAACATATTCACTATATTTTCATAAAGAAATTAATAATAATTAATATTTTTATGAATTCAGCACCAATCATATCTATATACAAAATCACTTCTAAGTGTTGTTTAGATATGACCCTTAATTATTTTATATTATCTACAATACCAGTTAGTATTCCGTCTAAGCTCTCACTAATTTCTGATACTCCATTATGAGTTATATTAACTATTTCTTTTGTCATAGGAAGTTCTCCTAAAAGTTTCAAATCCATCTCACTTAAGAATTTTTCAGTTTCTTCCCCTTCAAATAATTTTATTTTTTTATCACAATCCGGGCATTGTATATAGCTCATATTCTCTACAACACCTAATACTTTTATATTTAGCATTTTTGCCATATTAACAGCCTTTGCAACTATCATAGATATCATATCTTGGGGTACAGATACCATAACTACTCCACTTATAGGAATTGATTGCATTACTGTAAGTGCGACATCTCCAGTTCCAGGAGGCATATCTATTAATAAATAATCTAGCTCTCCCCATATTACATCACTATAAAATTGCTTTACAGCATTCCCTACCATTGGTCCTTTCCAAACTATTGGCTGATTTTCATTATCTACCATATAGTTTATAGACATTGTTTTTATACCTTCTTTACTTTCTATAGGATATATATCTTTTCCATTGGACATAGCCCTTTGATTTTGAAGATTCATAAGTCTTGGAATACTCGGACCCGTTATATCTGAATCAAGTATTCCTACTTTATATCCCATTTTATTTAATTTTTTAGCTATCAATGCAGTTACAGTTGATTTTCCAACTCCACCTTTCCCACTCATAACAGCAATTATTTTTTTTATATTATTATTTGGATTATTCTTTATATTACAAGTTGCTTGAGTTTTACAACTATTTTTTGACGGACATGAGTTACAATTTGTCATCTATTATTCCTCCAATTTATGCTAATTTATAATATTTTCATTTTATAATATATTATATACCCATAAAGTTATATTTTATTGATATTATTGAAAAATCATTAATTTTTTATACACCCTTAAGAAATACTATTATAATAGATTGTTTCTTCATTATAATTTTAAAAATTGTATGGGTACAATTTTTATTGTATCTAATTACTGCGGTTGGTATAATTTAGATAACACATGATCATAAATTGGAGGATATAGAGATGAATAACAAAACTAAATTACTTGTTCTAAATGGGCTTATGATAGCTCTTGTTTGTATAGCCACTATGGTAATACAAATACCAATACCTATGACAGATGGGTATGTAAATATAGGCGACAGCATTATTTTTGTAACATCAATTTTATTTGGACCTATATCAGGTATGATAGCTGGAGGATTAGGATCTGCTTCAGCTGACATTTTAACTGGATATTCACATTGGGCTTTATTCACACTACTAATAAAGGGATTTGAAGGATATATAGTTGGTACTATAGTTAAGAAAAATGCAAATTTAGTAAAAAATATATTAGCTACATTATTTGGTGTAGTAATTATGGTCGTTGGATATTTATTAGCAGGTACATTTTTACAAGGTAGCTTTATAATTGCATTAGGCTCAGTTTTATCTAATATGCTTCAAGGTATAATTAGTATGATAATTGGTATACCAATAGCTTCATATCTTATTACTGTAAAATATGTAAAATCATTTAAACAAACATATAGCAATTAAAACAAAATTTAATATATAGATTACTTGTAATTAAAAAGTGTGCTAAAATAATCAAACTTTTAAATCTAAGTTATAATTAACTTAGCACACTTTCTCTACTAACTTATTATATAAATGTCTATTTACCTTAAAAGTAGTCACAATATACTCCTTAAATTATTTTTAAACTTTTTTCAATTTTACAATCTTCAGATATATTAAGATTTTTTGTATATTCTATATATTCTACATCAGTATTTTCTAGTTTTATATCATCACCCTTCATTAATTTGCAACTAAACCTTCCATACTTTTCTTTGCATAAATTTAGAATATTTCTGCGCTTATATTTAAGTATCTCTATTTTCGATGATTTTATTTCATTGCAATCTGACTCACTATATGGATAAATACTTGCACTTTGAGCTTTTAATGTTCCCTCACATTGTATAGATCCTTTTATAGTTATATTTTCACACTCTATGTTACCTTTTACTTTAACTAATCCATTTATATTTATTTCTTTTGCGTATATATTATTTTCTACATATATATCGCCAGTTATATTAATAATATCGCACCTTATATCAAAACTAAATTTACAATTTCCTGTTAAAACAAATTCATCTATATCAGTATTTCCATCTACTAAAAAATCCCCATTTATCTTAGATTTACTTACTTTAATATCTCCATTTATATATGTATTACCACGTATATTTAATTTTCCAAAATCTAAATTTCCTCTAAATTCAGCATCTCCATTTATTTTTACTTCTCTTGCATATACATCTCCAATAGATGATGCATCTCCCATAATTTTTACTACATCATATTCCCCTTTACTAATAAATCCATCTCCTGAAATCTTTATACTCTTTTTCATATTTTCCTCCTTTCATAATCCTTATAGTTATAATCTGATTATTAAATAACTAATTTATTATTAAAATTATACTCATAACATAATAAATATTTATCTAAAAAAGGTATAGAATATATAATTATACCTATACCTTTTTTAATTATTCTATTTATTTATATAAGCGATTTAAAATTCATATAAATTACATATTATACAATATATATTTAAACTCCTCTATTTCTAGTAATATTTTTTATGTATAATATAAAAACCTACTGATATTATCAGTAGGTTAAACTTAATTTATTTTTTAAAATCTATAACTTCTTTTTCACCTAACATTACATTAGTTTCACTTAATGTAGTATGTGCTATAACTCTACCTTCTCTTATTGAGTAATAAACAGGTACTTGTCTTCTTATTGCATCATATCCATTTTCAGCGGGAAGTATTATCATATTCCCTGGCTTTCCAACTTCTATACCATATTTATCACATATATTAAGAGTTCTTGCACTGTTATTAGTTATTAAATCTATTGATTCATTTATTTGACTGTATCCCATCATTTGACATACATGAAGCCCCATATGAAGAACTTGTAACATATTTCCTGTACCAAGTGGATTCCATGGATCCATTATATCATCATGACCAAAACATACATTTATATTAGATTCAACCATTTCTTTAACTCTTGTAATTCCCCTTCTTTTTGGATATGTGTCAAATCTACCTTGAAGATGTATATTAACAAGAGGATTTGCTATAAAGTTTATACCACTCATTTTTAATAATCTAAATAATTTATATGCATAAGCTCCATTATATGAGTGCATTGCTGTTGTATGACTTGCCGTAACTTTATGCCCCATATTATTTTCATATGCTCTTGTTGCAAGTACTTCTACAAATCTTGATTGTTCATCATCAATTTCGTCACAGTGAACATCTATTAATACATCATATTTTTTAGCTAACTCAAACATTTTATCAATAGACTCTACTCCATACTCTCTAGTAAACTCAAAATGAGGTATAGCTCCTATTACATCAGCACCTAATTTTAAAGCTTCTTCAAGCAACTCAAGTCCATTAGGATATGATAATATTCCTTCTTGAGGGAATGCAACTATTTGAATAGTTACATAATCTTTTAACTCTTCTCTTAGTTCTACCATAGCTTTTATCGCTGTCAAGCTTGGATCTGTCGTATCAACATGAGTTCTTATAAATTGTATCCCATTTGCTACTTGCCAACTTATAGCTTTTCTTGCTCTAGTTTTTACATCTTCTATTGTTAAGAATTCTTTTCTTTCTGACCAACGCTCTATTCCTTCAAATAGTGTACCACTTTCATTCCATTTAGGTTCCCCAGCAGTCAATGTAGTATCTAAATGAATATGAGGCTCTATAAATGGTGGTACAACTAAAAATCCTTTTGCATCTATTATTTCATCATTATTTACTTCTATATTTGAGTCTATTTTAGTTATTATTCCATCTTCTATTAATATATCTACTAAGTTGTCATTATTTCTTAATTTCGCATTTTTGATTAACATCTTTTCCCTCCTAAAATACTAAAGCTATATTTAACTACTAGTTAGCTAACAAAACAATTTTAAGCTATTTTCTCCGTACTATTATTTATATCATTTAATTTACTTTTTGTATTTAATTTACTTAATACTACATAAACTACTATTGCAACTATTACTGAATTTAAAGGTGTTATTCCTTTTAATGTATACGATCCTATAACACCTGCTATCCAAGCTATTATTGCATTTATATTAACTGTTTTAAATTTTGCATATTTAAACTCTGTATAACTTCTTTTATTTAATATAAAGTAGTCAGCTATTATTACTGCTCCTGTTGCTGGTATAAATGAATTTAATAAATTTAACCATTCCATAAAGTTGTTATATAAAAATAATGCTAGTAATGTCCCTACTATACCATTTATTATAACCATTCTACTTTTTGGTTGCTTTGTTATATTTGAAAATCCAAGCCCTGATCCATAAAGCGCATTATCATTAGTCGTCCAAATATTAAGACCAAGTATTATTATCGCTGGTATAATAAGACCTTGCATAAACATTACTTCAGCTATATCAGATTGGCCTGTAGCCATTGCTCCTATAGCTCCAAATGCTAACATTAATGAATTTCCTATTAAGAAGGCTATTACAGTAGTGCTTACAGCTGTCTTTTTATCTTTAGAAAATCTTGTAAAGTCCGCTGTTAATGTTCCACCACTTATAAATGTACCTACTACTGATGCAAGTGCTGCACTCATTGTCATAGTTCCTGTTGGTTCTATTGATAATAATCCTGCAATTCCTCCTACATCACCTATAGCTTTCCCTGCTGATATACTACCTAGTATTGCTATTGAGGGAACTGCTATCATACTTAATATTGTTAATGACTTCATTCCAAAGAAAGCTGTAGCTGTCATTAATAAACCTGATACTAAAACTAATATACCTACGTTAATTCCTGTAACCTTTGATACTGGTATTGCAAACATTGCAACTCCTACACCAAACCAGCCTACTTGTGTTGCTGATACCAAAAATGATACAAGATATGAACCTTTTTCGCCAAATGAATATCTTGCAAGTAAGTGCGTTGAAAGTCCTGTATCTCCTGCCATATAAGCTAAAAGTCCTGTATATATACAAAGTATTATATTACCTATAATTACTGCAGTTATAAACTTCTCCATACTAAGGCTTGTACCTAAGTTTCCTCCTGCTAACATACTCGCCGAGAAGAATGTAAACCCTAACATTACAACCAACATTGATATAAATCCTTTTTTATCACTATTTGGTATTGCTTCTAGTGAATAATCATGATCTTGATGTTTTTTACTCATAAATGTTCTCCTTTTTATAAGTACCTAAACAAAAAACCTCTTGCTATGCAAGAGGTTTTCTTATGATTTTAATAAATATTTCAAATGTATTTCTATATTATATTTTATACATTTTGTATATTTTATTAAAATACTATAAATTTTCATATCCGAAAACCTTGCCAGCTTCTCTGAACTGGATTAAAGGTACTATTTATTTTATTAAGTTTATATTAACATATCTGTCGAATAGTGTAAATATATTTTATAAATTAACTTTATTTTTTATTATTTTTCTCTTACACGCTTTATATGCTTTAAGCTAATATTTCTTTTTCAAAGTCACTTATATGCTCTTAATAACTTACTATATCACCTGTTTAGTATTTATAGCATTTCTTTTAATTTTATTTTGCCTTAACCTATAAATCATCAAAATTTTTAGGAAAATTTTATTATATTTATTCATAATTAATAGTTGTAACATTTACAATAATTGTTATATAATATATATAACAATTATTGTAAATATTATGGAGGTTTAAAAATGATTTTAAATTTAGATTTTAATAGTGATATTCCCATTTATACTCAAATTAGAGAGCAAATAATTAAATCTATTGCTCATGGAGATTTAAAAATAAATGAATCTTTACCATCAGTAAGAAATATGGCTGAAGAAATAGGAGTAAATCTCCATACAGTTAATAAATCTTATAACTTACTTAAAGATGAGGGATATATAAATATAGATAGAAGAAAAGGTGCAATTGTAAATAATCTTCCACTAGCTAAAACTGATCTTAATATTAATAAAATTGAATCTATGTTAGATCTTTTAGTCGCTCAAAGTTACCTTTTCGGAATATCTCGTGAAGAATTTTTAGATTATAGTAATAAATTATTTGATAAATATGAGGTGAAATATTATGAATAGTACTTTAGCTTTAATTATTAATGTCCCTATTTTATTTTTACTTTACGTATTAACTTATTTTACTCAAGCCTTAAGTGGTAAAAGACAATTCTATGGAATTAGCTTGAATTATGATTACTTTAATAAAAAAGAATTTAAAGTTTTAGATAAAAAGTATAAACTATTTACAACTATTGGTTTTATAATATCTTTAATACTTGAATTATCATCAATTTATATATTTAAGGCATATGTAGCTTCTTCAATTTTGCCAATGTTAGTTTTTTGTTTATATAATTTTTTTGTATATATAAATATTCATAATAACGTAAAAGAGTTAAAATCTAAGTTATCTTTTAATATATCCGATTTAGATTTAGAAAAAAATAATGTTATGTTAGATACAGAGTTTATTCAAGAGAAAAATATAATAGTAAAAAGATATTCATTACTACACTTAATACCTTTAATAGTAGTTACTATAGTAGGTGTATATGTTTTAGCTAGTTATAATTCTATACCAGATGTTATACCTACTCATTGGGGGCCTAGTGGAAAGGCCGATGCATTTTCTGATAAATCATTTATAAAAATACTTGCTACTATAGGTATGATGGTTGGTCTTTCAGTTATTATATATCTAGCATCTATATATTCTTTAAAATCTAGATTTAAATTAGATTTTAATTTTATAGATAAGAGTAAAAAGACTCAATTATATTGTTTGAATATGTTTGGCATTACTTTTTTACTTTTAAATATCTGTATGGATATTTTATTTATAGATATACTTATTGCTACTAGGAATGCAAGCAGTGTAAATCCTTTAATTTTATGGCCAGCTACAATTATAATTATTTTAGTTTGTATTTATCAAACGTATCTATATTATAAATCTCCTAATAAAAGTAAAAGTGCATCTTACTCTATAGATGACGATGATTCTTTATGGATATTTGGTTGTATTTATAATAATCCAAATGACCCATCACTTTTTGTTAATAAAAGATTTGGTGCTGGATGGACCGTAAATATTGGTACTACTAAAGGAAAGATATTCTTTATATTACCATTTATAATAGTTTTATTTTCACTTGCTTTAATATAAAAAGTCGCTAAATTAGCGACTTTTTATATGTTATATATCATATTGTTCTAATTATCTATACGAGATAACTCGTCTCTAAATGCTTCATCTTCTTTAGCCCATAAAAGAGATCTATTTACTGCCTTTTTCCATCCTTTATATAATAAATTTCGTTTATCATCACTCATATTAGGTATAAACTCTCTATCTATAATCCAAGATTTTTTTATTTCATCCTTATTATTGTAAAACTCTACTGCAAGACCTGCTAAATATGCAGCTCCTAATGCTGTAGTTTCTACAACTTTTGGCCTGTCGATATTTACATCCAATATATCAGATTGAAATTGCATTAAAAAATTATTGCTACTTGCTCCTCCATCAACTCTAAGATCTTTTAGCTTAAGACCTGAGTCTTCCTGCATTGCATTTAATACATCCTTAACTTGATATGCTATTGATTCAAGCGTTGCTCTTACTAGATGGGCTCTATTAGCACCTCTAGTAAGACCCATTATAGCTCCCCTTGCATACATATCCCAATATGGTGCTCCCAGTCCTGCAAATGCTGGTACCACATATACTCCATTAGTATCAGATACACTATTTGCATAAAATTCACTTTGCTTTGCGTCATATAGAACTCTAAGTTCATCTCTTAACCATTGTATAGCTGCTCCACCTATAAATATACTTCCTTCCAGAGCATATTTTACTTTACCATCAACACCCCAAGCTATAGTTGTTAATAATCCATGCTTTGATTCAACTATATTTTCTCCAGTGTTCATAAGCATGAAACATCCTGTTCCATAAGTATTTTTAGCACTTCCTTCTTCAAAACAAGTTTGTCCAAATAAAGCTGCTTGTTGATCTCCTGCACATCCTGCTATTGGTATCTGAGCACCAGATAACATCCCTTCATCAGTATAGCCATATACATAACTTGATGGTTTAACTTCTGGTAACATAGATTTTGGAATATCTAGTATTTCTAATATTTTATCATCCCATTTTAATTCTTTTATATTATAAAGCATCGTTCTTGCTGCATTTGTATAATCTGTTACATGAATCTTTCCACGAGTTAAATTCCATATTAACCAAGTATCTACCGTACCAAATAATAGTTCTCCACTTTCTGCCTTTTCTCTTGCACCTTCAACATTATCTAGTATCCATTTTATTTTAGTAGCCGAAAAATATGCATCAAGAATTAGACCCGTTTTATCCTTTATTAATTTTTCATATCCTTTTTCTTTTAGTTCATCACATATTTCAGATGTTCTTCTACATTGCCATACTATAGCATTGTATATTGGCTTTCCTGTATTTTTATCCCAAACTATTGTAGTTTCTCTTTGATTTGTTATACCAATTGCACAAACTTCTTCTGGCCTTATAGAATTAGTTTCTAAAACCTCTCTCATTACTCCACTTTGACTTCCCCATATTTCCATAGGATTATGTTCAACCCATCCAATCTTTGGATAAAATTGAGTAAATTCTTTTTGAGAAGTTGCAACTACATTTCCTTCTTTATCAAATAAAATAGCTCTTGAGCTGGTTGTTCCTTGATCTAATGCCATTATATATTTCTTACTCATATATGTATTCCTCCTACTAAAATTTTAAATTTTATATTCTCACAATTTAATACTCTATATTTAACTAACCTGTAGATTCTTATTTAATCATATATTGTTTTACATATTTCTCAAATATAAATCCACCATTTATTATAGCTATTGTTAAACCTATCATTATTGATACTAAATTTAATCCTGCTCTATTAGAATCTATAACTTCTTAAATTTCTAATACTACTATAAATTTATTTGATTAGCAGATACTTCTAAAGTTATATTTATTGCCATTATAACAAACAATCCTCAAATTATATTATACATAACTAGTAAACATTTTTATATACTATAAAAAAACGTGGTAAAAATATACCACGTTTAATTTTCTTCCTTATTATCTTTATTTTCATTGTTATCTTTATTGTTATCTACATTTATTATTATTTCATCTATAGAGGAACTACCCTTTAATATATCTTTAGTATATTGTAGAGCGTCACTATAATGACCATTATAAAATCTGTTATCGCTCAATTTATTCACTCCTCTAACTAATTATTTTTAACATGGAGGAAAATGTCTTTTTCTCGCTAATCTATCTCCAACTATTTCAGCGATTTTTTTATTGGATTGTATTTCTTTAGCTATTTCCATTTTAGTTGAATTATCTTTTAGTAATTTATTGATTTCTTTATTGTTATCTAATTTTTCTTTTTTATTTGTCATAATATCTTCCTTTCTTTTATATTTTATATATCTTTACGTTGCCCATATCTAATAGTTTTACTACTATTATTTTTTTTATGTTTTGGCTAAATTTTCATTAATGCTAGCATTTATATTTTAGCCATCACTAAAATAAATTATAATTTTTCATATAAAAATTTTTTACCTTCAAATCCCCTTTATCGATATTACTTAAATTCAAAAGCTAGCCACATTTTTTAAAGTATTATAATATCCTTAAATGCAAAAAGAGGCTTTAAAAGCCTCTATAAATTATAATTTAGATTTTTATTTTTTCGTTTATTCATATGATAATGTGTATGTATTGTAAAGAATCCGCAAAATACGACTAAAAAATAATAAACATACATACTATACAAAACTACAGAATATCCTATTATATTTTCAGGAAATACATTAGCAAATATAGTAAAAAATGCTATTTCATTTGCTCCAACATTTCCAGGTGTTGGAATAGGAGAAACTGACATGTATAAAAATACTTGAAGTGCTAAAATTTTAAAAATACTTAATCCACTTAAATTAAATGCTTTATAAATACAATAAGATATAATAAAATATATTGTAAGTTGTATTATTGTAAGTATAATACTTAAAAATAATGCTTTTTTATTTTTAATAAATAATTTTATTGAATAGCTATATTCATCAATAAATTTATTTATAGTATATATTTTGTTATTTAATGATTTAAATATTTTTAATCTATACAGTATATTAATTACTATTTTAATTATCATTTTCATAGTATTAGGACTTAGTACTATTAGCATACCTCCAAATAACGAAACTATATTCATTACCATACCTATACTCATTAATAGCAATATAGACGGCAATTCATTTTTAAGTAAGTCTATATTAAAAAATATTATAACTGCAGTATATATTGTTACTACAATTTGAAATAATACTGTCTTATTTGTAACTATAGCTGTAGATTTACTAAGATTTATATCATATTTATTTAATGTATAAATTTGCATAGGTTGACTACCTGAAGCAAATGGTGTTACTAAATTATAATAAAATCCCATCATAGCTATCTTAAAAGATAAAAATCTTACTTCTGTTTTTTGTATAGATTTTATTAATATATTTATTATTATAGATTCCAATAGCATATAAATTATCATTAATAAAAAGCCAATAAATATAAATTTTTTATTAACTAATTTTATAATCGTGGGTATTAATGTAATATCTAGTGTTGTCGATACTAAATAAACAGTTATACATATTAAAAGTAGTAAGAAACTATACTGTAAACACGTTTTTTTAGTTTTAGTTAAATTTAGCATACTCTTTCTCCTATTATTTATTAGATACTAACCATAATATACTAAATTGCTAGCTTTGTGCAATAGATTTACTAAGTTGTAATATTTTATAATATGGATGTGTTATTTATATTACAGCTATGTAATTCATTTAACTATATTTAATAATTTTAAAAGATTTTTTCTAGTAATATTTATTCTTAATAAAATATACTTATTTATTTTATTTCTATATCTAATCTAAAAAATTATACATAGTAATTTAATATTTTCCATAATATAGAATATAACTATTTTTATAAACGTTATTCTATAATACATTAAATATATAATGTATTTTATACTAAAAAATTATATATAGTTTTAAAAAGAAAGGATGTTAAAGATGAAAAAAATATCACTATTTATAGTTATTAATGCTATATCTCTGTATTTAGTATCAAACTTAATGGATAGTATGTATATAGGATCTCTTAAGTCACTATTGATTCTTACAATAATATTAGGCTTACTTAACTCAACAATTAAACCAATACTTAAATTCTTATCTTTCCCTATAACATTTTTAACTTTAGGATTATTTTCTTTAGTTATTAATGCATTAGTTTTAAAATTATCTTTTATGATTGTTTCTAACGTAGCCCTTTATGGATTCTTTAGCGCTATATGGGCATCTATATTACTATCAATAGTTAATGCAGTTTTATATAGCATACTAGATTAATAAAAAGACTGGCTCAAATGATACTTTTTAAGCCAGTCTTTTATCCTATTGTTATACTAAATTTCCCTGTATATTTATTATTTTATTCAATTTCTGTATGAAGTAATTTTTCACAGGTTAAATTTATACCTATAGCTCCTATAGGCGCTGTAATTAATACACTAAGTATAGCAATGGCTTGCATTATATCTCCACCTAATACCCCCATCTGAAGCGGTATTGATGCTTTTGCAGATTGAACTGTTGCCTTTGGAAGATATGCTATAACACAAAATATTTTTTCTTTTTTGCTTAAGTTAGTACCAACTAAGGATATCATTACTCCTACAGAACGTATAAATAAAGAACATATTAGTATCATTACGCCTATAAAGAAGTATTTTCCTACTAATATAGGATTAATTGCCATTCCAACAAATGTAAATAAATATAATTTTCCATATTTCCATACCTTATTCATACTATCTAATATATATTTAGCATCTTCTTTTATATAATTTCTTATAAAAAATCCATAAACCATAATAGCAATCAATGAATTAAATATTTCTATATGCAAATTTTTCTCTACAGCTCTCATAGCTAAACAAATAATAAACGCTATAATTGGCTTTAAATATTTCTTATTAATATTTTCTATTACATTCTTGCTTAATTTAAATACTATAAATCCTCCTAATATGCTTATCACAAGAGTTATTGGTATTGATATAAGATTTTTCATAAATGATATATTCTGTCCACTATTATTTTGCATATATATTCCTAAAAATGTTGTAAATAAAGTTATAGCAATTGTATCGTCAGCACTTGCTCCGACTAATAACATTTGTGGTATTGCCTTATCCTGGCCAATTTTTCTTTCTATTAAAGATATCATTGATGGTATAAGAACTGCTGGCGATACTGCTGCTATTATAAATCCTAATATAGTTCCTTGGACAAATGTAAATCCTAAAAACTTCATAGATAAAAATGCTATTGTAAATCCTTCTAAAGTAGCTGGTATTATGCTCAAAAGTACTGCAGGTCTTCCTATTTGCTTTATCTGAGATAAACTTATGCCAAGTCCTCCTATAAATAAAACAATAACTAATGCCATATCTTTTATAATTGGAGCTATTTCTAAAATATTACTAGGAACTATATTTAAAAATGAAGGCCCCATAATCATTCCAACTATCATCATACCTATAAGTGCTGGTAGCTTAAACTTCTCTACTATTTTTCCGCTATATGTGGCTATGATGCCTATTGTTAATAAGCTTAATACTAAAGTCATGATTTCCTCCTTTTTTGCAAACAAATAGACTCCTACCCTTAAACTTAAGAGTAGGAGTCATTAGCTTTCGCACTTAATGGTGAACTCCATCACCTTTTTATTTTTATTTATATATTACCACTTACTAAGATATTTTGTAAACTAAAAATTTAACAGTAGAAGTCTATTTATTTGAATTTATAGTCAAATCAAATTGATTTTCTATGTAATTGGTGCGGATGAAGGGAGTCGAACCCCCACGCCATAGGCGCCAGATCCTAAGTCTGGTGCGTCTGCCAATTCCGCCACATCCGCATATATTAAATATGTTATACTTAAATAGTAGTAGTTTAGTATTAGAGTGTCAACTATTTTTATTAATATTTTATGCATAAATATTTTTACTTACATTTTCTTATTGTAACACCCATCACTATTTTTCATATTATAAAAATAGTAGTTCTATTATAAATTTTTTATGAGGTGACAATATAATGACTTGGTTTTTATCTCTTAATCCTATACTGCAAGGTCTTTTAGCAACTTTATTTACTTGGTCTATTACTGCATTAGGTGCTAGCATTGTATTTTTCTTTAAAGATGTAAATAAAAGTATATTAAATACTATGTTAGGATTTGGTGCAGGAGTTATGATTGCAGCTAGCTTTTGGTCTTTGCTTAGTCCTGCAATATCCCTTTGCGATGATTTAGGATATAATTCTTGGTTCATACCTTCATTAGGGTTCATTTTAGGTGGACTTTTTATAGTTTTATCAGATAAATTTTTAGATAAGTTTACTTTTAAAGATTTAAAAGTGGACGATGGAATGAGGTTTAAATCTTATAAAAAAAGTATTTTATTAGTTTTAGCAGTTACACTTCATAATATACCAGAAGGATTAGCTGTTGGAGTCGCTTTTGGTGGTTCTGCACTTGGAATACCAGGATGTACTGTTGCTAGTGCAATCCTTTTAGCTATAGGTATAGGTCTTCAAAACTTTCCTGAAGGTGCTGCTGTATCTCTACCTTTAAGACGTGAAGGTTTTTCAGTCGGAAAAAGTTTCTTGTATGGTCAGGCATCTGGGCTTGTTGAGCCTATAGCAGGTGTTTTAGGTGTTTTTATGGCTATCTCCATGAGAAGTATATTACCTATACTTTTATCATTTTCTGCTGGTGCTATGATTGGCGTTGTTTCATCTGAGCTAATACCTGAAGCCTGCTTAGAAAATAAAAATTTAACAACAGTAGGTATAATAATAGGATTTACACTTATGATGATTTTAGATGTTGCTCTTGGATAAAATAAATAATGGCATAAATATACTTATGCCATTATTATTATTTATCCGATTTAAGTAATTTTATATCTCAAATTAAATAAAAAATTCGCTTCGCTTGAGCGACGTGTCGGCGAAACACTTCATATCGCCAACGACTTCGTCCGTTGCTTGAGCCACTGCGTGGACGAAGTATTTCAAAATCTTTTTTACGCTCAAAACCAATTTATTAATATTACTTACATTCAGAATTTATCCACATTTTTTAAGTATTATAATATCCTTAAGCGTAAAAAAGTAATATGGTTAATATGTTCTTATTATATTACTTCATTCTAGTTCTTCTAATATCTTACAAAATCTCTTAAACTCTTCAATACTCTTTATTTCTCTTAAACTTCTAATATCAATAAATCTTTCACTTGGCTTATGAAATAAAAATTCCATATCATACATTTCACATTTAGAAAATCCCTTTTTAAATATATATTTATATGATTCATATTTATAAAGGTTCTCTTCAAAATACTTAATTTTCGCATAGCACAATCTATTTATATAAAAGACTAAAGCCAATGTAGAATGATTTTTCGCAAACTTATGAGAAAAATATTTTACTGTATGATATTTACTATGCCTAAACTCCCAGATATAATCTTCTGAGCAAGTTAAGTTATATTTATCTAGAAGTTTTCTTTTATCTAGACTTAAATCATTTTTTAATATTTTATCATCCATAATCTCCCCCTATAACAATATAAATATATATATTTATATTGTTAAGATTACTTAATAATTTCTAAAATAGATTTTTTGAATATTAATTATAAGAATTATAGATAATTTGACTATTTTAAATAGCGGCATATAATTTTATTTTTATAATTTTTTAATTTATTGCATAAAATATATTTAAATAAATAAAGAGGTTGGTATATTATGAAACTAAAAAAATAAATTATTTTGATACAGTTATTTGTATAATATATATAATTTCTATAGGATATTTTTTATTTAACAAAGATTATAAAAATGTAGGTCTACCTACAATTGCATTTATCATCAATTTAATTCTTAGATGGGTCTATTCTAAAAATTTTCTTATATTAGATAGTAGTCTATATATAGTTGGAAGTTTATTTATACTATTTTGTTTAGTTTTTGGATCTTCATTTAGACTTTATGATAGTATAAAACACTATGATGATTTTTTACACTTTTGGTCTGGTTTTATAACTATTAAGATTGGTTTTAATATTATTAAAATTGTTGAAATAAGTAATTTTACTAATAAATTATTAATAGTTATACTACTCTTCTTTTTTGCAATGGGATTTGCCTCTGTTTGTGAAATTATTGAATATTCCTTAGATACGCTATTCAAAATGAATACGCAACAAGGAGGACTTACCGACACTATGCATGATATGATAGATGCTTTATTTGGAAGTATTATCATGATTATATATTATATAAAAAAAATATAAACATACAATAAACCCTATATAGCTTATATGTAAAACTCATATCTATATAGGGTATTCTATAATTATAACTTTATATTCTAATCTCTTATCCCCTTCATCGAAAAGATAACGTCTTCCTTGTCTGCTAAAAATTCCTTAAATATAACACATCTACCTCCACAATCAAGACATGTATAATCTGGTCCATTATTTTCTGTTATTTGAACTGATACAGCTTCACAATTTTGACATTTTAATCTGTACACATTTCCACCATTTAACAATGATCCTATTAAGCTATCCTTATTTCCTATCATTTTTAGGTCCCCACCTTTTATTATTGTATACTCTACTTTAATTAGTATAACAAAATTTGAAAGTATATACAATTATCATATCATTTTTGTAAAAAATATATTTTCGACATTAAAATAATACATTAATAATATCTACTTTTAATTACTCATGTCCTAAAATTAAACAGTTTTATAATTTTGTAAAAAAATAAGAAGTTGAGAATCTCTCAACTTCTTATTTTTTTATATATCTAGCTTATTTATATTTTCTTTCATTATTTCGACAGATTTGTCTAACTTTTCCTTTTCTTCATTATCTAATGGAAGATGAATAACTTCTCTTACACCATTTTCATTAACTATACTTGGCACAGCAATATATACATCGTCATGACCATACTCCCCATTTAAATATGAAGATACTGTAAGCACACTATTTTCATTTTCAAGTATTGCCTTAGTTATTCTTGTTAAAGCCATGCCTATACCATAATATGTTGATTTTTTGCATTCTATTATCTTATACGCTATATTTCTAACTTCATCTTCTATTTTCTCTAAATCCTCAAATCTTATCTTGCTATCTTTTCTTGACGCGATTTGATATATTGGTTGAACTCCACATAGTGCGTAACTCCATGCCACAAATTGAGAATCACCATGCTCTCCTATAACATATGCGTTTATATCTTTTGGATTTACATCTAACCTTTCACCTAATGTGTACATAAGTCTAGCTGAGTCTAATGTTGTTCCTGATCCAATTACTTTTGATTTATCATATCCTGATAATTTCCAACAAACATAAGTCATTATATCAACTGGATTTGCAGCAACTAATATTATACCATCAAATCCTGACTTTTTTATCTCATTTACAATAGACTTCATTATCTTAGTATTTTTATGAAGTAAATCTAGTCTAGTTTCACCTTCTAACTGTATAGCACCTGCTGTTATACATATTAGATATGCATCTTTACAATCACTATAATCACCAGCATATATATTCATTTTTCTAGGTGCAAAACTAAGACCATGATTTAAATCTATTGCTTCTCCTTCTGCACGCTTTTTATCTAAATCTATTAAAACTAATTCTTCACATGTCCCTTGATTTACCATAGAGTAAGCGTAACTCATACCTACCATACCTGTTCCAACTATTACAACTTTATTCTTCTTCATTATTGTCCTCCCTATAAAGTGTATTTAATTTATCAATTGTATACATTGTACATTTTACCATATTTTATGCTTTTTTATTATACTTTGTGATATTTTTAATTAAATTTTATTTGATATTTAATTATATCTAATGTTATTTCTCTTTTATATATTTTGTGCAATTTTAGATTTAATTATTAATATTAAATATATACAAAATGCTATAATTAATCTTAAATCTCCTTTTCTACATTAACTTGTTGCGCTAGTTAAATATAATCATTTAAAATACTGGATTATATCAATCTATATTTTAATAATAAAAAAACTTATATAATAATTTCAATATACTTAATAAAATAACTATCGCAACAGATTATATAAAATATTATTTTATATTTTATTTAGTGTAATTTTTTATATAATATGTGTATAATTAGATATATATAAATAACGAAGGAGAAATATATGACTACATTTAATGAATTAAACTTAAATAAGAATTTAATTGATGGCTTAAAAAAACAAAATATAACCGAGCCTACTAAGGTTCAAAGCCTTACTATAAATAAAATACTTGATAACAAAGATTTAATAGTAAATGCACAAACAGGAAGCGGTAAAACCCTATCATATTTACTTCCAATGTTTGAAAAAATAGATTCTACAAAAAGAGAAACTCAAGTTTTAATACTTGCTCCAACTCATGAATTGGTTATGCAAATAACAGATCAAGCAAAGCTTTTATCATCTAATTCTAATTTCGATGTTACTGCTTTTTCTTTAATAGGAGAAGTAAATATTCAAAAACAAATAAAAAATATAAAAGCTATAAAGCCTCATATAGTAGTTGGGACTTCTGGTAGAGTTTTAGATTTAATAAAGCAAAAGAAATTAAAAGCACATACTATAAAAACTATAATACTTGATGAAGTTGATAGTTTACTTAGTGGAAATAATGTATCAGTTGTAAAGGATATAATTAAAACTACATTAAGAGATAGACAACTTCTAGGATTTTCAGCTAGTTTAAATGAAACTGCTCTAGATATATTAAACAATGTAATGAAAGAGCCTGAAGTTATAAAAATAGATGAAGAACCTATAAATCCAAATATAAATCATATGTATTTACATGGAGATAGACGTGATAAGTTTACCTTGCTTAGAAAAGCTATCGCTGCAACTAATCCAAAACGTGCTATAGTATTTGTTAATGACGAAGATAGTATAGAAGTTATAACTGCAAAATTAAACTATCATAGTTATAAGGCTGTTGGTATATACGGTAGAATGACAAAAGAAGATAGAAAAAATGCTTTAAATAGCTTTAAAATAGGCAAATCTAAAATACTAGTATCTTCAGACTTATCTGCTCGTGGTCTTGATATAGTTGATGTTACTCATGTATTTAACTTAGATTTCCCACCAGGAAAAAATGAGTATGTACACAGATGTGGTAGAACTGCTAGAGGAAATAGAAAAGGTGATGCTATATCAATAGTTACTAATCAAAATCTATCTACTATAAGAGACTACAAGAGAAACTTTAATATAGATATAAAGAAAAAAGATTTAAAAGAAGGTAAACTTGTTGATGCTGCGTTTAAACAAACTAGAAAACCTAAAGATTCTAAAGAGAGTAAATCTGTTAAGAAAAATATAAAAAATAAATCTACTAAAAAATCTAATAATAAATAATGTTAAAAATCTAGTGATACATTAATATATAGAAAGGAACTCATGAATTATTATCAAGAGTTCCTTTTCTTATTATTCTCCTTTACTATTTGTTATAGCTTGTTTAAGTTTTTCACCTTTTTCTTTAGTTATTACATTATCTTTAACCATTTGTTCAACTTGTTCAATAGATTTTTCTTTTTCTTTCTTAATCATCTGTTCTTTACAATACTCTTTTATACTTTTTATATCATCTTGAGTAAGAACACCTTCTACTTCTAATTTTTCTACACTTTCCTTAAATATGCTCTTTCTATGCATCATCTTACAATTTGGATGTTGTTGCTCACATGAATTTTGTGGTTGTGTAATTAATTCTTGTGCATTTGATAAATTAAAATTAGAGCTCATTAATGTTAATCCTAATATTGATGCTAATATTATGTTTTTCTTATTTAGTTTCATATTGTCCTCCTTAAATTATTTTGTTTATATTAGTATTAGCTTTAACCTTAACTTAACCTTAACTTTTATATTTTTTTATAAATACAAAATACGCTTAGATTAAGCGATGCGTTAGCAAATAATTTTAGATAAATCCATTGCTTAAAATATAATTTTTTGCACTTATAAAACTATTGCTCTGTCTATTATACAGAGATTATCCATATGTATTTTTATAATATAATTTCCTTGTACGTAAAAAACCTATGGGGTAAATTTTTCCCATAGGTTTTAAGTATCTCTTTTAATTAGATGATTATTCAGTACTATACTTTTGCTATATTTATTATTATTTTCTATTTTTTCATTTAATAATATAGCTGAGTTTTTACCTAGTAAAAACATATTTTGATCTATTGTTGTTAATTTTGGCTCTACCATTTCACTAAGTTCAATATTATCATATCCAACTATGGACAAATCATTTGGAATCTTTATATTAAGCTTCTTACATGCATTCATAATACCTATAGCCATAAGATCATTACAAGCAAATACTCCCGTTACATCTTTATTTAAACTTAATAACTTTATTCCCTCTTTCATTGTTTTATTAACTGTTTGTATACTATTTCCATGGCCTATATTTACTATAAACTCTTCTTTGAAATTATTTATATCTTTCATCATTTCTTTGTATACCTTTTCTTTTATATCATAAGAATAACTATTATCTCCACGAATAAATGCTATATTTTTATGATTTTTAGATAAGAGGTAATTAATAGCAAGCCTTGCTCCATTTTCTTGGTCATTATATACTGATGATATATGTGAACTTTCTGAGTATCTATTTACAAATACCATCGGTAGATATTTTGCTACTTGATCAAAATATTTTGATTCCACGTTATCTATTCCCGGGTCAACAACTATTATACCAGCTACGTTTCTGGATATAAGCTCATTTATTCTTGATATCTCTTTGTCTTTATCATGTTCAGTTATACATAAAAAAATTGAGTACTCTGATTTTTCAAAATAACTTTCTATACCATTTATAACGTTAGTAAAGAACATATTACTTATACTTGGAACTACTACACCTATAGTACTAGACTGCTTCTTTATTAAGTCCCTAGCTTGTGTGTTAGGTTTATATTGTAGTTCTTCTATTACTTTTAATACTTTTTCTTTTGTTTCTTCTTTTACAGGATAATTCCCATTTATAACCCTCGACACAGTGGCTACAGAAACATTGCAAGCTTTTGCTACATCTACTATAGTTGTTTTCATAATTAAATTTTCCTTATAATGAATTTATAAATTTATTAAATGCTTTTATACCTTCTTCATCACGCTTAAATACTCCAGCATGTTCAAGTACTGTAGAGAATTTTTTACCAACTTCATCTATAAGTATTTGATCTACATTTTCTTTATTTATATTACTATAATTTCCTACTATATACTTATACCAACTTCCATGGTGATTTAAACTTTCATTATCATCTATATTCTTAATACCTGATACTAAAAGTTCTCCTAAGCTATTTATCTCATTTTTAAGTCTCGCAGGAAGTACAGCTAATCCCATAACTTCTATTAAACCTATATTTTCTTTCTTTATATGATGAACTTCATTATGTGGATGGAATATTCCCATAGGATGAGCTTCATTTGTACGATTATTTCTAAGTACTAAATCAAGTTCATATTTACCATTTTTTATTCTTGCTATAGGAGTTATAGTATTATGTAGCTCTCCATCTGTTTCATGTAGTATTTCAACACTTTCATCAGAGTAATTTTTCCATGTATTTAATACATGTTCTGCTAAATTTATGATTTCTTCTTTATTTTCTCCATTAAGTCTTATAACAGACATTGGCCATTTAACACGATAAACTTTAGTATTTTCATATCCTTTAACTTCGAAAGTTTCTTCAATTGGAGCAACTTCCATTGCAAATGTGTAGTGTCCACCTTGGTAATGATCATGAGAAAGTATTGATCCACCAACTATTGGTAAATCCGCATTAGAACCTGCGAAGTAGTGTGGTAATTTTTCTACAAATCCTAATAAATTTTCAAATGTCTTTCTATATATTTTCATAGGAGTATGTTTTGCATTAAGTATTATACAATGTTCATTGTAATATACATATGGAGAGTATTGTAAAAACCAATTTTCTCCTGCAAATTCCATTGGTATTATTCTATGGTTCTGTCTAGCCGGATGATTTATATTTCCTCTAAATCCTTCATTTTGTTTACATAATAAACATTTAGGATATGAAGTAGATTTCATAAGTTTCGCTTTCGCTATATCTCTTGGATCTTTTTCAGGCTTAGATAAGTTTATAGTTATATCTAAATCACCATATTCTGTTGTAGTTTTCCAAACTATATTTTTATCAGTTCTATCTTTTCTTATATAATTTGAAGCTATACTCATTTTATAGTAGTAATCAGTTGCTTCTTCTTTGTTATTTTCATACTTTTCATTAAAAGTTTTTATGACTTCTGATGGTCTAGGCATTAAAGCATTCATTATTTTTGTATCAAATAAATCTCTTTCAGTTGTTGTATCTTCTATCATACCTTTTTCAACTGCATAGTCTAACATATTTTCAAGTATAGGTGTTGCTGTTTGAAGTTTTTCATCAACTTCAACTTCTTCAAATTCATCTAAGTTTAATACTTCTAATAATAAGTTAGATGCATAAACTGCATCTAACTTATCTATTAAATTATTTTGAATCGCAAAATTTATTAATCTATTAACTTCGTAATTTATATTCATAATATCCCCCTAGTTATTAAATCCATTTGGATGGTTTTTGTGCCAATTCCAAGCATCCCCTATCATTTTCTTAACATCATCAAATTCTGGAGTCCATCCAAGTATTTCTTTTGCCTTTTGGCTTGATGCAACAAGTTTTGCTGGATCTCCTAAACGTCTTTCTCCTATAACGACCTTTATTTCTTCTCCTGTAGCTTCTTTAGCAGCTTCTATCATCTCTTTTACAGTAAATCCATTTCCACTACCCAAGTTAAATATATTACTTTCATTTCCTTCTCTTAAATAGTTAAGTGCTTTTATATGAGCATTAGCTAGGTCTATGACATGTATATAGTCTCTTATACAAGTACCATCATGAGTATCATAGTCATCTCCAAATACAGTTATGTACTCTCTTTTCTTAAGAGGTACTTGAAGTATAAGTGGTATAAGATGCGTTTCTGGAGTATGGTCCTCTCCTATAGCTCCATCTTCTAATGCTCCAGCAACATTAAAGTATCTAAGTGATACATACTTAATCCCATGAGCGAAATCAGTCCATTTCATCATTTTTTCCATAGCTAACTTAGTTTCACCGTAAGTGTTAGTTGGATTAGTAATATCTGTTTCAAGTATTGGTATTTGCTTTGGCTCACCATATACTGCTGCTGTTGATGAAAATACTATTTTTTTAACGTCAAATTCAACCATAACTTCAAGTAGTACCTGTGTTCCATATACGTTATTATCAAAGTAACTTAAAGGATCACTCATACTTACCCCAACTAAAGAGTTCGCTGCAAAATGTATAACTGATTCTATGTTATTTTCTTTAAATACACTTCTTAAAAATTCCTTATCTCTTATATCACCTTTACAAAACTTTGCATCTTTATGAACTGCATCCATATGACCTGTTTGTAAATTATCTACTATAATAACATCTTCACCATTTTTTATAAGTTGATGTACTGTATGGCTTCCTATGTATCCTGCTCCACCGCAAACTAATACTGACATTTCTATCTCCTCCTAATAAGTTATATTTACCCTATTTTTCTAGTACCACTTGATATATTAGCAACATAGAATGTTGGTGCATATCCTATTTCTTCTTCATATCCTTTAGTTACATTTTCTATGAAGTTTCCTACATTTTCGTTTCTAACTATACTTACTGTACATCCACCAAATCCTGCACCTGTCATACGAGCACCTATTACACCATCTTGCTTAAGTGCTAAACTAACTAATGTATCTAATTCTATTCCTGTAACTTCGTAATCATCTCTTAAAGAAACGTGAGAACCAACCATTAATTGTCCAAATAATTCTAGGTTATTTTCTTCTAATGCTTTAACAGCTTTTAATGTTCTTTGATTTTCATATACTGCATGCTTTGCTCTTTTTCTATCTACTTCATTTTCTATTAATTCTTTATTAGCTTCAAATTCTTCTTCTGTTAACTCTCCTAATGCTTTTACATTTAATTTAGTTTGAAGATTAGATAATGCTCTTTCACATTCACTTCTTCTTTCATTGTATTTAGAGTCTGCTAAACCTCTTCTTTTATTAGTATTTCCTATAACTATAGAGTATCCTTCCATATTTATTTCACTATATCTATACTTTAATGTATTACAGTCAAGTAATATTGCACATCTATCGTTCCCCATACCTATTGCAAATTGATCCATTATACCACAGTTAACACCTATAAACTTATTTTCAGCTTCTTGAGCGTATTTAACCATATCTACCATATCTATTCCAAGATTAAATGTATCATTTAATATAACTGCCATTAATAATTCAAGCGATGCCGAAGATGAAAGACCCGCTCCATTTGGTATATTTCCATATACTAATATATCAAGACCATGTTCTATGTTATTGCCTTTATCTTGTATAACTTTTGCTACCCCCTTTGGATAATTAACCCAATCATGTGCTTTATCATATTCTATAGAATCTAAGTTAAACTCTACTACTCCTATATCTTCAAAATTTAATGAATACATTCTAATCTTTTTATCATTTCTTTTTGATACTACTCCGTAAGTACCAAACGATAGTGCACAAGGGAATACATGACCTCCATTATAGTCTGTATGCTCTCCTATTAAATTAACTCTACCTGGTGAGAAAAATACTTCTTCACTTTCTATTTCAAATATTCTTTTAAAATCTGATTTTAACTTATTTATCATCTCAATACTCCTTTGATTAAATATATTTTTATTAAATTTATAAGAGTAAATAACTCCTTTTTTTATCTTATATATTCTTAATAATCATTCACAGTAAACGATTACTATAACTTTATATCTATATAGTAAACGATTACTGTAATTCTGTAAACAATTTCCTATAACTTTTTTATTTTTATTTTGATAAAAAAAATAGCCAAATAAATTGGCTACTTTTTTCATTATGCATCTACTGCAATTTTCTTTAATTCATCTATAAATATCTTTGCTTCCTCCATTGTATTATACAATCCTATACTTAGCCTAATCATCCCAAAATCAGCATCATCAAGATTTTTCTTATATTCCTCGTAATTATTACTTACTTTCAGTAATCTTGCTACATATGGATGTGCACAAAACTTACCTGCTCTTAGTGATACTGCATTTTCTTTTGCAAATTTATCAGCTACTTCATAACAATCTTTGTTCTTTATATTAAAAGATATAACACCCAATCTATCTTCAGTATTTTCAGTATCTCCATATATTATTACATTATCAATTTTTTTCATTTCTTCCATCAAGTAATCCTTGATTTTTCTTTCATGATTATATATATTTTCAAAACCTATATTTTTTAACTCTTCTAATGCTCTAACCATTGCCATAGTTCCTATAAAATTTGGACTTCCAGCTTCATGTAAACTTGGCGGTTCACTCCAAATTACTTTATCATCAAATACGTAATCTACACATCCTCCACCTTTTACAAAAGGTTCTTCAACATCTAAATCTTTTACCAGACCAACTATTACACCACTTCCAAATGGTGCATATGTTTTATGACCTGAAAATACTAAAAAGTCTATTTGCTCTGTAGGATCCTTTCCTTTCATATCAACTTCTTTATGTGCAACTAATTGTGCTCCATCTACTACTATTATTGCACCATATTTATGAGCAAGTCTTGCTATTTCATGTATAGGATTTATATATCCTGTTACATTAGATGCACCAGTTACGCTTACTATTTTTATATTTCCATTTTCTTTTTTTAATTTATTTTCTATATCTTCTATATTTATCCTTCCTAATTCATCTACGTCTATATATTCAACTATAGCATTTTTTCTCCAAGGAAGGTCATTTGCATGATGTTCCATTCTAGTTGTTAGTACTTTATCATTTTTATTTTTTATTAGTATGTTAGCTAATATATTTAAAGACTCTGTTGTTGTCTTTGTATATACAACTGTATGAGTATCATTGTCTTGTAAGTTAAAAAATTTTAATACTCTCTCTCTAGACTCTTCATATTTTCTAGTTGATAATTCTCCTTTTGGGCCTTGACCTCTACCTATCGAGCCATATACTAATAAATCATTGTATACTTCGTCAAATACACATTTTAGAGCTGGTGTTGTTGCACCATTGTCAAATCCAATAGGTATAACCTTCTTACCATTTTCTAGTTTAAATTTAATATCTACCCCTAAAAACATCTTTCTATAGTCTGAGTTCTTTTCAGCTCTTGTATACTTTTTATTGTTTAAATTTTGCAATACAAAAACCTCCTTTTTAAAAGAAAAGTAGACAATACCTTTCTCGTATAATTATATGATTTTTTTTGTAGAAAGTTCTTGCTTTACTTTATATATTTAAATCATATTATTTTTAGGGAGATTATTATCCTTTTTACTATTTCCTTCACTATTTACAACTTGAACTTGTTCAAGATTTGATACAAGATCTTTATCTCCTTGAGAATGATTCACTATATTTTGTATTGATTGATTTTTATTATCTCTTCTTACTTTTGATTTATCCAAAATTATCACCCTTTCTTATGTATAAATATAGTTTTTCCTATATATTTTTTTAAACTTGTAAATAATTACTTTATAACACATTTTAAAATTCTTACACTTATATCCATTTTATATTAATTTTCTAGATTCAGTGCTTAAATATGTAACCGATAAATATTATATATTATACTATTTATTTTGGAGGTATAACAATGGGATTTTTGGACCATTTAATTGCTGACTCACTAGGAGGATCTTCTTTCTTTAATGCTCCTAAAAAACTTTATAAATTTGAGAAAATCAAACAATTAACTCATGAAACTATAAAGAATAATCCTGATATTAAACTTATTGATATGGGTGTAGGAGAGCCTGATAAAATGGCTGATAAACTTATATGTGATGTATTAAATAATGAATGTAGAAAGCCTGAAAACAGGTACTATGCCGATAATGGAATTGAAGAATTTCAAGAAGCTGCTTGTAGATATTTAAACAATGTATATGGTATAGATAATCTTACTACATCTAATGTAATGCACGGGATAGGATCTAAATCTATACTTGCTATGATACCGATATGCTTTATAAATCCTGGCGATGTATGTATAATGCCATCGCCTAATTACCCAACCCTAGCAACTTATACAAAGCTTTTAGGTGGAGAAATATATAATCTTGAACTTTCCAAAGAAAATAATTTTTATATGGATTTAAAAAATATTCCTAACGATATTTTAAAAAGAGCTAAAATGATGTATATAAACTATCCGAACAACCCTACAGGTCAGGTCGCAACTTATGAATTTTATAAAGATATTGTAGATTTCGCTAAGGAAAATAATATTTTAGTTGTATCAGATTTAGCATATGGACACCTAACTTATGATGGATATAAACCTCTTAGCATATTATCTGTTGATGGTGCTTTAGATGTTTGTGTAGAAATCCATTCTCTGTCTAAGTCCTTCAATATGACTGGTTGGAGACTTGCTTTTATAGTTGGGTCTGATAAATTTATAAAACTTTTCTCTGTAATAAAATCTAATACAGATTCTGGTCAATTTAGAGCTATACAAAAAGCAGGTGTATTTGCACTTGATAATTATCATTTAGTAGATATTAATAGAGAAAGATATTCTAGAAGACTTGACCTTTTAACTGAAGCATTGAAAGAAGTTGGCTTTGAAGCTACAAAACCTAAAGCTGGATTTTATATTTATGTTCCTATTCCTAAAGGTATAAAAGAAGGAGTTAAATTTACAACAGCTGAAGATGTTACCTTATACCTTTTATCAAATGCATTAGTATCTACTGTTCCTTGGGATGATTGCGGAGCTTTCTTAAGATTTTCTGTAACTTATGATGCGGATACACTTGAAGATGAAATTAATATAATGAATGAATTAAAAAATAGGTTACTTTCTTTAAATTTAGAATTTTAAAGTTACTTTAACTAAAATTTATATAAGTTAAAAATGAGGGAAATTTCCCTCATTTTTTATAAGTTTAAAATAACTTATTTTCTATATTTAAATAATAATATATTCAACTTTAATTTTTATTATTTAAGCTTTTCTATTAATTTTTCTAATAATACTTGTTTTAATTTTTCATTTATTTCATTTTTATTATTAATTGGTTTACTGTTATTATTCTTATTATTTTTAAATTTGTTATTTGGCTTATTTTTATTATTTTGGTTAGATGTTTCATTAGGTCTTTTTCTTTTTTTATTAGCCATATCTAAACCCCCATTAATTTTTGGTTTATAATAGAATATGAAAATTTCTATCAAAATGTTATATATTAGGCTAAATTATTTTATTTTATACTAAATTTTCTTTTAAATTAAATAATAAGTTTTTTAGATTTAAAATAAAAGGCGTATCATATTGATACACCTCTTATTATTACTTCATTTCGTTTTTCATTTGTTTTTTTATATCGTGTGCAAATTTCTTTTGTTCATACATATCCACTAATTCATCTTTTTTAGACTCCATTATATTCATTGCACCTTCCAGATCATCTTTTACATCTTCTGCTACTTCTTTTGCCATGTACTTAGCTTTAGTAGCTGTTTTTTTAACTTCTCTTTTCATATCATTCATATCATTTATATGGCTCATATCAAACCCTCCTTTTAATTTTTATTGTTCCCAAAATAAATAATTTTATTTGATAACATAAATCTTTAACGATTATTTATAATTCTTCATACTATAAGTATAAAAAGGAGGGGATATTTTTAATGACTTATACTCTTTACGGACTATGTATAATACTTACTTTAGTATCTTTTCTTAAAAACAAAGAAAAAACTAAAAAAGCAATTATTAACGGACTTAAATCTTTAGAAAATATAATGCCTCAATTTTTATCTATTGTAATAATTATAGCTATAATATTAGCTATTTTAAATCCAGAAATGATATCAAAACTTATAGGTAAAGAGTCTGGAAGTTTTGGTATACTACTATCTTCTATAATTGGAGCTATTACTATGATGCCAACTTTTGTTGCATTTTCAACAGGTAATACTTTACTTCAAAATGGCGCTGGATATGCTCAAGTCTCTGCTTTAATTACTACACTTACCATGGTTGGTATGCTAACTTTCCCATTAGAGGCTGAATATATAGGTAAAAAAGCTGCGTTTTATCGAAATTTCTTAGCTTTTTTATTTTCATTTATTGTTGCTATTTTTATAGGAGGTGTATTTAATTGAGTATATCAAAAATAATTAAAAGATATAAATATTTTTTAATATTTTTCTTTATTCTTATACTAATTTCCATATTCAATAATGAAATTGGACTTTCTGCATTTAAAAACATTAAGTCGAATTTAATTCAAATGTTATCAGTTTTACCTCCAACTATGATATTGCTAGGACTTATGGATGAATGGATTCCTCGAGAATATTTTATGAAATATATGGGAGATAAATCTAAACTTCTAGGAATATTTTTATCATTTATGCTTGCATTTTTTGCTGCTGGACCTATGTATGCTGGCTTTCCATTTGCTGCAGTTTTGATAAAAAAGGGAGTCAAATTTTCAAATATAATTATATTTTTAAATGCATGGTGTGTAACTAAATTTTCTACACTACTATTTGAAATTGGAGCTCTTGGATATGAGTTTACATTCTATCGATTAATTATAAATATACCTGGTATTATTATTATGGGATATATAGTTGATTATTTAGTAAGTAAAAAAACCCATAAAATTTAATTATGGGTTTTTTTTGCAAAATAAACATTGTGGAGGATGTTCGTGGGGTTTATTTTACAATAGGGTATTATATTATAGTTTTTAAGTTAGTTCTTTCTTTAGTTATATAATAACTCTTTTTTATGAATTTAATATGAGTTTTTTGTGAATAGTTCTTGAAATCTAATTTTTAAACTCAATAGTAAATACTACAGAATTTTCTTTATTCTTTAAACTATGATAATATCCATGAGATTTAAGTATTTGACTTACTAGATATAATCCTAAACCACTTCCTCCAGTTTTTCTTGATCTAGATTTTTCTATTCTAAAAAATGGATTAAATATCTGACTTAAGTATTTTTTATCTATAGTAACACCAGTATTCTCTATTTCCAAATATGCTCTATATTGGTTATTTTTTCTACTATTTTTATAGTTCTTCTTATAAAGTCTTACTATTAAATTTTCATCTTTTGGAGAGTACTTTATTCCATTTATTATTATATTATTTATAGCTTTCTCAATTCTTGATTCATCACACTTTATATAAACGTCATTTTCTATTTTAAGTATTACATTCATATTCTTTTCTTCTATCAAAAACTGATGTTTTTTTATAAGTTTTTCTAAAAGACTGCTTAAATTAACTTTCGTTAATGCTAAGTCTGATTCTAATATTTCATGCTTTGACACTTCTATCATTTCATTAACTAAATCTCTTAATTCTTGTGTTGATTCATATGATTTTTTTAGATATGTATCTCTATCTTTATATTTTCCAATATTATACATCATACCTTCAAGTTGACCGCTAATTATAGTTATAGGAGTTTTTAGTTCATGAGATATTGTCGCTACAAAGTCTTTCCTTCTATTTTCGGCCTCTCTCTCACTTTCTATAATTTGTATAAGTGGCTTTGTTATTACCTTTGAATAAATATATGCCCCTATTGCCCCTATTAAAAGTGCAACTATTAATATAAATGGCATTAATTTTCTTATAACTTGATTAGCCTCATCTATAGGTTGTAGAGGCATTACTATATCCAGCGTATAAGGAGCTATAGAGTCATTAGTATATATAGGAACGGTTACATGATATTCATCATCTGGAGTTTTTCCTAGTATATATTTACTATATCTTGATATTACAATTTCATTTTTCCCATATAATATTTTGCCATTACGATTTTTTAATACAATCGATAAATTTTGATTTTTAGACATATAATATAATCTTTCTTGTAAATAATTTGTATTATGTCTAGGTGAATTTTCACATACTTCACTTACACTTTTATCTAAAAGGTCTATTTTATACTTATGATAATATGTAGGCAGTAAAAAATATAATATCATATATATTATCATAGCAAGCACTACTAAAAGCCCTGTTGTTATTAAAAATAACTTATACTTTATATTTATATTTTCTAATCTATTAAATAATCTTTTCAAGTGTATACCCTATACCCTTTACAGTTTTTATATATTGTAACTTAATTTTCTTTCTTAAGTTTTTTATATGAGCATCAACTATTCTTGTATCTCCATAGTAATCATATCCCCATATCGAATCAAGCAGTCCTTCTCTCGTTATAACTTGAGGATACTTTTCTATTAATGTCTTTAATATATTAAATTCTTTTAATGTAAGTTCTATGGTCTCCCCTTCTACTTCAACTGTATATGTATTTAAATTAAGTTTTAAATCTTCAAAACATAATGATTCTTCACTAGTTATTTTTAAACTTCTCCTTAAAACAGCTTCTACCCTTTTTATTAAAATATTAAATGAAAATGGTTTAGTTATGTAATCATCGCATTCTAATTCAAATCCTTTTACTTGATTTTCTTCTTCATTTAGTGCGCTTAAAAATATTATCGGTACTTTAGAATTTTGTCTAATCATTTTACAAACTGAATATCCATCTAAATTCGGCATCATTATATCTAATATTATTAAGTCGTAATTTCCTTGCTTAAATTTAGATATTCCTTCTAATCCATCACTTGCAAAATCCACATTATATCCTTGCGATCCTAAAAATTCTACTATAAGTTCTTGTATACTACTATCATCTTCTATAACTAATATCGATGCATTCATTTTTTTATCTCCTTTTTCTTTAGCTAATATAAATATTTTATCCTACTTTTATGAATTTAGTGTGAACTAATAATATATAGCAAATTTATTCTGATAATACCTTATTATAAAACTTTTTTATTTTTTAATAATATTTTTATAGCTTTAAATTTCAATAATAATTAATCTGTTGTGCTAGTTAATTATTTTTCCAAATAAAGGAATTTAAATTGTGCAAAAAAGAATATCCTATGAAAGATTAGTATTTGTAATTTTTATCCAAATACTAATCTTTTTATTTTAGATATAGAATCTTCATTTCCCATTAATTTGTTTATTAGAAATGATATATTATGAGCTAAAACTTTTATTGAAGTTCTAGTTATAAATCCTAACATTGATTTACTTTTTACTTTATTCAAATTTAATTGTTCTGCCAACTGAGAAAAACTAGTTTCTATCCTTCTTCTAGCTTTAAATATCAATTGTCTTATATCTTTGGGATAATTATCTTTACTATTTCCGCGCTTTAAAAATAATAGATTTATATCCTTTTCAACTTTCAGTTCAGGCGTTAGCCTTTTATTTACATACCCTTTATCACCAATAATAGAAATAGATTTATATTTATCACATAAATCCCATACTGCATTTCTATCATCTACATTAGCTGGAGTTATAATATAATCAGATAAAAATCCATCTATTGTAGTAAGAGCATGAAATTTAAATCCAAAATAAGTTTGTTTTTTTGAAGGACATCTACCATAAGAGGCTTCGCCTTTAAAGCATTTACTAAAATGTGCTCTACCAAATTCACATACTGGAATAGGCATACTATCTACAATTCTTATATTGTTAGAATAAGATTGCATAAATAAAGAAATATGCTCTCTTATTTTAGATATTACCCAATATAAGTTTCTTTTAGTTCTGTTGAATCTCGTTCTATCTCCTATCTTTGGAAATAGATTTTTATATTCCCTTTTAAGCAAACTAAAGAATGCTTTTTCAGAATCAATAGTTAAAAGTTCACCAACTATGCTAATAGTGATTATCTCACTATCAGAAAGTTTGCTATCTTTTATATTACGTCTATTACTTACAGTTATAGGTATAATCTCATTATATATATCATCTATAATTACAAATATATTTGTAAATAAATCAGTTAAATTTTTTTGATCTTGGATATAATAATTATTAAACTCTAGCATATATAATCCTCCTTTAGAATAGTAGAGATAATCTTAGGATACTATATTTGTTGGAGTTTTATTATTGAAAAATTTAACTAGCACAACGAGTTAATTAATATATTTTTAGTACTTAATCTGGATATATTAAATTTGAATTTTGAATATGATTTAATTCTACTAATTTTTCAACTCTTTCCTTTATATCTTCTAATTTTTATCCCATATATAAAATTTTTTAATCATATAAATATATTCTTATATATATGAATTTTTTAACAGTGTAAACTGTTTATAATAAAAAATAGATATTACCATAAAACTCTGATAATACCTATTCTTGTATCTTAATCATTAAAATTTATATCTATCTCTTATTACCTATATCCTTTAAAATTTTTAAGCCTAAGTGCATTAGTAACAACCGACACAGAACTTAAACTCATAGCAGCTGCTGCAAACATTGGGTTTAAAAGAGGTCCACCAAATATATATAAAACTCCTGCTGCTATAGGTATACCTATAGTGTTATATCCAAATGCCCAGAATAAATTTTGCTTAATATTTTTTATAGTTTCATGACTTAGCTTTATAGCCGTTGGTACATCCATTAAGTCACTCTTCATTAGTACAATGTCTGCTGATTCCATTGCAACATCTGTACCACTTCCTATAGCTATACCAATATCTGCTTGAGCTAGCGCAGGAGCATCATTTATGCCGTCTCCAACCATTGCAACAAATTTACCTTTTTCTTGAAGTTTTTTAACTTCATTAGATTTATCTTTTGGTAAAACTTCTGAAACTACTATATCTATTCCAACTTCTTTTGCTATAGCATCTGCCGTTTTTTGGTTGTCACCTGTAACCATAGCTACTTTTATTCCCATTTCATGAAGCTTTTCTATAGCTTTTTTACTATTTTCTTTAACAGTATCTGCCACTGCTATTATTCCACATAAAGTATTATCTACTACTATATACATAGGAGTTTTTCCAAGTGATGCTAATTCATCAGATTTTAATTCTAAGTCTCCTAAATCTATATTTTTATCATTCATAAGTTTTTTATTTCCAAGTAATACTATATCGCCATCTATTGTAACCTCTATACCGTGCCCTGGTATAGCTTTGAAATTTTCTACTTTCTTAAATTCAATATTACTTTCTTCTCCGTATTTTACTATAGCTTCTCCAAGTGGATGTTCTGAACCTTTTTCAGCACTTGACGCTAATTGAAGTAAGTATCTCTCATCTACATTATTAGTTGTTATTATATCTGTAACAGTTGGTTTTCCTTCTGTTATTGTACCTGTTTTGTCAAATATTACAGTATCTACTTTATGTGCCAATTCTAAAGCTTCTCCACCTTTTATAAGTATTCCATTTTCTGCACCTTTACCAGTTCCAACCATTATTGCTGTTGGTGTAGCAAGACCCAGTGCACAAGGGCATGCTATTACAAGCACTGATATAAATATTGTAAGAACGAATTCTAAATCCTTATTTCCAACTATAAACCAAAGTGCTGCTGACACCAAAGATATTATTATAACTGCTGGTACAAAGTATCCAGATACAGTATCTGCAAGTGCTGCTATTGGAGCTTTTTTACCTTGAGCATCTTCAACAAGCTTTATGATTTGGGCAAGTGCAGTATCTGAACCTACTTTTTCTGCTCTAAATTTAATAACACCATTTTTATTTATACTTGCTCCAGTTACATTATCTCCAACATTTTTTTCAACTGGTATACTCTCACCAGTAAGCATAGATTCATCAACTGATGTATGTCCTTCTACAACAATACCATCAACTGGTATTTTACTACCTGGTTTTACTATTATTATATCTCCTACTTCAACTTCATCTATTGGTATTTCTACTTCTTGATTTCCTTTTATAATTAATGCAGTTTTAGGTTGAAGTCCCATAAGTTTTTTTATAGCTTCTCCTGTTTTTCCTTTAGATCTTGATTCTAAATATTTCCCAAGTAATATTAAAGCAATTATTATACCTGCACTTTCAAAGTATAATTGATGATGTCCATGTCCCACTTCCCTAGTAGTAGTTGCTATTTTAAATGTTGTATACACACTATATAAAAATGCTGCTGATGTTCCTATTGCAACGAGTGTATCCATATTTGGATTTTTATTGATAAGTGATTTAAATCCATTTATGTAAAACTTATAACCCGCCATCATTACTGGAATTACTAATATCATTTGTATAAGTGCATAATTTAATGGATTCATCATCGGATCTATAATACTTGGAACTGGCCAAGGACCAAAAGGCTTTGATATCATAGGTCCCATTGCTATGTAAAATAGTGGAATAGAAAATCCTACCGCTATTATAAATTTAGTAAATAAAGTTTTCATCTCTTTTTCTTTTCTTATTTTATCTTCATCTACTAGTGCTTCTTTCTTTTCTTCAATTATAGAATACCCTGCTTTTTCTATTGCTGATTTTATCTGTGATAACTTAACCTTAGATGAATCGTACTCTATATTTGCTTTTTCCGTTGCAATATTTACACTTGCATTTTCTACTCCATCTAATTTTTTTGTAGCTCTTTCTACAGCCTTGGCACAAGATGCACATGTCATGCCTCCTATTTTGATTTCTAAAGTATTTTTGTGGTCTTCAATTATTGAATATCCGGCTTTTTCTATTGCTGATTTTATATCATCAAAACTTACTTTTTGCTTATCATATTCTATATTAAGCTTTTCAGTTGCAATATTTACACTTACATTTTCTACGCCATCTAATTTTTTAGTTACTCTTTCTACAGCTTTTGCACAAGATGCACATGTCATACCACCTATTTTATACGTTTCTTTATTATTTAGCATATCGTATCTCCTTTAATTATTTTGATATCCCACATACCCTATATAGGTATATTAAAGTATTTATTTTATATTTTCAATAACTTTTTATAAATTTATTAAATTAACTTATTTATATCTTAGTTTTTCCTTTATACCTAAAATTATATTTACTTTAATCATTAAACATAAAATGTTGAAATATACCTTGTTCATATATATAATATATATGAAATAATTTACATATATAGGAGGTATATTTTGATAAATAAGACATTAAAAAAAATTGCATCAGCATCTATATTAACAACAATACTTGCATCAAATTTTATAATATCAAATGCAGCAAGCTACAAAGTATTTATAGATGCAGGTCATGGGGGTAAAGATAATGGAAGTACTCATAATGGGTATTTCGAAGATGCTATTAACTTGCAAATTGCGCAAAAGTTAGAAGATAAATTAATAGATGAAGGTATAAAGGTTGAAATGAGTAGAGATGATGACTCATATATATCATTATCAAAACGAGCAATAAAATCAAATAATTCTGATGCAGATATGTTTATTTCAATACATCAAAATGCATCTTTAAATAAAAATGCAAATGGTATAGAAACTTATTATATGGGTGCTAAAAATAAAGATTTAGCAACTACTATCCATAAAAGCGTTGTAAATTATACAAATGCAAATGATCGAAATATAAAAACAAAAAACTTACAAGTATTAAGAGATAACCAAAAACCATCTATTCTTTTAGAATGTGGTTTTATATCAAATTCATCTGAAGGATATAAATTAAGTACTGATGAATATCAAGATAAAGTAGTTAATGGTATAGTTGATGGTATAAAAAAATATTTCAATATCTCTGGTTCATCTAAATATGCTACCGTTTTAAATACTGTAAATATCATGAGTAATAGAGGAAAAAACTTTAAAGTTATAGGTAAATTACCAAAGGGAACTAAAGTTAAGGTCATAGATACAAAATTTGATTGGCATAAAATAGAATACAATGGTAGATACGGATATGTTTCCGGTGTTTACGTAAAATAAACTTTAAATTTTATAAAAAATAAGTAGATATAATTTTATATTAATTATCCTACTTATTTTTTATTATATAAATATTAAGTTTTAATCTCTCTTACTTCTTATATAATCAATTACAATGTATATAACTACTATTACAGTTATAATCATTACCAGTTTCATAATCCATGAACTTACTCCATATCCAAAAAAGACTCTTCTAAATGGACTATATCCTCCGTAGTAACTTCCTCCAAATATAGATTTCTTAGATCTACTTCCTCCATAATCACCATAATCATTATTAGCGTTAGTATTATTATTACTACTATTATTATTTTTAGGTGTCGTAGAAAAACTTCCTGAATCTGGTTTTATTGTACTTGATGAACCTGAATTGTTACTACTAGTATTTGGCTTTATAGAAAAACTTCCCGAATCTGGCTTTATTGTGCTTTTGGGCTTTGTGGAATAATTTTTCGTTGAGCTTTTTGTTGAACTTTTAAAACTTCCAGAACTAGGTTTAGTTGTAGAAACTAATGCTACATAAGTATCATCATATGCATAAGATTTTATATTTCCTAATAATCCCCCTATGTAAGTAAATAAAAATATAAATGTCGTTAAAAGATAAGCTATCTTTATTTTCTTATTTCTCATATTATACTCTTAACCCCATTTCTATAAATTTATCATTTATTCTAATTAACTCATCTTGAGTACCATCAGTTATAACTGAATCATATGATTCTTCTCCTTTAAATTTCGAGTACTTTAATATATGCTGATTATCATAATCTTTGCTATCTATTAAATATACATATCTACTAAAGTTTCCATTATCATCTTTTTCTACTAAATAACCTGCTACATTGAATACAAACTTCTCATCACCTTGATAAAGCTCTACTGTATCAGTAGTTTTTGTAAGTAATGTAGTATCTTTATCACATTTTGCTGTATACTCTTTTTCCCTACAGTTAAAGCAATGATTCATATTACAAATACTTACACAGTTTCTACATGCACACTTACTGCATTTATCAATCTTTTCTAAATCTCTACGCTTATCAAGTGTAAGATACTTATTTATTTTTTGACTTGGATCATTTTCTATTTTAAATAGTTTTTTAAATAGTCCCTTATCTTTTTTACTTTCTTTTTCTAAGTTATCTAAAAACTCAATATAATCTTTTAGTGTATCAACTTTACTTATAAAACTTCTTTTTTCTAGTTCCTCTGTATCTAACATTTTTCTTAAATCATCTACACAAAACATTAATTCAGTATATACTTTATTGTATTTATTTTTTTCATTTAATATTATATCTTCCATATTTACCACCTCTAAAACCAAACTATTCATTCTATACATTATTAAAGGTAGATAGCTTTAAACCATCTACCTTTAATATACTATTTTTTCATTTGTTCTTTTATTCTTTCTAATTCTTCAGCTACTTTAGAATCAACTGATGGTGAACTTTTTATATATTCATCTAATAACTCATCTTCATTTTTAGGTTTTAACTCATCTAAAGCCTTTCCATAGTTTTCTTTTTGAGAAACTTTCTTTTCAAGTTCATCTAAATTTATACCATGGTCATCATTAAGACCTGATAATGTTTCATTTATTTCATTATTTATCTCAGCAACATCAAGTCTTGTTGCTAACTCTTGTTTTTTAGACTTCATTTTAGATATTTCTATTTCTAACTCTTCTATCTTAACTTTTATAGAAGATATTTTATCGTCTTGTTCTTTTATTCTAGAATTAGTTTGATTTAACTTTTCTTGTAAATCTAGCTTTTGCTTAACAAATGATTGTGCTTTTTCAGTATCTTCTTTTAATATAGCTGCTTTAGTAGCTTCTTCATATTTATTTATTTTTTCTTCTAGCGCTTTTTTCTCATCTCTTATACTATCTACTGTAGCTATAAAGTTTGCACATTGCTTTTTAGCATTTGTAAGTAATTCTTCTTTTTTCTTTATAGAAAGTTCTAACATTTCTATTGGATCTTCATGTTTATCTAATACCTTATTAGCTTTTGCTTCTATAACATTTTTTAATCTTTTAATAAAGCTCATTTTATCATCTCCAAAATATTTAAATTAATTTTAAGATAATTATACACTAATTTTCCTAAATTTTGATTACTATTTTATTACTAAATAATTTATATTTAATTATATTTTACTTTTTGTATTTGTAAAATCTTCATATTTTCACTTATTTATATCATATTATAAGTATATAATATTTATGTATATGTTATAAATTTTAATATGATAATTTATACTATGTACATAAATTTAGATACAAAGGAGTAGTTTATGAGATATGTTGTTGTAAGTGTAGTTAAAGGAGAAGCAGGTAATTTTAATAATAATTTAAGAAAAGAAGTCTATGAGAAATTCAATGCTAAATCATCTAAACTTCCTGCGCATTTTACTATTAAATCTCCATTTGAAACCGATAATATAATACAATTAGAAAATACTTTAGATAAATTTAGCAAAGAAAACTATTCTGCACCTTATAAAATAAAAGGATACGACCATTTTGATGATAGGGTTATATTTATGAAAGTCATTATGAGTAAAGAAGGCAAAATTCTTCATGATAATCTAATAGATTCTATGAGTAGTATTGATTATATAAACTTTGATAAACTAGATGGTAAAAATAAAATATTTCATATTACTATAAGTTCAAAAAAAATAAAAAATATATTTAATGATTTATTAAACTATGTAAGTTATATACCTTGTGATTTTAATTGTAACTTTGATAATATTTGTATATACAAATGGGAAAATAATACTTGGTTACTTCATAAAGAATACCTATTAAAAAAGTAGTAGCAAAATTACTACTACTTTTATGCGTATAAAACTATGGCTATCATCTATAAATCAGATTCACCTCATCTTTATATATGAAATTAAATACTTTGGTTAAATTCTTTTTTTATTTATTATTTTTTGCAGCTTCTAAAAATTCATCTTCTGTTTGCTTTATAACAAGTTCTCCGTTTATTTTTCCAACAGCTTCCTTAGAAAATGATCTACATGCACCTATACATCCAGTTTTAACATTTTCTTCTCCTATAGTCTTTTTTAACTTGTCTACATTTATATTTGAACAATATGGGCATACTCTTATCATTGCTTTAGTCTCCTTTAATTTTATTATATACTTTTTATTAATTTATACCCTTTATATGAAATAATAAACGTAATCAATCTTTACACCTATCGACATTTTTACATTTTTCTTTTTATTGACATATAACCTATTTTAATATATTATATTTTTTTGTGAATTTATTTAATATATTATGGAGGAAAATTATGAACGAAAACAAAGTAAAAATAGTTACTGCTGATCCTTCAGCTCTTGGGCTATTCGGTCTTGCAATAATAACATTAGTTGCATCTTCTCAAAAACTTGGATTAACATCTGGGGTATCATTTGTAATTCCTTGGGCAATATTTTTAGGTGCTTCAGCTCAGCTTATGGCATCTATACATGATTTTAAACATAATAATACATTTGGAGCTACTGCATTCGGTGCTTATGCATTCTTCTGGTATTCAGTTGGATTTGCTTGGTTAATACAAAATGGAGTATTTGGACCTACTTTAGCAGCTGCTATAGATCCTAAGCAATTAGCATTTGCTTACCTTGGTTATTTAATATTTACTATATTCATGACTATAGGAGCTATGGAAACTCATAAAGTATTATTTATAATATTTGTTCTTATAGACTTCCTATTCTTAGGTCTTACTTTAAGTACATTTGGTATAGCAGAACATGTTACACACAATATAGCTGCTTATTCAGAATTATTAATAGCTGTATTTTCATTCTATGGATGTGGTGCAGCTGTCCTTAATACTCATTTTGGTAGAACATTCTTACCAGTAGGTAAACCATTTGGAATATTTAAAAAATAAAATTCAAGTTCTCAAATAGAATTATTTTTAATAATTATAAAGGCACTGAATTTAAGATTTTAACCTTAAATTCAGTGCCTTATATATTTATTCTCCTATTTTTAAAACTACATTATATAATATATTGCTCCTCCTGGTCCTAGAGGTATATTAAATATCATAAATGCTAAAAGAAGTATTATCCAAGCAATAGCAAAAACTATTGAGTATGGAAGCATATTAGCTATTATAGTACCCATACCTATATTTTTATCATATTTTTTAGCAAATGCTAATATCACTGGAAAGTATGGGAAAAGTGGGCTTAATGGATTAGTTATAGAGTCCCCTATACGATAAGCAACTTGAGTTAGTGCTGGATCATATCCTAATAATAAAAACATTGGTACAAATATAGGTCCCATTATAGCCCATTTTGCAGATGCACTTCCTACAAATATATTTATAAATGCTGCAAATAATACAAATGCTACTATAAGTCCTTTACCTGTCATACCTGCATTTTGAAGCCACTCTGCTCCTTTTATAGATAATATAGTACCTAAATTACTTGCATTAAATAAGTATAAAAATTGTCCTGCTGCAAATGCTAAAACTATATACATTCCCATATCACTCATAGAACTACCCATCATAGAAACTAAGTCTTTATCATTTTTTATACTCTTAGTAACTTTACCATATACAAATCCCGGAACTAGAAATACTGCTGTTATTATCGGAACTATACCTTTCATTAAAGTTGAACCATTAGAAAGTAATGACCCTGTTTCGCTATCTCTTAAGAATGCATCATTACCTATAGATAACCCAACTATTATAATTACTACTAATAATAATGAATATAGTGCATATTTAAGACCTTTAGCTTGAAGTGGTGTAACTTCTTTTGATGTTGATGTATCTGCTGCTAAGCCTTCATATTTTCCAAAACGAGGAGCTACATATTTTTCAGTTACAATCGCACCAAGTATAGTTAATACTACTGCAGATACAGCTAAGAAATACATATTCATTGCTGGATTTACTACATAATTTGGATCTACCATTTGTGCAGATTGACCTGTAAATCCTGCCAATAATACATCTATCATACTAACTATTATATTTGCAGAAAATCCCGCTGCAACTCCTGCATACCCTGCAAACATACCTATCAGTGGATGTCTTCCTATACCTATAAATACAAGTGCCGCAAGAGGTGGAAGCACTATAAACCCTGCATCAGCTGCTGCATTTGCTACTATCCCAACAAATATTATAGTTCCAGTAACTAATTTTTTAGGAACTTTGTTTATACTTTGTTTCATTAATACTTCCATAAGACCTGTTTTTTCTGCAATCCCAGCACCAAGCATTGTAACTAGTACAAGTCCTAATGGTGCAAATGATTGGAAATTTGAAACTATGCTACCTAAGAATATCTTAAGCTGTTCTTTATTTAATAAATTTATAGCTACTATTTCTTCTCCTGTTGATGGATGTACAGCGCTAACACCTTGACTTGATATAATTGCTGATAATACAAATATTACTCCACATAATATAAAAAATATTGTAACTGGATCTGGTAGTTTATTTCCTACTATTTCTACTGAATTTAATACTCTATCTAATAAACCAACCTTTTTATTTTCTTTTACTTTACCCAACTATGACACCCCCTTAATAGAATTTACTTTAAATAATCAATTGCTATTTGAGATAAGCTTTGTGCTAATATGCCTACATTTTTACTATCCCATTTAAAGTATGGGTTATGATGAATAACTGGCTCACTTTCATTATTTGCTATTCCTATAAACATAAATGCTGACGGAACTTTTTGTGCAAAGTAAGCAAAATCTTCTCCACCCATATTAGGTTCTTTTAAATCAAATACATTTTCTTCTCCAACTACTTTTTTTAATGATTCCTTAGCAAAGCTAGTCATATATTTATCATTTATTAATGCTGGATAGTTGGCCTTATATTTAAATTCATAAGTTGCTCCTTGAGAAGTGGTTATACCTCTTACTAAATCTTCTATAATACTTGGTACAAGTTTTCTCGTTTCTTCTTTAAAAGTTCTTATAGTACCTTCTAATTCAACTTCATTAGGTATCACATTATAGCTATCTCCACCTTGTATTTTTCCACAAGTTACAACTACTGGATCTACTGGACTGGTTCTTCTACTTACTATAGTTTGTAATGCATTTACAATTTGACAAGTTATTACTATTGGGTCTATTGTTTCTTGAGGAATTGCTCCATGACCACCCTTTCCTATAATCTTTATGTTAAATATATCTGGTGCAGCCATCATAGGGCCTTCTTTTAAATGTACTTCACCTTCTTTTAAGTACCCCCATAAATGTGCTCCAAAAGCTACATCTACCTTTGGATTTTCAAGCACTCCCTCTTCAATCATAGGAAGGGCACCGCCTTCTATTTCTTCTGCTGGTTGAAATACTAATTTAACATTACCATGTAATTTATCTTTTAGCTCATTAAGTATCATAGCTGCACCTAAAAGACCTGCAACATGACCATCATGACCACAAGCATGCATCATACCATCTACCTTTGATTTATACTCTACATCTGCCTGCTCTTGTATCTTTAATGCGTCCATGTCAGCTCTAAGTAAAACTGTTTTTCCTGGATATTTCCCTTCAATTAATCCAACTACTCCTGTTTTAGCTACATTTTTTTGCACCTTGATTCCTAGTTTTTCTAGTTCATCAATTATTATTTTTGCTGTTTTAAATTCTTTAAAGTCTTCTTCTGGATACATGTGTATAGTTTCTCTTAATGCTATCATTTCTTCTAAATACTTTTCACATAAATTTTTTACATGATTCACTTTAACTCCTCCTGAATTTATTTATGAATTATATAATTAATATGAAGCTTATCTTGTACAATATCACTTATATAATTTCATTTTTATGAAATATAAATTTATACCTTGTTATATGTTTATTTGCTAAGCAATTAACAAAGCTAAATACAGCTATTAAATTCTTTAATGTGTGAATATATTCTTATCTATTTTTTATTCATGCATTTCTTCCGAGCAATTTCTTATATATTGATTATCTTATACATCTTATGTTCAAAGTTAATATTTATTTAAACATTATACTCTACTAGGAATTATAAACTAATACTAGAATACATAAAAAATTCGCTTCGCTTGAGCGACGTGTCGGCGAAACACTTCATGTCGCCAACGACTTCGTCCGTTGCTTGAGCCACTGCGTGGGCGAAGTATTTCAAAATCTTTTTTGCGCTCAAAACCAATTTGTTGCTATTACTTACATTCAGAATTTCTCCACATTTTTTTAAGTATTATAATATCCTTAAGCGTAAAAAAGAGGTTATCCCATATATCTATGAAATAACCTCTTTTTAATATATTTTTTAATTTTGTTTTCTAAGTCCAAAATGTAGATGAGATATTATATACTTTCTATTTAAATATGGTTTTAAAAATATTGTTGTACAAGTTAAAGTTGATGATAAAATACCTGCTATTAATATGCATATCTTACTTGCATCAACTATATCTTGATTGCCTGAAAATGCTATTTCTGTAACAAATATAGACATTGTAAATCCTATCCCTGCAAGTGTTGCGACTTGAAGAAGAGATGCCCATGTAGTATCTTTTGGTTTTTCTATTAAATGTAATTTTACTCCTATATAGCTAAAAAGTATTATTCCAAGTGGCTTTCCTATTATAAGGCCACCCATTATCCCCTCTATAAGTGTTTTAAGTTCTGCATAGTTTATATTTGCTGCTAAGTTTATTCCAGTATTTGAAAATGCAAATAAAGGAAGTATCAAATAATTACATATTGGTGATAAACTTTCATTTACATTCTCTAGTAAACTTTTATTGCCATTTTCACTGTTTGATGGTAAACAAATTGCTAATAATACACCGCTTATCGTTGAGTGTATCTTACTTATATAAACAAAAAACCAAAGTGCTATTCCTACAATCATATATGGTATTGCTTTTTTTACCTTTAATATTTTGTTCATATAAATCAAGATACACAATACTCCTATAGCTCCCATTATCCCAAATAAATTTATATCCGAAGAATAGGCTATACCTATAACTAATATTGATATTAAATCATCTACTACCGCAAGAGATAATAAAAACACCTTTAAACTAGGATCTAGTTTATTTTTTAATACCATAAATACTCCTACAGCAAAGGCTATATCTGTAGATATTGGTATTCCTATACCATTAGCAAATCTTGTGTTATAATTTAACATTAAAAATATTAATGCGGGTACTGCTACTCCACCGCATGCCGCTATAACTGGAAATGCAGCTTTTTTTACACTAGATAAATGACCTTTTAATATCTCATGCTTTATCTCACATCCTACTACTAAGAAAAATATTGCCATAAAAAAATCGTTTATTAGTAAATGTAAGTTAAATTCACCAAATATTTTAATATCATTAAATATACTATGATATACTTCTCTTAAATCTGTATTTGACATTATCAAAGCTAATATTGTGGCGCTTATTAATAATATACTTGTTAATATTTCTGGATTAACTTTGTTTGATCTACCCCCGATAACTTTTTCTTCTAACTTCATTTAAATCTCCTCCATTCATTTTATGTACATAATATATTATTGTCTTAGTTACAAAAATTAGCAATTTCTTGAATCAGATTGTAGAATATATAAACTAACTTTTTTAAAATTTTACTTTATTAATATTTCATTTATATTAAAATTTTAACATAATAATAATATAAACTCATTTCAAAATCCTTTTCCTTTTTATTTTTGAAAAACTTTATATTTTTAATATGCATAAAATATATTAAGAAATTAAATTAATCACTATATACTTTTAATATTTAATAAGAAATTCGATTCGCTTGAGCGACGTGTCGGCGAAACACTTCATATCTCCAACAATATGAGTGATTATCCATAAAAATTTTATATATTAATTTCTTTATATATAGGTTTTAATTAAAATACTACATTATATGAAAATATTATTTTGAATTTTTCAAAGCTATAATAAATAATAAAAGTATTTATAATGTAGAATGATTCTTAAAACATATATACATAAAAATAGACTCTATCATTAGAGTCTATTTTTATAATTTTATATTATACTAGCCCCATAAGTTTTGGTATAAATAAACTTAATTGAGGTATAAATGTAACTAACATAAGAACAATAAATATTGCAATATAAAATGGTAATATAGATTTTATAACACCTTCTACCTTAGTTTTTGCAACTCTACAACCTACAAACAATGTATTTCCAACTGGAGGTGTTATTGTACCTATACATAAGTTAAATACTAACATTATCCCAAATTGTATAGAATCCATGCCTAAACTTTGTGCTATTGGTAAAAATATTGGTGTAAATATTAATATTGCTGGAGTTGCATCCATAAATGTACCAACTACTAATAATAATATATTCATTATTAATAATATCACTATTGGATTGTCAGATAAACCTAATATTAAATTAGTTATATACGTTGGAACATTTGTAAAAGCTAATATCCAAGACATTATAGATGATGCCCCTATTAAAAATACTATCATCGCTGTCATATTTACAGCTTCTAATAATATCCTTGGTAAATCTTTCAATTTTATTGATTTATATAAAAACATTGACAATAATAAAGAGTATACAACTGCTATAGCTGCACCCTCTGTCGCTGTAAATATACCACCTGTTATACCACCTATTATTATTACTATTAATGATAAACTTGGTATTGCATCTAAAACTACTTTTAAAGCTTGAGAGAATGTTATTTTTTCTTTCGTTGTTTTATAAGCTTTTTTCTTAGCTATAAAAAATGCCACTATCATAACACCTAATCCCCAAAGTATTCCTGGTATATATCCTGCCATAAATAATGCTGTTACTGATGTACCACCACTAACTAATGAATATATTATTAATGAGTTACTTGGAGGTATTAACAATCCAGTAGGTGCTGACGCTACATTTACTGCCGCACTAAAGTCTTTATCATAACCTGCTTCTTCTTGTAATGGTGTCATAATTCCACCCATAGCAGCAGCAGCTGCTGTTCCTGATCCACTTATTGAACCAAATAACATATTACCGATAACATTTGTGTGAGCTAATGATCCTGGTAATTTACCAGCTAATAAATTTGCAAAGTTTACTAATTTTATTGCTATACCACCATTGTTCATTATAATACCAGCTAATATGAAAAATGGTATTGCTAATAATGAGAATGAGTTAATCCCTGTAAATATACGTTGTGCAGCTGTAAAAACTGCATTTTCCCATGGTAATGCAGGTAGTATTGCTAAAACTGAAGATATCCCTATTGTAACAGCTATTGGTATACCTATTAATAGTAATATTGGAAATACAATTAATAAAGTTAATCCCGTTTGTAATGCTAGTTCCATTAAATTTCCTCCTTTAAAATATAAACTTTTTATTCCCCTTCGTTTATTATTGAGCTATGCTTGATCCTTTTTTATTTTTATGTATTGACAATTCATTAATAATATCATATATATTTAAAATATTGTATATTACTGTTGTAATACCTGATAAAGGTAATGCTAGGTATATATATCCCATTGGTATTTGTAAAGATGAAGATAATTGTCCCATTGATAATTTTGACATATTATATCCACCGAAAATTAATATAAATACTGCAAATGCCATTATTACTAATTCAAAAAATATTCTTACTTTAATTTGATTTTTTTCACTTAATTTATCAAATAAAAATGTCATCGCCATATGCTCGTTCTTTCCAAATAAATAGGCACCTCCTAATAATCCCATCCATACAAAAGAAAATAATACTAATTCTTCTGTTATCGTACTTGGATTATTAAGTACATATCTTGATACAACTTGCCATGTCACCAATATAGTCATTAATGCTAATAGTGTACAGCATATAAATTCTAATACTTTATCCAAACCTTTTCTAAGAGTTTCCATTTATATTCTCCCTTTATAATATTTTATTACGTTTATAATTAATTAACTCCCGTTTCAGAACTTTCTTTAGAATGCTCTTTATTTTCATTTCTCGCTAATATTTCATCACCTTTTGCTCTTATCTTATCGAAAATAGCCTTCATATCAGGATCTTGAGTATATTCAGCGTGTAAATCTTTCATTTTTTCTTGGAATGGTTTTATATCTGGATAGTAGAAATTAACTCCCATTTCTTCAGCTTTTGCCTTAGCTTCTGCTGCTGCTTCTTCCCACGCTTCTACTTCAAATTCATTTGCAAGCTTAGCTCCGTCTACTATTGCTTGAGATTGATCTGGCGTTAATTCATCTAATAATCTTGCATTAACTATTAATAAATCTGGTAACATTGCGTGCATATTATAAGAATAGTTCTTTGCAACTTCACCATGTTTATTGTTTACAAGTGCTAATTCATTATTTTCTGCACCATCTATGACACTTTGCTGTAACCCTGTATAAACTTCACCAAATGACATTGGTGTTGCAGACGCACCTAATGCTTGAAGCATTTTTACATTTGTAGGACTCGTTTGAACTCTTATTTTTAGACCCTTTAAATCATCTGGTGTATTTATTACTTTTTTTGTAGTATATATATTTCTTATACCTGCATCAAACCATGTTAATCCTATAAATCCACTTTCTCTAGTTGACTCATATATAGGACCCATTATTTCTTCATCATTCATTACCTCATGGTAATGTTCTTTACTGTCCATTATGTATGGTAAGTTAAGAACTGTATATGAATCTTCAAAAGCTTCTAAGTTCCCAAGACCTGCAACAACTAAATCTATAGCTCCTGTTTGACATAACTCAACTGCTTGAGATGTTGCTCCTAATAGCTCATTTGGAAATATTTGAACATCAAGTTCATTGTTAGTTTTTTCTTCAACATATTTTTCAAATTCAAGTAACGCTTTATGTTGAGGATGATCTTCATTTTGACCATGAGCAACTCTTATAACTCTTACAGATTTTTCTTCTCCATTAGCACTACTACAACCTACACCTACAAATGACATTGTCGCTATTAATATCAAAGTAGTTATACGTTTTCCTATTTTCATTAAAATTCCCCTTTCAATATAGCATACAAGCGAATTCTAGTATACAAGTTGCAATTCACTTAACTATATTATTTTAATAATAAAACTTTTTATTTTATAAATAGCTATTGCTATTCATTAACTATTATAAATATCTATCAATATTCAGATTATGTATATATTTATTTTTTACCTTAATATATACATAACCTAAATATTATTATTTTACCCTCTTATTTTTTCTACCTTTTTTGTCATGTTTTTATTTTAACAACTTTTTTCTTAATAAGCAATGTTTTTTATTATATTTTACTGACCTTTACAATATTTATCAGCATTATTATAGCATATATTTTCTATAATCTCTCCTAATATCTTCATATCCGCTGGGTATTCTCCATTTTCTACTAAACTACCTATGTAATTACATAATATTCTTCTAAAGTATTCATGTCTTGTGTAAGATAAGAAACTTCTTGAATCTGTTAGCATTCCAACAAATTGACTTAATAATCCTAATTGAGATAAAGCCATCATTTGTCTTTCCATTCCATCTTTTTGATCGTTAAACCACCATCCAGAACCAAATTGAATTTTACCAGCTACACCTCCACCTTGGAAGTTTCCAAGCATAGTTGCTAGTACCTCATTGTCCTTTGGATTTAAACAATATAATATAGTTTTTGGAAGTTTATCTTCTCCATCTAAAGTGTCTAATAATCTAGACAATGGCCTTGCTACTTCACCATCATCTATACTATCAAATCCTACATCTGGACCTAACTTTTTAAGCATTCTAGTATTATTATTTCTAAGAGCTCCTATATGTAATTGCATAACCATGTTGTGCTTATGATATATTCTTCCTAAGTTTATCATTGTTAAAGTTGCATACTTTTCTATTTCATCTTGAGTTAATGTTTCTCCATTTATAGCCTTTATAAATATTTCATTAACTTCTTCTTCATTTGTATTTTTGAAGTAAACTCTGTCTAAAGCATGGTCTGTTATTGTACATCCATTTTCAACAAAGAATTCTACTCTTTTTTCTAAAACTTCCATAAGTTCTTTATAGTTAGTTATATTTGTATTTTCTGTTTGACCTAAAACTTTTATATATTCTGCAAAACCTTCATTTCCTATTTTTATAGCTTTATCAGGTCTTAAAGTAGGTCTAACTTCACAGTCAAAACTTTCATCTTTAGCTATCTTTATATGATACTCTAAATTATCAGCTGGGTCATCAGTAGTTGCTATGTATTTAACATTTGATTTTGTTATAATAGATCTTGCACTGAAATCCGTTTTTTGTATTACTTCATTACATTTATTCCATATTTCTTCTGCATTATTTTCATTTAAAGTTTCATCTACTCCAAAGTATCTTTTAAGTTCTAAATGAGACCAATGATATATTGGATTTCCTATTAAATAAGGCATAGCTTTTGCAAATGCTTGGAATTTTTCAAAGTCAGTTGATTCACCTGTTATATAGTATTCATCTATACCAAAACTTCTCATAGCTCTCCACTTATAGTGGTCTCCATATAACCATATTTCAGTTATATTGTTGTATTTTTTATCTTCTGCTATTTCACTTGGTATTAAGTGGCAGTGATAATCAAATATAGGCATATTTTTAGCATGATTATGGTATAAAACCTTTGCTGTTTCATTACTTAATAAAAAATCTTCACACATAAACTTTTTCATTTTATATTCCCCCTCTATAATGTAACTCCATCTTTTAATATTGCTATTTCTTTGTATCCGTTTACTTCATTGTGAGCCATATACTCTCCTGATGCAGTATTTACTATTAAGTCAAAAAACTCTTCATCAACTTTTCTAATGTCTTTATTTTCTAATATTTGACCTGCATTAAAGTCTATCCAATGTTTTTTATTGTTATATAAATCAGAGTTAGTTGATATTTTTAAAGTAGGTACCACTCCTCCAAACGGAGTTCCTCTACCAGTTGTGAATAAAACCATATGTGCTCCTGATGCAGCAAGTACTGTAACTGCTATTTGGTCATTTCCTGGACCTGATATTAAGTTAAGGCCATTTTTAGTAGATTTTTCTCCATACTTTAATACATCTGTAACTATGGCACTTCCACCTTTTTGAACACATCCTAGCGATTTTTCTTCTAGTGTCGTTATTCCACCCTTTTTATTTCCTGGAGATGGATTTTCATATATAACTTGATCATATCTTATAAAGTATTTTTTAAAATCATTTATTAAATCAACACTGTTATTAAATACATCTTCAGTTAATGATCTTTCAAATAATATTGTTTCTGCTCCAAACATTTCTGGTACTTCTGTTTGTATGCTTGTTGCTCCTAATGATACTAAATTATCTGATACCCTTCCTAATAGTGGATTTGCTGTTATTCCAGAAAATGCATCTGATCCTCCACATTTAAGACCTATTTTTAATTTAGATATATGTACATCTTCTCTTTCAAATTTTGATGAATAATCTACTAATTCTTTTATTAGCTTTTTACCTTCTTCTATTTCATCTTCAACATCTTGTATGTTTAAAAACTTCACTCTATTATGATTTATTGGTTCAAGTACAGTTTTAAAACTTTCTAACGTGTTATTTTCACAACCTAAACCTACAACTAAAACTCCAGCCGCATTAGGATGATTTACTAATCCAGATAATATTTTTCTCGTATTTTCTAAATCATCCCCTAATTGAGAGCATCCATGAGGATGCTCAAAATGATGTACTCCATCTATCTTATCATTTATTAATTTATTACCTTCTCTTGCTAATATTGCACAAGTCTTATTTATGCAACCAACAGTATTTACTATCCATATTTCATTTCTTATACCAACATCTCCATTTTCACGAACATATCCTTTGAAATATATATTATTTTCTTTTACTGTATTTTCTAACTTCTTTGATTCAAATTTATACTCTAATATACCATCTAAGCCCGTTTTTATATTGTGACTATGTACCCACTGCCCTGCTTTTATATCTTCTTTAGCTTTTCCTATGCTGTATCCGTACTTTAATACTTCATTATCTCTATCTATATTTTTAATAGCTATTTTATGTCCTTTAGGAGTATCTTGTAAAATTTGAATTTCTTTATCATCAACTTTTATTGTATCTCCCATTTTACTATCTTCTAGTAATACTACTACATCATCTTTAACATTTATTTTTATAAATTCACACATACTATATTCCCCATATTCTTTAAGTTTTGGCATACTCCATCTACCATACCATTATATACTGATAAATCTTCTCCCCAAAGCTTTGTTTCTGATAGAATTTCTCTCACATACTCTTCATTTTTAACTTCGTATTTTTTATTTACGTTATACATAAATTCTAATACTTCTGGAGTATCAAATACCTTGTATTCAGATCCATTAAAGTCTTTTCCTGCATACCCACTTTCGGTTTTTTCAATTTGATAAAATCTTATAAGACCTGCTAAACCTACCATTATATTTTTAGGTGCTTTATTGTTATCTTCTATGTAAGTTTTAACTGTCGGCCATAATCTATTTGCAAATTTAGATACAGAATTCATAGATATAGATTCTAATTTATGCATTATATGTGGATTTCTAAATCTAGATAGAACTGTACTTGCAAATTCTTCTTTATTCCCTGTTTTATTTTTTAGCGAAGGCAGTATTTCATTTTCTAAAGTTTCATTTAAAAATGCCTTCATTTCATCATTTTCAATAACTTCATCAACTTGCTTAAATCCTTTTAATATACTTAAAGGAGTTATTAATGTATGAGATCCATTTAATATTCTAACCTTTAATAATTGAGTATCTTTAAGTGATTCTAGCCACTGAACATTAAGTCCTGACGCATTAAGTGGTAATATATTGTCTAATTCTTTATCTCCTTCTATTGCCCATAAGAAGTATGGCTCACACATAGAAAGTGCGCCATCTTTATATCCTAAGTTTTCAAAGTATTCATCTGCATTTGCTGATGGGAATCCTGGTACTATTCTATCAACTAAGTTATTTAAGAATACACAATTTTCATTTACCCAAGCTTTAAATTCTTCAGATGCACCAAAGTCATTTGAGTGTTTTTCAACAAATGTTTTTAACACTTTTCCATTTTCAGCGACTAACTCACAAGGGAATATAAGTAATTTTTTAGATATATTTCCAAGGACATTAAATCTGTGCATTAAAAATGCTGTTAACTTTGCAGGGTATAATCCTTCAGTTGAAACCTCTTCTAATTTAACTTCTTTATATGCTAAACCAGCTTCAGTTGTATTAGATATTACAACTTCTAAGCTTTCTTGTTCAGCTATATTCATGAATATATCCCACTCTTTGTTATAATTAAATACTTTTGAAAATACTGATACTATGTCATTTTCATAAACTTCAGTATCTCCTTTAAATCCCCTTTGAATTACTGTATATAGCATATCTTGTTCTTTTAATAAATCTATTTTTTTGTCATAATCTAAAGGACAAGTTAAAGCTATCGAACCATCATATTTTCCTACTTTTATAGCTTGGTAAACCATCCAATCAAAAAATGACATTAAAAAGTTTCCTTCCCCTACTTGCATTATCTTTATAGGACTATTACTAACTTTGTCATATATCTTTCTTTGTTCTTCATTTAAACACTCTATATTTAAATTTCTTAATTCTTTGCTCATCTTTTACTCCTTTATTTATCTATTTATACTCCCTACTCCAGCTTTCATAAGAATAATTACATCTTTTTCATCAACCATATTTATTTCCCCTATGATGCTGTGTTTTAATACACTCGCACAAGTTGCAAATTCTATAACATCACTACATTGCATATCTGATATAAGACCGATATATTTTTAAAATCTAATATTCCTAAAAAAGCTATATCAACAAATGGTAAAATTTCTTTTATAAACTTACTAGCTTCATCCAAGCTCCATAGCTTTGATCTATAATTTGAATCATAAGAAACAATTATATTTCTCTTTTTAGCTTCTTTTGCAAGATTTAAACTAAATTCGTATAAGTCTTTACTAAGTGTTAAAGTTATTCCATATATATGAACTAATTTTACATCATTAAGTATTTTATCTATATCAAATTCATTTCTGATACATACTTTATAAGCTCTACTAAATTTGGTATTGTGTGTGTAAGTTCTATAGCTTTTATCCCACCTGAAATACATACCTTTATATAACCTAATGCTTCTTCATGGCTATTAGCTCTTATTACAGTTACTATTCCTTCTTCCTTTAATTTTGTTAGTACAATTTACTAATTATTCCTTCCTAATAAAGTTAGAATTAGCATACAAATTTTTCTTCTCCCCCTCTCTTGTATACTAATTTTTTTATTTTTTTTAATGAAACTTTTGTTAATTTGTATATTATCATAACAGGATATCATTTTCAATACATTTCATTTAATTCAAATTAACTGTGTATCAAAATAATCTTGTATACTAATTTTTATTTATTTTGTTACTTTACTTCATTATATATAAGCTTTATTTTTATCATTTATTTATATATTTGCTATCAAATCATAAAATGTTATGACTGTATAGTCATATATATCGGTATCTTGTTTTATAAGGACAGACATGCTTATTATATGTTTTGATTTCTTCTAAGATTAATCTAAATAATACTTACTTTTATATAAATACGATACATTATTTAACCAGATTTCCATTATATAATATATCATTTTTCTTCTTTTTTCAAGCCTTTTGTATTTATAGTGTATTATATTTCTTTTTAGTACATCATATTTCTTTTTTATAAACTTTATTAATACAATCTATTTCAAACAATGCGATAACTTATTTTATTTATTTAATATTACAATCTATAATTTTGTATGTTAATCTATATATATGAAAAAAATTTACTTTACTTTAGCAACATATAGGTGTTATTTTATTCCGACAATGACTTTGTCCTTTCCTTTAGCCACTATGAAAACGAATACTCTCAAAATCAGTTTATTAATATTACTTATATTCAAAAGTTATTTCACATTTTTTTACTATTTATAGTACTCTTAAGTGTAAAAAAAAATAAAAATCACTAAAATCAATATTACAATATTGATTTTAGTGATTTTTATTTTTCTTCACTTATTTTGAAATACTTAGAGTTTTCTTCATCTAACTTAATTAGATATTCCCAACTTTTCATAGAATCATTCATATGATAATTTATTATATCTTCAACTTTTTCTTTCTCTTTATTTTTTATAGCATTTAAAATTTCTTTATGTTGTTTAACTACTAATACTTTTGAATCTTTCTTTTGAGATAATAATCTTATCCTATTATAATGAGTACTTATTTTTAATATACTTTCCCATATGGCTTTCTTTTTTACACCCAAAAATAAAGTTTCATGAAAGCTAGTATCTAATTTATGAAATTCATGTTCTCCGCCTTCCATACTAGCAATTATATTTTGAGCAAATAGGTTTTTTTCAAGTTCTATCATTTTATCTTCAGGGAAGTAATTACAAGCTTCTTTTAAAACTTTCTCTTCTAAAGCAAATCTCATAAAAATTGCTTCTTCAATTAAATTTAAATCTATTAAAGATACATACGTTCCTGATTGTGGCTTCACTTCTATTAGGTGTTCATTTTTTAATCTCATTATAACTTCTCTAATTGGCGTTCTTGATATATTTAACTTCTCAGATAATTCTACTTCACTTAATAATTCACCTGGCTTTAATTCCAATGACATTATATTTTCTTTTAATATCCTATATGCATATTCTTTTTTCGATTCTTCTTCTTTTTTTTCATATAATATCAAATTTACTCATCCCCCTTTACTCATTTTTCTATTCTATCGTATATTTATATTAACAGTATACTAAATGTTTTTTATTATTCAATATCTATTTTTACGATTTTAATTTTACCGTATCTTTAATTTTTTATAAAAATTATTATATATAATAAATTCGCTTCGCTTATATATCAACTACTTAATGTATTATTCAATGGTTTTTATCACATAAATTAATTATTATTACTTATTAATAGTGATTATAAACACTAATTTAATTACTATACTTCCTTAATCACAAAAATCTAACTTAAAATCTATATAAGTTAACTCGTTGTGCTAATTAAATATGATTATTGAAAGCACTAAAGCCTAGTAAACTATATTTTTATAGTTCAAAAACTTTATATAGTAATTTCAATATGTTTAATAAAATAACTAGCACAACAGATTAAGTTAGATTTTTTGTATTATATTTATAAAGTAATAATATTTTTAAAATTTACATAACTAATTAAATCAAAACAAAAATATAGCTATCTTAGGTTATAGTATTTTATAACTTAAGATAGCTTTTTAATTTATCTAAAATCATTTATATTATTTTCTAAGTTTATATATTTAAGTATATTTTGAAGAGGTAATTGCCTTGATTCTATTCCACTTCCAAATTCTTCAAATGCCGCTTTTGTTTCCTTATTGTATGTGTTAATTATTCCATCTTCTAATTCAGATAATCCTTTGTATATATAATTTTTTATATCTTCTACAGATTTTAAATTTGCTATTTCCTCTCCTCTTAAAACATGTCTAAACACTTCAAAACCTTCACCTTTTGATCCCCATATATATATTTTATACATAACTAGGGTCATATCTAAATATAATCCACTACTGATAGAATTCATATGATTTATATCTTCATATAAATGTTGATTAAAATCTATAAATCCAGCACCTGTTATTTCATAATTTTTACTTTCTTCACATACTATATTATTTTTTACTATATTATCATGAAATTCTCCATACCCGTTGCTATTTATAAGTATTTCTGATAATTGATTAGTTTGTACAAAAACTTTTTCTTTAGTTATTAATCTATCCATATTTCTCTCCTTTTAAATTATATATTATAATCTGTTGTGCTCATAAAAGCTATCTTTCTAACTTATAGTTACTTGGTAATTTTTACTTTTAAAATATTCTAATTACATTAAACAAAAATAATTCATCATCAATAGTTATTTTTTTAATATTTTTATCTAATCATATATCTAACTAAAATTAGGTTTCCATCTTCATGTTTACTATTATTATATATTTATAGTAATTTTATCATAAAACTTTATTTTATAAAATATCTATAAGTAGTTAGTAAGTTTATTATAAAAGTGTAATTAATATATTTCGGAGGTAATTAAATGTGCTTACAAATACAAAGTACTTTAAATAATATAATAGATAAAGATCAACCTATTATATTTAATAAATGTATAATAAATGCTAATCAAAATATAACTTATAATTATAACAATGGTCATTTTACTATAAATTCTAATGGAATTTATTATATAAGATGGTGGGCTAATATACATAGTTGTAATGATAGTGATTATGTGTCTTTTTCTATTAAGTCTTGTAAAGGACATAATATAGAAAGTTGCACTACTAAAAAAGAACAACTTTGCGGAGATGCAATTGTATCTGTCTATGATTCACATTTAAATTTTTCATTAAATAATAATTCAAGTTCAAGTGTAAGCTTATCTCCTTATACTAATATAAAGGCTAACCTATCTATATTTAAAATATCTAATTCTTATTTTAGAGATGACAATCTATTATTTAAAAGGTCTATTAATCTATAGATATTTAATTATATTTATAATAAAAAATGAGATATTTAAAATTTTTTAATATCTCATTTTTTATTTTCTAAGATTTCTTTAACTTTTTCTAGTTGAAATTTTATTTTAGTAACATCTTCTTTTCCATTTATAGATATAACCTCATTATTTTTTAAAAGAAATTTATTTCCACTTTTATTAATATTCAAACAAGCTAATGCTCTTTTTTGTTTTAATGTAAAATTTGCAGTATGCATACTACCGGATTTAATATTTGCCTCTATTACTATAGTTCCTAAACTAAGTCCACTTTCTATTCTGTCTCTTTCTACAAAGTTATTTTTAAACGATGCAACTCCAATTGGATATTCACTTAATAAACAACCATTGTTATCTACTATTCGTTCTGCTAATTCTATATTTTTAATTGGGTATATTGTATTTAATCCACTAGATAATACTGCTACAGTCATACCATTAGCATCTAGGCATCCCTGATGTGCATAAGTATCACAACCTATGGCTAATCCACTTATTATTGAATAATTTTCTTTTGCAAATAAGTACGCCATTTTATATGCATTTTCTTGGCCTTCCTTGCTAGCATCTCTGCTACCTATTATAGCTAAAGTATTTTCATTTATTATTGCATTATAGTTTCCTTTATAAAATAATACTTGTGGTGCATTTTCTATAAGTTTTACCTTTTTAGGAAAGTTTTTATGTAATATATCTATAGTTTCAATATTTTGTTTTTTTGATAAATTTACTATTTCATTAGCATTTTCATAAGCTACTTTAACTTCTTCTAAAGTTGGTACTTTTATTTTATTATTATCATTTTTAATATCTATAAATATATCTACTATATCATTTTCATTTTTAGGAACTTCTTTCATGTATTTTATAAAATAATCGACGCTTTTTCTCCCTACTTTAGGTATAGATAGTAAAGTTAATATTATATTTTTCATATGACATTTCTCCTTATAATATAAGCTTTCCCAACTACAATTAGTTTATGACAATATATATTTAAATTAGCCTTTTTTATTCTTTTCATACTTGTAAAAATTTTATTTACCTAAATAGCTTAAGATTATTTGTATTATCAATATAATTTTTTATTGAACTTATAGTATATATAACTTTATATCATTAATTTTATAAGACAATTTACCACTATAAGCTAAAATCCGAATTAAATTTATAATATTTTTTGTGTCATTTCATTAAATTTAGACTATAATATTTTATATACAAAAGAGAGTAAGGTGATATTTTGGACTTTAATAATATGCAAAATTTAGTGATAAATAATACTATACCCTCTAGATGGAATAGAGGGATTAAATATTTTAATAGAAAACTAGTAGATCATATAACAATAAATATAAACGATGGTGTAGTTACTTTTGATGCAATAGCTGAATCTGAGTTTTTTAATGATGTTTATACTACATCAATTTCTATAGATACAATAAATAATAAAATAATTGGTTGTAGTTGTACTTGCGAAGACTATCTCTCAAGGCATAATCAAAGCAATATATTTATTTGTAAACACATAGCTGCAACTAGTATAACTGGTATTCAACAGTTAAAAAAAGAAGCGTCTTTAAAGCTAGTTAATAATATATTAACTAAAAATGATAATGTAAATATTTGTAATACTCCTACTACACCTAATAAAAAACTTCTTTCTTACTTTAATAATAAAAAAGAAAAAGTTAATTTAGATGTAAATATAGATATAAATAATACTGGTGTATTTGCAGATTTTAAAATAGGAACAGATAAAATGTACGTCCTTAAAAATTTAAAAGACTTTTCATTTGCTCGAATTAATAATGATTTATTAGAGTATGGAAAAAACTTTATATATAATCCTAATATTCATTATTTTGAAGGTGTAGATGAAGAATTAATTGATATAATAGAAGACTTTGGTCGTAAAAATACTATGGCTTTAAATAGTTTTAACGCTAAACTTTTAGATGTTGGAAGTAGTGGATTAAAAAGATTTTTAAAAACCTTAGGAGATAAAGAATTTACACTTACTTATAATAACGAAGTTCACCTTCCTAAAGTTGTAGATGAAAAATTACCTATAAATTTAGATTTAGAAAAATGTGATGAAAATATAGCACTAAAATGTAATAATAATTTACCTATGCCCCTTACTCATAAAGGGGATGTAGTTTTATATGAAGAAAATATATATTTATTATCTAATGAAGATGCTAAAAACTACAAAACATTGTACTCTATATTAAAAGATCATAATAATATAATATTTACTAAAGAGGAAATAGATCCTCTTTTAACTAACTTAGTTCCTAAAGTTAATAATTTCTCAGAAAATGTAAATATTGATGATAAAATAAAAGATAATATAGTAAATGATTTTAATACTAAGTTTTACTTTGATTTAAAAAATAGCAATGTAGTATGTGAGCTTAAGTTTGAGTATAATGATGAAAATAAAACTAAGTATATTGTTAGAAATTTAGAAAAAGAAAAAGTCTTTAGAGATAAACTTTTATCTCTTAACTTTATAAGTAATGATTCATATTATATATTTAATGGTAACGATACAGAATTATTTAATTTCTTAGATATAGATATAATGAACCTTAAAAGTTTAGGCGATGTCTATTATTCTGATAAATTTAAAAATAAAAAAATTATAAAATCTACCTCTATACATGCGTCTATAAGAGATAGCTTAGATGGTTATTTAAATTTTTCATTTAATATAGATGATATAAATCAAAACGAATATAAAGATGTTTTTCTTGCATTTAAAGAAAGAAAAAGATTTTATAAATTAAAAAATGGAAGCTTTTTAGATTTAGAAGATAGTGCGACTAAAAATTTATTTGAGCTTGTAGAAAACTTGAATGTATCAAATTTTAACAGTTCTAAAATTCATCTTAGTAAAGCTTTATATATCAATGATATGTTAAAAAATAAAAATTTAAACTTTATAGAAGGCCAACAACTTGTAAATCGTATTTGTGATGATTTTGATAATATAGAAAACTTAGATTTAAGTATTCCTAAGAATCTAAAAGCTAATCTTCGAGACTATCAAATATCAGGTCTTAACTATTTTAAAACTTTAGATCACTATAAGTTTGGAGGAATACTTGCCGACGAAATGGGTCTTGGTAAAACGCTTCAAACTATATCTTTTTTACTTTATAAAAAAGAAAAAGATGCAAATACTAAAAATTTAATAGTTACTCCTACATCTTTAATATATAACTGGAAAAGTGAATTTGAAAATTTTGCACCTGATATTAACGTACTTTTAATTCATGGAAATAAAAAAGAACGAGAAAAGCTATTAAAAACTATTGATGAATATGATGTCGTTATAACTACTTATGCTACTCTTAGAAATGATTTAGACTTTTACGAAACTCAAGTATTTGATTATTTTATAATTGATGAGGCTCAGAATATAAAAAATCCTATATCTTTAAGTACAAATGCAGTAAAAAGTATAAACTCTAAGGTAAGATTTGCGCTTACCGGTACTCCTATTGAAAATAATCTACTTGAGCTTTGGTCTATATTTGATTTTGTAATGCCTGGATATTTATACAGCAGAAATAAATTCCAAGATTTATTTATATATGATGAATATAATGCTAATAATCTTAGAAAGCTGATAAGACCATTTATACTTAGAAGAACTAAATCACAAGTTATGACCGAATTGCCTGCTAAAATAGAAAATAAGTTTTTCGTTGAACTTAATAAAGACCAACGAAAAGTATATAGTGCTTATGTAGAAGAAATTAAAGAAAAAATAAATAATAAAGATATGAAAACAGATAAGATAACTATGTTTTCTTATTTAACTAAGCTTAGACAATTATGCTTAGATCCTAGTATTTTAATAGAAGGATATGATAAAAAAAGTTCAAAAACTGAGGCTGCACTTGAAATATTAAAAGATTATATAGAGGATAATCATAAAATACTTTTATTTTCTCAATTTACTTCTGTTTTAAAAAATATAGGCTCGGAACTTTCTAAAAATAATATAGATTATTATTATATAGATGGTCAAACTGATGCTTTAGAAAGATTAAATCTTGTTAATAAATTCAACAAAGGTAAAGACGTTAAAGTATTTTTAATATCTTTAAAAGCCGGTGGAAGTGGTCTTAATTTAACTAGTGCTGATGTTGTAATTCACTTTGATCCTTGGTGGAATCCAGCGGTTGAAAATCAAGCTAGCGATAGAGCTCATAGGTTTGGACAAAAAAATATAGTACATGTTATCAAGCTCATTGCAAAAGGAACCATCGAGGAAAATATAATAAAACTTCAAGAAAACAAAGATAAGCTTATAAATGATTTTATAAATGATGATTTATCTAATAGTGGATTACTTAAGAGCTTATCAGATAAAGATATAATAAATTTATTCTCTTAGTTTCAATTTTTAATTGTAAATTATATTCATTAAATCTTCACAAAGAAATACTAAAAAAAATATATATTGATGTTACTTGCATTTAGAAATTATCCACTTTTTTTAAATAGTTTAGCATCTTTAAGCATAAAAAAGTTGGTGTTTAAATTTAAACATCAACTTTTTATATTACATTCGGTTATTTTTTATCTTCATTTTCTTCAACTTCTTCTTCAGTTAATATTTTATTTCTTGAAATTAACATATTGCACTCCATGCAATAATAATTTATTGTTCCTCAGCCATCTAAGACATCTAGCTTCCCTTTACAATACGGACAATAATATTTATTGGTCATAAACTCACCTCATATATACTTTTATTTTTCCCCACTATCTATTATACTACTATAGTATTATTTTTAACATTTATTTAAAGAGTTTATATTATCATCTTATTTTTATAAATTTATAATTTTACATATTAATCCTTAATACAAATATAATAATCTAAGATTATCACCTTTGATCTTCAGGATATAAAATAATTTACTTTATTTAGAGTATAGTTTTAACCAACACAATAAATTAATTAATAATTATCGGAGTTCTTTCTGGAATATTATCATATATCCATTTTGCACTACTGGTTGCAAGTCTTATGCATCCATGACTTATTTCTACACCTAGCCTGTCATCTTTTATAGTAAGTCCTTGAGCATCGTATATTATAGAATGATAGTAATAATCATCAACTATATTTGTTGCATATTTTACCGAGCTTGTATCTCCACCTATATCCGGATATTTTGTTCCTACACTAAATACACCTTTTATAGTTGGTGTTGATGTTTTTCCAACTGTAGAACTCCATTTGTATTCTAACTCCCATTTATTTTTATACTCATAAACATAGGTGAATTTGTCTTTAAGTGAAGTTATTAATAAATAACCTGTACTACTTTGTATATTATTATCTCTTACAAACTCGGTCATATTTATATCAAATTTGTCATAATTATAAGCCATACTATCCCTTCCTTTAAATATTTAATTATAATATAATATAATATATAAATATTTATTTATTTGATATACTAAATATAATTATATTTAGTATGATATTATGAATATGATTGTATATGATAATGCTAGGATAAATATTAAAGAAATATTATTAAAGTTAGAATATGAGAATAAAAATAAGTAGCCAATATTTTTATAATAATTTATTGGCTACTTATTTTTATTTTATACTATCAAAAATTTTTTTCATATTATCGATTTCTAGTTGTTGGTTTTTTAATTCTTCTTGTGCTATTTTTTTAATTTCATCATTTTCAGTATACTTAATTATTGAATTTACTATGTCTATAGCCCCTTGATGATGAACTATCATTGATTGTAAAAAATCTTGATCTACATTACCTGTTGGCTTAAGATTTTCAAAACCACACATCATTACTTTTACAATTTTCTCATACTCTTTTAAATATTTTTCTTCTCTTGCTTTATCTTGCGTTAAATTCTCTATTAAATTTTTCATTAGATTTTCCATACTAGCTATACTTATTGTTTGATTTTTTATTATATTTTTAGCTATTTGTAATACCTCTTCATTTTCTCCTCCATTATTCAATAAATTTTTCGCCATATCGAGAGCACATTTATGATGTTGTATCATTTGGTATAAGTAATCGAGATTTACATTACCTGTGTGAGGTGCATAACTCATATTGCTCTCTAAACTTTCAATTATCACTTTCTCCTCTTTTAAATATATCTCTTCATTACTTTCTGCAAATATAAAGCTATTAGATGTTATACTAATACATATTGTCGTTAATACAGATATTTTTTTTAAAAAATTCTTCATTATATCCTCCTAAATTTAACTAAATAATCCGCTTTATTTAATTTCTTGAATAAATTTTTCTCAAAATTTGCATTATATATTCTCTTTTATTACTGTATTTTTTTGCTATTATACGTTCTTATTTTCTTGCAAAATTTATATCTAAGTTTCATATCGAATTTATTGAAATCAAAATAACTTATATATCTATAATTGTATAAAATTAGGTAAAATTTTATTAAAATCTAAACCTAATTCTAATAATTTTATAATAAATATATCTAAAAATATGATAAATAAAGATAGATAACATAAAAAATTCGCCTCACTCATGTCGCCAACGACTTCGTCCGTTGCTTGAGCCACTGCGTGGGCGAAGTATTTCAAAATGTTTTTTACACTCAAAACCAATTTGTTGATATTACTTACATTCAGAATTTATCCACATTTTTTTAAGTATTATAATATCCTTAAGCGTAAAAAAAAGAAGTGCATATAATACACTCCTTTAATTATTTTAGTGTCCGCAGCCAGAACATCCTCCACCGCATCCACCTTCATCATTTTTCATACTTTCAGAAATTACTCTAAATCCGAATCCTGTATCTTCTATAACAATATCACCATGTTGTTCATATTCATTTTTATCCATTATAAATTGTAACCCCTCTATTTCATAAGCTACATCGCTATCCTTTTGCTCATCCAGAGCAATACCAAATGATGGACCACCTCAGCCTATGCCTGCAAAATAAACTCTTATAGTTTGTGGCCTATCTTGATTGTCTTGTAAGATATCTTTTAATGTCTTCACTGCTGATTCTGGTAAAGTTATCTTCATTTAAATCCTATCCTTTCTTATTTATATATATGTACATAGTACATACATATTATATACATTTTCCCTATAAATAATCAATACGTGTAAAAGCATATTTTCTATTTATTACATTTATACCCATTTAATATAATATTACTCTTAACTTTTTATAATCAATATGCTAAATAAAAAATTTACTTAGCTTGAAGTATATGTCAGATAAACATTTCACGTCATAAACAGCTTTATCTATTACTTGAGCCACTATGTGTCCGAAGCACTTCAAAATCATTTTATTGATATTACTTACCTCTTGAAGTTATCCCTATTTTTTAAAGTATTATACTATCTTTAAGCGTAAAAAAGTTACCTTAAAATTTAAGGTAACTTATATATCTTAGTGTCCACAACCAGAGCATCCTCCACCACATCCACTGCTTGTATTTTCTGGCATATTTTCAACTACAACTCTAAAACCGTATCCAGTATCTTCTATAATTACATCTCCATACTTGCTGTATTCGACTTCGCTCATTATAAAATGTAAACCTTCTATATCATAGCACATATCATCTTCTCTTTCTTCGTCTAGTGCTATTCCAAATGATGCTCCTGAACAACCCATGCCTGCAAAGTATACTCTTATATTTTGAGGTCTTTCTTGATTATCCTTTAATATATCTTTTAATGTTTTTATCGCTGATTCTGGTAAAGTAACTTTCATAAAATAACTCCTTTTACAAATTTTATATATATAGATTATAGGCTTATTTTATCTAATAATCAATATATACTCATATAAATTCTTTACTTAATACTATAATGATTACCCACTTTTTTTATGTGTATTCAGCTATTTTTTAATTTAAAAATTATCTTTACTTAATAGTTTCTAACTGATACTTCTTTTGCTGACTTATTTTTAAATAATCTCATACCAATAATTATAAATACAGTACTTATACAAATTAATATAATAAACTTTCCTATATTAAGGCTTTTAAAATCTAATTCTATAAATGAACTCATTTTAACTAGTTCACTATTTGGATAATGACTTACTAATACTGCTATACTATTATTTATAAAATGAAGAATCATAGCTATAAATATAGATTCTGATTTATAAACAGTATAAGCAAATATTATTCCTAATATAGATGTTGGTATAATTCTTAAAAAGTCCATATGCATAAATCCAAATAATATGCCACTAGTTATAATAGCTATTTTACTTGAACTTTTTCCTTTAAATGATGTAAATATAAATCCTCTAAAGAATATTTCTTCACATATAGCAGGCATTAAAGCTACTATTGCTAAATTTAAAACTAAATTATCTTTAATGATTATAGCATCAGTTAAAGCCTCTGCAACCTCCATATTTTGTGGAAATAAATAAAGTGTTATTTGAGTTATTAGATTTATTAAAACAAATCCACCCATCCAAATTAATATTCCACCTAATATTTGTTTTAAATTTACTTTTTGTAAACTAAAGGTCTTTTTAAAATCAGTTTTAATATAATATGCAAATAAGAAAGGAAGGCATATTATCATCACTTGAGTAATAGCAAGTCCTGCCATTTTAAATTTAAGTTGAACAAGTGAGCCTACATATATTAAAAGCACAAGACCTACTGCATATAATATAGCTCCATCACTTATTGTTGGCATAGTTCCTTTTTTAATATTACTTCTTTTTTCTAAGAAAGAAAAACTTCTATTATTTCCAAATAATATTTCTTCAGAGTTAAACATCTTAGATAATAAAAGCACAGATAATATCATAAATGCAAAATTAGATACAAAAACTATCGCTATTAAATTCAAATCAAACTTAAATGATAATACACTTTTTATAAGTAATGATATATTAACAACTGGTATTGTAGATGTGAATCCATCTAATTCTATATTTGGTATCATCGATACATATGAAGGTATCATAATTATTAACATTACAGGTGTTATATAATTTTGTGCATCTTTAAAGCTTTTAGCTAATGAACATACACACATACTTATTGCTGAAACTACCATTGCAAATAAGCCTATACATATCATCGTTATAATTCCAGGGAATATCATTTGTGTAAAATCAAACTTAGGTATACCCATCTCATTTGCAATGCCTGCTGTTAATGTCATAAAACCTATTGATATAAGTATTGAAATTATATTTAAAAATGCAGTAACCACAGCACAAAATGACACTGCCATATATTTTCCCATAACTAATTCTAAGTTTGATATAGGAAGGGTAAATAATGTTTCTAAAGTTCCTCTTTCTTTTTCACCTGCCATAACATCTATCGCTGGATATATTGACCCTAATAATACTCCTATTATAAGTATAAAGGGAAGTATTTGCCCTAGAATATTTCCTGCTATTTCCTCATTTTTAGCTATATCTAATGTTTCACAGGTTATTGGCTCTAAAGTTTTTTGAGCATCTAAACCTTCTTGAGCTAAATTCATCTCTACTATTTCTTCTTTATATTTCTCTAAAGCTTCTTTTATTCTCTTTTCTGCCGTGTATGAATTATTTTTAGAAGAGTTTGTGTATATTTTATAACTTTGAATATCATTATTTTCATTTATCTCTACATAAGCATCTAAAGTTTCATTATCTAGTGCTTCTTTATAATCATCCACTTTAATTATATTAACCTTTGCTTCATCATATTCATTTGTTTTATTTAATATATTTATCAAATTATCACTTGGATTATTGTTGAATGCTATATTAACAGTAGTTTGTTCCATTTTATTAATAGACATAGACATTATACTACTTGCACCAACCATTAGTATTGGATATAAAAGAAGTGGCAATATAATCATCATAAAAATAGTCTTTTTATCTCTTAGTATATCTATCATTTCTTTTTTAAATATCTGTTTAACAATTTTAGTTCTCAACTAAAGACCCCCTTTCACTAGCCAATTGTATAAATAAATCTCTTAAGTTGTCAGCTTCATATTTCTCTTTTAATTCTTGGCTAGTTCCATATGCTATCACGCTACCTCTATGTATCATTATTATTCTGTCACATAGTGTTTCTGCTTCTTCCATATAGTGAGTTGAATAAAGAACTGTTTTTCCTCTTTCTTTTTCTCTTTTCATAAAGTCTATAATTGATTTGCTACTTATAACATCTAAACCTAGTGTTGGTTCATCGAATATATAAATTTGTGGTGAGTGAATAAGACAACGAGCTATTGAAGTACGTTGAGTTTGACCTGTTGATAAGTTTTCTATACGGTTATCTATAAATTCTCCCATATTCATTATTTCAGATATTTCTTCTATTGATTTTTCTATATTTTCTTTTGACATTTCATAAAGATTTCCAAAGATTGTTAGAAGTTCTCTTGGCGAAATCCTGTTATATAGCTTTGTATTTCCCGATAAATATCCTATTTCTTTTTTAACTATATTTTTGTCTATTAAATAATCATTTCCTGCTATTTTTATGTTTCCTGATGTTGGCGTTAATATTCCACCTAACATTCTAAGTAGTGTAGTTTTACCTGCTCCATTTGGCCCAAGTATCCCTACTATTTCTCCTTTTTCAGCCTTAAAACTTACATTATTCACCGCTAAAAATTCTTCTTTTTTAGTTTTAAATTTTTTAAATTGTTTCTTTTTATCGGTGTCATCTTTTACTGTTCTTATAAATGACTTGCACAAGTTTTCAACTTCAATCATCTAGTTCCCTCCATAATAAATCTTCTTAATATATTGCCCTTGCTTTATGGTAGCATTTTATATATTTGACTTCAATAAATTTTACATAACTGATCATTAACTATATAACTCTATTTGTATAATCTATTTACACTTAAATTTTAATCTAAAAAAATTCTTTGTGTTATTCTGTACAGCTCATATTAGTTATGTTAAAAATAAATCAAAATTTATAATAATATTTCAAGATTTCAAAAAGATACCTATAATTTATAATTATAGATATCTTTTTATAATTTATGCTATTAAATTGTTAAGCTTTTCTAATACGTCTATTACATCTTCTCCATAAATATAATAGTCAATATAATTTGAGATACTTTCAATTGGTTCTTTGTTTATAGCAATTAATTTAGCTCCTACCTCTTTTGCCATTACAGGTAATTTATTTATAGGCGAGATACTCATTTCTGTTCCAATTATTAACACTATATCACTTTTATATATATTAAATAATGCTAGTTCCAAGTGATTCGGACTTTCTCCATATAGTACTATATTTGGTCTTAATGTTCCATTGCACTTTGTATACTTATTTTTAAAATTATCTTTTCCATTATTACATTTATACGACTTTTGATAATATTTACTATTAAATTTCTTTTTACAATTTGTACAGTAAAAATTATTTATATTACCATATAATTCTATGACATTTTTTATTCCATGATATCCATCTATATTTTGAGTTATTACTAGATCTATTATTTTTTTATTTTTCCACTCTTCTATTATATAGTGTGCTCTATTTGGTTTATTTAATGATATTTGTTTATATATATCTCTATAGTAAGATATAAAATCATTATCTGATTTATCAAAATCCTTATTACATAATTTTGTCAAATGAATACCATTATAAATTTGATTGTCAACTTTTCTCTTATGATTTATGGTTTGCAAACCTACACTAATCCCATCTCCTGTTATCACAGTTGTCTTTTTAGACTCTTTTATTAAATTAGCTATTATTTCATACATATTTGTACCTCCAATATAGCTTTATATAAATAGTGCAATATTTTATTCTATGAATTAAATTTTTAAATGTTCACTTTTACTTAGATTCTTAAGATTTTATAAATTAATAAACTTTATATTTTCTATAAATAATTAAAAGCTATAAAGTTTAACTTACTTTACAGCTTTATATACATACTATCATATGATTCCTCTTATAATTGATCTAATTTATTATTTAGTTTATTTTTATTGATATACAATCTTTTATTTTATTAAAATTTATTTCTAAATCTCCTTTATTCCACGTCTCTATTACTTTATTATCTGATGATATAAATTTTGAAGATGATTTTCCTAATTCATTCCATAGCCTTTCAGATACTTTTCTATATGTAGATTCATCATCTTCCTTGAAAGAAACATTTATTAATGAAACTACTTCACTATCTTCATCAAAACTGATATACACACTGCTTTCTTGTTCTAAAATTTCTTTCTCACAACCTTTACCAAGTACATTTTCTACATCTATTTTGCTTTTTCCAATTAAATTTGCTAAATCTTTTATTTCATATTCTTCTTCTATTTGTATATTTGATCTCTTATTTTCATTAGCATAAATGTATTTTTCTTCTATTATTGATACCACGGACAATGTTATTATTCCTGCTATAATTAATCCTGTTTTTCTTTTTAACTGTATAATAATCACCCCACAAACTAAATTTAATATATTTAGCTCCTTCTTCACTTATTCTATTCTCGATAAATAATTTTGTGCCTAAATAATTTTTATTTTCTAGTAATTTTTTATGTCCTCATCTCAATAAACTAAAGAATATTTTTTTGAATCAATAATTTAAATTTCCACAATTGCACTTAATATTACACCTATTTTTAATACTTACAGGTATAATACCATTATATACTTAATCAACTATTGTACAATTTAACTAACACACTAAATTAATTATATAAAATAAGATCTTTCTTAAAATCAAATTATATAGGAAATTGATATTTTATAATTGTTAAAAAAATAACTACATTATTGACATTACAGATAAAGTATACTATCCTTATAAATATACATATTATAAGTTATTTTATATATAATTGATTTAAATTAGGGATAAGGTGGTGAATTTTATGAAAAAGTTATCTGATACAATAAAAAGAATAATAATATTTTTTATAGGAATGAGTATTATACAATTTGGAGTTGCCTTATTTTTAAGAATGAATATAGGTTCAGATCCATTTACAGTTTTTACACAGGGATTAGCTAATACGTTAAATAACCTTGGCATAAATGTAACGACAGGGACAGCAAATAGAATAATTTTGATAATATTATTTAGCATAATATTATTATTGAATAAAAGTCATATAAAAATAGGTACATTAATATGTGTTATTGGAGTTGGACCTATTATAGACCTGGGAATTAGTATAGTTTCTATTCTTCCAATAGAATCATATAGTTACGTAGTAAAGATGCTTTTAATAGCATTAGGTTGTTTTATAATTGCTATAGGATTTTCAATACTTTCTGCTACTAAAGTTGGAGTAGCACCAAATGATATAATACCTTTTATAATTAAAGAAAGAATCAACTGGGAATATAAATGGATTAGAATTTTATTGGATGCAGTTTTATTAATAGGTGGTTTTATATTAGGAGGTACTGTAGGTGTAGGAACTATTATAGCTATGGCCACGACAGGTCCTTTTATACAACTATGCTTACCATACGGTCAGAAATTTACAGATTCTATACTTATTAGTAAATTGGACTTAAATGAAGCATAAAATTTTATAATTCATAAATAAAAAGAAATCTAAAGAAGAGTTGTCTATAAATGCTATTTAGATCATTAAGATTGACATCTCTTTTTATTTTTGAATGTATACATAATTTAAGCTCATTCAGGGATATTCCTAAGTGAATATCTATTATATAGAATTTATACATATGTCTTTTTATAATATAATTTCCTTGTACATAAAAAAGGCGTAAATAATTTTACTTATTTACGCCTTTTTTACTATCTACTCTCCAATTTTTTGAATCTTTCATGTATATCAATTATTTCATCTGCTAGCATTTGGTAATTCATCGTATTCATAAGGTGATCTTGTGCATGAATTAAAACAACACTTACATCAGTTTTCTTTCCACAAGCTTCTTGTTGAATAAGTTCTGTTTGACATCTATGAGCCTTATTTACTTCTTCTTTAGACTCTTTTAATAATATTCTCGCTTCTTCTATATTTCCTTCTTTAGCTTTAGCTATTGCTTCAAAAGCCATACCTTTTGCATTTCCTGCATATCCTATTATTTCAAATGATAATTCAAATATCTTCTCATCCATATGTATAACTCTCCTAGTAATTACTTTGCAAGTTCTATTGCTCTATCTAAAACGGCTTTACCATTACATGTTCCATAGTGCATCATGTTTATTACTTCTACAGGTACATCATAAGGCTTAGCAATTTCTAAAGCTTTGTTTAATACATATCTTACTTGAGGACCTAATAAAACTACATCACACTTAGTTATTTCTTCAGATAGATTTGCTTCTGGTATTGCCCATATCTGTGCCTCTATCTGTTCCTCTTTAGCAGCCGCCTCCATTTTAGTAACTAATAAACTAGTTGACATACCTGCTGAACACGCTAACATTATTTTTATCATAATAAAATCCTCCCATAATTATTAATAATAAATTACTTAATTTTTAACACAATATTTTTTATTTTAAATTTTATATTAATAATACAACAAAGATTTACGTTAAACAATATTTTTATGGTTAAAATATTCGTAAAAAACATGTTTCCTAGTAAAAAAACATGTTTTTTTCAGAATGAAAACTATTTCAAATTATATATTTTATATTATACTTATAATAAACACGAACTAATCGAGTAAATTACTGATAAAACATTCAAATATCAATAATAATTCTGAAAAAAATGTACTTGGTGGATTTTTAAGTTTTGCAAAATCATCTTGGCCTTGAATGATAATAGGTAGCGTTGAAAGTTTCGTAATCTTTGAATTAGAATTTCCAACAAAACTTATTACTTCTATGCCATTATCTCTTGCTTGTTCTAATATATCAATAAGACTTTTAGTTTCTCCAGAACGAGATATTGCAAATACTAAAACCTCATCCTTATATTCTTTAGATAAAAGTTGAGTATGAGCATTTGCTATACTTCTATATCCATTAACTGACAATCTCTCATTCATATAATTTGCTATAGTTTGAGATATACCAGTACTTACAAACATTATAAGTTTATTTTTATATTTTTTCAAAATGTTATTAAATGTTTCAAGATTGTTATCTATTTGTTTGTTTGTATTAGTATATATATCTACATTAGTTTTGATATCATCTATTTGAGAAGAATATGTAAAGTGATATATCATATCAGAATATCCTTCAAAATTTAACTTCTTACATAACTTGTAAACAGTTGTTGTTGAGGTATAATTATCTTTTGCAACTTTACGAATACCAATTTTCTTCAAATCAGAAATATTTTCTTGTAAGTATTTTAAAATAGATGCTTCTGTATCATTTAATTGGTATTTATCACACAAATATTTAAAATCCATATGTATCACCCCTTAAGGTATTATATATGAAAAAAATATAAAGGTAAATAAAAGAAAGGACATTGTATATTATGAAAAAGAAATTTGTTCAAGACCCATGGGCTAGAATAACTACTCGTAATGGCCTAGCTGGAGATGAAGTTATATCTTCTCTTCAAAAATGTATAAGAAGAGGTATGGTTGAAGAAGCTTGCCAATTTGCATACGAAATGTATATAACTTCTCCTCAAATGGAAGAAAAATTATGGAGAAGATTATTAACTATAACAGTTGAAGACATCGGAATGGGGGATGTTAATGCACCTATACTTGTTAATACTTTAAATGAACTTCGTAAGAACTTTTCTTATGCTGATGGAGATAGACCAATATATTTCATACACGCTATAAGATACTTATGCGCATGTCAAAAGGATCGTTCAAGTGACTTATTAAAAAATATAATGATGAAGAGTTTTGCTATGGGATTTGTTCCTGAAATACCAGATTTTGCACTTGATAAGCATACTGTAAGAGGAGCTGAAATGGGAAGAGATTCATTCCACTTCTTAAATGAAGCTAGTAAGGTTATACCACAAATGGAAGTAGATAATGACTACAAAGAACGTTATGGTAAAATATTAGAAACTTACAAACCTGAAGAAGCTGTTGAAACTGCATTTAAGTTCAATCCATGGCAAGAATAATAAAATTAAATTATAAAAAAGGGAGAGACTTTTTATGAATTCAAATACATTACTTGAGAAATTAGACAGATTTTTATCTCCTATCGGTGCTAAGGTTGGAAATCAAATACATCTAAAATCTATATCTAATGGTATGATGATGACTTTACCACTTATAGTTGTTGGATCACTATTTTTAATAATTGCTAATCCACCAGTAAATCCAGATTTAGTTAATCCTGAAACAGCTAATATTTTTATGAAATTTATGTTATCTTGGAAGGAGTTTGCAGTAAATAATTATCAAACTTTAACTACCCCATATAATATGACGATGGGTATGATTGGTATGATGTCTGCTTTCGCTATAGCTTATTGCTTAGCAAGTGAATATAAAATGAAAGCTGCTATATCTGGTCTTATATCAACTTCAATGTTTCTTATGATATGTGCACCTAGTGTTGATGGAGCTATTGCTACAAACTTCTTAGGAGCAGACGGTTTATTTATTGCTATAATTATAGGATTATTATCAGTTGAAATAACTAGGTTTATTGAATCTCGCGGATGGCAATTTAAATTCCCTGATACCGTACCACCAGCTGTTACTGCTTTTGTAAACTCATTACTTCCATTATTCTTAAATATAATTGTCTTATATGGAATCAATATATTAATAATGATAAGTATGGGTGTTGGTATACCAGAAGCTATAACGAAAATTTTAACTCCTGCTTTATCTATAGTTGATAATATATGGGGATACTTAGCTGTAATAACATTTGGTAATATATTATGGTTATTAGGTGTAAATGGTACAAGTATAATATTCCCTATAGTATTTACTTTAGGTGTCCAAAATACTGGAATTAATGCTGATTTAGTTGCTCAAGGTCAAGATCCTAGTGTAATAATGAATCTTCAAATGTTTAGATTTGCTATTCTTGGAGGTGCTGGAAATACTTTAGGCCTTACTTTACTTATGATGAAGAGCAAATCTACTCACTTAAAATCTTTAGGTAGACTTGGTATTGTTCCTGGAATATGCGGTATAAATGAACCTATTATATTCGGTGGTCCTATAGTATTTAATCCGATATTAGCTATACCGTTTATAGTTACTCCTATTGTTACTGTAGCCCTTGCATATTTAGCACAAATTATAGGACTTATAACTCCTGGATATTTAGTTGATCCATCATTTACACCATTCTTTGCTCAAGCATACTTCTCTTCTATGGACTGGAGAAATGTAGTGTTTGCATTTGGACTTGTTCTTTTAAGTGTTGTTATATACTATCCATTCTTTAAGGTTTACGAAAAGAATATGTTAGATCAAGAAGGAGTATGTAGCGATTCTGTTGCTTAATTAATAAAAACCATGTCATTTAATTGACATGGTTTTATTTATATATATCTATAGCTTTTCATTCATTATTTTTTCTATTATAGTAATAGAACTTAAAAAAATTCGTAAATAGATTCTAAATAGCTATATTATAAATATTAGAATATTTAAATAATCCCCCTATTTAAATCTACTTAAATATAGAGTTTATATAATTTCTAAACTCATTTACTATAAATGGAATAAATATATTTCCTATACATCCAGTATATGCAATTGATATATTTTTTTCATTATCACTTTTCATATATTGCAATTCTTCAATTCCTTTTTCTATGTTATTTATAGCTAGCTGTGCATGATTTAAAAATACTTCTCCAAATCTGGTTAATTGAATATTTCTACCACTTTTTTGAAAAGTGGGACTTCTAACGCTTCTTCTAATTTAGATATAGCCTTGCTAAGTGCAGGTTAAGTTACTAACAGTATATTTGAAGCTGTTGTAAAATTTTTAGTTTTTACAACAGTTATAAAATATTCTAAGTGTTGCAGATCCATATATATTCTCCTTGTAATAAACATTGTCAATCTATAACTAAAAGTTATTATTATATGAATAACCACAATTAGACCTTCTTTAATTTATAGTGTTATAATAACAAATGTATTCAAATTAAATCTATATAAATTATTTTTATATATTTTGTATGCTAATAAAAAAATTTGTTTCGTTAAAAAATAGTTATTAGATTATAATTTATAATAGATTGTATATTTCATAATACCTTAGTATATAAAAAGTATAAGTTATGCAAATTATATAAATTATATATTAAAATTTTCGGAGGTTATAGTATGTTTAATATAAATAAAGAAAAGTGCATCACTTGTAAACAATGTATAAATGATTGCCCAGTAAATGATATAGTTTTAAAAGATAATAAAGCTTGTGTAAAAAATGAATCTTGTCTAAAATGTGGTCACTGTGTTGCAATATGCCCAACTAAAGCAGTTTCTACAAATGATTATAATATGGATGATGTTATTGAATATGAAAAGAAAGATTTTGCAATTGATTCTGATAACTTATTAAACTTTATAAAATTTAGAAGAAGTGTTAGAAACTTTAAGAATAAGAAAATCGAAAAAGAAAAGATAGAAAAAATTATAGAAGCTGGTAGATTTACTCAGACATCAACTAACAGTCAAGATGTAAGCTATACGGTTGTTATAAATAAGTTAGATGAATTAAAAGATTTAGCTTTTAAGGCTTTAAATAAGAAAGGAGAATATATTCTTAATAATTTAACTCCAGAGACAGAGTATCTTAAAAGATATGCTACTTTATGGACATATTTTTATAAAATGTATAAGGAAGATCCTATTAAAAATGATAAATTATTATTTAATGCTCCAGCAGTTATAATTGTAACAGCTAATAATGAACTAAATGGTGCACTAGCTGCTTCTAAAATGGATCTTATGGTTGATGCTTTAGGTCTTGGTACTTTCTATAGTGGATTTTTACAAATAGCTACTGATGGTAATAATGAGATTTTAGATCTTTTAAAGATTAATAATAAGAAGAAGGTTGTTGCTTGTATGGTAATTGGATATCCTAATGTTAAATACAAAAGAACTGTTCCTAGAAAAGATGCAGAGATAAATTGGATATAATACTAAAAATTTGTATAATTATTTTTTGTTGAATTTTCTATATTTCCTCTGCTTTATAATAACTAATATAAAAAACGTATCACTCATTTGTGATACGTTTTTTGCTCTATATACTAATAATTATATTTCATCTACTAAACGTATGTTAACTATTCCACTAAAGTTTATCCACTCATCTTCAATATTATTAAATTCAAATTGTAATTTATCTGTAGATAAATTTTCCCAAGTCATTATTTTTGTATAATTATCATATTCTCCATTTTGTAATATATAATCTATATCTAACTCATCATTATCTCGTAATTTTATAAAACTTAGATTTAAAGAATATTTATTTTCATCATTTTTATAGTATTTTAAATTTATTTCTTGTTCTCCTAAATCTATATATTTTATTTTCATAGGGATTTTAGATATATCACTTATCTTATTTTTATATAATATCAAGTATTCTAGATTTAATAAGTCATTTAAGTTACATAATTTATTTATTTGATTATTCATCAAATACAATTCATTTAATTTATGCAAACTTTCAATTCCATTCATTGATGTTATTTTATTATTACTTAAATCTAGAATTTTTAAGTTACATAAATCTTTTATATTATCTATTTTTTCTATCTGATTATTTCTTAAATATAAGTTTTCTAACTTATATAACCCTTTTATACCTTCTATTGATATTATTTTATTGTAGCTTAAATCTAAACCTTTTAACTTATCTATGCATTTTAAGTTATCCAATCCTTTTATATCTTCTAATTTTTCAATTTGATTACTACTTAAATCTAATATTTCTAATTTATTTAGATTTTCTATACCTTCTATTGATACTAACTTATTATTATACAAATATAATTCTTTTAAGTTAACTAGATTTTTTACTTCTCCTAATTCTGTTATATTGGTATATCCTAAGTCTAATACTTCTAAGTTAGTTAACGCCTTTATTCCTTCTATTGATATTTTCTCATTACTACGCAAATATAATCCTTTTAAATTAGTTATTAACTGTATCTCTTCTTCTAATTCTTTTCTATTTGTATATCCTAAGTCTAATACTTCTAAATTAGTTAAATACTTTATTCCTTCTATCGATATATTTTCATTTTTCGATAAATTTAAATACTTTAACTTTAAGTTATGCTTCAAATTTATTATATTTCCTATTTTATTTTTACTTAAATTTAAATTTTCTAATTTGATTAATTTCTCTAATCCTTTTATTTCTGTTATTTTGCTATTTTCAGATAACTTACCTAAATTTAAACATATTAACTTACGTAATTTATCCAATCCTTTTATTTCATCTATTTTATTATCATATAAATTTAACTCTACTAAATCAACTAACTGATCTAAGCCTTCTATTTTTCTTATTAAGTTGAAAGATAAATCTAAGTTATTTAACCTTTTTATATTTTCTAATCCTTTTATCTTAAAAATTTCATTAGAAGATAAATTTAAATTTGTAAGTCTTTTTAGTTGTTTTAGCCCCTGTATATCTACTATTTTGTTATTTGATAAATTTAATTTGCGTAATTCATCTAATGAATCTAATCCTTTTATTTCTTTTATTCCATTAGAAGATAAATTTAAATTATACAATCTTTCTAAAGTGTCTAATCCTTCTATTTCCGTTATTTTATTATAAGATAAATCTAAAGAATTTAATTTTCTTAGACTATTTAATCCATATATATCCACTATTTTATTGTCTGATAAATTTAATTCGCGTAGTTCTTTTAACCTATCTATCCCTTTTATCTCTCTTATTTCATTAAAAGATAAATTTAAATTACGTAGCTCTTCTAATCCATCTAATCCCTTTATCTCCCTTATTTCATTATTAGAAAGATTTAAATCACGTAATCTATTTAGCTTATCTAATCCTTTTATTTCTTCTATTCTGTTATTTGATAAATTTAAATCATTTAAATTATCTAAAATATCTAATTGTTTTATCTCCCTTACTATATTATTTGATAAGTTTAAATTAAATAATCCTACTAGGCCATCTATCCCTTTCATATCTCTTATTTTATTATTTGATAAATTTAAATCATTTAAGTTTATTAGTTCTTTTAACATATCTATGCATTCTATTTGATTATTACTTAAATCTAACCATGTTAATCTATATAATCCTTTTAATTCATCTATAAATTTTAATAGATTATTATTTAAGTCCAACCATATTAATTGTTCTAATCCTTTTAAATACTCTATAGACTCTATTTGATTGTTACTTAAATTTAATATCTTTAAGTTTTTTAGTTTATTTAATATTGATAAATCTTTTACTTTAGTATTACTTAACTCTAATATTTTCAAATTTTTTAATTTATTTATTACTAATATATCATCTATTTTAGTATCATTTAAATTTAATTCGTTTAATGCAGTTAAATTTTCTAATGTTGCTATATTATCTATTGGATTACAACTTAAATCTAGCCATTGTAAATTATTTAGTTCTGATAATACTTCTATATTTTTTATTTCATTAGTGCTTAAATATAATCTCTTTAAATTGGTTAGCTTTGATAACCTAGATATATCTTTTATTCGATTATTATTTAAATTTAACCATTTCAAATTATTTAATTCTGATAATAAATCTATATTTTCTATTTTATTATTACTTACGTATAATCTTTGTAAATTAGTTAAATTCGACAATCCATCTATATTTTCTATTTTATTATCACTTAAATCTATACATTGCAAATTAGTTAAATTTGATAATAAACTTATATCTTCTATTTCGTTATTATTTAAATACAATTTCTGCAATTTAGTTAAACCTGATAATACTTTTATATCTTTTATTTTATTATTGCTTAAATTCAATTTTTTTAAATTAGTTAGTTGTGATAGTATACTTATATCTTCTATTTGATTAGATCCTAAATATAATTCTTCTAAATTTAGTGCATTGTCTAATCCAGTTAAATCTAAAATTTCCTTATTAAAAGCATCTAACCATCGAAGTGATTTAATATTCTCTTTTGTAATTTCACAATTTTTGTTTAGATTTAATTCATATTTTATAGCCTCTTCTAAACCTTTATCTGGTATAGTTATAACTTCATTTATAGCTGTCATGTTATACCATCTCCATGCATATATTTATAAGCTTAATTTGGTATTATTTATCTTTATTAATATTTATAGAATAATTTTTTATCATAGCTATTTATATATTAAAAAATTATTAAGTATAATAGACTTAACTTTACATATTAAGTTGATATTGTTTACCTTATTTTATATTTATGATTATATCGCCAAATTGTTTCTTATTGTTTCTTATTTTAAAAAAATATAATAAAATTTATTTAAAATCTGTATTTTTGTCATATTATTATCAAGTGTAATTAATAATTTTTTTGTAGTCTCCTTTGATGGAAATATTATAAAACCGTATCATTTACTTTGATACGGTTTTAATAAACATTACTTAAATTATTCATTTATAAGATTTTTAATTGCAGGACTGATGTTAGTATAAGTATATAGACACAATTAATCGAACTAATTATAATATAGGTAGATTAAAAAGGACGTGTCTAAAATATTGACATCGATCCAAATACAGCTTATTTTATGAAATAAATACTAAATGCTAAAACAAAAATAAATTATTTTTAAATTCAAATTTTTATTATCTTTTTGTAACCTTAATCATATAATGATTATATAATTAATTAAATCCCTGAAGGGGAGTAGCTTACACTTTTAGTGTTAATCAGTCGTCAATTCAGTGTTTAAAAACACTCGGTTGATTAACAAGTTTTTGTACTTGATAGCAAGACCTTCAAAATAGTTAGATATTTTATATCTTTCTATTTTAGGAGGTCTTTTTTAATTATAAAAATAATTTTGGAGGTATGAATTTTGAATTATATTTTATTGTTAATTGGTTTTGTTCTACTTGTTAAAGGTGCAGATTACTTCGTTGATGGCTCTTCAAATATAGCAAAAAAACTAAGAATACCATCGCTTATTATAGGACTTACAATAGTTGCATTCGGAACCAGTGCACCAGAAGCTGCTGTAAGCATTACAGCTTCTATAAATGGTCAAAATGGTATGGCAATAGGTAATGTTATAGGTTCTAATATATTTAATTTATTAATGGTTATCGGTGCATCTGGTATTATCAAGCCTTTACTGGTTGAAAAATCAATATTATCTAGAGAATTTCCATTTACTCTTTTAATATCTATAATCTTAATTATATTATCTTCTGATATATTACTTTTCAATTCATCTATTAATACTATCAATCGTATAGATGGTATAATTTTATTAATTTTATTTATAGTTTTCTTATATTACTTAATAAATTCTGCTATGAAAAATAGAAAAGAAAGCTTATATGATACAGAAACTTCTGCTGATCTTGATATGAGTAATATTAAATCTATAGAAAAAAGTAACACTATGATTAAATCTATATTAATCTCAGTAATTGGTATAGCTGCAATAATCTTTGGTGGAAATTTAGTTGTAGATTCAGCATCAAATATTGCCAGCAGCTTTGGTGTTAATGATCAATTAATAGGTCTTACAATTGTTTCAATAGGTACTTCCCTTCCTGAATTTGTAACATCAATTATAGCTGCTACTAAGGGTGAAAGTGATTTAGCTTTAGGTAATGTCCTCGGTTCTAATATATTTAACATACTATTTGTTATTGGTGCTTCAGCTTTAATTTCCCCAATGACAGTAGATCCTAAATTAATAATAAATGGAGCTATAATGATTTTATCTACGATATTAGTTTATTTTTACGCATATAGAAAAAATGATATTAGCAAGTTTGAAAGTATAACTTTATCATTACTATACTTTGGATATATGGGATATTTAATATTTATAGCTTAAAATCACTTTTATTCATATAATTTTCTAATACACAAAAATAATCCTATTTGTAGGATTATTTTTGTGTGCATCTTATAAATTTAACTTTGGAAGTGTCACTATAAACTCGCTTCCTTCATTTAGTTTACTTTTAACCTCTATATTTCCATTATGCAAATCTACTATAGACTTCACTATAGTAATACCTCCCCTATACCACCAGTCTTTTTACTTCTAGATTTATCTACTCTATAAAATCTTTCAAATATATAATTTAAACCATTATCTTTCACATGAATTTTTATATTATCTTTATGAACTTTTACATATATATTATCTATTGTGGACATGCATAGGTATTTCCGTCTACTGATTGTAAAAGTTCTACATTAGGCGGATTTCCAATTATATATATTGAGTATATTCTATCTGCCTTAAATTGAATATTTGATTTTACTATGTTCTCTCCAGTTAAGTTACCTCTTACTGATACAGTATATTGTCCTGGATTTAAATATTCATATAGTGTTTGATCTCTATAATCTATATTATCTACTACAGGCTTATCATCATAGAAAACATCTGCTATTGGTAAGCCTGGTGATAGATTTACAAATCTCTGTATAGCTTGAGTATTTGATATTTTTTGTTCTATATCTTCATCTATAATTATTAAAGATTCTTGACCAATATTTCCTGTAATTGCTAATGTAAATAAATCTTCATCCGGTAATCTAAATGTTGTTCTTATTAAGATATTTTTTGTACCAGCTTCATTTATGTCAATTTTATATGGTCTATTTTCCATATATACATATGGTGTAAAATCTTTATATTTTATATCTGAATATAAAAGCTTATTATCAACATATACATCAACTGCTTGTTGTGAAGGTAAAACATTCAAATATCTAATTAATCCTTTGTTTTCCTCTATCTTAAAACAATCCATATAAATTATCCTCCCCATTTAAATATACTATTTTTATATATTATGTCATCTATTTTATATTGTTACCTTTAAAATCAACTTAAGTAATATCATCATTAAACATTTTGTATATATAAATTTCTTATAAAATGGAATAATATTTATATCTTATATAAGGAGGATTTGTATATGACTAGAAAAAAATTTAAAATAGAAGGAATGAGTTGTGGAAATTGTGTAAAACATATTAAAGATGCTCTAACTGAAGATATACAAGGAATTAAAGTAATAGAAGTCAACCTAGAAAATAAGTATGCTACAATTGAAGTTGATGATAGCATATCTGATGAGCAAATAAAAGCTGTAATCGCAGATTTAGGATACACAGCAACATCAATAGAATAATTTTAACTATAATATCTTCTTCTAAATCATAAACTAAGTTCAATAGAAGTGTGTCAAAATCTTTTATATTTACAGTAAATACAAAACTTCTATTAACATCATTATCTATGCATTCTTCTATATATTCTATTTTTAATTTAATATTTTCAAATAACATAATATAACCTCCTAAAGCTTCTTACTTAGTAAGTTTTAGGAGGTTATTATTTATATTAATAACGATAATTATTCTTGTATAACCATATTTATATATTATTCTAGAAAATTTCTAAAATTATATATAAATATTTTTTATTATTAGTTTATATCTTACATCTATACTATTATATAGTCTTATCCTTTGTTTTTCTATCATAAAATATGGCGCATAAAACTCCTAAAAGTGCTACTCCCATCATAACAAGAATAGCTCTATCAATTTTTAAATATTCTATTAAAAAACCAACTACAAAAGAACCAATAATAACTCCTAAGCTATTAAACATAGCAAATCCCATAAGCTGAGAAGTTGTTTTTAAATTTGCAGGACACACTCTATCTATCATAGTTCTTCCTACCATAAGAATAATTGGATATGTAAATATTTGAAGTAATCCACTTAAATATATAGCATAAATATTGGGTATGAAATAAAGTACTGACATTTGTATAAATACTGCTATAGGAGATAATATAATCAATTTATCTGGACTTAGTTTATGCATTATCTTACTACAAAGTATTAGCATAACTATTTCACTTACTGAACATATAAAATTATATATACCCAAGTTTGATGTATCCCCTCCAATTCTCTCTATCCCGTAAGGTAGTAATTGTAAATATCCTCTAAATCCTATACATATAATTAAAAGTGTAACTACTATAAATATATAGTCTTTATTTGTTAATAAAAGTTTAAAACTCATACTTCCTTCATAACTTTTGGCTACATCCTTTAATCTAAATGCGCAAATTATTCCAACTAGAAGTGCTCCCATATATATATATACTACATATTTATATCCTAAATTTGAAATAACAAAACCTACGATTAAAACTCCAAATGCCCAGCCTACAGAACCAAAAGCTCTTAGTTGGCCAAACTTGGATTTTATATCATCACTACTCTCCATAATCCAACTATCGCAAAGTGGCCCTAACATAGCATTAAATAATCCCATTAAAAAAAATCCTAAGTAAAATGCTATACCTTTATTAAATAAAATTGCTATAGTTCCTGTAATAGTCGTTATTATAAGTGATGGAAATAATACTTTTTTTATAGTTTTAAGCTTATCACAAAAATATCCAACGGAAAAAAGACCTATTAAACCGCTTAAAGTAAACAAGCTAATTAAACTTCCTGTTTGTATGGGATAAAATCCTTTGTATTGTAAAAATGGAATCAACATTCCAGCTATAGTAGAGGTTCCAAAGAATATAAAAAAATAAATGATTCTAAATAATAATGCTCTCATACTCATCCTCCATAACAGATTATTTAATATTAGTATCTACATTTAAATTTTTTATATTATTGAAAATTTGCATTGTCCAAACAGCTCACTTCAAATTTATACAGTACTATTATAAATTGTCCAAAAGAATTATAAATTATAAAAAAATTTTCAAAAAAATACGCTTAGATTGAGCGACTTATCAGCTAAACACTTCAATGCACGCTGAATACTATTTTTTATTTCATCAACAGATTCATCTGTTACTTGAGCCCCTGTGTGGGCGTAACATTTCAAAATTTTTTTACAATCAAAACTAGTTTAATGATATTACTTACATTTAAAAATTGTCCATATTTTTTTAAGTATTATAATATCATTAAACGTAAAAAGCTGAATATAATTTTAAAATTATATTCAGCCCTTTTTTATTTATATTTAATTAATTTCAAATATTTTACTTATTTATTCAAAGAAAGCATTTGAGTATTTAACTATTCCGCTTACATTCTTTAGCCCATTTTTATTTAGTTCTAATGCCATAAATGCCTCATCCGGCACTTCAAATGGAGGTTTTATATCAAACTCACTTGCTTTTTTAAATCCAAACTTAGGATAATAATTTTCATGACCTAAAACAACTACAGATTCATACCCTAAATTTTTCGCAACTTCTAATCCATAATTCATAAGAGCTTTACCTATACCTTTATTCTGATAATCTAGCAATACGGAGAGTGGAGCTAAGGCTAGTGATTCAAAAGATTCTTTATTACTTTCTATATTTATTTTAGTAAAAAGTATATGACCAACTATTTTATTATCAATCTCTGCAACTAAAGATAACTCTGGTATAAATTCACTACTCTTTCTAAGTCTATTAACTAAATTATGCTCTTGGTTGTCTGTAAATTCTGCATTTAAAAATGCATTTTCTATAACATCTTCAACTATTTTATAATCTAATTCCTGTTCAACTCTTATATTTATCATATTATGTATCCTCTCTATTGCCTATTATATCTTTTCAAATTTTATTTATTATCTCATATAGATTTATATTTTTCAATTAAATTATCAATAAAATTAGATTATTTAAATATTATTAGGCTATAAATCAAGCTAGATTTAAATTTATCTATAATATTATATAAATAGTATTAAAATCTAGTAAATACTAAAAAAATGCTTATATTTGATTTTTGAAATTATTAAATCTATAATTGTGTATATTAACAATTATTATAATTTGGGGGGATTTACTATGGAAAATCTTATATTATCGCTTAATGTTGTCTTGCCATTATTTCTTACAATGTCATTAGGATATTTTCTTAAATATCTTAATTTGTTTGATAATAGTACATTGGATAGAATGAACAATATTACATTTAAATCATTTTTACCAATGTTATTATTTTACAACATATATAAAACTGATTTACATGACACATTCAATTTAAAGCTAATAATATTTTCAGTAACTTGTGTAATAGTTTTATATTTAATTTTATATTTATTAGTTCCATTAATAGAAAAAGATAATAAAAAGCGAGGCGCTCTACTCCAAGGATTATTTAGAAGTAACTTTGTAATATTTGGTCTTCCTATAACAGAGTCCTTATTTGGAAGTGAAAAAGTTGGTGTTGCTGCTCTTTTAATTGCAGTTATTGTTCCTCTTTTCAATATGCTATCAGTACTTGCACTAGAAACTTTCAGAGGTGGCAAACTTAATTTTAAAAAAATATTTATAGGAATAATAAAAAATCCACTTATAATTGCATCTTGCTTAGGTGTACTTACTTTACTTCTTAAAATTAAAATTCCTACAGCAATAGAAAAAACAATAAGTGATGTCTCAAAAATAGCTACTCCACTTTCACTTATACTACTTGGAGCATCTTTTAAATTCGATAATATAAAGAAGTATCTAAAACAGACAACTATAGCTGTTATCGGAAAAACTATATTGATCCCATGTATTATTCTTCCAATATGTATTATGTTTGGATATAGAGATGTCGAACTTTCTACACTTATGATTATATTTGCTGCTCCAACTGCAATTTCATCTTTTACTATGGCTAAACAAATGGATTCAGATAGTGATCTTGCAAGTCAAATAGTTGTATTTACATCTGCTTTTTGTGTTATTACAGTATTTATGTGGATATTTATATTGAAACAATTCTATTTAATTTAATACAAATACAATATTAATTTTAAACTTAAAATCACTGATTACATTATTAAATAAAGAGTTATCTTTACTTGAGCGACGTATCAGCGAAACACTTCATGTTGCTGATACATCGTTCAAAATCATTTTATGCTAAAAAACAGTTTATTTATATTACTTACATTCAAAATTTATCTGCATTTTTTAGGTATTATAGTACCAATATCATTAAGCATAAAAAAACTATAAAATGATAATTATTATTCTATAGTTTGTTATTTGATATTTATATAATCTAGTGGTATTTTTGTTATAAAATGAGAATATTCAAATTAAAAAAATTTAAGATTTACCTATAAATAATATTTATTCATTTATATAAAAATAGAGCAATAAGTTTAATATTATTACCCTACTAATCAAATATTATTTATATATAATTATTTTTTAAAGACTTTATTGCATCTGTAGTCTTTATCTTTCGATCAATCGCTTCGCTTGATTTTTCTTTTACTACTTGAGTATATATAAGATCCAGTAAAAATATTTGAGCTAATTTTGAAGATATAGATCCAGTCTCTAGGATAGTTTCTTCTGATACATAAGCAAGATTGATATCTGATCTATCTTTTAACTTAGATTCTTGGTTTTGAGTAATCGAAATTATATTAACATTATTTTGTTTAGCAAGTTCCACAGTTTTTATAATGGCATCAGTCTCACCAGTATGCGATATTGCTATTAATAAATCTTCTGCTTCCATTATAGATGCCATCATTATCATAGTGTGGCTGCTATCAAAGCTCATACAATTTAAACCTATTCTCATAAACTTATAATTAGAATCTTGCGCTATTATGCCCGAATATCCAATCCCTACAAAATATATTCTTCTAGCATTAATAATCATATTTGCACAATTATGTATATCTTGATTATTAATTAAATCCACTGTTTTTTCTAAAGTAGTTATATTAGAACTTAATAATTTTTTTGCTGTATCAATAGCTGGTTCATCATTTTCTATATTGCTATTTATTATAGTTTTTGATTTATTGTTTATAGAAATTTCTTGAGCTAATGTAACTTTAAAATCTTGTAAACTGCTAAATCCCATCTTTTTTGAAAATCTTGTAATAGTTGCTTCTCCAATATTACTTTCTTTTGCAATTTGAGAAATAGGCATATACGATACATATTCTATATTCTCTTTTATATACTTCATAAGTATTTTATCAGACTTAGTAACTTTGAAGCTAGGCGTTTTCAATTCGTCTATAATTCCCATAACAAAACCCTCTATCTATTTTATATTTGACTTAAAAAATTATACAGTGCACCTATCATTCCTGCATCATTTTGTCTTTTAGCAAATTCTATTTTCGTATTTTCATATATCCTAGGTACAAGTATTTCTTTTAATGCCTTATCTATTCTTGGCTTTAAAAATTCTTCTTGCGCCATTATCCCTCCACCAAGTATTAATACTTCTGGGTTTATTAAATAACATATATTTGCTATACCAATCGCTAATGATTTTACCATATTATCGATTTCATTTAAACAATCTTTATCATTATTTTTTGCCATATCAAAAATAATTTTTCCATCAATATCCTGTTGAGATATATTTTTTATTTTAGCAATTTTTCTTACTAAACTACTTGTAGATGCTAAATCTTGAAGACTTTTTCCATTTATATTCATATATCCTATCTCACCTGCACTATTTGAGAATCCATGAATTAATTTATTATCTAATATTACACATCCCCCTATTCCTGTTCCAACAGTCAAACATACAGATGACTTAGCATTTTTACCTGCTCCTAACCATGTTTCTCCTAAACCAGCACAATTAACATCATTTTCTACTTCACATCTTATATTAAATTCCTTTTCTACTTCCCTTTTTATTTCCATACCTGTATATTCTGGTATCAAATGCTCTAAAGCATATACAACTTTTCCTTTTTTTGAGTCAACCATACCTGCTGTTGATATACATATTCCGTCTATATCATTATCTTCTATATACTTTTTAGATATAGTTTTAATCTTTTCTAAGATACCAGGTCCGCCTTTTTCTAATGCTTCTGTATCTACACTACCTTTATCTATAAACTCTCCTATTTCATTCGACAATCCATACTTTATAGAAGTCCCGCCTACATCTATGCATATAAATCTATTCATTATTTATCCCCCTTTTATTTTAAGAATATTTATTATTTATTTCTTCTAAAAATTTTATATATTCTCTTTCCTTTTCTAAATTTATAGTATCTTCTATTTGTAAATCTTCTTTAATACTTTGATATTTAAATATATTATTGCTTAAATCCTTTCCTAATATATTTAATCCTTCTTGAGAGTAATGGACATCATCTATAACTAGTTTTTCTTCATGATAAGTCATAGCTCTTTTACTCCCAACACATAATATATCACATTCATTACACGCTGCTTCTTGTGCTGCTGCTATTCTTCTAGTCCTTATCAAATAATCTTTATGTCCTAACCAATATCCAGTTAAACTTACAAACATTTTATCAATGTTACATTCATATTTTAATCTATTTGCTATGGATTTTAAGTTTTCTTTATAATATATAATATCACTTCCATATTTAGCGTCACTTTCACCTTGAATCCATATAACATATTTATTTACTATTTCATAATTTTTACTTATTTTTTCTATTCCTTTATTAAACTTATCTATAGCATCATTCAAAAATTGATTGGCATCATGATTCCAATTTTTTATTCTAGATCCATCTTTAGCTTCATGTATAAAACAAACTTTATTACCTGTAAGCTTATTCCATCTATTAGAAAAAGCCGGAGCTATTGTTCCATCCCCTTCAGAACTTTCTAAAGTAGTTGTCATATTTATAATTTCACCATTTTTTAAGTATTCAAAGCAATTTTCATTTGGTATCTCACTTTCTTTTGGATTACCTACACCTCTTGCATTACTTTGTCCTATTAATAAAAATACATCTATTTTTTCCATAGTATCTCTCCTTCATACACTTAAAAGGAGAGCAGAAAACTACTCTCCCTTTATATCAATATTTTGGATAATCATTATCTAATTATAACCTTAAATATGGCTTTCTTTATATTCTCTTTTTCATCGACTTTTAAAGATGTCATATGTGCATCTTCTGGATAGCAAATTAAGAAATCACCTTCACAAAGCTCTACATAAGAATTAGATTCTCCATCTAATGATAAAAAGTCACCTTCTTCTTCGTACTCTTTTTTAGTTAAATTTTCTATAAAATTCAACTCTATCCTTTCTCTTCCTTTAATCATAAAATGTATATCTATATACTTTTTATGCGCTTCCCAAAATCTGTCTTCTTTTTCACAAGTATCATATTCAACTATGTTTACGAATATATTCTTACCATCGATTTCATAACTTCCTTTTTCAAGCTTAACTAAATTATTATTCTTTGTATATTCAAGACAATTAAATAAATCTTTATCTAATTTAGCATAAGTTTTTTCATGATTTATATTCCCAAATATCATACTAAGTTCCTCCAGTTAATTAACTTCATAATAAATAGTCGAGTCTTCTCTTACGTTATTTTTTCTTTTAGTAATATGTAATTGTATCATACTTACTATTTGACCAACTATAACTGAAGTTGTTATAGTTATTAATGAATATGACCAAGAAGTTACATCTGGTACATTATATTTTAAATATACAACTAATATAGCAGATACTACAAACCCTATATAAGCTCCAAATTTTGTTGCACTTTTGCAGAATGCCCCAAGTACAAATATTCCAGCTAAAACTCCTAGTACTAATCCCATAAAACTATTAAACCACTCATACGCTGATTTTATTTCTCCATTTGCAAGTACCACCGAAACTCCTATTGCAACTATACCTACTCCTAAAGATATATATTGTGCTATCTTAGTTTGTCTTTCAAAACTCATATCCTTACTTATCATTGTTTGTATATCTAAAGTCCAACTTGTTGCAACTGAGTTAAGACCCGTTGATAAAGTAGACTGACTCGCTGCATATATTGCAGCCAATAATATACCAGTTATACCTACTGGTAATTGATATGCTATATATGAAGCAAATATTTGGTCTTGCTTAGCTGTTTGAGCTAACTCTGGATTTTGTGTATAGAATATAAATAAACAAGTGCCTATTAAATAAAATACTGTAGCAACTGTTATTGATAATAAACCATTACCATAAGTCATTTTCTTTAATTCTTTTAAGTTTGTTGTTGTCGTAAATCTTTGTACTATATCCTGACTTGATACATAAGATGAGAACGTATTAAGTCCTGCACCTACAAATATTATGAATACACTTGATTTTAATATATTAATATCAAATATTACTTCATTAGACGAAATGAACTTTTGGCCACTTGTTAAAGTTTCCATAATAGTACCTACACCGCCATTTATATTAGCTATTAAGAAGAATAATGTTCCTATTACCCCCACTATAAGTACCACACCTTGTATAAAGTCTGTCCATAAAACCGATTTTAGTCCACCTGTATATGAATAAATGATTGCTATTATACCCATTACTATTATAAGAATGTTTACTGAAATTCCAGTAAGTTCTGCTAATACTACTGAAGGTAAATACATTATTATAGACATACGTCCTATTTGGTATATAATAAACATTAAAGCTCCAAGAATTCTTAAGCCCTTACTATCAAATCTTATCTCTAAATATTGATAAGCTGTATCTAAATCCAACCTACTATAAAGTGGTAAGAAAAACTTTATTGTTAAAGGTACTGCTATAAACATACCTAATTGAGCAAACCATAATATCCAAGTTCCCCCATAAGAGTTACCTGCTAATGATAAGAAAGATATCGGACTTAGTAATGTTGCAAATATTGAAACTGATGTAACCCACCAAGGTATAGTTCCATCTCCCTTAAAAAACTCTTTTCCCTTCATCTCTTTTTTAGAAAAGAAAAGTCCTGCAAATAGAACTGCAACTAAATATAATACTAATATTGCAAAATCTATCTTTGTAAAACCAACCATGTTATTCATAGTTTTATTTCCCCCTTAAATCTTATAACTATAATAACTTTTTAGATTATAAACCCTAAAAGTTTATAGTATATAATCCCGGTTTTAATTATGATTTATATAGTTATTATACGTTTAACATACTGTCTTGATTTTGAAAATATTTTTCATACATTGCTTTTGCATTAGCCCTCATTTCTGGAGTAGATTCTTTCATTGGTTGTCTACAGAATCCTGCGTCTATACCTTGTTCCTCAAGTATGGCTTTTATTGTCTGATACAATCCATTTTCTAATATATCAGTTATTAAGTCATTAGTTACATGTTGTATCTCTAATGCTTCTGCTATTTTACCTTCTTGAGCTAATTCAAATATTTGTCTAGCTCTTATGCCATTTACGTTAAATGTTGAACCTATTGCTCCATCTACTCCTAATACTGTAGCTGATAACATCATTTCATCAAATCCAGCATATATTAACTTTTCCGGGAATCGTTTTCTCATTCTTTCTAATAAGTAAAAATCTGCTGCTGTAAACTTAACTCCTATGATTTTATCATTTTCAAATAACTCAGCAAATTGATCTAAATTCATATTTACCCCTGTTAAAAATGGTATTGAATATATTATCATTTTGTTATCTACCGAGTTTATTATTGTTTCATAGTAATGCTTTATTTCTTTGAAATCAAACTTATAGTAAAATGGAGTTACTGCACTTAATGCATCATATCCTAAGTCTGTAGCAAACTTAGCAAGTTCTACAGCTTCTTTTAAATTAACTGATCCTACTTGAGCTATTAATTTTATTTGATCTTTAACTTCATCTTTGACTACTTCAAATATTCTTTTCTTTTCATCGGTAGATAACATAAAATTTTCTCCTGTAGATCCACCTACATAAAGTCCATCTACCTTATTAACATCGATGTTATGTCTTACTATTTGTCTTAATCCCTTTTCATTTATATTACCTTCCTTATCAAATGATACTAATAAAGCTGAATAAATTCCTTTCATTTTTTCAATCTCCTCTAAATTTTATTTTAATTTTATATTTTATATTTCTATTGCATTTACAAACTTTTTTGTTATCAATTGTGGTCTTGTTATAGCAGAACCTACTACTGCTGAATATACTCCAGCCTCATAAACGTTCTTTAAATCTTCTGGTGTATTTATTTTACCTTCGGCAATAACCGGTATATCCAAATCTTTAACAAGCATTTTTATAAGTTCTAAATTAGGACCTTCTAAACATTCTGTATAAGATGTATATCCTGCTAATGTTGTAGATACACAATCTACACCTAATTTAGCTGAAATTATAGCTTCTTCATAATTTGATATATCTGCCATAACTAATATCCCTTTTGATTTTATGTAAGAGATAAGTTCTTGTAAACTTTCATCATTAGGTCTTTTTCTATTCGTTGCGTCTAATGCTATCATTTCACACCCTGATTCTAAAAGTTCATCTATTTCTTTTTTTGTTGGTGTTATATAGATTTCTGAATCATCATAATTTCTTTTTATAATCCCAATAACTGGAAGTGATGTTACTTTTTTTATTTCTATTATATCATCTACCCCTTGAGCTCGAATCGCTACAGCTCCACCTTCTTTAGCTGCATTTGCCATTCTACCCATTATAAATGAACTATGTAATGGCTCATCTTCTAAAGCCTGGCAAGATACTATCAGCTTATTTTTTATAATATCTAACATTTCTTCCCCCTCTTTTGAAATTTATTTTCTTTTTATAATTAGATATTATCATCAAAATCCTTTTCCTGCAATATTTTTTAAATTTTTTTTCATTTTCTATTTTTTATAATGTAACTTATATATATTTTTTTCTAATACATAGCCAATTATTTCACATAGTTTTTTTATAACTAGCTTAATTACCATAACCTATTACTACTTAAAATCATTGTAAATTCTAATTATTAATCATATATTTTTACCAAACTGATATAGTTAATAAAATTTGATATTTTTGAGGTATAAATTTATAACTTTTTTTGTTTTAAATTTATCAATCAAGGTATAAATATAATATAAATAATAAAATTCGTAGGAGGTATAATAAAATGAAAGTTGTAGTTATTGGATGTACACATGCAGGTACTGCTGCAGTTGTTAATATAAAAGAAAATTATCCTAATAGTGAAGTTGTTATTTACGAAAAAAATAATAATGTATCATTTTTATCATGTGGTATAGCATTAAATATAGGTAAAGTTATAGACACAACTGAAAAGCTGTTTTATAGCTCACCTGAAGCTTTAAACTGTTTAGGTGCTCAAACTAAAATGCAACATGAGGTTTTAAATATAGATTTTAAAAATAAAAAATTATCGGTAAAAAATTTATTAACTAACGAAGTATTTGAAGATAATTATGATAAATTAGTTTTAACTTTAGGTTCTTGGCCTATCGTTCCTAAATTTGAAGGTGGTACTTTAGATAATATAGTTTTATGCAAAAACTATAACCATGCTTTAAATATAATAGAAAAAAGTAAAGTTGCTAAAAATGTTGTTGTTATAGGTGCAGGATACATAGGTGTTGAACTTGCTGAAGCATTTGAAATGCAAGGTAAAAACACTACACTTATAGATGCCGAAAATAGAATTATGGCTAAATATCTAGATAAAGAATTTACAGATATAGCAGAAACTGAATTTAAAAATAAAGGTGTTAATATAGTTCTAGGACAAAAAGTTCAAAAATTTGAAGGAACTAATACTGTAGAAAAAGTTATTACAGACAAAGGTGAATATAATGCTGATTTAGTAGTTTTATGTATAGGATTTACTCCTAATACAAAACTTGTTCAAGGAAAATTAGAAACTCTACCTAATGGAGCAATAATAATAGATGAATATATGAGAACTAGTGAAGAAGATGTTTTTGCTGCTGGAGATTGCTGTGTAGTTAAATACAATCCTGCAAAAGACACTAGATATATACCTCTTGCTACTAATGCAGTTAGAATGGGTACTTTAGTTGGTAAAAACCTAATAAAACCAACTCTTAAATATATGGGGACTCAAGGTACTTCTGGAATAAAAATCTACAATAAGTGTATAGCTTCTACTGGACTTACTGAAGAAGTTGCTAAAAACACAACAAATTATAATGTAGGTAGTGTAACAATAGATGAAAACTATAGACCCGAATTTATGCCTACATTTGAAGAAGCTAAAGTTAAGTTAGTATTTGATAAAGACTCTAGAAAAATACTAGGTGGTCAAATAATATCTAATATAGATTTAACTCAATATATGAATACTTTATCTGTAGTTATACAAAATGAAATGACAATTGAAGAGTTAGCTATGACTGATTTCTTCTTCCAACCACACTTTAATAAACCTTGGAGTTTATTAAATGCTGTTGCTTTAAAAGCACTATAGATACTATTTTATATAAATTCCTTTATATCTTAAAATGACCTGTTTAAAATTATTTAAATAGGTCATTTTTTATACAAAGTTTACACTCTAAACCACAAGTTATACTTATCATATTCATAATACAATAATAAAAAATTAGTCCAATTTATAATAAAGTTTTTTACTATATATTCATATCTTTTTTACTATAAATAAAATAGCTACTTATTATCGAAATAATTATTACACAAATTCCAATTATAATAAATTTAACTTCAAACCCATCTTTTAAAATTTCACTAGGAGCATAGTAATCAAAAGGTGAAAAATACTTTAACCAATTAAAGCTATCCTTAAGTTTACCTATTATTCCTAAAAAATAAGAAACAAAAAATATTCCTATTGATATAGGAATTGCTCCTTTATCAGATTTTACAATTGAAGATATTAAAGTTCCTAACGATATAAATATAAGTCCAAGTAATAATATTCCTATAAATACTACTTTTATATTCATAATTAAATTCATAACTTCAACATCTTCAGGCTTTACCATATAACATACTCCCATAGTAATTGCACCAATTATCAAGATATAAACATAGAATATAGCAACTATAGCACATAGCTTTGATGTAACTATTTTTAATCTATTTATAGGCTTTGAATATAAAAACTCTATAGTACCTTGACTTTCCTCTCTTATAAGAGAATTAACACCTAATATAGCACCATAAACAGCACTTGCCATAGCAATATATTGAATAGCATAACCTAAGTAATTAAATATATCTGTAAAATCCATACTAGAATCTATATTGAAAGCCTTTAGTATTTCAACAGGCATGCCTCCCATTTTATCATTTACAATTTGTTTCATTCCCATATCTTCCATTGTTGGAAATAGACTCATAAATAAAGTAATTAATGCCCCACAAACTAGTGACCATATTATGCAAGACTTTAATAACCTTTTAAATTCAAACTTAAATATATTCATTAAACTTCCTCCTTATTATTTTCATAATAATTTAAAAATGCATCTTCAAGATTTTCTTTTTCTATTAGTAATTCATCTATCTTGTAGTTCGCAAGCTCTTTTACAAGAGAGTCTATATTTTTTGAATATATAAAAGTATATAATTTTCCATTTTTATCTAATATTTTATCACTTAAATTTAAAACTATATCATCGGTTATGTCACTACTACTTAAAGTTACCTTTAATTTAAGTTCTGTTTTAGACTTCTCTATTTCTATTATATCTACAATCTTCCCTTCCTTTATTACACAAACTCTATCACACAAATTTTGAACCTCTACCAAATTATGAGATGATAGGAAAACAGTATTTCCTTTTTCCTTTTCTTCTATCAATATATTAAATAATTTCTTTTGCATTAAAGGATCTAATCCATTAGTTGGCTCATCTAATATTAAAAGTTTCGGATTGTTTATTAAACTTTGAGCTATAGCTACTTTCTTTTTATTTCCTAAACTTAATTCACCCATTTTTTATTCATATCTAATTCCAATTCATTACATATTCTATCTACATATTCCTTATTTGATTTAGGGTAAAAACTTTGAGCATATTTTATAATGTCCTTTACTTTAACATCATCATAATATCTTACTTCACTAGGAACGTAACCTATATACTCTTTTATCTTCTCACTTTCTTTTACACTATCCATCCCAAATATTAATGCTTCTCCACTAGTTGAGTATATAAAATTTAAAAGAGTTTTTATAGTTGTTGATTTACCTGCTCCATTAGGGCCTATAAATCCATATATCTCTCCTTCTTTGACAGATATATTAATATCTTGTATTCCTCTATTTTTACCATAAACTTTAGTTAAGTTTTTTATTTCTATTGCATTCACTCAATCTCCCCCAATACATTTTAATATATTATAATTACTAAATTTATCTAATATTATTTATAACATAAGTATATGTACTCTAATATATAAATTAAATTGATTAATTTTAATTTCAAGTATTCATTTATACTTAGTGTTTAAATAGTTAAATATAAGGTATAAGCTATTATATATCTATTTGGAGGGGATACAATGCAAAAATATTTTAAAATTTCATCATTTTATTTATTATTTGGACTAGTTATGGGAATCTTTTCAAGAGAGTTTACAAAGCTTAATAACTTTTCTGGATATACTGTGCTTAAATCAGTTCATACTCATACTTTAGTTCTAGGATTTTTATTTTTTATAATAGTTTTACTACTAGAAAAAAACTTTACTATTTCTAATAATAAAAGTTTTAATAAATGGATAGTGCTGTATAATTTAGGACTATTGTACTTAATAATAACATTATCAATCAGAGGTATTTTACAAGTTATAGGTTCTGACTTTGTGGGTCTTAGCCATATTGCAGGGCTTGGACATGCTATATTAGGAGTATCTTTAGTATGGTTTTTGGCAATAGTTAATAAAGAGCTAAAAGTATACGATTCAAATATACTGTCTAAAAATAAATAGAGTTTAAATTATAAAAACATATTATTAAAAAAGTTTTATATAGTTATAAATGTAAATTTTACTATAACTTAAATTTAAGTATAAATATATTAACAAGAAATCAAAATAATTATGACTTTAAATTTATATTAGGAGGCTAATGCAATGAAAGTAACATTTCAAGGAAATCCATTAACATTAGAAGGAACTCAAGTGAAAGTTGGAGATACTGCACCTGACTTTACAGTTGTAGATAATGATTTAAATCCATTTAAATTAAGTGATACTAAAGGTAAAAGAGTATTTTTAACAGTGCCATCATTAGACACACCAGTATGTGATACAGAGGTAAGACGTTTTAACCAAGAAGCAGCAAAATTAGGTGATGTAACTATATATACAATATCTATGGACTTACCATTTGCACAAGGTAGATGGTGTGGAGGAGCAGGAATTGACAAAGTAAAAACAGTTTCTGATTACAAAGATAGAGAATTTGGTAAAAATTATGGTGTTTACATAAAGGAGCTAGGACTTTTATCTAGAGCTGTATTTGTTATTGATGAGAACAACAAAATAGTTTATGTAGAATACTTAAATGAAGTAACTGAAGAACCAGATTATGACAAAGCATTAGATGCTTTAAAATAATATAATTATCAAAAATATACTTACTTGTAATAAAAAATAGAATATAATATGCTCTTAGATTATAGACAAATAGCCATTTTTATTTTGAATAAAATGGCTATTTGTATTTTTATATAATAATTTTATTTATCTATATTTAAGTAATTAATATAATTTCCTTATATTAAGGGCAACATAACTATAGCAACTTTATAAGGAGGCTTATTTAATAATGAAGATATTAAAATATATGCTTATATTCATACCTATAAGTTTTATAGCTAAATTTTTAAATGCTTCTGATAGTGTTATGTTTATACTATCCTGTTTATCAATAATACCACTAGCTGGACTTATGGGTGAGGGTACTGAAGAAATTTCTTTTTATTCTGGACCTAAAATCGGTGGATTTTTAAATGGTACATTTGGAAATGCAACAGAACTTATAATATCATTTTTTGCTCTTAAAGAAGGTTTATTTGATGTTGTAAAATCATCTATTGCAGGTGCTGTTATAGGAAATATATTACTTGTTGTGGGTGCAAGTATGTTAGCTGGAGGACTTAAGTATAAAACTCAAAAGTTTAATCAAAAAGTATCTGAAGTTTCTTCAAGTATGCTATTATTTGCAGTATTAGGATTATGTATCCCAGCCTTATTTACTCATACGGTAGATCCTAAACTTCTTAATACTAGATATGAAGGATTAAGTATTTTTGTGGCTGTAGTAATGATTGTTATATATGCACTTAGTTTATTTTTCTCATTTAGTACTCATAAACATATCTACAATAATAATGATGAACATGAAGGAAATGCTAAATGGTCATTAAAAAAAGCTATATTCATATTAGTTATTTCTACTATTTTAATAGCTATAGAAAGTGAATTTTTAGTAAATGGTATAGAGCCAATAACTGAAAGTTTAGGTTGGAGTCAATTCTTTGTAGGAATAATATTAATTCCTATAATAGGTAATGCCGCAGAACATAGTACTGCAGTTATTATGGCTAGAAAAGATAAAATGGATGTTGCTCTTGAAATAGCTGTAGGTTCTAGTTTACAAATAATTTTATTTGTTGCACCAGTTTTAATATTCATAAGTTTATTTTTCACACCTATGAGTATAGTATTTAATCCATTTGAGTTAATTGCACTTATTGCATCTGTACTTATAGCTAATAGGGTTTCTCATGATGGAGAATCTAACTGGCTTGAAGGTGTTCAATTACTTGCAGTTTATTTAATTATAGCCGCATCATTTTTCATATTATAGTAAAAAACTACATAAAGTAAGTTTTTAACACTTATTTTATGTAGCTTTTTATTGGGTATTTTTAACATAAACAACTTATTTAATTATTAAGTCCTTTTATTAATTTACTGCATTCCTCTTCTATATCTTCTATAAATTTATGAATATATATTCCATTTCCGCAAGCATATATATTTTCTCTTGAAGTCATAAATTCATCATCGACTTCAGGCCCTGTTGTAGTAGGATTTAGCTTTATATTACTTCTCATAGCAACTAATCCATCAGAAAGCATAGGTCTTGCAAACATTAAAGTATCACACTCTATAACTTCTTCTTTTCCATCCTTCTCTAAAGTGACACTAGTTACTCTACCTGCACCTTGAATAGATGCTATCTTATAATTTTTGTATATTTTATCTGTAAGTCCATAAGTCTTAACATCATTATTTTCAGATATTATACCAACAACATTTATATTTTTATCTTTAAGTTGTTCTTGTATCATATATAAAGTTTCAAAACCATCTATAAGAATGTTTTTACCAGGTATCATATTCCCTATACTAAATATCTTTTTAGCCATACCTACAGTTAATATTCCAGAACATCTATCTCCAACCATACTTATAGCTTCTCTTGAACCTTCTTTGCCGCCATTAGCCAAGATTATATTTTTTCCTTTTATTTTTTCTATACCACATTCTGAACTTGTGCAAAGCACTTCATTATTTTCTTCTATTTTTAAAACCATTGTATTTAGCTTTACATCTACTTTACACTCATCAAAACATTTCATTAATGACTTTTTATACTCTTGTCCATTTATAGTATTTTCTCTACTTATATTATAATTTCCTAAATTTAAAGCTCCACCTAAAACAGGGTCTTTTTCTATTAATAATATATTATCCATTCCTTGTTTATTAGCTTCTATTGCGCATAGTATACCTGCTGCTCCACCGCCAACTATAATTAAATTATACTCTTTCATAATTAGTCCTCCTTAAATCCAACAACTGTAGAAGATTTAGAATTCTTATTAACATCACTTATGTCTATATTTAATGTTTTACTTAGAATCATACTTATAGGTATCATACATCCTGTTCCTTGACATCCACCCATCATTGCACGAGTTCTTCTTTTTATACCATCTAATGTTGTTGCACCTAAAGGTCTTTTTATAGAATCTATAATCTCACCTTCTGTAACAAATTCACACTTACATACCATTTTTCCGTATGCTGGATTTTCTTTTATAAGTTTATTTTTTTCTTCTATACTTAAATCAGCCATTCTTATCATCTTTTCTCTAGTTGATTTAAAGTTATCTTTTTTAGTTAATTGTATTTTGTCACTTATTAAATCTACAACATAAGTCGATATAGCAGGTGCTGCAGTAAGACCTGGCGAGTCTATTCCTATTACGTTTATAAAATTAGGATTATCTTTAGCTTCTTCTATTATAAAGTCTTCACTTTCAACTTTAGGTCTTAATCCACTAAAGGTATTTAATACTCTATTAAATGGTAATTCCTTCATTGTTTTCTTACTTGTTTCCATTATTTCATCTATACCACTTCTTGAAGTAGATACACTATTATCTGATTTTGCATTTGGTCCAAGTAATAAGTTACCATCAACTGTTGGAGTTACTAAAACTCCTTTACTTAATTTAGTAGGTACTTGGAATAATGTTTTTTTGCACATAGCTCCTGCAACTTTATCAAATAAACAATATTCTCCTCTTACAGGATTTATTTCATATTTAACTTCACTTATTAAATTATTTAAATACGCTCCACCTAATCCACTTGCATTTATAACCATCTTAGCTTCTAGGTTTTCTCCATTACTTAAAGTTAATTTATATCCTTTATCTTCTCTTTTTATATCTGTAACAGCTAGTCCTAATCTAAATTCAACACCATTTTCAACAGCATTTTCTCCAAATGCTAAAGTCATTTCATATGGACTTACTATTCCTGAACTTTTAACATGTAATGCACCAACTACATCTTGATTTATATTACCTTCTAAAGCTAATATTTCTTCTTTATTTAAAAGTTCTAACCCTTCAACACCTAAGTTTTCACCATTAGATTTTAAAAGTTTTATTCTCTCTAATTCATCTTCATTAAATGCTAATACTAATGCTCCATTTCTTTTAAAAGGAAATTGTAATTTGTCGGCTAACTCATCCATCATTTTATTTCCTTGTAAATTTAATTTAGCTTTTAAAGTTCCTTTTTTCTCATTGTATCCACCGTGGATTATACCACTATTTGCCTTTGATATTCCTTCTGCCACATCTTCATTTTTATCTATAACTAATACATCTAATTTATATTTTGATAGTTCTCTTGCTACAGCGCATCCAACTACTCCAGCACCTATTACTATAATGTCTTTCATATAATTTCCTCCTTTGTAACGGGCTTATATAATAAACTGTAAATTTTTAACTAATATATCCTTATATTATATAATGAATTAATTTATAAGTAAAATTTATAATTTTTATAATTACTATTAATTTTTCTTATAAGACTATATTTATTCTTATTTCTATTTTAAAATTATTTGAATATATATATACTTAATTTTTGTAATTTTTTTTAGCTTTTATAAAAAACTCGCTTCGCTTGAGCGACGTGTCGGCGAAACATTTCATGTCGCCAACGACTTCGTCCGTTGCTTGAACCACTGCGTGGGCGAAGTATTTCAAAATCTTTTTCGACATTATTAATTTATTTTCACAAAAAAAGTTGCCTCAAATAATTATTATTTTGAAACAACTTATAATTTAATTACAAATAAAATATATATTATTTTAACAATCAATCCAAGTATGGCTTCCATTATATACAAACTCACTATGTTTACACTCTGGACATACATATACCTTAAAAATTAAATGCTCTTCAACATCAAATAAAGATTTTAGTATACCTCTATTATTATCTTGTGAATCAAATCTATACTCCTTTAAAAACTTAAGCTCTGTATTACATCTTAAACATTCCATAAAAAATCCCCCATTACATTGTACAAATTTTATTAATATTAATTATAACAATACTTAAGAATTATATAAATAACTTTATATCCCTATTTAATTTCCATCTCCCAAGGTCCATATAGTACAAACTCACCATCACTAAATTTAATTTTTATATTTCGTTTATTAATATTTTTAGGTGTTACATCAATTATATCTAAAATAGCATCTTCATTTTTCTGTGTAAATGTCATACTACAACCCTCAGATGATCCTCCAAATAATCCTCCTTGAATTTCTATATTCAGAGTTCTTCTTTTAATCGCTTTGTTATTTTTATTAAAATCTAGATAAACTCTTATATTTTCATCATATCTTTTTATTTTTTTTATTTTAAAAGAATTATTTTCATTATTAAATCCATAATCTCTATTATTCTCTATAGTTACTTCCTTATTAATATTAATAGTTTCTCCATTCTTAGGTATTGGTAGTTTTATTGCTTTACTACTTTGAACTACACCATACGGGGCTAATGTTATTTTAGGTATTATTATCTTATATGGTTTTTCCATATTAGAAGTATCAAAAGTAAAATTATTACTTCTATCGCCATGTTGTACTATCTTACCTTCAACTTCTTTTCCTTTTTTATCTCTAAGAATAATTTCATAATCATAAGTATTAGTTTTTTCATTGTAATTATATGGATTTCCATAATACATTACTTGCAAGTTTTTTTCTTCTATTGAACTTATGAAGTTAACATCTAATAAGTCACCTTCTTCTTTTACTACAGAAACTATTTCTATATTGTCTTTAGTATCTGAAGGACCTAAATCCTTATAGCTAGAAACTGCATCAGATTTTATTAATGAAAAGTTAAGTTTAAAATTGGTTTTGTCACCAAGATCTAAACTAACTTCTATATTTTCATTACTATAATTAAGGTTATAATTACTGCTAATTTCATATTTCCATTCATTTCCCGAACTACCTATTCCATAAGAAGTTGTATCTATATTTTCATCACCTATTTTTATAGTTGTATAATCTTTTTTAGGAATTTTACCAATACCTGATATCTTCATATTAACAGTTTTATCCTTAGTATTTAGTACAAAACTCTCTAAAGTTATTGTATTGTTATTCTTATTTTTTGTTATAGGATTATCTAGTTTGTACACTGCTGAATCACTTTTTATAACTTGCCCAGTTGTATCTACATAATTGTATACTTTATCAACTATAGCCTTAACTACAAGTGGAAATACTGTTAAAATACATGCAATAGATGCTATAATAGTAAGCTTTTTAAGCCTTAAATATTTATCGTTTTTGTTATTACTTATAGATTTTTTTACTTTTGATTTTATTCTATTTTTAAATTCGTCATCTAATTTAAAATTATTATCTAATTCTTTATTGAATATTTCATCTTCCCTTATGTTAATATCTTTTTCTAATTCATTCTTTATAAGTTCATCAATAACTTCATAAAGATCTTTATCTTCCACTTTATACACCTCCACCTATAATCTTTTTAAGAGCTAATCTACATCTATAAAGTCTATTTTCTACTGAACTTACGGTGGTATTATATCTTTTAGCTATTTCCTTAGACTCCATATTAATAAAGTACTTTAAATAAAAGTATGTTTTATCTGGTTCTTTAAAGTTATTTATAAAATTGGCTATATCTTTTAACTTTTCTTTTTTAATAACTTCTTTTTCGGCGCTTTCATAAACTATATTTTCATTTATTTTTAATAATCTATCTTCTTTTATTTTTTCATATTCTTTTTTCTTTATTATTTTTCGCTTGTAATCAAGTGCTATATATTTTGCTTTTATAAAAACGAATGTTTCAAATTTTCCTTTTTTATTATCATAAGTATGTATATCATTATAAACAGATATAAATACATCACTTATACATTCTTCAATATCTTCTTTATTTGAATATCCATTTAAAATTGAATTTACTATATAAGATATTTTATCTGAATATAAATCTACAATATAATCAATCCCTCTATGGTCTTTCTTTTTTATAAGTTTTATTATTTTATTTTCCATATCTAACCTCCTTTCACATTATACTACGTATAATTTTCTATAAAACTCTTAAAATTTATTTCAATTTATAAAAAATAATATCTAATAGTTTAAATAACCCTATAACATTAAATAAGCACAATAAGTTAAATTTAACTTATTGTGCCTTCTAAAAATATTTCAAATGATTTTAATGTTTTCTTTAGTTCCTCCTCATAGTTACTAATGAACTTCTATCAACACTCAATGCATTATAAGCGTATTTAGTTAATGTGTCTTCATCTTTAATTATCCCTAAAGCTATTTTTATACTGCTTATCATCATATCAAATCGTACATGTATCTTGAGTGAAGTTGATATGATGATAAGAGATTTTACTTTATTTTTATATTTTAATGATAACAGTATTGATAGTAACTTAATAATACCATTAAAAAATATTTATATATAGGTTTATTATTTATATACAGTATAAAAAGTGCCTTAAAATTAATTAAGACACTTTTATACATTAATTAAATACATTTATTAAATTTTTAAATACATCTTTGTCAGCTTTAATTTTCTTTTCATCACCAACAACACATATAAAATCTTTATTCATTACATCTTCTATAAGCTTATTATATTCTTTTATAGTTTCAACATTTGTAGCTAAGACTTCATCTCTTTCTCTTTGTCTGTCTTCCTTAGTTATACCCCTCATATACATACCAAGAGCTTTTTCACCCTTAGATGCTGGAGTTAGTGGCATATCTAAATTACTTATAGTACCTATAATATATTTTGTCATTTCTCTGTCTGAAACATCAAATGATTTTATAAAATCTGGAGCTTCATTAAAAGCTTTAAGAGTTTCAGTTAAGTTAGGGTCTCTATAAGATACAAAGGCCATATTACCAGTTCTTGCAATAGTTGACATACATCCATATGCTCCACCTTTAACCCTTACTCTATTCCATAAATAATCATATCCAAGGATAGTTTTTAGTACTAATAAACTTCCGTTATAGTCATATCCAAGCTTTTTAAAGTTGTATCCTTTACATACATAATCTACATTAGCAGGAGTCATTAATCCTTCATTTTTTTGTTCTTCACTAAATGTATAATCATTATTATTTAAAGGTTCAGTAGATAATACATCAACAACTTTGTTCATATTTTCTTTTAATAAGTTTAATTCCTTATCTTCACCAGTTATAAATACCATTAAATTATTTTTATTAAATATAGTATTTTGTAATTCGTATAATTTAGATTTTAAATTTTCTATTTTATTATCAAAATCATTTTCTATATCTTTTAAGAATTTATAATAATCATATCCTGATATTTTTTCCATATATGATGCTGCAGGTGAGAAGTATGAAGCAACTCTTCCAACTGCAACTTGGTGACCTGCTTGCATAAGCATCATTTCTATTCTTGAAATAAGCTCTCTTATTACTTCTCTTATTCTCTTGTTATCTTCAAATAAAGAATTATTGACTATATCAGCCATTATTTCCATAGATTTGTATATCTTATCATCCATAACCTTAGTGCGTACTTCTAAGAATGGATAGTATTTATTTTCATCTTTATCATTTCCATATACGTTATTTCTAAAATACATATCACCAGTATTTATAAGTATTTCATTAGATAGTTCTTTATAGTCATAAGTTTTAGTATCAACTTTTGCAAGTAAATTACCTAATAAACTAAAGTATGGTATATCTTCTTCTTTTATGCATTTTCCATAGAACATAAAGTTTAAGTAAGCAATATTGCTTGTAAATGTATTACAATGAAGTATTTCTATATCATTATGTTTTTCTTTATTTATAGGTAAATCTTCAACTTCTTTTCCTATATCGTCTAAACTAAGTAGTGGTATAGTTTCTAAAAGTTCTGGTGAATCTGGTGTACTTTGACGAAGTATCAAGTTGTTAGTTTCTTCAACTATTTTATTTAATTCTTCTTCACTTAAACTATTTTTATAGTTTTCTAATTTTTCTTTTAACTCATCTTCTTCTCTTTGTGCTAATCCTTTTTCTGGTTTTAATGTAAGTAAAGATGCATGGGTATTGTCTAGCATATATTTTTTAATAAGCTCTTCAAAGTGATTAGTATTAAGAGACTTCTTAACATTTTCTATAGCGTGTTCATATTTTATATGCATAAGTGGATCCCCACCATATAGCCAACTATCCATAGCATTCATATAGTATACTAATCCTTTTGGATATCCTCCAGTATCTGCCTCTCTTAATCTAAATTCAAATGCATTTATACATCCTTCTATAAGCTTTTTATCTATTCCATTTTTAACAATATCGTTAAGTGTATCATAAACTACTTTTTTGAATTCTTCTTTTTTATCAGCTTCACTATTTTTAGCTATTATACTAAATACAGGTTGAAGTATTCCTCCATCAAAGCTACCAAAAACATCTTTTCCTATTTCTGCATCAAGTAAAGCTTTTTTAAGTGGTGCACCTTCTGCTTCAAGAAGTATATATTCTAATAAGTTTAAGTCCATATATACTTCTTCATCAGTCGATTTTCCTGTTACATAGTTTAAAGCTAAGAACGTTTTTTCTTTTTCATCATCTTCTTCAGATATTGAGTAAGTATACTCTACATCTTTTATGCTATTATATTTTTCTTGTGGCTTGATTTCTGCATCTATTTCTTTTTTATCAAAATTAGCTAAGTATTCTTCATTTATGAATTTTAAACATTTTTCTAAATTTACATCTCCATATAAGAATATATAACTATTAGATGGATGATAGTATTTTTTATGCGTATCTATAAATTGTTCATATGTTAAATCAGGAATATATTTCGGGTCCCCTCCTGATTCATTTGAGTAAGTATTATCTGGGAATAATGTTTCTTGTATCTTTCTCATTAGTATTCCTTCAGGAGATGAGAAAGCTCCTTTCATTTCATTATATACAACACCTTTATATGTTAATTCATCTTCTTTTTTCTCAAGGTCATAATGCCATCCTTCTTGCATAAGTATTTCTTTAGTTTTATATATGTTTGGATAAAATACTGCATCTAAGTACACATCCATTAAATTAAAGAAATCTTTTTCATTTTGACTTGCTATAGGATATATTGTTTTATCGCTAAATGTCATTGCATTTAAAAATGTATTTAAAGAACCTTTTACAAGCTCGACAAATGGCTCTTTAGTTGGGAATTTTCTAGAACCACATAATACACTGTGTTCTAGTATATGCATAACACCTGTGCTATCTTCTGGAGGTGTTTTAAATCCTATTGAAAATACTTTATTAGTATCATCATTTTCCATATGTAAAAGTCTTGCACCTGTTTTTTCATGTTCAAATATTCTAGCTATAGAATTTACTTCTTTTATATTTTCTTCTCTTACAAGTACAAATCCATTATAATTTTTGCCTATTTTATATTCCATTTTAGCCTCCTTAACATAGTTTTATTTATCTATTTATATTTACTATGATATATATATTTATTCCCTATTTTTTAATAAATAATTGTTATTATCTATTTTAAATCCATATTTTGTGTATAATTTATTTAAGTCTTCCTGACTTATAACACTTTTAAAAGGTATTGCTCTTCCCTTTAGGATTTTTATAGGTTTAAAATTATAGGTTTCACTATAGTTATTATAGTTTTTTAATCTACTATTTATGTTATCTATAATAAAGTTCAAATTATCTAGTAACATAGAACCATATCCATTTTTTCTATTTCCAGATACAAATTCTTCTAAATATAATATACCACATTTTTCCTGATAGTATGTAGCTTTCATATAAGTATCATATTTATCGCCTATTATTATTCTTATATCAATATTTAAATTTATATCTATTTCATTTATATCAAACTTGCTTACTAAACAAACTAAATTATTAAATTTATCATACCTTGTATAAAATTGTATATCATTTGAATCCTTTATATGTTTCTTCAACTTTTTTATTAGTTTAACATAATAGTTATAATCTTTAACTTTTTCTTCGTCATATATATCTTTTTCTTTTGCAGGTATAGTTTTATATTTACATTTTATTATATATTTAAAATTTTTAGATACTAAGTTAGATTTGATTTCTTCTATCCTACTTTCTAAATCTATCATAAAACCCCCACATATAAGTATTATTTAATAAATCTTATATATGAGGGTTATGAATTATAACTAGTTTATTATGCTTTCTATATTTTTTATAAATAACTTTTTATCTTTTTCATCTAAAGCTTCATTTTTTAATATATTTTCTTTAAGTTCTAATATCTTTTTATTTTTTTCTTCTATTTTTTTATTGTATTCACTTTCTATATCTTTAAAATTTTTACTTAATAAATTTATTAAGGATGCCATTTCATCAGAACTTCCAGCTATTCTATTAAGTAGCATTAAATTTTGTTCAAGTATTTCTGGTATTTCATTTAGTGAATACCTAAGTTGATGATCTATTTCACCATATCCTTCTTCAAATATAGTTCTAACTTGTACTTCTGTTATAACTTTTTCTGTAGTTGGATATGATTCTACCAAATAATGAACTGAACGATATCCTGATAATCTGGAACAAACCTCAATTCCTAAATCCTCAAAAGTTTTAGTATTATCTCCTTTTCTAATGTTTGCAACTATCTCATTTACATTCCACATCTTAGTTATAAAATTATGAATTTCTTCCCAATCTTCTTTAAATATATGTATTACTCTTATTCCTACTAAATCTGTTATTTCATCTTTATAATTTTCTACTGTAAAGTTGAAATCTTGTCCATATTTTCTTCTTCTATTTTCTGTTTTTCTTATAATTTTCTCTATTAAATGATTTTCATCCTTAACACGAGCTTTAACAGAGTGCACTTTTTTATGTTCTCTAAGTATATTTGCAATTAAATTTGCTTGAGTTTCATAACTTTTTCTATACATACTATAATCATTATAAATTTTCTCTAATTCATTCCAATCTATATTATTATCTATTAAAAACTTTTCATCTATATTATACTCTTTTAAAAATTCATTTTTATTAAGTTCCATAACAATCTCCTTAATCAAAAATTATGATATTTAAAATACTTTTCTATACACTCATATAATAAATAAAATTAAAGATTTTTATACAAAAATACCTCAAAATAGTATATTTATATTTTGAGGTATTTATATAAAGTATTTAATTTATACTATAAAACTCTTCTTGCACCTACATATGCCTTATTCCAGTAATTAGTATTCATGTCAACTTTCTCAACATTTTTACCACTTCTTGGTGCATGTATCATTTTTCCATTTCCTGCATATATAGCAACATGTGTTATATTACCTGTTCCATCAGTACTTGAGAATATTAAATCCCCTGCTTTTAAGTTTGATTTACTTACAGCTACTCCTGCGCTATATTGAGCTGCTGAAGTTCTAGGTAATGTTATACCCGCTGCATTTTTATATACATAGTATATAAGTCCTGAACAGTCGAAACTATTTGGACCTTCAGCTCCCCATACATAAGGCTTACCTAATTGCTTTTCCGCTAAATCTAGTACTGCTTGTACTTTATTAGTAGATGATGTAGAGTTTTCTACTACACCTTTTGTTAAATAGTCTCCACTTACCCATCCTGTTGTTCCACTTGATGTTTTTATCTTTTTCCATCCATTTGATGCACTTTCTATTACATCTACTACTGTTCCTTTTGATAACTTTGTTATTACTGAGTAGCTTGTTCCTGCTCCACTTCTTACATTTAATGATGTTGCATTTACTGTTGCTTTATATGATGTTTGTGATGTAGAATTTTCTACTACACCTTTTGTTAAGTAGTCTCCACTCACCCATCCTGTTGTTCCACTTGATGTTTTTATCTTTTTCCATCCATTTGATGCACTTTCTATTACATCTACTACTGTTCCTTTTGATAACTTTGTTATCACTGAGTAGCTTGTTCCTGCTCCACTTCTTACATTTAATGATGTTGCATTTACTGTTGCTTTATATGATGTTTGTGATGTAGAGTTTTCTACTACACCTTTTGTTAGGTATTCTCCACTCACCCATCCTGTTGTTCCACTTGATGTTTTTATCTTTTTCCATCCATTTGATGCACTTTCTATTACATCTACTACTGTTCCTTTTGATAACTTTGTTATCACTGAGTAGCTTGTTCCTGCTCCACTTCTTACATTTAATGATGTTGCATTTACTGTTGCTTTATATGATGTTTGTGATGTACTTCCTGAAGAAACACTTATGTAACTTCCACTTACCCATCCTATTGTTCCATTTGATGTTTTTATTTTATGCCATCCATTTGATGTTTCTAATATTTCTACTTTATTTCCTTTATATATCTTAGTTGTAATACTATAACTTGTACTTGGTCCACTTCTTACATTTAATGCATCAGCAGTTACTGTACCCTCATTTGAGTTTGCAAATGAAACTGTAGCTGATAATGCAAGGGCCATAGCAGGTACGCTTACTCCTATCGCAATTTTTCTATTTAACATAATCAATCTCCTTTTTTAAATTAACAGATAATGTATTTTTTTTGTAACCTTTTGTATATATTTTTATTCATATACATCCATTATATAACATCTATGATTATTTATTCAAGGTATTTTGTTGATTTATGAAAATATTAGTATGTATTAATCATATTATAATAAAATTTAATTTTTTATTTTGTATGCAAAAAAAAATATGACGCCTTATGTGTTAAGGCGTCATATTTTAACTTAATGCAACATATCTATAAGCTATATATTCATTATTTTTTACTATATACTTTTTATCATAAACATTAACTTCTATATCATTACCTTCTAAATTAGTTATATTTATACCGTCTTTGTTTACTTCTATTTTAAGTTTATTTTCTCTATAGTTTATATTAAAACTGTAGCTATTCCATTTATTAGGAAGCTTTGGATTAAATGATAAGGTTTGATTATTTGTTCTCATACCTGCAAAGCCTTGAATTATAGATAACCATGCACCTGACATAGATGTAATATGGAGTCCATCTTCAGTATCATTATTATAATTATCTAAATCAAGTCTAGCTGTTCTTGAATATAACTCATAAGCTTTATCAAGATTGTCTATTTCACAAGCAATTATAGAATAAATTGAAGGAGATAAAGACGACTCATGAACAGTATACGATTCATAAAATTCAAAATTTCTTTTCTTTTCTTTAAAAGTAAATTTATCATTAAAATAATAAATTCCTTGAAGTACGTCTGCTTGTTTTATAAAGCACGATCTAAGTATTTTGTCCCATGACCAATTTTGATTTAAAGGTAAATTATTCTTTGGTAAATCATTTACCTTTATAAACTCTTTATCCAAAAAGTCATCATGTTGAACTATTATATCTAGTTCTTCATCATATGGTAAATACATTTTATCCGCTATATTTAACCACATTTTAACCTCTTCTTTAGATACATTATTTCTATTTACTGATTCTATGCACTCTTTTTCTAACTTAAATATATTTTCTGCTGCATATTCTAGGCACCATTTAGCTAGATAATTAGTATACCAATTATTATTTACATTATTATCATATTCATTAGGGCCTGTTACTCCATGAATCATATATAAACCTTTTCTTTTATTTAAATGAACCCTACTTGCCCAAAATCTTGCAACTTCAACTATTACATCTATACCATATTCTTTTATATATTCATAATCTCCAGTATAATTAGTGTAGTTGTATATTGCGTAAATAATAGAACCATTTCTATGTATTTCTTCAAAAGTTATTTCCCATTCATTGTGACACTCCTCACCATTAAATGTAACCATTGGATATAAAGCTCCTTCTAAACCTAGCTTTTGGGCATTTTCTTTAGCTTTTTCTAATTGGTTATATCTATATAGTAATAAATTTTTTGATACCTCTTTAGAAGTAGTTCCAAGATAAACAGGTAAACAATACGCTTCTGTATCCCAATAAGTTGCTCCACCATATTTTTCTCCTGTAAATCCTTTTGGACCTATATTAAGCCTTGAGTCATCACCATAATATGTTGAGAATAATTGGAATAGATTGTATCTTATACCTTGTTGTGCTAAATCATCACCATCTATTTTTATATCTGATGTTTCCCATCTTTTATTCCATGCTTTAATTTGTTCTTGTAAAACTGTTTCATAACCTTTATTTATTTCTTTATTTAATATATATTCAGCTTTTTCTACAAGCTTATTTTCTTCATAATCCCTTGTAGTTGTTATAGCAATATATTTTTCAATAGCTACAGTCTCACTCTCTTTAATGTCAAATATTAAGGTATTATCACTATAGTATTCTCTATTTGAATAAGTATTTAATTTAGTTTCCTTATTGAATCTAATATTCATAACTGATGCTATCGTAAATACTTCTGTATTAAATGGATTATCTTTAGTCTTAGCTACTACATTACCATAGTTATTTTTAGAATCTGTACTAACATTAACCCAGAATGTTTCATCATAATTTGAATCTTCATTTTTTACATTTGAGTCTAAATATGGACAAAACATTATTTCTCCATCAAAATTTAATGATTTTATCTCATACTTTATAACTCCTAATTCTTTAGCTACTATACTTAAGAATCTTGTAACTTTAGCTTCTATTTCATATCCATCTATGTTAGCTATAAATTTTCTAGTTAGAGTCCCATTTTTCATATCTAACTCTCTATAAAAATCTTTTACCTCGGCTTTTCCTAAATCTAATATTTTTCCATTTATATATACATCAATACCTATAAAGTTTACACTATTTGGCACCTTACCAAAATAATTAGGATATCCATTTTTCCACCATCCAACACGTGTTTTATCAGGATACCAAACCCCTCCTATATAAGATCCTCTATGAGAGTCCTTACTATAATATTCTTCATAATTACCCCTCATACCCATATATCCATTACCTATACTCATTATGGATTCAGCTAATCTATTTTCTTCAAACTCTATTTTATCTTGAATTATCTTCCACTCATCAATAGTGTTAAATAAACGCTTCATAAATATCCCCCTGTTAACTTTTTATTTATTAAATATATCCATTAATGTATCAAATTCTAAATATGTTGTATCTTCTACTACTAAATTTGCATTTTTTAATGTTTTTTTATCTCCAACTCCAACAGAATACATTCCTGATGTATTTATTGCTTCAATTCCAGAATATGCATCTTCTATCCCTATACAATTTTTAGCTTCAACATTTAAACCCTTTAAAGCCATAAGGAATATATCCGGTGCAGGCTTACTATTTTTACATTTAGATGCATCTGCTATAAAATCAAAATAATTAACAAGTTTCAAATTATTAAGTACCATATTAGCATTTTTACTTGCTGATGCTAATCCTATTTTTATATTATTTGATTTTATATTTTCCAATAATTTACTTATTCCTGGTAATATATCTTTAGGTGTTATATTTTCTATTAAGGATACATAGTACATATTTTTATCATTTGCCATTTTTTCTTTTTCTTCAATAGTAAAATCATTTTGCTTATTTCCATGTACAAGTATCCTCTCTAAAGATTCCATTCTACTTACACCTTTTAATGTTTCATTAAATTCTCTATCTATTTCTATACCTATTTTGTTTGCTAATTCTTTCCATGCAAGATAGTGATACTCTGCTGTGTCAGTTATCACTCCATCTAAATCAAATATAAATGCATCTATCATACTCCCAATTCCCCTTAAATTTAACTTTTTATTTAGAGTTTATATCATTATATAAAGGATTCTCTCTCTATAAATTCTGTATCTACTATATAGTGTCTTTTTGCATGCTCTTTACCTTCTAAATTATTTATAAGTAATTTTGCAGCACTATATCCTAACTCATAGGCATTTATATCAACTGTAGCAAGTGGTGGATTTTGATATGCTGATAAAGGTGTATTATTAAATCCTACTATTGATATATTATCTATATTTTTTAATTTTAATTCTTTCATAATACCAAAAGCTATAAGATCATCAGTTGTAACAATCGCAGTTATATCTTTATTTTGTAAAAGCTCATTGCATGCACTTTGTCCTTCATTTTCTATGAATTCATCTTTATGTACAACAATACTTTCATCATAGCTTATTTTGTTATCAAAAAGTGCATTCTTATATCCTATAAATCTATCTTTAGACATATTAAGATTTTCAATAGCCCCTACAAAACCTATTTTTCTATGACCTTTTTTAATCAACTTCTCTACAACATTATACATTGCACTAATATTATCATTATTAACCCATAAAACTTCCTCTGGATTATCAGGTCTTCCAACTACAACAAATGGAAAATCTATGCTTCTTAAATAAGCTGTATTTTTATCGTCTTCACTTACTCTAAGAAGTATAACTCCATCAACTAAATTACTATTTATTATATCTTTTAAATGCTTTCTTTCTATCTGCTGAGTCTTACTAAATGTATAAGTTATATAGTAGTTTTTCTTTTGAGCATACATACTCATTCCCTTCATAGCATTTATGAAAAATGGATTATTTAATATATCATCCGCATCCTCAGGAAGAACTACACCAAGTATTCTAGTTTTATTATTTGCTAAACTTCTAGCTATTGCATTTGGTTTATAATTTAGTTTTTTTATAGCTTCATGTACATTTTCTTTAGTTTTTTCACTTATTTTAGGGCTATTAGATAAAACCCTAGACACTGTAGATGTTGCAACATTTGCCTCTTTTGCTACATCCTTTATTGTTACTTTCATGGCGTCACCTCTATATAATGCTTTCTATAATTATCTTAATATTAGAGTTTAAATATAAGCATATATTTAAACTCTAATATTATATCAATTTGACTTGTATACTTTTAAATGTTGTATCTTAATCCTATATTTATTTTATACTTCCTGCTGTTACACTCTTTATAATGTGTTTTTGAGCAAAGAAATAGAATATTAAAACTGGTATTATTGTAAGTACAAGACCTGCAAGTGCTAAATCCCATTGCTTTGTGTATTGTCCAAAGAAGAAAAACATTGAAAGTGGTATTGTTCTAGTACCTGCTTGATTTATAACTAATGATGGTAATAAGAAATCATTCCATATCCAAACTGTATTAAGTATTGCAACTGTTATTGATATTGGCTTTAAAAGCGGAAATATTATATATCTAAATGTTTGCCACTTACTGCATCCATCTATTAATGCAGCTTCATCTAATTCTTTTGGTATACTCTTTACAAATCCATGATATAAGAATATTGCAGATGCAGAACCAAATCCTATATACATAAATATAATTCCTGGTACATTAAGTAAATTTAATTTCCCCATTATATTTATAAGAGGCAACATTATAGATTGGAATGTAACTAACATTGAAGATATAAATATAAATAATATCATATTACTTATTTTAGAGTTTGTTCTTTGTAACATCCACGCTGCCATAGATGCAAATAGTACTATAAATACTATACTTATAACTGTTATAAATAAAGAGTTTCCTAATACTTTTATAAAATCTAATTGCTCCCATGCTCTAGTATAGTTATCAAGATTAAACTTTTCTGGTAAAGCTAGTGTACTTTCAAATAATTCCCCTTTTGTCTTAAATGAATTTACTATTATTATATAAAATGGCGATAAACATATTAATGCCAGTATTATACCTAATATATCTAGTGCTATCTTACTTAATTTTTTATTCATTATGCTTCCACCTCATCTTTCTTAGTCATATAAACTTGAACTAATGTTATAATACAAACAAATACAAAGAATATTACAGCTTTAGCTTGAGCTAAATTCATTTTGTTATATGAAAATGCTGTTTGGTACAACTCAAATGCTAGCATTTGAGTTGCATTACCTGGCCCTCCATTAGTTAATGCTAAGTTTTGATCAAATAACTTAAATGAGTTCGAAAGTGTTAAGAATAAACTTATTGTAAATGATGGTCTTATCATTGGGAAAGTGATAAGTTTTATTCTTTGCCATGCATTTGCTCCATCGATTTTTGCAGCCTCATTTAATTCAGGTGGAACATTTTGAAGACCTGCTATATATATAACCATAACGTATCCTGCCATTTGCCAAGCCATAATAATTACCATTCCCCAAAATCCTGTAGTTGAATTTGATAACCATCCCATCATCCATTCTTGACCTAAAGATTGACCTACAGCATTAAATACATTAACAAATATAAATTGCCATATAAAACCTAATATTAATCCCCCAATTAAGTTTGGCATAAAAAATATTGTTCTAAGTAAATTACTTATTTTCGATTCTCTAGTTACTAATAATGCTAAGAAAAATGCTATTACATTTATAGAAATAACTGATACTATAGTAAATTTAACAGTAAACCAAAGTGAACTTCTAAATCCTTCGTCATTAAATACTTTTATATAATTTTTAAATCCAACCCATTCTATATTAGAACCTATACCATTCCAATTTGTAAATGAATAATAAATTCCTAATATTAATGGAATAAGCACAACTAATGAAAATGCAAATAAACTTGGTCCAACAAATGTCCAATAAGCTAGACCATGTTGTCCTTTAGATTTTTTCTTTGACTTTTTAGTTTCAAGTTTTGTTTTTGAGTTTTTAACTTCAACCTTGGCTTGTGACATAAGTGACTCCCCCCTTTAAAATTATAGGAAAGTACAAGTGCACTTTCCTATTTTAAATATTAATTATATTATTCTCTTTCTTCAGCCCATGTTTTTTGAGCATTTTTAACTAAGTCTTCCCAGCTCATACTTCCATCTAAATATTTTTGTATATCAGCACCAACAATATTTTCTCCCCATCCACTTGGATATCCCATAAATACCCACGGTGCAGTCTTTCCATTGTTAGCATAATTTAACACATCCGCTGATAATGGATCTTTTGGTTGTAATTCATCACTTTCATATCCTTTAAATGCTGGTATGAAGTTAAAGTCATTTATTATCATTTCTTTACCTTCATCAGAAGTGTATAACCAGTTTAAGAAATCTTTAGCTGCATCTTTTTCTGCATCCGATTCATCTTTATTTATAGACCAATACATCGGAACACCTACTGGTATAGAGTCTTCTTTAACTCCCTTAAGAGGCATTGGTAATATTCCTGAGTTAGCTGCTATATCTGCATTTACGCCTTCTATTCCTCCGTATGCCCAGTTCCCCATTTGAACCATAGCTACTTTACCAGTTGAATATTTTTGCTCTACTTGCATAGCGTAATCAACAGAGTTTATAGATCCCTTTTTACCATCTGGCATAAATGCATAGTCAGTTTGTAAATCTAATAATTCTTTTAATTCTTTATTGTATGTAAAGTTTAAACTCTTAGCTTCATAAGCTTGCTTTCCACTTTCAAATTCATTTCCTAATGCAACATTTAGTAAGTGAAGTCCTGTTACCCATTTTTCTTTTCCTGGAACTGCAAATACTGCTTCAATCCCTAATTCATCCTTTTTAGAATCTAATGTCTTTACAGCATTTTCTAATGCTTCATAAGAAGTTATAGTCGCTGGGTCAATACCTGCTTTTTCAAATATTTCTTTGTTATATATAAATCCATATCCTTCTTGATTAAAAGGCATACCAAATATACCTTCATCAGCTGTTACTGATCCTAATGTCCCCTCAAATGCATCATCAACCCAAGGCTGATCTGATAAATCCTCTAATTTTGATGCCCAATCTTCTACATCTTGTGGTCCACCAATATTAAATATAGTAGGCTCTTGACCTGATTGGAATTTAGATCTTAATGCCGCACCGTAATCGTTTCCTCCTCCTACAGTTTCTATATTTATATCTATATTAGGATTTTTTTCCTCATAAACTTTTGCCGCTTTTTCTAATGCATCTTTAGCTTCTACTTTAAATTGGAATATATCTACTATGACCTTGTCGCCTGAAGCATCCCCTGAGCTATCTTTTCCATTTGAGCTACTACATCCCACGATACTTGTTCCTACTAATACTGTTACAGTTAATAAACTTAATATTCTTTTTAACCCCATTTACAATCCCCCTATTCTTTACAGAGCAATCGATTGCACTGTTTATATTTTTATAGTAGCACAGTTAAACTTATTTATGCAATCGTTTTTCTAAAATATTTTTACTATATTTCTAAGGTAGCGCTATCTATAAATTTTATATCTTTAGTAAGTTTTTTTAAATCTTTAACTAATATATTAAGAGTTATATCTTTTTTCTTAGCTTCAATCATAATATCAAAATCTTTATTTACACTTTCTTTAGCCTTATATATGAATTCTAAAAATCTATTTGCATCTATATAATCTGCATGTTTTCTATCTTTTTCAAATTCTCTAGGACTTGAAAAATGTATCTTAGGTACTAACTCTTCATCTTCCCAAGTCTTAAATATTTGTGGTAACAAGCTTTTAATATCTTCTTCACAATTATTGCAATTATGATGATGTATATCAAATACCATTGGTAAATTTGTCTTTTCACAAATCTGTAGTACTTCTTTTGCATTAAAGGTTTTATCATCATTTTCAAGTATTAATCTATCAGTTATTCTTTTAGGAAAATTTTTTAAATTATTTATAAATCTATCTAATGCAATATCCTTTCCTCCTTCAGCACCACCTATATGTATTACCAATTTTCCCTGTTCATAATTCATAGCTTCAAATAAATCAACCTGCATATTAAGAGTTCTTAAAGTATTTTCAACTACACTTTCTCTATCGCTATTTATAACATTAAATTGATCTGGATGTGCATCCACTCTTAAGTTGTTATCTTTTATTAGCTTTCCGATATATTCTAAATCTTTTTTAAAATATTTTAAATAATCCCACATTACATCAGGATGAGTTGCTAAAGGTATAAAATTTGATGTCATTCTATAAAAATGTATATTATTGTCTATATTGTATCTAAGTATTTTTTCAAGTGCTTCTATATTAGAGTAAGTTACTTCCTTAAGCTTTTTTAATCTATCTTCTTTATTTAGTTTTAAATATCTTGTATATGTCAATGTAGATGATGATGTAACTTTACCTAAATTCAATGCTATTGCTACATATCCTAATCTTATTATCATTTTAAATTCTCCTTATTGTTTAATCATTAGTATTTTTAGTGTTATCTAATATTCATATTTATATGATTTTTTCTTCAATGTTAAAAATCCTTATTTAAATAATATTTAGTAACTTTTTTTCATATATATGAACATGCTATTTTAAACAATTTATATTAGGAGAAAAACTATGAAGAGAAAAAAATTAATAATGAATGCATTTATTCTGACATTTACAACAATGATGATAGGATTTGTAAGTACGTCATTTAGAGTATATCTATCTAATAAAATAGGTTCAGAAGGTATGGGACTTTATCAACTTATAATGAGCATACATATAATGACAACCACATTAGCTATATCCGGAATTAGAGTCACAACCACTCGTCTTATAGCTGAGGAACTTGGAAGATCTAATATAAAAAATATCAAATCTATTTTAGCAAAAGCAATATTTTATAGCTTACTTTTTAGTACTACAACATTTTTACTATTTTATAATTTCGCAGATATAATAGCGCTCAAATGGATAGGTGATTCTAGAGCTATAATACCTATAAAAATTTTATCTTGTAGTTTACCATTTATAGGAATTAGCGCTTGCTTCCATGGTTATTTTTATGGAATGAGAAAAATAATAAAAAGCATCTCTTCTGACATAGTTGAAGTTGGAACAATGATGATAATTATTGTTTCATTTATGGGAATATGCTTACCTAAAGGTCTAAACTTTACTTGTACTTTAATTGCAGTTGGAACTAGTCTTGGTAATATAGCTTCTGCTATTTATTTTTGCATATTATTTTTATTTGAAAAAAAATCTGGGTATAAAAGCGGATATAGCAGAAATAACAAATATAGCTTTTTTAAAATTTTCTCTATATCTTTCCCTATAGCATGTAGCTCTTACATACAAACAGGGCTTAAAACCGTTGAAGACTTGCTAATACCAGATGCACTTAGAAAATACGGTTCTTCGACAGCTTCATCATTATCTATATTTGGTATGATAAAGGGAATGGCTCTTCCTATTTTAAATTTTCCATCAATATTTTTGGCATCATTTTCAACTCTTATAATACCTGAAATTGCTGAAGCAAATGCACTTAATCAACATAAAAGAGTTATATATATGATATCTAAAGTATTTAAATTCACATTATTAATTGCCGTATTTGCCTCAGGCTTATTTATGATATTTTATAATGAATTAGGATTAGCAATATATAATGATACTCAAGTTGGATTAATGATGAAAATATTAGCACCTCTTATACCTTTTATGTATCTAGATCGAATAGTCGATGGAAGCTTAAATGCACTAGATTATCAAATGAGTACATTAAAGTTTAACTTAATTGATATGGCTGTAAGAATATTTTTAATACTATACTTAATACCTAAAAAAGGTATAGAAGGTTTTATTATAGTTTTATTTGCTGGAACTCTTCTCAATGCTTCTTTAAGTATACATAAGTTATTAAAGGCTACTAATATACACTTTAGACTATTTGATTGGATTATAAAGCCTGCATTTTGTATAACTCTAGCTAGCTATTGTATAAAATATAGTCTACCTTACATTAATTTTAATTTACATATTTCTATTCAAATAATATTAACTATGGCATTATATTTAGTATTACTTATAATATCTGGCTGTATAACTAAAAAAGATATATTATGGTTTATTGAAGACTTTAAAGCCGAACCAATATGTGTAGAATGGAATGATTTAAGTATATATAAAAGATTTTAAAATTCGCTTCGCTTGAACGACGTGTCGGCGAAACATTTCATTTCGCCAACTATATATCCTTGCTGTCGCTAGGGATACATCCGTTACTCAAAATAAATATTATATTATCGGTTATCAATAATATATCTTTAGTATATTAAATAAGCTGCCTTTTGGCAGCTTATTTATTTCCTATATTTTCAAGTAATTTAACTATACTATTTGATGTTATCTCTAATTGCTTTTCTTCACTTATTAATGCATCATAGTCCCCTTTTTGCTTTCCATAATCACCAAATTGAGAATGGTTTGCACCTTCTATTTCTACATACGTTGTGTCTTTTGGTAATTTTTCTTTTGATTCTATAAGATTAGCAAAATTTATAACCCCATCTTTACTTCCCCATATAGAAACTACATCTTTTCCTAATTGTTTAAGATCATCATTTGATGGATACGATGCAAGAAGAACTACTCCATCTACATTTGTATTATTTACTGCAAATCTAGAGGCAACAACACCACCTAGCGAGTGACCTCCTACAACCCAAGATTTTATATTCTCATGTTCTTTTATAATTTTCTCAGCTTTATTAGGTGATAACATAGCAAAGTTTAAATACATATCAAGTATAACTACTTTATATCCATTTTCTGCTATTTTTCTACATAACGGTGCATATGCTTTTGCATCTACCTTTGCTCCAGGATATAATATGAATCCCTTAGTTGCTTCTATTCCTTTCGGTGTAAAAGTTATATTTCCATCTACAGTTATTTCTACCTTATCATCACTAACTAATGAGTCTAGTGCTAATTGACCTGGTTTATAAGCTGTCCCTATCCAATTAATAATCCCCATTAAAAAAATTACAACTAATACACATAAACCAAATTTTATATTTTTCTTAAATCTATATTCTCTATGTTTAATTTTTTCTTTATTTTCATCATCTTCATCTTTTAATAGAGGTCTTTGAAGTTCCATAGTTATACTAAATGTATCCTCTAAGTTAGTATATTTTTTCTCTACTTTTTCTGCCATACTCTCCCTCCATAAATCTAAAATCCTATATTATAGTTTATCATATATAAAAATTTTTTTCATTAAAATTAAGTATAAAATTCATTACAAACAATTCGCTTCGCTTGAGCGACGTGTCGGCGAAACACTTCATGATGCCAACGACTTCATACGTAATTTAAAATCTGTTTACACTCAAAACTAATTTATTGATATTACTTACATTTTGAAGTTATCCATATTTTTAAGGTATTATAATCTGTTTAAGCATGAAAATAGCTATATGCAAATTTTACACATAGCTATTTTTTCTTTGGTTAATATAATTATTATCTTATAAAATATAATTATAATTTAATTCCACAACAAGCACAATAAACAGAGTCTTCTTCATTTAATGAATCACATCTTGTACATTCAGTTAAATAATCCTCTTCTATTTCTACTTTCTTACCGCAAGTTCCACAAAATCTATTTTCAAAATTTATTACACTTCCACACTCACATACTATCTCCTGTGGCTTTTCTTCTAAAGTTTTTATTCTTAGATTATTATTATATATTAACTTATCTATTTCTAAAATTTCATTACATATATTATCAAAACTATCATCTATTATAATTTCGCTTCTTATTTTTTCATATATCATTATTCCCATATCTAATAATAAGTTAGCCTTTTTAATTTTTGCATTTTCTATTTCCATATATATATCATTTTTTTCATTTTCTATTTTATTTCTTAAAAACTTATCACTTATATTTTTCATTGTAGTATCTTCTCCATTTCTGATTATTCAAAATCACTTAATGTGTATCCTATTTTTACTATTATATAGCTATATATAATAGATATTATCAATGTAGTAAATATACCTGACCCCATAAATGTATTTCCTGAATAGTTATTCATTTGTAATAAGGATATATTTCCTCCTATATATATAGAACTAAATGATGATAAAATAGCAATAATTATAGAATAACAAATACTAAAAATCAACACTATATTAGCCGAGCTATTTTTAAATTTCTTTTTTAAATTATATCCTGTAAGTATAAGCACTAACAATGATAATAATATTATAGCTATAAGCATTAACTTTGTGTCAAATAATAAATTTCCATTTATTATACTTAAAATTGATAGTTTATTGCTACCTATTGTTGTTGGTACAATATTTGCAAATGTTAGTATATATGATGCTAACTGGCTCAGTATAAAAGCATTATTTCTACTGTAGTTGTATACTCCAAGTTCATATAAATAGCTATTATCAACTATAGAAAGACCTAAAAGAATTATAAATATTACTACATATAAAATTAATATACTATTTATAGCCTTCTTAAGTATATCTAAATAAATGTTTTGCCCAAAATATTTTTTCTTATATCCAATTAAGTAAGTAGATATAAATCCTAAAATAAATCCATTTGAAAATAACTCCAATATTTTATAGCTATATGCAACTGATATCCCATAATTCATCATCTGAGAAATACTAGATGATGTAGATGAAAATATACTTATTATTACTAACATAAGTCCATATGTTGCACCAACACCTACTGAATTATATAAAAGATCTTGAGTATTTTTATTTTTTATAAATATTACGTTATATAACGAAAGCACAAGTAAAGGAATTAAAGCAATTACTAATACTCCTAGATGCATAATAACACTTCCTGAATTCATCATAGTTGATAAATTTAAATTTATAGTGCCTAAATTTATCCCCAGTATTATATGTAGTGAATTTATAAAATTTATTAATTCTCCAAGATTAAAACTCATTAATAATTTTAATCCTAAAGAGATTAAAAATAGTGTTGCAACCGAGGTTACAGATGTTAATAATATAGGTTTTATATCTACCTTGAAAGCTTTTATACTTCGTTTTTTTTCTACAATTTTTGCCTCATCTAATGATGCACCACAAGATTTACAATATAAACCTTTATTATTCTCAGTTTCACAATAGTCACATATTGATTTTTCCCCAAGCGTTATTCTGTCTCTTAAAATGTCTTGTGCATTTTTTCCATCCTCTGTAGAATAATTAAAATATGTTTTATCTTTATGATCCAATTTTTTCATTTTCCGCCCTTTCATAAATTTGTATAAAAAAATTATATATTAATATATAAAAGTTATCCATAGTATAAATGATATATAAAAAAAATTTCACATAAAATTCATTTTTAAGTTCAAAACTAGCCTATATCTTCATATTAATTTCTAATTCAAAACTTAAAGTATATTAATAGAATTTGTATTTAAATATAAATTTAATTTTAAAATAAAATTTTCTATTATATATGGTTTATATCTTAACATTATTGCTATTTACAAAATAAAGGTTATAAACTATAAAATTCCATTTTATAATTTATAACCTTTATTATTTATTCCCATTTATTTAATATATTTTTCATAAAGCTTTTTATATCTATATCATATACATCTTTTAATTTATCATTATTAAGTACTTCCATAGATGTTCCTTCAGATACAATTTCTCCATTATCTAACATAATAACTTTATCAGCAAAGTAATGTACTAGATTTAAATCATGCAAAACTCCTATAACTATTTTTTTATTAGTTTTAGCCCATCTTTTTACATGATCTAATAATTCTACTTGATATTTAAAATCTAGATGATTAGTTGGCTCATCAAGAAGTATTATCTCTGGATTTTGAGCAAATAGCTTAGCTAAAAATACTCTTTGTATTTGACCTCCAGATAACTCCGTTATCATTTTATCTCTATAATCCATTAATCCAACTTTCTCTATACTCTCTAAAATTATTTTAATATCTTCTTTAGATAATGAACTAAAAGTTCCTTTTAAATATGGATATCTACCAAGAGATACAGTTTCATAAACTGTATAAGGAAAATGAATCTCTGATAATTGACTCATTAAACCTACTTTTTGTGCAAAAATTTTTCTTACATGTATATTAGAGTCTACACCCTCAAATTTTATTGTACCTCTATATTCTATTAAATTTGCAATGGATTTTAATAATGTACTTTTACCGCATCCATTAGGACCTATTATAAATAAAATTTCGCCTCTATTTACCTGTAAATTTATATTTTTTATTATATCTACGCCATTATAACCACTATAAAGTTCTTTTATTTTTAACATCCTGTCACCTTTTATTTTTAAAATAGATATATGCAAAGAATGGAGCTCCAATTAATGCTGTCACTGCACCTACTGGAAGTTCTGATGGTACAACTACAGTTCTAGCAATTAAATCAGATGTAACCATTAAACATCCTCCAAATACAAAAGACATTGGTATTACATATTTATGCTTTGATCCAAATACCCTTCTAACAACATGAGGTGCAATTAAATCTATAAATCCTATAGTTCCACTTAAAGATATTGCCCCACCAGTTAATACTGTAGAAAAAATAAAAAGATTTCGTTTTATTCTTTCTACCTCTACACCTGTCGCTTTTGCTTGCTCTTCACCAAATGTCATTATATCCATTTCTCTAGTAAATCTTATTACCCCTAACATACCTATTATTAAAAATGGAAGTATAAGATATACATAACTCCATCCCTTCATAGAAAAACTTCCCATTTGCCAAAGAGTTATACTTTTCATATCTTCTGAAAATAGTGCAGTAAGTGTTGTAAGTATTGCATTTACAAATAATGAAAATACCATTCCAGATAATATAATTGTATTATTTGACATAGTCTTATCTATTACAGAAGAAAAAGTTATAACTGAATATACAGTTGCTAAACCAAATAGAAAACCTATTAATGGAAGAGTAAAACTTCCGATTATAGGTAAAGATACCCCAGTTACTATAATTAATCCAGCTCCTAAAGATGCACCTGATGATACCCCTAAAGTATATGGTGATGCTAATTGATTTTTTAAAATCGACTGAACCACTGCACCACTCGTAGCCAAACATCCTCCAACAAAAAATGCAAGCAATACTCTAGGTAACCTAAGTTTCCAAACAATCCCAATATTTTTAAGTTCTAATCCATCTCTTAATGGAATATTTAATATTTTATTTGCTAATATAGATAATGTATCTAAAAAATTAATATTGGAACTTCCTATAGAAATTCCAATACATATTATTATTATTGCTATTAAAATACTAATTATTGCCTTATGTTTATTTTTCATAATGCTCCGGATATACAGCCTCAGCCATTTGCTTTAAAGCTTTTACTACATTTTGAGATGGACGTGAAGATGCATTTTTATCTACTAAGTAAACTTCATTATTCTTAATTGCATTTATATTTTCCCAAGCATTTCTAGATTTTATTTCACCTGTAGGGTTTTCCATATATTCTGCATTAGTTATTATTACATCTGGATTTGCATCTATTATAGCTTCAGCAGTTGGAGATATCCATCCATCTTCATTTGCAAATATATTTTCTGCTCCAATTATTTCTATCATTTCATTTAAGAAAGTAGATTTTCCAAAACTAGATAAGTATGGTACTGGTGATATTTCGAAATACACTGATTTCTTATCAGCTATTGTATCACCTATAGCTTTTATTTCATCTACTTGTGCTTTCATATCATCTATTATTTCTTTACCTTTTGACTTTTCATTTACAACCTCAGCAATAAACTCTATATCTTTATATATTCCATCTATACTATCACTACTTGGTATATAAACTACTGGTATACCTGCTTCACTTATTGCTTTAAATGGATCTTCTGTAGAGCCAGTTTTATTGTGACCTGATGCTATAACAATATCTGGTTCTAAACCTATTATAGTTTCTGCATCTGGATTTGAGAAATCTATTTGTGGTAATTCTGTATTTACACCTTCTATATCAGTAGAATATTTATCTATAGCCACTAGTTTATCTCCTAAACCTAATGCCATTAATACTTCTGTATTTGAAGGTGCTGTTGATATTATTTTTTCTATTTTTTTCGGTATGTTTACCTCTGTTCCTTCTCTATCTGTAACCGTTCTATCTTGTTGAGAGCTACATCCTGATATTATAAACATTGATAATGCTATAATTAATGCTAGTATTTTTTTCATTTTAACCTCCTATAATCTTGTATAATTATTATTATCTATTCGTTAACTTAGTATCTTAAGCTAACAATATTATAATTTAAAATTGTGTCAAAACTATGTCAAAATTACGTCAAAACTAGATTTTAAAAGTAAAATATCTCAAATCAAAATTTTACAATATTCAACTTGAGATGTCTATAGCCTTATTAAATACTAAAAGGTATAACTGAGTTAAGTAACCTTTTTGCATAAGAATTTTTTACATATGCTAAATTTAAGCTATGAATATTTTCTACTACTTCACCTCTATATAAAAATATAATCCTGTCACATAAATATGTAACTACCTGTAAGTCGTGCGCTATAAATAAGTAGGTTATATTTAATTCATCTTTTAAGTCTTTAAGTAGCTCTAATATTTGTGCTTGTATAGATACGTCTAGTGAGCTAATTGCTTCATCAAGTACAATAAACTTAGGTTTTGTGGAAATTGATCTAGCTATACAAACTCTTTGTAACTGTCCTCCACTTAATTCATGAGGATATCTATCTAGTAAATCTATCGTTAAACCAACTTTATCTAGTAAATCTTCAGTTATTTTATCTAAATTTTCTTTTTTACCTAAAACCTTTAAAGGTTCAAGTATAATTTCTTTTACAGTAAAATTAGGATTTGCTGATGATGTATAATCTTGAAACACTACACTCATCTTACCTTGATTTTCCTTTATCCACTTTTTTACATTCAAATCTTCTATTAGAATCCTTCCACTATCAGGCTTTTCTAAACCTAATATTAATCTACTTAAAGTACTTTTTCCACTTCCACTTTCGCCTACTAAGCCTACACATTCTCCTTCTTTAATTGTAAAATTTACGTCCTTTAGTACTTGCTGTTTTTCTATTTTTCCATACTTTCTGTAACTTTTATTTATATCTTTTACTTGTAAAAACATTAAACTGCTTCTCCCTTATTTACAGACTTATTAAATGTCTCTGTTAATTCTAACCTTGCATTTATTAAATACTTTGTATAGTGACTCTTAGGATTAGTAAATATATCCTTTGCACTACCATACTCTACTTGTTCTCCATTATTCATTACTAATATATCTTGAGCCAAATATTTTACTATACCAAGGTCATGAGATATAAATATAAGTGATGTACCTGTAGTATTTCTAAGTCTTTTAAATACTTCTACTACTTCACGTTGATTTATAGAATCTAGAGCAGTAGTTGGTTCATCTGCAATAATGATATCCGGCTCCATAGATAGTGATAATGCTATCATACATCTTTGTAACATACCTCCAGACAACTGATGAGGATATTTTTTTACTACTTCTTGTGGGTCATTTATATTCATCTTTTCTAAAGTCTTTATAGAAACTTTCTTTGCTTCTTTTTTAGATAAATTTTTATTTTCTACTAAAGTCTCTATCATCTGATAGCCTACTGTGTATAGAGGATCAAAGACTGACATTGCATCTTGTAATATCATACAGATTCTTTGACCTCTTATTTTGCGTAATTTATCTTTTTTTATATTGAATAAATCTATATTTTCATCAAATACAGCATAACCTTCTATTTTTAAATTTGAACTAATTAATCCTACTATGGCTTTGGCAGTCATAGATTTACCACTTCCACTTTCTCCAACAATACCTAGACACATATTCTTTTCTACTTTAAAACTAACCCCTTTTACAATCTCTTTTTTATCCTCTTTATCTATAACCTTAAGATTTTTAACTTCTAATAAATTCATAGCTTCTACCTTCCTTTAATTCATACTCTTTTTAGGATTTAGCGCTTCTTGTAAGCTATCTCCTAAGAAATTAAAAGCAGCAACTATAACTAAAATAGCAAGTCCAGCTGGTAACATTTGTTGTGGATAAATTGTCATAATATTTTTAGCTTCACTAAGCATCATTCCCCACTCAGGAGTTGGAGCTTGTACTCCCAAACCTAAAAATGATAAAGCAGAAATATTCAATATAACCCATCCTGTATCTAAAGTAGCTAATACTACTATCTCGCCTATAGTCCCTGGAATTAAATGTTTTCTAATTATATGTAAATTACTACATCCAGATACCTTTGCAAATTTTATATAATTTTTATCCACATATTGAATAACTATGGATCTAATCATACGAGTGTACCATGCCCATTTTGCAATTATATTGGCAATAACTATATTCGATATACCACTACCAAGTATACCTACTATAGCTAATATCATAACTTCACTTGGGAATGAAAGCATGATGTCACAGATTCTCATAATTAATTCATCTACCCAACCTCTAAATAATCCTGCTATCATACCTAATACCGTACCTATAACTATAGTAGCCACCATAGCGATTAATGACAAAAATACAGTAGTCCTAATTCCGTATAATAATCTTGAAAATACGCACCTGCCTAATTGATCTGTACCAAATGGATAAGCTAAACTCATGCCTAAAAGCTTAGACTTAATATCTACAGCGGTTGGATCATGCGGTGCAATTAATGGTGCTAGAATTCCTGCTAAACATACAGATAGTATAACTATCAAGCTTAATACGCCCAACTTATCTTTTTTAAATCTATCAAAAAACTTCATCCTATGCTGCACCTCTCATTCTTGGGTCTATTATTACCGATACTATGTCTACTAATAGATTACATACTACAAACATTACTGCCATAATTAATATATACGCTTGTATAACTGGAAAATCTCGATTATAAATAGCATCTACACATAATCTACCTACTCCAGGCCATGCAAAGATATTTTCTACTACCACAGTACCTGCTATTAGCTTTGGCACAGACATACCTAATGCAGTTAATGAAGATTGTAGAGAATTCTTAAATATATGTTTCATTATTGTACTTTCTTTAAGACCTCTAGCTCTGGCATAAAGCACATAATTTTCTTTTTTATTTTTTATCATATTGTTTCTTATAAGTCTTATATATGTTGAGATATATGTTAGTGATAAAGTAATTGCAGGTAATATAATAGAGCTTGCAGTTTCCATACCACTAGTTGGTAATAAATCTAACTTAACTGCAAATAACCACATTAATAATAATCCAATCCAGAAACTAGGCATTGCTGTTCCTAAAAATACAAAAGATCTAATCATTTTATCTATTATACTTCCCTCATATACAGCACATAGTACACCTACACTCACACTAACTGATATAGTAATAGCTAAAGCCACTACTGATAGTTTAATTGTCGCTGGTAGAGCTTGCCCTATTTCATCTGCCACTGGCTTTTTATTTACATAACTATTTCCAAAATTCCCTTGTAAACTATCTTTTAACCATGTTATATACCTTTCAAAAAATGGTGCATTTAAATTTAATTCTTCTCTCATTTGTTGTATCGCTGTTTCTGTTGGAACTATTTCATTAACACGAAGAGCAACCTCAGCTGGGTCACTTGGGCTTAAGTTTATGATTACAAATGATAAAAATGATATACCTATTAAAATCGGGATCATACTTATTAATCTTTTAATAATAAAGCCTCTCATATTATCTTCCTTTCTGTATCTATCTAAATACATTTTAAATATACAATTATAAAACTATAATCTCATCTCAAAACCACTTATTATTATATCTATAAGTAAAAACTGAGATATAAATATCTCAGTTTATTAATGTATTAATCTCTTAATTTTCTTCAAAATACATTTTTTCAAATGGTATTTCATATTGGGAAGGATTAAACTCAACTCCTTTTAAATTAGGAACATGTACTGCTTTTGTTCTTGAGTATGTAAGCGGTATATATATTGCTTGCTCATGTATATATGTAAATATATCACTGTACATTTGAGTACGAATAGATTCATCTACTTCTATCATAAGATTAGTTATAGTTTCATCTAGCCACGCTTTATTTTCTAAACCAGATTGTGCTTGATAATCACCATGTGCTGGTGTTCTAAAAGATGATACATAAGATTGTGGATCATAAGGAGTTCCCCAAGATAATGAATATTGAACATCAAATTCACCTGATTTTTGTCTATCAAGGAAAGATTGTTTTTCTTCACCTATTACTTTTAATTCTACACCTACTGCCTTAAAGTCACTTTGTAAGTATTCACTTATAGTTCCTTCTTGTGCATTATCACAGTTGTAGTAAAGTTCTATAGAACATTTTTTATCATTTTTATATCTATATCCATCAGAACTCATTTTCCATCCTGATTTCTCAAGTAATTCATTTGCTTTTTCTACATTATATCTACGCGCTTCTAAATTTAAGTCACAATATGGTACTGTTTTAGACATTAATGTATCTGCAACAGTTTCTGTTCCATTTAATACACCTTGTGCTATAGTTTCTTTATCTACAGCATATTGTAAAGCTTCTCTAACTTTTAAATCACTGGTTATCTCTTTATTAGAGTTTAACAATATTGCTCTAGATGCCACTGGGTCACTCATTTCAGTTATATATTTACCTTGTTCTTCTAAAGCTTTAAATGAATCTAAGTCTATCATATCTCCATCAGAACCAAATATTAAATCTATTTCACCTTTTTCTAAAGCTAATAATATCGTTTGATGATCTGTCATAACCTTCCACTTTATAGAACTTGTTTTTGATTTTTCACCATAGTAGTCTTTATTAGCTGTAAATATTGCATATTGATTCTCTTTATGCTCAGATAATATCCATGGACCAGTTCCTATATATCCATTTATACCATCTTTAGTGCTTCCATTTATAAAACAGTTTGGTGATAACATTCTAAATGGTCTGGTTAAAGCTAATTCCTCTAATGTGGGATAATATGGATGAGCTAAAGTTAATTTAAAAACATATTCATCAACTACTTCTGTGGACTTTATTTCATTTACTAAATCTAGCCAATTATGTCGCTCAACATTTTCTATAATTGCATCAAAGTTCATTTTTACTACTTCAGCATTAAATACCTCTCCATCTGTAAATTTTACATCATCCCTTAAATAAAAAGTATACTCACATCCATTATCTGATATATCCCATGATTTAGCTAACCAAGGTTCCACACCATTATCGGTATTTTTTACAAGAGACTCAAATACCATATTTTGTGCTGCCATTTCACCACTATAAAGATGTGGATTTATATCCCTAATATCTTTTGTACTAGCATATACTATTTCATCTTTAACCCCTTTTACTTGTGTGTCTTGTGTTTTTGAACTACATCCAACTAGTGAAAAACACATTATGGCACTTAATGCTGTAACTCTTAATTTTTTAAACCCCATTTTATCTTCCCTCATTTATAATTGTTTCTCCCTTTTTATTTGGCTATTTACTTATACAAATATAAAATTATGTAATAATTGTATCACAAAAATGATAAAAATGTGTCAATCATTTATTATCTTGACACATTTTCGTATAGTATTATATTAATCTGTTTTATAAAATCTTATTATATATAATGATTGAATTTATTTACTAGCATTTATACTAAACATTTTTGTAGGATTACATAGTTCATCTTTATCAGCATAGATACGATCACTTACATTTATATCACTTTTGCAATTTAAAAAACCAATTTTATCTAATGTAGTAAGATCCCAATTTGGTCTTATTTTTTTGCTTATATTTAAATTATCTTTTATCATATCGCACTCTTTTAAAACTTCATTTTTTATTTTATTATGAGCATGATTAGAATCTAATGTTTTAGCTTCTTCTGAAAAAGATACTTTACCATAATCAGCATCAAAATTTACTAATCTGCCATCCTTTTTAAGCACTCTGTACCACTCTTTATAAGCTTCTTCAGCATCTGGTAGAGTCCATGTTAAATTTCGTGAAATTATAATATCAAAAAAATTATCTTCAAAATCTAAATTTTGAGCATCCATTACCTTAAAATTAATATCATATCCTAACAATTTAGCTGTTTTATTTGCGTTATCAATCATATTTTCACATAAATCTATGCCTACAACTTCATGCCCTAAAGACGATAATATAATTGCAAAAAAACCAGTTCCAGTTCCGATGTCTAATATTTTAAATTTCTTATCATCTATATCTTCTATATTTCTCTTTATCTCATTTAGCCATAAATCTTTTTTTATACTATTTAGCTCCGATATACGTAATGTACAAAATTCATCACTTCTTTTATTCCAATATTCTTTAATTCTCTTACTTAACTCCATATACCCTCCCTAAAAAAACTATAAAACTATAAATAAGTTTTCTTTTGTACCTTAATCTACCAATATTATATCAGTATAATATTAAACTAACCCCAAATATAATAACTAATGCTATATTTATAATAGTAGAACTAACTAATGATGTCTTTATGAGTAATGCCCAAAAAGCCTATAAAAGAAAAATTTATACCATATAGGTTGGTAAATCTATTTATAGGCTCTCTAACATAGATTCTTATAAAACTCCCCCTATGATTTTTTATTAACATTTTATCATCTAATCGACTGACTCTATTAATAGAGTATATTTATTTAAGATAAAAGTCAACAAAATGTAAAGGCATATTAATCTTCTTTTTATTAAATCTATAATGAATAACTTTATATAAAATAAAAACACATTGACTATTTCATCAATGTGTTTTTATTTTAAAAGTAAATCTTATATTCATAAAGTTACTTTATAAATCTATTTAATTATTAGAATTCAGCATTCTTAGGAGTTCTTGGGAATGGTATAACATCTCTTATGTTTTGCATTCCTGTTAAGTACATTAACATTCTTTCAAATCCTAAACCGAAACCAGAATGTGTAGCAGTACCGAACTTTCTAAGTTCTAAATACCACCAGTAATCTTCTTCGTTTAATCCTAATTCTTTTATTCTATCTAATAATACGTCATATCTTTCTTCTCTTTGAGATCCACCTATTATTTCTCCTATACCAGGAACTAATAAGTCTGTAGCTCTAACAGTTTTTCCATCTGGATTTAATCTCATATAGAAAGCTTTTATATCTTTTGGATAATCAGTTACGAAAACTGGTCCTTTTATTATTTCTTCTGTTAAGTATCTTTCGTGCTCAGTTTGTAAGTCACATCCCCACTCCACCGGGAATTCAAACTTATGTCCTGATTTTTGTAATAATTCTATAGCTTCTGTGTATGGTAATCTCTTGAATTCAGAATTTACAACGTTTGTTAATCTTTCTATTAATCCTTTGTCAACAAAGTTGTTGAAGAATTCCATTTCTTCTGGAGCATTTTCCATTACATAGTTTATGATATATTTTATCATATCTTCAGCTAATTCCATGTTGTCTTCTAAATCTGCAAAAGCTATTTCTGGCTCTACCATCCAGAACTCAGATGCATGTTTAACTGTGTTAGAATTTTCTGCTCTAAATGTTGGTCCAAATGTATAAACATTTCTAAATGCAAGTGCCATTATTTCAGCATTTAACTGACCACTAACTGTTAAGTTAGCTTCTTTTCCAAAGAAGTCTTTAGAGTAATCTACATGTCCTTCTTCAGTTTTAGGAATGTTATTTAAATCCATAGTAGTTAATCTAAACATTTCCCCTGCACCTTCACAGTCACTTCCTGTTATTATTGGAGAGTGAGAATACACGAAGTTTCTATCTTGGAAGAACTTGTGTATAGCATACGCTGTTAAAGATCTTACTCTAAATACAGCAGAGAAAGTGTTACTTCTTGGTCTTAAATGAGCTATTGTTCTTAAGTATTCTAATGTATGTCTTTTCTTTTGTAACGGATATGAGCTATCTGACTCACCTTCTAATATTATGTTAGTAGCTTGTATTTCAACTGGTTGCTTAGCACCTTCTGTAGATACTAATTCCCCTTCAACAAGTATTGATGAACTTATTGGAAGTTTAGTTATTTCTTTGAAGTTTTCTAATTTTTCATCAGATAAAACTATTTGCATATTTTTAAAGAAACTTCCGTCGTTTAATTCTACAAATCCGAAGTTTTTAGAAGCTCTAGATGTTCTTATCCATCCAGCTACTTTTACAGTTTTCCCTATATACTCTTCTTTATTTCTGTATAATTCTTTGATTGTTACAAATTGTTTTTGCATATTATTTTCCTCCTTTTGTTATTTTAATTTATATAATTTGATAATTCTTATATGGAAATTCGATTCATACTTTTCACTAATAATACATTAAAATGTATATAAGCTAAAGTATTACTAACTTTTTTGTATAAAAAAAGCCCTTCATCCCATATAATACAAAGGGACGAAAGACTGTTACTCTCGCGGTACCACCCTAATTGCCAATAAAAATTGACCTCTTAGTAAGCATTGCTTATAGTCTATAACGGGACTTACCGTCTAGGCCTACTCTCTTATGATTTCGGTTAGAGGCTCCAAGATGTTCTTCAATATAATCTTCGTATTAGGCTCACACCTTCCCTAACTCGCTGTTACTACATAATATATCTACTCTTCTTTTCATAGCCTTTATTTTAATATTATTTCAATTATTAAAAATATTATACCAACTTGCAAATTTTAAGTCAATATTTGTTTAAAAAATATCCTATATATTAATAATCTTTTATAGGAGGTGATTTTATGAAATATTTTTTATTATTTCTTATCATATTATCTTTTATTGGTCCTGCTGTAGATGACAGTAAATCTATAGGCGATATTGTAAATAATAGTATCTATAACTATATAACTTCCGTAGATAATACTGTTAGTTATTTAGTTGATAATGTATCCTTATTTTCTAATATATCAGAAAAATCGTATAAAGCTTCATACAACTCTATAATGAAGGATAGAGTATTTCAATCACATCTAATACAATCTGGAGAAACTTTAGATTCTATAATCCAATTATATAATAACAATATTAATGATATAGAAGCATTTAGAAAAATAGTATATAAAGAAAACCAAGAAATTATATCAAGTTCATATGATGTTAAAGCTGGCGAATATATACTTGTTCCTAGCGATAAATAAATTAATGCCTCAAATAATATAAATCATTTGAGGCATTACGTTTGTAGTATATTGATTATAAAGAATTATAAAAATTAACTTTTACTTATGCTTTAAATATTGTATTTCCGTCTTTTATTGTTTCTAGAACTTTTATATTCTCTATATCTTCTTTATCTATTGTTAATGGGTTTTTATCAAGTATTACTAAATCCGCAACTTTTCCTTCTTCTATAGATCCTTTTGTATCTTCTTCAAAGTATTGATAAGCTCCATTTATAGTAACAGCTTTTATAGCTTCCATTACTGGTATTCTTTGATGTTCTCCTAATACTCTACCAGATTCAGTTTTTCTATTAACAGCATTGTGTATTGCTAATATTTGATTAGGCATTTTTACCGGTGGATCTTGATGTATTGTAAATCTTATTCCTTTTTCTAATGCCCATCCCATTGGAGATATGTTTTGAGCTCTTTCAGGTCCAAATACTTCATCATGATGTAAATCTCCCCAGAATCTTACGTGATCATTAAAGAATGTAGGTATTGCACCTAATGCTTTAACTCTATCTAATTGGTCATATCTTAAAGCTTGGCAATGAACCATAACTGGTCTTAATTCAGTACCATGTCCTGTTATTTCAACAGCTTTTTCATAGCATCTTAAGAATTGCTCACAAGCTTCATCTCCGTTAACGTGTACATGAACTTGAATATTCATATTTATACAATCAACGAAATATTGAGTTACAACTTCATCAGTTTGTGTTCCATATCCACAGTAATCTTCTGGTTGTCCTTGAGGTACTTTGTGGTATGGCTTACTTAACCAAGCAGTAAATCCTTGTGGAGAACCATCTAACCAAGTTTTAGCTCCTGCTAATTTGTAATGATTGAAGTATTCTCTCTTTGGAGTTTTTTCATCTTTCATTAAGTTTTTAGTTGATGGTTGAGTAGCAAGTCCTACTACATCTATTATTAACATATTATTTTTAGCACAAGCTCCTAATATGTGGTTATATCCATTAGCTTCTTCTACTGAAGCATCTTGAGTTGTTGTTATCCCTAATGATGCATATACTTTTTGTGCTCTTACCATAGCTTTTAATATTTCTTCAAATCCTGGCGCTTTTACAACTTTTTTCTTTTCACTATCTAAAATGGCATTTTCCTCTAATACACCATTTGGTTCTTTAGAGTCAGGAGATACAGTTCTTACAACTCCACCCTCTGGAACTTCATAATCTTCTCCTACATATCCGTATAGCTCTAATGCTTTAGAGTTTACAGCTGCTAAATGGCCAGAAGCATGAGATACTGATATAGGTATATCTTTACTTACAGTATCTAATTCAAATTTAGTTGGATGTTGTCCATCTTCAAACTTCGTATTGTCATAACCAAATCCTATTAACCAGTTATCTCCAGTTGGTGGATTTTCTTCTAATTCTTTCTTTAATTTTTCTAATAATTCCTCTTTAGAAGTAACATCTCCTAATGTAACTATCATTAAAGTTTGTGCAACTGGAACTATATGTCCATGAGGGTCTATAAGACCAGGCATTACAGTTTTACCTTCTAAGTCTACAACCTCAGCATCATTATCCTTTAATGCAAGTATTTCTTCGTTAGTTCCTACCTTTATAATTTTACCATTTTCGATAGCAACTGCTTCTACTACTTCTTCTTTTTCATTAACAGTTATCACATTACCATTAAAATAAAGCTTTTTAGCCATTTTAAATCATCTCCATTTCAGATAAATAATCTTTAATAATATTTTAATTTAAGAATTCTTAAATTTAAAAACTATATTTTATTATACAGCAGTTTTGTCTTCTTTATTATTATTTATCTTATAAACTTCCCAATGTTTAAATGTAAATACTGCTAATGCAGTTACATTTATACCAGAAAGTACAAATAATAATAAGTCAACTGCTTCAAATACTACATTTGCTCCAAATACAGCTAATGTTCCTGCAGCTATTATTAAAACTAAGTATATTGCTATATTTTTATTTGCAGAGTTATTTTTAAATAATTTTGTTGTATAGTAGAAAGATCCAAGTATTGTAGTTAAAGCTGATAAAACTGTAAATGCACTTAAAACTATTAATCCAAATATTCCTACTACATGTTCAGCAGTCTTAAAGTATCCACCTAATCTAGTTACAGTATCCGCTGCTGTTCCATCTGCATTTAATAATGCTAAAGTTCCAACTTCTACTCCATTAGTATGTTTTGAAATGTTTTATGTATTAGTACGACGATAATAAGATTATCAAATTTTTGTAACTTAAGTCAATGCTCATTTTCTCACATTTTTTCTAAATTTCAATAATTTCTATTTTTTTTGAAAAATTCAATATTTTTTTGTATTATTCTTGTTCAAATTTTTATTGTTATTATTCCGATTTTAAACCATTTTATTCAGATTTTAAATTTTCATTTATAATTTTTGTACACGTTAGTGTTTTTTCGATTCTCTCTAATATTTCAATTTTATTGCTTACTAATATATCAGCTTCTTTATTCCAAAGAATTTTAAATACCTTGTCACATATATTTTTAAATTCACTATTTTTTAAAATTGCATAATCATTATGATTTTCTGTAGGGTTAATGCTCATCATTGTCAAAGTTTTTGATAAATATATAGAATAATCTTGAGTCTCTTTAAATGTGTCTATAAAATCTCCATCTATTAATTTAATTTCAACGTTATCAGATTCTTTTATTACTTTTTTAATATAATTTATATGCCTTTCTCTTTGTTCAAAAGTCAGTTTTATAGGTATATTAAAGAAGTTAAGCATTCCAACTGAAATATACTTTCTTATTTCCTTTTCATAAATTAATACCTTTAACTTAGATTTATATATAACATTTTGCAGTAGCATATTTATCTTTTTTAATTCATCTAAGATTTCTTTATTATCCCCAAATATAGATTCTGCTAATTCTTCAAATAAGTCATAAGGCATAAAAAGTTCATTCATGCGACCTATTATCCATCTTAAATCTTGTCCCATAATATACTGAAGATATGTTCTCTTTCTTATTATATCTAGTGTCGATTTTACCTCAAGTATCGGTTTTGCTCTATTTTTTAATATATCTTCTAAACTATAATAAACTTCATCCACTATATCTTTATCTTTTGACATATTTGTAAATAAACATCGTCTATCTTTTGTATAAATTGCTGCATGAAATATCCTATCTTTTATTACCGATATAACTACATTAGAATCAACTTCACAATTAAATATTTCAAAATTAATTTCAGGATATGTAGTTATCATATTAATAATCATTATAGTATTTAATAATTCATCTGAGTCCCGTTTATCAAATTCCATTAAAAGTCTAACCCTAATATCATGTGATGTATTTATTGACATTAAATCTTTCTTCATATCATATATTGCCATTTTATCACTATCATTTAATTTGTACAAATCTGCACTTATTATTAAGTCTAATTTATTAGAGCTATTCATAAATAAACTTGCATCTTTTGATAAATATTGTTTTCTCAGCCTTGGATTTATATGTGTCATACTATTATAGCTATCTTCTGAATGTGTCTTTTTGTATAAGTTAGGTACACTCTTTTCAGCTGTATGCATATAGGATTCTTTTAAACTCCTTTCTAAGTACTGAGCTAGAACAGTATTGCTTTCTAGATCTTTATCTATTTCAAAATAATCTTTCAATTCTTGCATATGTGACATATTCAATGAATCAACTATAAACTCAGAAGTTATTTTACAAACATCGGATATATTCTTTTGAGTAGGTAAATTCTTTCCAGTTATCCATTTACTTATATATGAAACATCATATCCTAATGCCTTAGCTAGTGAACTTTTTTTCTGGTTAGATAAATGCAATAATTTTTCTAATAATTTCCCGAATGTAATATTCTTCAATTACTTCAACCTCCATATTTAAAGCTTATTTTTATTTATATATTATTTATAATAATTAAAATCCTATCCTAATATTTTCATTTATTATATTTTTTATAAAATAATTTAATTTATTAAGTATAAACTATTTAAATTTGATTTTTTTTTGAATTATTTGACTTTTTTTGATGTTTTACTTCAATGTATTCATAATTATATATCTTAATTCTCCATTTTTCAACATTTTATATAGTTCTAACTATTCAAAATAACATTTTTATAATAAATTTATAAATCTTAATATTTAAAATATAAATCTCAAAATAGATTTTCAATAGATTAGTATATTATTGTAGAATCTGTACTTATAAAATAATTGATTATTCATTCGATACTAATACATTATAGGTAGATTATAAAAATAAAAGGGTGTCTATAGACACCCTTTTATTTTTATAATCTGCTACCATTATCAACCCAATCTTTAGCTTCTTTTACATTACTAAGAGAAGGTACAGATACCTTGCTTTCTGGCTTTAACTCGTCTATATCAGCCCAAGCTGCTGTCTGTGCACTATTTGTAGGTCTATATTTTTTTAGTCTTTTGTTATTCTCTCCACTTAACGGTTGTGCTTTTTTACTTTGCAATCTCTTCACCTCTTTCTTATGTTTATATTATTTTTAACCATTATTTATTTTTAAATACCAGTTATTCTATATTATTTGAAATTGCTATTAATGTATCTCTTAGATTTAATATTCCATATCCTTGTGATACATTAGGATAAGTATATATATCTTTTCTAGTTGCACCTAACATTAAAAATGTTTTTAAAGGTTCTGAAAATAATAAATTTCTACTTTCTTCTTCTTGTGAAGTTATATAGCTCATCATTATGGCTACAACACCTGATACAATTGATGAACTTACTCCAGTTCCTGTGGCTGTATTATAAGTATCATTTTGATACGGACCTATTATATCAACACCCGGTGCTACTATATCTGGCTTTATGGGTCTTTTTACTACAGACCCTTTTGATGAACCTATCCATATACTATCTGTTCTATCATTATATGCACCTACAGTTATTACTTTTTTTATAACTCCAAGTAGTGTGATTGTAGATTCTGATGCTGAATCTGTAAATCTAGTTTGAGGAGATATTAAATTTTTATTCGGTAAATAAACACTGTAGTTTCCATTTATAATAAATTCTGGAAATAGCCTTAAAGTCCATATGCCAGGTTTTATATTTTTAAGACTTATAACTAACTCTTCATTTCCCGATTTTATCCATGGATATACATATCTCATTTCATAAGATGTGTCTTCTAAGCTAAATCTACCTCTATATACAAATGGATCTGGTGAATAATTTATAATGTAACTCATTTCTCCTCCAGGAGATATTATAGCTGCTCCTATTTTATCAGGATCTATTGGACAAAGAGTTATATCTAAATTAAGTTGTTCTCCAACTTGAATTATTATATCTTGACTTTTATCAGTCATCTGTATGCTGCCGCTATAATGTATATCTGTATTACCTTCATTTCCAGCACCGCCAACTAATATTCTTCCTGTTCTTGATAAATCATTAAAAGAATCTAGCATAGCCATCTCTATAGCTGCTCTTGATTGAAGTCCTACAGTTAAGTTTATTACCATACGTTTATTTTCTCTATTAGCTACTTCCAAAGCATATTTTATAGCAGCTAAAAAATCAGATTCTTCATAATTTATTTTCCCCTTAACAAATGTATCTTTATAAGATTTTAATTTTATTACTACTAACTCAGCATCTATTGCAACACCTTCATAATTAAAATTTCCATGACCTAAACCTGCCGCTATCCCTGCCGCTATAGTTCCAGTTCCAATATCATCTACACTTAAGCTAGAATCATTTCTATTTATATATTCATTTATTTCATCTCTAGCAAATTCACTTCCAAATAAATATCCTTCAGGAGGTTGCTTTAAAGTGCTCTCTTGATCCCATATAGATATAATCTTTGTAGTATTATCTGACTTTATAAAATCTGGATGTAAGTAATTTATTCCAGAGTCTATTATTGCAATAATAACTCCTTCTCCTGTTGGTGTTATATATGGATTTTTATATATATATTCAGTACCTGCGGCTGTTCTTACAGTTTCTCCATCTGATAAATCATTTGTTAATTCTATTAATGAACTCATCACACCCGATGGTTCCACCCAAGTTATACTATCTATCCTATTTAATATTTTTTCATCGAAAGAATCATCTACATAAATAGCTGCTATTGTATTATTTAATATAATATATCTAGTAATGTTATTATTTTTTAAATCTTCTTCTAACCGATTAACGGACGTGTTGTATATTACAATGTAAGATTTTTCCATATATTTTATATCACCTCTATTTTAGCTGATCAAATACATTCCTTATATTTAATAATCCATATCCTAAAGCACTATTAGGATAAGATATATTATTAGATCTTACTGCTCCAGCTTTTAAATAAGTTATCATCGCTTGAGTAAAAGCTTTTTCAGGATATCTCTTTTCAACTAACACATACTGAAGAAATAAAGCAAGTGAACCAGAAACATATGCAGCAGCTGGTGCTGTACCGCTTATTCTTGCATACTTTTCACCTGGATAAGGTGCTACTATATTTACTCCAGGTGCTACTATATCAGGCACTTGTATATAGTCTATAGTTGGACCTCTAGATGAAGTCGGCCATATGCTATCATTTATAGTATCATATGCACCTACACTAATAATATCTTCATATGTTGCAGGATAGTTTATAGTTTTTTCGGGGTTACTTTCTCTAAACCTAGTTCCTGGTTTCAAGAATACTCTATTTGATAAGTATGCATTGTATATTCCGCTGTTTATATCAATACCTATAAGCTTAATCTTCCAAATACCTTTTTTAGCATTAGTTAAATTTATATTGATTTGCTGTTGACCTGAAAAAGTTGTTGGATAATTAGTTTCTAGGAGGTATTCAGTTTGCTCAAAGTCATATAATCCAGTTACTAAGGCATAAGAAGATACTTGCAATAATTTGCTACTCTCTCCAGTTGGAGATATTACTTCACAATTTACTCTATCTGGTCTATCCATCCATACTTGTATTTGCACATTCGGATCATCCTCTGATAATTCTAGTTCTATATACCCTTCACTACCATTAAATTCTATAACTCCTGATGTATGAGTTTGTGTATTACCCTCATTCCCTACTCCTGAAACCATACAAATACCTCTTTCAAAAAATAGAGTATTTCTTAAACTTAATGTAGTTATTGCAACTGATTCATTACTTCCATATGATGTGTTAAATACTATAGGCATATTAAGCTCTAATGCTCTTTTTATTGCATATTCTGTTGCTACATATAATGCAGCATTTGTATAATTCCCATTATATTTTTTTAATTTAATTACAATTAATGATGCTTCACCTGCAACGCCTGCATAATTAGGATTTAGATTTCCAAGTCCTGCACATATTCCGCTTAGCATTGTTCCACTACCTTCTTCATCTATTGATAATGTATCATCTTTTTCTCTTATTGCTCTATTGATATCTTCATTAGTATACTCAGTACCAATATGGTATCCTTCTGGTGGGTTACCGTCTTTTGTTTGATCCCATAAATAAAGAATTTTCGAAGTTCCATCTGGATATATAAAATCTGGATGCAAATAGTCTATTCCAGAGTCAGCAATGCCAATAATGACACCTCTACCAGTAACATTTATATTTGGATTTTCTTTAAAAAAATTAGCTCCTATAATTTCATTTCCAACAACACCACCTGTTGTACCTTGACTTATTTGAGATAGAGAAGCTAACCTAATAATAGACTCTATCGTTTGAGCTGATAATATATTCGCTATACTTCCTGCTTTATCTATATCTTTAGGTGAAATATATAAAACTCCAAAATCATCAGAGAGTTTTTCTAACCTATAATTAATATTTAATTTTTTTAAATCTTCTTCAAACTGTTGATTCTCAAATAATACCGCTATTATGGGAATCAAATTTTCTTGCCTTAAATTTTTCTTTTTTTTTATTTTTTTCTTACTTCGATAAAGTCCATAGTCTTGGTTATTTTGAGATATGCTCAATAAATTTAATCTAGACAAATCTAAAAATCCATACCCTCTAGAATTATTTGGATAAGTATATTGTGGATTTCTTCTTGCATATTCTATAAGCACTGATTTGACTTTTTGAGAATATAAAAATAAGTCATTTCCTTCTACAATTCCCCACTGCATTAATAAAGAACATACTCCTGTTACATGTGGGGTTGCCATACTAGTTCCTGTAAGAGCTCCTGTTGAGCCTCCAGGTAAATATGAAACTATCTCTTCTCCAGGAGCTAATAAATCTGGCTTAATTATTCCTCCATCTATATCGCCTTCTCCCGAGAACGTAGAAACTACATCTGTTCTAGAATTGAAGCTACCAACAGTTATAACTTTGCTAGCAGTACCAGGAACTGTTACAGTAAGAACCTTACTCGGTTCTAAAAATCTTGTATCTATTGTTATCCCCTCTGATGTGGGTAAATATATATCTACATTCCCATCTACTAATTTAATAGGAGTGAATAATAGGGTCCATATTCCTGGAATTATTTCAGTATCTGATTTTAGTTCAATAGTTATTCTTCTACTTAATGAATATGGAGCTATTGGATAAAAAACTCCATTTATCCTAGTATTTCCGATAATATTTTTTATTAGGCCAGAATCTTGTGATATAGGTTGAGTACTTTTACCTGTCGGACTAACTAAATATAGATTAAAATTATCCACAAATGATGGCCATATATTTATATTAAGTATTTTCTCATTTTGGCCAACTTCCATTTCAACTAAAGTGTCATTATTTTCATCATTTTTTATATTTATTCTCTTATGCCCTGCCTTTGTTGCATTATTACCAGCTGCAACAACTATATTATTTTTCCAAAACGAGCACATTTGATCTATATATTGTTCAAATAAAGATTCCCCTCTATGAGAGCCTTCATTACTTCCATAGCTTATATTTATAGCAATTGGTCTTTGTAATTCCAAAGCTCTATCTAAAACAAATTTTATAGCTCTCATAAATTCAGTACTCTTAGAAAAAGTATCTGTCTGTCTTCTTCCTACTCTTACAACTATCATATCGGCTTCATTTGCTACTGAACAAGCAATGCCTGCTGTGTGAGTTCCATGAGTACTAGTTGATGATATAGGAATTTGTATTTCTCCATTTATAGCTTTATTTATATCTTCATTAGTATATAATGTTCCTTCTTTAAACCCATTTGGTGGATTTCCATCAATAGATTGGTCCCAATAGTAAAGTATTTTAGAATTGCCATCTTTATCTTTGAATATAGGTATATTGTAATCTATTCCAGAATCTATAAGACCTAATAATGTTCCTTTTCCAGTTAATTTTGTACGTTCTTTAAATTCTGTTATACCTGTACTAGATAAACTTTGAGTATCTTGTGTTTCTAATATGAATGGTTTTTCTACGTATTCTATCTGAGTATAATTTAATAAGTTATCAACCTTTTGCGGAGTATCTGCCGTTATGATTGCATAATTATATCCAAGAAGCTCTACAGATACACCTAATTCCTGTTCTAAAAATGTTATGTCACCGTTATATTTAACTATTACTTCATAATCCACATATCTCACCTCCATATAATATATTAAAAATATTTTAATATATATATGTATTAATAATATTTTTATTGTATAATACATATGTTAGTTAAATTTTAAAATTTCTCTTTAAAGGATGTGTTATTTTGAAAGAAAAAAAATTTTACTTAAATATAGTTCTCACCGTAGTTGTGTCATATATATTAATTAAATTTATTGATAATTATCAATACTTCTTCGATGTAATCAATTTACTTTTATCACTTTTAACACCATTTGTAATAGCTTTTATTTTAGCTTATATATTTAATCCACTAGTAATTTTTCTAGAAAAAAAACTAAGATTCAAAAGGATACAATCACTTTTATTTACATATGGGATATTACTAGTATTAATAGTTACATCTATAATTTTTACTGTGCCAGTTATCATAAACAATATAATTGATATAGTAAATCAAATACCTTCATATATGGATAAAACTCAAGTATTTTTTATAGAAATTGGAAAAAGCTTAAAAAATGTAGATCCTAACACTTTAAAAGATATAGGAGATAATATTATGGCAGCACTGCCTCGATTAAGTACTTTATTTGCAGGGTATTTAGGTCAAATATTTAATACTACATTTTCAGTTGGTAAGTTTATAGTTCAATTTGTATTAGCATTTATAATATGCTTTTATATACTTCTTGAAAAAGAAGAATTTTTATTATTTACAAAAAAAACTATCTACGTTATATTTGGAAAAAAATATGGAGACTTTACTTTAGAGGTATGCTCTACCTTAAATTCTAATATAGGTAAATATTTTTCTGGTAAACTACTTGATTCATTTATAGTAGGTGTTTTATCTGGTATTGGACTTTATTTTATAAAATCTCAATATGCCTTACTCTTTGGGATATTAATAGGATTTATGAACTTAATTCCTTATTTTGGTCCTGTTATTGGAATGACCCCTGTTGTTCTAATCAATTTGTTTTATAATCCAACTATAGCTATTTTATCTCTTATTTACTTATTACTAATCCAACAAATAGAAGTTGCAATTATAGAACCTAAAATTGTTGGTGGCCAGCTAGGTCTTAGTCCATTTTTAACTATACTGGCTGTTACTGTTGGTGGAGGATTCTTCGGAATTCCTGGTATGATTTTATCTGTTCCTACAATAGGTGTTATAAAAATGTATATAATTAAATTTGTAGAATATAAATATAAAAATATTAAATAATTAAAATTAAAAGGAACAATCTCTTTTTATATATGATTTTATCATTTGAGTTTGTTCCTTTTTTAATCTCTATATTTTTTAATTATAAATCAGTAATATATTTTTTATAATTTAGTATATATATTTGTATTAATGTTAATATAAATATATATACTAAATTATAAAAGTTGGTGATTTTATGAGAAAATTAATTATAGTTTTATGTATTTTATGTAGTTCTTTATTCTTTATAAATCCAATAAAAAAACTAACATATGCTAATGATAATAATAAAATAAATCAACAAAATGAATTAACCGTAGAACAAGCTAAAGAACTTCTTTTAAAATATAATAATAAGGTTGATTATATATATCAAGGAGATGCAAGTAACTTTGAGTATCTAAAGTCTAAAAAACTTCAAGGATATGTTTTTTTACCAGATGTAGATACTGATATAGGCTATTTTGTAGATAAACAAAATTCAAATATATACTTCTTCCATCCAAGTGGATATTTAGAATTAGCAAAATAATAAATAATATAGCTTAGACTACAATATATAATTTTAGTCTAAGCTATATTTATAAATAATCAATTTTTATTTATTAGTTATTTTTATTATAATTTCTTAGGTATTTTCTTCTATCTTTTTATTTAGTCTTCCTAGCATATTTTTTGAAAAATTAGATATATCACTTGGAACGCAATCGCTTGTTGCAAGTAAACTATAAATTTCTAACGCTCTCTTATAATCTCTTTTTCCAGTATAAGATTTAAATGCTTCTTCTGATAAATCTTTACACGCTTTACTTATTCTTTCATATCGTCTTCTCAATCTTATCGCCCCTTTGATATTAGAATATATAAATATATATGTTTATATATTTATGTTTATTCTAAATGCCTAGGCATATATATCAGAAAACTCTATTCTTATTTTTTCTACTCTATCTAAATCCTTTTCATATGTGTCAATTAATTCTTTCACAGATGTTTTATTAGGTATTTTTATATTAAATTCTGTCCATTGTCCTATTTCACTATCTACCGTTACTTCGCCATCATGTAATTTTACAAGTGATTTAACCAAAGATAATCCAATTCCAGTTCCTTCTTTTATTATACTTCTTTCATCATTTAATCTTACATATTTTTCAAATATTTTACCTATATCATCTTTAGATATTCCTATTCCATTATCTCTAACGCTTATATTTACAAATTCATCATTATGAGTTATTGATAATATAATTTTTCCTTTATTATTTTTTCTAAATTTAACAGAATTTGATATTAGATTTAATATTATTCTCTCCATTTTTTCCATATCAAATGAAATAATAAGTTCCTCTACATCTGTATCAAAAACTATACTCATATTATTAGAATTAACAAATGGTTCTATAGATTCACATATATCTTCTATAAAGTATATTATATTAGCATTTATAGGGCTATAGTTACTATGACCTAAATCTATTTTATTATCTTCTGATATATTATTAACAAGTTTTAGCATTCTATATGAATTCTGATTTATTATCTTTAAATACTTTTCTATATCATCATACGAAAACGCTTTATTACATTTTATTTTTTTATTCAATAATTGCACTGAGCTGAATATAAGGTTTAGAGGTGTCTTAAACTCATGAGTTAAATTAGACAAAAAATTTGCCTTAGATAAATCATATAGATTATCTTCTATATCAAACCATATTATAACTTCATTCTCTGCAATTTTTTTACTATTAAGATTAAACCTATTTTTTATACAACTAATAGTTATATTATCTGTGTTTTTTTCTAAGGTGCTTTTTACTAATCCTTTTATCTCAATATTCTCTTTTATATCCCCAAGACTAATATCTATGTTCTTTTCACGATTAATATTAGTTTCATTTATAATTAATCTATCATTGTCTAAATGTGCAATAATAAAAGGACGAGGATTTTCAAATAATATATTTTTATATTTATCCACGTTCTATTTCCCCCCATATAAAATTCATAACCAAATATTTATTATAAAATCTCCATATAATTGAATTGTATCACAACATTACTTAATATTCATCCTTTAATTTATTTTTATATTGACAAAAGGAGATTAGTAATGTCACTAATCTCCTTTTATTTCTATTTTTTTTACGTTTATTATATTACTCGGCTTAGAGGATTTTCCATTTTTACTTCCTATGACATAAACCTCTATATCAAAATCTTCTTTTATAGGTATACTTATATAATTTTCTTGTAAACTATTTTCATATAATTTAAATCCATTTTCACCATTTTTGTTATCTTTTACATATACACTATATATCACATCTTTAATGTCAAGCTTATCCCATGTAAGAGTTACTACATTATTTTCATCATCAATTTTTTCAACTAAATTTTTGATAACTTCCTCTTCTATGTTTTCTATTTTAGGCAATATATTTACTATATTACTTGGTTTGGTAATTACTTTATCATCTTTACCTATAACATATAAACTTAAACTTGGAATATTGTCCTCAAATAGATCTAGTTCTATTTGAGTATTTACTCTACTATCAGTTATTTTACTTTCATCTAATTTAAAAGAATCAAAAAGTTTATACTCTAAATCTCCTAGAGAATTATTTTTTAAAAATACTTCATAATTATTTATATCTTTTATATAATCCCATGAAATATCCATTAATAACTTTCCATTAATAATTTCATAATTTACTCGTATATTTTCAATAATTTTATCTATTACAGATTCTTTTTCTACTTCTATAGTTACTATTTTTTGCTTATCTCCGCAAGTTATCCTTACTTTCTCAGTACCTTCTTTTAAACCTGTTATAGTTCCATCCTTTCCAAGGCTTATTGAATAGTCTATTGACACTTTTCTATCAACTAATTCATATTTAATTTCTCCATGTTTTAATCCAGAAGGCGAAGTTGTAATTTTAGGATTTAATTTTTTAGTTTCATTTTTAGCTATTTTAATAGTATTAGGTATACTTATCTTTGCTATTTTAGCTTGAATATTATAATCAAACACGGTTTCTTTATTTCCAGCTTTTATATATAAGCTAGCCTTACCTACACCTACTGCTTCTACAGTATTTCCTTCAACCTTTAGAATATTCTCATCACTGCTTTCGTATGTAACTGGTTGTTTTTCTTTAAACTTGTCATAATCTACTTCTACTTCGCTATTTATTTTAGCTGATTCACCTACATATTTTATGTCATTATCTAATGTAACTATTAAACTTTCAACATTTATATCTACAACTTTAATATTTATTTTTTTTAATACCCTTGAGTTCTTCATCACGCCTATAGTTGTAGTCCCTTCTTGATTCGCTGTAACTTCATTTCCATTTATACTCAGTATATTAGAATCATCTAAAATCTTAAAATATATATGTGGATTTTTCGCATAAGATGGTATAATTACATACTCTCCAGTGGATAATGTTACTGTATCATTTAATTTCATAACAAACTTATCAATGTCCTTAACATAATCACCATCTTCCATCTCAACTTCTATACCTTTTACCATAGGTGTAATAACACCAAATTTAAATAAATAATATTGTGCTATTAATAGTATTGGTATAATAATTATTATAGCTATTTTATAATTTATATACTTTACACGTTTCATATAAACCCTTCCTTTAGGAATACAATACTTAACTAATCTGTTATGCTAGTTCTTTACTAATATATTAAAATTACTATATACAGTTTTTTAACTATCAAAATATCACTTGATAGTACCTAATATTTTCAACGATTATATTCAACTCGCACAAGGAGTTAATTAATATATATTTATTATATCTATCCATTATCCTTTAAAAAAAGATATATATTTTTTAACACATTTTTCTAATTCAATTATAACCCATAAATTTATATTTTTATACCTTTTTAAATGTCCATCTTAAATAATATAAAAATATAAATATTTATACCTTTTTTGCAAATACTAAACCTATATAAATAATCGTGAGGTGATTAAATGAACAATTTAAAAGAAATATTATTAAGTGAATTACCTAAATTTAAAGAAAACTCTCTTAAGTTTATAAATGGAGAAATGTCTAAACTTGAATATAAAGGTTTTTCTGGTGGTTATGGTGTATATGCTCAAAGAGATAAAAAATCTTTTATGATAAGACTTAGAACTTCTGCTGGCGTAATTTCAAAATCTCAACTTCATACTATATATAATATGGCTTATGAAAATAAATTAGAAAAAATACATATAACAACTAGACAAGCCGTTCAATTACATGGACTTACAGTAGATCAAATATGCAATATAATGGAAGAAGGTATAAATAAAGATATCTTTACAAGAGGTGGCGGAGGTAACTTTCCTAGAAATGTAGGCTTATCTCCATTATCAGGTGTCGATCCTGATGAAGCTTTTGATGTTACACCATATGCTGTTGCAACAGATAAACATTTTATAAACAAAATAACAACTTATCATCTACCTAGAAAGCTAAAGGTTTCATACTCTAGTTGTAATCATGATGATGCTCATTGTACAGTTCAAGATTTAGGATTTATAGCAACGATTAAAGATGGAAAGCCTTACTTTAATGTATATGTTGGTGGTGGATTAGGTAAAAACCCTAGGGTAGGATTAAAATTAGATGAACCTATAGAAGCTAAAGATGCTCTATATTATGTAGAAGGTTTAACTAAATTATTTGTAGATTATGGTAACTATGAAAACAAACATAAAGCTAGAGTAAGATACTTAGTTGAAGAACTTGGCGAAGAAGCTTTCTTACAAAAATTCAAAGAGTATTCTTTAAAAGAAAAGGAAAAAGGAGGACTCGATTTAACTCCAGAGCCTCTAGACTATTCAAAGGAAGGTATCGAAGTAGATATATGTGACCATAGAATAAGAAAGCAAAAGCAAAATGGTCTATATACAGTTTATATCCATCCAATTGGAGGTCAATTATATCTTAAAGATTTAAAAGCTCTACTTAATGAGTTAGACAAAATAAAAAATCCTATGATAAGAATAGGTATGACTGAAGGAATGTATATACTAAACTTAAATGGTAAAGAAGCTCAAAAAATATTAGAAGTAAGTAAAACAATAAGTGGAGATTCAAATCTTGAAGAAAGTATTTGTTGTATAGGTATTCCTATATGTCAAATGGGTATACAAAACAGTCAAAAAATGCTAAATACTATAATAGATTACTTCAGAGAAAATGTAGATAAAGAAATTATGCAAAAACTTCCAAGATTATATATATCAGGTTGCCCTAACTCTTGTGGAGTTCATCAAATTGGTAGTATTGGATTAACTGGAAAAATGAAAAATATAGATGGTACGCCTACTGATGTATTTGAAATATATATATGTGGTTGCTTTGAGGTTGGTAAATCAAGACTTGGTACATCTATAGGCGACTTTAAGGCTAGTGATATACCAGAATTTTTACATGAATTAGGTAAAATTATAGAAGGAGATTTCTTTGAATTTGCTACTAACAATACTGAAAAAGTTCTAGAAATAGCTTCTAAATATAAGTTATAAGATTTTACTTTTTAGTTATATTTCCTGTAATTTTTTAATACTTAAATTTATAGTTTTTTATAAAAAATATCTCAAAGTACTAATAAAACTTAATACTTTGAGATATTTTATATCTATTTAACTTCTACATTATATTTTTCAAGTAGATTATCTAATATATTACTTTGTTTTTCATATCCTAAATAATACACTAAATCTTCCTTAACTGTGCTAAATTCATCATACTTTTCATCTGTCTTTTTAATTATGTGATATCCATAGTCAGTTTCTACTACTTCCGGATATATCTCCCCATTTTTTAATGAAAATGCAGCATTTTCAAAAGGCTCTACCATTTGACCCTTACTAAAGAAATCTAAGTCTCCACCATTTTCACTACTACTATCTGATGAATATTCTTTAGCTAATTGAGCAAAATCTACTCCTTGTTGAGCTTGTTTTAATATTTTCTCTGCTTCTTCTTTATTCTTTGCTTTTTGTTCATCACTTACAGTATTTCCTTCATCATCTGTATTACTAATTAATATATGAGATGCTCTAACTTTTAAAAACTCATCCTTATTGTTATTGTAATACTTTTCAGCTTCTTCTTCAGTTACTTCTGATGCTTTCCCTATATACTCAACAGCGATTAATTCTTTTTCTAATTCTTTTTCTATATCTTCTTTAGATATATTTAATTTATTTATTAAATCATCTTCTGTTAAATTATAAGTTTGTTGTAGACTTGATATTAATGTAGAATATTCATTTTCTACATCTTCTTTTTCAACTGTTATACCTTCTGCTTTACCTTCTAAATATAATACCTCTGTTGTAGTCATATAATCTATAAAACTTGATTCATATGCATCTATTTCTTCGTCACTTAATTTAGTTTTTCCATTTATGTAAAATAATGGATCCATTTTTTGTCTAAGTTGTTCCCCTGTAAATTTAGTATCTCCAACAGTTGCTACAATTTTACTAGAGCTATATTTTCTTGATGTTGCAGGTAAAGTTCTACCTACAGATTTTCCATATGTAAATCCTGCTCCTAAACAAATACATCCTACGATAGCCATTGCTATTATAGATTTAGTATTTTTAATCTTTTTTAATTTTGTTTTAGCAGTCTTTTCTTCTACAACTTCATTTTTTACTATTTCTTCATTTTCGCTTTTATTTTCCTCTACTAATTCACTTTCGCCCTCGTTATCTTCTACTGCTTCTTCAGTTGATACATCTAATACACCCTTATTATTTATTTCTTCATTTATAGTATCTTCTGCTTTTATTTCTTCATTGTCATTTATTATTTTTTTATCCTCAGACATCTTTGCCTCCTAAACGTTAATATAATTTTATATTACACTATATTAATTTAATATGTGTGAAAAAAGCTTGAATGTATTATGAATTTAAGATGAAGTTAAATATTTCTTAAGCTATATCTTATTTTGTATCTACCAACTTTATTTTCTTTGTACTTTAACATATTAGTTATTTCAGATTTGCTTTTATTTAAGTACTTAGAACAATCATCTAAAGACTTAAATACTTCTATTACCTCCCCTTTATTATTTAATAATTCTACTTTCTTCTTTCCTCCCCTTTTAATTATTGATTTATATTTTTTATAATATTTATCATACTCATCATCTAAACACTCAAATTTATAATGCATTTTTATTGGATCTATCTTATTGTTTGATAATATATCATCTCTTTTAGAGTCAGATATATTTAATGTAAATATTTTATTATTTAAATCATTATATATTTCTAATGGGCTTTTATTATTATGTATGTAGTCATTATTAGATTCACTTAATCTTAATTCTTTACTTAAGTATTTTATCGCTTCTCCTAGATAGTCGGTATGACCATGTCTTAGGTTTTCTGCTATATATTCTACAGGTACTTTTAAAGCTTTACTACATTGCTTATGAGTATCAAATACTTGCTCTTCATTTGTATATACATCAATTGCCTTTATAGATTTTCCTCTTCTTATCTTTGCATCTATTATGTATAGTTTGTCTTCCTCATCAAGATTCTCTTCTGCTTCTGCTTCTGCTTCTGCTTCTAATATATTTTTATATTTANGAACTAATATAACTGCTTCTGCTTCTGCTTCTGCTTCTGCTTCTGCTTCTGCTTCTGCTTCTGCTTCTGCTTCTGCTTCTGCTTCTGCTTCTGCTTCTGCTTCTGCTTCTGCTTCTGCTTCTGCTTCTGCTTCTGCTTCTGGGGCATTGTTGATTATTTGCTCTATATTGTCAACATTTTCAGTAATATTTATTTCTTTTTCTTCATCCTCAATCTCTGATTCATCTTCTTTTTCTATTTCAAGTTCATCTGAAATATCTACTATTTCTTCCGCTTTATTTATTGCTTCTTCTTGACTTTCTAAAACTTTACTCTCCTCTGATTTTTTCTTAAAACGGTTAAAAAACTTTTTTAACAACTTATTATTCCTCCCAAAACTAGTTATTACTTATTTATAATGTCATATTATATATTACTAAAATATGTGTTGTTAGTAAACCAAAGTATTATGTAATTTTATTTAAAATAAAAATTTACTTCACTTTAGATATATATCAGCAAAACATTTCATTTTACTGACGATATATAATTTCGATTACTGCAAATACATTTATTGCTCAAAAAAAGATGTATATATTATTAATTATATATACATCTTTTTTATATAACTACTCTATTTTATTTTTATAAGCTTAACAACTTCCATCATTAAACTTGATATTAAAGCTAAAACAGCACAAATTACAAAACTATCTAAGCCAAATGATACTGGAATTGCAAATATTCCTCTCATAAAAGGTAAAAGTGTTGTAAATAACATTACTAAACAAACTCCTACTGCACCTAGTGCGTATTTATTAGTGTTAAATCCTAATTTAAGCGCAGTTTGTGTATTAGATCTTGATGGGAATGTTTGTAGTATTCTAGATAAAGTAAGTGTTAAAAATGCCATTGCACAACCTAATTCTGGCGAACTTTTCATACCTATATACTGAGCTATTATAGTTACTATACCTATTATACTACCTCTTATTCCTATAGTTTTTAATGTTTCTTTATCTAATATTGATTCTTTAGAATCTCTTACTGGCATATTCATTACACCTTTTTCTGGCTTTTCTAGCCCAAGTGCTATAGCTGGTAGTGAATCTGTTACTAAATTTATAAATAATAATTGTATAGTTGTAAATGGATTTGGTAAGTTAGCAAATAAAGCAAATACTATAGCAATTATTCCACCTAAGTTACCTGAGAATAAATAAGTTATTGATTTTTTTATATTATCGTAAATTGTTCTTCCTGATTCAACAGCTTTAACTATAGTAGCAAAGTTATCATCCATTAAAACCATATCAGATGAATCTTTAGCTACTTCAGTTCCACTTCCCATTCCTATACCGATATCTGCTTGTTTTAGTGCAGGTGCATCATTTACTCCATCTCCAGTCATGGCACATACTTTGTCTTTTCTTTGCCATGCTCTTACTATTCTTATTTTATTTTCAGGTGATACCCTTGCATATACAGATACTTTTTCTAATATTTTATCTAATTTAGAATCACTTAATTCATCTAATTCTGCTCCTGTAAGAGCTAAGTCATCACTTTCCATTATTCCTATATCCTTGGCTATTGCCATTGCCGTTGTTTTATGGTCCCCTGTTATCATTATAGTTTTTATACCAGAGTTTTTAGCATTTTTAACTGCATCATATACTTCCTCTCTTGGAGGGTCAATCATAGCCATAAGACCTATTAATGTTAATTCATTTTCATCTTCTATAGAAGGTATAAAATCATCCTCTACCTTTTTAGTAGCAAATGCTAATACCCTTAATGCTTGGTTAGAAAAATCTTCATTAATTTGTTTATATTCCCTTAATATTTCATCATCAAATTCTACTACTTCTCCATTACTTAAAGCATATTTACATCTACTAAAAATAACATCTGGAGCACCTTTAGTAAACATTATAGTTTCATCATCTACTTTATTTACTGTAGACATTAATTTTCTATCACTATCAAAAGGTATTTCACCTATTCTAATATATTTATCTCTTAATATTTTATAATCTATTTTATTTAATGCTGCATAATTTATTAATGCAATTTCAGTTGGATCTCCAATTTCTATACCTTCATTATTTACATCAGAATCGTTACATAAAATCGATGCTAAATTAAGACATCTATCTTGTATAGAATTCTTTGTTGCTGCCACTTCATTCCCCTCTACATTATCTGCTAAACTAATATTTTTATTTTCGTAAGTATATACTTCAACAACTGTCATCTTATTTTGTGTTAATGTACCAGTTTTATCTGTACATATTACACTAGTTGATCCTAAAGTTTCAACTGCTGGTAATTTTCTTACTATTGCTTGTTTCTTAGCCATTGTATTTGTTCCTACAGCTAAAACTATTGTTACTATTGAAGATAATGCTTCAGGAATAGCTGCAACTGCTATAGCTATTGCAAACATAAATGAACTTGCTAAGTCTCCACCTCTTATTACCTGAACCGCAAATATCATAGCAGATAGTAGGCATATACCTATTCCTAATTTTTTACTAAATTCATCTAACTTTTGTTGAAGTGGTGTTTGCTTTCCTTCTGCATTATCAAGCAAATCTGCAATTTTACCAACTTCAGTATTCATTCCCGTATTCGTTACAATAAATATACCTCTACCGTAAACTACCATAGAACCACTAAATACCATATTCTTTTGATCGCCTAGAGGGCTATCTAAAGGTATTTCTTCCTCAGTTTTTAAGATTGGTTCTGATTCTCCAGTAATCATCCCTTCTACTATCTTTAAACTTTGAGATTCTATAACTCTACCATCTGCAGGTACATAATCTCCTGCCTCTAAAAGTACAATATCACCTACTACCAATTCTCTAGATGAAATTGTTATTTTTTCATTATCTCTTATTACTTTCGTATATGGAATTGATAATTTCTTTAAACTATCAAGTGATCCCTCTGCTTTTTTACTCTGAACAACACTAAGTATTGCATTTAAAGTAACAACTGCAAGTATTATACCTGATTCTATTACTTCTCCTAAAAATACTTGAACTAATGCTGCTATCAAAAGAATTATTACTAAAGGGTCTTTAAATGTTTCTAAAAAAAGTTTTATAACGCTACTTTTTTCTTTTTCCTTTAGCTCATTATATCCGTACTTTTTAATTCTTTCTTCTGCCTCTTCTTTAGATAGTCCATTTAAACTACTATTTAATAATTTTATTACTTCTTGAGTATTTTTCTTGTAAAACATATATTTCTTCCTCCTTAAATTTTTGGAAAATAAAAAAGACCCTTAGCGTATATTTAATATACGTTAAAGGTCTTGCTAACAAGTATATACTCGCTAATCAACCGGGATATTATCCGAAGTGACGATTGATTATCACTAATGTGAAAGCTACTCCCCTTTATCGGGAACTTATTCATTTATAATTTTATTATATTCACATTGTTTTAAAATTGCAACTATTTTTAAAAATAAAAACTTCTATTTAATTTATCTAAATTTAAAACTCTTGTAAATTTATCCTTTGATATTAAAAATAAAATTCTATATTTTATTTTTAATTATATAATTCATATATATCAGAAAATTCTAATTCTATTTTGTCTAGGTTTACTTTATAGTTATTGTCATACTCATAATCTTCTAATTTTTCATTTGGTAACAGTATTTCAAATTCAGTTCCATTTTCTCCATCACTATCTAAGTATATTTCACCCTTATTCAATTCAACAATAGATTTAACTATACTAAGACCTATTCCGCTACCTTCATTTAATCTAGTTAATGATTTATCTCCTTGAACAAATCTTTCAAATATCATATCTTGTATATCTATCGGTATACCTATGCCATCATCTTTTACAAGTATATGTACCCACTGTTCATCTTTATATAAATTAACGGCTATATTACCATTTTCTTTTGTAAACTTTATAGCATTTGATAATAAATTAAGCATCGCTCGTTCTATCATAGATAAATCACATTTTATTATATGTTCTTCAATTTCAGTATCAAATACTATATTTATATTTTTATTTTCTGCATAATTTATTACAGAAAGGGTTATATCTTCAATAGCTCTAACTATATCACAATTTACAAATTTAGCTTGCGTAAATCCTACATCTATTTTTGTTATATCAACTATATTATTTATAAGCCTTAACATACGTTTACAATTTATTTCTAAACACTGTTTATGATTTCCATACACTTCTCTAAAGCAAATTGACATATCATTATTTTTAAGATCTAAAAGCTGAAGTGTTGAATAAAAAATATTTAATGGTGTTCTTAATTCATGTGATATATTAGCAAAAAATTCATTTTTAACTTCTTCATGCTTTTTCATTTTTTCATATTCTATCAAATATTTTTCTGTCCTTACTCTCGATGATATATCTTTAAATATAAGTGTATATTTATTTTCTCCAAATTTAGTATATGTATTTTGAATATTACACTCTAAAGTCATATCTAATGATGGTATATATATATTACCATCCCATGCTTTATACTTTCTTGTAAAATCCTTAATTTCTAAAATTATATTTTCATCTAATTCTTTCATTATATTAACTATAACAGATTCAACTTTTTCATTTTTTACACATGGATTTTCAAATATAAATTTTTTAACTGTTTTATTCGCAAATTCTACTTTTCCATTTTCATTATATATGACTACACAACTATATTTATTTTCATCTACTAAGTGATAAAAAACACTAAGTTCATTTTCTAATTCTTTATTTCTTTTTATATTTAATATGAGTTCTAAAAATAATCCACCTATAAATATAATAAATCCCATATATGTTATTGATATACATGTTAATCGTATAGCAAGTATAGGGATTCTAGTTGCTACTGTAGCATAAAAAGCTTTTACCCCAAATAAAAATATACTTGAACTTATGACAGAGTATATATATTCTTTTTGCCTTATACTCTTTACTAAGTAAGTTATAGCTACCACTAAGTATACTATTATTAAAAATATATTATATAGGATAATGTAATTTTCTTTATTTCTAAAATTCAAATATTTAGATTCTAATGTTCCTATAAAAATACTCATTATAGTTACTATTAATATAGAGATACCCTTATTAGATATTATTATATCTTTTATCTTTTTACACGGTAAAATACTTATCAATAATATAATTATTCTAATTAATGATGTCCCTATCGTGATATATCCATCCATATATTTAGTTTGGCTTTGTAAATTTATATTGTCTAAATTTCCAAAAATTATATCTATAAAAAATATAATATACATAAGAGATATAATGAAAAGCTCTTCTTTTTTTGAACTAATATAACACACTAAACTACTACCAATTGCAAGTGCAGCTAAAATTGAATTAAATATTTGTATAAAATCTATTACATTTAGTTTCTGTAATTCTTTTATTTTTAATATATTAAATAATCTTTCTATATATAATATACCGATTATTAAAGTTAATGATATTATGATCCATGTAAATAAATTGTTTTGTACTTTTGCAGATCCTTGTTTTACACTTTTTATATTATACATTTATATACAGTATCTCCCCTATCTTTATTTCACTTAATCCTTTTTATTTAGATTATATATGTTCTAATAATAATTTTACATTAATAAAATACTTCTATTATTTATGGTATTTTAAAAAAACTCAAAATAATAATTTTACTTAATGAAGTATTTAAATTAATATTCCCCTAACTAAAATTTAAAATTAAAACTTATATATTTTATCTTACAAAATTTTATTATACATTTTTTTCTATATTTTTTCAACTTTTCTCAACTATCATCATAATTTTTATAAATACTTTCAAATTAATAAGATACTTTTAATATAATATATAAATTCATACTATTTTGTAAAATATTATTAAATATTATTATACATTGTCCAAATAATATACAATATATCTAAATCTATAATTAGGAGATTTTTGTTATGATAAATAAATTAAAATTTTTAGAAGGAAAAGTTAAAGAATATATAAAGTTTAATATTATAGGTATTAGTAATTTTACAATATCTCAAGTTTTTTATATTACACTTTTTAAGATATTTAAATTAAATTATATTATAGCTTACACAATAACTAGCATACTTAGCATTTTAGCTTCTTATTTTTTGAATTCCAAATTTACTTTTAAAAGTGACAATTATTCGACTAAAAAATTTTCCTTATCAGTTTTAGTTTATATTTTTGAATATATTCTAAATATGGGAATTATAATTTTTTTAGTTAATATACTTGGTATAAATGAAATAATATCACCTTTAATTGCACCTGTATTCTCTACTTTACCTGTATTCTTCTTAATGAGAACTATTATAAAAAATAAATAATAAATAAAACCTATGAATTTAGAATAGATTTCTATATTCATAGGTTTTTATATTTAAAATAATAAATTTAATATATTGTTTAATACATGAGTATGCTCATTAAATATATTAAATCCTATTAATATAAGTATAATTCCACCCGCTAATTCTGCATATCCGTTGAATATATCACCTGCTTTATTTCCTACAAATACTCCAACAACACATACTAAGAATGTTATAATACATATTATTGAAGCTGCGGGTATTATACTAACATTTAAAAATGCAAAACTTATTCCTACTGCTAAAGCATCTATACTAGTAGCTACTGCAAGCATTATTATTTCCTTATTAGATAAGTCATCTTCATCTACTGTAGCACTAAATTCTAACTCAGATTCATCCTCTTTTTTCTATTATTAAAAAATCCTTTTATCATGTTAAATCCTATAAATCCAAGTACCATAAATGATACCCAATGATCTATAGATTTTATGTAGCTTTCAAAACTTATACCTAAAGCCCATCCAAGTAACGGCATCGCTCCTTGAAATATTCCAAATGCTAAAGCCATCTTTAATGATGTGTTCTTTTTTAAATTTTTAATTGTCATACCCTTTGTAATTGACACCGCAAATGCATCCATAGATAATGCAAATGCTGTAAATATAAGTGCTATAAAACTCATACTTCTCCTCCTAAAATTTATTTTATAAACGCAAAAAACGAGACTTATGCATGCTAAATAAACATGCATGAGTCTCGTTTTTTAATACTAGACCAGACTTAAAGTCATTATGTTGACCTAGTAACACTAGTAGTGCAAACTACTCCCTCAGCAAAACTATAAAATATTATATATTTAAATAGTATAATGCTAATTTTAAATAATTACAATCATTAATTTTTAAATTAAGTTTCTATTATGTAAAAAAGAGAGATACATTAAAATCTCTCTTTTTATTCTATATCATTTTTTATTGAGCTAATTCAAGATATCCACTTGGATGGAAGTAGTATATTTTAGCATCATCTTTATTTACAAACATTCCTAAATCTCCATCTGCATCCATTAAAAATACATATCCTTTTAAACCTTTTTCTTTTAACGCTGTAAAATCATTTTCAGTTCCTTGGTATATGTATTTAACATTAGGATTATACATTGATAATAATTCTTCAGCTTCATCTTTATTTAATTTATTTATAATCTGTACTTCTACATTGTTGTTTTTATTTATATCTTCCTGTGAGTCTTGTGCAAAAACTATATCTCCTATATTACTCGTTGCTAATAACCCTGTACATATTAATGATAATGTTATAATTGCTTTTTTCATATAAATCACTTCCTCTTATGTATTATTTACGTAATTTATTATTTCTTTTATGATTTAATAATATCACTAAATATTGTTAAATAACAGTTACACACTTGTTACTTTAGATTACAACTTCGTAAACTTATTTACAGTGGTGTAACTATTTATTGTAGAAAAAGTATATATTTTAGCGATTTTGTTATAATACTATAATAAAAATAACCATACTTTATAATTTGAATTATAATATATGGTTATTTTATAATTTTATATAAACTATTCGTAATATTATGTGCTATCTTAAAGTTCTATGAAATTTATTTTAACTTACTATACTATTTATCACTTACTTCTTCACACCATTCATTCTTAGTATCTACTCCTGGTACCTCTATTGCTAAATGTTAGAACCAGCTATCTTTTGCAGCATTATGCCAATGTTTAACACCTAGAAGTATATGAATTGCATCTCCTGGGTTAATCTTTATAGTTTCTTTTCCCCATTATTGATAATATCCTCTTCCAGCAGTACATAATATATTTATAATATCTTAGATCTTTAAAGACTATTTTAAGATATAATACTACTATAATAAAAAGGAAAACCTATATGAAAATCAAAGAAATATATAATCTAATTAATACAATATTGCCTGATGAAGGTATTATAAAATCACAAGAACAAATGAAGCAATATTATGAAAAGGAAATCATCTTTATCTTCCAAGGTAAAAAAGATGTTTTAGTAGAAAATTCTGTCTTAACTTATGATTGGCAGCGAATATTTGGTATAACTCCAAAGATTCAATCTATGATTTCATGATAGTTTTACTTAAACGTAAAAAAATACCTTGATAAAAATCAAGGTATTTTCTATTATAATTTTAATGATGCCCCTTCCCAGTCTTTAAGGAAGTTCTCTATTCCTTTATCTGTTAAAGGATGTTTAGTCATTTGAGTTATAACTTTGTATGGAACTGTAGCTATATCTGCTCCCATTCTAGCAGCTTGTGCTACGTGTATTGAATTTCTAACACTTGCAACTATTATTTCTGTTTCTATAGCATTAACATTAAATATATCAACTATTTCTTCTATTAATGAAAGTCCATCTTGACCTATATCATCAAGTCTTCCTACAAATGGACTTACATAAGTTGCTCCAGCTCTAGCAGCTAATAATGCTTGAGTTGCTGAGAATATTAATGTTACATTTGTTTTTATTCCCTTTTGAGATAATATTTTAGTTGCCTTTAAACCTTCTAATGTCATAGGTAATTTTATAACTATATTCTTATGTATTTTAGATAATTTATCTGCTTCTTCAACCATACCTTTATGGTCTAAGCTTATTACTTCTGCACTTATAGGACCATCTACTATAGTACTTATTTCTTTTACTACTTCTATAAAGTCTCTTCCTTCTTTAGCTATAAGAGATGGATTTGTAGTAACTCCACATATAACACCTAACTCATTAGCTTCTTTTATTTCTTCTATGTTTGCTGTATCTATAAAAAATCTCATTAAAAACCTCCATAAGTTTTATATTAACTATCTTTAGATTTATATACTATCTATTATTGACTAATAGACTATTAATATATCATAGTTAATTACTTTTTTCATGTTAGTTTATTATTTAACTTTTTAAAGAGACTTATCATCAACATTATCTAACCAATTTTCTATAGTTCCTATTACACTTTCAACACATCCATCTTCAAATGGAGATATTAAGTTACCTATTTTAACAATTTCTAAGAATGATTTAGTTCCTCCAACCTTACATATATCTAAATAATCTTTCCATCCATTCTCTTTATCTTCTCTTATTTTCTTCCAAAATTGTAATGAACATATTTGAGCTAATGTGTAGTCTATATAATAAAATGGATTTTTAAATATATGACCTTGCTTAAACCACCATGTTCCTTTTTCTAAAAAATCACATCCTTCATAATTTTTATGAGGCAAGTATTTTTTTTCTAATTCTCTCCAAATATTTTTTCGTTCTTCTTTCGTCATATTTGGATTTTCATATATATAGTGTTGGAATTCATCTACAACTATTCCATAAGGTATAAATTTAATAGCTGAACCTAAGTGTATAAACTTATATTTTTCAGTGTCTTCTTTAAAGAATAAATCCATCCAAGGCCATGTTATAAATTCCATACTCATAGAGTGTATTTCGCAACTTTCAAATGTTGGGAAATTTATTTCTGGCATATCAATCCAAGTTGACATATATAATTGAAATGCATGACCTGCTTCATGAGTTAATACATCTATGTCATCTGAAGTTTGATTAAAGTTTGAAAATATAAATGGTGCCTTGTAGTTTGGTATATATGTACAATACCCTCCTGCTGCTTTTCCTTTTTTAGTTACTAAGTCCATAAGCTCATTTTCCATCATAAAATCAAAAAACTCTTTAGTTTCCTTTGACAGTTCTGAATACATTTTTTTACCACTTTCCATTATATATTCAGAGCTTCCCTTTGGAGTTGCATTTCCACTTAAAAATTCAAATCCTTCATCTACATATGTAAGTTTGTCTAAGCCTAATCTTTCTTCTTGTCTTTTATAAAGCTTACTAGCAACAGGTACTATATATTTTAAAACTTGAGATCTGAAATTTTTAACCATTTTGGCATTGTAATCAGTTCTCATCATTCTTATATATCCTAATTCAACGAAGCTATCAAAATTTAATTTCTTAGCTATTGTAGTTCTTATCTTTACTAATTGATCAAAAATATCATCAAATTTATCTTCATTTTCTTCAAAAAAGTTATAATATGCGTTTGATGCTTTTATTCTAACATCTCTATCTGTTGATGACATGAATTTTCCCATACCAGATAGGTTTCTTTCTTCTCCTTCAAAATCTATTTTTGCAGTTGCTAATAGTTTAGTGTATTTAGAACATAATTTATTTTCTTCTTGTAAATCCTTTATTATCTCTGATGAAAAAGATTTTAAAGAATAATCTGCTATATCTATAAATTGCTTGCCAAAATCTTGTGCTATATTCTCTTTGAATTTAGAATTTATAACTGACTTATAAAACAATGAATTTAATTCCTCATATAATGGAGAGTACTCATCCCAATACTCTCTTTCTTTTTCATAAAATTCATCTAAAGTATTTATGCTATGTCTTATAGATGATAATGTAGACATAGTTTCTACATTATTTCTAAGTATATTAAGATTTTTTATATTTTCTTTTTGTTCTTCATATGTACAAGAATTATTTATATTATCAATTATACTTATAAATTCTTTTTTAACTTCTTCATATATTGGTCTTTCATATTTATAATCTGAAAATTTCATAATATCACTCCTTCATATTAATTATATCCTAATTTAGGTATTTTTTTATATATAATTAGTTTAATCACTCTATTGTGTTAGTTATTTTAGTAAATATATTGAAATTGCTATGTAAAATTTTAACTATAGAGCTATGTTTTAATATAGTGTTGATATTAGAATCAACTTTAATATTTATTACATCTATTAACCGGTGTATGATATAATACAATATGAGAAACTTCAATCTATGAGTGGTGGTTTCATATAGTCCTAGTTCCTACAGTAAGTAGGAAGGAGGTGTATTCTATATGGAACTAATGATAAATTTTATTATAGGAACTATAAGTTCTATTTGTACTGGATTAATATCTAGTTACATATATGATAAAATAAAAAACCACTTATCTATTGGCCGTAGAAAAAGTGGTTTAGAATTTGAATTTAAACTTAAATTCAAATTTACTAAAAAGTAATTTATGCTAGAAACCACTACTCTATCCAACTAGATTGTAGTTTCTTTTTTATTTAATCTATATTCATATTATACTACATTACACAAAAAAATAAACAAAAAATTTAAATATACTATTATACTCACATTATATTAAATTTGTTCATCAAATTTAATATACAAATTTCAATTAACTCCCAATATAGTATTTTTTACTTACTTATTTTATACTATATTAGAGTTAAAACAAGTATCTTTTACCAATAGTAAAAAAACTAAAACTAATCCTGATTCAAAAGAACTAATATCTAACACTATCTTCAAAAAAACGTTATAAATATCATTAAAAGAAAACCCGAAAAATTCAAAATGTATCTAGTTTTATTAGTTAATTTATCTAATTCTTTTCGTATTGAATTAAATATACTACACATATTATTATTTAAAATATTCTCTATATCAGTTTCAAATATTCTTAGCCACTTAAAATTTGATATATATTTACTTTAAGCACTGTTTATTCTGATTTATTATTTATAAAATTAATAAACATTGATATAATTATTTTAAGTTTTAAATATATACTCGGGAGGGAAATATGTATAAATTAATAGCTTTAGATATTGATGGTACACTATTAAATAGTGAAAAAAAGATAACAAGTGAAGTTTTTAATTCTATTCAAGAGGCAAAAAAAGCTGGTGCTAAAGTAGTTTTATCTACTGGTAGACCATTACCCGGGGTTACACCTTTACTTGATGAATTAAATTTAACTGATGATGGGGATTATGTTATATGCTTTAATGGTGCTGTAGTTCAAGAGGTTAAAAGTAAAAAAGTTTTATCTAATATTGAAATGTGTCATGATGACTTTGTTTTAATAAATAATTTAGCTAAAGAAAACAATACTCATGTACATATAAATACACCAACTAACCTTATAATACCAGAAGAAACTCCAAGCAAGTATACAATACATGAAGCTACTCTTAATAATATCGATATTGTTTCTATGAATGAAGAAGATATAAATGATGATATAACATTCTGTAAGATAATGATTATAGATGAACCTGAAAAGTTAGAAGAAGTTTTAGAAAATATACCTAAAGATTTATTTGATAAGTATACTATAGTTAGGTCTGCTCCATTTTTCTTAGAGTTTTTAAATAAGAATGCTAATAAAGGAACTGCACTTCAAGCACTGTGTAACACTATAAATATACCTATAAGTAAGTCAATCGCTGTTGGAGATGAGGAAAATGACCAACATATGATAAAAATGGCTGGTCTTGGTATTGCTATGGGTAATGCTAGGGATAGTATTAAGGAAATAGCTAATTATGTGACTTGTAGTAATAATGAGCATGGTGTGGCTAAAGTTATAGATAAGTTTATATTAAATAACTAATGTTAATTACAACGTAAATTAGTTTTTGTAAAAATAAACTAATAATTGTTATATACTACAAAATATATAAATGTAAATTTAAAACATTAGGGGAAGGTGTATATGGATTTTTTTATAAATCTAGGCATTACAGGCATATCATTAATATTTTTAGGTAAATTAGCACTTAGAAGAAATAAAACTATTAATGAATCTAATAATTTAGAATTTATAGATAAACTTATGCGTTATATGGAATCAGAATTATTAGCAAAAATCAACTTAAAATATGGAAAACAGTTATTAATTGCTAGTATAGTTGGAGTATTATTTTATAATACATTTGGTTTATTTATGGTACTTGTAACAGTTTTAGTTTTCACTTCATATCTTATAAATTTATTTATTAGTGGATATAAGTATTGTATGATATCGAAAAGATAATCTATTAACAAATCTAATATATTACAAGGTATGTAAAATAAAGTGTGTATTCTTCAAAAAAGTACGATAGTTAAATTATATTATCTCAATGAAGATGCACATTTTTTTAGTTACACAAAAATTAAATTTTAAATAAGCTTATACGAAATATAATATTAAAATAAAAATTTAAAAAGGCTATAACTTTATAATTATAGCCTTTCAAAATAAATAATTATTGTTATTTAATTTTGATATAATTAATATCTCCTCTTACTTTTTTGAGTGTAGTTTGGATTCATAAAATTCCTTTTAAATAATTTTAATGTAAAAAATTCGCTTCGCTCATATCGCCAACGACTTCGTCCGTTGCTCAAAATCTTTTTAGTAGCCCTTTTTATTAATCTAAATTTATTATCCCATTTAATACTGAAATATAAGCTATCATAGCAAAGAATACACATACACAAAGTGCACCTATTGTTAAAGCACAGTTAAATAAATATATTGTAGGAACATATAACATAACTGTTAAAGCTATTGGTATTAATAATATGTATGAAATAAATCTAACATTTTGTAAAAATAGTTTTATTAACATTGATACTACTAACAATACTAATGGGAACACTGTTAAATAACTAGCCCCAGGTAATGCTATTGTAAATATTAATGAAAGAATTAATAATAGTATCATAGAACCTATCGTAAATTCATTTTTATCTTCAAAATTATTAGTAATCCTTTTAGATGTAAAGAAATATCCTACAAATAAAGTTATCATAACAAAAATAAAAATTATATCTTCAAACTTTACTAATGGTAAATAAGTAAGTTCAAATTTTCTACCATTTAATACTGCTAATAATCTACTTATTCCATAACCAATCCCAATAGAAGCAATTGTAAATATTAAATTAGCAATCACATATTTAATTACTTTCTTTGGTTTATTTACATTTAACTTTTTAATTATTACTATTAGTCCAATTAGTATTACTGCTAGCAAGAATATATTAACTGTCTTTGAATATCTTATAAATGCGCTTCCTAAATTAAAAAATATTGAATCATCCGTTCCTTTTAAAGCATCTGGGTTCGAATATTTTTCGTTAGAAACAAATTCTTTAACAATAGGTAATACCTGATCTCCATAATGCTGCATAGATTCATCACTAAGGTTTTCAGGATTATCATTAGGAGTATGATAGTTTTCTAGTTCATCAAGAACACTTATATTAATTCCATTTAATCCATTTTCTAAAAATACTGTAAAGTCAGTTCCATTAGGTAATAATCTATATATTTCTGGAGTTATAGAATAAGAAAATGGTTTTTCACTAGCTTCATATAAGTCCATTACTGCATTATTGTCTTGACTAGTTTCAAACATTATAGCAGGTCCTGATGTACCTCTTGCCTCTATATTTATAACATAATTAACACCTTCTAATATTTCTTTTTCTTTAACTGCTTCTTTAGCTCCTAAAAGTCCACATTCTTCACCATCAGTAAAAAGTATTTTTATTCCATTTTCAAGTTCAGTATTAGATTCTTTTATTACTCTAAGAGTTTCTAGTATTGTTGATAATGCATACCCAGCATCTGCTGAACCTAAAGAACCTTCTTGTTGTGAATATCGTCCTTCTTTAGCTTTTGCACTATCATAATGAGTAGCTAAAAGTATATATGAATCAGATTTGCCCTTTATTTCTCCATAGATATTTTCTAAATCTACGTTTTCATGAGCATTATCTCCATATGCAGCATAATTTTTTAAATGAACATCATCATATTTGTATGTTTTAGTTTCTACTCCTAATTTTTCAAGCTCAGAAAGTAAATATTCTCTAACTTCACTTTTCGCTTTTTTATCTTCATCAAATATTGTATGAGGAGCTTTAGATATATTTTTTATATGCTCCATTTGATAATTAACATTTGTTTTGCTATCATCAGTGTAATTAGGTTTAGATGGATTTATAGAATTATATCCAATTACACCAGAAATTCCAATCAAAGCTATTAATGCCAAGGACGTTATTTTTTTCTTTAAACTCATGTTTTCCCTCCACTTATATGTTTAATTATTAGACTTTGTTTTAAATAAATATTAATATTTAAAACTATAACTAATTATTAATATATATTTAGAGTATCAAAATATTTTTATTTTGTAAATCAAAATATTTTAGAAATATAATATTTTACATTCCAAATTAAATAAATACTTAAAGTAACTCGTTGTGCTAGTTAATTAATAAAAAGACTGTAAATAAGTCTATATTTACACAAACCTACTTACAGTCCATATTTATCTTATTATCTTTCTTGCAAGTGTCGCCGTCCATATACCCATCATAGTCAATCCCAAAAACATTTCAACACCAGATAAAAATATACTCAAATTTAGAGGTGTTATATCTCCATATCCTACAGTTGTAAATGTAACCATACTAAAGTATAAAGAACTCATAAAATCTGTTATCACATTTCTTTCTGCTAATCCATATGAAAAAGCCTCCATATAATTTACAGTAGCTCCATTTATACTAAGACCTGTAAACATATATATAACAGCAAATACAAATATTATTTCTAATGATGTTATAAGTGCATACGTAGGCCTTTCTCCATATCCACATAATAACCAATATATAGTTGATTTTATTTTATCTATTCCTGTAAGGGATCTATTTTCAATACACTTAGATAGGTAATAATACTCTGAAGCACAATTTATTAAATTATTCTCCTCTAATTTTTTAGCTATGTTCTTATATACTTTTGCAACCTCTTCATAAGACTTTTTGTATTTCTTATCTATTCTAATGTTATCTATAAAAACATATTCATCTAGTCTAGTTATATTTTTATCTTCAAATTTTAATTTTTCAATAGATGAGTTTATGATTTTTATACCTCTACAATCACAATCACTTATTTGATTATTATTTATAATCATATTACTAAAAATAGTATTTTCTAAATTAGATTCTATAAATTTTAAATCATTAATTCTACACTCTTTAAATACGCTATTTTCCAAATTACAATTTTTAAATATAGTTTTTATGAATATACAATCATCTGAAAATATATTGATATTATCTAATTTATAAAATCCACAATTTTCAAATAGCACATTTTCAAATATACATTTTGAAAATATATTTCCATTAAATATACAATCTTTAAATATTACATCTTTGAATTTGCATCTCTTAAAATCATTATATTCTAATTTTACATAAGAGATTATATTTAAATCTTTACTTATATTTCCTTTTATACTCTTATCTTCTATATGGTTAAATAATAGCGTCCCTTTATCACATATATTATAATTATCTTCTTTATCTAAAGTTGATTTTCCTTTTATATGATTTTCATATTTTAAAAATTTACGGTTATATGCATTTAACTGTAAATAGTAATTTTTTTTATGATTATTAATTCTATTTTCTAATTCTATATTTATATTTTTCTTTAGTTTCTCACTATTTCTAAATTGCATTTTCTTCCCCCCTTTTATTTAGGTAATGTAATCTATAAAAATTTATATTCTATAAAAGTAATAAATTTTTCCACTTTATAGAATACTTGTCTAACTTAATTAATATAACTATAATATAGAAATTTATTTATAAAATTTAAAGGGGGATACAATGGATAATAAAATTAATGAACTTAAGAAAAACTTACCTAAAGAAAATTGCTCTTTTTGCACACATCTTTCTTTAGATGGTCCTGATGAAAACTTTAAATACAATGTTAAATGTATTATATTTGATACTCTACCTAAATGTAAGGATAATTGTGAATACTTTGAATCAGAATATAGTGGAATAAATACTCATGACTTAGATGATTTATATATTAAATTTTTAGATTCTTGCTTAAGGGCACCTTATTATGAATATAAAAAATCTATACATTGGAAATTATTTAAAGATTATGCTTTAAATAACCTAGATAATAAATGTTGTAAGTGCGGTAATAAAGAAAACCTAGATGTGGTTCATATAAATAAAAATTTAGGAAGAGAAACATTAAATGATGTAGCTGTTATGTGCTTTAATTGTACTTATGGCTTATAAAAAATTTACATTAATCTCTATAGCTATATTTATTTTTTATCATGACTAATTTAATATATATATGTTTTAAGAATCATTCTACATTATAAATACTTTTATTATTTATTATAGCTTTGAAAAATTCAAAATAATATTTTCATATAATGTAGTATTTTAATTAAAACATATATATGATTTATTATTTATATAATTTACTATGTATAAATAATTTAATTACTAGTTATAAAAATAATATCCCTGTAAATAATACTTTATATATTATATTATGGAGGTATATACATATGACTTTAAATTGTTTTGCTTATAACTGTGCTTATAATAAAAATGGTGCTTGTTATGCTGGCAACATAACTATAACTGGAGCAAATGCATCTAGTTCAGTAAAAACACATTGTTCTACTTTTTCAGAAAGTAACGGAAGTTTATCTAATCTAACTAGCAATGACTTTACTACATCTAACGATATAACTTGTAAAGCAACACATTGTAGTTATAATGCGGGATATACATGTACTGCAAGTAGTGTGAGTATAAATGCATCTAATGCATGTTGTGATACTTTTATAAATAATTAGAACCTGTATGTGATAGATTGTCAAAATAAGTATAACACTTTATATTTGTGTTATACTTATTTTGACAATCTATCAATTTTAATAATATTAGATATTTAAAATTTATTAGAAAATACAATTTAATCATAAAAAATTCGCTTCGCTTGAGCGACGTGTCGGCGAATCACTTCATGCCGCCAACGACTTTATCCGTTGCTTGAGCCACTGCGTGGGCGAAGTATTTCAAAATCTTTTTTACGCTCAAAAACAATTTATTGATATTACTTACATTCAGAATTTATCCACATTTTTTAAAACATTATAATATCTTTAAGCGTAAAAAACTAACATATCCCTTTATTTTATGATTTTGTTAATATACTTTCTCTATATACGCTTGCCTCTTCTTCTTTATTTAATACTCTAAGTATACCTTTAGATAAAGCTTCTAATTCATTTTCCCCTGGCATAACACAAACATCACTTATAAATTCTACTCTTTTTCTTATATTTTCAGTAATAAGACTAGAATAAGCTATCCCTCCAGTTAATATTATTGCATCTACTTTTCCTAATACTACTGTTGCTAATTCTCCTATACCTTTTGCTATTTGATAAGTCATAGCTTCATGAACTAATTTTGCATTTTTATTTCCTTCATTTATCATTTTTTCAACTTCTCTTACATCAACAGTACCTAAGTATGAATAAATTCCTCCATTTCCCCTAATAATTTTTAGCATCTCTTTGTGTGTATAGTTTCCTGAAAAACACCTATCAATTAACTTTTTACAAGGAACTTTTCCCGATCTGTCTGGAGAAAAAGGCCCCTCATCATCAGATACTATATCTACCATTTTACCATTTTCATGTATACTTAGGGTTATTCCTCCACCTAAATGAGCTACTATTAAATTTAACTCATCATATCTTTTATTATTATCTTTAGCATACTTTATAGCCATAGCTCTAGAATTTAATGCATGACTTAAACATTCTCTATCCATTCCATTAACTCCAGATAACCTCGCTACATCAGTTAGTTCATCAACTGATACAGAGTCATATATGTATGCATTAATCCCTAAATTTTTAGATATTTCATACGATATTATTGCACCTAAATTTGATGCATGTTCTAAAACAGGTCTATTTATTAGCCTCTCTATCATTTCATCATTCACTAAGTATGCTCCTGATTTAACTGGAGGTAATAACCCACCTCTTCCAACTATAGCACTTAAAGAGTCTAACTCTATATCATTTTCCTTTAGTACTTTTAATACTCCTTCTTTTCGCATTTCAAATTGTTCCTGCACTGTATCGTACTTTTCTAGCTCTTTTACTTTATGTTCTATAGATTTTACTAATAGCTGTTTTTCATTATCATATACAGCTATTTTAGTGGAAGTAGAGCCTGGGTTAATAGCTAATATTCTATAAATCATATATTTCCCCCTTAAAATATAATTAAGATTTATTATTTATTTAAATAACATATGAACTATCTCTTTTAAACATATAATTTTAAATTAAAATCATAAATTATACATATACATCTTAATATATTTTAGTATATAAAAATTGCTACCTCAAAATAGAATTTATTAGTTCCCTATAAAATTCTTATATTTTGAGATAGCATCAATATATTAATTAGATTCTAAATCTAATGCTTCTGAAACCATTTCCATTCCTTTTTTAAATGCTTGTAAATTTATATCAATAAATTTTTCTTTAATATTTTCTCTTATTATACTTTCCCAATCTATATATTCAAGTTTCATAGATTTTACTAAGGCACCTAAAAGTATTATATTCATTACTTTTGTATTGCCCATTTCTTTAGCTTTATTCTCTGCATTTATTATAGTAGCATTTAATCTATTAAGCTCATCTTCTATTTCTTTTTCATAATAAGTAGCCTTACCATTTAGAATTGGCATAGAATCTATTCTATAATTATTTACTACTATTTTTCCCTCTGGCTTTAAATATTCTAGCCATCTTAAAGCTTCCATTTTTTCAAATGATACTAATATATCTGCACCACCTATTTCAATAACTGGTGAATAAACTTTTTCTCCATATCTAACTTGCGAAGATACCGAACCTCCTCTTTGGCTCATTCCATGTATTTCACTCATTTTTACATCATATCCAGCATTCATAAGACCTGTAGTTAATAATTTACTTGAAAGTATAGTCCCTTGACCTCCTACGCCTACTAAAATAATACTTTTTGTCATATTATTTTCCCTCCTTAGATATAGCATCTTTTGGACATACTTGACTACATACCTCACAACCTACACATTGATTTTTATCTATACATACTAATTTTTCCTCTGATTTAAATGATATAGCAGGGCATCCTGTTTTCATACATAGCTTACACCCTATGCATTTATCAGTATCAACACTGCATTTAGAAGTAAATGGATTATTAAACTCTTCTATATCTTGTTTTGAGAACTTTTTAAGAACACATGGCCATCTAGTTATTATTACTGATGGTTCTTCTAAATTAAATGCCCAATCTAGTGTTTCTTTTACTTGAGATAAATTATTTGGGTTTATAGTTCTTATGTGCTTAACTCCACAAGCCTTAACTAATTCTTCTATATTCACTTCACTAGTTACATCACCTTGTAATGTATATCCAGTACCTGGATTTTGTTGATGCCCTGTCATTCCAGTTATTCTATTATCTAATATTACTGATATAGAATTTCCTTTGTTATAAACAACATCTAATAATGAATTTATTCCTGTATGGAAAAATGTTGAGTCTCCTAAAACTCCAACAACTCTCATCTTGTTATTTTTTTTCATATTAAATACTTTTTGAGCCCCATGAGCACTACTTAAACTTGCACCCATACAAATAGTAGTATCCATAGCATTATATGGAGGTGCAAATCCTAAAGTATAGCATCCTATATCACCTGTAACCATAACATTTTTTCTTTTTCCTAGTTCATAGAAGAAACCTCTATGAGGACATCCTGCACATAATCCTGGTGGTCTATTAACTACTAGTTCTTTGTTGTATTCTATAGTATCATTTGTTTTCCCAAATAATGCTTTTCTTATTACATCTGGAGTCATTTCTCCATATGAAGGAAAGATATCTTTACCATGACATTTTATATTATTAGCTTTTAATTGTTCTTCTATAAATGGGTCATTTTCTTCTATTACATAAATTTCATCTACTTTAGAAGCAAATTCTTTTATTTTATCTATAGGCATAGGATTTGTAAATCCTAGTTTCATATATGATGCATCATCTTTAAATACTTCTTTGGCATATGTATAACATATACCCGATGCAACTATACCTATTTTAGTATCATTCATTTCATAATTATTTAAATGTGTATTATTAGAATAATCTAATAATTTTTTCATTCTTTCTTCAATATCAACTCTTCTTACTCTAGCATGAGCTGGTACTGTTAAGTTCTTTTGAGGATTCTTAATGTACTCTTTTATAGGAACTTCTACTCTATCACTACACTCAACTATTCCTTTAGAATGACAAAGCCTTGTTGTTACTCTAAATAAAACAGGTGTATCATACTTTTCACTTATTTCAAATGCTTCTTTAAACATGTCTTTAGCCTCTTGACTTGTTGCTGGTTCAAACATAGCTATTTTAGCAAACTTAGCATAGTTTCTATTGTCTTGTTCATTTTGTGAAGAGTGCATTCCAGGTTCATCTGCCGTTATTAAAACCATTCCTCCATTAACTCCAATATATGAAAATGTAAATAATGGATCAGCTGCAACATTAACTCCAACATGCTTCATAGATGCCATAGTTCTAGCTCCTGCAATTGATCCTCCTATAGCCGCTTCTAATGCTACTTTTTCATTTGTTGCCCATTCTGCTACTATATTTTCTTTATATATAGCTACATTTTCAAGAATCTCCGTACTTGGCGTTCCCGGGTATGCAGATGCAAACTTTACACCTGCTTCATATGCTCCACGTGCAATAGCTTCATTACCAGTCATTAATAATTTCATAACATGGTTTCCCCCACAAATATTTATATTTTTAATCCCTAGCTAACATTTGACCCCTAACACGTTCTAGTGCATTTTTTATAATGCTTGGTGCAATAGCACATTTTTCTTCTGATACTGCACATACTGCAAATCTAAGTCCTCTTTTAAGTGGTACTACAAATACATTATCTTTTGTTAGTTCTTCACTAACAGCTTTTGGATCTTCACATGGTATACTTATAAAGAATCCATCTATATATGGAAGAATATCAAGCTCACACTTTTTAGCTTCCTCAACAAATACTTCCGCTCTTTTACTTAACATCTCTTTATATATTTTCTTTTCATCCATATATTCTTTATATTTTTCAGGGTTATTAATTATATTAGTAAGAACCTTCATAGGACCTCTATTACAATTTGACCAGTTAGCTCTACAAGAATGAACACAAGAATAATAGAATTGCTCTGCTACATCCTCGCTAGATGATATACAAATAGCTGCTCCCATCCTCATTCCATAAGCAGTAAATCCTTTTGACATACTAAATCCAACTATAACTAATATATTTTCTGGAAGGTTTGTAAATTTTTCAAAGAATTTTCTGCATCCATCATCATCTTTTACAAAGTCGATGTATGCAACGTCTACAAATAGTATTATTTTTTTCTCTGGATTTTGGGCTACTTCTTTTGATAAGTTTAATATTTTATCCCAATCATTATCTGGAACGCTATACCCTGTTGGATTATGAGCTGGTGTGTTTAATATAGTAAATATTCTTTCTTGTTTAGATGCTATATTTAAAAATCTTTCTCTAAAAGAATTAAAATTAAAATTATTATATTCATTAAATAGTTGATATGTTGTTACTTTTCTTCCTACTTCTTCACTTATACTTACATATGGACTCCAAAACCAATCTGATGTTAATATTTCATCACCTTCATTAGTGTAATTCCATACTGCAAGTTTTATAGCTCCACTTCCACCTGGAGTTGCAACTGCTCTTATATGTGCATCTGGCATAGAATCTTTAAAACAAGCTTTTTTTACTGCTTCTAAATAATCCTTTTGTCCTGCAATTGATGCATATGCTGCTATTTCAGAGTTTGGTAATGACTTATATTCATCAAATACAGTGTTTAAAGTTATGATATTTCCATCATCATCTGTTAATGCTCCAATAGTAGCATTTATTACATTTTCTTTACCTAAACTTTTTATAGCTGCTTGAGCTTTTTCTGATATATTAAAAATTGGGTCAGCAACCCTTGGCCACTGTGCATGTTTTGCAACCATTGTTTCTGGCATAAAAAATCCCCCTTTTATATTTATAATTAATAAAATATAATACTGTTGTATATTTTATTCTATACTTTTTATTTTTAAAACTATTTTATATAATAAATAGGCCTGTTAAAGTATCATATTATATCGATTTTCGAAGTAAATGAAATACTTATTAATGTAATTACATTTGTCTCTGTTATACAATTTTGTGATATATAGTAAGTTAAAAATAAAAATTCTAAATATATTAAAATTATAAATTATCTACTCTCTAAGTCATTAACTCTTTTCTCTAGATTATTAATTTTACTGTTTATTAAGGCTTTATTTATTTTGTTTTTTATAAATCTATATATATCAATTAGAATTAGCATCCATAGTACTATATTCAATATTTGAAAAAAATTAATATGTATATATATAAACTTAAACAAAGCTAAATAATTAGATATACTCTTTTTAAATTTAGTATATATATCTATACCATTCATATATTTATTAATAGATATAATTTATGGTATGGAGGTACTATTTTTATGCAGTTTAGAAATGGTAAAATGTATATTCCAACTGATAAAGGTTCTTTATCTGTAAATGGAGTAGGTTATTTAGAGGTAGAATCTGATTTAATTAGATTAAATCTAGGAATAACAAGTAATAGTGATAGCGCTGAAAAAGCTAAAGATACAAATTTAAAAATATTAGAACGCTTAACTACTAGTCTGGTTGACTATGGAATTCCTGAAAAAGATATAAATACTAAAGACATATTAGTTAATAGAAATTATATAGGATGTGATAATCAAAATTTATCTTTTGTTGTAACTAACTTAGTTACTGTTATGATACATAATATATCAAATTTAAGAGATATTTATTCATTAGCTATAGAAAACGGCGCTAACGATAATATAAGTGTAGACTTCTTACTATCTAATCCAGGTTATTATTACAGTAAAGCACTAAAAAAAGCTAGTAAAGACGCACTTAATAAAGCATCCTTACTAGCTAGTAGTTTTAATGTTAGATTCAACCCAGCTCCATTTAAAATAATTGAGAAAAGTTCTTCTTTATACTCTATTGCTTATTCCTCTTCTAAATCATTTGGAGCTTCTCAGCAAGACCTATCATCTGGCATAGTTAAAATTACTGCAGAAATTGAAGCAATATTTACTACTATTTTATGCTAAATAAAAAATAAAATAGCCATTTTACATAAATTAAAAATGGCTATTTTGTCTACAATCTGAATCTACATTAAAGTAGACTTTTTATATTACACAATTTTCTATTTGAATTATATAATCTTGGCATTTCTCACAAATTATTATACTTACTATATAACTATCATCAACTTTACCTTGTCTAGATAATTTATTAAATGATAATCCTTTATACTCTTTACTTATATCACTTATTACATACTCTCCATTTTTAGTAAGTATATAAAAATGATACTCTAAAAATCCAAAAAACTTTTGTTTTTCTTTTACACCTGCTAAACACTCAGGACATGCCTCTTGATAATATTCTATATCAAAATCAACATCATCTGCTTCATTTAACATATTTAATATACTATCAACTGTTATACCTTTAACTGGTTTTTCTTCATCATTAATTAATTCGCTACAATTATTTGCACTTAATACATACTCTGTATCTTCATAATTAAACTTATATTCACTCATATTAACACCTCTTTACTTTATTCTATTTCTGATTTAAATGGAACATTTTCACTTATTGCCTGTGAATATTCCTCTTCATCTATATAACCAAGTTCTTTCATCTTATATAATATAACTTCTTGCCTTTTTTTAGCTTCTCTATGCTCTTTATATTTAGCTGGACTATTAGTTATTCCTACTAACATAGCACTTTGAGCTAGGGTTAAATCTTGTACATTTTTTCCAAAGTATACTTTTGAAGCTTTTCCTACTCCATAAGCTGATTTCCCAAAGTAAACATTATTTAAATAAGTGCATAGTATCTCATCTTTAGTCATAAATTTGTCCATTTGAGTCGCATAATATATATCTTTTATCTTTCTTTTCATATTCCTATCATCACTGGTTAAAAGATTTTTAGATATTTGCATTTCTATAGTACTTCCACCTTGAGTAGTATCTGAAAATATATTATGAAGTAATGACCTTGTTAAAGATATAATATCTATACCTTTGTGTTCATAAAATCTTTCATCTTCTATAGAAACTAATGCATCTTTTAAATATTTTGGTATTTCATTATCAGGAACTACCTCACTACTTATATAACTTTCCTTCAATATCTCTTTATTTATAACTTTAGTATCTTTTAAAGACGATATTGCAAATACTGATCCCACTGCTGCTACTCCAACAGATATAACCAATGCAATTATTAAAAATACCTTTGCTAGTTTAAGTCTAATTTTTTTATTAGCCTTCTTTCTTTTATTAGTTCTAGTATTCTTAGTTGTATTATATTTTTTTATTCTATTATTGTCTATTTTTCTTTCATAACTTGCATTTTCTAGTCTTACTTTTTCTTCATAATATCTTTGATGTTGTTTAGATTTATAATTGTAATCATTTGAGCTTACTTTTCTTCTTCTTATTCTATTATCATCATCATTATAATTCATACGTTCCTCCTAAATATTATAAATTTAATTATACCTTGTTATATAAAATAAATCAAAGTACAAATTTGTAAGATATTTATAATATTAGTGATTAAAATTATAAATTTGGGGAATTATAATATTTGTATTATTTATTTAAGGAGGTAGTTATAAATGGCTTATTTTATAACAGATGCTTGCATAAGCTGTGGAGCTTGCGAGCCAGAGTGTCCAGTTAACTGCATATCTGCAGGAGATGACAAATACATAATAGATGAAAATGTATGCATAGAATGTGGTACATGCAATAGTGTATGTCCAGTTGATGCTCCTCAACCAGAGTAATAAAAAAAGAAAAGCATTTGCTTTTCTTTTTTATTTTATATTTATAGTTTTTACTATCGCATTATTTCCAATATCCTCTATATCAGAAAATTCTAATGTTATAGGATCTTTAGTATTATGTAGCGTTACCCCCATTTTTAAAGTTTTACTTTCTCCACTTTTTAAGTTTCCTATAAATCCATTTATTTCATCTTTATATGTACTTACAAAATACTTAGTAGCTAAAGTCCCTTGATATGGATATACATCTAAATTGGCTAGCTCTATATCATTTAAACCCTTATTTTTTACGTTCATAGTTATTATTGCAGATGCATTATAAACTTCATCTAATTCTATAGATGCATTATTTACAGCAATATCTGTTACCTTTATATGTAAAGCTTTATTATCCATATTGCTTATCCATATTTGTTCCTCAGTTATAGATTCTTTTTCCAAACAAATCGCCACTGTAGATGAGCATAGCAAAAAAAATACAGTAGCTATACTTTTTAAAAATTTAGTCTTCATATTTTCCTCCTAATAATTTTTATTATTATGTGCATAGGAAAAATTTTCATTCATCATTAGTTAAATTTAAATAAATTTTAGATATAAATTTTTTTATTATTTTTAAAACTTTTTTCGACATTTCTCTTGCTTTTTTTGTCGAAGTTTGTTATTATTAATTCAAGGTTATTCCCCTAATAACCGATTATTTTACTCCCCAAATAAAATATATTCCCTAATAAACCCCTTTTTATAATATATTTTACCCCTTTTATAGCCTTACTTGATCGGATTAAAGTAAGGCTATTTTTTCATATTTTTTTATTATCTCTCTTATAGCTCTATAGCCTTTTGCTTTCGTTTCAACATATAAACTTTCTCTATGGTCATCTATAATTTCCCACACCGTTCCAACTTTAAGTAGCATTATATTTATATAGTTATCATCTGTATTTAAAGTCCATGTAAATTTTTCTTCATTCTCTTTATTATAATACCAATCTAGATGTGTATTTATAGACGATATATCATTCATAATTTGTAAAACATTATCATATCTATCATAAGTATTAATATTAATACATTTTTCAATTATATTTATCATATCTTTTGGTATATGTGGTAAATATTTTTTTCTAATTGGAAATTTTCCTTTTGCACAGGCTATCTTTAGGCTATTTAAATCCTTATATCGTCTTGCTTGTTTATTATACTCTTCATTACCATTACATAATCTGTATAGTGTAGTTCCTATCTGATATATATCTATTTTTTTATTTATGATTGAATTTGTACATTGCTCTGGCGCTATATGCTTATAATATACATTTTTTAATCTTGCATTACCTAGTTTATTTAAATATAAAGCAGAACCGAAATCTGTAAGTATTGCATTTCCTTCATTACTTATTAATATGTTATTAGGTTTTATATCACAATGTACAATATTATTTTCATGAACATAATATATAGCTGAAAGAAAATCTAATGAATATTTTATTATTTGTCTTAGTGTAAGGTTTTGATTTTCTATTAGATGCTGAAGTGAACCCTTTTTTAAATAAGGCATTGTGATATATATATACTCATCATCATAAGATGCTGAGTGTATCTCCATTATATTTGGATGTTTTAATTTATATATTTTTTTTGATTCTTCAAAATATCTTTCAGGTTCCCTTAAACCTTTTTTATCTATTTGTTTTAGTATAAATTTAGATCCTACTTGTAGGTCTTTTACCATATATAAAGATGAATTAACACCTTCTGACTTTACATTATTTATTATTTCAAAGTCAAACTGAGTACTTAATTGCATATCTCCACCCCATAACTTGATAGTACTTCCTCGATAATTCCCTCAATTTTTATAGTATATACTTCTAACTTATCATTTATATTTAAGTATGCCTTTTTTACTTTATTTCGATTTATTATCATACTCATAAATTTTCTTATATATTCTAACTTATCTCCCATACTAAATGATATCGGTATTTTTATTTCATTTTGGAGGACATTATTTCTCTTACCATTATCTATAGAAAATACTTCAAATTGAATTCTATCTATATATATATTTATAGATATTAAATTCATAATATTACCCCCTATAAAACAAATTCGTCTTTATATACTATGAATTTAATTTGAGATTAAACACTATTTATAAAAATTTCAATAAATATAAAAAATTCGCTTCGCTTGAGCGATGTGTGGGCGAAGTATTTCAAAATCTTTTTTACGCTCAAAACCAATTTATTGATATTACTTACATTCAGAATTTATACACATTTTTTTAAGTATTATAATGTCCTTAAGCGTAAAAAAGAAGCTTATTAGCTTCTTTTTATACTTCATCTTTTATTGTTAAAAATAATTTTGCTGTAGCTAATGTATCACTATCAGCTCTATGTGCATTTTTGTTTTCTATATTATAATAACTACAAGCAGTTTCTAACTTTTTATTCTTACCCTTATATGATTTTACTTGTTTTAACATCTCTAATGTACAAATATAGTTTGTTATAGGTTCTAAGTTTAAAGATTCTAAATAGTAATTTAAAAATTTCAAATCAAACTTTGCATTATGAGCTATCATTGTTTTATCTCCTAAGTATTGTCTAAATCTAGGTAAAACTTTTTCTATACCTTCTTCATTTTCCACCATATCATCACTTATATTAGTTATCTCTGTTATAAAATAAGGTATATGATTTTTAGGTTTTATTAATCTTGAATAATTTCTTCCTATTTTATCTTGATTTATCTCTGTTATACCAATCTCTATTATTTCACAGCCTTTATATGGATCAAGGCCTGTTGTTTCTAAATCCACAACTACATACTCTTTCATAGTTAATCTCCTTTTATGATTAAAATTTCACTTCCATAAAGCGACATATCATTGAAATACTTCATTTTACCAATGATATATCTTTAATCCCTTTACGGATAAATCTATTTTTCAAAAATATCATTTTTTTACATTTATAAAGTTATTAATATTACTTATATTCATGGATTATCCACAAAGCTTTTCATTCTATAATTATCTTATATGTAAAAACAAGCACCTATATATTATATATTAGGTGCTTATTTTTTAATACTTATTTTATATATGGAACTGGATTTACATGTTTTCCATTTATTCTTACTTCAAAATGAAGGTGAGGACCAGTAGAATTACCTGTTGATCCTATTTTAGATACTACCTGACCTTTTTGTACCCTTTGCCCTACTGATACTATTAATTCACTATTATGTGCATAAAGAGTTACCTTTCCATCATCATGTTGTATCATAATAGTTTTACCATATCCACCTTTAGTTCCTGAGAATATAACTTTTCCTTGATCTATAGATACTGCAGGAGTTCCTGTTGGAGCCGGTATATCTATTCCAGTATGCATCTTCTTAGTGTTAAAAATTGGATGTATTCTGTACCCATAAGGAGAGCTTATTCTAGAATACCCTGGTACTGGCCAAGAACCACTAGATATAACTTGTGAATCTTCACTAACTACACTTTGTGATGATATTTTTTCTATCTCTAACTCCAATGCATTTTCTTCTTTTTCTAATTCATCTTTTAATTTTTCTACTTCTATTTTATCATTATTTAAAGATTCATTATCTTTTTCTAATAATAACTTTAAATCTTCTTGCTCAACTTTTTTCTTTTCTATTTGATTCTTTTTATCTTCTATCTTTTGTTTATTTTCATCAAGTTCTGTTAAAATTTCCTTATCTTGCTTTACAATTTTCTTTACTATATACATATTATTAAAAAAATCAGATATAGATGAACTATTTAATAGAATTTTTATATAACTCATAGAGTAATTACTATTTATTACTTTGATTCTTTTAGATAATTGATCTTTATTATTTTTTATATTATTTTCTAAATCATTTATTTCAGATTTTATATCATTTATCTGTAAATCAAGTTCATTTATTTCTTCATTAGTAGATGCTATTTTTTCTTCAACTTCTTTTATCTTAGAATTTAATTCTATTATTTGTTCATCTAGTCTTTGTTGACTATCTCTATTTTCATTTAATTTCTTTTCTAAATCTAATTGTTCATTTTCGCCATATATAAAGCTTGTACTAAATATCATACTACATAATATTATCGTAGTTATTATTTTCCTCACTAATTCTCCCCCTAAATCTTATACTTTCAAATGTCTTTTTACTGATATAACACTACCTACAACTCCGATAGTAATTCCTGTTATAAATAAAGTAGTAGTTAAAAATATTGCTATATTTGAAACTGAAATCATCATATTATTACTTATAAAACCAATGGTCTTATTAATATTCTCTATTATGTATTTATACATATATATGCATATAACTAAAGCTATAGTTGATCCTATTATTCCTATAGTGAAACCTTCAACTATAAATGGCATTCTTATAAAATTATCACTTCCACCTACATACTTAATTACTTCAATTTCTTCTTTCTTGCTATATACTCTAGTCTTTATTGTATTTGATATTATAACTAAGCAGATTAATATTAAAAATATAATAAGTACACTACCAAAGTTTTTAATAGAATCTGATATTTTTATAAAATTATCTACTATATCTTGATGATATTCCACATTTTTAATATTATTTATGGTAGATATTTCACTTGATATTGCTTTTATATCTTGTGAATTTTCTAGGGTAACTATATAACAATCATCTAAAGGATTTTCTAACCCTTCTAATAAATATGAATCACTACCCCAACTACTTTTCATATCATTTAGCATAGTTTCTTTATCTTTAAACTCTACACTTTTTATTCCTTTTATATTATTTAAATCATACTTAATATTATCAATGCTAGATTTATCTAAGTTATCTTTAATAGATACTCTTATTTCATTTATTTCATATTCTGCCATCGTTATAAATTGATTTGCATTTAGTACAATACTAGTTATTATTCCTAATATTATTAAAGATGCACTAACAGAAATTATAGATATAAAACTCATCGTTTTATTTTTAAAAACTCCTTTTATACCTTGCTTTACGCTATATAAAAAATTAGACAATAACTTCATACATTTCCCTCTTTGTGTCTTTTATTATTTTTCCATTTTCTAACTGTATAACTCTTTTAGGGAATAAATTTATAAGTTCATTATCATGTGTTGCCATTATAACAGTAACACCCTCTTTATTTATATCATTTAATATATTTAATATCCCTATAGAATTTTCTCTATCTAAGTTTCCAGTACATTCGTCTGCTATGATTATAGACGGTCTATTTACTATAGCTCTTGCTATAGCTACCCTTTGTAATTCTCCACCAGATAATTCATCTGGGTATTTATTGTATTTATCTGCTATTTTCACCTTAGATAAGACTTCCATTACACGTGGTTTTATATCTTTTGACTTAGCTCCAACAGCTCTCATTGCAATCTCAACATTTTCATATACAGTTTTTTCTCTTAAGATTCTAAAATCTTGAAATATTATTCCTAAATTCCGTCTATAACTATGAATTTTTCTATGTTTAATCTTACTTAAATCTTGTCCTAATACTGATATCCTTCCTGATGAAACTTTTTCTTCTCTTGTTAAAATTTTTAATATTGTGGATTTTCCCGCACCAGAATGTCCAACTAAAAATATAAATTCTCCTTGACTTATACCTAAATTTATATCGTGAAGTGATTTGTTTCTATCAGAATATATTTTTTCTACGTTAGTAAATTTAATCAATCGTCTCACTCCATATATTCTATTTTTTATACTAAATCTATATATATTATATATTATAATTGTCGTTTTTGTAACTATTTTGTAATATTTTATTATTTATTTTTCTCTAATACTAATTCTAGTTAATAATAAAAAGCTATTTCGTAGTAAAATAAACTTTACTTGAAATAGCTTTTTACTTAATATTTAATTTTTTTTATATTTTTTTCGTCTTTTAAATATACCAATCCATTTCCCTGCACAGTTCTGGAATAATCTAATACCCTTGTATGTTTTATTAATTGTGCATACAATTCTTCTTGTGTTAAATTTCTTTTAAACTCATTTTTAGACCAATTTTTTAATAAAGCTAAACTTCCTGTCACGTGAGGAGTTGCCATACTAGTTCCACTCATAACAGCAAACTGATTATTAGGATATGTCGAAAGTATATCAACTCCAGGTGCAACTACATCTATAGATGTATTAGAATTAGAAAATTTAGCAGGTACACCTTTCTTATCAACAGCACCAACAGATATTACGTCTACATAAGCTGCTGGATATGAGTATTCAAAACTATCAGCATTTCCATCACCTTCATTACCTGCTGCACATACCACTAATATATTGCTGTTAACAGCTTCTTTTATTACTTTTTCTAATTTAGGACTATTTTCTGATAATCCAAGTGACATAGATATTATATCTACCTTTTGTTCTATCGCATATTTTATAGCATTTATTACCCAACTTAACTTTCCTGTTCCTGTTCTATTTATCGCCTTTAAAACATAAATTTGCGCATCCGGAGCCACACCTATTATATTGCTTCCATTTGCACATATAGTACCTATTACATGGGTTCCATGTCCAACTCTATCAATCACTATATTAGGATTTTTTTTATCTTCATCTGTAAAATTTCTTACACCTATTATATTATTTTTTAGGCTTTCATGATTTATATCACATCCAGAATCTATCACTGCAATTTTAACTCCAGCACCTTTATCTGACTCTTGCCATAGACTTTTTGCTTTTATCATTTCTACGCCATAAACAGATTTTGTTCCTATACCTCTAAACTCTTTGTTTATTGTAAAAGGCATTAGCTTTACATCTAAATCTATATTTTCTATTTTCATTCATATCACTCCAAAATATTGTATATTAAATTATATATTTTTAAAGTGATTATGGTGATTAATATTGTCATTTAAATACTTTTCAATATTTTCTAATAACTCCCTTTCTTCTATACTATTTAAATCTATATTATTTATGTACTTTTCTTCATCATTAGCTTTATATACACCATTTAGTATATTTCCTTCAATTACTGTATCAATTACTACTTTAGAATTTAAATAATAAGTTCCTATTTTTCCTTTTTTATCATTTTTCCATTCGCCAATATATTTATATAGACTACATACATATGTACCTATGCCATGTCGCTTACCATTTTTAAAATCCCCCTCATATTTTCCTTCATTTTTATATATAAACCTTCCTCTACCTTCAAATAAATCATCTTTAAACTCACCTTCATATACAGTTGTTCCTATAGACTTTAATATTCCATATCCTTTTTTTAATCCATACCTATATTCACCTTCATATGTATCACCATTAGCATTTATATAGCACCCATGCCCATGAAATACATTGTCTTTAAATTCACCTATATATTTATCTCCATTTGAATAAATATATTCACCCTTTCCGTTAATTTTATCATTAAAAAATTCACCTATATATTTATCTCCATTAGCTTTTATTAATTTACCATCTCCAGATTTTAAATTATCTTTCCACATACCTATATACTTGCTTCCATCTTTATAATATAATACTCCCTTACCTTCTTTTTTATTGTTAATAAAGTGGCCTTTATATATATCATTATTTTTATATGTATAAGTGCCTATCCCTTCAACTACTCCGTTTTTAAAATCTCCACTATATGTACATCCATTATTATAAGTATATTTACCTATACTGTGCATTAAATCATTTTTCCATATACCTTCGTATCTTTCTTTATTTGAAAATATGCAGATACCAAAACCTTGTCTTTTACCATTTATAAATTCGCCTTTATACAAATCTCCATTATCATATTTATAAACTTTCTCATTAGTCAAATATTTATCTACTACTTCATATGATTTATTTTTATTTTCATTTTCACCCCTTTTAAGTATTGTGCTACTTCCTCTCATACCTAAATTGTTATTTTTCCTTTTATATCTTGAGTACTTTATAACTGTAAATATTATAAATATAGAAGATAATAATATAAACACTTTAAATATAGTAAAAAAATACGCCTTCATCTCGTCCATATTGAATATAAATCTCCTTTATTAAATTAAGATATATTAATTTATATTTTATAAGTCGATTTATTATACTTATAAAAATCTCCATGTATAAAATTTAAAATTAATATTTTTAATAATAAAAAGCTATCAATAAAATATTTTATCAACAGCTTTCTTCTAAAACATATCCAAAATCTATACCTTCATATAGTAACTCTTCATTAAATAATGTCATTATAGTTTCAATTTCTTCCTTATATTCTATAGGTGTAACCTTGTATAACATCAAATCATCAAATAAATCTTTCATATCAAAATAAAGATTTTCTAGTAAGAAAAAATATCCTACTTTTATATCTTTTAGATTATTAATAACTTCTAATTTTCTATTTATATCTCTTAATATATCTATATTATATATATCAATATGTTTTATAGATTCTATATATATACGAATAGTTTTTAATACTTCTATAGATATAGCCTTATGTACTTCATCACTATTATTTTTGTATAAATTTATCTTATACTCTTCAAATGTACATTCTAAATTTTCATTTATAATTGTAAATGGTGGCCTTATAATATCCTTTATTGTTAATATATTTCTCGTTTCTTCACTATTTTCTAGTGTCTTATCTAATATAAATAAGTTATATGCATCATATAAAGGATCATGTGCTTCTCCATAAAATTTAACATTAGCACAATCTAATAAATTTTTAAGCGATACATAGTTTATGCATCTTATTCCATAATGTATATATTTATCTTTTATATCTACAAACAAGCTTTTTATATTATTTATAAATCTAGGATGATTATGTTTATTTGAACTTTTCTTATCTGTATTATTAAAACACATTAAATCTAAGTTCCCAAATGTATAAATTCCTTCTATATGATAAAGCTCTCCTAACCATTGTTTAAAATTTCTCATAACCTCTTCATAAGAAGGAGCATTTGATATATCCTCTTGGGTTATATTTGTAAGCTCTTGTATATGTGTAAATATATTTAAATTAGTTATTGGTTGTATTAAGGATTTAAATTTTTCAATTTCACCAGTATCTGTATCATACTTTATTGCTCCTATAGCAATTATATCCGCATCTATCATATCTTTTTTTGTTCTTGTACTTGCCATGTTCATTTCAAAATCTATATATATTTTCTTCAAATAAACCACCCCTTATATATCTATAAATATATTCTACCATTTTATGTAATTAATTTTATTGATAATTTAAAATAAAAATATAAAGTAAGAACACTGATAAAATATCAGTGTTCTTACTTTATATTTTTATTTTTCATAATTTTCTAAGAATGAATGTTTAACTCCATCTTGTTGCCAACCTAATACAGAATCTATATTAACATTTTCAGCTGCCTTAAATATAGATTTCTCAACATCCTTAAAGTTTTCACCTAAACTTTTAATAAGATCTTTTATTTCATATCTTTTATTTCCAGTCTTCTTCGCTGCAACCATACATGCACAGTTTAATGGCCATATTCCACTATTTTGTATAAATCTAACTATATGTTCTTCTCTTATATAATAAAGTGGTCTTATTATTTGTATTCCATCAAAATTTGTTGAATTTAATTTTGGTAGCATTGTTTTAAAGTTTCCTGCACATAGTAAGTTTAACATAGTAGTTTCTATAACATCATCATAGTGGTGCCCAAGTGCAAGTTTATTACATCCTAACTCTTCTGCTTTTGAATATAGTGCCCCTCTTCTCATTCTAGCACACATATAGCAAGGATAATCTTTAGCTATTTCATCTGCTATTTCAAAAATTCTAGAATCAAATAGATGTATTGGAATATCTAAGTATTCACAGTTATCTATAAGTAGTTGTTTTATATCTTTATGATATCCTGGATCCATAGCTATAAATTCAACTTCAAAGTTAACTTGCCCATGTCTTTTTAACTCTTGGAACATTTTAGCCATAAGTAAACTATCTTTTCCACCAGATATTGCAACTGCTATTTTATCTCCTTCTTCTACTAAGTTATAATCTCTTATAGCTTTTATAAATTTCGACCATAAATGTTTTCTATATTTTTTTATTATACTTCTTTCTATATCCTTTAATGGCTGTCTTTCGTCAAAAGGAACTATAATCTCACAGCCTTTTCCTGCTAAATCGCTCATTTTATCACCTCATCCTTATGTGAACATGCAAATTATTTTATCATAAAATCTATTATAAGTTCAAGTAATACGTAAATTAAATACTTTTATTTATATTACTTCTTTAATATTTATCAAATTTTTGATATTTTTCTATACTTATAGTAACAAAATTTGCTTGTACGAATATTATACTATTAGATATTTACTATCTAATTTTTTACTAGGAGGAATTTTAATGGAGTCTAAAAAAAGAGGTGTATCTCAAAACTGTGGTTGTGATTTAGCTAGACCTTATGTAAATGATCAAACATTTACAAAAATGTATAACCTTTCTACAGCATTAAAATACGGAACATTATTTCCTGAATTAAATCTGTTAGATTCTGTAATGTATAATAAAGATTTATATTCTACACCTAAAAAAAGATCTGGGGGTAAAAGATAATGAGACAGGAGTCTAGAAGTGAACTTATGGCAAGAGTACAAGAATTATGCTTTGCATGCTTAGATTTAAATCTATATTTAGATAATAATCCAGACGATAGCAATGCTGTAAGCATGTATAATAAATTAAGTAAACAATTTGAACAAGCTAGATGTGCTTATGAAAGTAAATATGGACCTTTAACTAATTTTGGCTATGTTCAAAGTAGATGTCCTTGGCAATGGGTAGACCAACCATGGCCATGGGATAGAGAATTTAATGATTAGTATCAAATATATAGGGGAGGATTTAAATTTATGTGGATCTATCAGAAAACTTTACAACATCCTGTTAATATAAAAAATGGAGACCTTGGCATGGCTAAATATCTAATAACTCAATTTGGTGGCCCAAATGGTGAATTAGGAGCTGCTTTAAGATATTTAAGTCAAAGATACACTATGCCTACAGGTAAATCTCGTGCACTTTTAACTGATATTGGGACAGAAGAGTTAGCTCACGTTGAAATAATATCTACAATGGTTTATCAATTAACTGCAGATGCTACACCTGCTGAGTTAAGAGCAGCTGGTCTTGGATCAAGTTATGCTCAAAACGGATTTGGAATATATCCTTCAGATGCGAATGATAACATAAACCCACAATTAAGATAAATTTATGTTATCACATTTAATCTGTAATGTCAATATCATTAGTATATATTCAGTTGTATATTAATTTCATCTTTATTAATCACTATTTTATTAACTAAATCTTGTAATATAACTTTTCTTTCTTCATTTGTTGAATTATCAAATAGATATTCAAAATTTTTATATCTATCTAACAGATACATAGCATTTGATGTTGTATTTCCTAAATCCTGCAACTCTTTCTGGTGAACTTTTAATTGTTCTTCTAGCTCTTTAATTTCGCCTTCAATTTTCTTTATCATATTGCTGGGTATATTTATATCTATGTTACTTTCACCCATAAATATTTTTTCTATCTCCTTCATAGCACTATCAATTGCTTTTTTCTTTTTATCAATAAGTTTATTAATTATATCTATATTTTTTGCTATTGTTCTTGTGCTCTTCGTTATTTCTTCATTGTATTTTTGCTCTAATTCTTTAATTGAAATACTATTCATTACTGATTTTATATTTTCAATTAATATTGGCTCTATTTTAGCACTATTAAAATTCTTAGTTATTTGTGCCCTTATTTCTTTACAATGTTTGCATCTATAAGTATGAACTCTACCAGCAGTAGTATTTACATAATCTATATTTAACTTTCTCTCTAAGCCATCTTCACATTTATGGAATAATAAACCTTCAAATAATATATCGGTTCTATTTGTATACCTTCTTGTACCTCTTGTATTTCTGCTTTTTGCACGTTCTTGTGCCTTTTGAAACATTGCATCACTTATTATTTGAAGTTCTGGAAAATCTAATAATTCATCTTGATATTGTTTTTTACCTCTATATATATTATTTTTCAATATACTAAACACTTTAGGTTTAGTCCATTTTTCACCACGTTTTAATATATTTTTCTCTTCTAGTAATTCAAGTGTTCTTTTACATCCATAGTCAATATAGTTTTCATATATAAACTTAACTACTTCACTTTCTTCTTCATCTATTACAAGTTTTCTATCAACTACTTTATATCCAAAGTTTGCTACTCCACCACTATAAGCATTTTTCTCTATAGTTGCTCTTTTGCCATTTTTAACTCTTAGACTAGTTTTTTTACTTTCATAATTTGCTGTCCAAAATTTAATCGCTTGAATTAATTCTGATGTATCATTATCTTCATTTAGAATACCTTCTGTAACTGAATAAACTTTTACATTTTGTTCATTCATAATAGTCATAAATGAAAGTATTTCTAACCTTCTACCTAATCTATCTTGATTAAATACTATTATGCTATTTAGTTCATCATTTAAAGCCATTTGTATTAATTCTTGTAATCCTTCTCTATCCTCTAATTTTGTTTTATATCCAGATACACCTTTTTCTTCAATGGTTTTATGAACTACTATATTATTTTCTTTGACATATCTATCTATACCATTTTTTTGGGCATCAAAGTCTTGCATATCGGTCGATACTCTAAGTAGTACTACATTCTTTTTCACCTTTACTCACTTCCTTATTCTCTAGTTCTAATCTTTTTATTATATTAGTTAATATACCATAAAAATGGTCTTTATCAATTTTATTTTCACTATAACTAATAGTTACTTTCATATCTTCTATTTTAACTTTTTTCATATATAATCAATCTCCTACTATAAGTCTTAATGTAAAATATGAAAACTCTATAGCTTAAGTGTATGTCCTTACTTGTTCTCACTTTTACATTCCACAGCTGTATTTTTGTATTCAAATAAATATATACAAAGTAGCTACAAAAAGTAAAAAAATAAGAAAAAAATTTAAAAAATATAAAAAATAGGTGCTGGAACTTAGTTATTCCAACACCTACAACTTTAAATAAAAAAGTAATTTTATTTAATTTTTATGCACTTTTACATACATATTCATCATTTTTCTTTAAAGCTCTTTTAAACTTTATATCTATTAAATCTATTTTTTCAGCCTTAGTCACAGCTACACCATTTTTATAAAAATATGCTTTTTCTACTACTACAGCATCTTCTAAATATAATGTATAACTATAACCATCTTTATTTCTGATTGCTGTACATCCTTTACAATCATTTAAATTAATTGTGTCGGCTTTAAATCTTAATACTAATGTATTACTATTTTTTTCTTGTTCTTTTTGCACTTCCTTTAGCCTTAAGTATTTGACACTATTATCTAATTTTTCACCATCTATAAATTCAAATGTTCTTGTATAAGTCTTATTTCCTATCTTTATTATTACAGCTCCTTCTTTATCTGGATGTGAACCTTTATAAAAAGTTCTAACTTTAGGATTATTAGCTTTAACTACATCTACTATAGCTGGTGCAAAAAAGTTTAACACATAATCATTTCTAAGTTTTACTATAGTTATAGCTTTATATAAATCTTCTAAAGCATACCCATCTATATTATTCATGCATTTGTTATATAATTCATTACATCTAGTTGCGGTCTTATAATTATTATCTTCATGTGTTTCTCTATAATAATTTGTTTCTTTATCAGCATTTCTTAAACCTTGCCTAATAGCTTTATACTTATTAAATATATCATTTAGTTCATTAACTATTACAGCTACATTATTTTCATTAGCTCCTACACTTGCATCTTTAAACATCTTTAAAAATACATTCTTTTTAGATTGTTTTACTTCATCTTCTACCGTAAAACATACATCCTTCATTAAGTTGAAACTTTGTGTATAGTAATGACTTGCACATCCATATGCATATCTGTCTATTACACTATTTCTTATTGTTAATCCTTTTTCTGCACTTCTGGCATATTTAAAGAAATACGGTTTTTCTGAAAACTCTTTTAATATCTTTTGTATATTTTCTGGTATCTCTATACCTGTCTTACTAGTGTCAATAGCTACCTGCTGTGCATATAAAATTAAATATTGCATTTTTCTTAATTCTTTATGTCTGCTTTTTATAAATTCCTTCTTTTGTTCTAGTGTATATAAAGTAGTTGTCATAGTGTTTACTACAGCTCCAGAATATATCAATTCCTGCATCTTTTGGTTTATTTCTTCATTAGTATTTAATTTAAAATCATTTTTAACTTTACTAAAGAAATCATAGTTAGATAATAAAGTTCCATCCTGTAGCATATATGGATATTCATTTGTTAGGTTCATAACTCCAGCATTAGCTAATGCTAAAGCTCCTATAAAGTTCCCAGAACATTCTTTAGTCATTCTTTTTATATTCTCTGGTGTGTATTTTATTGGATATGTTTTTCCATCATCTTCATTAAAGAATAATGGTGTATCTAATTCTATTACAGCATTGTATATAATATCATCAACTATACAACAAGCTATATCCCCATCAAAATCTGCTCCAGACATCCTGCTGGCTGTAGCATCATAAGTGTTCATTACTAATATATCATCAGAATTATATCCTAAACTATCTATATAACTATTCTTTTTATTCTCAAACTTCACAAGCTCCTGTGAACTCGAAAGTGGATTTCTACCCATTACAGTTTTTTGTCCATCTGGTCTACCTACTGAATAATATTCTCCAGCTTGTAAACAACTTTCATTTCTAGCTGTGTTCATATCTCTAGTGGCTATAAAGTTCATATATACTTGAACATCTTGTATTATTAATCTATAAGCACTATCATTTAATGTTACTTTCCCATAACTAACTTTGTTTATTCTGCTCTTTAGTAATTTTTGAATTTCCTTTTGTACTGACCAATCTTTTAATAAAGAACTATCATATTTCACTAATTCTAACATTAGATTGAATTTATTTTTAGTTTCCTTATCTTCATCATCATCTTCATCTATTATATCTGTTAAATTTGTAGTTATTAGTAAACTATCTATATCAGTTAAAGATGCATCTAAATGTTCTCTATCGTGTTTTGTTATCTCCATTAACTCTTCATATGATAAGTTTAAAGCCTGTAAGAATTGATAGTTTAATCTTGTTCTATCACTTCTTAGCTTTTTAGGATTATATTTACATACATATAAACATTTAAATATATCATCAACTTGATTAAATACATTGTCTAAATATTCAGCATCAAAGTGTTTTACTAATTTACATTGTGATTGATTTAATATCATATCCACATCTGAAACTTTGTGGTATCTATTCCATATATCACGTATCATTAGTTCACCATCAACCATTTTTAAATGTTCTGTATTTCCATATACCTTATTAACTCTTATTAACTCTTGTTGTATATCTACTGTAGTAGCAACTCCCTTTCCACCTGTTCCAGCATAAAGTCTAAATGTTATCCAAGTTAAATCATAATCTATATTTAAATCTTTAGCTATTCTATCAGCTAAACTTTTAGACATTATACCTTGTCCATCAAATGCACTTAAGGTAGTTTCTATTTCTTTTTCTACTAGGTTTATATCATCTATTGTTTCAGCTGTTTCTACACCTTCTAAAACTGTGTGTAATCCTCTATAAATATATTTTGGCTCTTCTATTATTACAACCTTTGGAATTATATTTGTTTTCTGTGCTCCAGAAAATATAAATCCTTGATATGCTGTTTCCTTCATTATAGTTACTTTATCTTTTTCTTTTAGTATATGCTCAACTCCACCTGTTGCTTGCTCTTTTAACCATTGACCGAACGGATAATATTGTTCCTTTATAAATATTGCACTTGATTTCTTAAGGTCGCTTGCTGTAGCCATATAAAAGCAATATTTTGAATTATTAATTTCAATTATTCTATCTATAATATCTTTATCATCTTCAAATTCTACCTTTATTATGGCATCTGTAAATAATATCTCTTCTGGTTTTACACCTTCACATTGTGCTAATGCTAAAGTAAATAAACTTTCATCAAGTTCTATTTTATCTATACCTTTGTATTTATCTAGAAATACATCTTTTGATATTTCCCTTGTTTTATTTATTCTTATTGCATCTGATTTTAATCTTAATATTTCCATTTTAAATTCAATCTCCTTTTAACCTGTTTTAATCTATTAGTAGTCGATGTGACTACATTGTATTTAAAATTTTTATTATCATTTTTGATTTAAGTAATTATATACGGAACAATAAGAAAATGTAAAAATAATAATAAACAAAAAAAGAGAAGGTATCCGACCTTCTCTTTTTTATGATTTTAATTATATTTTCCGTACTAATGAGTTTAGTACAACAACAACAAATTTCCATTCTGGATTTTAAAACAAAATGAATATACATTAATATTAACAGCTCCCACACCGTTATTATTAAAGCTACAATGAAAGCTACCACACAATCATTGTAAAATTCTTTGTATCAAATCTTTAAACATTTTTACACTAGCAAAACTCCGTTGAGTTTTACTTCTTTATTATTATAACATATCTTTAGCATATATCAATATTTTCTCTAATATAAAAGGCTAGATATTTCACCAGCCATTAGTTTTAAAAATTCAATATATCATCATCAATCTCTGGTATACCTTCAAGTTCCTGCTGTTGTACCATATTGGTACTATAATTTATACTTGATATATCCATTGCTAAACCTGTATTGTTACCACCTTGAACCTCATTATTTACTATTGGTATTTCTTGGTTTACTGTAGGTACTTCTATTTGTACCACTTGTGTATTGTTTGATACCGATAATTGACCACTATATATTTGCCTTAAATAGTACAAAATCTGCTGTGGGTTTGTTCTACAATTAATCTCTGCATCCTTTTTTAAAAGTTCTAATAGTTCACCTTCTATATTTAATTTTATTAGCATTATTATTTACCTCCATTTTTTCTTAAGTCAAGTATTCTAGCTCCTTCTATATTACTAAATATACAGTTGTCTAATATCTTAGCATTTGGTATTTTAGATATATATTTTGCCATTAGCTTTGAACCTCCACCTGTGAAAATTATTGGTGTTGCTAATAAATCTCTATATCCTAAATCTTTTAAAGGTATTTGTATATTAACCTTGATATATTCTTCCATAAAGCTATCTATAGTATCTTTTATTTCTTTTGGAAGTGTTTCATATCTTTCTAGTAACAATTCAACCTGCGAACCATTATAACTTTCAAGTAATTTTGAAGTTAATACTTTAGCTAATTGAGTTGTTAAAATATTAGTACCTTTTTCAGTAGTTTGTAGTTTATTCGCATCTGGTGTACGGTTAACATAAAATATATCTAAATCTGTTCCACCTATATCTACAACATATATTGGCTGTTGTAATAATGTCATATCAGTTATCAATGAACTAAATCCTTCTGCATATACAGCCACACTAGCTATAGTAAAACTCTTTTTAGCTCCATCACTATTTGTTATAGTGTGTTTGCCTTTTAGAAGGTTTATATAGCTTTCTCTATTTGCTACATCAAAGTATAAACTTAAAGGTAATACTGTTACTAAGTCTATCTTATCTCCATTATCAACTACACTATATAATGCCCTGCTTAATAAAGCTCTTTTTTCTGGAACTATTTTATTAGTCTGTTTACGTGTCACAGCTCCAGCTCCTATTATGTAATGTTTATTATCAATATTCCAAGCTCCAAATGTGCCTGCTGTTACTTCTTGGATGTTACTACAATCTACTATTTTCTTATCTCCTACTAACATTTTGTAATTGCTATTGCCTAAATCTACATATATTTTCTTATTCATAACTTTCCAATCTCCTTTTATTTTTATGTATTGTTGCATTTTTGCAACACTTTATTTTAAAATTTTTTATGCATTCATTGCTGTATTTAATGCATTTCTTACATATTTATTATTTATAAAATCTCCATTTTCCTTTTTCTTAGATAATCTATTCACTATAGGTACTAAACCACTTATACCTTTTTTACTTATAAACTCTATTGCTAATTCACTAGTTGTAAAACTTATTCTTTCTGTCATTACTTCATCTAATATCTCTAACTCTGCTCTTAAAGAAGTTTCAGCTGGTATAAAATCTTCTGGAACTTGTGCATCAACATTTTCTTTAGATGTTTTCTTAATGTCTTTCTTAGTTTCTTTTACTTCTGGTTTAAATATAATAGCATCTAGTTTTTTAGTTTTCTTAAAATATGTATAAGCTCCAGCTCCTATTGCTTTTTTAACTTTCCTATCTAAAAAACCATTATTTACTAACTTAGTTACTATCTTTTTAAAAGTGTCTATTTTATCACTTATCATTGGTAAATCTTCAACTAATAGCTGGTAGTTTATCCAAGTAAAAACTTCACCTTCTATTTCTATAGTAGCAAATCTTTCACTCTCTATCATGTCAACCATAGTTCTTAAAACTATTACATCATTTCCATTTAATTTAGCATCTATTATTGCTGTTTGTTCAAATCCCATTATGTTTGTTTTCATATTTGCCTAACTCCTTTAATCTTTATTACAAGTATTATTATAAATGTAATGTTGCAAAAATGCAATACTTTATTTTATTAAAAGGCTATGTTTTAATACAATGTTGATATTAGAATAAATTTCAATAACAAAAAAGTAGTGGTATATCAATCGGTATACCACTACTTTTGTTCGCATTATATTAATGTTGTGTATTATTACTATTTTTTATTAACTATGTACACTTTAAAGGTAAATTCATCAATCTCATTAAAATCTACCATTAATTCATATTGCCCGTCTTTTTTAACTTCATCTACTAATATAGAACTATCTACTGGTGTTGAAGTTTTATTAAATAAGTATTCTTCATTTGAATTATCTTTTAGCATTACTGTAATAGGATAGTAAGTCTTTGTTTCAATTCTTAGCGATTGTCCTTCTTTTAAGTTTATATTAACTGCTTTTTTAGACATATAATCTTTACTACCCATAGTTATATCACCCATGAAACTAGCACTATTTTTATCTGGATTATCTGGTTCTTTTGCACTATATGACCATTCTAGTATTTCTAAATCCTCACCATTTACCTCAGCATAATTATTTGAAATAGTATCTTTTATAGTTTCCACATTATCTTTATTACATCCTATTAATTCAAATCCAAATATCATAAATGATAATATTAAAATTAATTTTTTCTTCATTTTACTCTCCCTTAAATTAATATTTGAAAATACACAATAAACTATATTTTACCATTTTTTAGTTATTTTGTAATATATAACAATTGCGTACTTGTTTTTATTATAGCATATTTTACCAATATGTTTCCGATTACATAAACTCTAGAGTTCTTAATTTGAAATCCTTTATCTTAGTATAAGAGTATGCCACATTGCTTTGTACAATAAAATTCTTAGTTTTAATATAATCTCTATCAGTTTCAAATAATCTTAACCACTTAAACCATTGCATATAGTTTGATATATACTTACTTGCGACACCATTAAATCTACCCATCCATTTCTTTAAGTTACTGTGTAAACTGTTGATATGCTGGATGTGATAAATACCTTCTTTATGTTTACCTGTTTTTATACGTTTATGGTCTAAATTAAAATCTGTAGCAAATTTAATATATGACTTATGGCTGTCTGTACATAATATAGAATTTTCTCCTATATGTCCTTTATAAAGCCTTTCAAGTTCTTTATGTGTCATTCTACCTTTACATAAAGGCTCTATTATTAAGTTTCCCTGTCTATCTAACGCTGTTGCAACACAAATCTGCTCCTTAGATATACCTCTTTTTTTAATCTCTTTACCTCTTTTACGAGATTTTCTTGGCATATTACCAGTTCTTGTACCTTTAAAACTTTCAGCAAAAAATACTTCATCTGCTTCTATTACTCCATCAACATGACCAGTACCTAAAAAATCGCTTATACAATCAAGTATTTTGTGTCTCCAGAAGAAACTTGTTGCTATATTTATACCTACTATTTTAGCAGATTTTCTTATTGATAGACCCATAATCATACATTTAGCGTATTTTAACCACTTATCTAAAGATTTCTTACTTCTATATGTTGCAGAGTTTGTAAAATCAGTAAAAGTCTTTCTACAATCTTTACAGATATATCTTTGCTTACCATTGTATTTACCATTTCTTGATATCGATTCAGAATTACAATGAGGGCACACTTTCCCCTTAGCAAATCTAAACTCTTTAACTTCTTCACATACTTGTCCTACTTGAGAACCTAATACAAGAAATTCTTCTAAGTAAGATAATAATTCCTCTATTTGACCTAATGGTAATGTTTGTATATCTGTTAATATAGACTTTATACTTGGCATACTATAACCTCCGAAACATTAATATATCTATATTATAACCTATATATTTAAAAGTATCCATTTTCAACATTGATTTAAAACATAGCCTATTAAAAAAGAGATTTTTTTAAAATCTCCTACTTGAAATAAAACTTATTGTTTAGTTTATATGTATTTACTCTATCTGTTCTACCTACATAATAAACCAATCCGTGGCTCTCTAAGGCTCTTAAATAAGCAACTATACTTCTAGTATCTTGAACATCTATCAAATCTCTAAACTCCTGTTGTTTCAATATAACTGTTCCTGTTTCATCTGATACTTTTATCATTTGCATATATAAATGTAATTCTTGTGCTCTTAAACCTAAATCTAAAACTTTATCTTGTATACATATCATTTCAACTTAACTCCTTCTGTAAATGTTATGTGTTAATTATACCATACTACAAAATATTTGTTATGATGAAATATTTATTTATCCGAATAAATAAATCAAATAAATACACAACCAACTTTTTTATTTATTTATTTAGTTATTTATTAGAATAGTAACTAGTAGAATAGTTATATAATAGAATAGTATGTCACGGAAAATTTTCAGTTTCTATTGTTAAGGAAATATTTCATTATCCATTAGGATTTTTTTCATTATCCATTAAGAAATATTTCCTTTTCTGTAAAATTATTCACAATATATCCACAGTTAATCTATGAATAATTTTCTCTTAAATTTAACTTTACCATTTTTAATTTTCACACTACTTCCTCTACTGTTTAATATAAAAACTCTATCTTTTATACTTATAGTACTATTAATAGCTTGTAACATTTGGTAGTGACCTATTAAATCATTTTCAAATTTTCTAGCATTCTCTATTGATTGATGTTTAGAAAACACTTCTAAAGTATCAAATAATAATTTGTCTATCTCTTTAGTAGACATATCACTTTGTTCTTCAAGAAACATTTTATATTTTTTTATAAAATCTAATACATTTCTATCTATGTGATAATCAGCTACTACGTGTGATTTCCACCTATTGTTTCTATCTTTAGGTTCAATATTACTAGAACCTATATAATAATATTTTGCTGGCTCTAAACCATAGTATTTTAATAGCTCCTTTGGGAACATAGTTAAGTCAAAAACTCTTTTATAGCAATAAGGTGTTACTTTTTTTAATTTTCTTTTCTTCATATTCTTCAATCTCCTTTAATAATTAAATCTACTCTCATAGCTATCATAATATTTAGCATTCATTCTATTTGTATTTCTTCTATAATCTGTTTCATCATATATTTCAAAGTAATCTACAGCATCATATTTTTTATTTTCTTTTTCTTCATGTCTTGCTTGCATTTCTGCAATATATATTAAATCTAAATCCATATTTTTGTATATAAAAAAGAACTAGATTTCTCTAGTCCTCTATATGCTCCTTTCTATATATTTCTAATGCTAATTCATCTATTATATCTCTATGAGCATCCAGCTCTTCTTTTTTACCTTCTAATGTATCTACTTGTATTCCATATTTACCTTCTGAAACTAAAACAGTTCCTACATCAATAATAGTACCTGCTACTTGCTTATATATATTTATATATATTTCATTAATTCTTCTATTAAAATAGCCTACTAAAGCTCCTATATAACTATCTTGATGTTCAACTTTATAAGCATATACAGTTTTTATCCTACATCCAAATTGCCTTTGTAATATATGTATACCTGTCATTAGTTTAGCATCTATTTCTTTTCTATCTATTATTTTCATCTTCAATATCTCCTTTGTATATTAATTTATTGTTTAATCGTATAAAATTAATTCCAATATCTAATGTTTGATAATTTGCATTACTTATATCTTCTGTTGAATGTATCAACTTAAATTCTTTTTCATACCTTTTATCTAGCACTAAATTTAAGGGATAATATTTATACTTATTTAAAAGTAATTCTGTTATCTCTTCTTTGTGGTATTCATATTCATAGCTGTGGTTCATGAGTTCAATTGATTTATCTGGATGTAAAACTAACAGCCATAAATTAAATTCTAACTTATTCATTATATTGTTCCTTTCATAATTTTTTCTTCTCACAAACCTAGTGAAGTGAAGTGTACACCGAAGGTGTACGGTTACGAAACGGAACGTATAAACATAAACTGTAAATCTATTTTGAATATTAATTTTCAATAATTTAAAAAGTTATCAATTTAAGAGTTCTTGTATTTTACCTCTATATGTAACTCCTATTTTGACAACTTTTTAAAAATATCCTATTAATAATTAAAGCTCTAATTTTTATATTTATATTAAGCAATATATTTTATCAATAATCTTTATGAAAGCCCTTATAATAGCTCCTATAGCCTTAAAATAGCATATAAAAAACATATTTTATTTAATATCTTATTGTATAATATTTGTTTAAGTTTACATAAAGTGTGATATAATAATATGTATAAAAGAGATTACATTCTATGTGCTGTAGAGTGTGGTTTCCATAATAATTATTTGGATTTTTTGAACTTGATATTTATTTCAAGTTCTATACCACTTTTTCTCCTGCCAGAGTTAAAGTGTAAAAAAAAGGATAACTTAATTGTTATCCTTTTTTTATTAAAATCCTACTCCTCCAGCTAGTCTTGCACTTCTAGTTTTAGAGGTATTTATTTCTTCATTTATATATTTTGCTGTTCCTTTTGCTACAGCTCTACCATCTAAGTTAATTGTATTTTCAACTACAGTAGTTCTTTCGCTCATTAGCACATCTAACATTTTAGTTAATAATTTATTTTGAGTTTTTATTTCCTCATACATTCTATCATTAGTTCTTGAACTAGCTGTAGATGCTCCACCTGTTGTTGACACAACCTGTGATGGTTTATATCTTGCTCCATAGAAATCTACACTATTTCTACTTAAACCAGCCATACGTTCATTCATAGCTTGTGTTAATGCCTGTGTAGATGTTTGATATACTGTAGCTCTAGTTACAGTAACCTTCCCTGTTATGCCTTTTGATAAAGTATTTCTGATACTATTCCAATCTGCTATAACATTATTTTTCAGTTTTTTCATAGAATTTGAACAACCATTGTATAATGAACTAAATGAACTTTTAGCTGATTGTTCTAAAGCACTAAAACTCTTCTTACTTTGATTATACATACCTGTAGCATCTTGCATAACATTAGTCTTAGTTTTTGACATAGAAGTGCTTACACCTTTATATAAATTAGTCATACTTTGTTTAGCACTTTCTTCTAATTTACTAAAACTAGTTTTTACACCTAAATATGCATCAGTACCAAATTGCTTTATAACTAATGCTGATGCATCTAAATTAGCTTTAGTAGCCTTTGGTATTTCACCTGTTTCAGTTAATGCTATATTTCCCAATCCAGATAAACTATTTTCAACATCAGTTTTCATAGCATCCATATTAGCTTTCGCTTTACTAGCTCCATCTTTTGTATTTTTATCTATTATATCAGCTGTTTCTTTAGTCTTTTGGTCTGCTATATTCTTTGTATCATTATAAGTTTGTTCTTTACTTCCTTTGTAAATTTCATTACTTAATTTAGAATTTTCAGCTAACTTTCTTTCATTTTCTTGAATGTAATTTATAGTTTCTTCATGTTGTTGCTTTGCTGTTTCAAGTCTTTCTTCCATCCCTGGAAATAACTTTTCGGCTATTGGATTATTAACAAATGTTTCTAATATACTTATCTGAATTTCTTGGAAAAATGCTTTTATTTGATTAGCCATAGTTTGAACGTTTAATACTACATTACTTACACCTAAACCTACAGATGAAAATAATAAATTGAAAGTGTCCATAACAGTAGTTAATATAGGTAATACACCACTACCAATAGTTTCTTTTAACTCATTCCAACTGTTACTAAAATCTTGCTGTGATGCTTGATAACTTCCTTCATAAGCACCTGTTACTTCATCTATAGCTCCTGCTGTATCTAAAGCACCATCTTTAACATTTAACCAGCTTTCTAATACTGTTTGATTTCCATATTCTACCGTTCCTTTATATATATCTTGAAGTGCTTGTGCTCTTTTTGTTTCATCACCCACACTTAGTATAGCTTTATTTACTTCATTAAAAGCATCTACCATAGTAATTTCGCCACTATCAATTCTTGATTTTAAATCATCTACATCTACTCCAACACTAGCTAATGCTTCTTTACTAGCATCAGAACCATCTGTGATAGTAAGAAATACTTCTTTCATCATATCAGCTACTTTATCACTATCCATACCTGTATCTTTCATAGCTTGTGATATTAATGCAAATGCTTGTTTACCATCTACACCGAATTGACTAAATATTGGTGTATATTCTAAGAATGTGTCCATCATATCTCCAGCAATATTCATTCCTTCTTGCTGTCCTCTTATAATCATACCTAATGCATCTTCTGCTGACATTCCCCAATTATTATAAGCCATTTGCATAAAACGAACCATATCAGATGTTTCATATCCTCTATCGTTCATTATAGACATACCTTTAGTTACTTTTTCCATTTCTTCATCAGTAAGGCTCATAGTTTGACTTAGTAATTCAACACCTTCTGATATACTACCAACATCATATCCTCCATCAGAAAAATCTTTTATCTTCTTATGAAGGCTTTCAGCTTGTTTTTCTGTCACTCCTAGATTTATTTCTAAATCCGTTATAGCCTTATCGAAACTCTTTGTACCATCTATTATGGATGCTGTGAACATTCCTGCTAGTGCTAAACCTGCTCCTTTAGCTCCTAATGATAATAAATCTAATCCACTATCTAAACCATCTATTTGACCTGTGAAATCTCCTATATCCAAATCATCGAACATAGATGATAAATTATCAACATCAACATTATCTAACTTAGATAATTCATCTTTTAGCTGTCCGATTTCTTTAGATGCTGATGTCATCTTATTTTCAGTCTGTGCTATTTGATTTTCAAAACTTCTTAAACCAGATACAGCACTTGAAAGTGTTCTGTCCATACCATCTAGTTTTTGCTGGTACTTTTGAAGTTCTTTCTCTGCATCTTTATATTCTTTAGAACCTGTTCCTACTGTTTGTGCTAAATCTTGTAATTTCTTTTCAGCATCAGCTATTTTAGATGGTAGTTCATCAAATTCTTTCTTATAGCTCTTTAGTTTATCTTGCTGTTCTACATATGCTTTATTTAAAGCATCTAATTTATTTTCATATTGCTTTAATACATTTTCTCCAGCATTAACAGCTTTAGTATAATCTTCTATACCTTTTTCACTTAAAGCTAATGCTTTCTTACTTGCATTAAATGCTGTTTCCATTTGTTTCGTTGCTCTATTAACATCTTTTAAACCACTTTCAAAATCTTTGCTATCTAATGAAAGTTCTACAAGCAAATTATTTATAACTTCACTCATTATTTCTTTTCCCTCTTTCTTTAATTTTTTAATAAAAAAAAAGAGATAAACTAGGAAATTAAATTCCTTGTTTATCTCCTATTTAATTAAAAGAAATCTTCTACTTTATCCAATTTCTTTTCTTCTTTTACTTTAGATTTATCATCTTTTGATAATCCATTTACCTTCATATATACCTCTTGCTGTTCAAATAAATATTTAGGTGTTGTATTATCAAAATTATCTGTTCTGTGTAATAACGTATACCACAAATATTCCAGATATGACCAATCCCAATCATCAGTTAAATCTATTTCTTCTTCGTTACTGTTTTTTTTGGCTTATTATCCTGTGGCATTGCATCATTCATTAATTGACCAACAACATTAAAACTAGCAAATAGTTCTAGTAAATTTAATGTATCTACTTCTGATTGCTCGAACTCTGGATGATTGAATTTTATACCATGATATAAAACACTAGATATAACATCTAAATCACCGTCAGCTAATCTTGCTATCATTTCTGGTGTTGTACATTTACATTCTTTACATACACCTTTTATAACTCCAAAGTTAAATGATATTTTATATTCTTTATTGTTTATTTTTATTTTTTGCATTTTACATACTCCTTAAAGTTTAATTTTTAAATTCTAAGGAATATATAAAATATTCCTTATTTCATAGGTATGCTAATACCTTATGTACATAATAAAAAGCCCTCTAAGTCGAATTAGAGAACCTTTTATCTTAGTTATTTTCACTACTTTTTATTTTTTAACATTTCTAAAGGTGTTGGTACATTTTCTGGGAATGTAGTTAGGAATGTATTTAAGAACTCTGTATTCTTACAAGCATCTTGGTCTGCTCGAACCCTCCATATCCCTGTTTCAGCCATTGGTATTATAGAGAACTCTATTTCTACATTAGCTATTTCAACACCATCTTCTTTTGTAGTAAAACTTTCACCTTTTATATTAGCTTTAACTTGCGGTAAAGATACATATCTATAAGTACCATTAGATTTTTGTGACTTAAATGTCATTGCTAGCACAGGTGATAATACATTTGAATTATCTGCTACAACTCCATCAACTATTTCTTGTCCAGAAATTAATGCATACTCTTCCATTGATAAACCTAAAAGTTCCATAGTTACTGTTCCAGAACTGAAACCAGATGCTATTACTTCTGCAACGACATCATCAGCATATATATTTTCACTTACAGTTTCTATTTCAACTTCTGCTGTAACTAAACCAGCTACAGATATTGTTGTGTCTGTATCTACTTCATTAGTTAACTCATTTCTTTTAGCTAAGTGTAAACCACTTAAACCTATTTGACCTATTTTTGCCATATTTTTATTACCTCATTTCTTATTTTTACATAAAAATAAGACTTATATTTCAAAGTCTTTTACATATCTAAAATTGAACGTTCTACCATAATAACCATCATCATACATATCACGTTCACTTATTTTTATAAAATTATTTTGTTTCATTAGCTCCTTTAACATATCTATTTTAGATGCTCCATCTGTTGTATTAAACCAATATATTAAACCTATATCTGATTGTTCTGCATCAGCATTATCGTCAGTAAATCTAATATCATTCTGATTATTAGTTTGGAATATTATATATTCACTATCATCACCATCATAATTCATCCAATAAATAGGTATGTTTAAAGGCTCTAATGCTGTTATTATCTTTGAGTTAATCATTTTATCTTAACTCCTTCTTTAAAACTTCTATTATTTTTTCTTGTGCTGGATTTAAACCTTTCTTAAAACCATCATTCATAAAATATGTTCCAGCTCTACCTCTAGAACCAAAATGATTATAATAAGCACGTTCTACAATCTTTCGATTATCTCCTGTAACTCCAACATCTATTGTGGTTCTACCTTTTTTAGTTTTTATCTTCTTAGCACTCTTTATATTATCTCTTAATTCTCCTGTATCTACAGGTGATGCACTCTTTAAAGCATCTTCCATTGGCTCTACTCCAGCTAATAATGCTTTCTTAGCTACATCTTTTTGAACTTTCTTTTCAAGCTCTGATAGTTTCTTAGTTAAACTTGATAAATCAAATTGTAAACTCATATTAACTACCTTCTTATTTCACATATAAGCTCAACATATCCATTTCCATATGGACTTATATGCTTTATATTGTATTGTTCATTTTTATAAATAACTACATTATCTAAATATATATCTCTTCTACTAAATATTAGAAACTTTACAGTTTGACTTTCCATGTCTTTATTAGCAAATATATATTCTTTAGATGATTGAACTTTCTTTTTACATCTTAAACGATATAATTTTTGAAGTTTTTTTACACTCATTCCTGTGTTCTTATCTGCTACTTTTACTTCTTTGTGAATTTGTAATATTTCTCTTAACTCGCCTATATTAAACATAACTCACCTAAAAGAACTTTCTGCTGGTATTTATATATCTTTGTATCAATGGGTTAGCTTTAGTATTTGATTGCACCATAGCACTTCGGTATTCATACATTTCACTAACTAAAATTAAATAAGCAGGAACTAGTGTATTTGCTTGTAAATATTCATCTTCTGAAAGTCCACAGACTTGTTTTAAATATTCTTTAGCAACATACATAAATATTTCTATTTCATTATCATCATCTTCAAATTCTAATTCAACTCTAAGATAATTTTTCATAAAATCTAAATCTATATCTTTAATACTAAACATCTTTCTTCACCTTCTTAGTTCTAGTAGATTTCTTTTTAGTTTCAGCTACAACAGCTAATAAACCAGCATCTACCAATTCACCAGCTCTTACAGTATCTTCTATTTCTACTATTGAACCTTTTGTGAATGCTCTGCTTAACTTTAAGCAATAAAAAGGTGATGTTATAACTTCATATTTCATCTTATCACCTCAATTAAAATAAAATTAAAGTTGTGCCATTAAAGACACAACTTATTTTCAACTAGGAAATATTAACCTACAAACTTTAACTTAGCTATTGCTTTAACTATAGCTGGTTTACAGTCTAAAGCTACAGTTGTTCTAAATACAACTCCACCTGTAGTAAAGAAAGCATCATCTGAACGCTTAACTTGTGCATTTGTTCCTATTCCACAAACTACAGCTTTTTCCATATCAACAAACATCATATCTGTTATATCTTCACATACAACAACAGGTCTACCCATTAATTTAAATTGCATTCCATTTACTAAATCTCTAACTAGTATTGGATGCCCATCAGTACCAACTAATCCTGCTAATCCTTTTAAGTGTTCATCATTTACTACGAATATAGCATTCTTTCTATATTTAGCATTTAATCCAAAGTATAAGTTAGTAACATCTTCTAAAGCTATAACTCCAGATGCTTTTTGATTAACATCTACAACACCTTCTGCTGTATTTAAAGTTGTAGCTATCATACTTTCTACAGTTTCATCTATAGCTTGATTTCCTTCTTCTCTTATTAATCCCTCAACATCATATGATGCATCATTCATTAATTCTTCTGATACAACTGTTAATAAAGCATATTTTTCTGGTCTTAAGTCTACTTGTTCAACTAAAACATCTTTCTTAGATATTTCAGTTAATTCAGATGCCTTAACAAGTTTACCCATTTTAGATTTTTGTACAGGTACTATTGAATTACCATTGAATTTTTCTATTCTAGCAAAATCTTTTAATCCTAATTCTTTTGCTCTATCTGTAACTAATGTACCATTTTGAACTTGTTCACCTTTTACATTTGATTTAGTCATATCCCTTAATTCTACTTCTTTTCCTTCTAATAACATTGCTCTAGTTTCCATATTTGTTTCCTCTACTTTCATTTCTTTTGTATTTTTTAAATTTCTAGTTTCTTTTTGTAGCTCTATTTGAGCATCTATTTCTTTTACTTTTGCTATTTTTGTTTGCATTTTTTCTACATCAGCTTGTTCAGCTGTTCTTGTTTCTAGCTCTACTTCCATAGCATCTAATTCAGCCATTAATTTGGCTCTTTTTTCTATAAGTGCTTTCATTTTTCAAAGTTCCTTTCTGTAAAATTGCACACAAAAATACACTAGTTTTCTTCACTAGTGTTCTTTTCTTCATATTCATTTGTTTTTTCATTAATAGTTTGGTTCATAATAGTATTTATTACTTGACCATCACGAACTATTGAATTGAATTTAGATAATGTATGTACATCTAAACCTTCAACTCTATTTTCATTTAGTTTATTCCTAACTTCATTTATAGAATATACACCTGCATCTAATGCTCTAGTGTAATACTCAATTTCATCTTTTCTATTAGTTCTCAATAGGTTACTTATATTAAACTCGTAGAAATAATTTCCACTTTCTTTTTCTTCTTCTGTAAGTAACTGCATATTACATATTTCTTCAATCCTTCTAATATAAGGTAATAATGTATATTGTAAGAACTGTAGATTTGATTGTTCAAGATTACCATAGTTACCAGACTTTTCTGCTCCACCAATCATATGTGGTGAAATCTTTAATAATCTTGCTATTTCTGATATATTAAACTCTTGCATCTTCAATAGTTCTACATCAGCTGGTGATAAACTTATATTCTGGTATTTTAAATCATCTGGTAGTACTAGCACTCTCCCAGAATTTCCACCACTAAAGAAACTTTTAATCTTTTGTGATAAATTTTCTCTTTGCTCTGGAGATAAGTTGTTAGGTGTAGTTAATAAACCTTTCATATAAGAACCATTAGTAAGAGTAGCACCAATAAATTTTGATTGCGCATTCCCTAGACCTATGACTTCTTTTCCTAGCTCTAAAATACCTTTTCCATTTACACCATCTTCACTATTTAAAGCTAAGTTTATAACCTCAAAATATTGATATTCACCTTGATAATTTTCCTTAGTTATCTTGTACATATATTCATCTGTACCATTTATTTGTCTTAGTTCAACTTCTGATTTCTTTAAAGGAATTAGTTTTTCTATTTCAAAATTATCATTTCTAACTATTAGTGCAAAACCATTGCCTTCTAATATAGCTGATTTTATAATTGTATCCTTTAAATCGAATGAAGTTATAAATCCATTACACGACCTATTTAATAAATAGTTTATTTTCTCATTAACTCTTACCTTAGAACCATCTTTTTCAATCTTATATTTATAGATTGGTAAACTAGCAATAGTTTCTGATATTAAATTAGTTCCAGAATATAATGCACTTAGTTTTAAAGCTATATCTCTATTACTTTTTGAAAATCCATTAAATTCTATATTTAATACATTTCCTGTATTTATATTTTCACTATCCATTGGAACAGTTTCACTTCTTGTGAATTTATCAAATATTCCCATAGTGTTCTCCTTTCTATCGTATTTTTAAAGGTATAAATACCTTATAAGTATTTTTAAACACCTTTAAAATCCAATTTAAAGGCTCGAATTTTTTGATATTAAATCATAAATATATCGTCAATATTAAATTTTGGTTTTTCTTCAAGTGCATATGCTTGTTTGAAAGCAAATATTGTACTTGCAACCAAGTCTATCCTCATATTATTTTTATTTTTCTTAGTTATCATTTCATTTTCTGATTTATCTTTAACTGTGCTACAGTTACTCATACACCAATCAAATAAACTTGATTTCTCATAGTATACATTTTTCAGATATACTTGTTCTCTAAATGTCTTTGTTGGATGTGATAAATTGTAATAATTCTGCTTTATCTCTACTACATCAAATGTATCAGCTAACCTTTGAGCTGTTTGTGTCATATTGTAGCTGTCATAACATATTTCTTTTATAGTACATCCATATATAGAAGGTATATTTCTTATATACTCTTCAAGATAGTTATAATCTACTATATATCCATCTGTTATATGACATTCACCCATTTCAGCTGAAAGTCTATAATCGAATTTTTCCCTACGATTTTTCAAACTTTCTTCTGGTAGAAATCCTATTGATTTTATGTAGTACTTGTTATTTTCTTTAAACATAATACTTATTGCTGTTAAATCGGTTGTTAAAGATGCATCTATACCAACTATAACTTCTTTACCTTTGAAATCAATCTTATCAACTCTACACTTTTTCCATAAATCAAAGTCCATATATTTATCTTCTCCAGCTGATTGCAACCATTGATTAAGATTTTTTGTTCTAAAAGATGTTTGTTTACTACTCATTTCAAGTGCCATTTTACACTCACCTCTTAAGAACTCCATACCTAATTCAGATGTAGCCTGTAAAGGATTGGATTTAATCCAAACTGTTTCATCTATCCAATCATCATCTTCATCCAATTCATAGCACATTAAGAAAAATCTATCATCTATTATTATTTCATCTAAAACTTTCTTCCCATATTCAATCTGGTCTTTCATTGGATTATTTGGATATGGATATCCTGTTGAAATTGTAAATAATAATCTGTTTATAGTAGATAGCATAGAAGTTTGTAAACTATCATATATAGAACTATCTCTAGCACTACCATATTCATCTACACAACCTACAGATACTAATTTTCCATCTGTATTTCTTGCTTCACCTGCTATTGGAAATAATATATTATTGTTCATTTTACATATTATTTTATCTTTTCGTACTGTAAAATGTTTCAACAATAAAGGTGATACTTCTAATGTTTTCTTTATTTCATCAAATAATATACTTGCTTGGTCTCTTGTATTAGCTCCAGCTACTAATTGTGCATAATCTGGTTCAAATATCAATGCTAATAACATAAACATTGAAACTAACCACGTTTTAGCATTTTTTCTAGCTATAAATACACAAGCCTTTTCATATCTTCTTTTATATGGTTTATCTCTATGGAATATTGCATATAGGTTTATTAATATAAACCATTGGTAACCTGCTATGTGCTTATAACAAGACTTACCTGCAAATTCCCCTGTAGCAAAATTTGATAATTGAACTATTCCATCTATCTTTTTTACTACCTTCATATCTACAAAATACGTTTTGTAATATTCACTATCTTTGTTATTTACCATATCTAAGAAGTGTTTACATTGTTTTATAATGTATTTACCAGCTACAACTTTACCAGATACTACATCCTGTGCATATTTATATGCTTTTGCATATGCACTAATATTCATATAAACACCTTCTTTCTCATAGTAATATGAGATAACTTGTCTTAAGCTATCTCTTTAAATTTATTTAGTTTTAAATAATCATCAGCATACATCCATCTATAACCAAATGCTGTTTTTTGCTTACCTCTACAACAAGCACTTAGATTTGTTGTATTTCCTTTTTGTAAATAATCTATAGCATCCGTTATACAATCGAACTGTTTTATAACTACATCTATATTTTTATCCAGCATTATTATTTTTCTGGCATTATGATTATTACTTCTTTTTACATCTGATTTATTATTGATTATTTTATAATATAACTCGGTCTTATTTTCATAATCTTCCAGATACATCCACTTATAACCTAAAGCTGTTAATCCTTCCCCTGTACAACACTTCGTTATATTTGATGTGTTATTGGTAGTACAATCTAAATACTCCAATGCATCTACTATGCAATCAAATATTCTAATATGTTTGTTGTTTATTTTATCTAACATAATCACTTTTCTAGCTCTGGGATTATTAGCACCTTTATTGGCTTTACTTAGTTTTTGTCTAGTTGATACACTTCTCGGTTTATTATACAAAGGATGCATTTCACCTCTAGTAACCATACTAAATAAGTCTTTATGAACCTTATGTAATTCTTCTTCCAGCCATAAAGCATCTTCTTCGTTATCAAATCTAGCTATTATTTTAACCTCTATATTTTCCTTACCAACCATTTTAATGAAATCTAAGTATTCTTGACTTCTTCTATTTGTCTTATTATTTGCTCTGCAATCATATCCACCTTTAGTTTTACATTTGCTATAGTTAACGCTACCTTTACCTATGTAAACAGGTTTGTCTTGATATAGATGCATATATACATAATATTTTTTCTTCATAACTTACCTTCTTTCTATTATTTTTCATAACAAAAAAGAAGGCTGGATGATAATTATTCATCAGAACCTTCTTATATTAATCTCTTAATAATTTTAGTAATTCATCATTTTGTTCTTCTACTTTTTGTTCTTTATTTTTCAGTATTTGTCCACGGTTCTTTATTCCTAGTCCTACTGTGGAACATAAGGTATTATAACTACTCAATAGTTTTTGATAACTATTGATGATTTTACTTTGTTCTACTAAATCCAATTCTGGATTTAATAATTCTTTTTGTAATCTCTCTAATAAAACTTCTGTTGAAACTAGATTACCTAATACACCTAAATCTAAATCTGAAAGCAAATCAGATATGGTTAATAAATCAACATAGAAATCAAATTTATTCAGCCATACATCATCCTGTATTTTCAAATGTGGTGTATCTAATGTAAGAGTTTTTCCGTTTAACTCTTGTAATTGTTGTGTAGTTTCATAGTTTTCTTTAGTTCTTTGAGAATACATATTTTTCATATTTATTCACCTACTTCTAAAAAGTTTGGAAAACTAACATTGTGTGTAAACGTGACCTCTCCATTGGGAATGATGGTTCTCAAGGAAAATGGAAATTACTAGTCCTCCAGCCATTTTTGAAAATTATTTTTCAATACCTAATAATTTCTTTGTGAACTTATCACTATTAATCTTTTGTTTTATATATTTATTTAATTTAATTTCATTATCAATATTATCTCTGTGTAACTCTCTATGACAATCAACACAAACTAATATTAGATTATTATCTTCTAATCTCTTATCAAAGTCTTTAAGCAATGAAACTATATGATGTACATCTAAACCTTCTGTATATCTTCCTAAAGCTCTACATATTGCACAATGATTATCATATAGTTTTATAATCTCTTGCCTTTTATTTCTCCAATCTGTAGATACATAAAACATTCTTATAGCATCTTCATTAGCCTTATCTCTTACATATCTATTCCTATTGTTTCTCTTGTTTCGTTCCTCATTAAACTTACTATCACATTCTTTGCATCTAGTAGTACCATATGGAACTTTAGTATTACAATCCTTACAAAGTGTATAAAGGATAATAACCACATCCTTCTATAATATTTATTGGAGCTGGTGATAGGAATCGAACCTATAACCTATGCATTACAAGTGCATTGCTCTACCATTGAGCTAAACCAGCAAGGAGGTTCTCTATCAATTAGATAGAGAATTGATTTTTGATTAGTAAACAATTTAACAATGTCAACTTCTCAAGTTGACTAGATTAATACTCTAAAATCTCACGCAACAGATTAGTCCGACTTTCCTTTATAAGTCAGCCTTTCTTAAAAAAATTTTTATATTCAGTCTATAATATTCAATTCATTGAGTACTTTGAATATTATAGCCATTATTTTACTATTTAAATTAATATTATATTTACATAATTCTTTTTTTAGTTTGTCTTTAAAAATGCCATATTCCATATTCTCACCTCGGAATAATTTATCATAAAACGTAAAAGCAGGTATATTTCAACCTGCTTGCCCAACATACCACCAAGACAATTAATATATTGGAAATTTTTAACTTAAACACTAAGTCCCTCTAAAATTTTTGCTAGTTTTACGATTTGAACAAATAGTTTAATAGCTCGTGTCTGGGATTGAACCAGATTAAAAATGACCTACTCACACGAACATATTTAAGAAGGTAGGTTTTATAGTGTCCTACCATACACATTCTCCACTTTATATAGCACATCCAATGAAGAATAAATTCAATGATTTTTGATTAAAACAAGTAGCTTTTAGAGTGAGCCATCACTTTTCAAAAATAAAAGGAAGATTGAATAATTCAATCTATAATGAAAGACTTAAGAAACAAAAGAGAAATATCTTAAGTCTTATATTTATTTGCCAGCTGTAGGAATTGAACCCACAATAAGCCTGTCTTAAGCCAGCATAAAGGAGTGGTTTTTTAATGAGATACCATAACTCACTTCATATGTCAGAATAATAAGCTCTGAATGATTACACTTGACTTATTTCTTCCACAAACCAAACGAACGAGCTGGTGCAACCAGCAAGTGAGTATTTAAGCTCAACTATTATTTATATTAAATCAAAAAAAATACTAGCATTTAAAACTAGTATTAATTTCTTTACACATTGATTTGCTATCGCAAATGCAACGTGTCGCCACCAGACAAGCTGGTGTCGTATATTTTTTATTGTTTATTTTTAAGAGTTTTTTCGGTAGTTTTTAGATTAAAGTATATTAATATTATATAAAAAACTACCTTTTTTGCTCTATTAATTTTTAGCTATAATATATATAGTTGGTATTGTATTACCTACTTTTTTACCTTTACCTTTCATAATACAATAACCAAACTGACTTATATATTCATTGAAAGCTTTATCACCTAAAACTGTAAATTTCTTTTCATGCTTAACATCCCATTTAATTTTAAATTCTTCTCTTAATTTTTTATATTGTTCTTTATTTATGCTTACACCTTTTAAGTTATCAAGATATTCTGGTATCTCTTCTAATGCTGAATATTTTTTCTGTGATTTACTTTTATTAACTTCTTTTATTGATACATTTTTATAATATTTTCTTAGGTTAACTTCATAAAATTTAGCCATTGTACAATATTGTAATTGCCCTAATACACCATTTATTATGTTTAACTTACAAGCCACTTTTTCTATTTGACAATAATTAGGATGTATTTCTACATTTCCATCAAAACAAAATGTTATCATAAAAGGAAAATCATTGTTTCTTTCCACATTATATTTTGTTCTATCTAACATTTTTAATCCTTCTAAATATGAATTTTCATACTTAGGAATACATACACTATTTAAAGTTATATCTACCATATACTTGTCCATAAACTCTTCTTTAGTTAGTGTTTCATAGTCCTTTACATATCCCATTGTTTTATCACAGTTAACTTTTATTTTCTCTAACTCTGCTTTATTATGAGATATTATATATACATTAGTTCTATCTTCTGGATTATTTGGATTATGTCTTTTTCTACCTATGAATTGTTTTATTTGTGTAAAATCATATTGATTTAATAAGACTATGTGCTTTAAATCTTCCATCTTAAGATTAACACCATTATCCATAGCATTATTTGCTATTATTCCTAATATATAATCATCATAGAAACTTTCATTATTTATAGTTAAATCATACTTTTTAGCCATTTCTTCATCAACTTTAAAACCTCTCCCTTGTTGTTCCCATTTAGAATACATAAAACCAATAGCTCTTTTATCTGTACTCATAGTCTTAACTAAATCCTCTATCTTATTTTTAGTCATAAACTCATTTACAAATATTATAAATTTTTCATCAGCTGGTATTTGTTGCATAACATTTTCTAATTCATCATTAGTTACAACTATATCTAATCTATCATTAAATCCTAAATCCATACTTTCTTCTACACTTAAAACTTCATTGTAAAGTTCTCTTCCATCAAATTCTATATCTTTTATAATATCCATAAAATGTTTCAATTCTTCTGTAGTAGCACTAAAGAATAATATTGTATTATCTACAGAATGATTTATAAGCTCATTTAAGGTTAATTGAGTTGTATTATTCCAATAATCATTTAAAAAATAATGACATTCATCAGCTATTATTAGATTATATTTTTCTAAGAATGTTATATCTTCTAAAATCTTTTTAGCTAATGATTGATATGAAAGTATATCTATATATTTACTTACATACTCTTCTTCATTTATACTTTCAAAGTATGTAGCATCCAAATTATTCTTTAAATCTTCTTTGATTTGAGTTATTAAAGCACTTCTATTAGCTAATAGTAATGCTTTCTTTTGTGATGCTCCAAAAGGTTTAAATTCACCTTTAGCTATTTTAATTACATTAGTTTGCACAAAATAAGTCTTACCTGCTCCTGTAGGGGCTGTAATCATTTGTATTTTACCTTTAGTAGTAAATAACTCTTCTACTTGTTCTTTACTAAATTTTTCTGATAAATATCTTGCTGTCATTTTTATTCAATCTCCTTTTTATTAATTTTCTAATTTTTTTATAATTTGTTTTATGTTTTCTATTTTCATTTCAAATTCACGTTTAGTTATTTCATATTTATTTATAGTTTGTTGTAATAATTCTTTTTTTACTTCTATTAATATTTGTTTTTCAATATCTTGTTCATCTGATGTATTTATCAATAAAGGTGACCATCCATCAACTGTATCAAAGTAAGTATGAGATATATTATATCTTTTTAGACACTTATAAATTGATTTATGAATAGGTAAATTCGATATTTCTTTTATTTGTTTATATATTTCTGTTTGCTCTTTTTTATTCAATCTTACTCCAGAATAGCTTAATAAAAGCTCTTTTATTTGTTTATCTATAGATTTAACTTCCTCTATGTTAATATTATATTTATACTTATTTTCTCTTTTGTAATTGTACTCACATAAACCACTACAAACTTCTATATTTTCATTTGTTTTAAATATTTCTCCACACATTCTGCATATTTTTTCTACTTTAGAGTTTTCTATAATTTCTCTACATTCCTTACAAGGATAATGTTTTAAATCAATAGGTGCTTTATATACAACTCCACATTCACTACAAACTACCTCATATCTTTCCTTTATATTTTTTCTTCTACATTCATCACTACAGAATTTATTAGTTTTATTTTTACCATCAAATTCTTCTCCACATTCTTCACAAATAAGTTTATAAGTTCTATTTTTATTAGCTATTGCCCTACATTCATCAGAACAATATTTTGATGTTGCTGTATTAGTGTCAAATGTTTTATTGCATATTTTACATTCTTTTTTGTATTTAAAACTTTTATTCATCTTATTAAATCTCCTTTTTAATCTATCTATTTTCTTTTTCTATTTCTTTATTTAATAAAGTTCTTATTAAATTTGATATTTTCATACCTTTACTTTCGGCGAATTTCATATATTTTTCTTTTTCCTGTTTGCTCACTCTAGCTCTAATCACTTCATTTTTTATCATTTTCTTATCTCCTTTGTAGCTACATAATCTTTAAATTTTTTTTAGTTCCTAAAGAACTTGATAAGTGATTATATACGGTAAAAATGACAAGTGTAAAAAAATATATAAAATTTTTTAATAATATTTAAGATTTGTTTTGTAATACTCATTTTTAAAAGGATATTTAGTATTACCTATAATTTTGAAAAGGCTCTCCGTGGCTTTAAATGGATTGTTTTTTTCTAATATTTTGAATAAAAAATTAATTTTATAAACAAAACAAATGATTTAATAATTAATATATGGTATAATTTAGCTTGAAGAAATTACAATCTAAGAGTGATGGTTTCTGTACTAAGATAAGACTTCTTTCCTATAGTCCGAGGAAAGGAGGTGGATGTATGGAAATTTTAACATTTTTATTGAATAATTCAGATGCTATAATATTGAGTATTATAGGTTGTTTTATTTATGACAAAATAAAAATCACTCTTACAGGCAATAAGAGTGATTTAGATAAAAATTAACTTTGTTAGTTTATTACATAGAAATCACGCTCTATTCCACTAGATTGTAATTTCTTTTTTTGTTTATTATTAACTATATTATAACCTATTTTATATAAATTATCTACTTTTTTCAAAATATAATAATCAATCTACATCTATACTTAAGTTTTAAATCCTTATAAACAAATTGTAAAAAGCAGGATTTTACACCTGCTTTCAAATTATGCATCTACTTTTTCTAAATACTTATCTAATGAACTTAATAATTCATTTTTATATTTATATATGTCACTTATATTTTCTATATAATATCTTACTTCTCTCTTATTTTCATCAGATATTGTTATGCTCTTTTTAGATGAATTGAAATATAATCTACATATCCATTTTCTTATATTTCCTTGATATAATATACCAAAATATCTTTCAACATCTTTGAATTGTATATCTTCTGGAGCTACTACTTCTGATAATATACTTCTAACTATATTAAATCCTTCTAGTTCTTCTTCTGTTGTTACAATCTTACTTTCTGTATTCTCTTGTACAGCAACTTCTTCTATGTTTTCAACTTCTTCTGGAGCAATAACTACAGTTTTATCTTCTTCAACTTCATTATTTAATATACTTTTTATTTTATCATTCATAAATTCATTTACAAATTGTTGCATAGATTTCTTTACTATAGGTCTAAACTTTTCAACTACATTAGCTGTTTTTACTCCTGTAAAGAAATCACCTATTATAAATCTTACAAATTCATCACTAGGATTATTTAATTGACTATTTAATTGAGCCTTTATAAGATTGCTATATTTTAATTCTGATGCTGTATTGAATATAGTATCTATATCAAATTTATCTTTAGTAAACTTTTTAAGTTCAGCTACTTGCATATCATTTATGTTTAATAAGTCTAACACTAAGAATGGTTTTTCATCCATCTTATTAGGTTCTTCTAAATCCGTAAAGAATTTATATACTATACCATTAGTTAATATAGCAAACTTAGCATCAGTTACTGTAAAATATCTAAATAATTGTGCATCATGTTTTGTTAAATCATCATCTACACCTTTTGCTTCTATAAGTATTACAGGTTTTCCTTCATTCATTATTGCATAATCTACTTTTTCCCCTTTTTTAGTTCCAACATCAGCTACAAATTCTGGTATAAATTCCATAGGATTGAATACATCATATCCTAATAAACTAAAGAATGGCATTATTAAAGCTGTTTTAGTAGCTTCTTCTGTAGCTAAATTACCTCTTACCATTTCTATTCTTTGTGAATGCTGTTTTATTTTATCTATAAAGTCCATTTTATTCTCCTCCAATTTGATATTTTTCAAATAACATTTCTAAAGCTGTGTCTACTAGTTTAGACTTAGGTATTTTAGTTTCTTTTGATAATTCATCTAAGATTTCCAAAAGTTTTTTGTCTACATTTGTACTAAATCTAGTTCTACTCACTTCCTTACGTATTCGTGTCATATTTAACAACTCCCTTATAAGAATAATTATAATACTTTATTATTAAAATGTCATTAAGTTTCATTAACTTTAAATAAAATAAAAACAGGTATTATACCTGTTTTGAATATTAATTTTCAAATTTATAAAGTCCAACCTTCAAAGAAAAATCCTATTATATTATTCATTGCCTTTATGAAATATGGGGCTGTTGAATTTATATATAAATCAAATATCTTTTTAGCTATCATCAACAAGAAAATTAATCCCATAGTTACAGCTAATATAGTTACTATACTTCCAAGTATTATCACTAACTTTTCCTCCTTATTAAAATCCCTATTAAACCTTCTTATTTTTGCTTTTATGTATATCATTTTGTATTTCCTCCTATTGTTTTTCATTCCAATAGATGGTATACTATTTCTTGTCTAGGGAACTGTATTCCAATCTATTGGGTATGGTTCTTTTTTATTATCTAATTACTTTCTTTTGGTTCTCCATATTCTCTTATCATAGCTGTTTCAGTTACTATCCATTGCTTACCAAACTTTTTACAATCAATACCTTCTACTAACTTCCCATAGCTTACAGCTTTTCTTAATGTGCTGTCACTTAGTTTCCAACGTTTACTAGCATCTGAAAATGCCATTAATCCTTCAAATGGATTATTCATATTCTCACCTTCTTTTAACTAAATAAAACTTTTAATAACATAATAATTATTATTGTGTAAAAAATTGTTTTTAATAATTCTTTCATTTTTAATAAAAAACTGATAATATATATTAAAGAGATATGTGGGTATCTCTTTAATATATTTAATTTTATTTTAATAGCGATAAAATAAGTTCTTTTATTGCTATTAGGTAAAGTAGTGACTTAACAATTTGTCTTAGAAGGTTGTTAAGTCTTTTTAATTTATTTATCAGTTTTATTGTTCTCACCTCCTTTACAAATATTATTATATCACGATATCGTGAACTTTGCAAGTCTTATTTTACATTTTTTTGTATTTTTGTATAAAAAAAGTAGCCTATTTAGCTACTTTTTTTATACATAAACCACTTTTAAATTTTTTTATCTAAATCAAAAACTAATTGGTTATATTCCTTCTTTAATGCCTTTATATCCTGTCTAAATTCGTTTCTAAGCTGTTGTAACTTACTTAAGGTATAATTCTTTTACTAACCTATTATTCTTTAAAGTATAGATTGCTCCAGCTCCTAATCAATCTATTTAATTAAAATATTCATCTGGATTTTAATGTGTAAAACTATAATTTATTTTTGTTTATCAATATTTCATATATAAATCTTCTATCATATTTGTTTATTATCTTAGGTTTACAATTAATATTTACAACCTGTGTTCCAGATATTTTTAAAGTATGTTTAATTTTGTTAAATTTCCACTTTGATATATTTAATACTTCACATACTTCATAGCCAAACATATCTAGTTTAACTTTATGCTCATTATATATATTCAAAACAATTTCTGGTTCTACATTTGATAGGTGTTTTTTTAATAATTCTTTAACTTCTTTTTCTCTTAGATTTGTATATTTTTTTATGCCTATCTTGCCTAATATCTTTTTACATTCACTTGTGATTATTCTATCTATAAGATGTATTGTATCTTTTACTATAAATTTATCTATATCATCTATTTTATATGGTCTATAATCTATTTCATATACATTTAAAAAGATATTGTATAACATATTATTTTCTTTATTGTGTCGATATTTTATTCTCATTGTTTTTTAAATCTTCTTTTTCTAAATCTTTTATTATATCTATAAAGATGCTACACAATCTATCTTTATCAACCTTATTTGTACCATATGTAATATTAATTTTCATATCTTCTATTTTAAACTTTACCATTTAATATACCTCTTAATATAAATATTTACTTATTACAAGTTTTATTGCACCTTCTTTTTTCTTTTTCTTTTTTCTTTTTTAATTCATATTTAATTTTATCTTGTTGTAACTTTTCTTGATATGATATAGTTTCTCCATTGCAGTGATAGTTCACTCTACCACACCATCCTTTGAACCTATCACAATAACCTTCCCTGTTATCTACACAATTAACACATACTTTTGCATTCTTCTTTTTTACTCTATCTATCTTATTTATAAATTGTTGTTTCTTTTTTGTTCTTGTGTATTCAATAGTACCACCCATACTTACTCCAGACTTTTTACTTTTCATTCCTATCTCCAATCTATATATTATCTATTTCTTTTATTATTAAGTATATCAGCTATGTCCAAGTTTCAATTTTTACCGAAACCTATTGACTTCTAATAACCTAAACTGATTATCCTAGAAGGCTTAGCCAATTGGACATAGCTACCCACGAAAAACAGTGAGTAGACTTCCTTTTGGATTATCCCAGTTAGGATAGGTATGTTACGACCATACAACGTTGGACTAGCACAGCCTTTACAATATCTTGTGTTTGTAACTTAATACTTACTACATCTGACCCCATAGCCACATTAAAATTGATATCATCCTCAAATCAGACTTCCTACCCACTCCTGTTCTTCTTTGTAGTCCGAGGTTACTACTCTTTGCCCTTTTGTATGGTGCTAGGCATACATATATGCAATTGGGATTTTCACCCAAGTGTTTAGTCGGTTTCTCCTGTACTCTATCGAGCCTTTCGGATTACTCTAGGTCAAACACTCTTCCTTATAAAACCTTTTTGTGGTAAAATAAAACCACTTATTAAGTTTTCTCTTAATTAGTGGTTTTAAGTATTATTAGGTGATTCAAATGGTGTTCCATTTAGTACTGCTCCTATTGCGGTTATGGGAAATCCGGTTACTGATTTACACGAAGATATGGCGGCTGAACAAAAGGCTTTAGCAACTTATTATCACCTTATAAATTTAACTGATGATGTAGATATAATAAATGTTTTAAGATTTTTAGGTGAAAGAGAAATCGTTCATTATCAAAGATTTGGGGAAGCTTTGATGGATGTTTATGATTTTGACGAAAGTAAACACGTATTCTAAATTTAATTTTACTAGAGCAGTATACTTACAATTTTTAAGTTATCTGCTCTCTTTTTTATATAATTTTTAATTTATATTAATATATCTTTTCAAAAAAATACTGCCTATAATCAGCAGTATAATTTATATATTAGATAAAACTCTTACTTTTATATCTTCATTTAAATTAATAAAACTTGATATATTCTCCATATCTTCAATCATGAATACTTGCAAATATTCATTTAATATTTTAAGTGGTGCATATTCAACTCTATACGCAAAATAATAGCAAAGGGTCTTAATATATTTTAGATAACATTTATTCATTCTAACCTCTGCATACATAGAATCTGTAGATTCTCTAGATGATTTAAATAATTCCTTAAGTCTCATATATGCACACTGTTCATCTTTAGTTGTATAAAAACTAGATAACATCTCATCTAAAGCTTGTTCAATATTTAAAAGAGCCTTTGTGTTTATAAATAAATCTATATAATATGAATCCCTACTATATTTAAATTGATAGAAATCAGTTATCACATTCATAACTTTTCTCCTTATCTTTTATTTAATTAATCTGTTGTGCTAGTTACTTTACTAAACATATTGAAATTACTATATAAAGTTTTTGAACTATAAAAATATAGTTTATTAGACTCTAGTGTTTTCAATAATCATATTTAACTAGCACAACGAGTTAATTATTAATTTTACTATATTATTATTTTCAATATATAGTCTTATTTATACACTATAAAAAGTATTATCTATTTAAATTTTTGAAATAATTATTTTATGACTTGAAGCATGCATGTGAATAAAAAATACAGCATTTTTATAGAATATAATTTGTTAAACACATTATTATTACATTTTTGGAGGGATATAATGAATTTATTACCTATACCTTGGATGAAATTAAAATTAGAAAGTATATATAATGTTAACTTATATGGTAATTTGTATTTAATTTTTAATGATATAAATAGTAATTATAGGATTGACACCAATTCATTAAACACTTTATTAGAAAACCATAATATTTTAGTTGATGAATTCCATCCTTTATATCTATATTTACCAATGGAATTAAATAACCAAATTTATAAATTAATGATTTCTTTTAAAGATTTGTATCATGAGAATGTATATATAATTTTAGGTGGATACAAAGATATTTATCCAAATTTAAATAAACTAGACTGTTTAGCTAATCTATGTAGTAAATATGAAAATTTAGATTCTATTGTAAGTTATTCATACTTAATTGATAGTGATAAAACATATGAAATCTTTACTTCTCTTTCAGATACTCAAAATATATATATTAATCCAATATCATCGTGTTCAATATCTGGAATAGTTTTAAATTATCATATGAATCAACTTAATCCTAATAATGTTACTCATGTATCATTTGTTAATTTAATGGATTATCCTTACAATGATAGCTTTATTGATTATTATTTAAAGAGGTTAACCAATAATAACAATAACTTTAATTATAATTTCTAGACTGCCTTGCAGTCTTTTATTTTTTTGTGATATCATATAAAATTGTAGTATATAAGTAAGTATAAAAGGAGGTTTTATTATGAAACTTATATTAGCAGAAAAACCCTCTGTAGCTAAAACCATCGCATCATTTTTAGGTGCTAAAACTAGACATGATGGATACTTTGAAGGCAACGGATATATAGTTACATATGCTGTTGGTCACTTAGTTGGTTTATATGATATGAAAGATTACGATAAAGATAAATATTCAGGTTCATGGAAGTTAAGTAACTTTCCATTTATCCCCCAAGATAAATTCAAATTTAAAGTAGATAGTTCTAAAAAGAAACAATTTGATATTGTCAAAAAACTCTTACATAGAGATGATATAGAATATGTAATAAATGCAACTGATAATGATAGGGAGGGAGAGCTTATCTCATTTCTAATATTCTTATTAGCTAAAAATAAGAAACCAGTAAAAAGAATTTTAGTTAATGAATGGACTCCTGAAGATATAACTCGTGGTATTAATAATTTAAAAGATGATATCGATATGAGAAATTTACAAGCTGCAGGATATACTAGACTTATAACTGATTGGTTAATCGGTATAAATTTTACTTCTGTAGCTACGTTAAAATATGGTAATGGAAAATTATTAAATATTGGACGTGTTATACTCCCAACAGTTAAATTAGTTTATGACCGAGATATGGAAATTTTAAACTTTGTTCCTAAAACATATTATGAAATAGAAGGTAATTTTAAATCTAAAAATGGTGAATATAAAGGAAAATATATCAAAGGAAAAGAAAGTAAATTTGATAATATAGAAGAAGTCAACAAGGTTATAAATAGTATAAATTCTAATGAAGGTAAAATTATAGATAAAAAGGTTACTAATTCTAAAGAATATGCACCTAAACTTTTCAGTTTAACTTCTCTTCAAGGATATATTACTTCTAAATATTCAAACTTTACCTCTGATAAAGTACTAAATGTATGCCAATCACTTTATGAAGGTAGCGGAAAAGGTGGATATATAACTTATCCTAGAACTGATTCAATATATTTAGAAGAGAGTTTAGCTTCTAAAGTTTCTCAAACTTTAGACAAGTTAAAAGTAGGCCTTGAATATGAAAATAAAATTAAATTTACCAAAACTAAAAGAGTTTTCGACTCTTCTAAAGTAGATAGCCATAGTGCTATAATACCTACTTATATAATACCTACTAAATTAACCCCTGATGAACAAATCGTTTATAACGCTATAAAAGATAGATTCATCTCTAATTTCATGCCACCTGCTGAGTATGAAAATACCGAAATTAAAACTGATGTAGATTCAAATATATTTTTAACTAAGGGTAAAGTTCTTAAATCTAAGGGGTATCTAGAAGTATATAAGAAAGAAGAAAAAAATGATTTACTTCCAAGTGTAAATGTTAATGATATCGTTGAAGTTTTAGAAATTAAACCATTAACTAAACAAACTACACCACCCAAACCATATACAGAGGATACTTTACTTAAAGCTATGAAAAACTGTGGTAAAAATGTTCCTGATGACGATACTACTGTATTATCTGGTTACTCTATAGGTACATCTGCTACTCGTGCTGACGTTTTAAAAAAGATTTCTCAAGTTGGATATGTTGGTAAAAAAGGTAAATCTTACTTTATAACTGATTTAGGTAAAAATTTAGTTGAAATATTCCCAGTTAAAGAATTATTTGACGTTGACTATACTGGTAAACTTGAAAAAAGTTTAAGTGATATACAAAAAGGCCAATTTACAAGGAAAGAATATCTAAATAACATAATGACATTTATATTTAACAGTGTTGAACTTATAAAAAGAGATACACCAAAAAATATTAGTACAGAAAATTATATATATAATCCAAAAACTAAAAAATTCTCTAAGGAATCAGCTACAACCTCTAAAAGTAGTAAATCTAAAAATAAAGATAGCAATGAATCACTAGGTAAATGCCCTATCTGCCAAGGTGATGTTGTAGAAATAGAAAAAGGATTTATATGCAAGAACTACAAAGAATGTAAATTTGGAATTTGGAAAAATGATAAATTTTTAGAGTATTATAAGAAAAAACCTAATAAAACTATGGTAAAAAGCATACTTAAAAATGGGTCTGCTAAAGTAAAATCACTTACTTCAAAGCAAGGTAACAAATTTGATGCTACTTTAACGTATTCTAAAAAAGAAAATGGATATTTTGCTTGGGATATAGAAATATAAGGTTGCTAAATTTAGCAACCTTAAAATTTATCATTCAGAGTTTCGTCTATTTTAGATCTTGCCATTTTTATAAATTCAGAAAAATTATATCCTTTTAATTTACACCCACACTTAGGACAATAATCTAGTTTTTTAGATACTAATGCTCTACAACTCGGTTCTGGACATCTTACCTTTTCATTAACTTCATATACTCTAAGTCCACATCTTGGGCAGATTGTTCCTGGTCGTGATGATACATCTTTCCCACATCTTGGACATTTAGTCATATAGTATCCCCCCTGAAATTAAATTTATCTAAATAAAAACCCTTCTATTAATCTATGCATTTAACTAGTTATAGTGTTCATACATATTTATACTTAGAAAGGTTTTTACTTATTTATATTATTATATTAAAATATAAATATATTTCATTTAATATTTACTAATTTTTATTATATAAAACTTTTTATATGTACTTGAGCTACGGCAAGTTTTGCCATTAGTACTCTAACATTATCAAGTCCTATTTGATAACAAAATTTAACTGAATATGGCTATTTACCATGCTCTTTATATATACCTAATTAATTACAAATATATTTAGCTTCCATTATTTAAAATCACTATAGTTTATTAATAAAACTTTTTTATTTATCATTATCTTTATATATCTTTAAACCATTCTTTTTCATTATGTCTAGTATTATTCCTGCTGTTTCTTCTATAGCTTTACTAGAAACATCTATTACTGGACATCCAACTTTTTTCATTATTTTTTCTGAGTAATCTAATTCTTGAAGTATTCTCTCCAAGTTAGCATAACTTGCATTACTGGATAAACCTAATGCTTTTAATCTTTCTTGTCTTATAGAGTTAAGTTTTTCTGGTGTATTAGTTAAACCTATAATCTTTTTAGGATCTATTTCAAATACCTCTTTTGGTATTGGTATTTCAGGTACTAACGGAACATTTGCAACTTTTATATTTTTATTTGCTAAATACATACTAAGAGGTGTTTTAGAGGTTCTCGATATCCCTAAAAGTACTATATCTGATTTTAATATCCCCCTTGGATCTTTTCCATCGTCATATTTAACTGCAAACTCTATAGCTTCAACTCGTTTAAAATAACTTTCATCTAACTTTCTTATAACTCCAGGTTCTCTTTTCGGTTTAACACCAGTTTTATTCGATATCTGTTTAAGTAAAGGCGTCATTAAATCTACATGACTTAATTCTTCATTATCACAGAAAGTCTTAGCTATATTTAATAAGTTTTCAGAAACTAAAGTGTATATTATCATCGCTCCTTCATTCTTACCGCTTTCTAACACTTCCTTTAAAAACTTCTCATCAACTACATATGGGAATCTTCTTACTTCACAGTCATTTTCTATACTAAACTGAGATAAAGCAGCTTTAGTAACTTGTTCTGCAGTTTCTCCAACTGAGTCTGATATGACATATATAATTAAATTGTCCATTTATTCCTCCTTAATTGTCAGCTATTTCTAAAAATAATTTCGTTATATTAGTCTTAGATAGTCTACCTATTACTTTAATCTGATTTGTATCTTCTTTATTTATTTCAACTACTGGAATAGAATCAACTTCATGCTCTATTATCTTTTTAGTTGCTAATATTACATCATCTTCTTTATTTGCAGTTATAACATTAGGAGTTCTAGTCATTATCATACCTATTGGCATTTTATTTATATCTGCACTTCCTATTGTAGCTTTTAATAAATCTTTTCTAGATACTATCCCACATAAATTTTCACTATCATCTATTATAAATATACTTCCTACATCAGATAAAAACATTGTGACTATAGAGTCGTATATATTAGTATCTTGTTTTATAATTACAGGCACACTCATTATGTCTTTTACTTTTTTATCTTTTATTTTATTTCCTACTAAAGTAGCACCAGTTATGCCTGAGTAGAAATATCCAACCTTTGGTCTTGCATCTAATATACCTGTCATTGTAAGAATAGCTAAATCCGATCTTAATGTAGCACGAGTTACATTTAAAATAGAAGCTATGTTCTCACCTGTTATAGGTTCATTTTCTTTTACTATGTCTATTATTTTCAATTGTCTAGGATTAAGTTGAATAATAGTCACCTTCTTTCAAATATGATATACTTTTCAACCAAATATATCCTACATAATATATAATATACCTTATATATTCTTCTTGCAAACTTTTTCAAAGATATAGTATATAATATTGATATTATTTAGTATATTTTATTTATTTTATAGAATTTATTAATATGATTTATTTCAAATAATGGTCTAAATTATTTTTTATTTATTTAATATTATAATATATAATTCTTTATATTAATCTATATTTAATGTATTTTTTTATATTTTATATTACACTACATATTTTTATAAAATAAAATTTAATATATGTTATCTAAATCTTATTTTAATCTGTCATGCTAGTTAATATATTGTATGTATTCAAAATCTTTTTTACGCTAAAAAATAGTTTATCGATATTATTTACATTCAGAAGTTAACCACATTTTTCAAAGTATTATAATACCCTTAATCGTAAAAAATAATAGGAGGAATCAATCTCCCCCTATTTATTATTTATATACTATTTTAGATAAATCACATATACTTAACATTGTGTCATATATCTGCTTTAATAATCCTAATCTATTATTCTTTATAGCTTCGTCCTTATCCATTACCATCACACTATCAAACATAGCATCTATAGATGGTCTTAATGATGCAAAACTATCTAGTGCTTCACTGTATTTTTTATCATTTAATAATTCTTTAACTTTAATCTTTATATTATTAAATTCTTTGTATAAGTTTATTTCAGCTTCTTCTTTTAATAATTCTTCATTAACATCACTAGATACAGCTTTTTGAGCTAATGTAGAAACTCTGTTAAATGCAGTTAACATTTCAACTAGTTCATCTTTACCTAACCAGTTATTAAGTTCAGTAGCTCTTAAATACATATCTGATATATCATTTATTTCTGAGCTTAATATTGCATCTATTACATCATATCTTATACCTAAATCTCTAAATAGATTTTTTATTCTTTCTTTGAAGAATTCCATTATAGAATTTACTACTTCTTCTTTATTAAATTCTAAATTAGAGTAGTTATTTAATGCTAACTCTACTAATTCCTTTAAGTTTATATCTAATTTACTATCCATTAATATATTAAGTACCCCTAATGCTTGACGTCTTAAAGCATATGGATCTTGAGAACCAGTTGGTTGTATTCCTATTGCAAAGAACCCAGCTATAGAGTCTAACTTATCAGCTATAGATAAAGCTATCCCTGCATTAGTTTTAGGAAGTATATCTCCTGCAAATCTTGGTAAATAATGTTCAAATATAGCTTCACAAACAGCTTCATTTTCGCCACTTACTCTAGCGTACTCTCTACCCATTATCCCTTGAAGCTCTGTAAATTCAAACACCATACCTGTAACTAAGTCTGCCTTACAAAGCTTAGCTGCTCTTTTGGCATCATCTTTATCTTGTTGTAAGTTTAATAAATCTATTATATTAGAGCTTAAATTTTCTATTCTTAAAGTTTTATCGTATACTGTTCCAAGTTTAGCTTGGAATACTACACTCTTTAACTTCTCTATATAGCTTTCTAAACTTTTTTTAGTATCTTCTTTGTAGAAGAATAATGCATCTTCAAGCCTAGCAACTAAAACTTTTTCGTTTCCTGCCTTAACTTTGTCTATTCTATAATCATTTCCATTTCTAACTGCTATAAAATTAGGTAGTAGTTTACCATTTTTAACAACAGGGAAATATCTTTGATGTTGTTGCATAGGTGTTGTTACAACTTCTTTTGGAAGTTTAATATAATCTTCATTGAATTCTCCATAAAATGCTGTTGGATATTCAACTAAATGAGTTACTTCTTCTAATAAGTCTTCATCAAATTCAACTTCTCCACCTAAAGAGTTAGCAACTTCTATACATTGCTTTCTTATAAGTTCTTTTCTCTTATCTTGGTCTAATATTACGAAGTTTTCTTCTAATTTTGTTAGGTAATCTTCTAATGAATTAACTTCAAATTCATCTTTTCCTAAGAATCTATGACCTTTTGTAACATTAGATGATTTTATTCCTTCTAAATCTATTTCTAATACATTGTCATTTAGTAAAGTAACCATCCATCTTATCGGTCTTGCAAATCTCATATTTTTTCCACCCCAACGCATAGCTTTAGGGAAAGTTACATTTTTTACAGCTTCAGGTAATATAGTTTTTAAAACTTCACTAGTTTCCTTACCTTCTTGTCTTATAGTTCCAAATATGTACTCATCTTTTCCTACAGTTTTGAAAACAACATCTTCTTCTTTTATACCTTTACTCTTCATAAACCCAAGTGCCGGCTTTGTGAAGTTTCCATCTGCATCTAATGCTATTTTCTTTGAAGGACCTTTAACTTCTTCTTCTAAATTACTTTGTTTTTCACTTATATTTTCAACTATAAAAGTTAATCTTCTTGGAGTTCCATATGTTTTTATATCACTAAATTCGATTCTATTTTCATTGAACATCTTAGTTAAGTTGCTCTTTATTTGATCTAATGTGCTGCTTACAAATCTTGATGGTAATTCTTCAACACCAACTTCAAATAAAAGGTAGTTATTCATTATTTATCACCTTCCTTTAAAAGTGGGAATCCCATTTCTTCCCTTTGTTTAACAAATGCTGCTGCAACATTTCTTGCCATATTTCTAACTCTCCCTATAAAAGATGCCCTTTGGCTAACCCCTATAGCTCCTCTTGCATCTAAAGTATTAAACGCATGAGAACATTTTAGTACATAATCATAAGCTGGAATTACTAGACCTTTTTCCATTAGCTTAAGACCTTCTTTTTCATATATATCAAATAAATTAAATAACATATCTGCATCACATTCTTCAAATGCATACATAGAGTTTTCGTATTCAGCATGCTTGAATACATCTCCATAAGTTATTTCATTGTTCCATTTTAAATCATAAACACTATCAACTTCTTGAATATACATTGCTAATCTTTCTAGACCATATGTAATTTCTCCTGTTTCAAGTTCACATTCTATTCCACCAACTTGTTGGAAATATGTAAATTGAGTTATTTCCATACCATCTAACCATACTTCCCATCCAAGTCCCCAAGCTCCAACTGTAGTTGATTCCCAGTTATCTTCAACAAATCTTATATCATGTTCATTTGGATCTATACCGATAGCTTTTAAGCTTCCTAAGTATAATTCTTGTATGTTATCTGGAGATGGCTTTAAAATAACTTGGAATTGATGATGTTGATATAATCTATTTGGATTTTCACCGTATCTACCATCTGCCGGTCTTCTAGATGGCTCTACATAGCAAACCTTCCAAGGCTCTGGTCCTAATGATCTTAAAAAAGTATTAGGATTCATTGTTCCTGCACCTTTTTCTACATCGTAAGGTTGCATCATTATACATCCTTGCTTAGACCAATAATTTTGCAATGTAAGTATCATATCTTGAAAATTCATAATAATACCTCCTTTAATAAATTTGCTTAATATAACAAAGCCTTTCGTCTACACGAAAGGCCCTTAATAGCTATTTTCTAACTTTTAGAATATCAAATTAAACGAAATTTGTCAATGTAAATGGTAATCCTATTTATTTAAATTATCATTATCTTCATTAATAAGTTCATCAGTTATATCTTTATCATCTTTTTTATTATCTACTACAACATCTTTTACATCTTTGGCTGTGTTAACTATCATTTGCTTTAACATATTAAGTTTTTCTTCATTTAGTTCACCTAAATCAACTATACTGCCGTCATCTTCATTTTGTATCTTTATTCTACACTTTCCTATAACTGCTGCAGATAATCCAACTAATGTATATATAGGAAGTAGTGCTACACCTACCACGCCTACTGTTAAAGGTATATTCATTATAACCTTATTATTTCTATCAATTATAACTCTTATTACGCTACTTCTTTTAAGAAGTTCTTTTGCTTGTTCTTTTATATCTTTAAAATCTTCGCTATCTTTAGAAAGTATATCTTCTACTGCTTTTTTAGCTTGTTTAGTTTTCTTTGAGAAATTGCTTTCTATTGTATTATTAGATTCTAATGCTATTATAGATTCTATAACATCTCCATTATGGTCTATAAGTGCTTGTTTAGCTTCTGCATATGTTGCACTAGGAACTCTTTGTATTACTGCATCAATCTTTTCTATTGTAATTTCGTTACTCACCCTTATCAACTCCCTTTATATTTTCTATATCTTTTAAGAAATATAGCGATTTAAAGTTTATATTATCAATATAAACATTTAAATATCGCTTTAAAACTTTTTCTAGTTCATAAGTTATATACTTAGATACTTTAGCTTTACTACATATTAATATATCGTTATTTAATATATATTCCATTAGCTTTATAGTTGTTACATCCAATTTTATATTTTCTTCAGTATTTTTACTACATAAGTCACATAATAAGCCACCTTCATATATATTGAAAATTGCTGACTTTATACCCTTACTTCCACAACTACTACATCTGTTCACAACAGGTCTAAAACCTATATAGTCTAAAAATTTTAATTCAAAGGCTCTTGTTATAAACTTTTTATCTGTATCTTTTTGTGTATATAAGTATAGAGTCTGGGCAAGTAGTATAAATAATCTATTATTAGTTTGATTCTCGCATGTAGAACTTTCTACAAGTTTAGTAATATAGGTAGCATATGAAAATGCCTCTATATCATATGAGATATCATAAAAACTTTTTATTGTATCACTTTGATTTACTATATACATATTTCCTTTTCTTTTTAATGTATAATTTGCATAAGAGAAAAGTTGAGCTGACGAAAGCAATGCACTTTTATTTCGTTTTGCTCCTTTAGCTATTGCAGATACTTTTCCTAACTTACGCGTAAATAAAGTTAATATAACATCATTTTCTTTGTACTTTACTGCTTTAAGTACTATCCCCTGGGTGTTCAGTATTATCATCGGTGTTATCTATCTCCCTTAATCCATCAGTTTCTTCATGCAAGTTTTTACAGTCACTTAAATATAGATATGCTTCTATACTACCCGTCTTTTTAAAAACTTCCCAACATAAATTGTTCATTTTTAAAAAACCCCCTTCTTACGGTTATAGTTATATTCTTAGTAAGAAGAGGGTAAATAATACATTAAGTTATTAGGCAATTTTTGACAATATTATAGTTGTCGTTACTAAATATATTGTTATTCCAGTTATATCAAGCACTGTAGCTATAACTGGAGCTGATATAATAGATGGGTCTGCATCTAATTTTTTAAATAATATAGGCATAAATCCACCTATCATAGCCCCAACAATCATATTTATAAATAACGATACAGTTACAACTAATACTATATTTATATCTTTTATAAATATAAATACTATAATACTAACTATTAAACTACATATTATACCTGTAATAATTCCTACTATGGCTTCTCTTATAACGTTATTAAAATCTAGATCCTTATTAGATAAGCTCATTACAGCAAGGGCCGATGACTGAGTTCCTATATTGCCTCCCATACCTAATACTACAGGTATAAAAAATACTAAAGATGCATATTTAGGATTCATTATAAAGTCTAAATTTGAAAGTATCGCACTTGATAAAAGACCTGCTAATAACGTAATTATTAACCATGGTATTCTTGCCCTTACAGATGAAAATATTTGCTCTGTTGGTGTTTTATTTATATTTTGTGCTATATCTCTTTCTTGTTCTGAAGTTCCTGCAAACTTATACATGTCTTCTGTTGCTTCTTCTTCCATTACATCTATTATATCATCGACTGTAATTATACCTTTTAATTTGTGTTCTCTATCTATAACAGGTATTGCTATTAAATTATATTTTGAAACTAGTCTAACTGCTTCCTCTCTATCTTCATCTACAAAGACAGATATTATATTCTCACTCATTAAGTCTTTTACTATATTACTCTCTCTAGCAACTATTAATTCTCTTAGCGATAAGACTCCTACTAATCTTTCTTCATTGTCAACTACATATACATAATATATAGTCTCTGCATCTTCTGCATATTCTCTCATATGAGATATTGCTTCTTTAACCGTCATGTATTCATTAATCTGTACATATCCAGTTGTCATTATTCCGCCAGTTGATTCTTCCTCATATATTAATAGTTCTTTTACATCATCTGCATCTTTTTGACTTAAAAGCTCCATTATATCTTCTCGTTCATCTTCCTCTAACTGACTTAATATATCTGCCATATCATCAAGAGACATTAATTCTAATATATTTTTTTTATGTTCTGTATCTAATTTTGATAATATATTACTAAAAAACTCAACATCGCTTTCTTCTAATATAGAAGCTGCCATATCTAAAGGAAGTACTTCAAATAATTTTATTTTATCATTTTCTTCTAGATTTTCCATTATATCGAATATATCTATTATATGATATTCTTCAAGTAATTCTCTAAGTTCTAGTATTTTGTTATTTTCAATTAATATTGTTACTTCACTTAATAAATCTTTGGAAGCATCCTGTTTCCTATCCATATAATTCACCTTTATTTTTCAGTATATCCAAAATTACTTACATAATTTTGTAAGTTTCTCCAATTTTCTTTTACTTTTACCCATAATTGAAGATTTGCTTGAGATCCTAAAAGTAATTCTATATCAGCTCTAGCTGATTTTCCTATACCTTTTAATTTTCTACCATTTTTACCTATTATTATACCTTTATGTGAATCTCTTTCACAATATATTACAGCTGATATATCAACTATTTCTTTATCTTGTCTTGATTTCATTCTTTCTATTTCAACAGCTACTCCATGAGGTACTTCATCATGTACATAATGTAATACCTTTTCTCTTATAAGCTCTGATACTAAGACTCTTTCCGGTTGGTCTGTTATCATATAATCTGGGAAGTATTGAGGTCCTTCTTCTAAATGTTTTTTTATAACTTTTAAAAGTTCATTTATATTTCTTCCCTTTAATGCTGATATTGGTACTATTTGCTCAAATATACCTTCAGCATTATACATTTTCATTAAATCAAATAATTCTTCTTCGTTTAATTGATCAATTTTATTTAAAACTAAAACAACTGGAGTTTTTACATTCTTTAAGTCATCTATAATTTTTCTGTCTCCAGGTCCTATTTTTTTAGATTCGTCTACAACAAATAATACTAAGTCTACATTTTTAAATGCATCTGTTGCAGACTTAACCATAAATTCACCTAATTTATTTTTTGGCTTATGTATTCCAGGCGTATCTAAAAATACTACTTGAGCCTCTTCATCTGTATATACTGCTTGTATTGTATTTCTTGTAGTCTGAGGTTTGTCACTCATTATAGCTATTTTTTCCCCAACTACATTGTTCATTAAAGTAGATTTTCCTACATTCGGTCTTCCTACTATACTAACAAATCCTGATTTAAACATGTTGTATTTCTCCTATCATTATCTTTTGTTATTTATTTTTATGGAATTCGATACTCTATAAATAATATTTAACTAAATCTCTTATAGTTATTTTTATTATTTTATCTTCTGAATATCCGATTATTCTTATATTTAATCAAACTTCTATCATTATCTATATACTTATTTTTTAATGATACGTAGAGCTTAATTTAAATTTTTCCATCTATTGTCCTGATATACTTTGAAATAGTTTTAAATAAAACTCTTATCTAATCATATTCAGTTACTATAAATATCATTCATTCTGTAATCATATTTAATCAAAACTACAATTTCTATACTAAATTTAAAATATAAAACGCAGACGTTTTTTATCATATATTTAGATAATTGAAATAATTATTTATACACATTTTTATTTCTTGTTTACTTTCGCCTATTTTTATAAATTAATTTATTTTATACACATAAACTTATATTATAAAAAAATATCAGTAAATATTTTTGTATGTTTTAATTAAAATATTTCATTAAATAAAATTATTATTTTGTATTATTCAAAAGTACCATAATATAAAATTATTTTATAATATAGAATTAGAACATATCTATTAATATAATTATTATTTTATTTAGTATCTTACATTATAGCATAAAAAAAGAAGTCGTGAAGGCTTCTTTTTTATCTCATTAAATATTAAGAATAAAATAATTTATATTTTGTATTAATATAACCATTACACTAATAATTGAATCTGGAATACTAATATCGTTATTAACGTTCCTAATAATCCACCTGCAACAGTTTCCCAAAAGGTATGTATATTACCCTCTATCCTACTTTGTGCAACTAACACTGCCATTAAATATGCTAAAGTTGAAGCTACTACTTTTTCTCCAAAAAAAGTTATAGCTGTTGCTATAGCAAATGCAAGTGCAGTATGCCCACTTGGCATTCCACCCTTTAAAGGTGTTCCTGTCGCTGTAAGAGCTTTTACAACTACTACTGCTATCAAAACTAAAATAATACAAATTAATGTTAAATGTATTTGAGATTGTCTAATACTATTTAGTACAGAATTAGATAAATCTGTTAACTTATTATAAAATAACAAATATCCTACTACTGCAGAATTTAAAGCCGCTATTAAAACTCCACCTGCCGCAACATCTTTAGCTATTTTAGCTAAAATATGATACTCATCTGTTATCATGTCTATGGTTTTTTCTATAGCAGTATTAAACATTTCAGCTATTACAACTAAACTTATTGCAAATACCAATAGTATCATTTCAAATCTATCCAAACCTAAAAATAAACTTGCTGTTAATACCATTACAGCTAAGAAGTAATGTATTTTCATATTCCTTTCAAATTTAAAAGTATATATTATACCTTCTATAGCCGCATTAAAGGCTTTAATTATACCTTGACGAGTTTTAGTTTTTTTCATAAAGCCTACTCCCTCGTTATGTTTAGCTTATTTAGTATATATTCTTCCTTTTCTCTCATCTGTTTTGTATTTTCTTCTGTGTCATGATCATATCCTAAAAGATGGAATGTGCTATGACAAACTAAAAAACAAACTTCTCTCTCAAAGCTATGATTATATTCTTTACTTTGCTCAAATGCTCTTTCTAAAGATATTACTATATCACCTAATGATTCTTCTTCTAATTCTATATCAAAATCATCACTTAACATAGGAAATGATAATACATCTGTAGGTCTATCTATACCTCTAAACTGTTTATTTAACTCATGTATTTCTTTATTATCTACAAAAGATAAGCTTACTTCATAATCATCATCATACCCTTCATAATCTAAACATTCAATTATTATATCTTTTATTTTTTCTATTAATTCTTCAGTCACATTTAGTTTATCTTGTCTATCATCTATTATAAGTTCCATTTGTCTCACCTTTTTTCCTTTGTTTATTTTTTCTTAGTATTTTTTTCTTGTCTCTTATTTTTTATTTCTTCTTGCTTTTTATCATACTTATCATAAGCTACTATAATTCTTTGAACTAAAGCATGTCTAACAACATCTCTTTCAGTTAAAGTTATACTTCCTATACCTTCTACACCTTTTAGTACATCTCTAGCATGAAGTAAACCACTTCTTTTATTATCAGGTAAGTCAGTTTGAGTTAAATCTCCAGTTACTACTGCCTTAGATCCAAATCCTAATCTAGTTAAAAACATCTTCATTTGCTCTCTAGTCGTATTTTGAGCTTCATCTAATATAATAAATGCATTATCTAAAGTTCTTCCTCTCATAAATGCAAGTGGTGCTACCTCTATTAGTCCTCTTTCTAGATATTTATTAAACTTATCTGCACCTAGCATGTCAAATAACGCATCATATAATGGTCTTAAATAAGGATCTACTTTATCTTTTAAATCACCTGGTAAAAAACCTAGATTTTCCCCTGCTTCAACAGCTGGTCTTGTAAGTATTATTCTACTAACCTCATCTCTTTTAAATGCTTTTACCGCCATAGCTACTGCTAAATATGTTTTACCTGTACCAGCTGGACCTACACCAAAAGTTATATCATTATTTTTTATCAAGTTTATGTATTCTTTTTGACCTAAAGTTTTAGGCTGAACTGCTTTTCCCTTTTGAGTTAAAACAATTGTATCTTCTAATTCCTTTAATTTATCTTCATTCCCTTCAAGTAATAAAGATAATGAGTAAGAAATACTTTGTTTATCTAGATTTTTACCATTTGATACACTTTGATGCAGTTCTGTCATAAGTTTTAATGCTTTATTAACATTTTTTTCTTCTCCCATTAAAACTATATTACCTTCTCTTAAAATAACATCAATCTTTAATGCTTCCTCTATTAATTTAATATTTTCATCAAAATTGCCAAATAACTCTCTTTCAAATGTTTCTTCCTTAATTATGAAATTCTTTTGTACTATCAATTTTATATTCCTCCTTAGTTAAAATAATAATTATCAATTTTCATTTTTATCCTTATTATCCTCTTCTTCATTGTTAGTACCTTCAAATTCATTTCTGATATCATTTATAGGTCTTTTTTCCGGATTAGATGGTACTGCTTCTTCGCCTTCTTTTTGAGTATTTTGCTCTCTAATCATGTTCTCAGCTTCTGCTTTACTAAGAGAGTATACATCTGCTATATTTTCCGATGTTTGTACAGTTATCGTATATTCTAGCATGTTATTATTAACTTTATAATTATGTTTAGAGTCTACTATTCGTGCAGATGCTGGAATAGTATAATCTAATTCTTTTAAAGTTTTTTCTTTTAATTCCGCCATTACTTGTTCTTTATCTTTTTCTACTTTTTTATCTTCAGTTTCATAAAAAGTACTTACCTTTATTGTTAATGGAAATGTGTAATTTCCTAAAGATAGTTTATATTCTTTATTTTCAATAATATAATCTTTGTACTTAATATTTCTTCTTATCGCATAGTCATTGTCATAAAAACTTAAAGTATATACATTTTTTGTATTTCCCGTCTTTTCTTTTACTACTTCTTCATAACTTGCACTATTAGAAGCTTCATAAAATGTAGTAGCCCATACTTCTGGAATTGATTTGTTATTAGAGCCCTTTATTAAAACGTCTCCCTTTCTAACTATATCGCCTTTTTGAATTACAGAATTTCCACTTCTTTCTATTACACTTTCTATTATACCATCTTTTTTAGCAATTATATTACAATAATTTGACTCTTCTACAGATTCTAATGTTTCTGCTTTTTTAGTTACTGTTACAAATATATTAGTTCCCTTAACATTTATAGATAAATATGCCACTTCATCAAATTTTAACATGATATGGTCCCTTATCTCTTTTCTATCTATACTTTTTTTATATACTCCAGGTTTTAATCCTATTTGATATAACTCTTTTCTAATCTCTTCTTTTTTTATTCCTTCGGGAACTTGTATATATATGTCTGTTACGAATTGAGATGTCATAAGAAGTAAGAATAAAGATATGAATCCACATATCCACATTCCTTTATTCTTATATATTCTTCTTAATACAAATGGTAGCCCTGTGCTTTGTTTTATTTTAACTTGGAAGTTACTACCTCTATATACATTTTTAAATGATTTAATATCTTCTCTGTCTAAATTAAACTCAATCTTTGTATTACTTATTCTCTTTACATTATATACTTTTATACCATTTCTCATTAGATGATTTAAAAATTTCTCTACTGCAACACCCTCTACAGTTATAACATAGTATCCTCTTATATAACTTATCACTTGTACATCCCCCTAATCTACATACTCAATACTGTATATAACTCCTTTTATACCAATTTCATTTTCTGTAATGTACTTTAATAAAAGCTTATCTCCTAATATTTTTATTGTTTTAGCTTTTGTCTTTACTCTTATTAAATCATTTTCATACTCTAGTATTGATAAATAATTTTCTATACTTACAAATGTATTCCCTATAGTTGTTACAGTTGGTTGATTAACCTGTAAGTCACTTGATATCTCTAACATCTACACACCTCCCAAATACATCTTTAATCCTTATATTAACCTTCTAAATTTTTCACATAGTATATATTAACTATATTGTTTTAGTTCATAAACTTTAAATCCATCTTATACATGCTAAATTTAGTTCCTATACTATAAATGCCTAAGATATATATGTAAACTTCTAATCTATCTAAGAATAGAATAAATATTATAAAACTTTCAGAAAGGATGGTTATATGAAAAATGACTTAATATTTATAGTTCAAGAATGTATATGCATAGATTTCTTAATTAATGCAATAATGGCATCTAATATATACAAACATCTAAACTTTTTTAATAATCTAAAAAAAGAAAATTTAAAAAATATAAAAGTTATATGCCATTTATACAAACTTACTTATAACGATGAACTATTAATTAAAGATACCCCCAGTATAAAATTAGATAGAAATGCTCAGAATAATTTAAATACACTTTTAGAATATAGTCTAAATGTATTAACTAGAGTTGATATATTAAAAAAACTATATTCTAATTCTTGTTATAACAAATTATTTCAAGGTTTATATAATAGTTATTTTGATTTAATTTCTTATATTCACTGCTTTTGTCCCTTATCATCTAATACTTCTTTTGATTTAAAAAGTGAAAAAACTGATATTTTAAACTTAGACTCTAATAATCATTTATTTACATTTTTTAATATCTTAAGCTCTCATAATGTAGATTTTTCTCATAAAGAAAATAAAATTGAATTAATTAGAGATATTTGTATAGAAGCTATATATATATTCTTTGACTATTACTTAGTTGAAAACTTAATCACTGATGAATACTATGAAGTATTTTTTGAAAGTAATCCCGAAAACAAGTTTTATCAATTCTTCTTTAAATCTAATAATAGCAGTTTTAAAGTACGCATATATGATAAATCTTTAATTGTATTCTATATATATCAATTTAATGATGACACCCTAAATATATCTCCACCTTTAAATAAAATAGATAGCAAAATAGCTGTTGATATGTATTTAAAAGAAAAATTTAAAGGAGAGTTTAATAATTTATTTTGTGATGAAAATTATATAAGCTCATCATATTATGGTAATGATATTGAATCGTATAAATTTAAATATAATTATAATAATAGAAGTATAGAAAAATGTCTTTATATATCTATAGATGTTAACTCCAGAATTATTCAAGAGATATATTTGATTTAAAATATTTCTGATTATAATAGTTTCATAATACCCTAATATTTAAAAATACTGAGGATTTATTCTCAGTATTTTTTATTATATAAATTAAATAATCCTAATTTATCATATTTAAAATTTTAAACTTATCTATTTATAATCCATATAAAGTAATTTAAAAATAAAGCATAAAACAACCATATTAAATACGGTATATTAAGATACATTGCTTTTTTATCTATCTTAGAAAATTTATACATCATAATCGAAATAACTATTATTAACAATACTAAAGCAATTAATGCCGTAAATCTTAAATCTAGTCCAAAAAATAATATACTCCATATAAAGTTTAAAGTAAGTTGTAACCAGTAATAAAACATTGCATCTTTTACTTTAGTTAAGTCATATCCTTTTTTTAAAATCTTATATGCAGATATCCCCATAAATACATATAATATTGTCCAAACTATAGGAAATATAAAACTTGGTGGTGCAAAGCTTGGCTTTATTAACTGAGAGTAATATGTAGATATTGATATTCCTGATAATAAACTTGCTAAAATACTACTTAAATAACCTATTATTAAAGGTATTAATATACTTATTATAAAATTTCTAACCTCTTTAATTGATATAATCAATTCTTTCTCCCCCTCTTTTAATTCTCGTTTAGTTAATAAATATGTACAAGACTATGCTATTATTACAACTTTTATTTATTATAAGTAAAAAAGCCTAGAGATATCTCTAGGCTTTTAATCTATTGTAAGTTAGCTTTAACTAACTCATTTATTAGTTTACCGTCAGCTCTACCTTTTACTTTAGGTCTTATAACTGACATTATTTTTCCCATATCCTTCATCGAAGTTGCTCCAACTTCAGATATAGTAAGTTTTACTATTTCATTTAGCTCTTCTTCGCTTAACTGTTGAGGTAGGTACTCTTTTAAAACTTTGATTTCAGCCTCTGTTTCACTTACTAAGTCTTCTCTATTAGCCTTTGCGAATTCATCTAAAGCATCTCTACGTTGCTTTAATTGTTTAGATATTATATCTATGATTCCTTCGTCATCAAGTTCGACCCTATTGTCGACTTCATATTGCTTTATAGAAGCTCTTATTAAAGTTACTACAGATTTTCTTACTGTATCTTTGTTCTTCATTGAAGACTTTAGATCTTCTTGTAACTTTTCTTTAAGGGACATTCCCTTCACCTCTTTGTTATATATTACTATTTCTTAGCGTTTTTTCTTCTTGCTGCTTCTGCTTTCTTCTTACGTCTAACGCTTGGCTTATCATAGTGCTCTCTTTTTCTAACTTCAGACATGATGCCAGACATAGCACATTGACGCTTGAATCTTCTTAAAGCGCTGTCTAATGTTTCATTTTCTCTTACTCTTACTTCTGACATTTCTTTTTCCCTCCCTCCGATAGCGCGAATTATGCTTAGGACTGTAACGATTATTCTGCAAAAGATGCATTACAATCTCACACTTTGTTTATTATAAACTAATTTTATTTTTTTTCAAGTATTTTTCACTAAGAAGGTACCATTTTTAACTAGCTTATTTTTCCATAGCTTCGTATAAAGGTAATTTTTTGCCTGCTAGTACATGATAATGAATATGTTTAACTTCTTGTCCACCATCATGACCACAGTTATTTATGATTCTAAATCCTGTTTTATCAAAACCTTTATCTCTAGCTATATTGTTCATAACATTATGCATATGTGTTACTATGTCCATTTCATTTTCTGGTATATCAATTATACTTTCATAATGTTTCTTAGGTATAACTAGTATATGATATGGCGCAACTGGATTTATATCATTAAAAGCTAGTACTTTATCATCCTCATAAACTTTACTAGATGGTATTTCTCCATTTATTATTTTACAAAATATACAACTCACTCAAATACACCTCCTTCTATATAAAAATTTACTTCACTTATTTTGCAACGATATATTCTTACTATTGCTATGGATATATCTGTTACTAAAAACTAAAAATAGTTATTTTTAAAGATTATACTAAAGTTCCTTCTACATATTCATCTTTTATATCCGTTAACTTAACTTTTAATATTTCTCCATGTATATCTTTATCACTTTTAACTATAACTCTTATATAGTTAGGAGTTAATCCTTCGTAAGTATTTTCTGCTATGCTTTGTTCAAATAATACATCTACATCTTGTCCTATAAATTCACCTGCAAATTTATTGAAGTTTTCTTTGTTTAAATTTAAAAGTTTATCACTTCTAAATTGTTTCATTTGCGGGTCTATTTGATTTTCCATAGTAGCTGCTGGTGTACCTTTTCTTGGGGAATACTTAAACACATGCATTTGTGACAATCCTATCTCTTTTAAGAATTCATAAGTTTTATTGAATTCATCATTAGTTTCTCCAGGAAATCCTACTATTATATCTGTAGTTATTGCTACATTAGGAATATTTTTTCTTAATCTATCTACTATTTCCTTGTATTCTTTTGTAGTATATCTTCTATTCATTCTTTTTAATGTATCGTCACAACCACTTTGTAGCGATAAATGATAATGTGGACATACCTTTTCCATTTTAGAAACTTCGCTTACAAATTCATCTGTAAATAACACTGGTTCAACTGAACTTAATCTTATTCTTTCAATTCCATCTATTTCATTTATAGCTTTAATTACAGTTAATAAGTTGATGTTTTCATCCTTTACATCTTTTCCATAAGATGCAACATGTATTCCAGTTAAAACAACCTCTTTATATCCATTTAAAACTAATTTTTCAACTTCTGATACTATGCTTTCTAAATCTCTACTTCTTACTTTTCCACCTCTTGCGTAAGGTATTATACAATAAGTACAGAATCTATCACATCCATCTTGTATTTTTATAAATGCTCTAGTTCTTCCATTTGTTTGACTTATTTCTATTTCTTCAAAAGCTCTAACCTTCATTATGTCATCAACTGTACTTACTTTATTAGTTGCGTCAATTTTTTTAATTTCTTCTACTATCTGTCTTCTCTCATTAGTTCCCATAACTAAGTTTACTTCTTCTATATCAAGTATTTCCTCTGGTGAAACCTGAGAGTAGCATCCTACAACAGCTATTATAGCATCAGGATTTTTCTTTTTCATTCTTCTTATATATTGACGTGATTTTCTATCACTCATATGAGTTACTGTACAAGTATTTATTACATAAACATCTGCAAAATCTTCACTATCAACTTGAGTATATCCTTCTTTTTTGAACATCTCAAGCATAGCTTCAGTTTCATATTGGTTTACTTTACATCCTAATGTGTAAAAAGCTACTTTTTTCATTTATTCGTCGCCTCCTAAGTCGCTTAATTCATATAATACTATAGATGAAGCTACAAGTGATGCCGTTTCAGTTCTTAAAATTCTAGGTCCTAAAGATACTGATTTCCCACCAATTTCTTCTATGGCTTCTATTTCACATTCTTCAAATCCACCTTCTGGACCAACAAAGATACCCATAGTATTTATATTTACACCTTTTATTGCTTGTTTAATCGATTTTGTTCTCTCATTTTCATAAGGTGCTATATTTAAATCATTATTTTTCATGTCTTCCAAAGCATCTTTAAAACTTAAAATACCTCTTAACTTAGGTATTTTGCCTCTTTTACTTTGTTTTGCAGCTTCGTATATTATACGTTCCCATCTTTCAAGCTTTTTATCTTCTTTTTTATCATCTACTTTTGATACACTTCTTTTAGTTTGTACCAATACTATTTCATGTACTCCAACTTCTGTAAGTTTTTGAAGTATCATTTCCATTTTAGGACCTTTAGGAAGACCTTGATATACTTTTATTTTTAAATCTGATTCTCTTTTTATATCAACTTTTTCTAATATATTTAAGCTTACAAAAGACTTATCTATATCAGTTATCTCACATATATACTCGTTATTATCATTATCACAAATTTCTAACTCTTCTCCAATTTTGCATCTAAGTACCTTAGAAATATGCTTTACATCTTCTCCTTCAATAATACAAGTATTAGTTTCTAAATTAATATTTTGTTTTTGTACGAAAAATCTATCCATAAAATCACCTACTTAATTTTAGAAACTATAGCATTCCATTCACCTAAAGATTGTACTTCTATAATCTCAAGTCCATTTTCCTCTAAAGAGGCTTTAACCTCATCTACTTTAGCATGTATTATTCCTGATGATATGAACACTGCATCCTCTTTCATAAAGTTTTTAATATCTTTAGCTAATATTTTTATTATATCTGCTATTATATTTGCTACAACTATATCAGCTTTATCGCTTACAACTTCCATAAGGTTTCCGTGTAATGCTTTAACCTTATCTTCTACTTTATTTAATTCTATATTTTCTTTAGATACTTTAACAGCTACCTCATCTAAATCTACTGCTAATACATCATTAGCACCAAGTTTTGCTGCTGCTATAGCAAGTATACCACTACCACAACCTATATCAAATACTTTAGAATCTTGTTTAACATACTTTTCTAATTGTTGTATACACATACTAGTTGTTTCATGTGTACCTGTACCAAATGCCATACCTGGGTCTAATTCTATTATTAAGTCTCCTTCTTTAGCTTCATATTCTTCCCAAGTTGGTTTAACTACAACTTTTTCACCTACTTTTGTTGGTTTGTAGTAATTTTTCCATTCATTTGCCCAATCTTCTTCATCAACTTGAGATATTTCTACTATAGCATCACCTACGTCTATACCAAATTCTTTTAATCCATTTATTTTTTCTTTTATTAAATTTATATCTTCTGTTACATCTCTTTCTTCTGTTATGTAAGTTTTTATTATAACTCCATCATATCCACTATTGAATATTTCTTCTTCCACAAAATCCCAATCATATTCATTTTTCTTTTGGAATTTAAAATCTTTTGGATCTTCTATTGATACTCCACCCACGTTTTGTTCATATAATATATTTGTTACAGCTTCTACTGCCTCAGTTGTCGTTTTTATTGTTATTTCAGTCCACTTCATCTACTGATACCTTCCTTTGTTATAATTTCGTATTTTAAGTAAATTTTATTATATCATATTTATTATTATCTTTAGCAATATTCTTTTATACTTTTGCTATCATTATTTTATAATACTAAAATTTACGTATTTTACTCAACATAAATCCAATATATTTGTTTTATACTAATGTAAATAAAAAATTAACTTATTTCATATATACAACAACTTCATCCGTTACTTAAAATAATCTTTACGTTCAAAACTAGTTTATTGATATTAGTTACACTCCTAAGTTATCTATATTTTTTAAAATATTATTATATCCTTAAACATAAAAAAAATAAAATTAAGAGGGAACTAATAGCACCCTCTTAATTTTATCTTTTTTATTTATTTTACCTTAAATGTAGAACATATTGTTTCTGTATATATTTTTGTATCATGCCCATTAACTTGTATAGTATCTGCAGTACATAATTTATTATCGTTATAAGCACATTTCTCAGCACTGCATACTATACAATCACAAGGTCCATCTGTATTAGTATTATTAGTCAAAGTTGAATATTGTCTTTTATCAAGAAAAGAACCACAGCAAGTTTCGCATGCATCAGTTACACCTTTACCTCCTACATCTATACGATTTGCATAACAAACTCCAGTACTATTATGAGAACAATTATCAACATTACAATTTATTTTATTCATATTTATACCTCCTATATGTTTTATATTTTATTTAGAAAAATATCTATCTAATAGACCTTTAAAAGCTCTACCATGTCTAGCTTCATCTTTGCACATTTCATGAACAGTATCATGTATAGCATCTAAGTTATGCTTTTTAGCGAGCCCTGCTAATTCTTTTTTACCAGAACAAGCACCAAACTCAGCTTCAACTCTAGCTGATAAGTTAGATTTGGTATCAGGCATAACAACTTCACCTAATATCTCTGCAAATTTTGCAGCATGTTCTGCTTCTTCATATGCGATTCTTGTATAAGCTTCTGCAATTTCTGGATATCCTTCTCTATCGGCTTTGGGAGCCATAGCTAAATACATACCAACTTCAGTACATTCTCCTACAAAGTTTGCTCTTAAACCTTCTATTATATCTTTATCTATATCTTTTGCTATTCCAATTCTATGTTCATCTGCCCATTGCATTTCGCCTTGAACTTCTTCAAATTTATCTGCTCCTACTTTACAAATAGGACAGGTTTTTGGAGGTGCATCACCTTCATGTATGTATCCACATACCGTACATATGTATTTTTTCATTAAATCACCTCAAGTAATATGTTTATTTATACATAATTATTATTAGTATAAATAAAATTTATATTCATAATTTTGATTAAAGTATTTTCTATCTATGTAATATTTGCTTCTATACATATTACATAGATAGAAAATACAACTAAAATTTTCAAATTAAACTAAATATTTATTACATTTAACTAATAATCTATACTATTATTAGTTAAATGTAATAAAGCATATGGGGGAGATTGTTATGTATAGAGTTGAATCATTAAAATTATTTGATGATATTAGTAAAGTATCTAATAAATATAAATCTTGGCATCTTAAAGATGATAAAAACGAGGTAAAAGATAATAGAAAATTAAAAACACTATTAAACTATCATAATTCTAGGTTAGATCATATAAAGGAAAAATATGATTTTTTATCTTATCAAACTAAAAATGAGTTAAAAAATAAAAATAAAGATGAACTACATAAAATATTAAATGGATTTAATAATTTTTCTTATAAAAAGTTTTCAGTTCTAAAAAATATTAATATTGAATCTACTACAGTTAAAGCTGTCATGTTTTCAACAATAGATGAGCTATTTCTTATAAATGAATCTATAAGAAAAAAAGATTATTTTGAAAACAAAAACTTATATTTTGATATATATGAAAATGTAGCTTTAAATTCATTTATAACATTTTTATCATTAAGAGACATGAATATAATTAAACAAGAAGACCTAAATGATTTATCGCAGGCTATATTTACTCAAATTCAAGCTATAGCCATTTCTTCTATATAAAAAATTCGCTTCGCTCATGTCGCCAACGACTTCGTCCGTTGCTCGAGCCACTGCGTGGGCGAAGTATTTCAAAATCTTTTTTACGCTCAAAACCAATTTGTTGATATTACTTACATTCAGAATTTATCCACATTTTTTTTAAGTATTATAATATCCTTAAGCGTAAAAAAGTTCTAGGATAATCTCCTAGAACTTTTTCTTTACTTTTTTTTAAATAAATTTTCTATCTTTTTTCCAAAAGAACTCTTTTTTTCATGAACTTCTTCTCCACACTCCGCAGCAAATTGTCTTAAAAGCTCTTTTTGCTTTTCATTTAGTTTCTTAGGAGTATCAACTATAACTTTTACATATTGATCCCCCCTAGAGTTTCCTCTAAGTTTTGGAATTCCTTTTTCTCTTAGTCTAAATACAGTTCCTGTTTGAGTTCCTTCTGGTATAGTATATTTAACCTTACCATCTAATGTTGGAACTTCTATTTCGTCACCTAATGCAGCTTGACTAAATGTTATAGGCATTTCAAAGTATATATCAAATCCATCTCTAGTAAACAGTGAATGAGGTTTTACATTTACAACTATATATAAATCTCCTCTTGGACCACCTTTGCTTCCAACTTCACCTTGACCAGATAGCTTTATCATTTGACCATCATCGATACCTGCAGGTATATCTACTTCTATGGTTTTTACCTTTCTAACGCTTCCCTTACCTGAACACTTTGTACATGGAGTTTCTAAAACCTCTCCTTCTCCACCACAAGTTGAACAAGTTCTTGAACTTGCTATATTACCAAATGGAGTTCTCTGCACTGTTCTAACTTCCCCTTGACCATTACATGTAGGGCAAGTTTTTTTAGATGTTCCAGGTTTTGCTCCGCTACCATGACATTCATTACACTCTTCACTTCTATTTACTTTTATAGATGCTTTTTTACCAAATGCCGCTTCTTCAAAGCTTATATTTACAGTTTGTTTTATATCGTCTCCACGCTCTGGACCTCTTCTTCTAGGTCTTGAACCACCACCAAAACCTCCTCCAAATATATCTCCGAATATATCTCCAAACATATCTTCAAATCCGCCACCGCCAAAACCTTGACCTCCGAATCCACCAAATCCACCTTGACCATTTACACCTTCATGTCCAAATTGATCATAGTTTTGTCTTTTAGTTGCGTCTGATAACACTTCATATGCTTCATTGACTTCTTTGAACTTTTCTTCTGCCTCTTTATTATCTGGATTTCTATCTGGATGGTATTTCATAGCTAGTTTTCTATATGCCTTTTTTATCGTTTGTTCATCGGCATTTTTATCTACACCTAATACCTCATAATAATCTCTTTTAGTACTCAATTTTGTCACCACCTTAAATTTACAAAAACTCGCTTCGCTTAAGCGACGTGTCGGCGATACACTTCATATCGCAAACGATATATCCTTGTTACAACTGCGGATATATCCGCCTATTAAACAAAAACATAGCTTGTAGAATATCAATACTACAAGCTATTATCATTATTTTAAGCATTCAATTTCATTATTAACGATACGATGCTTATGAAAAGATATTCTTTTCTTATATATTAATTATATACAAATATGTCTATATTTGTAACCTATTTTTCATCATTTACTTCTGTAAAATCAGCATCAACTACATTATCATCTTGTGGTCCAGCTTGTTCTTGACCAGCATTAGCTTGTTGCTCAGCTTGAGCTTGTTGATACATTTGCTCAGATATCTTATGGAACTTATTCATTACTTCATCCATAGCTTTTTTGATTTCTTCAGCAGTAGCATTTTCTCTTTCTTTAACAGCTTTTAATTCAGCTATTGCAGATTCTATTTGAGATTTATCATCAGCACTTACTTTATCACCAAGTTCATTTAATGTTTTTTCTGTTTGGTATATAGTAGAGTCAGCTTGATTTAATGCTTCTATCTTGTCTTTCTTTTGCTTATCAGCTTCAGCATTCATTTCAGCTTCTTTTACTTTTCTTTCTATTTCTTCTTCACTTAAGTTAGTTCCTGAAGTTATAGTTACTTTTTGTTCTTTTCCAGTTCCTAAATCTTTAGCAGTAACATGAACTATACCGTTAGCATCTATATCGAAAGTAACTTCTATTTGAGGTATTCCTCTTGGTGCTGGTGGTATATCAGTTAATTGGAATCTACCTAAAGTTGTATTGTCATAAGACATACTTCTTTCACCTTGAAGTACATGTATATCAACAGCAGTTTGGTTGTCTGCAGCAGTTGAGAATACTTGTGATTTCTTAGTTGGTATTGTTGTATTTCTTTCTATTATCTTAGTCATTACGTTACCCATAGTTTCTATACCTAAAGATAATGGAGTAACATCAAGAAGTAATAAATCATTAACTTCTCCAGTTAAAACACCAGCTTGTATAGCAGCACCTGCAGCAACACATTCATCTGGGTTTATACCTTTGTGTGGTTCTTTTCCTATAAACTTCTTAACAGCTTCTTGAACAGCTGGTATTCTTGTTGATCCACCAACTAATAATACATCATCTATATCAGATGTAGAAAGACCAGCATCTTGTAATGCTCTTCTTGTTGGTTCCATAGTTTTTTCTACTAAGTGAGCAGTTAATTCATCAAATTTAGCTCTAGTTATATCTATTGTTAAGTGTTTTGGACCTTCAGCAGTAGCTGTTATGAAAGGTAAGTTTACGTTAGTTGTCATTGTTGATGATAACTCTTTCTTAGCCTTTTCAGCAGCTTCTTTTAATCTTTGAAGAGCCATTTTATCATTTCTTAAGTCAACACCTTCAGTTTTCTTGAATTCTTCAGCTAAGTAATCTATTAATACTTGGTCAAAGTCATCTCCACCAAGTCTGTTGTTACCTGCAGTAGCTAAAACTTCAAATGTTCCATCACCTATTTCAAGTATAGAAACGTCGAATGTTCCTCCACCTAAGTCAAACACTAATACTTTCTTTTCTTGATCTAATTTATCTAAACCGTAAGCAAGAGCTGCTGCTGTTGGTTCATTTATTATTCTCTTAACATCAAGACCAGCTATTCTACCTGCATCTTTAGTTGCTTGTCTTTGAGCATCTGTAAAGTACGCTGGAACTGTTATAACAGCTTCTTTAACTGGTTGACCTAAGTAGCTTTCAGCATCAGCTTTTAATTTTTGTAAAGTTATAGCTGATATTTCTTGTGGAGTATATTCTTTACCATCTATATCAACTTTGTAATCTGTTCCCATGTGAGTTTTTATAGATATTATTGTTCTATCTGCATTTGTAACTGCTTGTCTTTTTGCAGGTTCTCCTACTATTCTATCACCATCTTTAGTAAAAGCTACTACTGATGGAGTAGTTCTCATACCTTCTGCATTTGTTATAACTTGTGGTTCTCCACCTTCAAGTACTGCAACACAAGAGTTAGTTGTTCCTAAATCTATTCCTATTACTTTTGACATAATACTTTTCCTCCTATACATATATCTATATATAAATCTATTTATTGATTTATTTACTATTTTTATTTTTTTAATTAATTAAGGTTTATATTTACAAAATAAAGTTTGAATTTAATTAACAAGAAACCTTAACCATACTTGCTCTTAATACTTTATTTCCTAGTTTATATCCTTTTTGAAGTACCATAACAACTTTATTTGGTTCAACTCCATCTACATTTTCTTGCATTACCGCTAAATGTAAGTTAGGATCAAAATCTGCATCTTGTGCTTCAATTTCTTCTAAACCAAATTTTGTTATCATATCTTTTAATTGCTTATAAACTAACTCTACACCTTTAAACATAGTATCTTCTTTATCTGTACAAGCTTCTAATGCTCTTTCCATACTATCTATAACAGGTATTAATTCATTTAGCATTTTTTCATTAGCAAATATACCTATAGTTTCTTTTTCTTGTTGAGTTCTTCTTCTGTAGTTTGCATATTCTGCTTGAAGTCTTTTATATTGATCATTAAGAGCATCCATCTCGTCTCTTAAATTTTTTTCTTCAAGCTTTTCTTCTATATCAACTACATTCTCTTGACTCTCTTCAGTAGTTTCTTCATTTTTAACTACTTCTTCTTGAGCGTCATCTTTAACTATTTCTTCTTCTAAGACAGTATCCTTATGTTCCAATACACTGCACCCCTCAATTTATTTTTGATTAAATAATAAATTAATATAATTTACTATTGCATAAATCCTTGCATAATCCATTCTTGTTGGACCTATAAAGCTTATCTTCCCTACTAAGTCCTTATCAATATTATATGTTGCTGTAACTATACTACATTCTTTAGCTAGCTCAAAGTCATTATCACTACCTATTATTATGTTTACATTATCCTTTTGTATTCCTTTTGATTTTAACATACTATCTATTGTTTCTTTTTTTTCTATCATATTTAAAAATGATTTAGCTTTTATTATGTCATTAAATTCTGGATAGTTAAATATGTTAGTTGCACCATTTAAAGAAAATACAAATTCTTCTTCCGACATATTGAAGTTAAGAGCATCTATAAGTCCATCTATTAAATTAGAATATTCACCTATTTCATACTTTATAAATGCAATTAATTTTTCATCTATATCTACTATACTTTTACCTAATAATTTTCTAGTTAGATTATCAGATATTAGATTTAATTTAGATTGATCTAAATAAACATTACTAGTTAAATCGACCTTTTTAATATCACCGTTATTAGTTACAACAATCAGTAATATTTTATTATCATCTATACTTACTAATTGTATGTACTTTATAACATTTTGATTATTTAAACTTTTAGCTACAGCTACTGTTGTATAATTAGTTAATTGAGATAATAACTTTGATGTTTCTTGAATTAAGTCTTTTATATGGCTTACATTATTTTGTATGCAATCTTGAATTAATTTTTTTTCTTCATTGCTTAATTCGCTTTTACTCATAAGCATATCTACATATAACTTATATCCTTTTTCTGACGGAACTCTCCCTGCAGAAGTATGCGGCTGTATGAGATAACCTAATTCTTCTAAATCAGCCATTTCATTTCTTATAGTAGCAGCACTAATTCCTAAATCATGTTTTTTAGATATGGTTCTAGATCCTACCGCTTCGGCAGTTTCTATATAATCTTTAACTATAGCTTTGAGGATATTTAGTTTTCTTTCGTTCAGTTTCATTTCATGCCTCCTCGCTGTTAGCACTCTTTAAATCCGAGTGCTAAAAAGATTATATATATTATATATCATTATTTTTCAGCGTTGTCAATAATTTTTAATTAATCTATAAATTCCACAAATACAGTATTAGATATTTCTCTTCCTCTTTGAGTTAAAATTATATTATTATTCTGCTCTATAATTAAATTTAAATTCTTTAATTTATCTAAAATATTATTATATCTATGTTTAAAATCTATATTAAACCTTTTATAAAATTCATCTAAATTAATTCCTTTATTCATTCTTAGCCCCATAAATATAAATTCTTCCATCTCATCTTTTTTACTTAGTATATTTTTTTCTTCTATAGGTCTTTTGTCATACTCTAAGCATTTATTATACCCTTTAATATCACAAATATTACTATATCTATAATTATTTATGTAACCTGATGCCCCTGGCCCTAACCCCAGGTAATTATCACATTTCCAATAAACTATATTGTGCTTACATTCGTATCCTTCTTTTGCATAATTAGATATTTCATATTGATGATATCCATTCTTATATAAGGTATCTATTGTATAGTTATATATATTTATATCAACTTCTTCATCATTAAGTTCAAACTCTTTATTTAGATACATATCATAAAATTTAGTTCCCTCTTCTAATATAAGTGAATACGCAGATATATGTGACGGATTTAAATTTATTATTTTATTTAAAGTTTCTTTCCATTCATCAAATGATTGATTTGGAAGTGAATACATTAAATCGACATTTATATTATTTATGCCTACTTCTATTGCATCTTTATAATTTTTTTCAAATTGCTCATATGTATGTATTCTACCTATGTACTTTAGGTGATGGTCTTGAGTAACTTGAAGTCCCATACTTAATCTATTTATTCCTAAGGATTTTATAGCCTTTAATTTTGCTTTATCTAGAGTTCCTGGATTACATTCCATAGTTATTTCAGCATCTTTTCCTATATTAAAATTGCTATATATATTTTCCATAAGAGTAGTTAATTCCTCAGGAGTTAGAATACTAGGGGTACCTCCACCCAAAAATACACTAGTAAATTCTTTATTTTTAAATTCTTCTTTATATAATTCCATTTCTTTTCTAATGCTTATTAAATAATCTGTCTTCTGATTCTTTTCTTCTATTTTATAAGAGTTAAAATCACAATAGTTACATTTTTGTGCACAAAACGGAACATGTATATATAATCCTAACATTTATTTCTCCTTATCCATTTATTCTCTTATATTATACCAATATTTTCATAATACTATCATCTATTTTAAAGCTATTATAAAATAAATTTTACAATAGCATTTTCATTTATTATTAGAATTATTATAACATTTTATATAGTATAATTTTCTTGTATTCTCAGCAATTTTATTAACTATATTTATATATTCTTACATAAAATTTTATATTTATACGACTTTATAAATTAATCATATTTTGAAAATGTATTATATACTATGTATAAATTAATTTTTTAACTTTACTTATACCTAATATTAATGTTATATCAAAAACATATATTATAACAAATTATAATATTTTAATTTATAAATTTAATATCATCATGATTTTATTATACGAAAAATATAAAAGAGGAATTTATATAAATTCCTCTTTTATATTTTATTTATTTTTACTTGTTATTGAATATACAGGTATACCTATTAATGTTAGTATTATACCTCCTAAAGCAATTAATGTAGCTGTTAGTAATTGATTTATTATAACAAATAAACCTCCTATTATTGCTATAGCTGGTATAATTGGATATAAAGGTACTTTATAAGGTCTTTCTAAATCAGGTTTTTCCTTACGAAGTTTAATAACACCTATAAATGTTAGTACATAGAATATCCATATTGTAAAAACAGTTAAGTCAGTTAAAAGGTTAAATTGTCCAGTTAATGCATATAACGATGCTAGAATAGCTATTAGCCAAATAGAATTCGAAGGTACTCCACCTTTATTTAATTTAGCTAAACCATTACTAAATGGCAATGTTTTTTTAACTGCTAATGTATAAGCTACCCTTGGTCCTGTTAATAAATATCCATTAAGCGCTCCAAACACTGATATTAATATACCTACTGTTACAATTTTACCTCCTATATTACCAAAAATTCTTTCTGCAACAAGTGCAGCTGGTGCTGTAGCTGCTGCTAATTCTGAAGCCGGAGCTACCCATAGATAAGCTAAGTTTATAACTATATATACAGCCATTACTATAGAGATACCTCCCACTATTGCTTTTGGTAAATCCTTACCTGGGTCTTTCATTTCTCCAGCTAATGCTCCAACATTTATCCAACCATCATATGCAAATAAAGTTGCTATTAATACTTGTCCTAATGCTCCTCCTACAGTCGCACCAGGTCCAACTAAAGGTTGAAGTATAGGATTTCCATTACCTTTTATAAACCCAAATATTATTATAACTATTAATGGTACAAGTTTACCTACTGTAGCCACAGTTTGTATTACACCTCCTAAAGATGAACCAACTGTATTTAAAAATGCTATAAATAATATTGTTACTATGGCTATAACTAAAACCATAATCATATTTGCATCTGGATTATATCCTAGTAATTCAAGTATTTGTTTTGCAAATATTACTGCTAAGGCTGCTATAGTTCCTGGAAAAAATAGTACAGTTTGCATCCAACCAGTTAAGAAACCTAATTTCTTACCATAAATTTCTTCAATATATACCATCATACCGCCTGTCTTTGGTATTGCAGCTGAAACTTCTGCTGCTGTTAATCCTGCTGTTATTGTTATGATACCTCCTATTACCCATGCTATCATTCCAAGCCCTGGTCCACCATTAGTCGCTGTATATATAGCTTGAGGTTTAAAAAACACTCCTGAACCTATAACTACTCCTATTACTGTTGAAAGTGCTGCTGATAAACCTAACGTTTTTTTAAGTTCATTATTCATTAAGCTCCTCCTTATGATATTTATATTATTTAGGACTTAACTGGTTTTACGATATTATTATTCCCACTTTCTGATAAAAAATTAAAATTTAATTTACTTATATAATTAATATCATATTTTTACTAAAAAATGAGCTTCGCTTAATCGGCATGTCGGCAAAAATACTTCATATCGTCAACAACTTCGTTCGTTGCTTAAGCCGCAGTGTTGGCAAAGTATTTTAAAATCTATTTTACACTCAAAACTAGTTTATTGGTGTTAATTAAATTCAGAATATATTCATATTTTTTAAGTATTATAATTTACTTAAGAATAAAAAAGACCTAAGTTTTAAACTTAAGTCTTTTTATCTTTTATTCATCTAATTTTAATACTGACATAAATGCCTTTTGTGGAACTTCAACAGATCCTATTTGTCTCATACGCTTCTTACCTTCTTTTTGTTTTTCAAGAAGTTTCTTCTTACGAGATATATCTCCCCCGTAACACTTAGCAAGAACATCTTTTCTAAGTGCACTTATAGTTTCTCTAGCTATTACCTTATTACCAACGGCTGCTTGTATAGGTACTGCAAACTGATGTCTTGGTATTTCATTTTTAAGTTTTTCACACATAGCTTTACCTCTTGAATAAGCACGAGATTCGTGAACTATAAAGCTAAGCGCATCTACTTGTTCTTTATTTATTAATATATCAAGTTTAACAAGCGTTGAAGGAACATATCCTTTAACTTCATAATCTAAAGATCCGTATCCTCTAGTTCTTGATTTTAATGCATCAAAGAAATCATATACAACCTCATTTAAAGGTAAATCATAATGAAGCATAACTCTCTTTTCATCTATATACTCCATATTTATCATAGTTCCACGTCTTTCTTGACATAATTCCATAACAGTACCTACATAATCTTTTGGAACTATGATATCACCTTTAACTATAGGCTCTTCTATCATTCTTATTTCACTTGGTTCAGGTAAGTTAGTTGGATTTTGTATCATTACTACTTCACCATCATTTTTAGTTACTCTGTATATAACAGATGGAGCTGTAGTAACTAAGTTAAGATCATATTCTCTTTCTAATCTTTCCTGTATTATTTCCATGTGTAAAAGACCTAAGAATCCACATCTAAATCCAAATCCTAAAGCTGCTGAAGTTTCAGCTTCAAATTCAAGTGCAGCATCATTTATTTGCATTTTCTCAAGTGCATCTCTTACATTTTCATATTTTTCACCTTCACCTGGATATATACCGCAATAAACCATTGGAGTTGCTTTCTTATATCCTGCCATAGGCTCTGCTGTTGGATTATTAGCATCTGTTATAGTATCACCAACTTGACAACTTCTTATATCTTTTATACTCGCTGCTATGTACCCAACATCCCCTGCTGATAATTCATCAAGTTCTCTTTGTCCTGGAGCCATTACACCAACTTCTGTTACTTCAAACTTTTTGTTAGTGTTCATCATTTTTATAGTCATACCTTTTTTTACGCTACCTTCAAATATTCTAACGTAAGCTACAACACCTTTATATGCATCATAATAAGAGTCAAATATTAGTGCTTTTAAAGGAGCTTCTTTATCCCCTGTTGGTGCAGGTACTTTTTCTACTATAGCCTCTAGTACATCCTCTATATTTAATCCACTCTTAGCAGATATAAGCGGGGCTTCACTTGCATCAAGTCCTATTATATCTTCTATTTCTGCTTTTATTTCATCAGGTCTTGCACTTGGAAGATCTATTTTATTTATAACAGGTAAAATTTCTAAATCTTGATCTAGTGCTAAATAAACATTAGCTAACGTTTGCGCTTCAACTCCTTGAGCAGCATCTACTACTAGTAATGCTCCCTCACAAGCTGCTAAACTTCTTGATACTTCATAGTTAAAGTCTACATGGCCTGGAGTATCTATAAGATTTAAGAAATACTCATTTCCATCCTTAGCTTTATATACTAATCTTATATTTTGAAGCTTTATAGTGATTCCTCTTTCTCTTTCAAGATCCATATTATCTAATAACTGATCTTTCATTTCTCTTTCACTAACAAGCCCAGTTTTTTGTATTAATCTATCAGCTAAGGTAGACTTACCGTGATCTATATGTGCTATTATACTAAAATTTCTAGTTCTACTTTGTTTATTGTCCACCTTTGTTCCTCCTTTTTTATTATCATAACTTTTATTTTATAATATATCCCCTTTTATGTAAATAACCGTTATGTTATAAAAACAAAAACTTATTTTTCTTATATAATTCTTCCTTAATTTGTATAATGTTCATTTATTCATTAAATATTTAAAAGTTCTTACATAGTAAAAATAAGACTTAAATATTTAAGTCTTATTTTTACTATCGTTATATAATTTTATTATTTTATCCTTTACTTTATATACTTCATTTATTTTTTCGCCAATATTAATTTTAATATCATCCATATTTATATCATATATAAAAGAATTCAAAAGATAAGCATCTGGACCTAACATATCTCTTGCACTTTTATCTATTATAAATATGCATATTAATAAATTTGTAGTCATAGCTAGAATAAATAAAGCTCTAAATACAATCTTAATTTTTCTTTTTCTTGATTTCTTGTAAATCTTCTTTTCTAGCCTACTCATACTTAATCTCCTAGACTATTATCTATTTTGCTTAAAGTATTCATCTAAAATTTCTGCTACGTATTTTACAGATGCTTTTGCTTCATCTGAACTAGTTCCATTACTTCCTATTTCTATAAGCATATGATTTTTAGCCATATATTGATTGAACTTACCATATTGCTTCTTTACTATAGGTAAAACCAATTCAGGGTATTTACTTTGAGCAAATTTAGTTATATCCTCAGCTAATTCTTGTACTTCATCTACATTAGTATTTTTCATACCTACAACAAAGAAAAATTTAGCTACTTTTTCACCGTTATAAGTTGTAGTCATTCTTTCATTCTCTTTTTGCATATCAGCATCAGTGTTAAGATCCCTTCCATCTCTGTGTAAATCTATAGCTATATTTATATTTTTATGATTATTTAACATTGATTTTACAGTTTCTAAACTACTTGCATAAGATTTTGTAAAATCTGGATAATCATGATATTTTGTACTATGTGCAACTCCCCAACCTTTTTGACTTAATTGCTCTGTTAACAGTGTTCCAACTTCAAGCACTGATTTATCTCTATTATTTTGTGAATGATAATTTCCTTCTGGAGAATCTGAATAAGTTTCCCCTGCATGAGAGTGATATATTAACATAGTAGGATCTTCTTTAGTTAATCTTATGTCATTTTTATATTCACTAGATGCCACAGATATATTTTCTTTATTATCAGATTTATTGTTTAATGTAGGAACATTTTCTTCTCCTATATGAACTTTTATATAATCTTTTTCTTTATTATTCGCAGTTTTATCTTCTTTATCTTTTTCTTCTTTAGAATTATCATTGTTTGTACTTGCCTCTGGATAAGATGACTCTATTAAAAACTTAAGAAATTCTTCTTTATCTATACTATAAGATATGATTGGTAAAACAAAAGTCAAAATACAGGCTATACTTATAATCTTCTTAGCTTTTCTTAACATATTTTTCCTCCTTAATTGGTTATTCTACCTGGATGGAGAGATCTATTTAATCCTTCGCTTATTATTATCGATAAATTCTCTATAGTTTCATCTATGTCTTTAGGTGTTACTATTAAATTTTTATCATATGGATCTAAAGACTCTTTTATAAGATGATACTTCTCATCTTCTTTAAGTTGTTTTAGCATATTATAGAAATTTTCGCCTTCATTTGATTGGCTCATTAAATTATCTATCGCTAAATCTAATACATCACTAGTTAATGTAGCAGCATCTACCACAGTCGGTACTCCTATAGCTATTACATCAACACCTAAATAATCTTTATTTAATGCTTTTCTTTTATTTCCAACCCCTCCACCTGGAGATATCCCAGCTGTAGATATTTGTATAGTTGAGTTTACTCTTTCCATTTTTCTCGATGCTAATGCATCTATAGCAATTACCCTGTCAGGTTTTATCATATCTACTATTGATTTTACAGTCTCACTAGTTTCTAAACCAGTTATCCCCATAACACCTGGGCTTAAAGCAGATACTTCTGTAAAATCATCATCGTAGTCTTTATTGTAATTTTTAAATATATGTCTTGTAACTAATGTTTTAGATACACTCTTCGGCCCTAATGCATCTGATGTTATATTCCAGTTACCAAGTCCTATTACTAAAGTTTTTTTAGTCTTATCCTCTCCTAGTATTTCTACTAATTCATCTTTCAAATATGTAATCATTTCTTCTCGAGATTCATCATCATCAAATTTCATAAGATTACTTTCTAATGTAACATATTTTCCTATACCCTTATTCATTATTTTAGATCCTTGTTCATCTATAACCTCAACTATCGTTACTTTACAGTTTTCTAAATCTTTATTTTCTATCTTTACTCCAGGTATTTCTGTTGATTTTTGATCATTTTCATATATTTCTTTTGCTTCTAGTGCTAAGTCTGTTCTTATATTAAACATATTTACCCTCCATGTATTAGTTAAATACTAATTATAATTCTTAACAAATTTTAGTATTTTATAACAATAACATGTAAATTTGTAATTTATTGAATATTTAACTCTCACGTTGTATACTATCTTTATGTAATATATAACTTAAAATAAAAAAAGAAATAATAATAAAACTTATAAATATTTATCCTTGATTTTTGATTTTATTTCTGTTAAAATCTAATATGTTGACGATGAATATAATAAAATAAACGAGGGGGTGAACCACGTGGCAAACATAAAATCTGCTAAGAAAAGAATAAGAGTTATCGAAAAGAAAACTGCTTTAAATAGAGCTAGAAAATCTCAATTAAAAACTGCAATAAGAAGATTCGAAGAAGCTGTTGCAGCTGGAAACAGAGAAGAGGCTGTTGCTAAGTTCCAATTTGCTCAAAAGAAAATATATCAAGTAGCTTCTAAAGGAACTATACACAAAAATGCAGCATCTAGAAAAGTTGCTAAGTTAGCTCAAAAATTAAACGGAATGAACGCTTAATTATCCGTTTCTTATGAATAGATACTAACCCTTGATAATATCAAGGGTTTTTATTTTATATATATCGGTTAAATCAAAAAAATCTTAGTATTTATTTACTAAGATTTTTTAACTTCCTTTTTTACAATATTTACTTATTAGCATTTCTATAGACAATGTATCTCTTACTAATCCATTTTTTATTTTAAAATCACTTTCTAGTATAGAATTTAATATATCTACTATAACTTCATCAGAAAAATTTTTAGTTTGTTTTAATGCTTTACCTACAACGAATGGATGTAATTTAAGTCTTTCTGCTATACTTTTAGAAGTATGACCTTGTATTTGTAATTGTCTAACTTGCATAATAACTTTAAACTGTCTTGCTATCATAGAAAATATACCAAATACAGACTCTCCTTCATAAATCATATCATTTAAAATTTTCATGGCATCAGATGAATTTTTCTGTCCTATATAATCAATAAGTTTAAATATATCATTTTCTACTTTTTTTTGAGAAAGTTGATCTATTATATCATTTGTTACTTTATTTTCCTTACCAACAAATGAACTAATTTTATTTATTTCATTTTCTAAATCAGATAAAGTTTTTTCACTACTTTTGTCTAAATACCCTTCACTATTTATAAAGTACATAATTTGAGCATTGTCTATTATTACATTATTCTTATCAAATCTTTTCTTTACCCATTTAAATAAATCCATATCTGATAATTTGTCACAGTTAAATACTATTCCATTTTCACTTATCTTTTTAACTAATGATTTTCGTTTATCTATATCTCCATATACTACAAATACTAATGTAGTAGTTTGAGGTATATTATCTATATATTCTGCAAAATATTTTTCATCTTCATCACTAAAATTTTTCTTTTTCCCTTTTAATAATTCAAAATCTTTTAATATAACTATCTTTCTATCATCCATAAATGGAAGCGTCTCTATAGAACTTATAAGTTGATCTAACGTAATTTCTCTCCCATCTATAATATCTAAGTTAAAATCTATCATTCCATCATTTAAAGTTAATTTAATCTCTTTTATAGCATTTTCTATTAAATAATATTCTTTCCCATAAAAAAGGTAAGTATTTTTTATGTTTCTATTTTTTATATCATTTATAATATCCTTGTAGTTCATGTGATTGCTCCTTTATAGTTTTTGCTTCTTTATAAATCATATATAAAAATACTACCGTATAATAAATAATTACATAGTATAATTTAGGCTCTTCTACAATAATATAAGCAAAATCTAAATTACTTATTTTTTCTAATAATACATATATAGTTTCTAAGATAAATCTATTGATATACACCACTATATTTGATATATATATATTTATTTTAAACAATATTAAACTCAACATAGCCAAATATATAATAATACCTACAAATGGAACTATAATTATATTACTAAATATAGAAGCTAAAGGTATACCTTTGAAATTATAGTATATTATTGGTATTGTTAATATATTTGCAGATAAAGTTAATGAAATTATTTTTATATTTAATTTATTATTTATATAATCATAGAAATATATTATAGACAATGTTGCAAGAAAAGACAATTGAAAACTTACATTATATATTATGTATGGATTATTTATTACAAATAATATACCTACAAAGGATAATGTTGATATTTTATCTATCTTCCTATCTAAGAAAAAACTCAAATACAGTGATATCATAAACATTATAGACCTTATTATTGAAGGTGAATTCCCAACCATAATTGAGTAAAGAAACATCATAATAGATAGAATTACTAATTTATAAATCTTATTTATTCTTCCCATCATAAATATTATCAATCCTGAAAGTATGCCCGTATGAAGCCCTGAAATTGCTATAATATGGCTAGTACCAGTTCTAGTAAATATTAATTTCTCATTTTGTGATAAATCGTCTTTTTGTCCTAACATTATAGAATTTATAAAGTCTGAATTTGTTTTATATAAATATCTTATTGTATTACTTATATAAGATTTTACTTTATAAATATACTCATACATGAGGTTACTCCCTAATGTACTATAGTCTTTTAAGTAAATTAACCCTTTATAACCAGCACTCCTTAGATATCTTCCATAGTCAAAGCTTTCATATGACATTTTATTTAAATCCTTAAATTCTCCTGTTAGTTTTATTTCACTACCCACTTTAATTGTTTTATGTTTAGTATAATCTCTAACAACAAATTTTCCAACTGTGTATTCATTATATCTTTCTTTTTCTTTTTTATGCTTTACTATCCCTATAACTTCTATATCTTCATTATCACAACCTGTATTAATTGTATTAATATTAGTGTATATAAATGATACTATTAATAATATAATAAAAATTATTAAAAACGGTCTTCTCATAATTCCTCCAAAAGCAATTTACTTTAAGTATCTTCAAAACAATCAATTTTTAAACAAAATAAAGGATATCAAATTTGATATCCTTTAAACATACTCATTTATATAGTTTTCTTTTTTCTTAAACAATAATTCAAATAAATGTATTGCTTCTTTATTTTTTGCATTTTTATTTATATTATTTAAAATCATAGCTTCTTTTATATCTATATAGGAAAATGCTAATTGAGTAAAAGTATTAATACTCATATATAAATTACATTCACCTTTTATCTTTTGAGCTTTAACTTTTTTATCTTTTATCTTTATATTAAAAGTTCCATTATTCTCTTTTATAAATTTATCTTCTATAAATACGTTTGCACTTAACTCTATATCACTATTAATTTTTAATCCATTAAGATAATCTTCTACATTTATAACTCTACCCATCATAAATGGTTTTACTTTAATATCTATAGTTTTAGGATTTTCTAAAACAAACCTTATTTTATCATTTATAGGCGCTGATATAGTCACTTTCTTGCATTGAGTATTATGGTTATAAATAAATTTTAAAATAGATTTTAATGAATCTAAATCTTTATAAAACAATTCCCTAACAAACATATTATCTCCATTTAAGAAATATATTATATACCCTTTATATGATCCATCTTTATAAACATATATATGACCATTTTCGCTTTCAACTTCTTTGAATAAATTTACATAATATTCCTTATTTCTAACTACATTACCATTTACATCTTCTAAAAATAAATTATTTATATCAATTAAATCGTCGATATGCTCCTCATTGGCTTTATACATTCTACCTAATAAATTAAAATTCTTTAAATCTTCTATATTTATATAGTATTCTAATTGATCATAGCAATGTTCATATCCATACTTTCTATATAATCTATAATCAATAGGCATAAGTATTGATACTATTTGATTTTTTTTATAAAGTTCATTAAGAGAGTATTCCATAATTCTTTTCATATACCCTCTTCCCCTTACTTGTGGAAATGTAGACACCCCCACAACGTATGATGTTTCATATTCTTTATCATCTAACTTTATTTTATATTGGTTTAATTGAAGAGAAGATACAATATCTTCATCTTCACATGCTACGATTGTATTATTATTATTGTATTTATTATTGAAATAGTAATTAACAAAGCTATCTTCATCATTAAAACAATAATTCCATATTTCTTTAATATCATCTATTTCTTCTTCTTTAGCATATCTCATATTCATATTAGTTCTCCCTAACAGTGTATTTCTCAACAAATTTAACAGGATGATAAGAAAGTTTCGCTTTTCTAAGCCCAGGTATTCCTAAGTCTTCTTCTCTATTTACAAACTCTACATTCTCAAATTCATTTAATATAAATTGCTGATTTATGTATGGATATAATCCCCTTATATTTGGATTAGCTTTTTCTATATGAATTAATGCCATGTTAGAATTTATAAGTTCACCCATAGTAAATGCCTCTAATTTACCATCTACATATATACCTGCTATCTTTAATCTATCTTTTAAGTACTCATAATTATTAAATATCTTCTTAATTCCTACAGACTCATCATCCATACCTTCATCAAATTCATTATTTTCTTCTTTATTTACAGTCCACTCTTTTAGTAGATTTAAACAATATGTAAAGTCTCCTTCATCAAGAAGTCTATACTCATATCTACCTTCATAGTCTTTTAAAAATGCATTTATATGATTTCTCTTTTTTTGGTTTTTTCTTCCCCCTAAAGTTCTTAAGCTTTCACCATCATATACATAATCAAATAAATCTCTTTCCTCTATATATTCAAATTCACCTGGATAATTATCTTGTAAAATCCCTACCACTTCTTTAGTTATACCTCTGAAACATATTTTTTTGTTACTTTCTTTGAAGTATTTTATAGTAAAATCTATAGCTTTTGGCAACTTTTCTTTTTTAGCTAAAGGTAATATAGAAAAACTATTCCCCTCGTATTCTGCCATTATAACTGCGAAATCATCACATATAACATATCCTGTTTTATATACATGTTGCCACATATATAATGTAGTAAAACAATATTCACAAGCCTCATAATCAACTAAATCAAAATATGGCTGTAGTTCTTTTATTGAATCTATAGTTATTTCTTTAAATTTCATATATAATCTCTAATCCTTTCTTACATTTATATATACTTACTAATAATTAATATATAAAAATTATACTATAATCTTAAAAGTTAATATTTTATCATTATCCTTTGAATTATCTTATACTTTATTGTTTAGAATATAAGATAGTTTACATTACTAATTTATGTTACCCATATTATTTACTTATAAACATATAATAAATGGAGGTAATTTATTGAAAAATTTATTTTTAACTTATATTCTAATAATTATTATAATATCACTTTTAATTCCATCTGGCAAAAATAACTATTTATCTATACATACTATAGATGTTGGACAAGGAGATAGTATATTGATACAAACCCCTAGCTCTAAAAATATTTTAATTGATGGTGGTGATGATAATAGCCATCATATAATATCTAGCTATTTAAAAAAACAGAATGTAGAAAATATAGATTATATAATAGCTACACACTTTGACTCTGATCATATTGGTGGTCTAGATAATATAATAGATAAATTTAATGTATCAAATATATATGCGCCTAATTATGAATCTGATACAGTATCCTATCAAAATTTAATCAATTCATGTTTAAATAAAAACTTAAATTTACAAGGTCTAAGCAGCGGAGATTTTATTAATATAGAGGATAATATAAATTTAGAAGTACTTGCACCTTCTTATATTCAAGAAGAAAATAATCTTAACTCTATAGTATTTAGATTAGATTATAAAAATAAATCCTTTCTATTTACAGGAGATGCTGAAGCTAACAATGAATTAAATATTATAAATTCTTATGAACTTAATGATATAGATTTTCTTAAAGTAGGACATCATGGAAGTAGCTCTTCTACCACTTCTGAATTTGTAGAAGAAGTAAGTCCAGATGTAGCAGTCATATCCTGCGGTTATAAAAATCAATATGGCCATCCTCATAAAAGCACTTTAGATACTCTAGAAAAAAATAATGTCTTAACTTATAGAACAGATATTTTAGGTAATATTGTATTTTATAGCGATGGTGACACTATTTTTACAACTAAAGACTATAAATTAAATAAGAAGTAGTTTTAATCTACTTCTTATTTAATAAATCATTTATGACAACAGATGCTATTATAAGCCCTCCAACAGAAGGAACGAAAGATACACTACCAGGTGTAACTTTTTTGCCATTTAATATTTTCTTTTTTAACTCTTTAGGCTGCTCTGTAGAATAAACTACTTTTAATTTTTTTATTTTTCTATCTTTTAATTCTTTTCTCATAACTCTTGCTAATGGACATATCGTAGTTTTATGTATATCTGTAACCTCTATTTTAGTAGGATCTAATTTATTACCCATACCCATAGAACTTATTATATCTAGACCTTTATTTTTACAAGTCTCTATTAAGTGTATCTTAGATGTTACCATATCTATAGCATCAACTACATAATCGTAATTTTCACATAATATACTTTCACTTGTCTCTTTATTGTATACTTCTCTTATCGCTTTTATATTTATATCTGGATTAATATCTAGTATTCTATCTTTCATAACATCAACTTTATACTGGCCAACAGTTGAGTGTAATGCCGGTAATTGTCTATTGATATTAGTTATATCCACATCATCAAAGTCAACTATAGTTAAGTTACCTACCCCAGCTCTTGCTATAGCTTCTGCTGCAAAGCTACCTACTCCTCCAACTCCAAATACTATTACATGAGAGTCCTTAAGTTTGTTTATACCTTCATCACCTATTATTAGGCTAGTTCTTGTCGTGAAGTTTTTTTCCATTATTATCTCTCCTAAAATCATATTTATCTTAACTTATATTTTCCTATTTAAGTCTATTTTATATTTTCGTATATAAAATTCAAAATTTATCTAAATACTTACTTATATAAATATTATATTATTATATATAAAAAAGAACTCAATTGAGTTCTTTTCACTGGCGGGAATGCGTGGGAATCGAACCCACCTAAGAAGCTATTAACTCCTCATACTAGTTTTGAAGACTAGAGGACACACCAGCACCCATCCACTCCCATATATAATCTTATGTTTGTATATAATATCATATATATTTTCCAATTTCAACTATTTTATAAAATTAAAAAGGCTTATCTCTTTTAGAGAAAGCCCATTACTCTACCCAACTATATAAATATCTATTCTTTTTCTTCCCCAGTTTTTAACCGCTTCTTCATCATTCATATATATATCTATTTTATTACCTTTTATTGCACTACCGCAATCTTCTGCTATAAATATTTTATCAAATTGAGGTATATAAACCTTTGTTCCGTAAGGTATAACACTAGGGTCTACAGCTATAGTTCCCCACTTAGGATTTATTCCTGTCGATGTTATAGAATTCCCAGTATATGCTGTTGCAACAACAGAAATATGCTTTCTATTTGAATTAGAACTTGATGAATTACCCTTTGATGAGTTATTACTATAAGATGTAGAGTTAGCTCTTATACTCTCACCTCTTGATGACGCAACTTGAAGTTCTACTTTAGTCCCTTTTTTTATAACCTTATCTACAGGCTCTGTTAAAACAACTTCTTCAATAAATTTCTTTTCCACTTGTTTACCATTATGATAAGTAATCTTATATAATAGTTCATTGTTTCCTGGCTGACCTTCTACTTCAACTTTAGTTTCACCCTTTAATATATTCTTATCTTCTACAATATTAACTTCAAAAGGAATTTCTTTATTTTCCTTTATAGTCTTTTCTGTAACCTCTATAACCTCTATTTTGTCACCATCTGAAATCTTTTTATCTAAAGGTAAACTGATTATGTCATCTTTATCATATTTAATATTTTGTTCTGCTAATACCTCTTCAACATTAGATTTTAAAGTTGATATTTCCGTTTCCATTCCTTTAACTACTAATGTTATCTTTTTATTCGCCAAGGTGTAACCTCCTGATAATAATCCTATAGACAATACGGCTGCCATGGCCGAGACTTTTAATATCTTATTATTTTTTATAATCATAATACTCTCCTTCTCTAATTTATTTATATATATAAATTCGTTGTATTTTATGTCATGTATGGATTGTAACTTTTTTGATACTTTTTGTCAACTTGACAAAAAAGCATAACTATGCTTGTTTAGCGTTTAACCCATTTTCATTAACTTATTATAGTGTGTAAAATTAATGAATTTAATTATAAAATAAATATAAAAAAGCATAGCTTAAGCTATGCTTTTTTATATTTATTTTATTTATATATTATTAATTTGCCAATCAATAGGCTTTTTCCCTAATTCAATTAATATTTCATTTATTTTAGAAAAATGTTTACACCCAAAAAATCCTCTTCTCGCAGATAATGGACTTGGATGAGGAGCTTCTAAAATATAGTGTCTATTGGTATCTATAAGTTCTGCTTTCTTCCTCGCATTTGACCCCCATAAAACAAATATTACAGGGTCTTTTCTTTCACTTAATAATTCTATAATTCTATCAGTAAAAATTTCCCATCCTCTTCCCTTATGAGAATTAGCCTCATGTGCCCTTACTGTTAATGCAGTATTAAGAAGTAGTACTCCTTGATCAGCCCAAGGTATCAGATATCCATTATTAGGTATAAAGCATCCTATATCACTTTTTAATTCTTTATATATATTTAATAGTGATGGAGGTATCGCTACATTAAGTCGTACTGAAAATGCCAATCCATGAGCTTGATTTTCACCATGATATGGATCTTGCCCTAATATCAATACTTTTGTATCTTTATAAGACGTATGCTTTAAAGCTTCAAATATATTATTCATATTTGGATATATTGTTTTATTCCTATACTCTTCTTTTAGAAATTCTCTTAATTCTAAGTAGTATGTTTTTTTAAATTCATCAGATAAAATCTCATCCCAATCATTACCTAGCTTGACCATAATATCACCTTTCTCTTATTTATTGTATAAAGTTCTTTTATTATCATCTCTTTTGGTTATTTTATTTCTATCAAAATTTTCTAATATAATCATGCAATTCTTTCTACTTGAATTTAACATATCTCTATATTGACCTAGTGTTATCTCTCCAAATTCTTCTAAATACTTTATTAAGTTTATCTTTATTTCTTCATAAATTTCTTTATCCATTATATATGTATCATCTAATTTTTCTACATCTTTTCCTATCATATACTCTAAAACTTCTTCATAGTATTTATTTTCACATATATCCTTTATGTTTAATACAGTTAATGTTTCAGGCAATTTTAATTTTTTCTGTATGTTATCTTTTATTTCTTTTTGCTTATCATTTAATGTTACTTCAAAATCATAAATTGATATTAAATTTTCATCTATCTTTATAATTTTTTCATTTTGTAATTTATTAAGTAGTATGTCCATTTCTTTTGTATTAAATTTACTTTCAATCTTAGACCTTACTTCTTCCTTCAATACACCATTCCTAAGCCTATGCTTTTTATGATATATAGTTAAAAGTTCTACTATTAATTTTTTTAAATTTTCATATTGATTTATATGTATATATATATTATTGATGTTTGCAACTTTATTTTCTTTTATTAACTTATTTATTGCATTTATAATAAGCTCTTCATTTTCTCCAGTATAACTCATTATATCCTTTAGTGTTTTATATGATTTTAAATTATTTTTAAGATACTCTTCTAATATAACTTCAAGTTCTCCCTTTTCTTTCATTTTAAGAGAGCTTATAACATTTTCATCAAACTTTTTATGTTTCTTAGGCTTCGTATCTATAATAACCCCACCACCTATGGTTTCAAGCGGTGAATAATTTCTAAGTACGAAACTGTCTAATTTTTTAGCTACTATACTTTCTTCTAATCTAAGTTGAGCATAACAGCTTTCTCCCGACTTAGTAATATCTTTATCTAATGGTACAACCCTGCACAATATTTCTCTAGCCCCATGATAAAGCCTCAATCTATCCCAATGTTTTAAATTTTTATTAGTGTGTTTAACTAAAGATAGTTTAACATCTAGCATCATAGATTCTTCTAAAGAGTTTGGTGATGCTAAAACATCTCCTCTTTTTAATTCTTCAACTTTTATATTAGCTATATTTATAGCTGTCCTTTGACCTGCATATGCAGTTTTAACATCTTGTCCATGAACTTGTATACTTCTTATCTTTGTTTTTAATTTATTAGGATAAATAATTAAATCATCATCTATACTTATTTTTCCTTCTAGTAATGTTCCTGTAACAACTGTACCAAATCCTTTTATAGAAAATACTCTATCTATATTAAGCCTAGCTGGTGAATTTTCATTTTTATCATCTATTTCATTGCTTATATCATCTATTTTTTTTATAAGCTCACTTACTCCATTTTTTGATATAGAATCTACTTCTACAATTTCTGAATTTTCTAAGAAAGTACCTTTAGTTTTTTCTCTGATATCTTCCTTAACAAGCTCTATAAACTCATTATCAACTACATCACATTTTGTAAGTACTATAATTCCTTTTTTTATATTTAAAAAAGATAATATATCCAAGTGTTCAATAGTCTGTGGCATAACACCTTCATCGCTAGCTACTACAAATAGTACAATATCTATTCCAGCTGCTCCTGCTAACATATTTTTTATAAATTTTTCATGACCTGGTACATCAACTATACCTGCTCTTTTATTGCTTGGTAAATCAAAATATGTAAATCCAAGATTTATAGATATGCCCCTTCTTTTTTCTTCTTCTAGGGTATCTGTCTCTCTTCCAGTAAGTGCCTTTATTAAAGTTGTCTTTCCATGGTCTATATGACCCGCTGTTCCTATTATTACATTTTTCATATACTGCCCCCTAGTAAGGTTATTAATTTAAAGCCTTTTTTAATTCATTAGCTATGATTTCAAATTCTTCTTCAAATATAGTTCTTACATCTAATATATATTTATTATCATATATTCTTGCTATTATATGTGAATCACTTAATCTCAATTTCTCCTCTAAAGATGACACACTCATATTTTTAGGAGCTATAGCTATTACTTTTGTTTGTATTGTTTCTAATGGCATAGATCCTCCACCTACTTGGGATAATCCATCTTCTATAAAGACATTAGCATCTATATTTTTATCAATAATTTTGTCATATAAACTCTTAGCTTTTTGATCTAACTCCGATATCTTATAAGTTAACATTTTAAGAGTTGGTATTTCATTTATTGCTTTTTCTTCATCTAAATACATTCTAAATGTTGCCTCAAGTGCACAAATAGTAAGCTTATCTACTCTTAAGGCCCTTGTAAGCTGATTTTTTTTCATTTTATCGATGTACTCTTTTTTTCCAACTATTATACCAGCCTGAGGTCCTCCAAGCATTTTATCTCCACTAAATGTAACTATATCTGCTCCATTTTTTAAAGAGTCTAATACTGTTGGTTCATAAGATAATCCGTATTTAGATAAATCTATAAATGTCCCGCTACCTAAATCTTCTATAACAGGTAAATTGTATTTTTCACCTAGCTTTTTTAATTCCTTTATTTCAACACTTTCTGTAAATCCTAATATTTTATAGTTGCTAGTGTGAACCTTCATTAAAATAGCCGTTTCTTCATTTATAGCTTCCTCATAATCATTTAGATGAGTTTTATTCGTAGCACCTACTTCTACTAGTTTAGCTCCACTAAGTTCCATTATACTTGGTATTCTAAAAGAACCTCCAACTTCAACAAGTTCTCCTCTTGAAACTATTGCTTCTTTATCTTTAGCTAAAGTACTCAAAACAAGAAGAACTGCTGCTGCATTATTATTAACTACTAAAACATCTTCTGCATTTGTAATTCTTTTTATAGTTTCTGTTAAATGAGAGTATCTAGAGCCTCTCTTTCCCTTATCTATATCATATTCTAAGTTAGAATATCTAAATGCTGTATTTAGCACTTCATTTTTTATGCTTTGACTAAGTAAAGATCTACCTAAATTGGTATGTATAACTACACCAGTAGCATTTATAACTTTTTTTAACGATAATTCATATTTTATCCGAACTCTATTTATTACATCATTTACTATATTATCAATAGAAACATCAAAAGCATTTATATTTTCTTTTAAGTTCACTATACTTTTTCTATTAATATCTATAGCTTCTCTAATACCTTCTATTACTAAATCTCTCGGGTATTCAGAAATAATATTTACTATTTTACTATTTCCTAAAATCTCATCTACTGAAGGTAGTTTAGAAAATAATTGCCTTTTATCCAATATGATCACTCTTTCTATATTTGTATTTATCATCCGTATTTTATAATTTACCTAATATTAATAAGTTAAACTAAATTTAAAATATAAAATTTAGTTTAACTTATTTGCTATTTATAAAATATATTGCCTTTACATATAAAAATACGGTTATTATATAACCGTAATATATTTATCTTCTTTCTTTTTTACACTTCCTATTATTTTGGCTTCTATAGATCCATTTAATTTCATATCTTCAATTAACTTATCTGCTAATTCTTCTTCTACTGATATTAAAAGCCCACCTGATGTTTGAGGGTCATATAAAATATCTTCTATTGCTGTATCTACATCTATGATATTTACATCTTTCGAAACATATTCTTTATTTCTATACATTCCCACTGGAATAATTCCCATATTCGCCATATCAATAGCTCCATCTAGTATAGGCACATCTTTTGAGTTTATTTCAATACTAACATTTGATGCTTTAGCCATTTCTAAAGCATGACCAAGTAAACCAAATCCTGTTATATCCGTTACAGAATTCACTTTTATATAGTCAAAACTCTTAGCTGCATATTTATTTAAGTGTACCATAACTTCTATAACTTTATCAGAAATTTCTTTTGAAACAAGATTTTCTTTCATCGCTGTGTTTAATATACCTACACCTATAGGTTTCGTTAAAATTAATTTATCACCAACTCTAGATGTTGCATTTGATAATACCTTTTCAGGATGAACAATTCCTGATACCGAAAGACCGTATTTAGGCTCTTTATCATCTACAGTGTGACCACCTACTAAAAGAGCGCCACTTTCTTTGACTTTATCAAATCCGCCTTTTAAAATTTCTGCTAATATATTCATATCATGACATGATGGAAAGCACACTATATTCATTGCAACTATAGGCTTTCCTCCCATAGCATATACATCTGACAATGAATTAGCAGCTGCTATCTGTCCAAATATATAAGGGTCATCTATCATTGGAGTAAAAAAGTCTAAAGTTTGAATTAATGCTGTTTCATCATTTAGTTTATAAACCGCTGCATCATCTGCAGTATCTAAACCTACTAGCAAATTATTGTTATTTTTATTTTTAGGAAGTTGTGATAATACTGAAGCCAGAACCTCTGGCCCAATTTTGGCCGCTCAACCACCTGATGTCGTCATTTCTGTTAGTCTTTTTAAATTTTCCACTATTATCTCTCCTCTACCTAATTTATATATTACTTATAATAACATATTTTTTATACTTTATTAGCAATATTTATCATAATTATGCTCTATTACTCTATACTTATTAGAGTTTTCAATTCTTCATACTTTTTATCGCCTATACCATTTACATTTTTTATTTCTTCTATTGAATTAAACTTTCCTTTCTCTTCTCTATAGTTTACTATTTTATTAGCAGTAGCCTCTCCAACTCCAGGAAGTGCATCTAACTCTTGTATACTTGCCGCATTTATATTTATTAAATTATTTTTATTATTTAAATCATTTTCTATATTATTTTCAAATGTTTCTTTGTTATGACTTTCTGAATTATCACCTATTTTAGGTATTATATAATGAGATTCATCTTTAAGTTTCATTGCTAAATTCACTTTATTCAAATCTGCATTTTCTGTGGTTCCACCTAATTCATTAACTGCATCTGATAATCTCTTTTCAGCATCTATAGCAACAACTCCAGGATTTTTTACCTCCCCGCTAATAAATACAGTTATAGTTTTTTTGTTTGTGTTTTCTATTTTTATCTGTTCTTTTCCTTGGTTATCTTTTTCATCAGATATATTATTAGATATAGATTCTTCTTCGCGAACTTCACTTTGACTAACTATATAAACATTATCTTTTATATCTAAATTTTTGTTATCTATTATTTTATATATACTAAATAGTAATATCATTATAAATATTATTATTTTACATTTTTTCATTTTATCACCTCTCTATATTTTGATTATTGACCAAAATATGTTATACTAAAATATAATATTTTATTTTGGAGGTTATTTCATGAAAAAAATTTTTTCATTTCTACTTACACTTCTTATAACCTTCTTGCCCGTTTTTAATACAAATAATTTATCATTTGCGGATAGTGAACCAAACTTAACTGCTGAATATGCAGTATTAATGGACTACGAAACAGGGCAAGTTTTGTATAATAAAAATGGGCATAGCAAGCTCTATCCAGCTTCAACTACTAAAGCATGGACAGCTTATGTGGTTTTAAAACATGTTAACGATTTAAATCAAGTAGTTGAGATAAAAGATTTACCTATTGTTGATGGGTCAAGCATGTACCTAAAAGAAGGTGAAGCATTTACAGTAAAAGAATTATTAGATGCATTACTGATACATTCATCTAATGATGTAGCTATGGTTTTAGCTAAATATGTAGGTGGATCTGTAGAGAACTTTGTAAATATGATGAATGATGAAGCTAAATCTATAGGAGCTGAAAATACTCATTTTAACAACCCTCATGGATTACCAGATGAAAATCATTATACTACAGCTTACGATATGGCTCTTATGGCTAGAAAGGCTATGGATAACAAAATATTTAGAGATATAGTTAACACTAAATCTGTTAAATATCCCGCTACAGAAGCTTATCCTTACGAAAGATACTTTGAAAATACTAATCAGTTTCTAACGTCAAGATCTAAAATGAACTATAAAGGTCAAGAAATAGATATTAAGTATGATGTTGTTGATGGTATAAAAACAGGGTATACTGATGCAGCAGGAAAATGTCTTTTATCTACTGGTGTTAAAAATAATATAAGAGTTATTTCTGCCGTTTTTAAGTCTACTGTTGATGATTTATATCTTGATTCTAGAACATTACTAGACTATGGTTTTGACAATTTCTATGTTAAGGAGATTGTTGACAAAGATGACTTTATTAAAAATAAAAAAGTATTTTTAAGTAAAGAAAAAAAATTAATTTATCAACCAGAAACTAATTATAGTGTTGCATTATCTAATAATAGCAATGCTGGTGACTATTCAATAAAAACTAAATTAGATAATATTAAGCTACCTATAAAAGAAGGTGATAAAGTAGGTACTTTAGAAGTCTATAAAAATAAGAAACTAGAAAAGAGTATTGATTTAGTTGCTAAAAATGATGTCACTAGTATATTTGCTTTTTTTAAAGAAAATAAACTTTTATATAATGTATTAAAAATAATTTTACTTATTATTATATTAGTTTTTATAGTATTTATTATACGTAAAGTTAATAGAAAGAAAAAGGAAAAAAAGAATAGTACGTACTCTAAAAATAGAAGACGTAGAAAATATTAAAAGCTATTGATTAATCAATAGCTTTTAATATTTTCAAATCCCTAATCTTTTCATATTTAATATTGTAATTTATCGGATTTAATATATCTACATACAAGCATGAAATTTTTATTTAAATCTATATTCCAATCACTCATGTAATCATTAAACCTATTCCTTATTATAATATTCATCCTTAGAGTTATCAAAGTCTATTATATTAAAAAATTATCTCTATAGGTATTAATATTAATGCTACTATTATCATCACTGATCCAAGAAAAATATTTTCATCTATAAGAATCATAATAAATTTTGATAAAAAAATAACATCAAAGATATCACCTTATCACTAATACTCTTTTCATTTTTATAAATATATTAATATTACTTTAATTCACAAATTTACTATAGATTTTTAATCAATACAATTTACTTATAATTAAAAAAGCTGGTAATGGAATCATTACCAGCTATATAACATTATCCAAATATTTTATTAGTTAAAGAACATCCTGTACAAGTTGCAGCAACTACACCTAATGCAGTTTCTCTTAATTCCATTGGAAGAGTCTTACCTACTTTATACATAGCAGCTACAGTTTCATCAAATGGTATTATGTTTAATATACCAGCTAAACATAATTCTGCTGATATTAAAGCATTTGCAACACCTATAGCATTTCTTCCTTGGCAAGGTACTTCAACAAGACCTGCTATTGGGTCACATACTAATCCCATAACATTTTGTAAACAATGAGATGCAGCATGTACAGCTTGCTCTTGGCTTCCTCCCATCATTTCAACTATCCCAGCTGATGCCATTGCAGCAGCAGCTCCAGTTTCAGCTTGACATCCACCTTCAGCACCCGAAACAGTTGCATTTCTAGTTATTATAACTCCTATAGCTGATGCTGTAAATAATGCATCTATCATAGTTTCATCATCTATATCATATTCTTTACCTATTGTAACTATTGCTCCTGGAAGTATACCACAAGAACCAGCTGTTGGTGCAGCAACTATAAGTCCCATAGAAGCATTTACTTCCATAGTACCCATTGCAGCCGCCATAGCTTTATTCATTAATTCTCCACAAACAGTCTTTGCAGATGAATTTCTGAAGTTAGTTAACTTCTTAGCTTCTCCACCTATAAGACCACCCATAGATTTTATATCTTCTTGAACTGCTTTTTCAACAGCATTTTTCATTATATTTAAACTTACTCTCATTTTGTCTCTTACTTCTTCTTTCGACATTCCAGTAAGCTCTGCTTCTCTTTCTACACATAACTCGTGTATAGTCATATTTAATTCTTTACATTTTTCTAATAACTCTGCTCCACTTGTGAAATTATATTTCATTTTTGTCTCTCCTCACTTATTAGAATTTATCTAAAACTACTACTTTAGCTACTACTTCAAATTTCTTTAATTGTTCTATTAAACTTGGCTCTAATTCATCATCTGTTTCTATTGTTAAGAACGTATATTCTGACTTCTCTGGTTTATTAGTAGATATAGTTGCTATGTTTTTATTATTATGTCCAAGTAATCCCGTTATAAATGCTATTGCACCTGGTATATCTTTTATCTCTATTACTATAGCACTTCTCGCTCCATTAAAGTCAAGTGCCAATCCATCCATTTCAGTAAGCTTTATGTTACCTCCACCTATAGAAGCACCCATTACGCTTGATTTTGAACCATCTTCTAGTATCATTTCCATTTTAACAGTATTAGGATGAACGTTTTCTCCTAAGTCAGTTTTTATGAATTCAAACTTAACTCCTTGTTCTTTTGCTAATTCAAAAGAATCCTTTATTCTAGCATCATCTGGATTAAATCCTAATATACCACCGACTAATGCTTTATCAGTACCATGACCTTTATAAGTTTCTGCAAATGATCCATGAAGTAAGAAGTTTACTTCCTTTACTGGTTTTCCTGCTATTTTAGAAGCACTCTTTCCAAGTCTTGCAGCTCCTGCAGTATGGGAACTTGATGGACCTATCATATTAGGACCTACTATATCAAATACACTATAATCTTTAGCCATTATATTACCTCTCCTCATCTAGTTGTATATTGAATTGAACTTAAAATTAAATATTACATTTATTTAAGTATTATTTATTATTACAATATATACACATAAATATATGTCGATAAAACTATTTTAAATTGTTTAATTAAAGTTTATTTTAATTTTTTTATATAGTTATCTTGTATTATTATTATATACTAAAATTCGACTTTATGGAATCTTATTTTCTTAAAATCTAAATATTTTTTGTAGAAATGTATTCCTTTAATACTATTATATATTTGTAATAAGAAAATATTGAAATCTTACTAAAAATGACCAGTAGTATACTGGTCATTTTTATAAAATAAATTATATTACAGCAATTACTTCTATTTCAACTTTAACGTCTTTTGGAAGTCTTGCAACTTCTACACAAGCTCTAGCTGGTTTGTTTTCACCAAAGAACTCAGCATATACTTCATTTATTTGAGCAAATTCATTCATATCTTTTATGAATACTGTAGATTTTACTACATGAGAAAAATCAAGCCCAGCTTCAGCTAATATAGCTTGAACGTTTTTTAAAGATTGAGCAGTTTGTGCTTTTACATCTCCTTCTACTATTTCCATAGTTTCAGGTACAAATGGAACTTGTCCTGATACAAATAACATATTTCCAGCTTTAACAGCTTGAGAATATGGTCCTATAGCTTTAGGTGCATTATCTGTATGTATTACTTGATGTTTCATATTAAAATTCCTCCTAGAATATATATATATGTATATTACACATTTTCTTTTATATTATACTATTATATAAGTTTTATTGTATATATATTTTTTTATTACTCATAAATAAAAGTTAACTTTATAATTTAAAGCTAACTTTTATTTATATTTTATTTAAATTACACTTCTACAATATCAAATTCAGCTTTCAATATGTCAGCTTTTAATCTATCTATATGATCTTGGTTTAAAGTTTCAAGTACCATTTCTGCCGTAAGAGTACCTGTTGCTCCACCCATAGATGATCTTGTTAAATTAGCGTTTAATATGTTAGCATCATGTTCACTTATTATTTTAGTTAATTCAGCAAGTCCACCTGGCTTATCTTGTATTACTGTGTTAAATGCATATCTTCTAGCTTCTTTAGTTAAAGCAGTTCCTATAACTCTGTATAATGTATTAACATCAACATTTCCTCCAGATATTACACAAACTACATTCTCACCTTTTTGAGGTACATATTTTCCACTTAATAATGCAGCAGTACTTACAGCACCAGCTCCTTCAGCTACAACTTTTTGATTTTCCATTAAGAATAACATACCTTGTGCTATTTCATCTTCCTCAACTACTATTACTTCATCAACTAATTCATTTATTATCTCAAAAGTTACATCACCAGGTGTTTTAACAGCTATACCATCAGCTATTGTAGTAGATTTGAATGCTGTTGTAACTTCACCATTTTTCATAGACTCATGCATTGAAGGTATATTTGCAGTTTGAACACCTACTATTTTTATATTAGGATTTATCCCTTTAGCTGCTACTGCTATACCAGCTATTATTCCCCCTCCACCTATTGGACAAAGTATAGTATCAACTTTTCCATCTAATTGTTCAAGTATTTCAAGACCTATTGTTCCTTGTCCTGATATTACATATTTATCATTAAATGGATGTAAGAAAGTTGCTCCAGTTTCTTTTTGTAACTCAACTGCTTTTGCGTAAGCATCATCATAAACTAAGCCATTTAATACAACTTCAGCTCCATATCCTTTAGTTGCCGTAACCTTTGCTAAAGGTGCAGTAGCTGGCATTACTATTGTAGCCTTTATTCCTGTCATTTGAGCACCTAATGCAACACCTTGTGCATGATTTCCAGCACTTGAAGCTATAACACCGTTTGCCTTCTCTTCATCAGTTAAGTTTGCTATTTTATTACAAGCTCCTCTTACTTTGAAAGAACCTGTTTTTTGAAGATTTTCACACTTATAGAAAACATTTGCCCCAGTCATAGCACTAAGCTTTGCACTTTCTAATATATCAGTTTTCTTTACTATATCCTTTATAGTTTCTTTTGCATCTTTTATGTCTTGTAAAGTAACCTTCATCATTTTATACACTCCCCGTAAACGTTTTTTTGTTTCTTTATTAACAATTTAATTTTATAACTTTTTTTTACAAAAATCAACATTAATTTTTTATTTTTTAAATATTTTTTCTTTCGAAAAATTATAATTTTCTATCAACTTACTTTAATTTTACTTTCAAAATAAAAAATTCGCTTTGCTCATGTCGCCAACGACTTCGTCCGTTGCTCAAAATCTTTTTTACGCTCAAAACCAATTTGTTGATATTACTTACATTCAGAATTTATCCACATTTTTTAAGTATTATAATATCCTTAAGCGTAAAAAAGCCCTTTACATATATAAACATGTAAAGAGCTTTCACTTAATTTATTATTTAACAACTATATTAACTAATTTCTTAGGTACTGCAACTACTTTAACTATAGATTTTCCTTCAACTAATGCTTTTATTTTTTCATCTTCCATTGCTACCTTTTCCATTTCTTCTCTAGATATATTAGCAGCAACACTTAATTTTCCTCTTACTTTTCCATTTATTTGAACAACTATTTCAACTTCATCTTTAACTAAAGCTGTTTCATCATATTTTGGCCAAGATATATCAAATATACTTCCTTCTTTACCTATCATAGCCCATAACTCTTCACCTATATGAGGTGCAAATGGAGCAAGTATAGTTACTATAGTTTCTATACCTTCTTTTATAACTGCTTCATTTCTAGAATCTAATTCTTTATATTTATACATTTCATTTATTAGTTCCATTAGCGCAGATATAGCAGTATTAAATCCGAACTTTTCGTTTAGATCTTCAGTAACTTTCTTTAAAGTTGCATGTATAGTATATCTCATGGCTTTATCTTCTTTAGTTAATTCTTTTGACTCAACATTAGATTTAGCTATATCTGATAATTCATCTACTAATCTATATACTCTATTTAAGAATCTAAAACATCCTTCAACACCTTGATCTGACCATTCTAAGTCTCTTTCTGGTGGTGCTGCAAATAATACGAATAATCTAGCAGTATCAACTCCATATTCTGCTATTATTTCTGATGGAGCTACGACATTTCCTTTAGACTTACTCATCTTAGCACCATCTTTTAAAACCATACCTTGAGTTAATAAGTTTTTAAAAGGCTCTTTAAAATCTAACATTCCCATAGAATTAAATGCCTTTACAAAGAATCTTGAATAAAGAAGATGTAATATGGCATGCTCTACTCCACCTATATATTGGTCAACTGGCATCCAATTATTAACTGCATCTTTGCTAAATGGTTCTTCAGTATTTTTAGGATCTATATATCTTAAGAAGTACCAAGAAGAATCTACGAATGTATCCATCGTATCAGCTTCTCTTCTAGCTGGTTTTCCACAACATGGACAAGTTGTATTCATAAATGTTTTTGATGTTGTAAGTGGTGATTCACCCTTTCCTGTAAACTCTACATCTGTTGGTAATAATATTGGTAAGTTTTCTTTCTTTTCTGGAACTATACCACATTCATCACAATATACTACAGGTATTGGACATCCCCAGTATCTTTGTCTAGAAAGTAACCAGTCTCTTAATCTGTAATTAACTGTTTTCTTTCCTCTTCCTATTTCTTCTATCTTTTCTATTATAGCATCAAATGCTTTATCAGCGTCCATTCCATCAAATTCTGCTGAGTTTATCATTTTATTATCTTCATCTATTACAGTTACTACTTCTAAGTTATATTTAGCTGCAAAATCAGCATCTCTTTCATCATGAGCTGGCACTGCCATAACTGCACCTGTTCCATAATCAACAAGTACGTAGTTAGCTATCCATAAAGGAACTTTTTTACCTGTTAATGGATTTACAACATATTTACCTATGAACATTCCTTCTTTTTCAACATCACTTGAAGTTCTTTCTATTTCAGTCATAGTATGCATCTTTTGAACAAATGCATCTACTGCTTCTTCATATTCTGTTCCAGCAACTAGTTCTTTAACTAATGAATGCTCTGGAGCTAAAACCATGTAAGAAACTCCATATACAGTATCTGGTCTAGTTGTAAATACAGTTATAGATTTGTCACTTCCATCTATATCGAAAGTTATTTCAGCACCAGTACTTTTTCCTATCCAGTTTCTTTGCATAGTTTTAACTTTTTCTGGCCATCCATCTAAAGTATCTATATCTTGTAATAATTCTTCTGCAAAATGAGTAGTTTTAAAATACCATTGTTCTAAGTCTTTCTTTACTACTACAGAGTCACATCTCTCACATGCACCTTGTACAACTTGCTCATTAGCAAGAACTGTTTCACAAGATGGACACCAGTTTACGAAAGATTTTTTCTTATATGCTAATCCATGTTCTAACATTTTTAAGAATATTTGTTGAGTGAACTTATAGTATTCTGGTGTAGATGTAGCTATTTCTCTATCCCAGTCAAAACTAAGACCTAAAGTTTTTAATTGCTCTCTCATGTCCGCTATATTTTCCATAGTCCATTTGTCTGGATGTATTCCATGCTTTATAGCCGCATTTTCTGCCGGAAGTCCAAATGAATCCCATCCCATTGGATGTAGAACATTGTACCCTTGCATTTTCTTAAATCTCGCAACTACATCACCTATAGAGTAGTTTCTAACATGTCCCATATGTAATTTTCCTGATGGATAAGGGAACATTTCTAATGCATAATACTTAGGCTTTGTATTATCATTAGTATCTGTTTTATATTGTTCATTTTTTTCCCAAGTTTTTTGCCACTTTGACTCAATTTCATTTGGCTTATAAACGTTCATCAAAATTTCCTCCTAAGTTAATAATATAAAAAAATCCTCAATCACTAAACGCAATGTTTAGGGACGAGGATTATCTTCGCGGTACCACCCTAATTAGCCTAAAGATAAGGCTCTCTTAGATAGTTTTTATGCCAACTACGGCTAAATAGATTTTGCCTAGCAAGTTCAAAGATATATTTTACTAGTTCTCAGCACCACTAGCTCTCTGAAAAAATATATTCTTTTACTACTCTAGTCTATTTAATAATTTAAAATTTTAATTATAATGTTAACATCATTAAGCTAAGTTGTCAACATCAACATATGGAGCATCTTTCCATAGTTTTTCTAAGTTATAGAAATCTCTATTTTCTTCATTAAATATATGAACCATAACATCACCGTAATCAAGTAAAACCCAAACTTGGCTATCATATCCTTCTTTACCTCTGGCTTCTATACCAAGCTTAGTTAATTCATCTTCTACATTATCAGCTATAGCTTTTACTTGTCTTTGAGAAGATGCTGTAGCTATTACAAAGTAATCACATAAGCTAGATACAGCTCCTATGTTTAATATTGCTATATCTTTCCCTAGTTTATCATCTATTGCATCATATATAACTTTTGTAATATTTTCGACTGTCATATTATTTCCTTCCTTTCATGATTATAAACACATTTAATTATTATACCATAAATAATATGTAAATAAACCATTGTATTTTTATGTTATAATATATTAAATTTATTTTTATGTTATAAATTTATAAAATTTTATTTTTTATAAGGTAGTTTCTTGCATTTACTGTTCTATTATGTATTAACTGATTGTTATCTATTACAAGTTTTATCGTATTATTAAACGAAATAAGTAAAGCTTTATCTAATTGTTTATTATAAACTAAATCTCTCAATACTTCTACTCCAGGAAAATCTCTATCTTCCTCTATTAAATCTGCAATATATATTATTTTTTCTATTAAATTCATATCTTCTTTACCTGTAGTATGATACTTTATTGCATTTATTATATCTTTATCATTTATTCCAAATTCATATTTTGCTATATATGACCCTATCAAACTATGAGATAAAGCTAAATTATCTTTTTCTAATTCATCTAGAACTATTTTATATTTATCTACATAATGCTTTACCTCTTCTTTGTTTAAATACTTCGCACAGTCATGTGCTATTGCCGCTATATAAGCTTTTTCTTTATCACATCCATAAATTTCACTTAACTTTACTGCACAATTTGCCACATTTAATGAATGTCTGTATCTTTTTTCTGGTAACATTTCTTTTATCTTATTATTAATTAATTCTAAATTCATATATTACTCTCCACTACTATATAATTTCTTGTTGTATATATATTCTTGTACTAATTCAGGTACTAAATATCTAATTGTTTTATGTTTATTTAATTGTTCTCTTATATATGTTGATGATATATCTAAAGATGGCACATACACACTTTCTATATTTGCATCATACTTATCTTTTAGGTCTTTTATTTTTTCATTAGCTTTTAATAGACTTATTCCTGGTCTTGTTGCTGCTATAAAGTTTGCTAGTTTAAAATTCCCCTCAACATCCTTCCAAGTTTCTATGTCGCATATAGCATCTGATCCAGTTATAAAATATATCTCTATATTTTTATATTTTTGTTTTAAATCTTTTAATGTATCTATTGTATAAGTACTTTTTTCTCTTTTTATTTCTATATCAGAAACTATAAAATCATCATTATTAATAGTAGATAATAACACCATATTATACCTATCATTTTTATTAGTTATATTTCCTTTTTTATGAGGTGGATTTCCTGATGGTATAAATAATATTTTATCTAATTTATAATTATCTCTTATAAATTCAGCCGTAGCCAAATGCGCATAATGTATGGGGTCAAAGGTTCCACCCATTATACCTATCTTTACATTATTACATTTATCTCCGAATTTCTTTAACTTCTTTTGATTAATTATAAAAGACTCATCAACTATATTATCAATTCCCATAGTTTATCTCCTTTGTTAAATTATATTATTATTGTATCATTATTTTTTATTTATTAAATATAATAAATTGGTTTTTAGTGTATAATCATATTATTATGTATAATTAAGGAGAAATATAATGGCTATAATTACAAAAATAGAAGCACAAAAGAAAAATACGGATAGAGTAAATATTTATATTAATGATGAATTTTTTATGTCTGTATTTACTGAGCTTGTTTATACATTTAATTTAAAAAAAGGTATGGAGATAAATAAAGAAAATTTAAAATCTCTACTCGATGATGATATGTATATTAAAGCTAAAAATAAAGCCTTAAATATATTATCTAAAGCTGATCAATCAGAGAAAAAAATAAAAGAAAAACTCTCTTCTGATTTTGAAGAAAGTACTATTGAAAAAGTATTAGATTTCTTAAGAAATAATAAATTTATTGATGATAAATTATTAGCTCAAAAAATAGTAAATACTAATATTAACTTAAATAAATGTGGTAAAAATAAAATAAAACAAAATCTTTACCATAAAGGAATAGATTCTGAAGATATATCTCATGCTATATCTAATATTGATTCTAATGTTGAATTTGAAAATGCCATGTATCTAGCTAAAAAGCGTTATGATAGAATAAAAAACGAAGACAAAAGAAAAGTATATCAAAAACTTTCTCAACATCTCGCTTATAAAGGATTTAGTTATGATACTATAAAATCTGTTTTAAATAAAATTTTAAATTTTGATGAATATGAATATTAAGTAGGGAGGTAATAAATGAAACTAGTTGTGGGTATCTTAAGTTTTTTACTTGGTATATATAATGTAACTAAACTTTACAAACAAGATAGTCTTAAATAAAAGGAGTATTTTTATGATAGATTTAGTTTTGCTAGGTTGTGGAGGCAATATGCCAATGCCTAATAGATTCTTATCTTCATTATTTATAAATTATAAGGGTAGAAAAATACTTATTGATTGTGGTGAAGGTACTCAAGTCTCTATGAGAATGAAAAATTGTGGGTTTAAAAACATAGATCTAATATGTATAACTCATCTTCATGGTGATCATTTTTACGGTCTTATGGGACTTTTATCTACTATAGGAAACAGCTCTAGAGTTGATGATTTAACTATAGTTGGGCCTAAGGGTATTTGTGAAATAATAAATGCGATGAAAACTTTAATAGAATACTTACCATATAAAATAATCGTTGTTGAGAATCCTAAGGGCACATTCTCTTTAGTTAACGATATATTAAAAGATATAGAAATTTCTACTTTAGAGCTAGATCATTCAAGTGAATGCCTAGGATATAGCTTATACTTTAAGAGAACACCTAAGTTTAATATAGAAAAAGCTATTCAAAACAATGTTCCTAAATTATTATGGCAAAAACTTCAAAGTGGAAAAAATATAATTTTTGAAAATATTGAGTATTCTCCAGATATGGTTTTAGGTGATAATCGAAAAGGAGTAAAAATTAGTTTTATTACAGATACAAGACCAATCTTCTCAATTCCTAAATTTATAAATAATAGTGACCTATTTATATGTGAAGCTATGTATGGAGATGATTTAGATATATCTAAAGCTGTTAAAAATAAGCATATGACATTTAGAGAGGCTGCCAATTTGGCAAGACTTGGTAATGTTAAAGCATTACTTTTAACTCACTTTAGTCCTTCTCTAGAAGATCCTAATCTATATATAAAAAACGCTACTGATGTATTTGAAAATACTATAGTTGGAAAAGATAGATATAGTGTTAATTTAAATTTTGAAAATTAATTATATAAAAAAGGATGTAGCTTAATTTTTATAAAAGTAAGCTACATCCTTTTTATTTTAGTTAATATTTAATATTAACTATTTACATACATTTCCAGATACATTCAATACATCCCATGTTCTAGCAAATGGTGGCGCATAACATAAATCTAACATTCCTAATTGATTCGTTGTTAATTTACCAAATATAGCTGCTGCTATTACATTACATCTTTGAACTGAATCTTTAAATCCAGCAACTTGTCCACCTAATATAATCTTAGTCTCAGCATCGTAAACAAGCTTTACATATATTTTATCTCTACCTGGATAGTAGTTTGTTTGATTAAAATCTGATATAAATTTAGCCTTATAGTTTATTCCTAAGTTTTGAGCTTGTGATTCAGTCATACCAGTTGAAGCTGCTTCCATATCCATAACTTTTATACAACTTGAACCTAATGACCCTTGAAATGAGTTATTTGCTCCTGCTAAGTTTTCACCAACTATTCTTCCTAATTTATTAGCTCCTGTAGCAAGAGGTACATATGAATCTTTACCTGTCACTATATTTTGTATAGTAGCACAATCTCCAGCTGCATATATATCTTCTACTGAAGTTCTACCAAATTCATCAACTATTATAGCTCCATTTGGTAACATTTCTATAGATGTATCTTTTAAAAATGCAGTATTTGGTCTTACTCCTGTTGCTATAATAACTACATCAGCTTCATATTCGCCTTTGTTTGTTATAATCTTTTCTACCTTTGTTTCTCCAACTAATTCAGATACAAGTTCTTCTAATCTTAAATCTACATTATGTTTTTTTATTTCTTCTTCTAATACATCAGTTATTTCTTTATCAAATACTTGTGCAAGAACTCTTCCATCTGATTGGAATACTCTTACTTCTTTACCTAAATGCTTAGCAGCTTCAACAGCTTCAAGTCCTATAAATCCTGCACCTATTATAGCTATTTTTTGATTTTCTTCTTTATTTAATAATTCTTTTACTTTTATTCCATCTTCCATAGTCTTTAATGTTGAAACATTATCTAACTTAACATTTTTTATAGGAGGTATTATACTACTTGCTCCTGTTGCTATCATTAATTTATCATAAGAATCTTCAAACTCAGTGTTCGTTTCTAAATTTCTTACTGTAATCTTTTTAGCCTTTGTATCAACCTTAACCACTTCATGAAATACATTTAAATTTATTCCTGTCTCTCTAAATTTTTCTGGGCTTCTTGCTATCATATTGCTAGCATCATCAAAGAATCCTCCAACAAAATATGGAAGTCCACATGCACCAAATGATACTACATCTGTTTTTTCATATACTACAACATCATATTTAGGTTGCATTCTTTTTAACTTAGCTGCTGCGCTCATTCCTGCTGCAACTGCACCTACTATAATTACTCTCATTATAATTCTCCTCCCTAAAAAACACATTATTTCTAAAAGTATTTTTATCTATAAACTCGTTATTATATTAACACTTTTATTTTATAAAATCTATAACTTATTAGTTTATTTTTGCATTATTCTATATAATTAATAAATAGTTATTATTTATATAATATACACACTTTTTAAATAATTAAATAATAATTTATTTATCTAATATATTATAAATGATTTAAATTTATAATTATTAATTTTATATTATCTCTTTAAACATAAAAAAGCATCTGTATATTTACAGATGCTTAAAACATTATCTAACCGATCTTTTTGTAGCTTTTCCTTTTTTAGTAACATTCTCAGCCTTTACTTTAGCCTTAGCTTGTTCATGTCCTGGGAATACTATTTGTGGATTTTCTGTATTTCTTTTGTATAAAGTAAACTTAGACCCTATAGCTTGAACAAACTCAGCTCTTAAAGCTTCACATATAGCATTAGCAGTTTCTTTAGTTTCAAGACCTGCTGTTTCAAGTATTGTTACTTTAACTATCTCTCTTTTTCTTAACATATCATCTAATTGTTCTAAAAAGCTTTCAGTAACTCCATCTTTACCTATTTGAGTTGAAGGCTTTAAAGTATTTGCTATTGATCTTAAATACGCTCTTTGCTTACCTTTTAACATTATGTCACCTCATATATATTAATTATAGAATTCAAATTCTATTTCGTAAATTCTAACTGTATCTCCATCTTCTATTCCCATTTCTCTTAATCTATCGAATACACCTTGACTTTCCATGGCTTTTTGGAAATATTGAAGAGATTCCATATCATCAAAGTTAACAGAATACATAATTCTTCTTAAAGATTTACCAGTTACAACATATACTCCATCTTCTATATCTATTTGTAAACCTTCATCTTGTTGTTCATCAAGTTCAGGTCTAAACATTTCTTCTTCTGAAACTAACTCTATTTCTTCAGCTTCTCTTAATAATTCAGATACATAAGCTATTACATCATCTACACCTTGACGTGTTGCTGCAGACATTTTAAATACTTTGTATCCTCTTTTTTCTAATTCATTTTTAAATTCATCAAATACACTTTCATCTTCTAGTATATCCATCTTATTAGCAACTACAACTTGTGGTCTTGTTGATAATTTTTCATTATATAGTTTTAATTCATCATTAATTTTATCAAAATCTTCTAAGGCATCTCTACCTTCTAAACCTGATATATCAACTATATGTATTAAAACTTTAGTTCTTTCAACATGTCTTAAGAAGTCATGTCCTAAACCTACACCTTCTGCAGCACCCTCTATAAGACCTGGTATATCAGCTAAAACAAAACTCTCTCCAAATTTCGTTTGAACAACACCTAAGTTCGGAGTTAGAGTCGTAAAGTGGTAGTTAGCTATCTTTGGTTTAGCTTTAGTTACTACAGATAAAAATGTTGACTTACCTACGTTAGGGAATCCTAAAAGACCAACATCAGCTATCATTTTAAGTTCTAACACTACCCATTTTTCAACACCATCACTACCTGATCTAGCAAAAGCAGGAGCTTGTCTAACTGCATTAGCAAAGTGTTGGTTTCCTTTTCCACCTCTACCACCTCTCGCAACTACAGCTCTATCTCCTTCTTCTTTTAAATCTGCTATAACAAGTCCTGTAGCCTCATCTCTTATTATTGTTCCAGGAGGAACTTTAAGAATTAAATCTTCTCCATTTCTTCCTGCTTTTCTTTTTTTGCTACCATCTTCGCCATGTTCTGCTATATATTTTCTTTGATATTTGAAATCCATTAATGTTCTTAAACCTAAATCAACTTCAAATATTACGCTAGCTCCATTTCCGCCATCTCCTCCATCTGGACCACCAGCTGGAACATATTTCTCTCTTCTAAATGATACCGCACCATTTCCGCCATTTCCTGACTTTACAAAAATTCTAGCTTTATCTATAAACAAATTAATCACCTACTTGGTTAAACTTTTTTATTTATTTTTTCCAAAACAGATATATAGCATTCTATAAATATCTATTTACAAGAAAAAGGAGTGTATCAACACTCCTTTTATTTAGTATTACTCAGCTATTGATACTGGGTATACACTAACTTTTTTTCTTTTCTTATCTTTTCTTTCGAATTTAACAGCACCGTCAACTAATGCAAATAAAGTATCATCTCCACCTTTACCTACGTTAGTTCCTGGATGTATCTTAGTACCTCTTTGTCTTACTATTATACTACCAGCAGTTACTACTTGTCCGTCAAATCTCTTAACACCTAATCTCTTAGATATAGAATCTCTACCGTTTTTAGAAGACCCTACCCCTTTCTTAGATGCAAGTAACTGTAAGTTCATGTTTAACATATGGAGTCACCCCCTACTTTTTTAAGATTTTTATATTTTTGGGATATTCCCTTTTAATTTCTTCAATAGCTAATTGAAAATGATTTAGTAGTAATTTAGAATCCTCTAGATATTCATCTTTTACGATACATTCTATATGGCCTTCTTTACCTATAACTGTCTCAAATTCAACTTTTGCAAGCTTGTCTAATGAGTTTATAACTGCAATTGCATTAGATGTAACCGCAGAACATACTATGTCATATCCTATTTCAGCGAAATCTGCATGACCTTTTAGACAAAAGCCTTTTATTGAAAAGTCATCATCGTAATAATATTTAACTTTTATCATTACTTAACCATTATTAAGCGTTTATCTTTTCGATAACTATCTTAGTGTATGGTTGACGATGTCCTTGCTTTCTTCTGTAGTCTTTCTTAGCTTTATACTTGAAAACTATAACTTTCTTAGCTTTACCTTGTTCAACAACTTTCGCTTGAACAGAAGCACCTTCTACTGTAGGAGCTCCAACTACTAACTCACCATCTTTAGTACAAGCTAATACTTCGTTTAAAGTAACTACATCACCTGCATTACCTTCTAACTTTTCAACGAATAATACATCACCTTCAGCAACTTTATATTGCTTTCCACCTGTTTTAACTATAGCGTACATTAAATACACCTCCTCGGTCTCAAAACTCGCCATATAGGTACTTCACTTAAGAAGTTTTCAACCTTTTCTGTGCGGCATTACAGTTATTAATATTACTATAACATTTGTCATATGTCAACTAACTATTATAAATTATATTTATTTTTTCATAATTTATTTTATTATTTTCACATAATCTTATTTTAATTTCATATTTTTTAGATATATTTTCTATTATATACATAAAATTCATTTTTATAAGTTCTAAATTTCTACTATTCAATTCTATAGTTACATCTTTATATGATGTATGGGTACTAATTCTTATTATCTCTTTTTCTATATTATCTAAAGTAAAACTTATAGATTTTATTGCCCCTTTACCTTCGCAAATATAACATTCTTCTAAATAGTATTTATCTATAGAATCTCTCTCTCTTCGCCTTGTAATCTCCACTAGTCCTAACCTTGTCATTCCTAATACTTCGGTTTTTCTTTTATCTTTTTTAAATTCTTCATTTAATATATTTATTATTTCTTGCTTATACTTTACTTTGTGCATATCTATAAAATCAACTATTACTATTCCACCTATATCTCTTAATTTAAGTTGGCGACAAACTTCAATTGCTGCCTCTATATTAGTTTGGTACACTGTTTCCTCAAGTTTTAAATTTCCAGTAAATCTACCTGTATTAACATCTATTACAGTAAGTGCCTCAGTTTTATCTATTATTAAATATCCTCCACTTTTAAGCCATACCTTTTTATTTAGAGCTTTTTCAATTTGATTTTCTACTCTATATAAATCAAATATATCTTTATTTTCTTCTAGCTCCAATTTTTCTATATACTCTCTTTTTATAGATTTTAGTATATTTTTTAATTCATCATACTTACATTTATCATTTGTAACTATCTTCTCAATATCCTCATTTACATTATCCTTTATATACTTAGATGAAAAATCTAATTCTTTATATAGAAGTTTTGGTCCTATTCCCAATTTATATTCTTTAAGTATCTCTTTATATCTTTCCTTTAACTCATTTATATCTGCTTCTAAGTCTTCTTTTGTACAACCTACAGCTTCTGTCCTTATTATCAGACCCTTAGCACCTTCGCTTGCACTTTTAGCAATTTTTTTTAATCTAAACCTTTCTTTTTCATCAGATATCTTATTAGATATTGTAATTCTATCATTAGTAGGAATATAAACTAAATATCTACCGGCTAAACTTATCTCAGTATTTAATTTAGCTCCTTTAGTTCCTACTTCCTCTTTATTTACTTGCACTAATATATCTTGGCCAGCTTTTATATTGCTATCTTTATCTAATTGCAAATACGCTAACTTTTCAAATCCCACGTCTACAAAACATGCCTGTATACCTGGAATTACTTTTTTTACTATACCCCTATATATATTTGATACCTTTTTAGAATTTTTATTATCTTCTATTAATAATTCTATTAATTTATCATCTTCTAATATTGCTGTTTTATGAGATGAAACTAAACATTCTACTATGATCTTTTTCATTTATTTCTCCTTAAATTACTGCTTTTATATATCTTATTATAATTAAAAAAAGGTGGCTTAAACCACCTTTTTTTACATAGGAGATACTAATTGACCATCCTGTAATTTATATAAATCTCTTCTTAATATATCTACATCTAAAGGATCCATCTCTAGCTCTAATAAATCTAATATTTTAGGTATAAATATATTAGTATTTAAATTAGCCTTAGAACCAGTAGCTATTGTTGCCTCTAGCGTTAATACATCATCTTGTATATCTAATAAGTCAAAATTTCTAATCATAGGTCTTATATCAGATTCTACAATTTTTCCTTTTTTATTCTTTTTAGTTATTATTATTTCATCTTGAGACATAAACTCTAATATTTTACTTTTTACAAATTCTTTAGTTAAAGTCTTTTCTGTTTCTATTGTAAATATATATTCACCATACTCTATAACAGAAGCTAAAGATGGCTCTTGCTTATCTATTTCTTCAGCTTTTATGAATTTTATACCTTCTGGTAATTGTGCATTCATTCTGTTTAAATATTCTTCTATACTTAAGTCTTCTTCTATTTCAACATCAACATATTCTCCTTGACTTTCCGTCCCAAGAGCTAAAGCATTTCCGTAACTTATCTTAGGATGCGGGTTAAATCCTTGCGAATGAACTAAGGCTATTTCAGCTCTTCTAAATGCTCTTTGTAGTAATTGTTGTAAATCTAGATGAGATATATAAATCATATCTCCTTCTTTATTAAATTTCGTTCTTATTATTTTCATAACTAACACATCCCCCTTCCTATATCATGTGCATTTATACCACATGCATTACATTTATGTCTACAATCTGGAGTAACTGTGTCATTTTTAGCTTTTTCATTTTCTCTTACTAAGAATTTCTTGCTAACTCCTACATCTATATGATCCCATGGGAATACTTCATCATAACTTCTTTCTCTATTTGCATAAAAATCTATTGAAAGATTATTCTTTTCCATAGCTTCTTTCCAAGTATCTAAATTGAAGTACTCTGACCATCCATCAAATTTAGCTCCTGCTTTAAATGCGTCATATATAACTTTACCTATTCTTCTATCTCCTCTAGCTATTACTGCTTCCATTAAACTAGTTTTAGAATCATGATAGTTATATTTTATATCTTTATTTTTTAATTTTTTAATTAAATGTCTTTGTTTTTCAACAACTTCTTCAGTTGTATCTTGTCCATGCCATTGGAATGGTGTAAATGGTTTAGGTACAAATGTTGATGTACTTACTGTAACTCCAAAACTCTTTTTTAACTTACCATTATGAACTTCTCTGTAAGTATCAATTACATCATATGCAAGTTTCGCAATTCCATCTAAATCGTCATAAGTTTCTGTTGGTAAACCAATCATGAAGTATAGCTTTACACTATTCCATCCCATTTCAAATGCTTTTTTAGTTGCATTTTGTAAATCTTGTTCACTTACACCTTTATTTATAACATCTCTAAGTCTTTGTGTTCCAGCTTCAGGTGCAAAAGTTAATCCTGATTTTCTTACTTGTTGTATTTTTTCTGCGATTTCCATAGAGAAGTTATCTAGTCTAAGAGATGGTAATGATATTCCGATATTATTAGATGTATACTCATCAACTAAGTAATCAGTTAACTCTGATAACTTAGAATAATCACTAGTACTTAATGATGATAAAGATATCTCATCATAACCTGTACTCTTTACTAACTTGTCTACTATCTCTTTTAATCTATCTACACTTTTTTCTCTTATCGGTCTATATATCATACCAGCTTGACAGAATCTACATCCTCTTGTACATCCTCTAAATAACTCAAGTACAACTCTGTTATGAACTGTATCTATAAATGGAACTATTAATTTTTCTGGATACGGTACATTTTCAACATCTTTTATTATTCTCTTATGAGGTTTAGACGGTATATTTTCTCTATTTGGTACAACTTCTTTAACTGTATTATCGTCATTGTAAGTAACATCATAGAAGCTAGGTATATAAACACCTTCTATTGAAGATATTTGATATAAGAAATCTTCTCTAGTCGTTTTATTTTTCTTCCATTTTTTATAAGCATTTAGTATTTCTACATTTACTTCTTCACCTTCACCTAATACAACTATATCAACAAAATCAGCCATAGGCTCTACATTATATGCACATGGCCCTCCAACCAATATAAATGGATCATCTAATTTTCTTTCCGTTCTAAGTATAGGTACATTTGCTAAATCTAGCATATTTAATATATTTGTATATGAAAGTTCATATTGAAGCGAGAATGCTATAACATCAAAATTAGTTATAGGTTCTCTCGACTCTAAAGCAAATAAAGGAATATTTTTTTCTCTCATCATATTTTCCATATCAATAGCAGGTGCAAATACTCTCTCGCAGAATATTTTTTCCTCTCTATTGATTACATCATATAGTATATGACTTCCTAAGTGACTCATACCAACTTCATATAAGTCTGGAAAACATTGAGCATATCTTATTAAATTTTCATCTGATGTATCCTTATGTATAGAATTTATTTCATTTCCAAGATACCTAGCAGGCTTTTCAACCTTCTTTAAAATTTTCTTTAAGTCTACCTTATTCATGTATCTTAAAACCTCCGATAATCGTATTATTTTAAAACATAAATATTATTATACACGATATGATATTATGTATCAAAACTTTATTTATTTCAATATAATTTTTCAATTTTATTTTTATATTCAACTAACTAATTGTCCTAATTAATTTTTTATAATTAAAAATTTAACAATTTATTAATTTAAATTTATAACTATTTATCTAATGAATCCTTGCTAGATATCAAAACTTAATAAATATTATATCCATTTATCATAAAATTTAAAAAGATTATTTACTACCATTTTTATAGTAGTTGATGAAGTCTATAACAAAATTATACTAATGAGTATAAAGAATAAACGTAATATTAAAAATTGTCTCCAAAATTAGAGAATAAAAATATTAATATTTTGTTAAAATTTATAAAGGAATAATCTCTTTTATATATAAATTAAACTTTTTACTTATACATATGATTTTAACTATAAAACACATTACTTAAGTATTATTTTGTTTTAAATTATATTAAATGGGTACATATTAATATATATAGTTAATTTTTAGGAGGATTTTTTATGAGTGATATATTTGAAGTAAAAAAAGATATTTACTTTACAGGTGTTGTTGATAAAGATTTAGAAGTTTTTGATATCATAATGGAAACTGAGTTTGGTACAACTTATAATGCTTATATAATAAAGGATGAAAAAACTGTTTTATTCGATACTGTTAAGCCAAACTTTAAAGATGAATTTTTAAATAATATATCTAAGGTTACGGATGTGGCTGATATAGATTATGTAGTTATACACCACACTGAGCCGGACCATGCTGGTAGCTTAAAATATATATTAGATTTAAATCCAAACATAGAAGTATTCTGCACTAAAGCAGCTAAAATGTACTTAGACGAACAAATAAACAAACCATTCAAATGCCATGTTATAACTGATGGTGAAGTTTTAAACATAGGTAAAAGAAATCTTAAGTTTATAACTGCTCCTTTCTTACATTGGGCTGATACTATGTTTACTTACGTTGAAGAAGATAAAACATTATTTACTTGTGATGCTTTTGGCTGTCATTTTGCAAATGTTGATGCTGATGCAGTTGAAAGTGAAGATTATTTAAAATCAGCTAAACACTATTACGATTGTATAGTTAAGCCTTTTGCTAAACATGTACTAAATGCTATCAATAAAGTTGTTGATTTAAAATTAGACTTTGATACTATATTAACATCACATGGACCAATGCTTACTAAAGATCCTATGGCTCAAGTTAAAAGATATTTAGATTGGTCTACAGAAGTAGTTAATAGTACTAATCAAAACCAAGTTGCTGTATTCTATTTATCTGCATATACTAATACTTTAGTTATGGCTAAAAATATAGAAAAAGGCTTACTTGAAGAAGGATGTAAGGTTACTTTATATGACTTAGAAAATATGAGTTTAAAAGAAATGCATGACGCAGTAGTTATGTCTAAAGTAATCTTATTAGGTTCTCCAACAATTAATAAAACTATGGTTAAGCCAATGTGGGATTTATTCTCTGTCATAGATCCTATGGCTAATGTAGGTAAAATAGGTGGAGTTTTCGGTTCTTATGGTTGGAGTGGTGAAGGTATAACTATGGCTGAAACCTTAATAAAATCTATGGCCTTTAAAATGCCTGTACCTTCTATGAAAAAGAAATTCTTCCCTTCAGAAGAAACGCTTCAGGAATGTGTAAACTTTGGTAAAGAATTTGCTAAGTTAATAAAATAATATATAAAAAAGCATCTGTAATTACAGATGCTTTTTTATATAAATTTCAATCGGTATTTTATTAAAATTAAACTCTTTGGCTAGTAGTTTTTCTAACTTCCCTCCAAGAAAGTTCCCCTCTATTCAATGCATTAATAAATATTTCAGCTGAAGCTAAGTTTGTAGCTATAGGCACATGATATACATCACATAATCTTATAAGCGCTTGTATATCAGGTTCATGTGCTTGTGCTGTAAGTGGATCTCTTAAAAATATAACTAAATCTATATCTTGAGATACTATTAGCGCTCCTATTTGCTGATCACCACCTAGTGGTCCAGATGCCAATCTATTTACATTAAGATCTGTTTCATCCATTATTCTCTTTCCTGTTGTGCCAGTACCATATAAACCATACTTTTTTAGTATTCTTTCATATGCTATACAGAAACCTATCATTGTATCTTTCATTTCATCATGTGCTATTAATGCTATATTCATATTCTCTCCTCCGATTTTAAAAGTTTATTTTTTTCCTTCTCATACCAACATTTAATACTAATCCTAAATTTGCTAATGATGTAAGCAAAGAGCTACCCCCATAACTTATAAATGGAAGTGTTACTCCAGTTACAGGAATTACAGCTACAGTCATACCAATATTTTGTATAATTTGATAAGCAAACATACTCATAACACCGATCACTATAAGAGTTCCATAAAAATCTTTAGCTTCTCTTGCAAGTATTATCATTCTAATCAAGAATAATGTATAAAGTAATATTACAACAAACATTCCTATTACACCTAATTCTTCTCCTATAACAGCAAATATAAAATCACTTTCTTGTACTGGTAAAAAACCTTCTTGGTTTTGAGTTCCATTATATAAGCCCTTACCAGTTAAACCTCCAGAGCCTATAGCTATCATAGACTGTATAACTTGATAGTTTCCCTTATATGTAGGATCATCTGGATGTAAGAATGCTTCTATTCTTTCTTTTTGGTGCGATGCCATCATCATATACATTATTGGCAACGACACTATAGCTATAATGATAACTCTTTTTATTAGCTTTATATTAAGACCTGCAGTAAACAACATCCCCGCAATTATACAACAAAATACTATAGCCGTACCTAAATCTGGTTGTGCAAATAACAAACCTATAAAAGGTATTGCATAAATAACAACAGGTATTATCTCTTTTAAGGTATTTAATTTATCCTTCTTAGACTCTACTATTTTAGCATAACTTAATATAAAAGTTAGTTTAACTAATTCAGATGTCTGAAAATCTAAAGGTCCTAAATTTAGCCAAGACCTTGCCCCTCCTCTTTCAGCACCTATGCCAGGTATCAAAACAACACCCAGTAAAATTAAACTAATAACATATAAACCTTTATAATATTTGCCTAAAAAATTATAGTCAAACATTAGTATTCCTATTATCATTAACACTCCTAAACCAAAAGCAGAACCTTGCTTATAAAGTTGGAAGTAGTTACCTGTCTCATTTGCATGAGTCGCACTACTTAGTATTAATAATCCAAAAGAAAATATACAAAGCACTATAATTATAAGCTTCCAATCTAGTTGTTTTATCAATTTAATCATCGATTTACGTTCAGCCATATTCTCACCGTCTTTCTAAAATCAATAAAAAACATAAAGGGGGATAATAATCCCCCTTTACCCTTACATTTTTCTCTCTTTTATATTTCTTAGTGGTATATTTGCAACTAATGCAGATACCGGCAGATCACCATTTTCCCCTCTAGACTTTGACATTTTTATTTCAAGGCCGTCTTCTTCTATTTCAGCATAATTAGCTATAACTTTAAGAATATCTGTTTTTATCAAATCTAAAAGCTTAGGAGAACAATCAACTCTATCATGTACTAAAACTAGTTTTAATCTTTCTTTCGCTACAGATTTGCTAGTTTTAGATTCATTAGAAAAAACTTTAAATAAATCTAACATAGATATATCCTCCTTTACTATTTAGCCATACCAAATATTTTCTTTATTTTAGTAAAGATATTAGCTTCTTCTTGTAATTCTAACATTGGTACTTCATCTCCTAATATCCTTCTTGCTATATTCTTATATGCTTGTCCAGCGAGAGACTTATTATCAAGTATAGCAGGCTCTCCTTTATTAGTCGAAACTATTATACTTTCATCGTCAGGTACTAAACCTAATAATTTAATAGCTAGTATTTCTATAATGTCTTCTTTATTCATCATATCGCCACGTCTTACCATATCGTGTCTTATTCTATTTATTACTAATCTTATATCATTTATTTCATTAGCTTCTAATAATCCTATTATTCTATCCGCATCTCTAACTGCTGATACTTCTGGATTTGTAACAACTATAGCTCTATCTGCTCCTGCTATAGCATTTTTAAATCCTTGCTCTATACCTGCTGGGCAGTCTATTATTATATAATCAAATGATTCTCTAAGTTTATTACATAAATCACTCATTTGTTCAACTGTAACTGCATTTTTATCTCTAGTTTGAGCTGCAGGTAATAGGTATAAATTTTCAAATCTCTTATCTTTTATTAATGCTTGTTTTAATCTGCATGTACCTTCAACAACATCAACTATATCATAAACTATTCTATTTTCAAGTCCCATAACTACATCTAAGTTTCTAAGACCAATATCTGCATCTACTATAACTGTCTTTTTATTTTCTAAGCTTAGTGCAGTTCCTAAGTTAGCTGCGGTAGTAGTTTTTCCAACTCCACCTTTACCTGATGTTATAACTATAACTTCACTCATAACACTACCCCCTGTATAATTAATACTTCTTTATTTTATCGTTTTCGGTAAGTAACTCTCTATAACAATTATATCATTACTCACAAATGCTATTTCTGGTATATTATTTTTATTCTCTTCATAGCTTTCATCATCTGGTGCTTCAGCAAAATTCCTAGATATTTGCAATACTTTAGGATTTAAATTTCCTGCAACTACATATGCATTCTTATTTCCATTTGCTCCAGCATGTATAAATCCAGCTACAGAGCCCATAACGATAACATTTCCATTTGCTACTACTCTAGAACCAGAACTTATATCTCCCATAACGACAACATTGCCTGTAGCACTTACCTGTGATCCAGATTTCATATCAGTCATTACAATTACATCTCCATCAAACTCAATATTTTCACCTGATCTTAAATTCGTTACATATTTAGTTTGAAAACTTATAACTTCTTTTTTATTGTAATCTTCAATAAACTCTACATCAAATTTAGATGATATATTATCTTTTAACATTAAAATCTGTATATCACTTAAATACTCACATCTTATAGAACAAATCTTTGCTCCATTAAAAAATCCAATAGATGATTCTAATTTATCTATTATACTACTTTTTATTTCATCAAAAGTCGCCTTCCTTTTGATATTTACAATTATACCTTTTTTGCTACCCTTAAATTCTACTAATTCACTAGTTGTAAATTCATTCAAAGACATAACAACCTCCAGAATGATATATCATTGTTATATATTCTTTAAAAAATCCCTAATTCCTTTTTATTTTTTCATTTGTGATACAAAATTTATGTTTTCTTTTTCTATTGTATCAGTATTTTCATCATTTTTATTATCTTTTTCGTCTTTATTATTACCTAAATCAAAATATGAACCTAATACTTCTCTAATAAGTAACATTGCATTACTACTACTTTCTCCTTGCGGAATCATAGCAACTACTGCTATCTCAGGGTCATCTGCTGGAGCAACTGCTACGGCCCAAGCAAATGGCTCATAACTACTTTTATATATATCTATTTTTTCATCATTCATATTAGGATTTAATTCCTTTATTGCCTTTCTTAAATATGATGCATTTACTTTATCATTATTTTCTAATTTAACATTTACACCATCTTCTAATTCTTCTTCTAAAGACTTTCTTTCTTCTTCTTTTAAATCTTTTCTTTCTAACTCTTCTTCTATTTCCTTTATTCTTTCTTCTGTTAGCTCTCTTTCTCTTTCTTTCTTCATTTTTTCAGCAAGGCTAACCGCTTCATCTGTAGAAACTCCATAAGATGACATATGACTCTTTAAATACTCAACTTCATTTTCTGTAGGTATTTTACCACTTTTTTCTGCAGTTCCAGTTTTAGCTGCCACACTTATTGGATAACTTGGACCAAATATTCCTTTTCCTGAACCTTGTGTACAAACTCTTTTCATACCTTCTATTAAATCTTTTAATTTTTCAGGATTATTGAAATCTATTTTTTCTACTTTATTTTCATCTATATCTACATTATTATAATCATTTGATATAACCCTATCTACTACTGATAACTCTACTAAATTTCCTCCGTTACCAATAGCTGCGACATATCTTGCCATCTGAGCAGGTGTATATTGGTTTTCACCTTGACCTATAGATATATTAAATGTATCTGCAGTACTCCATTTTGCAAAATTTAAATAACTAAATACTATCTCGTCTGCTAAAGTTTCAACTCTATCTTCTTTGACTTTCATTTCAGTAAGTCTTTTTATAGCTTCTACTCTACCTACAGTTTTTGTTTCATCTGCCCAAGAAACTATTTCTTCTATTCTTTTTTCGTATTCTTTAGAATCTTTAGATTTACTTATATCTGTAAAATCATTTGCCATTTCTTTTGTAAGATACTCTCTTAATAAAGTTTTTGTAGTTTCAAGCTTAGCTTCCATATTAGGAACACTACCTTTTCTTTCAGATATTTCTTCAATTAATCCAGTATAATCATCAAGTCCAAATTTCTTAGCATATTCTATTATACCTTCTGCTCCAACTTTAACGCTTGGATCTTTTCCGCCTATGTAATTTTTTCCAGATCCTATTGTGTAGAAGTATACATTACAAGATTCTTGTATTGCTTTATATAAGTCTGTGTATCCATGATTGCTTCTAGACTTGTGCCATATTAGGTCAGCAAATGGTCTACTCGATGGTCCACCTAATCTTATTACTCCAGTATCTTGTATTGCATAATTTGGACTTAATCCATTATCTATAGCTGCCATTCCTGTTACCATCTTAAATGTTGAACCAGGTTGGAATACTCCTTGTGTAGCTAAGTTAACTTGTGGATTTGCCGCTAAAACATCATTTTTATTTTCAGGCTGTAATGCGTTATAATCTTCATATGATATCCCATTAACAAATTTATTTGGATCATAATTTGGATAACTTGCCATAGATAAAACATCACCTGTTTTAGCATCTATAGCTACAACCGCACCTGACTCAGCATTTGGTGCTGCATTTAAGGTTTTATCTCCATATTTACTTTTATACGTTCCTCCAACTTTAAGTGCTTGTAATACTCCTTTTAGTGCATTTTCTGTATCTTCTTGCAAATCTTTATCTATACTAAGATATACATTATCTCCCGACTGTGGCTCTGATACTTCTAATTCCTTAGTTATCCTTCCTAATGCATCAACCTGTACTTTTTGGTATCCATCAACTCCACGTAGTTGTTCTTCATAGCTTTTTTCTATTCCAGATATACCTACGATGTCTCCTTTAGAATAAGTTTTCCCTTCTTCTCTGTTAAGATACATATCTTCTTGTCCAGATGGCATTTTACCCATATTTCCTAATATATGAGATGCTAAAGTTGTATTTGGATAATATCTTACTGGTTCTACTGCCACTGACACCCCTGGTAATTCTATAGCACTTTCTTCAAGTTGTGATATTGTCTCTTGACTTATATCTTTTGCTATAGTTACTGGATTATATTGAGAATATCCTTGAGACTTTATAAGATCTCTTACTACTAATATTTTTCTTGCATCTAAATCACTTAAGCTTTTATCTATCTGATAACTCTTGCTATTTCTTATTTTATTAAACGCTTTTTTTGCAGTTATATTGGCATCTGTTATGCCATAACTTTCTAACCAATCTTGTTTATTCTTTTCTTCTGTAAATAGCCATTTACTAACTAGAATAGGCGGATAATATCCATTTTCATTTAATTTTTTTTGAAGCTTACTAGGCTCTAAATTTCTATCATCTTGAGTAAGTACACCTTCAGATATTAACTTGTCAACCAAATAATAAAAACTTTCTTTAGCATCTAGCTCTTGAGGTATATTATTATCCTTATCATTCTTATATTCTCTTATATTTTTATCAAATGTATAGTAGTACTTTCCATCTTTTATATATATAGGAAACTCATCTGTGTACTCTTCATTATTTTTTTCTAATAAATTTATAAGTTTTAAACATATATCATTCGCCATAGACTTTCCGTTTGAGTCTTTTCTTTTTATTCCATCTCCTGATACTTGAACTGTAAATAAGTTTTTATTTCCTGCAAGTAGCCTTCCATATCTATCTCTTATTTCACCTCTAGGTGCTTTTATTAAAAGTTGCTTATAAGTTTTATTCTCAGCTAACTCAGTATAATGTTCATATTTAAAAGTCGTCATATATAATATCTTTACTAATATAACTACAAAAGCTACTAATATAAGATTCTTTATTATAGATAATCTATCTACTTTTTTCTTTTCTTCCATTCAATCACCAACTAATCTTCTTTAAGTTTAAGTATCGATGTTTTAAATAGGTTATATAGTAATACACTCAAAATTGAGTTAATCAAAGGAATAGTGATTATGCCTTTTATAACTAAATTTAATATTCCATAAGTATTATAAACTGGTATTGCTGTGGCTATATTTACCATAGAATCAAACAAACTAGCTATAAATACTAATGCAAATATAGTTATATTGCTTTCTTTATATATTTTATTTTTTAAAAAGCTAATTCCATATCCTATTGTAAATAAGATTAACGCATTAACACCAAATATTCCACCTACGTTCATATCTTTTACAAGACCTATTATAGCACCTATTATACTCACATCTGTCTCGTCCAAGTAAAGTGATATTATAGTTATGTAAATTGTAAGTAAGTTAAAACTCACATTAAATATGTCTATGTAATTAGTGATACTAATTTCAACTATTGCTAGCAAAATCCCTAAAAAACAAAGTAAAATCTTCTTCATAATTATAACACCTTTACCCTATATTCCTTGGTTCAATAATAATAACATCATCTATATTTTTAAAGTTTACATACGGCTTAACTACTACATATTTCATAGATTTATTTTTATCATCTATAACTTTATCAACTTCTCCTATAGGTATTCCTTCAGGATAAAGCCCTAGACCAGATGTTGTTATTACATCACCAGGCAATACATTATATGAACTATCAAACATATATCCACATAGGTAACCTTTATTTTTATAATTTTCTTTATCATCTAACGTAGAGTTTTGAGTTATAACACCCTTAAAATTAGAGTCTTTTAATAACTTAAAACTTACAGATGACTTTGTATCTAATAAAGATATAGCTTTACTATAGTTATCAGAAACTTCATATACAATTCCTACCAAACCATTTCCATTTGTAACTATACTTTCTTCTTTAACACCTTGATTTTTGCCAGCACCTATAATAAATGAATCATACCAATTTCCATCATTTTTTCCAACTACACTTGCTGAAATACTTTTTGCTTGGTATTTTTCATCTATATAGTTTAAAGCTTTTTTTAGACTATCAAGAGATTGAACATCATCTAATTGATTATTTAATGCTATTATCTCTTCTTTTAATTTTTCATTTTCATCTTGTAAACTATCAACCTTTTTAGAGTTATTTTTATAGTTTATTATGTCTTTAATATTATCTTTTAAAAATGTAAACCCATTGTTTAAATTCTTTCCTATAGGTTCTATTATATCTAAAACAAACTTATCTCCTATAGGATTATTTCCTGAATATCTACCTATAGATATTCCTACAATTCCAATTAAAGTGATAGCAACTACACCGGTTGCTATCACTTTTAAATTAATCTTTTTTTCTTTTTTGTTCTTATCGAATCTCAAAGATATCACCAACTTTTAATTACTTTCTAGCATTCATCATTAATACTTTTTCAAATATTTCTTGATCTTCTACTGACTTACCTGTTCCTAAAGCAACACAATCTAGAGGATTCTCAGCTATTTGTACTGGCATACCAGTTTCTTGCTTAACCAGTTTATCTAGACCTCTAAGTAATGCTCCCCCTCCTGTTAACATTATTCCGTTCTCCATTATATCTGATGCTAATTCTGGTGGTGTCTTTTCTAAAGTTGATTTTATTGCATCTATTATTGAGTTTATAGGCTCTTTTAATGCATCTCTTACTTCTGCTGAACTTATTTCTATTGTTTTAGGTAATCCTGATATTAAATCTCTACCTCTTATTTGCATATTTTGTTCTTGATCATCCTTAAAAGTAGATCCTATGCTTATTTTTACATCTTCAGCTGTTCTCTCACCTATAGCTAAATTATATTCTTTTTTAACATAACTAACTATAGATTCATCAAATTCATCCCCACCGATTCTTATTGATTTAGCTGTAACGATACCACCTAAAGATATTATAGCTATTTCAGTAGTACCTCCACCGATATCTACAACCATATTACCTTCTGGTTCTTCCACTTTAAGGCCAGCACCTATAGCCGCCGCCATTGGTTCTTCTATAAGATAAGCATCTCTAGCACCTGCTTGTCTTGCTGCTTCTTCTATCGCTCTTTTTTCTACTTCCGTAACTCCATAAGGAACACATATAGCTATTCTTGGTGTTATAACACCTTTTTTAGCAGCTGCTTTTTGTATGAAGTATCTAAGCATAGATTCAGTCACATCAAAATCAGCTATAACTCCATCTTTCATAGGTCTTATAGCTACTATATTACCTGGTGTTCTACCTATCATTTTTTTAGCTTCTTCACCAACTGCTAAAACTTCCTTACTGTCATCTCTTATTGCAACAACAGATGGTTCTCTTACTACTATCCCTTGTCCTTTTATATAAACTAAAGTATTAGCTGTTCCTAAATCTATCCCCATGTCTTTTGTCATTTTTTTAAATCCAAACATAGACATTAATCCTTTTTTCTCTTTTTTTTCTTTCTTTTCTTTAGTCATAATTATTATCCTTCCTATTTTTTCAAATTAAATCACCATATTTTCTTTAAAGCTAAAATACATTCCATCTCCAATTATTATATGATCTATAACTTCTATTCCTATTATTTCTCCACATCTAATAAGTCTTTTAGTTATATTTTTATCCTCTAGGGAAGGTTCTATACTTCCAGATGGGTGATTATGTATTAAGATAATTTTATTTGAACTTCTTTTTATTGCTTCTATAAAAACTTCCCTCGGATGTACCAATGATGAATTTAAAGTTCCTACGGATACATCAACATCGGTTATTATTTCATTTTTTGTATTTAAAAGAACTACCTTAAAAACTTCTTTTTTTAGATACCTTAAACTATCCATATAATATTTATATATGTCCCAAGGATTTTTAACCTTATACTTATTAGGTTTAAAACTTGCGACTCTTCTGCCTAGCTCTAATGATGCTTTTATCATAGTTGCCTTGGTTAATCCTACGCCATCTATTTCACATAATTGTTCAATAGTTATATCTTGTAGATACCTTATTCCTTGAGAATCTTTATTTATTATGTAATTTGCTAAGTCAATTACATTTTTCTGCTTCGTTCCTGTTCTAAGAATAATTGCTAATAACTCTGCATTAGACAAACTTTTTTCACCTTGTGCAAGCATTTTTTCTCTAGGTCTTTCTTCTAATGCCATCTCTTTAACTGTCATATTTGCATTAAAAGTTTTATTCAGATACATCGCCCTCCATAAAAAGATTTATGTTAAAATGTTTTTTTAATAAATCACTTAATCTAGATATAGGTAATCCTACTATATTGAAATAGTCACCTTGAATTTCATCTACTAATAGTGCCCCATATCCTTGTATTCCATAAGCTCCTGCTTTATCTAAAGATTCCTTAGTTCTTATATAATCATTTATATCTTCTTCAGATAGATTTTTAAATTTAACATTACTAATTACATAGTCTATTATCTTTTTATTGTTATCTAAATTTATTAAGCTAATTCCTGTTATAACCTGATGAGTTCTACCAGATAAGCTTGTTATCATTTTCCTTGCTTCTATCTCATTTTCAGGCTTTCCTAATACAGTGTTGTCTATTACAACAATAGTATCTGCACTTATAATCAAATCGTTTTTTTGTCTCGACGCTATATCCATTCCTTTTTCAAACGCAAGCCTCATGACCATTTGACAAGGAGACTCACCATCTAATGTTAATTCTTCTATGGAACTTGCCATTACCTCAAATTTAACACTAGCATTTTCTAAAATTTCTTTTCTTCTAGGAGAGGCTGATGCCAAGATTATATTCATTGATTCACCTCATTATAGTACTTATAATTTGTACCTATTAAGTCTATCATTATATTGTAAAAATTTCAACACAAATGTCGAACGTTTATATATAGTATATAGCTAATTAACAATAAAAATTAGTTACATTTTAGTAATATTTAAAATTTGTTAACAACAAAAAAATAAAGATATGAAAAATCATACCTTTATTTTATCCATATTATATAGTTTTAATAGCTTTTTTAGGACATTTTTGTATACATAAATGACAGCCTACACATCTAGATTCATCGACAATATGATTTTCTTTCAATTCACCTTGTATCGCATCAAATTTACATTGTTTTTTGCAAATTGTACATCCAACACAAAGTTCTTTATTTATTGCTACCTTTTGTTTCTTGCTAATATCTCCCTTTATTACCTTAGCAGGGCACTTTCTTACACACTCCATACACTCAACACATTTTTTATAATTTATCTTAGCTATTTTATTTTCAAATTCAATAGCTCCAAATAGACAAGATTTTTGACATAATCCACAACCTATACATCCTGCACTACATTTTTCTTTAACAGTTTTACCAAAATCTTTGCTACTACATTCAACTACTACCTTTTTACTAGCTGGTTTTCTACCTATTATAGATTTAGGGCAAACTTCTATACATTTACCACACATTACACATTTTTCTTCATCTATTATAGCTAGTCCATCTATTATAGAAATAGCATCAAACTTACAGTACTCCTTACAAGTTCCAAGTCCTAAACATCCAAACCTACAATCCTTTGGACCTGAATTTAGCATACTCGCAGATTTACAATCTTGTATCCCTTCATATTCATATTTATTTTTAGCACTTTGACAATTTCCCTTACATAATACTTTAGCTACTTGCCTTTCTTCACTTTCAGAGGATATACCCATTATTTCTCCTATTTTAGATGCACAATCCGATCCACCTACAGGACAAGAATTTAAGTCAGCATACCCTTCTACAATTGCATTTGCAAGTCCTGTGCAACCTGGAAATCCACATCCACCGCAGTTAGCTCCAGGAAGTATTTCAAGAATAGCTTCTACTCTTTCATCTACTTCTACTGCAAATTTTTTAGAAGCATATGCTAAAACCATACCAAATATCAGCCCTAATGCCCCTAAAACTAAAACAGAACTTAATATCGACACTACATTCACCCCCTAATTTATAGATTTATAAGACCCGAAAATCCTAAAAAAGCTATTGACATTAAACTAGCCGCTATCATAGTTGCTGGAAATCCCTTAAAACTTTCTGGTATATCCGCTAGTTCTAGTCTTTCCCTTATTCCAGCAAACAAAACTATAGATAACGTAAATCCTATTCCTGCTCCAAATCCATTTACCATTGTTTCTACTAAATTATAGTTATTTTGAACGTTAACAAGTGCTATACCTAAAACTGCACAGTTTGTAGTTATAAGAGGTAAAAATACCCCTAACGCTTGATATAACGATGGGCTTGTCTTTTGTATAACCATCTCAACAAATTGAACTATAGATGCTATCACTAATATAAATGCTATTGTTTGTAAAAATTGATTATTTGTTATTTCTAATAATTTTTGAACAAAGTATGTTATAAAAGAAGCTAGAGTTAAAACAAATGTAACGGCAGCCCCCATACCTATAGCCGTATCAACCTTTTTAGATACACCTAAGAAAGGACATATCCCCATAAACTGAGAAGTTATAACATTATTTACAAGTACTATACTTAAAAATAAAAGTATTAAATTCATTATTTCTTCCCCCTATGCCTTTTTATTTTTTAACTTATTAAACCCTGCAAGTAAAAATCCTAATGATAAGAACGCTCCTGGAGGTAGTATAAATAATAGCGCCGGTTGGTAAGATGCACCAAATAAACCCATTCCAAATAAAGTACCATTACCTAATATTTCTCTTACTACCCCTAAAGCTGTTAATGCTAATGTAAATCCTAAGCCCATTCCAATTCCATCTACTGCTGATTTTATAGGAGTGTTTTTAGATGCGAAACTCTCTGCACGAGCTAGTATTAAGCAGTTAACAACTATTAAAGGTATAAATAAACCTAATGCGTCACCTAATGCTGGTATATATGCCTTAAGTAACATACCTACCATAGTAACAAAAGTTGCTATTACAACTTGTTTCATTATATATGATGTATCTTGATTACTTCTCACATGAGGAGACGATGATACTATCAGTTTATTTTCCATCATTTTCCCCCTAATTTAACCTATTTATTAGCAATTTGTTTTTGTATTTGCTATTATTTCTCTTTTTGCATTTCTTATTGATTGAAGTAACGGCCTCCTTGCCGGACATATAAATGAACATGATCCACATTCAATACAATCTAAAGCTCTATAACTTTCTGCACTTTCATAATCATTTCTTAATGAATGAGCGCTTATGAATAATGGTTGTAAAAATGCAGGGCATACATCTAGACATTTTCTACACCTTAAGCAATTTTGTGATTTCGGAGTTTTTGCCTCCTGCTCATCTAAACATAATATTCCTGACGCACCTTTATTCGTAGGAATGTCTATTGTATACTGTGCAATCCCCATCATTGGTCCACCCATTATAATTTTTCCAACAGTTTTACCTTCTTTGAAACCTCCACATTGTTCTATTATTTCAGATACTAAAGTCCCCACTCTAGTTACTAAGTTTTTAGGCTCAGTTATACAGCTACCTGTTACTGTAGTTATCCTTTCAACTAAAGGCATGCCTGTTTTTATAGTTTTTGCGATTTGTGCTGCTGTTGCAACGTTATTTACAACAACACCTGCATCCATAGGAAGTCTTCCTGATTGAACTTCTCTCTTTGTACATGCATATATAAGTTGCTTTTCAGCTCCTTGAGGATATTTTATTTCAAGCCTTGCAACTTCAATATTGTCATATTTTTTAACTTCTTTTTCTATAGATTCTATAGCATCTGGCTTATTTACCTCTATACCTATGTAACATTTTTTTACATCTAACGCCTTCATAAGTATATATAATCCATAAACTACATCTTCAGGATTTTCTAACATAAGCCTATAGTCAGCTGTTAAATATGACTCACATTCAGCTCCATTTAATATAACAGTATCTATATTCTTGTCTGGATGTGGAGATATCTTAACATGAGTTGAAAATGTGGCTCCACCCATACCAACAATTCCAGCTTCTTTAACTATATTTACTATTTCTTCTTTAGTTAAATTTTCTACGTTTTTAATCGGTATAACGTTTTCATGAATTTCATCTTTAAAGTCATTTTCAATTAATATACAAATACCTCTTCCACCAGGTAATTCATGTTCTTTAATTCCTATAGCTTTACCTGATACAGATGAATGAATGTTACAAGATACAAAACCTTGTTGCTCCTCTATTTTTTGGCCTAACTTAACTTCATCCCCAACTTTAACAATGGCCTTAGCTGGCACACCTATATGCTGTTGAAGAGGTATATATACTACTTTTGGACTTTCTGCTTTTTCTATAGCTTTTTTTCTGAGTACTCTTTATTATATGGAGTATGTATCCCTCCCTTAAAAGTTAAAAACTTCATTTTTCTCCCCTATCTATAAAATAAATAATTATTCTATTTATTTTTATTATACTATAGTATCAACCAAAATCTAACATGTTTTGCTTTTTATCAAATTTTAGTTATTTATTCTAAAGCAAAAAAGGTTGTATAAACAACCTTTTGAATTTACTAAATAGAATTTATAAAAGCTAAATAACCTTGCAAGTTATTTAGAAATATACCCTCACTTATATTATACTTTTGTTCATTTGCAGACTTAGAAGCTTCTTCAATATTTTTATCTACATTATTTAGATATGTAATTAAATTAGATTTAAATACATCTGCTCCTTCATAATCAATTTGTTCAACTTCTTTTTCTATATTTTCAACCATAGTTTTTCTATTAGTTAATATAGTATTATACTCTTTTAAATTTAAATTATCCTTGCTATTAGTCCACAATTTAGATTCTAATTCAAAGTTATCTATAAGACTACTTAACTGTTCTGATATTGTTTCTAAATATGAATATTTACTAGTATATTCTAAAGATAAAACAGGCATTTTTACTTCTGCTAAAAACGCATCTGGATATAACGTTCTTATACTTTCTAAATAATTTCTTATGCTTTCTTTATCAAATGATACATATGTCTGAACTTTATTTACTCCATCTATCTCTATAGTAGAAAAAGGTACTTTTTCTTTACTTAATACCGCTTCTATTTCACTTATTTCATTTTTATCTTCAACTGATGCTACTTGTATTGTATATACATTCCAACCTTTTACTGTTGCAACTTTCACATCCTCATTGACTTCATCATTCTCTTTTTTAATCTCATCTATTTCTTTAGATATATCATTATACTCAAAAGTTTCTAATCTATTATTATCTGATTTTTTTGAATTAAAAAATGGTAATTTCAACTCAATAGATGCAACATTTTCTTTTATACTATTAAATATTTTGCTATTTTTAAATTGCATAAACCCATACCCACATATTAGACATATACTTGCACCAATTATATATATCTTTATTATCCTATTTTTTCTTCTTTTATTAAATCCTTTGTATATCGTTCTTCTTTTACTCATTAGTTAACTCCCCCCTAAAAATCTTCTTACTAATGTATATTTAACTTGTCTAATATTTATGAATATAAATTTAATGTCATTATATTTTTATTCTTGCAAATATAGGATAGTGATCTGACATATCTTTTATAAAAACATCATAATCTATGACTTCTATACCCGATGATACAAATATATAATCTATTCTATCTAGTCCTGTTGGGAAAGTTAAAATATTTGCTTTTCCTAATTCTTTTGCAACGTCTCTTAATATATCATCATCTACAGTTACTTCACCTTGATTAAAATCTCCTACTACCATATAAGGTTCATCACCTAATTTTTTTATAAAATCTACTAACTCCCTCATTTGTATTTCTCGTTCTTCATTATCTAAGCCTAAATGTACATTTATTATATGTAATTTTTGATAATCAACTTTTAATACAGTATGTAACATACCTCGTTGCTCACGAAAACTACTTAAATATATATGTTCTTCACCCTTAATTGGATATTTTGAATACGTAACAAGTCCATAATTAAATCCTAAATCTACAACATTTGCTCCAAAATGAGAATTCATCTTTAACTCTTCTTTAAAACTACTTACTTGAAACCCAGCTCTAGCAGATTCATTCACTTCCTGTAGGCAGATTATATCTGCATCAGATTGTTTTAAAAAATCAATCGTATCAAAAAGAGTAGGAAACATATTCTTATTAAGTCCACTATGTATATTATAACTTATTATATTAATTTCCCTTCTAGGAGGAAATAACTTTATCTCTATAATTAAAGATATTGACATTATAATTATTATCAAAATTATTATAATAAATTTTTCCCTTTTTATAGCATATCAACTCCTTCTGCCTCTCATTTATATTATATGCGAATAAAAAAAATTAAAGACACTTATATAAGTATCTTTAATTTTCTGATTTTATTTTTTCTTTGTAAGTTTTTCTTTCATAATATAATTTATAACTTTTCGTCTTATATCCTCAGCACCTTCCTCATCTTCTACATTTATATCTAGCAATCTAGCTATAGATTTCATATCATTTCTTGTTTTAGATTTATAACTTTCTATCAAGTCTAGCTTTATCTTTTCTGGTTCTAATATATATTCTTCATTACCTCTTCTATAAGATACGTATTTTTCAGAGTATTCTTTTCTATTTGAATATATATAATTAGATATTCTTTTTAAAGTTTGAGTATATGAACTTTTTGCATGAACATTAATTCCTAAATATTTAGCAAATTTAAGCAATTCGTTTTTTGATTTAAACAATTCCTCTGATTTTATTACTTTAGCCACAGATTGAATATTTTCTTGACTAGAACCTCTTTTCAATATTTTTGAATATATCTTATTTACACTTATATCTTCTAAGTAGCTTTTTATATTTTCATTTATAATTTTATCTATATTACCTTCAAAATATTTTTGAACACCCTTTTGAGATGAGTAATTACTAATTTCTTCTTGAGCCATTTCTAGTATCATTTTTTTTAAATTTTCTTTATATACCCTCTCTTCCAAGATACTCCCCCCCTGATTATTTATATTATATTCAATAAATTTTCAAATGTGCGTTAAATGCTTGAACAACTTTAAATCTGTATCAAAATAATTTATATATTTGTTTAATTTATATGTATATATAAATTAAACATGGAGATAATATTAATGTAAAATCAAACATACTCAATCTCCCCCCATTAGACTTCTATTTTCCCCCAATAGAAGTCTTTTTTTATAAAAATAAAGACATCCATTAATTTGGATGTCTTTATTTTTAACATTCTATTATATCTTTTAATTCAAAATCTAATTCGTTTATAACTTCTTTCAATTCAGTTGTATCTACATTATCGTTCATATCAATTATTGCATATTTGTTCTCTAAGCTAATTTCGATAACTTCAACTCCTTTTATATCTTCTGTAAGAGCGGTATTTAAGTGATTTACACAGTGATTACAACTCATTCCATCTATTAATAGTTTCTTTTTCATATTAATATACCTCCTATACCCTATATAGGTATATTATATCATAATATTTATTAAATATATGTTAAAATTAAAAATATAACGATTATTTCTAGTTTAAATATTATCAATAAGATTTTTAATTATTATAAAATATAAAATTCGCTTCGCTTAAGCAACATATTGGTGCGGAAAGCGGGAGTCGAACCCGCACAAGTACATACTCGCTACCCCCTCAAGATAGTGCGTCTACCTATTCCGCCATTTCCGCAGATTTTAAGTATACTATAAGAATAGTTAACTTATGATAATTATTCAATATTTTTATATAATATTAATATAAAGGTATCTAATAAAATTATTAGATACCTTTATACTTATTTGGCTATATCTAAATTAGTAATACCTTCATATATATCAAAACTATTAGGACTTATTTTGCCTTCTATTCTCCTATTATTTACTATATAATCATCTCTAATAACTAAACTCATAAATAATGCATTTTCATTTACATATTTTTGAATCGATTTATATATATCACTTATTTGAGATTCTGTAGTTGCATTTTGTAATGAATTAATGTAATTAGTTAATCTTTCATCTTCATATCCTATACTCTCAAGTATATTAGTAGCGTCTGGTGCTAAAGATAACTCCCATCCAACTAATGCTAAGTCATAATTTTTCTCATTTAAAGCTTTACTCATATCTTCACTTGATAACTCTTCAATTGTATTTTTTATACCTATATCTTTTAAATCCTCACTTATTATATAAGCTGATTTTTTTCTTTCAGAATTATCTTTATTTACTATTATTTTTAAATTTAATTTTGATATTTGTTCCTTTATATCTTTCTCTTTATCATCTTTTGTAGCTGTTTCATTATTTGTTTTTAAATTGGATTTATTAACATCTTCTACTGCATCTTTATCAGTGTCCTTTGGATTCTCATTTACATTAGTAATATTTTTATTCGTCTCAAAAGTTACTTGTGATAGATATTTTTTAGCATTTTCTTTACTATACTCTAAACTCTTTATATCTTTATCATAATATTTTGACTTAGAATTAAGCGGGAAATCTACTAAAGTCGCATTATTTATATAACCTTCCTCAAGTATCTTCTTCTTGTTAATCGAACTTACTATAGCTTTTCTAAAATTTAGGTCTTTAAAAACTTCATTCTCATAATTAAAAAGTAAACACTCATAATCTCTACTTTCATATGTAGTTGTTTTAAATTCTTTTTCATAGAATTGACTTAAGTCATCTAATGAAATTTTAGCTATATCACTATCTAACGATATAACCATAGATACTTGCGCTTCCTCATCTGGTACAATTTCAACTTCTATATTTTTTGCATTTGATGGCAGTTGATTATAATAACTATCATTAATAATTAATGATAGACTTTTTCTTTCCTCATAACTTTTTATTTTATATGCCCCATTTCCTACTAAATTATTTTTATAATTATTTATATCATTATTATTCTCTAGTTGTTTTTCTGATACTATAGGAAATATTAATGTATCTATAGAAAAAGCATATTTATCCTTAAAATTTATACTAAACTCTTTATTATTAATTATTGATATAGATGATATATTTTCAACTAATGCATTATATGGACTATCAATATGTTGCTTAATTAGATCTACAGTAAACTTTACATCACTAGAAGTTAATATAGTTCCATCATGCCATTTAATATCTTTTAGTTTAATATTTATAACCATACCATCATTTTCTATTTTGTATTCTTCTACTAGCTGTGGAACCGTATCATAATTTTCGTCTATAGTAAATAAACTATCATATATTAAGTTCATTATATAACCGATTGATTTATTTTTATTAGTTATCGGATTTATAGTTTCAGGTTTCATCATAGTTAAATTTATAGTTTTAGAAGTTATTGCACTAGGTTTGTTTTCTAAAACTTCTCCACTTTGTTCTTCCATACTACATCCAACTAAGCTAGTTACAATAACTAGAATAACAGTCATAATTTTTATCTTATTCATTGATTTAACCTTCCTTGCTATATAACTTGTTGTACATTTTATAATTCTTAGTTATTTTCTTTACATACATTGAAGTCTCTTCAAATGGTATTGAATCTAACGATTTTCCGTCTTTACTATAGCTATAATCATTTAGCCATTTATTAACATTCCCTGAACCTCCATTATACGCTGCTACAACTAAATCTAATCTTCCAAATTCTTTATATAACTTATTTAAATACCAACAACCTATTTTTATATTGGTCTCAGGGTCAAATATATCTATACTTCCTAAATTCATTTCTTCTTTTGCCCATTCTCTAGTTATGTCACTTATTTGCATAAGTCCTTTAGCGCCTTTATGAGATACAGCATCTTTTCTAAACTTGCTTTCAACCTTAATAACACTATATACTAAATTTTCATCTAATTCAAATTCCTCGGAATATATTTCAACATATTCAGAATACTTTCTAGGGTATAATATTTTATTAATAATATCCTTTTCTATAAGTAATGATGTAAATAGTATTATAATAATAGCTAAAACAAAAAATATTTTTTTCTTAGCCACACCAGTTCTCCTTCATATATAATAAAAATTCATGTGTTTTCTCTTTAAGTTCTTTTAAGTCCCCAGAATTGTCTAGTACATAATCTGCATACTTTACTTTATCTTTTTGACTCATTTGAGAGCTTATCCTACTTAAAGCTTCTTCTTTACTACAATTATCCCTTTGTTGAATTCTTTTTATTTGAATATCCTCATTGCAAGTTATAACTACTACTTTATCAACTATTTCCAAATATCCACCTTCTATTAATAAAGGTGCATCTATTACTACTATATCTTTATTATATAATTTAACTTTTTCTATTTCTTTTAGCACTTTTTCCTTAATTTTAGGATGTGTTAAGTTATTTAACTCTACAAGCTTATTATCATCATCATTAAACACTATATTTCCTAAAGCTTTTCTATTTAAACTTCCATCTTTATTTTTTATACTATCACCAAAATGTTCAAATACTAAAGCTAAAAGTTTTTTATCTTCAAAAATCTTTCTAGATATTAGATCTGCATCTATTATATTTATATTATTATCTTTTAATATATTAGATAGACTACTTTTTCCACATCCTATGCTTCCTGTTAATCCTAATATAATCATAAAACACCTACTTTGTATCATACCAAGAATCGCCTATATTTAAATCTACATCTAAGTTTACATCTAAACATACTGCGTTTTCCATTTCATCTTTAACTATTTTTTTAACTATTTCTATTTCGCTATCTATAGCTTCTACTATAAGTTCGTCATGAACTTGAAGTATAAGCTTCGATTTTAAATTATTTTTCTCTAATTTTTTGTATACATTTATCATAGCTATCTTTATTATATCAGCTGCACTCCCTTGTATAGGTGCATTCATCGCCGCTCTTTTTCCTGCATTTCTTAACATAAAATTACTAGATTTTATCTCTGGTATATATCTTCTTCTATTCAATATTGTTGTAACATATCCACTATCACTAGCATTATCTATAATATTATCCATAAATTCCTTTATCTTATTGTATTTATTAAAGTAATTTTCTATATACTCTTTTGCTTGCTTTACTGGTATATGTAAGTCTTCTGATAATCCAAAATCACTTTTTCCATAAACGATTCCAAAGTTCACGGCCTTTGCATCACTTCTTTGCTTACTAGTTACCTCATCCATACTAACATTAAATACCTGAGATGCTGTTTTAGTATGTATATCTTCATTATGCTTAAATGCATCTATCATAGTCTCATCTTGACTCATATGAGCAAGTACTCTAAGTTCCACTTGAGAATAATCAGCATCTACAAGTTTACATCCTTTATCTGATATAAATACTTTTCTTATATTTCTTCCCATCTCAAGCTTAACAGGTATATTTTGTAGATTAGGTTCCGTTGAAGAAATTCGTCCTGTTGTCGTTATCGTTTGATTAAATGATGAATGTATTCTTCCATCTATAGGATTTATTATAGATAATAATCCTTCTACATAAGTTGAATTTAGTTTTACTATTTGTCTATACTCTGTAATTTTATCAATTATAGGACTTTGGTCTTTTAGTTTGTCCAATACTTCTGCATTAGTTGAGTACCCTGTCTTAGTCTTCTTAATTACTGGAAGACCTAATTTTTCGAATAATATTACTCCTAACTGTTTAGGAGAGTTTATATTAAATTCTTCTCCAGATATTTCATATATTTCACTTTCAAGTTTTTTTATTATTTCTTTAAATTGTAAACCTAATTCATTTAGTTTTTCTTTATCTACCTTCATTCCTTCATACTCCATATCTGCTAATACTTCAACTAAAGGCATTTCTACATGATACAGTAATCCATCCATATCACTTTCTTTTAAGTTTTCTTCCATTACTGGCATAACATTTTTTACAGTATCAATTATCTGCGATATATGTATACTTAGTTCTTCAAAATCTAAATCCTGATATTTTTTAGCTTTTACACCTTTACCTAATAATTCTTCCTTTGTTTTTACCTTTTTAGTTAAGTATTTCATAGCTATTGCACTACATTCATATGATGTAGATGACATTGAATCAATTAAATACTCCGCAATTGTTATATCAAAATATATATTTTCTAATTTTATTCCATATGGTCTAAACGCTATATAGTCATCTTTTAGATTATATCCTAATTTCTTTATTTCATTACTTGTAAATATTGATTCTAGCTTATGTATATCATTTTCTTCTATATAATATACTTTTTTACCATCAAAACTTAAAAATATATACATTATCCTTTTATCTAATATGTTACCTTCTCTTGTTACTGTCTTTATTATTAATTCATTATTTTCTTTTATCTTATTTATAAATTCATCTATATCCTCTAGCTTTGATACTTCTAAATTAACTTCATTAACTGATTCTCTGTTCTCATCTAAATTTCCCAGCCTTGGAATTAAACTTGTAAATCCTAAATATTTAAATATCTCTAAAACATCATCTGTATTATAATTTCCATACTCTAACTCTTCTAGCTTAAATTCTACAGGAACATTTCTTATAATAGTAGCTAATTTTTTACTCATTATTGCTAGTTCTTTATTTTCTTCTAGCTTCTTTTTTGTACTTCCTTTTATACTTTCTATATTATCAAATATACCTTCTATACTAGAAAACTCTTTTATAAGCTTTATACCTGTTTTTTCTCCTATTCCTGGAACACCTGGTATATTATCTGATTTGTCTCCCATAAGACCTTTTAAATCTATAAACTGAGTCGGCGTCATTTCATATTTTTCAATAACTGAATCATAATCATATTCTTCAACTTCCCCTACTCCCTTTTTAGTTATTAAAGTTGTTGTTTTATTGGATGCAAGTTGTATAGCATCTTTATCTCCTGTAACTATATATACTTTAAATCCATTATCTTCTGCTATTTTAGAAACTGTACCTATTATATCATCTGCTTCGTATCCATCAATTTCCAACCTATGTATATTAAACTTATCTAATAGATTTTTTAACGGTTCAAACTGCTCTCTTAATTCATCAGGCATTTTCTTTCTTCCTGCTTTATATTCCTTAAATTCTATATGCCTAAATGTGGGCGCTTTTCTATCAAAAGCAACACTTATGTGTGTAGGATTATATGTATCTATTATTTTAAGAAGCATATTAGTAAAACCATATATTGCATTAGTTTTTAATCCTTCTTTATTACTCATTTCTGGTAAAGCATAAAATGCTCTATTTATTATCGAATTTCCATCTATTATAACTAACGTTTTATCCAAATTTATCACTCCTATTGTTTATATAATTTAATTATAGCTATTATATACCAATATATATTATTTAATATTACCATAACATATTATGAATATTAATACCAATATATATTGCTAGTATTTTATCATAGTGTTATAATATTTATATAGAATATGCCGGATTGGTGGAATGGCAGACACGACGGACTCAAAATCCGTTTCTAGTTATAGAGTGTGGGTTCGAGTCCCACATCCGGCACCACTATAAGCACTATCTATTTATAGATAGTGTTTATTTGCATTTTAAAGTTATTTCAACTATTTCTGGTTTACAATTCACTCTAGGTAATACCTTTGATCCACCTAACCCCTTGCTTAATATCATGGTAGATTTATCTATGCTATATTCTCCTAAATCATACTTAGGAAAGAACTCTCTATTTGGAGAAAGTAAACCTCCTTTGATTGGAATCCTAATTATACCTCCATGCACATGTCCAGCTAATACTAAGTCAGCTCCCCACTTTGAATATCCTTCAAAGAAAAATGGTGTATGTACTAATAATATATTATATTCTTTATTATCTATTTTTCCTAATCTTTTTTCTACATCATATTTATTAAAATCCAAGTTCTTATTTTTGTAATTTCTATTAAATAAATATGGATAGTACATATATGGAATCACTAAGCCATATATGTTTATACATGTACTACCTCTTTCTATTTTAACTATTTCATTCTCTAGGTTGATAATATTTTTATTATATAGTTGTTTAAAATACTCCTTATATAATTCTTTATATTTATTCATCATTACTTTCTGTTCATGATTCCCAATTATATGATATACTGGATATTTTCTACTTAAAACATCTATTAAATTTAGTGCGATACTAAAATCCTCATTTGCACCATCAATCAAATCTCCAGTTATACATACTATATCTGGATTTAATGTATCTATTTTTTCTAATAAAATATTATTGTCTACTCCAAAACTTCTATTGTGTAAATCACTTATTTGAACTATTTTAAAATTATCAAATACTTTTGGTATTTTGCTATTTTTTACTTCATAGCTTACACACTCTATATCTTCTAATTTATGAATATAATATCTATATCCACTAAGTAATATAATAGCTCCACTTATAAGTACTTCTTTAAACATTATACTACCTACCTTTTAATCATCATATTTAACTAATATAAAACTAATTATTTATAATTATATCAATTTCTTGAAATCTATTAATATTATAATTAAAAAGAGACTATACTTAAAATAGTATAATCTCTTTTTTACTATTAATCATCTTTTTTTACTTTATGATAAAACTTTTGTGTTTTTGTTTTATTGGACCCACTATCTTTAGCTCCTATGTGTAATCCATTTTCTATACCTAATTCAGAACCATGTTCAAAGTACATTTTTCTCATCTCTGATTTTGATTTAGGTCTATCTTTAAGTCTATTTTTATTATTATCCATGATAAAATTAATCCTCCTCTAAATCTTTATTAAGATTAATTTATCCAAAGTTTTGATTCATATTCTTTTTTAACAATTACATTATTTTCTATTAATAAACTACTTTCAGATTATTTAAAAAACGAAAAATCATTTATTAAATCTAAACCTTCACTAATTTTCACGATTTTAATATCTTCTATCTTATCAGAGTTGTTATATACTAACATAATTTTATTATTTAAAGAGTTTATTTGATTTAATAAATATACTTTTATATTTTTTTCTCTTTTATTATCATAAATCTCAAAATTTGATGTAATATATCCTATATCTTTTAAAAATAATTCTATATCTTCTCCTACATATTTATCCAAATTTATATTTTCAAATTTATCTGATGAAAAACTAGGTTCTTCACTATATCTATCTACTATTATATCTACGCTTGATTTAATATCTTCTTTTTCATCTTTAGATAAAAGCTCATAAGTTTGAACTTCCTTTACTATATAATTATCAAGTTGCATATATAAAGCACTGTTTTCTGACTCGTCCACATTAGTTTCTTTTGGATATATCAGTCTAATATTTTCTATGCTATTAAGTTCTTCTATATTACTTATATTTTTCACTTTATCTATATCAATATAATAAGTCGTACAGTATGGACGCCCCATATTCTCTAATACATATTTATAATCTTTCCCAATTATTTCACTTACATTATTTTGTACCTTAGTCATAGTTCTTTGATGAGTAGCTTCATCTGCTATTGATTGTACAGAACCTATATCTTTACTACTACATCCAGTAACAAAAAAGGCAAATGAAATAAGGCTAATTGTTAATACTTTTCTTATGTTCATAGTATCCCCCCTTATTAATTATTTAAAAATTTAATTTACCTTTAATTTAATTTATTACTATATAATAGATTATATACTATCTATGGAAATTTTATAAATATATAAGCACAATTTGTAATGTTTTTGTAAATAAGATGTAATATTAACTCAGATTATAAATTTAATGATATCTACAAATAATTTAAAGGAGGATTGCTAATGGACGTTAAACAACTTGAAGCCTTCGTAACTGTCGCTAAGTACAAAAGTTTTTCAAAGGCTGCTCGAGAACTATTTTTAACACAACCTACAGTAAGTTCACATATACAAAATTTAGAAAAAGAATTAGATGCAATTTTATTTAATAGAAATAATAAATGTATAACATTAACTAAGTCCGGAGAAATACTCTTAGAAAATGCAATTTCTATATTAAATAATTGTAAAAAAGCTATATATGATATAAAAGAACATTCTGGTAAAATAGAAGGTTTAATTGATATTGCATCTAGCTCGATACCTGAAACTTATATTCTTCCAAATTTTATTAAATCATTTCATAATCAATATCCAAATGTAAAATTTAGTATAAGTCATTATGATTCTCAATATGCCATATCTGAAATTTTAAATGGAAGAATAAGCTTTGGATTTGTAGGTTATAAAACTTCTAATCCTAAAATAAAATCTATAGACTTAATAAGTGACGAATTAATTCTTATAGCACCTATTGATTTAAATATAGATAATGATAATGGATATATAGATATAAATGAACTAAATAAACTTAATTTTATAATGAGAAAAGAAGGATCAGGAACTAGAAATTTAACTATTAATATACTGAAAGAACATAAATTTAATATTAATAATTTAGATATACTTGCATACGTTGAATCTAATGAAACCATAAAAGAGATGGTTAAAATAGGACTTGGTGTTTCTTTTGTTTCATACAATTCAGCAAAAGACTATATAAAAAGTAATAAAATAAAATTTTATAGAGTAAAAAGTATTGATTTTTCTAGAAAATTTTATTTTATTTATTCTAAGAAAAAAGCATTCAGCCCTCTAGAAAATAAATTCTTAAATAGCTTGTGTGAATATTTTGATATAGAAAAAGAAATAGACTAAAAAAGTCTATTTCTCTTTCTATATTATAGATTTATATTGAAAAATGCTTTATATCCTTTATACATTTCATACATATCTACCTTTGAAACTACTTCATAAGGTGAATGCATATTTAATACTCCTATCCCACAGTCTATAACTTCTGCACCGTAGTTTGCTAGTATATATGCTATTGTTCCACCACCACCTTGGTCAACCTTTCCAAGTTCAGCAGTTTGCCATACTACATTATCTTGATTAAATATTCTTCTTACTTCAGCCATAAATTCAGCATTAGCATCATTACAACCACCTTTACCTCTAGAACCTGTATACTTACTTAAAACTAATCCATGTCCCATATACGCAGAATTTCTTTTGTCATATACTTCAGGATAATTTGGATCATATCCAGCTGAAACATCGGCAGATAATACTTTCGAATTTGCCATAGCTCTTCTTACCTTTAACTCTGAATGCTCTCCTTCTAGTTCTATAAGTTCAGCTACTGTATTTTCAAAAAATCTTGAATGCATTCCTGTATTTCCTTGAGATCCAACTTCTTCTTTATCTACACATAAAGCAACTGCACAATATTCAGGATCTTTAGTATCCATTAAAGCCTTTACTGCACCATATGAGCAAACTCTATCATCATGTCCATAAGCTAATATCATAGATCTATCAAGGCCTAAATCACGGGCCTTTCCAGCTGGTACTATTTCTATCTCAGCGCTTAATAAATCTTCTTCTATAATTCCATATTTACTATTTAGTATTTTTAATATATTTTCCTCTATAGCTTCTTTTTCTGAACCTTCTAATGGTATACTACCAATTAGTAGATTAAGTTGCTCTCCTGTTATACCATCTGCAAGCTTCTTTTGCATTTGATTTTGTGCTAAATGTGGTAATAAATCAGTTATACAAAATACTGGATCAGTTTCATCTTCTCCAATACAAATGTCTACTTTTTGGCCATCATTTAATATTACTAAACCATGTATAGCAAGTGGTATTGTAGACCATTGATATTTTTTTATTCCACCATAGTAATGTGTCTTAAAAAATCCTAAATTTGATTCTTGATATAATGGATGTGGTTTTAAATCTATTCTTGGAGAATCTATATGTCCTCCTATTATTTTCATACCATTTTCTAATTTATTTTTACCTATTATAAATAAAGCAACTGCTTTATCTTTATTAACTGCATAGATTTTATCTCCTGGGCTTATCTTCCCATTATTAATAGCTTCATCTATTGATATATATCCATTTTCTTTAGCCATTCTTACAATTTCTCTAGCTGATGTTCTCTCTGTTTTTCCAACATTTAAGAATTGCATATATCCTTTTGAGTAGTCCATTACATCATCTAGTCTATTATTTTCTCTTTCGAATTCCCAAGCATTTTTTGCTTCGTACTTTAACTTCATACTACCCCTCCTGATTTTATGTTTAATTCTTTTTATTCTTCATTTCTTGTTCATATTCCTCTGGAGAAACTACTTTAATATTCTCTAATCTTGATTTAAAATGAGATCTAAAATGATCTAAGTACTCTTTTCTTAAAACTTCTCTTTCTGCTAGTTCTTCAGTACTTAATCCCTCTAATTTATTTTTCTTTGCTAATTCGTTTATTCTATCTAATTTATTTTGATCAAACATGTTTTAATTATACTCAAACTACTTTGAGTATTCTCCTTTCTTTAGTTATTTAGTAAAATAATATATCACTTTTGTCATTTAGTTTATATTTATAATTTTTTAGAAAATCATCTATATTATCACTTATTATAGATATTCCCTTTTCTATTTCTTGTATACTTGGGTTGGCTATATTTATTCTAAAAAACCTATCATCTATCAAATTATCAAAAAAATAAGTTCCTGGCAATATGGCCACACCTTTATTTAACATATACCTAGTAAATTCACGAGAAGAATATCCTCTTGGTAATTCCAGAAAAAAATTCATGCCTCCGTCTAGAGATTTCATTTTTAACTTATTACATAGCTTATTATTTATTAATTCTTTTGCAAATAAGTATTTTCTCGTATATACTTCTTCTACACCTTTTAAATATGTTTCTAAACTAAAGTTTTCTAAATAATAATACATAGACTTTTGTATTAAGCCTGGGGTAGATATATCCGATGAATATTTTGCCCATAAAATAGTATTTAACAGTTCATTAGGTATTTCAACTATACCCATCCTGATTCCTGGCATAAATATTTTAGAAAAACTTTTTATATATATTACTCTATTTTTATCATCATAACTTCTAAGAGGTCTATTATCTTTAGATTCAAATTTAAAATCACTTATAAAATCATCTTCTAATATATAAAAATCATATTTTTGTGCTAATTCTATCATTTTTTTCTTTTTATATGTAGAGTACGATATCCCTGTTGGATTTTGGAAATTAGGCATAATATACATTAATCTTGGCTTTATTTTCTCAAGTTTTAACTTAAGTATTCCGATATCTATCCCATCATTTAGCATAGGAATAGATACTACTTTAGCTCCTCTACTCTTAAAAACTTGTATCGCTCCATTATATGTAGGTTCTTCTATAAACACAACATCAGAGTAATTTATAAGTCCTTTGCATACTATATCAATACCTTGTTGTGCTCCTGATATTATTTGTATATTTTCTTTATTAGTATATATATAGAGAGACTTTAGATATTCAACCATCTTAACTCTTAATTTTTCAAACCCAAGACCATCATCATATTCAAACATCGATGAGCCTTCTTTATTTAAGGCTATGTTTATAGCTTTTTTAAAATCCTCTATTGGAAAAATATCAGTTGATGGATTTCCATTATCAAAATGTATTATTCCATCTTTTTTAATTTTAATATCCTCATTTCTATTCTTTGATGATACAAATGTTCCACTACCAATAACCTTATATATATATCCTTCATTTTCTAAAAGTTCATATGCCTTTACTACAGTGGTATTGTTTACTCCAATAAATTTAGATAACTTTCTTATCGGTTTTAGTTTTTCATGATCTTTAAGTTCTTTTTTTAATATCATATCTTTTATATGATTATATATTTGTAGATATTTTTTAGTTTTATCATTAAACTTTATATTATATCTTTCCATCTTATCACCACTTACGTATACATTAATTTATTGATGGCTATATTTATATTTGTTAATATAGTATGTATATATAATACCAAAATTTCTATAAAAAGGGGAAATATTTATGTTTTATGACTACCACATGCATTCTAACTTTTCTAATGATAGCAAAGCGGATATGGAAGATATGATAAAAAAATCTATAGAACTTGGTCTTAAAGAAATTTGCTTTACTGATCATGTTGACTACGATCTTGACTCAGATAATGACGGGGGCATAGATTATAATAAATACTTCGATAAAATACAATTTCTTCAAAATAAATATAAAAATAATATTTCTATAAAGAAAGGAATTGAGATAGGATTACAAAAACAAATAATTGATAAATGCAATAATGATATAAATAAATATCCTTTTGATTTTGTAATATGTTCTCAACATGCTATAAATCGTTCAGAGTTATACTTTGGAGATTTCTTTTTAGATAAGAGTCAGCATGAAGCCTATGAATATTATTATAAAGAATTATATGATATTATAAAGGTTTATAAAAATTATTCGGTATTAGGACATTTAGACTTAGTAAAAAGATATGGCAACTATAGCAAAATACTTGATGATAAACCATTTAATGATATAATCGAATCAATATTGAAACAAGCTATATATGATGGTAAAGGAATAGAAATTAATACATCTTGCTATCGATACAATTTACCTGATTTAACACCTTCTAGACATATATTAAATATGTATAAAGAATTAGGTGGTGAAATTATAACTACTGGATCTGATTCTCATAATCCTGCTCAAATAGCATATAATTTTGATTATATTTATTCTTATCTAAAAAGTATTGGATTTAAATATGTATGTTCATTTGATAAAATGAATCCACAATTTATAAAGATATAATTATTTTTTCACCCCCTTATGAATATATTTAAACATGAGGGGGTGATTTATTGAGAGTTCCTAATCTCATATTATCTACCAGTATATTATTTGTATCTAACTTCATAGTCAGGATTCTTGGATTTATATATAAAATATTTCTATCTAGAGTGATTGGTGAATCTGGATTAGGTATTTATCATGTATTATTCAACTTTTTAATGGTATCAATTGCTTTAACTACCACGGGTATTCCTACTACATTAAGTTGTCTTGTAGCTAACAAAAATGCTACTAAAGATAAACATAGTAAAAATGTATTATTTATATCAACATTATACGTAGCATTTTTTATCGCTTTATTTATTTCTTTAATTATATCTTTTAATGCTAAGTATTTATCTTTTCGACTTTTAAATGATAGTAATTTGTATTTACTAGTTTTGGGAATATGTCCAGCTGTAGTAGTAATAACCATATCTAATATACTAAGGGGATATTACTATGGTTTAAAAGATGCTACAGTTCCTGCTATAGGTCAAGTTATAGAACAAGTATTTAGAATCTTATTTGTATATATTCTTATTAATCATATAAAGAAGGATTACTTGAATTGCTATATAGCTTTATTAGGAATATCCATAGGCGAAGTTGCTAACATATTATTTATAACTTGTTGTCTATATAAAAATTCAAATCTATCTAATAAATATACAATAAGTATTAAAGATTTCTATAACTCATCTATAGAAACATTAAAAATGTCAGTTCCAATAACTTGTAATCGTATGTCCAACATATTAATAAATTCTATCAGCTCTATTATAGTACCATCAAGATTAGCATTATCTGGACTTAGTTATTATCAATCTTTAAGTATATACGGAGTAATAAGTGGAATGGTTATCCCTTTTGTATCTCTACCATTTACGCTAGGCTCAGCTTTAGTTGTTAATCTAATTCCTAGTATTTCACAAGAAGTTACTTTAAAAAATTATAAAACTATAAAGTTAAAAATAGCTTATTCCATATTGTTAACTTTGTTTGTTGGCGGATTATGTTCCATTATGTTTTATTTCTTCGGAGATAAATTATGTTTATTAGTATTTAAGAATAAATCAGCTGGTATATATTTAAAATCCATGTTTTTATTACCTTTATTTACTTCTTTAAATCAAACTTTATCTGGAATACTTCATGCACTTAGAAAGGAAGTTCAAGCGAGCATAATTACAATATCTACTATGTTAATCCAATTAGCTTGCCTATATATACTGCTTCCTATACCAAGCATAAATATAAATGGATACGTCTATTCTACAACATTAACAGCAATGTTAGCATCTTTATTACATACTATAGTTCTTTATAGAGCTTTTAAATTCTCAAATATTAGGAGGTTAAAATGAGTACTAATATTAAACCTTTTTATATATACACAGATAGAAATTTCCTATATATAAAAAATATAAACGAAAGTGCAGAAAGATTAGCTAATAATATTTATGCTTACTCAGCTAATATCGATAAAGATAACAATATTCATATATTAGCTATTGATAGTATTGGTAGAGTTATTCATTTTTTCAATAATGATGGTGTATGGAAAAAAAATATAATACGTAAGTGCTTTAATAGTGCTAGAAATATTAAAGATATGAGACTTTATATATTAAATGATTATTTTAATATTTTTGTAGTTGAGAAATATCCTTTAGATGATAACTTATTTAAAATCTCACACCTAAATTTTAATATCTCAAATTATAATATGTTTAGACATACAATTGATAAAGTTTTTAAAGATAGCTCATCTATATATAAATTAAATATAGATGAATTATCAAACATAATATTTCAATATAAAACTCTAGATGTTTTATCTAGAGATATATGCGATAATGTTATAATATTTAATAGTATATCTAGAAAATGGATAACAAGTACTCCATTACTTCGTAGTAATCAAATATCTCTAAATGAAAAAAATACTTCATCTAATATAAAAAGCGATATATTTGAATACTGCTATAGTATAAAATATAAATTATAATCAATCAAAAAGAGGCTATATAAAATAGCCTCTTTTATCTATATATTTATCTCATGCAATTGCATCCTTTTTTCTTTCCATGATTATCGTTGTCGTTATTTCCTGTATTATTTGTAAAATCACAAACTTTAGCAAAAGTATCTACTATTCTTGGTTCTACTGCATTTGGATATGCTAATACTACTATTTGTTCACTTACTAAAATACTAACTGTTTCTTCTAAGCAAAGTATTAAGTCTATTCCATTTGGTATGCAGAAATCATAGTAGCATTCACAACAATTTTCATCTACTAATTTTAATAATGTTTTTCCTATGCAATCAACAGTTAAGGCAGTTTGGAAATTTTGTCTTAGTGTAAATGATGTTCCATTTGCTGGTACACACATAGGAGCTGTCAAAGTATTAAAATTAAATACTACTTTATTAACTAACTCTAAATCACCATTACCTGTTCTTCTTGCTGGATATGCAAGTACTGTAACATCTGTACATCCACATTTACCTCTTAATTCTAATACTAAGTTTTTAACTATAACCTTTAATCCTTTTTCTTTATATGCTGCTCTTTCACCTTTTCCTTTAGAAGAACATTCTCTGTTTTGGTTTCCACAAACATTATATTCAAAAGAAGTTTTGCAGAATTCTCCATCTATATCTCCAAATTCTGGACAAAGATTTTCTTGCTCGCAAGGCTCTTTTTCAGCTTCTTTTATAGCTCTTACTATATGATCTTCTAAAGTTGTACATCCAGGTTGTATTATTACATCTGTATAGTTCATACATACTTTATCTATATTTACATTTACAACTCCTGATCTTGGAATAGGACCATTAACTGATACAACTTCATATTCAAAGAATAAATCTTCTCCATTAGGAGCATCTGCATCTGTAAATACTTGAAATTTTATACTATCAAATATTCTATTTGTTTCTATAGCAAGTGGTACACTATTTGCTGTTGAGAATTTATGTGATGCTAAAGGTGTACAGCATTCTTCACCACATACATTATCTACACACTCATCAGATTCTACTTCACAAGGTTTACACTCTTCATCATGTTTATGATTATGTTTTGGCTTACATACACAATCGCATTCAAATTCATGCTCCTCGTTATGTTTATTACAGTCACATCCTTTTTGTTTACAAGATCTAGCTATATCTCCTTGTAACTCTTCATTTAAGTCTTCTTTAGCTTCATGTTGTAACATTGATTGATTCATTTTTCTTTTATTTTTTTTAAGGTCTTGCATTTTTCATTGTCCTCCCCTTAAATGAATTCTAAAACCAAGCAGCTTTTGTTGCTTACTTAATAATATGCATATAAATTGATATTTGTTACTTAAACAAGTAGTCTACCGATATAACTAGAATAAAAATTTTTATATCCAATATATATTTATTATAAAAACTTTTATAAGGAGGATTTTTATGAGTTTCATTAATAAGTGTTCTACAATTGTAAGGAGATCTAATAAAGAAATTTTCAAATTCTATGTAAACGATAATATAAAAATTGATCATTATGATAAAGATAACAATTTAATTTCAAGTGACATCTTTGATAAACTAAAGGGATTGGACTTTACAAATTGCTCCTTTTGTTTAGATAATAATGATATATATGGTATATATAAAGATAATGGTCTAAAAATGATGCATATTCCTAAAGATTCTTCTATTATTTCTAAAAAAGATATTCTAACTTATAACTCTAAAAAATTTGATATTATATTTCCTCATATAAATGTAGTAAATAATTCTATACACATTTTTTACTATGTTTATAATAATAATTCAACAAACACTTGTGCTTTATTCCACCACTATTATAATAATGGCATTTGGATAGAAAATAAAATTGATTTTATCAATCATATAGTATTAGATAATTTTACAGTTTTATGGATTCAAAACTCTCCTGTAGTATTTTATTTCAATCTTGTAAATGGATGCGAAGAAGTATTTTTCTCTAGATTTAATTCTAGCACTTTATCATGGACCAATCCTTGTCAAATTACTAACTCTAATAAAAACAAATTATATTTATCTGTTTTAAAAGACAGTATGAACTTTTATCATTTAACATTCTGTGAGTGCATAGATAATGGATATGCTGTAAAGTATATGAATGGCTACTTAAATGAAAATAAGTTAGATATAGGTAGATCTATTTATGTATCTGGACCATCAACTTGTATATATCCTAGTCTAGTTAAGCAAAAATCAACTATTTATTTAATGTGGGTAAATTATAATAAATTATATACTTCTATATCAAATGATTTAGGAAAAACATGGAGTGAACATGAAATAGATGATACTAGTATAGATGAAGATTTTTGTAGATCTAATTTTTTATCGAACTACTCTGGCGACTTATCATATAATTTAACATCCATTTTTACTGTTAATGATGATATAGCTATTATAGGTTTTTAAATATTTAGTGTTGCAATATTCGCAACACTAAAAAAATCCCAAAACACCGTTGGCCCAATAAATTCATACCCGAGATACTCCCAGGTGGGTGACCTACTACTAACTTTTAACTTCCTATATAAATACAGGCATGTTATATTTTAGTAGACACGGTCTCCCGTTCAACATTTGTCGGTTGAATTTAAATAAGCCGTATCGAATGCTTCAGGATTTTATATTCTTATTATATAATAAAAAACAATATTTTTAAAGTAGTTTCGTATGACAATTAATGCAATTTTATTATATTTTCCCATTTTTTTCTCCCTTTTTACTTATGTATTTACTATAGATGTCATTTTATTCATCATCGTCTTCGTATTCATCTTCATAATCATCATCGTCATACTCTTCGTCATCACAATCATATTCTTCATATGTTTTATCATCATCACTTCTCAAAAGACTACCTAATAATTTAAGATTATTCATACTTCCTAAATTATTTATATTAACTAGTGAACTTAAACTAAATCCACCTTCTCCAAAATCATCAGGTAAGAATAATTCTGCAAATAAATCTATTTTCTTTTTCATATCTATAGCTTTATCAAGAGAATCTTTTCTCTTTTCTGGAAATACTTCTAAAATTTCTTTTATCATCATATTTTTTTTATCTTCTTCATCCATACTCCTAAAAAAGTTTGTTTCTTCATAATCGTCAAATTCAATGTTACTAAGTTTTTTTATCCCTTTTACTAAATCTAATAAACTTTCAATTTTTATTAATATTTTTCTTTCATCTGGTGACATATACTTTTTAGTCCTTGTTATGATTTCCATGCCACGTTCTAAATCTTCATCGCTTAAATCCATCATTTTCATACCCCTATTTATATCATTCATATTAAATTTAAACAACTCACTTCTATTATTAGTTGAAATTTTTTTCTTAATTCTTTTTCTTGGGTTATCTCTTATTTTTTTTTCTCTAGTCCGTTTATTATCGCTATTTTCTCCTTTAGGATTGTTTTTATTATCAAATAAAGGTAAATTACCTAAAGATATATTTCCATTACTCAGTGCAATCATTCCTATTATCAATAGTAGATTATTCAAGCATAGTCACCCCTTAAATTATCTTCTCCCTCATATATAAGTATGTTTTATTTAATCTTAGTGTTACTTTTTTTTTAACTAAGTGCATATACATTATCTATAAGAAATTTTATTTAATTAAATTATCTTTCACCACTTCAAAATTATTTCTATATATAAATAATATGAATAGAATTTAATTTATATTATAAGAAAGGGGTAAATTTATGAAAAAAGTAGATACAGAAATCCTAGAAAAAATGGCTAAAGAAAAAAATATAGACAAAGACAAGATAGAAAAAATAGCAGATGGATATAAAGGCAAGTCTGAAGGAGAACTAATGGATGAACTTGTTAAAATAGGCAAAACTCTTGAAGGAAAAGAACAAGTAGTTTCTAAATTAAAAGCTTTTTTAAACGAAGAGCAAAGAAAGAAATTAGACTCTGTTATGGATAAAATATATGATGCTGAAGTTAAAGATAAAATAGAAAACAAGAAAGGTAAATCTAAAAAGCATAATCCATCAAATGATTCAGATACACCTTCTTCTAATACAAAAAAAGTTAAGAAAACTAAATCAACAAAACATGTTCAATCTTCACCTAGTGATAATTCCAACGAAACAAATACACATAAGAAAACAAAGAAAGTTGTTAAAAAGGTAAAAAGAGTTCCTAAAAGTGAATAATAAAAAAAGCTAGAGTATAGACTCTAGCTTTTTTATTACAATTTATTATGTATAGTTGATAATATACTATCTTTAATTAAAATAGCTTGATTTAATATAGATTGGCACTCTTTATTATAATATTCTTTTAACTCTTGATTTTCTAGTAACTTTAAGTTTCCCTTTACATTTAGTACTGCGCCCTCTACACCTGTATATAACATAAGTACACCTACACCCAGATCTGTAATAGTATTTTGATTTCCATACTCAAGTATATAATCTATTATATTTAATGCTTTTAAAGATTTTTTTGCGGTTTTAAATGGAATATCTATAGAAAATAAAGTAGCATCTTGTATTGCATTATTTCTATAATTTATTTGTTCCTTTGTATTTTTAGGAAGCTTTATAGCTTTCATAAATTCATTGAAAGATTCTGTATCTTTGTCTATAAGATCTACTAACTCCTGCCTTATATCTGATAGTTGATTAAATCTATTTAAAAACTCAACTCTGATACTCTTATCTAGACTTTCATACTTTTGCTTTCCAAAACTTAAATGTGCCATCATTCTAGAGAGCCCCACTCCTATATTTGCAGCTAATGCTGATACAGATCCTCCTCCTGGAGCTGGAGATTTAGAGTCTACTTCATCAGAGAATTCACATATAGTCATATCTACTAATTTCATACTTTCCTCCTAATAATTTTACTAAATTTTCAATTTATAAAATTTATTTTTATAATACCTTTTTATCATCAACCACCAAAATGCCATCTTTATATACTTTATTGGCATGATTTACACCAAAGTGATACATCAAGTACTCTATATTTGGTGCATCAAATACTACTAAATCTGCCTTTTTACCTACTTCTATAGACCCAATTTCATCCTGTCTGTCTACAGCATATGCTGCATTTATTGTAACTGCATTTAAAACTTCATAAGGTGTCATTTTAAGTCCGATACAACCTAATTGCATTACAAATTGTAAATTTTCACTTGGGCAACTACCTGGATTATAGTCACTAGATAATGCTATAGGCACCCCTAAATCTATCATTTTTCTAGCATTTGCATATGATTTATTTAAATTAAAAGAAGTAGCTGGAAGTAAATTTGCTATAACATTATTCTTAGCCATCATTTTTATACCTTCTTCACTAGCTGCCATAAGATGATCTGATGATATACAATTTAATCTTGCTGATAATTCAGCTCCCCCCAATGATTCAATCTCATCTGCATGAATTTTTAATTTGTATCCAATTTCTTTAGCCTTTGACAATATAGCCTCACTTTCGGTTATTGAAAATACTCCTTCTTCACAAAATACATCACAAAATTCCGCCAGCTCTAACTCTTTAATCTTAGGCATAATTTCATTTACTAATATTTCTATATACTTTTCACTATTACCTTTATATTCAACTGGAATAGCATGAGCTCCCAAAAAAGTATGAACTAAATCAATTGGATGATCCTTACTTAATTTATGTGAAACTTGTAATTGCTTTATCTCTGTATCCATATCTAATCCATATCCACTTTTAGATTCTATAGTAGTTACACCTAGCTCTAACATCCTATCTAAACTTTTTCTAGCTTTATGGTATAACTCTTCAAAAGCTGATTCTCTAGTAGATTTTACAGTACTAAGTATTCCTCCACCTTGTTTTAATATATCTATATATGGAACCCCTGAAATTTTCTTAGAAAACTCATTCTCTCTAGAACCTCCATGTACTAAGTGTGTATGGGCATCTATAAGACCTGGAGTTACTAAAAGTCCATCAGCATCATCTATTTTAGAATTTTGATTAATTATTTTTTTATAAGACTCTCCTTGCCCTATATCAACAAATTTTCCATCGCCAATTGCTACATATGCATTTTCTAATATTTCAATCTCATTCATTTGTTCTCTGACCTTAGGATTTTTTCCACTTCTCATCGTTGCTAATTTGCCTATATTTTTAATCACTAAATCTACTTTCATATTTTTACTCCATTAAGTTAGTTTCTAAAACATTACTTAAATCAAAATTTTCTAATCCTAAATAATATGCTGAAACATCTATAAGTGCTTCCATTGGGCAAATTCCAACAATTTCACTTCCCATTACGTTTACACCATATCTCCTAGCTTCCATTTTTACAGCCTCAAATGCTCTATACATACTAGTTTTAGTGTAATCAGTTAAATTCATAGTCACTTGAGTCATATTTCTTTCTGATACTTCAACCGCTCCTGCTTTTATAAATCTGTATCCTCCACTAGAGTGTCTTATTGTTTTAGCAATCTTAGATGCTATTTCTATATTTTTTGTATCAAGGTTTATATTATAAGCTATAAGAGGCCTTCTAGCTCCTATTGCTATAGCCCCTGCTGTACTATGTTTTTTTGCTTCACCAAAATCAGGTGCCCAGTTACTATCGCTAAATTTTTCATCTAAACCTTCATACTCTCCTTTTCTTACAGTAGCTAAATTTTCTCTCTCTGGTTTTGTCGCAGCATTTTCATATAAAAACACCGGTATGCCATACCTTTCTGATACTTCTTTTCCTAGTTCCCTTGCTAGATTTATAGCATCATCCATAGTCATATCCTTTATAGGTATAAATGGACAAACATCAGTAGCACCGAATCTTGGATGTTGACCTTTGTGATTATTCATATCTATTAACTCTGCAGCTACACCTATAGATTCTAAAACTGCATCTTTTACTTTTTTAGGTTCTCCTATTACTGTTACAACTAATCTGTTATAATTTTTATCTCCTTCATAATTAAGTAGCTTTACACCTTCTTTACATCTTAATGGCTGAACTATTTTTTCTATCTTTTCTAAATCTCTTCCTTCACTAAAATTTGGTACACATTGAACTATAGGCATATTTAAACCTCCTAAAAATTATGATTAAAATTATTGAAGATTATAATTTATTTAAAATATTATTAATTATAATCTTCTTCTGTATAAAATTAATTAATTTTCATCACCTACTAATTTCTCTATTAAACTTTCATCGACTATATACGGAAGTGTTATGTGGTCTTTTCCTTGACACATTTTATTGTATTCCATAGCTGTTGTTATGGAATTTTCATTTCTAGCCCAAGCGCGTCTAGCAACTCCATTCATAACATCCCATGGCATAGAAGTTCTAAGTATGTCATCAACTCTTTGAGATCCATCTAAAACCATTCCAAACCCACCATTTATAGATTTACCAATTCCAACTCCTCCTCCATTATGAAGAGCAACTAAACTCATCCCCCTTGCACAATTTCCTGCAAAACAATGAGTAGCCATATCAGCCATTATATTACTTCCATCCTTTATATTTGATGTTTCTCTAAATGGAGAATCCGTTCCTGATACATCATGATGATCTCTACCTAACATTACAGGACCGATTTCACCACGTCGAACCATATCATTAAATTTAAGAGCAATATTTGTTCTTCCTAGTGCATCTTGATAAAGTATTCTAGCTTGTGTTCCAACTACTAGTTTATTCTTCTTTGCATCTCTTATCCAAATCCAATTATCTCTATCTTGATACCTTCTATTAGGATTTATTATTTCCATAGCAGCCTTATCAGTTTTCTCTAAATCTTCTTCTTTTCCTGATAAGCAAACCCATCTGAATGGTCCATATCCATAATCAAATAATTGTGGACCTAATATATCTTCAACATAAGACGGGAATATAAATCCTTCCTTTTCATCTACACCATTTTTTGATATTTCTATACATCCTGCATCATATATAGCTTTCATAAAACTATTTCCATAATCAAAGAAATATACACCTCTACTATGAAGTTCTTTTATTAATCCAAAATGTTTTCTTAATGTTTTGTCAACAAGTTTAATAAATTCTTCTTTATCCTCAGATAATAATCTTGTTCTCTCTTCAAACGTTATGCCTTGAGGGCAATATCCCCCATCATAAACTGCATGACAAGATGTTTGGTCTGATAATAAATCTATATGTATATTATTTTTGACTGCATATTCTAATAAATCTACTATGTTACCATGATAAGCTATTGCACATGGAGAATTATTTCCTATACATTCATAAGCTACTTCAAAAGCTTCTTTGCAAGTATTGACTACTTTGCTTACCCAACCTTGAGTGTATCTAGTTTCAATTCTTGAATAATCAACTTCAGCTATTATACCTACTCCACCAGCAATCTCAACGGCCTTACCTTGAGCTCCACTCATTCCACCAAGTCCTGAAGTTACAAATAACTTTCCTCTTAAATCTGAATCTTTGTCTATATTAAGCATTAATCTACCTGCATTTAATAATGTAGAATAAGTTCCATGAACTATACCTTGTGGGCCAATATACATCCATCCTCCTGCTGTCATCTGCCCATAGTTAGATACTCCAATAGCTGATGCCCTTTTATAATCTTCTTGATTATCAAACATTCCAACCATAAGACCATTAGTAAGAATTACTCTTGGTGCATCTGGCTTTGATCTAAAAATTCCTAATGGATGCCCTGATTGTATTACTAATGTCTGATCTTCTGTTAGCATTTTTAAGTATTCTTTTACTAATACATACTGCATCCAATTTTGAAATACTTGACCTGTTTCGCCATATGTAACAAGTTCATAAGGATAAAGGGCTATATCAAAGTCTAGATTATTGTCTATCATAACCTGAAAAGCCCTAGCTTCTATACACTTCCCCTCATAATCATTAATTGTCTTTCCTTTTATATTTCCTTCTGGTCTAAACCTATATCCATATATTCTGCCTGTATCCATAAGTTCATCTAAAAATTCATGTGCTAACTCTTCATGATGCTCCTCTGGTATATATCTTAATGCATTTTTTAATGCTAATTTAATATCTGATTTAGATAGTTTAGATTCTCTTTTAGGAGCTCTTCTTATTCCTTCTTTAAATTTCGGTATTTCTTTTGGTATATTGGTTATTTTTATACTCATGCAATTTTCTATTTCTTCATTTAAAAAGTTTAATTCTCTTACCATCTATTAATCTCATCTCCCTAATATCTATATAATTAAATTTTAAAAATCTAATTTCTAATAACTTATATGTAATTTATAATTTAATTGAGTAACAATTCTTTTTCCAATGCATTTTCAACAGCTTCAACTAATAGATTTTTCTTTATTACATCTTCTATAGTATTTATATCTATATACATAATTCTATCCTTATCTACAAAAGAAGTATGTTCCCTAACTACACTATATGCAGCCTCTGTACCAATTCCTAGTCTTTTCTTTCCTCTTAAATCTATAGCTTGAGTTGCACTTAGTATCTCCATAGCTATTACTTTACGAGCATTCTCCATTATATCTCTTGCTTTTCTAGCAGCTATTGTCCCCATAGATACATGATCTTCTTGATTTGCTGATGATGGTATTGAATCTACACTTGCTGGGTGTGTTAAAACTTTATTTTCTGATACTAAAGATGCTGCACTATATTGTACTATCATAAAACCTGAATTTAGCCCCCCATGATTTACTAAAAATGCTGGTAATCCATGATTTAAGGCTGGGTTTACTAACTTTTCTAATCTTCTTTCTGATATATTTGCAATCTCTGATAAAGCTATACCTAAAAAATCAAAACTTAATGCTATTGGTTGACCATGGAAATTTCCTCCTGATATAATCTCTTCTTCATTTGCAAATATAATTGGGTTGTCTGTTACTGAATTGATTTCTATATTTATTTTATTCATTACATATTCTATTGCATCTTTACTTGCACCATGTATTTGAGGTGTACATCTTAAAGAATATGCATCTTGTACTCTAATTTCACCTTGCTTACTTGTCATTTCACTACCTTTTAATATATCTAATATGTTTTTAGCAGTATTAATTTGGCCTTGATGTGGCCTTACCTTATGAACTCTTTCATCCATAGCGCAAGTAATTCCATTTAAAGCTTCCATAGTAAGACAATATGCTATATCTGCTGTTTTAAGTAAATTCATTGCATCATATGTAGCCAAAAGTCCTATTGCCGTCATAACTTGCGTTCCGTTTATAAGTGCTAAACCTTCTTTTGAAGATAAGCTATCCATAATACTTATACCTGATTTTTCCATAGCCCATTTAGAAGGCATTCTTTCACCTTTATATATAGCTTCACCTTCTCCAATCATAGTTAAAACCATATGAGATAAAGGCGCTAAGTCACCTGATGCACCTAGTGAACCTTTTTCAGGTATTATTGGATGTACTCCTTTATTTATCATATCAACTAAAGTTTGTAATGTTTCTAATCTAATCCCTGAATATCCTTTAGCTAAATTATTTACTCTAAGCAACATAATTGCTCTTACAGTATCTTCACTTAAAGGATTGCCTACTCCGCAGGAATGACTTATTATCAAATTTTCTTGAAGTAGCTTAGAGTCTTCTCTAGATATTGCTACATCAGAAAATCTTCCAAATCCTGTAGTTATTCCATATGAAATCTTTCCTTCATCTACTAGCTTGTCTACTAATTCTCTAGATTTTTTTACATTTATTATAGCTTCTTCAGTAATTATCACTTCATAATTATTTCTACAAACATTAACAACATCTTCAATCGTCAAGTTATTTCCATTAATAAAAACTCTATTCATATCCATCACCCTCAATTATTATTTTTATATGTTCATATATTAACTGTTATATATTAAACTTTAATTACTAAATCTTTATAAAAATATATTCTTGATTTTTTTATTTAGTACAATAAAAAAGACAAACTATAAAATTGCATAGTTTGTCTTTTTATTTATTTTCTAGTTATTACACTTTCTCTTTCTATAATTTTATAAGGTAATTCTATTTTTTTACTTTCTAAAGGTTCTTTATTTATTAATTTTATAACCATTCTTATTGCAACAGCTCCCATATCGTATAATGGTTGATATACTGTTGTTAACTTAGGTCTATACATTTTAGCTATTTTTACGTCATTGAATCCTGCAACTGATATATCTTCAGGAACTTTATATCCTCTATCACAAGCTGCATTTATAGCTCCTATTGCCGCTTCATCTCCTGTTACAAACGCCGCTTGAGGCACTATTCCTTCATCTAATAATTCTTTCATACTTTCATATCCTGCTTCATATGTAGTTCCACCATACTTTATTAGGCTTTCATCTAGTTTTATATTTCTTTCATTTAATGCTTGTTCATAACCTGAAAGTCTTTCTCTTTCTAAAACAGTATCATCTTTACTTGTCATTATAAATGCAATATCTTCATGACCTTTATCTATAAGATATTTAGTCATATCATATGTTGCCTCTTTATTACTTGTACTTACAGTATATATATCATAGTCTCTTGCAGTTTTACTTATATATGTTGCTGGTATACCACAGTTTTGAATATAATTTATATGATCTTCTTCTACCTTCCAACATACCATAACAATACCTTCTACTTGCTTTGCTCTAAGTAAATTTATACTTTTTAATTCTTGTTCTTTATCTGAATAAGTATTTGCTAATAGTATTTCATAGTCATACATCTTAGCTACTTCTTCTATTCCATTTAATATTTCATTTACAAAAGAATCTGAAACCTCTGGTACTATTACTCCTATTAATTGACTTCTTTTAGTTACTAAACTTCTTGCTAATGGATTTGGTATATATCCTGTTTCTTTTATTACATCTAAAACTTTTTGTTTAACTTCATCCGTTACAGGTTTTGAATCATTTATTACTCTAGATACTGTAGATATAGATACACCTGCCTTTTTCGCTACATCTTTTATAGTTATCGTGTTTTTCATACTTAGACACTCCTTACATAGTACTATTTATTTTTCGATTCGATATACTCCATTTAAATTTTAATTATACTATTCTTATATAATTGTGTAAACACACTTATTTCTATTTGTAAAATCTTCTTTAACTTAATTATACATTTTATTGTATAAATTTATACAATCTAAATAAAAAGTACTGGTATAAAACCAGTACTTCTTACAATAACTAATTATTTCTAGCAACATCCATCATCAAATAATCCACCACAAGAACAAGTTATTAATAATAATATTAAAAATGGTATCCATGCCATTATATCTATATCTACCCAACTCTCTCCAAATGCTAAGAATAGGAAGAATAATATTATTATCCACCATCCTGTACCAAAGAATCCCTCACATCCACCAAATAATCTATCTAACATGATAAAAATCCCCCTTTATTTGTTTATCTTATAATTTTTTAAGATATATAAGAATTTTATGCTTTTAGTGTTTATAGTGTTACACTAAAGTTTGTTTTCTACTCAAAGCATGCTCCACAACTGCAAAGTATTAATAATACTATTAAAAATGGTATCCATGCCATTATATCTATGTCTACCCAACTATCTCCAAATGCTAAGAATAAGAAGAATAATACTATTATCCACCATGCTCCTGCTCCAAAGAATCCATCTCCACCAAATAATCTTTCTAACATTTTGCTACCTCCTGATGATATTTTATGTTGAGCTTTCGCTCTTAACATATAATATGCAATTAAAGTAATTTGTGATATTAAATTTATTAGTTTTTTTATTTTTTATAGATTAAAAATTATATAGTACAAAGAAAAAGGATGCAATTTTGCATCCTTTTTCTTTGTACTATACAACTTATTAGCAATCAAAACCATTATCTAAGCATCCACAATCTCCATCCATACCTCCGCATGAGCATACAATTAGTAATAATATTAAGAACGGTATCCAGTCTGTTATACATATTTCACTCCAGCATTCTTGGAAAGCTAGGAATAAGAAAAATAATACTATTATCCACCATGCTCCTCCACCAAAGAATCCGTCTCCACCGAATATTCTACTTAGTTTATCACTCACAAAGATCCCCTCCTTGAATATATATACAAGTTAGATAAAACCTAGCTGCCAACAGGGCTTTTCACCCTCCTAATTATATACTATGTAAATCTTTATAAAGTGTTATTGTTTTTTTATATTTTTTTATATTTTTTTAAGAGGCTAAAATTAGCCTCTTAAAAAAATATAAATTAACAGCAACCACCATCAAATCCAAAGTTAGTTAAAAGTAAAATTAATAATACTATCCATATTAGAGCCATATCATCACAGAATAACCATTCTATTAAATCATCTCCTAGTAAAAGTATAGCTGCTATGATTAATACTATTATTAATCCACCTCCTCCAAATCCACATCCACATCCCCCAAAGAAACGTTGAATACCTTGTTGTTCTGACATCTTTATGCCCCCTTTTTTATTTATAGGCAATTATTTTTATTACCTATTTAATAAATAATATGTATTTATGCATTAAATTGTTACATTTTATTACTTTTTAGATCAGATATTTTTGCATAAAAAAAAGAAATCATATAGATTTCTTTTTACAAATTGATTAATAGCAACTATCATCAAAATTAAAGAGTAATAAAATTATTAATATTATCCAAATCCACATACTATCATCTTCAAAAAAATTATCTAGTATATCTGTACATATTAGTAAAAAAACTATAACTATTATTATTAATAATCCATTACCAAATATACCATCTTTTCCTCCTAAAAATCGGGATATCGTATCTTCTAGCTTTGCCATGACATTCCCTCCCTTGAGCTTACTCCTAAGTTAAATATATGTATTAATTGGTAGAGAAGTTACCTCAATTAAATTCTTATTTAAAATTTTATCTAATTCTTCATCTGATAAATTATTATACTTTTCTACTTCTTCTAAATATTTTAAATCTGATTTTGAAATACTATTTATCAATCCTTCTATAGACTTTATCTTATATTCTTTATAATTTTTTACTAAAAATGAAGTTTTAGAATTTTCTATCCCTTTTTTTAAATTAATTAATCTAGTTACATATTCATCTTTTTTATCCATTACCTGCTCTTTTTTCTTAACTACATCTTCTAAAATTATATTACTTTCTACTATATAGTCTTTTATCTTTTGCATATCTAGTGTTATAGAATTATAATAAAGATTTGTTAATATGACTAAAAATACTACAATTGATGATATTAATAACCCTACGTACTTCATAAATTTTCCTCCTAAGTTATAATTTACATACTAAATTTATATTCATATTTTATAACTTTATTACTTTTTTATTTAAATGTATATTGAAAAATTATCAAACTTATATTAAACTACAATTAAAATTATCAATTTACTTATAGGAGGATAATATGTTTGAAAAAGTAAGATCAATAATTTCAGAACAATTATCTATAGATGATGTAGATACTATAACTTTAGAAACTTCTTTAACAGAAGATTTAGAGGCTGATTCTTTAGACGCAGTTGAAGTTATAATGGCCCTTGAAGATGAATTTGGTATAGAAATACCAGATGAAGAAGCTGAACACTTTAAAACTATAGGTGATATATGTAAATTCATAGAAAACAATAAATAAAACCGAGATTAATTCTCGGTTTTATTTATTATTAACAATAACAATCATCATTGTTATTATTAAATAAAAATAATATAAATACTATAGCTATAATCCAAACTAGTGAGTTATTTTGCTCAAAAAAACATCCTAAATCTCCGTTGCCAAGTATTAATAAAACAACCAGCCCTAATATAAGAAATACTAACGTAGGGTTATCGCCAAAGAAGTCAAATCCCCTAAACATCTCCTTTAATTGATCCATATATACTCCCCCTTGATATGTAGACAATTTGTTTATTGATAATATATATGAACAAATTTATATTTTAGTGCTTGTATAAAAAATTTTGCTACATATATTTTAAGTCCTTAGTGCTATTTTAAATCATATTTATATTAATTTTTATCATATATATACATAAAAAATTCGCTTCGCTTGAGCGACGTGTCGGCGAAACACTTCATGTCGCCAACGACTTCGTCCGTTGCTTGAGCTACTGCATGGGCGAAGTATTTCAAAATCTTTTTTACGCTCAAAACCAATTTATTGATATTACTTACATTCAGAAGTTATCCACATTTTTTAAAATATTATAATATCCTTAAGCGTAAAAATAAGCATTAATATTTTCATATTAATGCTTACCTTAAATTTATTTTTCCTCATAGAATCTTACATTCTTTATAACTATATCTACACTTCCATCTAGATTTTGCCTTACACTGTATTTCATTGGATCTTCAAAATCTGTTAAGTCTGCCTTTATATCAAATCCATTATCTGTTTTAATACCTCTTTTTTTAAGCTTTTTCTCAACCCATTTTTTATCTATACTAAAACTTTCATCTAAACCTTTATCTTCCATATGTTCTTTAAAGCTTTCTTTAAGTTCATCATCTTTTATAGAGTTCTCTACAAATTCATTTAAATCAATTTCATGTTTTTCTTTTAATGTATAATTTAATAAACTTCTTACTTCCTCTGCTTGCTTTATGTCCTCACTTAAAGCATTCGTTATCCAATTTTCAGCTGTATTTTTAAATACTTTAGTCTTATATTTATCATCATCAACCCTTTGTGCATTTAAAAATTCTGTTATAAACTTAGATTCTATTTCTGCCTTTTCAGCATCTTTATCTAAAAGCCTTAACTGAAATTCATCATTCATTCCGCTTACACCAATTAATGCACATTGCTTTTGTCTTCCAGTCTCTGGTATACCTATTTCATTAGCAACCATTTGTATATTAAATTTTTCATCAATGAATTCTATAGAGTGAGTATATAATTTTTTATAATCTAACTTTAATATAGCTACATATTTTTCGTCCTTTACTGTATATAAACAAATAGCTAAATCGCAAGATTCCAACTCTGAATTTATTTTCATAATATCAAATAAATATGCTGCTATTTCTTTTGAATTTTCTAAGAAAGTATTTTCGTCATATATAATTTGTTCACAACAATTTCTAACTATATTGTCATTATAATTTTTAAAAACACCTTTTCTTAAGTCATCATCTTTTACAACCCTTTTTATAATTTTTTGAAAAAACTTATCTACTTCTGGATTAATTTTTCCCTCAAAATCATTTAATATTGGTACATCGCTATTCTTATCTAAAACATGTACAATAAATTTATGTATTATCATAATTCCCACCTCAAATTAATTATTTTTTCTTAGCTTTTCAATTAAATCTTTTATATCACTTGGTAACTCTGCTTTAAACTCTAAATTTTCCTTAGTTCTAGGTTGATTAAATGATAAACTATACGCATGTAAAGCTTGTCTATTTATAAGACTTTCATCTACATATCCATATAGCTCATCTCCAATTATACCATGACCAATATATGACATATGTACTCTTATCTGATGAGTTCTGCCTGTTTCTAATTTTACTTCTAATACAGTTGCATCATTTAGCCTCTCTAAAACTTTATAATGTGTTATTGATGCTTGTCCCCTTTCATCAACTACTCTCTTTACACTATCTTCTGTTGGTCTATATATCGGTTCATTTATAGTTCCTTCATCATTTTCTACTATACCTTTAACTACTGTTATATATTTTTTTTCAACATCATTATTTCCCATATCAACAGATAATGTATGATGTGCATAAGCATTTTTAGCAACTATAACAAGACCTGAAGTATTCATATCTAATCTATTTACAAATCTTACTTTTACATTTTCATTCTTTTCATTAATATAATATGTAATTCCATTTGCTATTGTATTATCAAAATGGCTTTTTGTTGGATGTACTACCATAAAAGGTGGTTTATTAACCATTATTATATCGAAATCATCATATAATATATTTAAATTTAAATTTTGTGGCTCAAAGTTTGCCATTTCCTCTTCTATCTTTACTTCTATCAAATCACCTTTTTTAAGCTTTGTACTTGGCTTTTTAAAAACTCCATTTACAAATACACTCTGTTCTCGTTTCATCTTCGATATTGATCTTACAGAAAAACTTAATTTATCTAATAAAACTTCCTTTAGAGTTAATTCTTCTTCATTTGTATACGATATAAGGTTGTATTTTTGATCTTCTTTTTTAAACAAATTTACACCTGCCTTCATTAATAATAACATTATCTATTTTATACTATTTTTTGAAAATAGATAAGGATTTTTTGTATATAAAAATTATATTTATATAATAGTACCTATTTTAAATATAAAGTAACTAATTGCCTTTCTAAATTATGCTATAATACAAAGTATAAAGGGGTGCAGAGATGAGAAGAATTATAACTATAAACTCAAATCAAGTAAATAAATCTATTGAGACTAAAAAAATACTAACAGAAAAATTAATCAACGCTGGATTTGAAGTAACATATGAGTTTTATGAAGATGCCGAACTTATAATATCAATTGGGGGGGATGGTTCATTTTTAAAAACCGTTCATGATTTTGACTTTACCCAAACTCCCATAATAGGAATAAATACTGGTCATCTTGGTTTTTTCCCAGAAATATCACCTAACCATATAGATAATTTTATTAAATCTTATAAAAATAATAATTTTTTAGTGCAAGATATATCTTTACTTAAAGCTAATATATGTACTAATAATTGTAACTCTAATATGTATGCCGTGAATGAGGTTGTAGTAAAAGGAGATAAATCTAGAACTATACATCTTAGTTTAAACGTTAATGGCAAGCATATACAAAATTTTAGTGGTGATGGAATGATTATATCTACCCCAACTGGCTCTACAGCTTATAACTATGCAGCTGGTGGAAGTATAGTAGATCCTAGTTTAAATCTAATGCAACTTACACCACTTTATCCTATAAATACCAATGCATATAGATGCTTTACATCTAGCATAATTTTTTCTAGTGAGTCTATAATAAAAATAATACCTGAATATAGATTTGAAGACTCTATACTAATAGTATTAGATGGAATTGAATATAGATTTAATCAGATGTCTAATATAGATATATCTATCTCTGATTTAAAAATAAAACTACTTAGAATGTCAGATTATGAATTTTGGAGTAGAGTTTCAGAAAAATTTTTATAATATCTTGGAGGAAATACATATGAAAATTGGAGTAATGAGTGATACTCATGGAAGCTTAACTTATTTTGAAAAAGCATTAGATGCATTATCTGATTGCGATGTTTTAATCCATGGTGGAGATGTACTTTATCATGGCCCTAGAAATGATATACCCGAAGGATATAATCCAAAAGGTTTAATTTCTAAAATAAATTCATTAGATAATATAATCATAGCTAGAGGTAACTGCGATGCTGATGTAGATCAAATGGTAATAAATCATCCTATTCAAAGTCCTTATGTTATGAGTCAATTTGGTGAAACTAGAATAGTTACTACTCATGGTTATACAGATTCTAAAGAAGATACTATTAATAAGGCTAAGAGTATGGGAGCTGATATACTTATCCTTGGGCATACGCATGTTAAAGAATTGTATCTTGATGAAAATTTAGTAGTTCTAAACCCTGGAAGTACTTCTATCCCTAAAGATGGTACTCATTCTGTAGCTATAATAGATATTATTCAAAGTGAAGACGAAATCGATATGAATTTCAATTTAATAGATATTAATACTAAAGATATAATAAACCTTGACTAATATATGAAAATTTTAAGGAGTGGTATACTTACCACTCCTTATTTTATTGTTAATCATCTGAAGTTTTTATATCATGGACACTCTTACTATCTTTACTACTTTTACTATCACTGCTACTCTTACTATCTTTACTACTTTTGCTATTATTTACTGGTTTATATTTAACTATTTTCTTTTTATCTTTAGCCGGCTTATTAACATGAGAATGTTTACTATCATTGGAACTTTTACTATTGTGCGAATGATTTGTTTGTTTCATAATATTTATACTCCTTTAATATATTATTAATCGTCGTCTTCTTCATCTTCTTCGTCACAGTCTCCATTCATTTTATCTATTTTACATTTATGTTTCTTACCACAGCAACCGCAAGTAACATAAATATTTATAGGAGTATGAACAGTTATTGGTCCAATGTTATTAGTTGCATTTGATTGGTTATCGTTATTAGCATTTGATGTAGCTGTTGCATCTGCATCTGTATCTACATCAGTGTCTACATCTGTATCTGCTTCTGCGTTTGCTTCGGCTTCTGCTTCTGCACATGCGTCGGCTTCTGCTTCAGCATCAGCGTCTGCTTCAGCATCTGCGTCTGCATCAGCGTCTGCTTCTGCTTCTGCTTCGGCTTCGGCGTCTGCATCTGCGTCGGCTTCTGCTTCTGCACATGCGTCTGCTTCTGCTTCGGCATCGGCTTCAGCATCAGCGTCGGCTTCTGCTTCTGCTTCTGCGTCGGCTTCAGCACATGCGTCGGCATCTGCGTCTACTTCGGCATCTGCTTCGGCTTCTGCTTCTGCGTCTGCATCAGCTTCGGCATCTGCTTCTGCTTCTGCTTCGGCATCAGCATCTGCTTCTGCTTCTGCTTCTGCATCAGCATCTGCTTCTGCTTCGGCTTCGGCTTCGGCTTCGGCTTCTGCGTCTGCATCAGCTTCGGCTTCGGCTTCGGCATCTGCTTCTGCTTCTGCTTCTGCACATGCGTCGGCATCTGCGTCTACTTCGGCATCTGCGTCGGCATCAGCTTCGGCTTCGGCTTCTGCTTCTGCATCTGCTTCGGCGTCTACTTCTGCATCTGCTTCGGCTTCAGCGTCTGCTTCAGCGTCTGCTTCTGCTTCTGCTTCGGCATCTGCATCTGCTTCGGCTTCTGCTTCTGCACATGCGTCGGCATCAGCGTCTACTTCGGCATCTGCGTCGGCTTCAGCTTCTGCTTCGGCATTTGCGTCAGCTTCTGCTTCGGCTTCGGCATCTGCATCTGCTTCGGCACATGCGTCTGCTTCGGCTTCTGCGTCTACTTCTGCATCTGCTTCTGCTTCTGCTTCAGCGTCTGCTTCTGCTTCTGCTTCTGCTTCGGCATCTGCATCTGCTTCTGCTTCTGCATATGCGTCGGCATCAGCGTCTACTTCGGCATCTGCGTCGGCTTCAGCTTCTGCTTCGGCATTTGCGTCAGCTTCTGCTTCGGCTTCGGCATCTGCATCTGCTTCGGCACATGCGTCTGCTTCTGCTTCTGCATCTGCTTCTGCATCTGCTTCGGCTTCAGCTTCTGCGTCTGCATCAGCATCAGCATCTGCTTCGGCACATGCATCTGCGTTTGCTTCTGCTTTTGCTTTCGCTTCTAATTCAGCTTCTAGCATTGCTTTTAATTTTGATTGTGAATCCATATTAGCCTCTAAATCTATATCTTCTTTATTTTTATGTTTTGGTTCTTTGTAATATTTATCATCTTTCATTTTTTTTCTTTTTTCTCTTTTTTCTTTAAGATGTCTTCTCTTTTCATTATCTAGTTTATTTGATGATGGGGATACTCTTCTTGTTTCAACTTTTGGTTTTGGCATATATGTTATTCGCCTCCAGGGGGATTTAATTAAGTAGATAATTTATCTACTTAATAATATATATTATTTATTTAGACAAATTGTTACAATTTATCTGAATATAATATTAAATTTAAATAAAAAAACAGCCCTATGTAGGACTGCTTTTTATTTAAATTTGATATATTTTTTACCTTTGCGCATATTTTTGTGCTATTTTAACTATTAAATTTGAACACTTTTCTAATGCAATTATTGGAATACACTCATTTTTACTATGAAAATTAAGCCCTCCTGTAAATATATTTGGACACGGTAACCCCATAAATGATAGTCTCGCTCCATCTGTACCACCTCTAATTGGCACTATTATCGGAGTTATATCACATTCTTTCATAGCTTCCTCTGCTATATCAACAATAAACTTAACAGGTTCTACTTTTTCCTTCATATTATAGTATTGATCATTTAGTTCTAAAGTAATTCTTCCATCATATTTTTCATTTATTTTAGATATAGCATCTTTCATATATTGCTTTCTATGTTCAAATTTTTCCTTACTATGATCTCTTATTATATAAATCATAGTTGCATTTTCAACATTTCCATTTATATCATTCAGATGATAGAATCCTTCATATCCCGCTGTAGTTTCTGGTCTCTCACTCTGAGGAAACATTTGTGATATTTCTGCGGCTATATGTAAAGCATTTATCATCTTATTTTTTGCCGCACCTGGATGTACATTTCTTCCTTGTATAGTTATTGTAGCTCCTGCTGCGTTGAAGTTTTCATATTGAAGCTCTCCCATTATTCCACCATCAATGGTATATGCATACTTTGCACCAAATTTTTCAACATTAAATAAGTCTGCACCTCTACCTATTTCCTCATCTGGCGTAAATCCAATTTTTATATCCCCATGTTTTATTTCTGGATTATTTACTAAATACTCTATTGCAGTAACTATTTCAGATATACCAGCCTTATCATCTGCACCTAGTAATGTTGTACCATCTGTAACAATTAAATCTTCACCTATAAATTTCTTCAAATCGGGATAATCTTTAGGTGATGTTGTTATATTTAATTCTTCGTTTAAAACTATATCCTCACCATCATAATTTTTTATTATCTTAGGTTTAACATTTTTACCAGTAATATCTGGTGCAGTATCTAAATGTGATATAAATCCTATAGTCTCTACGCCTTCTGTATTGCCTTTTAATGTTGCCATAACATAACTATTTTCATCAATATGTGCATCTTCTAATCCTAGAGATTTAAGTTCCTCTACTAAATAATTAGCAAATACTCTTTGCCCTTCGCTTGATGGACAATTTGAGTTATTCGGATTTGCAGTTGTATCAAAAGTAACATATTTTAAAAATCTTTCAACTACCTTTTCTCTCATATTCAACCCTTCCTTTATATCTATTGTTAAATTTGTATATACGTCTTATTATAACCATTATATTATAATACTATATTAAAGTATATTTGGTTTTAATATCTCATGTATATTATTTACTGTTTTAATAATCAAGTCTATTTATATTATTTATTATCAAGTAATAATTCTTAAAAATAACAAATTTGCTTCGTCTGATCGACGTGTAAGCAAAACACTTTAAGCCACGTGTGGACGATATTTTTTATGCAGCCGATAAATTCGTCCCATACTTGATCCACTGTGGGGCAAGCATTTTAAAATCTTTTTTACACTCAAAAATAGTTTATTGATATTACTTACATTCAGAATTTATCCACATTTTTTTAAGTATTATAATATCCTTAAGCGTAAAAAAATAAAACACTATACAGTGTTTTATTTTATGTGAAAATTCTTACCTTTTTTATTCTATTTTTATCTAGACTTTCTATACAGAATTTTATATTATCTACCTCAATTACTTCATTTTCTTCAGGTAAACGTCTTAGATGTCCTATTATATATCCACCTATAGAATCAAATTCTTCTGATTCTAATCTTACACCTATAAGCTCATTTACATCTGTAATTTTTATACTTCCTTCTACAATATATTCATCTTCTTTTATTACTTGTATTTCTTCTTCTTCCTCATCATATTCATCTTCTATATCCCCAACTATTACTTCAACTAAGTCTTCTATAGTTATAAGCCCTGATGTTCCTCCATACTCATCTACAACTATAGCCATTTGACTTTTTTCTATTTTCATCTCTTCAAGTAATTGTGTTATTTTCTTAAATTCATATGTGAAGAATGGTTCTCTTATATAGTCTTTTATATTGAAGCTTTTTATATCTTCATCACTTAAAAATATTATATCTTTTACATTTAAAATACCTATTATATCATCTATTGATTCGTTATATACAGGCATCCTACTAAACTTTTCATTTTTAAACATCTCTATTATTTCTTCATATTTATCTTCGCTATTTATAGCTATCATATCTAATCGTTGTACCATAGCTTCTTTAGCTTGCATATCACCAAATTGGAATACATTGTTGATTATTTCTCTTTCTTCTATTTCAAGAACACCTTCTTCATGACTTACATTTACCATAGTTTTTAATTCTTCTTCAGTTATATATGGTTGACTACTCTTATCTTTTATACCTAATATTTTAAATATTACTCCTGTAACTAGATTAAATACCCATACTACAGGTCTTAATATAAATATAATTACCTTTATTGGTCTTGATACAAAGATAGCAACTTTTTCAGAATTATTAGCAGCAATAGTTTTAGGCGTTATTTCTCCAAATAATAATACTAAAACTGTCATGACTGCAGTAGCTACAGCTACACCTTGATTTCCAAGCAATGCCATAAATAAAGATGTTGATATAGATGTAGCTGCTATATTTACAACGTTATTTCCAATTAATATAGTACTTAATAATTTATTCGAGTCTTCTATTAAGCTTGCAACTAGCTTAGCTCCCTTAACACCCTCTTCTTGCATATGCCTTATTCTTATTTTACTTAATGACATTAGTGATGTTTCTGATGCAGAGAAAAAACCTGATCCTATAAGCAGTATCACTAACACTATAGTTTGAATCAAAATACCGGTCGAATCCAACCTTTACCACACTCCTAATTTTTTATTTTAATTGTAATAGATTATATCATACTTAACTGTATTTGGTAAATAATATAAACTCCTATAATTTCTTATATTATATTTTTACTTTTATATAAATATATATTCTAATTTATAAATTAATATAATCATAGTTTATTTTATCTTGGATAAAATATGCAATATTTTCATATAATATTATCATATGTAAATAAGGAGGTATCTTTATGAAAGATTTACTTGAAAAAGGTGCTGTACTACAGCGAGATAAAGAAACCTATGCTATAGCACCCCATATACCTGCTGGGATAATTACATCAGACCAACTTAGAAAACTTGCTGATGTTGCAGATAAATATAATGTTTCTGCAATAAAAATTACAGCCGCACAACGTATAGCTCTAGTAGGACTAAAAGAAGATGATATAGATAGCGCTTGGAAAGACTTAGGCATGAAGCCTGGTGCTGCAATTGGTTTATGTGTAAGAAGTATAAAAACTTGTCCTGGAACAACTTTTTGTAAAAGAGGATTTAAAGATTCTGTATCGATGGGCTTAAAGCTTGATGATAGATACCACGGTATGGACCTTCCCAATAAATTAAAAATAGGTGTTAGCGGATGCCCAAATAGTTGTTCTGATAATCATACACGTGATATTGGTTTAATGGGAACACCTAAAGGATGGACGGTATTTGTCGGAGGAAAAGGCGGAACAATTCCTAGACTTGGTGATAGGCTTATAATGAATGTTCCTGATGATAAGGTTTTAGAATTAGTAGACGAAATAGTTAATGTATATTCAAGTAATGCAAATAGTAAACAACGCCTAGGTTCATATATTGATTCTATAGGTTTTGATAAATTTAAATCTATGATAAATTTAGACAAATATATACAATAAATCTTTTTTTATCTTGAAATATGTCACATTTTTCATTAATATACATATCTTATATTAAGAGAAGCTTATTAAAGGTTTCTCTTAATAACCAAAACTTCAAATAAAACTCCTGTAAATATTTTAGTGATCGGATATAAATAAAAATTCTCCCAATATTTTAAACCACCTATCTTCCCCCCCCGTAGGTGGTTTTTTTTATTATAATGTATATAAAATAATAATTTGTTAATACTTATTATTGAGAGCGGAAATTATATATCTCTCCCCCTAATAAGTATATATGGCGTCTACAAACTCCCCTTGTAGACGCCACTTTTTTTAATTATATTCTAATTTAATTTTAGACCCTTCTTTCTCTGTAGGAGATGTTACAATTAATTTAGCTGGAATGTATTCTTTTAGATCTTTAATATGACTTATTATTCCAATACTTAAATTCTTACTATATATTTCTTCTAATGACTTTATCGTTTGTTTTAATGTTTTATCATCTAATGTTCCAAATCCTTCATCTAAAAATAAGACCTCTAATATTGAATTTCCTTTTAGCTGTATTTGCGATGAAAACCCTATCGCTAAAGCTAGTGAAGTTAAAAATAGTTCTCCACCAGACAATGTGTCAATTGTTCTTATAGCTCTATTATTAAAATTATCTCGTACTATAAAATTTAATTTCTTATCAAATTCTAAATTGTATCTACCATTTGTTATAAATGCTAATCTATTTGATGCATTTTCACAAATATCCATTAGCCTACTAATGGACATATATTCAACAAATTGCTTATCTTTTACAACATCTTGTAATTCTTCTAAAAGTTTTATATCTTTATTTATTTTATCTAAGTCTTTATTTATTTCATCAACTATATCTAGAGATTTTTCCAAATTAACTAGTATATTATTTTTTTTAGATATTTTTTCTTTAATCTTTATTAGTTCTTCATTTATTATATTTATATTATTTTTTAAACTTTTAAAGTTTTCTTTATCTATCCTTCTTCCACATAATTTTTCCTTTAATTCTTTACACTTTAATTGAGCCGTATTCATTTCATCATCATAATGCATTATCTCATCTTGAATTGTTCTTATATAATCTAAATCTAATACCGATCTTTTTACTTCATATATACTTTCAAATTTATTATCTTTTAATAATTGATTTAACTGATTCTGTTGCGTTTCATATTCTTCTTTTTCTATATATAATACCCCTTCTAAATTAGATTTTAATGATGAGATTCTTTCATATTCTATTTTTTGTTCTTCTAATATTTTTTTATTTTTCTCTTCTTGATAGGTTATTCTATTTATTTCTTCATCTATATTAGAAATTAATACTAACGTATCTTCTCCTCTTGTTATAGATATAACTTCTTTATATTTTTCATCTCTTGATTTTTTCTTTTCAGCGTGTGATTCAACAGTCTTTACTAATTCTACATTTATTTCGTATAGACTATTATTGTGCTTTTGTATAATATTTTCTATATTTGCTTTGTTATCTTTAATTTTTATATATTCTTCACTTAATTCTTCTAATATTCTTTCATTATTTTTTATTTCTTGAATCTTAGAGCATAAGTCTGAAACTTTTAATATAGATTTTAATCCTATATAATTATCTTTTACATTTTTTAAATCTTCATCTAAGTTATCTAATTCAGATTTAATTTCATTTGCATATTGTTTATAAAAGATTATATTTTGAGTTATCTTAATTTCATCTTTTTCTATACTATTTTTTGTATCTTTTAACTTCATTAATTTTTCTTCTGTATCTTCCTTATCTTTTTGCCATGCTTGTATGCTATTTTTTAGAACCTCTACTTTACGATTTTCCTCGTCTATTTTTTTAAATATATCATTTGATTTTATCTCTTCTCTAGTTGACTTTATTTTTTTAATTTCTTTTAAATTAATCTGCTCCAGACATACTTGTTCTATGTATTTAGATTTTGTATCTTCTAGCTTATTTTTTATATAGTTCTTTTCTTGATATAATTGTTCTAACTTTTTTTGATTAAAAGCTATTTTATTATTATCTATAGTAGTTATATATTCATGATTTCTTGATCCACATACTGGACAAGGCATATTTTCTTTTAAATCTATCTTTAATTCTTCTGCTAAATTCAAGTATTTAAGCTTACTTATATCAGCTTCTACATAATTTATCTCTTTTTCTAATTGCTCTAATTTATCGTTTAGAGTATTTACCTCTCGGTCAAATTTATGTTTTTGCTCTATTGTTTTGTTTAAATTAGTTTGAAGATTATCTATTTTTATTTCTTTTTCTTTTTCTAAGTTTAACTTTAATTTTAATTCCATTAAATTATCATTTTTTATAAATACATCATTCATCTTCCCTGGGCACTTTTTTAATAAACTATCATAATGTATAGTTATATCTTTTAACTTATCTCCTATGGCATATTTATCTTTCTGAAGATATTTTAAACTTAAATTATATTCATCTAATTTATTGATAATAAATTTATACTTATCAGCTTTACTATTTCGATCTTCAAGTATAATCTCATATTCTTTTTCATAATTATAAGCTTTAAATATTTGTCTCTTTAATTTTGCACTAATTTTTAATTTATCAATTTTTCCTTCTAATTCTTTTAAAGAATTTGTAATTATATCTTTATTAGATTCCGCTTCTAGTTTTATTTTTTCTAGATCATGTTTTTTATAATTTAATTCATCTCTAACTTCTTTTAACTGTCTTAATTCCTTATCTACTATATCTATTTCTTTTTCTAATTCTCTAGCTCTTTGTATCTTTATTTTTTCTGTACTTAATTCTGGTATATTCTCACTTTTTATCTTGTATGATTTTTCATATTTCTGTTTACTTATAACTAACTCTTGATTTAATATATCTAGTTTTTTATCTAAACTATTCATTTTATCAGCATTTTCATTGATCTTCTTCTTTAAACTTTGAACTATATTTATATATGGATTTATTTGTTGTGCACTAGTAAAGTTTTCTAACTGTTTTCTTTTTATATTTATATCATTAGATTTTAGCTCTAATTCTTTCTTTATAACTTCATATTTATTTAAATTATTTTGATTTTCGTATATTTCTTCACTTTCTTTATATTTTTTTTGTGCTATCTCAAATTCCATATTCTTTCTTTTTAGATAATACTTTAACGACTCTATTTCTCTTAGTTCATTTACATATGCCTCATGAGTTACACCTTCATATTTCCTTAATTCTGTCTCTAAATCCTGTTTTAGCTTAAATTTTATCTCTTCTCTTTTTATAATTTTATAATTTAAAATCTCACCATATTTTCCTAAATCAAATACTCTTTCTAATGTGTCTCTTTTACTACTGTCTGTAGATTTTATAAATTCATTAAATCTTCCTTGTGGCAAGAGTATTGCCTTGGTAAAATCATTAAATGTCAATCCAATTATATTAATAATTTTTTTATTTACATTATCAACATCTTCCGAAAGTACCTCTTCTATATTATTATTTTTTAATTCTGATAATTTAGCTTTAAATGTTTTTGTACCCATTTCACTTCTTACTATAGTTCTACTTACTCTATATCTTTTTTTCTTATACTTATTTTTTATTTCAAATTCGTATGATATTATAGCCTTATCACAGTTAATATTTATGTAGTCTTGAGTATTTCTAGGTATTTCTCCATATAAAGCAAGACTTATTGCATCAAGTATTGTAGATTTTCCGCTTCCTGTATCTCCAAATATCCCAAATATTCCATGATTCATTAGTATTTCAAAATCTATAGTAGTTTTTTCTATATAACTATTCAGTCCGCTAAACTCTAATTTAATAGGTTTCATCTTTACTTTCACCTTCTTCGCTTATAATCTCCAAGAATAGATTTGTAAGTTCATCTTTAGGAGGTCTCCCTCTATTCTTTAAATAAAAATCTATAAATAATTCTTTTATTGATTTATCTTTTAAATCTATTTCTCTAGTTTTGCAATTTTTTATAGTTTTATTTACTTCACTAATATTCTCTTTTAATACTGTAAAGTCTTCATCACATATTGATTCTTGCTTATATTGTGAATGCGCTTTTATATTTTGATTTTTCATATTCTCTGATGTTCGAATAAATTTCATATTTATCCTCCATATTTAAGTTAATTTTGTATAATATAATTGTGATTATTTCACAAAATAACTTACTCTAAACATATATAATTTTTTTACTTAAACTACAATATAAAAAGTCGCAAATTATTGCGACTTTTTATTATTTACATATGGTGTTATATCGTTACTGTTTGTTTTTATATTTATTGATAAGTTAAGTATCTAATCTAATTGCTAATCTTGAAATCATTATCTATAAGTTTAAAATTATCTTTTATACCTTCACTCATATATATTTGTTTGTCATTTGTTATAAATATTGCATCTACGTTCTCTAAATCCTCTACAAATTTAAGTCCTTCCTCTAGACCCTTTGTAAAAGTTAATGTAGATAAAGCATCTGCATCTATTGAATTATCTGCTATTATAGATACACCCGCTATATCAGTTTCATATGGATACCCTGTTTTTGGATTTAAAATATGATGATATTTCACTCCATCTTCTTCTATAAATCTTTCATAGATTCCACTTGTTACAACTGTTTTATCAGATACTTCAATTGAGCCAACTACTTCACCTCTATCGTTAAATGGATTTTGTATACCTACCTTCCAGTTGCTATCTGAACTCTTTGATCCTAATGCATATATATTTCCACCTAAATCAATTATCGCGCTATTTACTCCTTCTTGTTTAAGTATTTTAGCTACTTCATCAGCTGCATATCCTTTTGCTATACTTCCAAGATCTATTTCCATTCCTTTTTTCATTAAGAATGCTTCTTTTGTAGAATTATTTACTTCAATATTATTATAATCTATATAATCAATAGTATTATTTATTTCATCTTGACTCGGAACCCTAGCATCTTCAAGACCTATACTCCATAACTTAACTAATGGCCCTATAGTAATATCATACGTTCCGTTAGATAATCTAGAGTATTCTATTCCCTTTTTTAATATATCATAACTTAGGTCGCTAAGTTTTACTTTTTCTATTCCCGCACTTTCATTTAACTTTGTTATTTCTGTATTTTCTTTATTAATACTCACTGCATCTTCTATCTCTACAATCTTTTCAAATGCCTTATCTAAAGCTTTCTGATTACCTCCATCATAAAGCCTTATACTTATTGGAGTTCCCATAAATATTTCTGTTCTACTGATTGGTTGATTGGTATCTTCTTTAGTACAACCTATATTTCCTATAACTAAAATAGATATCAAAATCATAGTTAGTATTTTCTTTCTCATAATATTCTCCCTCTGAAATTTTAATATAAATAAACGATATTTATTTAATATATTTATATAGTATACATGTACCATTATGTAAATTTAAAGTCAACATATTAATGCCAACTAGTATATCTGAACTTTATATTAGATATTTTTCTATTTAATTTTTTTAGAATCACCATATTAAAACTATTTTTCTGTTGCTATATAGCAAGCTTTTATTTTAAAATTTAATTAATCTATTGTGCTAATTATCTTACTAATCATATAGAAATTACTATATAAGTTTTTTAAATATCAAAATATAATTTACTAGAATCTAGTATTTACAATGATTATATTTAACTATTAAAACGAACTAATTTTTACTTTAAATTTTAAGGGGATTATTATGAAAATTTTAAAAAAGATGGATTGTATTATAATAGTAATTCTTATAATCTTTTCATTCATACCACATTTTATATATTCTAATGTAGTATCTAAAAATAGTAAAAATTTATATGCTACTATTAAAGTAAATGGCGACGTATATACTACTATTTATTTGCCTGTCGCTTCAGAAAAAAGATTATCAATATCAACCGATCATGGAAATAATACAATTATTATAAATGGAAATGAAATAAAGATTGTAGATGCTGATTGTAAGGATAAACTTTGTATTAAACAAGGAAGCATTTCTAAGATAGGTAAAACATTAATATGTCTACCTAACGAATTAATAATAGAAATAAAAGGAGATGAATACGATAGTTCTGATGATTTTATACTATCTCATTAATTATGACTAAATATAACAAAACTTATAAAATGATTTATATTGGTATACTTGTTTCTATGGCCTTAGTGCTATCTTTAATCGAGCGTATGCTACCTATTCCATTTATAGCTCCAGGTGCTAAACTTGGACTAGCTAATTTAATTATAGTTATATCTGTATATACTTTGGATAGCTACAAAGATTCTTTTATTGTATTAATACTTAGAATGCTATTATCTTCTCTTCTAGGTGGTAGTATTTCTTCCCTGCTATATAGTATTTCAGGAGGAGTGTTAAGTTTTATAATAACAATATTAGTTAAACATTTAGGTGGTAGATATGTATCAATTATAGGTGTTAGTACTTCTGCTGCTGTATTTCATAATGTAGGTCAATTATTTGCTGCATCTATTATATTTAAAAATTTAAATATATTTTTATATTTACCTATATTATCTATAGCAGGTATTGGTACTGGTATATTTATAGGTTTATCTGCTAACTATATATTAAATCATTTTTCTAAAGTTTCTTATTTTAATAAGAAGTTAAATTTAGATAAAATTAAAATATAAAATTTGCTCTACTCATATGGCTAACGATATATTCTTACTTCTACTATAGAAGTATCCATTGGATAAAATAACCATTGGATTATAAATTATCCATAACAGATATATTTTTTAATACTTTATCATATAAAAAGCCATCCATTTTGGGATGACTTTTTTATTATATTAACTGATCTTCCTTTAATAAGCTATATAATGTCGGATTAAAATTAAATTCTTTTATTAAATCATTTACTTCTTTCAACGCTATTTCTTTTTTCTCTTTTGATATATTTGATTTTGATGCTCTTATTAAAATATTTTTAGGTGAATGAGATATATCTATAAACTCTAATAACTGAGTTTTATATCCTAAAACCTCTAATAAATTAGCTCTAAGAGCATCTGTCATAAGAGCTGACATTCTTTCCTTAACTATTCCGTATCTAGACAATATCGGTAAATTCTCTGGTTTCATTTGACTATTAAATTCATGCTGACAACATGGCACAGAGAATATCATTTTTGTATTCCACTTTATAGCATTATATAAAGCATAATCAGTAGCAGTATCACATGCATGTAGAGTTATTACCATATCAACTTTGTTATTGTATTTGAATCCATTTATATCACCAAGTTCAAATCTTAAATTTTCATAGTTATATTTTTTAGCTATATCATTACATTTTTTAATAACATCTGCTTTTAAATCTAATCCTATCATCCTTACATTAATTTTCTTTATTTCAGTAAAGTAGTAATATAAAACAAAAGTTAAGTATGATTTTCCACATCCAAAATCTAATACAGTTAGCTCTTCAAAGTTATTTTTCTTTACTTCATCGTCTATGATTTCTATAAATCTATTTATTTGTTTATACTTATCGTATTGAGAGTTTATAACTTTACCCTCTTTTGTAAATACACCTAAGTCTATAAGTGGTTGTATTATTGTACCTTCTTTTAAGATATAATTTTTTTCTTTATTGTGTCCTTTTGCAACAATATTTGAATTATTACTTTTTTTCTTTCCTAGAAATACCTTATTTTTTTTAGAAATCTTTAAATCAAAATTCATATTTGTTGCCCACGCAGAAAGTTGCTTATACTTAGATTCCATAAATTCTAATATTTTCTCTTCTAACATGTTTATTTCAATATTTTCATGGAATACTTGCTTATCTGTATATTTCTCTATTTGATAATACTTTTTCTTAGAATTCTCCTTAAGTAAAATTACTATCTTATTATATTTTTCTTCTTTATCTTTTTTATTACTTATAACTACTTTTACAATATCTTGTTCTACGATTTCTTTAATTGATTTTTTTAATTCTTCCATTTAGTCACACCTTATCATTAGTTATTTTATATATAACCATATTATTGTATATGATAAATTAATTCAAACTATTTTTACTAATTTTCCTTTTCAATTCTATCTAGTTTTTTATTGTATAAGAATATATAAAATGCTGCTGAAAATACTACTACATATCCTATAGTACTTAGTATATCTGGATATTGATTAAATATAAATATGCTAAGGATAGCAGAGAAAATTATATTAGTATAGTCAAATATAGATATTTCTTTAGCTGGTGCATATCTATAAGCTAGTGTTATTCCAAACTGACCTAAACTAGCAAATACTCCTGCTAAAAGTAAATATATTAATTGAGATGTTGTCATTGGTTCATACACATATATAAATATAGGTAAAATAGTTATTAATGAGAACATGGAGAAGAAAAATACTATAGTATAAGACTCTTCCCTATTTCCTAATACTCTTAAACAAGTATACGCTGATGCTGCACTCAATGCTCCAAAGATACCAGCTAAATATGGTATAACTTCTATACTAAATGTAGGCTTTATTATTAATAATGCACCTGTAAATGCAATTATAATTGATACTATTTGTCTTTTATTTATTTTCTCTTTTAAAAACCATGCACACAGAAGTACTGATAAGAAAGGGCTTAGTTTATTTAACATATTTGCATCAGATAATACTAACTTATCTATAGCATAATAATTTAAAATTACACCTATAGTTCCAAATGTAGATCTCATAAGTAATATCTTTCTATTCTCTTTTTTCCCGGTGAAACTTCCTTTATGCTTAAGTATTAAGTATAGAGCTATAATTGCAGATACTAAATTTCTAAAAAAAACTTTTTGAAAGTTAGGTAAATCTCCTGCTAGCTTTACGCATGCTGACATTAGCGCAAATCCTAGAGCAGATAATATGATACATATTATTCCTTTTGTTCTGTCTGAACTTATTATTTTATTCACATCTAATCTCCTTTCTGTATATTTATTTTATTCTATTATCTTATTTTTATATATCTAAAATAATTTATAGATTTTTCAAAACCTTAGATGCCTTCCTACATTTTCTATTATTTTCAATTAATCCTTTATAAGAATATATTTATTAATCTAAATAGTCAATGTATTTCTATCATTTAATTATATAATAAGTATATTTTGTATTTTTCTATACAATTAATACCTCTCTATTAAATATATCATTTAAAATAAAAAATTCGCTACGCTTGAGCGACGTGTCGGCGAAACATTTCATGTCGCCAACGACTTCGTCCGTTGCTTGAGCCACTGCGTGGGCGAAGTATTTCAAAATCTTTTTTACGCTCAAAACCAATTTATTGATATCACTTACATTCAGAATTTATCCACATTTTTTTAAGTATTATAATATCCTTAAGCGTAAAAATACCCTCAACCTAAAATAAATTTTTAAGTTAAGGGTTATATATTCTATAATTCACCTAATTCACTAGATATATCCATTACTCTTTTTCTGTATATAGGATGTACATAATATGGATTTATATCACACATAGGTCTCATAACAAATTGTCTTTCATGCGCTCTTGGATGAGGTATAAGTATATGTTCATCATATGAAATTATATCATCATAAAATATTATATCCAAATCTAAAGTTCTTGGACCCCATCTTATTATTCGTTCTCTTTTAAAATCTTTCTCAACTTCTAATAAAGTATCCATAAGTTCACTTGGCGTTTGCAGTGTATCTATTTCAAATACACAGTTTACAAACTTATCTTGATCTTCATATCCAACTGGATCAGTAGTATAGAAATTAGATACTTTTGTAACTACACAATCTTTTCTTTTATCTATTTTATCTATAGCTTCTTTTAAAGTTTCTTCTTTATCTCCTAAATTAGCTCCTGCGGCTATATATACTTTGCTCCACTTTCTCTCAATTTCTACTCCAACATATTCTACATGTTTTCTAGTTGGAGCCCATGGTTTTTTTAGTAATAATTTTACTTTCTTTACTAAAGGATAATCAAGTAACACAAATTCACATATTTCTTCAGCTGCTTTTTCTACTAAATCATAAGATGTTTTCGTAAATTCTTCCTCTACTTTTTGAGCTAATTCTCCATAATGAACTGTTTTAGTTAAATCATCATTCTTTCCAGCTTGACGAAGGTCTACATCTAATTCAAAGCTTAAAACAAATTTTTGTCCTAAAACTTTTTCTTCCGGTATTGCACCATGGAATGCTATTATTTCTAAATCTTTTATATGTATTTTATCCATTTAAAAGCCCCCCTCAGTTGTATATATTATAATAGTAATATATTGCTACATATATTTCTATATCTTATTTTGTATTGACATTTTTCATTTTTAATATCTAAAGTTATATATTATATTGATACACCTTCATCTATACCAAATAAATAAATATACTTTTCTTTGACTTCTTTTCCTGTAAGATTTTTTACAACTTCAGCATATAAGTCTAATTGTTTTTTGTATCTATTTATAACTTCTTCTCTATTTTCATCATTTACAAAATCCGTTTTATAATCAACAATTACTATCTTTTCATCTTCTTCAAAATATGCATCTATAATACCTCTAAGCATTATACTTTCATCATCATAATTTAAACTACCATCATTTATTAAATCTTCATAGATGTATACATCTTTAAGCTTTATTTGAGCATATATTGCTTGTTCTCTTTTTACAAATGCTGATTTTAACATTCTTTGACCGATATCTGATTTAAAGAATTTATAGATCTTATATGAATTTATAGCTGTTGATTGTTTTTCAGTTATAATATTTTTCTTTATAAATATATTTATTTGTTCTTTTATTTCATCTATTGTATTTATTTTATTGAAATCTAAAAGTTCCATTATTAAGTGGACTATACTTCCTCTTTCTGCGCCTGTAATTTTATCTTCAATTTCCTCCTGCATAAATAGAGGTTTTTTAAGTACTATTTGATTATTAAATAAATCTTCAGTTAATTCTTCTTCGTAAGAATTTTGTATTTTCTTAATTTCAGTTACAGATATACTTGCTGGCTTTGTTGTACATATTTCATATTTATATTTATAATCTAATTTTTCTTTTATTTCATCGTAATAAGGGGTGTTTGGAACAGTTACATCTAAATTTTCTAAGATATCCCTTACACTTTCATCTTCTTCATCTTCTTTATTTTCTAATATTACATCTTCTTTGTACCAAATTTTAGTTTTCCATTTTGACGGATGATCATCTATATTCTCAAGTTCTACCTCAGCCATTTCTCTAATATTTTCTAAATCCTTATGCTTTAAAACTGATGACATTATCCAATCTAAGTAGCTTTTTCCTTTTAATATTTTATATTTAGATATTGGTTGCTTTGAATCTATTCCATTTGACCAAGAATTTATGCTTTTATTTATATCTCTAGAAGATCCTGTTATAATTAATTTTTCTTTTGGCCTTGTAAATGCAACATATAAAACTCTCATCTCTTCTGATAAGTTTTCTATATTTATTCTACTTTTCAATGCTTCCTTTGCTATACTTGGATAAGATATTCTTCTATTATAATCAACTAATTCTGGTCCATATCCTAAGTCATGATGATATAAAATACTTTTTCTAAAGTCTTGATTATTGAAATTTTTGCCCATCCCAGAGCATATAACTACAGGGAACTCTAGTCCTTTACTTTTATGTATACTCATAATTCTAACTACATTTGCATTTTCCCCTAGAGTTTTAGCACTTCCCATATCAGTATTTGATTTTTTTAGTTTACTTATGAAGTTTATAAAATTAAATATTCCTTTAAAGCTCGTTTCTTCAAATTGCTTTGCTCTTTCAAATAATATTTTTAAATTTGCTTGTCTTTGAGAACCACCTGGTAATGCTCCAACATACGCAAAATATCCAGTTTTAGTATATAGATACCATAGAAATTCATCTGTACTCATGTATAATGATTTTTCTTTGTAATCTTGCAATTTATTTAAAAAGTCTAAACATTTATATCCTATCTCATCATCATTTTCACTATAACCTTCTAAAGCTTCATAGAAAGTTCTATGTGTATCTTCAACTCTTATATCTATAAGATCTTCAGGCGTAAATCCACATATAGGCGATTTAAGCACTGCTAAAAGAGGTATATCTTGCATAGGATTATCTATAACTTGTAGTAAACTCATTACTGTCTTAATTTCTATAGTATCAAAATATCCTACACCTATATCTGCATATGTAGGTATATCCATATCCATAAGTTCATCAGCAAATACAGGTGCCCACGCAGATGTAGCTCTAAGTAAAATTACTATATCTTTAAATTCTATTGGCCTATAATCATCTAATTTCTTATCATAAACCATTTGTATTTTTCCGTCTTCATTTGGCTTCATCATGTCTTTTATTATTTTTCCGACCATTCTAGCTTCGATTTGAATATTGTCTATTTCTTCTTCCTCTTCATCAGATAATTCTTTTTCCTCATCATCTTTTGAATTATTTAGACTTGTTTTAGTCTGTATTATATGAATTTCTGAAGGTCCTCCAACTATAGCATTTTCATCTTCATTTTCTTTGAATGATGCACCTAAATTAAGTCTTTCTTCTTCAGTATAATCAATATCACCGATTTGCTTACTCATAGTATTTTCAAATATATAGTTTGCACAGTTTACTACTTCTTCTCTACTTCTAAAGTTTTTATAAAGCATTATTTTTCTATGTAAAGCACCTTTTTCTGTATCATAATCAGAATATTTTTGTAAAAATATTTCAGGCTTAGCTTGTCTAAATCTATAGATACTTTGCTTTACATCACCAACCATAAATCTATTTGGAGTTTTTATTTTTGCTATGTTACTAAGTAATACTTCTTGTACAAAGTTACTATCTTGATACTCATCTATAAATATTTCATAAAACTTATCTCTATAAGATAATGCAATATCCGATGGTATCGTATTTCCATTTTCATCCTTTTCAGTAAGAATCTTTAATGCAAAATGCTCAATATCATTAAAATCTATAATTCCTTTATCCCTCTTATTATTACTATAAGCTTCTTCAAATTTAAGAACAGTCTCTGATATTGATTTTACTATTTTATATAGATATTTAATTTCTTCTTTTATATCATCATTTTCTTTTCTAAAAACCGAAGAAACCATATTTTGTATAGTCTTTTTAGCACTTTTTCTTATATCATCTGCTCTTTTTTTAATATCAGTTATATAATCTGGTGCATCCTTTGGAAGTCTTTTTACTCCCTTAGTGTAGTTTTCAAACGCAATAGATGACATAGCAATAAAAGTATCATTCCATACGCTGTCATTATTTATATCACAAGCCTCTAGTATTCTTTTTATTCCTTCATAGTCCTTTCTAAATTTAAGCAAATATGTCTCAAGTTCTTCTATACCTCTAAGTTCTTCTAATGACTTTCTCATACTAGATTCTATTCCTTCTATTTCCATATAGACAGTATCTAATATTGCATTGGCCCATATAGATTTTGAAAAGTCAAAATCATCATCTATATTAAATTGCTCTGCTGAATATTCTAACCATTCTTTTGGATTAGGAGATGCCATCGAGAAATTGTATATTCCTAAAATTATATCTTGTACATTACTATCTCCTCTTTTTTCCGCATAACTTTCTACCAAGTTTAAAAATCCTTCATTTTGTTCCACGTACAACTCTTCAAATACTTCTTCTATAGCCTCTTGCTTTAATAGTGTACATTCTGTTGTATCGCCTATTCTAAAATTTGGATCTAAATTTATTTTGTGGAAATTAGACTTTATAACTTCTAAACAAAATGAATGTATTGTTGTTATACTAGCTTTATTTAAAAGTACTAATTGATTTTGTAGATGACGATTTTCTGGATCCTTATCTAGGGCCTTTCCTATAGCATCACCTATTCTTTCTCTCATCTCAGATGCTGCTGCATTTGTGAATGTAACTACTAGTAGTTTATCTATATCTATTGGATTTTCCTTATCCGTTATCATTTGTATTATACGTTCAACTAATACTGCTGTTTTTCCTGAACCTGCCGCAGCTGCTACTAATAAATTTGAATTTCTACTATCTATAACTGCTTGTTGTTCTTTTGTCCATTTAGGAGAACTCATTATTCAATCTCTCCCTTCATCATTCTTATTATTTCATCATCGCTTTTTTTATTGATTATTTTATATTTATTATCCTTTAAGCTACTATCAAACTGGCATACTGACGAGTACACACAAAACTCACATGAATTTTTATCTTTATTTTTGTAAGGAGCTATACTTATGTTTCCATCAAGCATATCTTCACATATATCTTTTATAGTTTCTTTTACATACTTTCTTATTACTTCAAACTCTTCAATACTTACACCTTTTGTATTTCTACCTAAACTTCCATCTTTATTTAAATTTGCTGGTATAACTAAAGATGTACTTCTCTCCCCATTTGCTAAGGACTTATCCATTTCCTTTATTATGTTAGCGTCTTTTATAAGTAACCCTTGCATCTTTAATTTTTTAAGAATTTCTTCTCTTATTTCATCATCATCTTTATTTTCATCAAATTTAGCTATCGGGTCGTCTATTGATGAGTATAATATTCCTGCCGGTTTTAAACCTACATTACTTTCTAATATTGCATCTAGGTATACTAATAATTGAAGTTGTAATCCGTGGTATATATCAGTTAAACTTAAGTCTCTTTTGCTAGATTTATAGTCAACTATTCTTATATATTTTCCTTCTTCATTTTTAAATTCATCTATTCTGTCAATTTGCCCCCTTAGATTTATTTCTTCTCCATTAGTTAATATTATTTTTATAGGAGGATATTTTCCATATACTCCAAAATCTACCTCGTAATCGCTTGGTTCAAATGATCCTTGTTTTATTTGTTCACTTATTATAGTTATTGCAGATATAAGCATTTTCTTTAATCTATATGCTAAGTATCTATATCTTGATGAACTCTCAAGAATATATCCTGGAACCTTAGACACTATATTCTCAACTATTCTTGAAACTTGTTCTATTATATAGTCTTCACTTATGTTTCTCCAAGTTAATCTATCCTTTTCCATATTCTTAGAGAATGTGTCTAATATATTATGTATGAATGTACCTAAGTCAGGAGCTGTAAATGAGTATTCTTTTCGTTCTTTTGCTTTTAATCCATATTGCATAAAATAAGCAAATGGACATCTTGCATAAGTTTCTAGCCTTGATACACTAAGAGTTTTATTATCATATAATTTATTTATCTTTTCTTCTTCTACTTTTTGTACCTGATTTGTATATGTTAATCCAGTTATTACGTTCTTAGCTATTTCTTTATACTCTTCATCAGTTATATAATATCTATATACATCTAGCCAAATATCATTTATTTCTTTTGTATCATCAAATTCTTTTATTTTATTTATAAGTTCATTAAAAGTTGGTGCTTTAGTTGTTATCTTATTTAAAGTATATTCGTTCGAATTATTATCTTCTTCTATTAAATAACTTTGATTATCTACATTAGGGAATAACTTCTTTAATCTAGATATTATAACAGAAGGTCTTAAAGTTTTACCTTCATGGTCAGCTATAGGATAAGTTATTATTAAATTTTCACTCGCAGATGTTAGTGCTTTATAAACTAAAAATTGTTCTTCAAAAGTTCTAGTTTTACTGTCTATATCTACCTCTACACCTTTCTTACCTAAATTTTCTCTATCATTATCACTTAATAGTCCATTATCTTTAGCTATTAGTGGAAATGTTCCATCCGTTGTTCCTATTAGATAAAGGTATTTTGTATTTGAATTTTTCATTCTATCTACACTACTTACAAGGACTTGGTCTATACTTGGAGGTACTAATCCTAATTCATATTCATCAAAACCTAAACTTATAAGCTTTACAAATTTATCTAAAGATATATTTTCATCTCCCATTATTTCTACCATTTGATCAAGTATTTCTACCACTATATTAAATACTTGAGAATATTGATTAGCTATATCTAATTCACCTTTATCTTTAAATTTATTTATAAGTTTTTCTATAGTTTCTGGCATATTTATATCAAGTAAAAATTCATATACATATCTACAAATATCTTTTACTTTATTTTTACCTTTTAATTTTTCTTGTAATTTAATTATAGGTCTTAATACGTTATCTCTTATTTCATTAACTTTTTCTCTTACTTCTACTTCATAGTCATTTTCATCAGCTACTATATTATGGTATAGCCTATATTCCCATTTATCTTCAAACCATTTTTTACCCTTAATTCCATTAGCTAGTACATAATTTTCAAGTAAGCTTATATCATCTTTCTCAATTCCTATAAGTCCACTTTTTAAATATCTAAACATAGTCTCATAACTATATTTTCTGCTTTTCATTTCAAGTGCAGATATAATAAGCACTATTATAGGATTTGTTTTAGCTTCCCTTTTTTTATCTATAAAGTTCGGTATATTATATTCATTAAATATAGAGTGAACTAAGAAATCGTATTTATTTAAATCTCTAGTTGCAACAGTTATATCTCTATATCTTATATTTTTATCTCTTACTAACTCTATTATTTCCTTTGCTACTTGTTCTACTTCAGAATATAAGTTGTTGAATTCTTTTATATATATGTTTTTAGTTTTTTCTTCATATACTTTATATGGATAAGAATTATAATATCTCTCTAAATGCTGTAATTCTTTACTATTTTCAAATCTAGGCAAAACTTCTTTATTTAAATCAATAGAAGGTAATAGTTTTATTCCTTCTTCATTACACATTTTAACTATCTTTGCATATGTAAATTTAGTTCTAGAGAATGCATCACTTTTGCTATATGTAATTAGACCTGGATTATCTACAGTTAAGCTTATATTTACTTCTTTAGCTTTATTGAATATTGTTCTTAATACCCTATACTGATTTGGTGTAAATCCAGTAAATTCATCTATGTATATATAAGAATCTTTAAAATAATCGCAACTATCTATTTTTTCTGCTAATGAATTTAACATATCTTGAGAGTCTATATAATTTTCATGTAACTTTTCTTCAAATTGTTTATATATTTTGCTTAAATCCTTTAGCTTTAATTTTAAAGTTTCATTATCAACCTCTTGAGCTAAAGTTTCTAATCTTTCATAACTTATGTTGTATTGCTTCATCTCACTTATAACTTCAGATATTGAATTTACAAATCCAGGTTGAGACGCTGACTTTGAAAATATCTCCAACTCATTACTAGCACTTTCTATAGCTCTATATGTTATCATAGCCTTACCACTAGAATTTATATTAACATCTGTTAATCCTCCCACGTTAGAAAAGACTATTTCACTCATAGTCTTAAAACTTAGTACTCTAGATCTTAAATATTTATCTTTTTGCTCCCCTATAAATAATCTACTCATTCTTTTTTCCATTTCGAATGTGTACTGTTCTGGTACTAAAAGGATTACAGGAGAAATTTCATTATCTTGTACTCTTTCTTTTATTTTATCTAACATATAGGTAGACTTTCCACTTCCTCCTCTACCCAATATGAATTTAACACTCATACACGTCCTCCTCAAATATGCTATAATCTACATCTTGTCTATTACATAGCTTATTAAATTCACAAAACTTACAATGTCTATCATTTCTAGTAAGTTGGTATTTATATTTATCATTTTCTTCGTAATTTGTATTTTTTATCATATCTATATATCTAACTATATTAGATTTATTAAGTTCATGTTTTTCCTGATTATATACAATCTCTATTGGCATATCATCATATTGTGGTTGGTAGTATTTCATCTTTATGTTATTTGTACTTATATTTAAATTAAATATTTTACACACTACCTCTTTTGCTAAAAGCATATAAACTATAGTCTGAATTCTATCTTTAACATTCTTATATTCTAATTTTACATTTTCAGTTTTCCAATCCCATATTTCTATATTATCTTTATCTATAATTATTAAATCATATTTTGCAGTTATTATATTACCATATAAATTCAATCTAACTTCATATTCTGGTAGATAAATTTTATCATCACTATTGTTCATAGGTAATAATTTTTTGATTTTATCTATCCATTTTTTAAACTTAGGATTGGTATTTTCATTTATCCCTAATGGAATATTATTAAAGTATCTTTCACATAACAGGTGAAATTCACTTCCTACTTTTAAGCTATCGTAATATTCTCTACTTTCTATATCATCATACTTCCAATTTATTTTATCTATATACTTATATTTAAATTTTGTAGGACAAGATTTATAAGTATTAATTGAGTTTTGACTATATATAAAATACTTTAGTTTATTATTCAAAACTTGTAACCTCTCTTTATATTAAGCTTTTATACTTCTTTTTTGTTGAATATGTTTTTCCAGTTCATTTATATATATAGATGGTTTTTGTTCCTTATTTTTCTTACCAATTTCAGTTTCATCTTTATACGAACTACATGATAATATTAACATTTCCTTAGCTCTTGTTATTCCAACGTATAACAATCTTATTTTTTCATTTATGACATCTATTTTACTTTGATACATATAGTCTATATCCACGCTCTTATTTAATATATTATCTATTTCTGACTTTACTATGGCTATTGGGTTTTTATATCTATCTTTTAGATACCATCTATCACTTTGAAACTTTTGTCCTGTATTATCTGGAAAATTATATTGTACAAGCCCTAATAAAAATACACAATCCCATTCTAAACCTTTTGACTTATGATAATTGCATACTGTTATACTTCCTGGCTCTGGCTCATATCCATTCATTTCATATACTACATCTATAATATAGTTAAATACTCTATTTTTAGTATTTGATATTATTTCATATACATCTATAAGAGACATATTTGTATTTTCTAACGATAAATATTTTATATAAAAGGATACATAATCAATCACTGCTCTATCTTCTTTTTCTAACTCTAATTTTTCTCCAATAAATAAAATTAATAAATCTAATCTTGTTATAGGATATTCTAATATTTCTTTAATAGCATTTATTCCTTTTATATAGCTCTTATACACATCACTATTTGTATCTATTATCAAGTCTTTATTACTTTCGTTATATATAAGTTCTTCTGTTGTATAACATTTTATTAATTCTAAAAAATCTGATTTTCCTGCCTCATTATCTGTATGTATAAAAACTTTATCTAAAGCTAATATAAGCTTTTCTATATCATCACAATTTAATATAAAATCTATTATATATGATATATTAACTAACATCTTTCTCTTATTTAATGAATTTGGTCCTAATTCTTCAAACTCCAAATTATTATCAATTAATACCCTTGCAACTTGTGTAATTTGTTCATTATATGGAACTAATATACCTATACTTTTATCAGGATATTTTTTCTTTATATTCTTGGCATATATTACAGTTTTCTCTACTTCATCTTTCCAAGTAATATATCTTTTAGTATTTATACTATACACGTCAGGCTTTGGATTTTCTTTATAACCCATATTTTCAGGAACTGTTTTTATATCCATAGATTCTAAAGCTTCTCTGCACTCTATCTGATTAAACTCTTTTGTAACATATTTTACAAGTCTATTTGCTAAATCTATAATATCTTTAGAGCTCCTGTTAGACATGTCCATCCTAAAACAATTATCTGCTTCTCTTATAAACTCTTTAAAATATTTTGGATCTGAGGATGAAAATGTACCTGTTATACTTTGATTTACATCTCCAACTCTTACCAAATTATTATTTTCTTTAGATATTAATTTTATTATTTTCCCTTGTATTTCATTTGAGTCCTGGCATTCATCTTCAAATATGTATTTATATCTAGATTGAAACTTATTTCTTAATCCTTCATCTAAGGTTAAAGCCTTGTGAGCTAATATTAATATATCATCATAATCTAATAATCCATATTGCTTTAACTTTCTATCGTAATCCTTATATATAGGTAAAATTATTTTTAATATTCCTTTATAATCACTATCTATAATTTTTTCTAAGTCAAATGGAGAAATGTCATTATATTTTAATTCACCTATAGCATTTCCTACAAGGTCATAAAATCCATTTTCCCAAGCATCTAACATTCTATCTTTCCATTCATTATCTTTTTGATCTTTTAAAAACCATACAAATGCTCTTTGCCCGCCATTTAGTTTAAAATTATTTATACATTCATTTAGTATAATATTTTTTTGTAAATCATCAGCTATATTAAATTCATCATTTAACATTACTATTTCTGGTTTCTCTTTAATTATTTTTACTGCCAAACTATGTATTGTCATAACTTCATATGAGCTTTCCTCTTTTATTTCATTATCTTGAAGTATCTTCTTTATTCTTCCCTTAAAATTACTTACTGCACTATTCATATAAGTTAGTATAAGTATTTTTCCGCCCTTATGTTTATTTTCACATAATAACTTGGCAACTAAGTTTGTAACTATAAATGTTTTACCTGCACCTGGTACTGCTGGTACTGCCATAGTACCATTTTCATAAGATATTATAGGTAGTTGGTCCTCTCTGTAGTTTATATTATTCATTAAACATCTCCCTTAGATACTAATTTTAATAATATACTATATAATATACTTTCTTGTATATAACCATTTACTGTATATTCACTCTTATATGCATACACTTCTTTTGCATTTATAAGCAAATTATATATTAGATTGTATAAATAATATTTCTTATAGTATTCTTCCATTTCATTTGTATATATTTGCTTTTCTTTAAATGATTTTCTAAGAACAATTAAATTACTTATATCTTTTTCTATTTTCATACTCCAAGCATTACTTCCTATATCCACCCAAATTTGAATAGGTCTATTTATATCATAAGATATATATGAGTAAGGAGTTGTTAAAATAATGCTATTAGACTCTTTTAAATCAGCTATATCAGAAATTCTATAATAGTCATTTATAGTAGTTTTAAGTACTTCTATAAATACTCTCTCCTCTTCTTTATTGTTATTAATACCTAATAATTTTATATTTTCTATAAATGCTTCACTTTCATAAATTATGTTTTTGCATACATCTACATTTTTTATTCCTTCTTTAAGGTTTAACATTTTATCTATATAAAACTTTATTAAAAATTCACTTATTTTTAGTTTTTCACTTCTTTTAGATATTATATATTGTTCTAAGTTCTTATAACCGTTATCTTCTTCTTTATTTCTATATATTTTATATGCTTGTATCCTATTTACATTAAATAAGATTTCTATAAAACTTATATACTCATCTTCTTTTATATAATCTTCATATCCATAAAAAATACATGTAGCAACTACTAAAGCATTTGAGTATGGATAATCTATTATTTTATTATTTTTCTTAGTATTAAAAACATTTATTTTATTACGATTTAGAATATTTTTAATTTGATAATCTAATATAGTATTGTTTATTGGTGATATAATAGCTATATCCTTCAAGCTTATCCCGTTATTTACAAGTTCAATAACTTTACTTGTAACTTCATCAATCATCTCACTATACAGTTGGCTAGATTCATTTAATTTAACTTCTGCCGGCAACAAATATATATCAGATAAATTTATATTGTCTATCTCTTTTATTGAATTTATACTATTGCTGTTATCTTCAATCTTATTTATTATATTTTCATAAATGTATTCCATATCTATATTATAAAATACTGAATAATCATTAGTTTTATTGAAATAAATATAGGTATCTAGAGTGTAATTTGATAATAAATTTATAAAATCAACTTCAGCATTACTACAACATTCTAAACTATCTACTATAAGGTATTTAATTTCTTGATTTAAGTACTTTATATATCTCTCATCATTTATTAAGTAATTTGTATATAAATATATAGTTATTGCATTATCTATCATAGAATTTTCCAATAATTTACTTATATAATAGTCTATTATTTCATCCATTTGACTATAAGAAAATCGCATTATACTATCTTTATTTTTTTTAGATAAGTAAATCTTTTCTCCTATATCTTGAAAATCTATTAAAGCTAATGCTGCCTTATTTATATTATTAATTATACTATTTGAAATACTTCTATTGGTTCCTGTAATATCTTGAAAATATCCATTAGTATTTCTTTGATCATTGACCTTATTTATTATTATATATTCAGATAAACTACTTGGAATAAATCTAGGGGATATAGATTTATTTATAATTTTATTGCACTGTTCGGTAATTAAAGGCCAAAACTTTATTATCTCTTTTTTAATAAAGCCAATATATGTATTTATATTTAATTCTTCACTTATATCTATATTTAATGCTCTTTCATATTTTAATTTTACTGTCGCATTGGGAACCAAAATCATTATGCCTCTGGATCGATTATTAGTTTCATTTAATAACTTTTTATATGAATCAAGCACTTTATTCGATTTAATTTTATTATTATTTTCTTTAAACAAATATTTCATTAAACACCTCTATTTTTCATTATCATATTGTAATTATATCATATCGAAAATTTTTAATTCTTAAAGTTAATTAAAATTTATATTACGCAAAAAAATACAGCCAAATGGCTGTTTTACTTAATTTTTATTAAAGCTATATCTTCATTATTAACTTCCAAATCATTTAATATAAAATTATTCATTGTGATATTTTCAAATTTATATCCTTTATCATTTATATCAAAGTTTTCACAAGTAAAATTTAAAGTGTCTAAATTAAATAAGTCTGCATATTTCATTTCTACTTCATACATATAATCACCTAATCTTTATATAATATTTTTATATCATAATATAAGTATTTATTTTATAAAGATTATTTATTCATAATATTTTTAGTAATAGATCCAATTACAACTAAAATTATATTTATAATCATTAAAGCTGGTGCATATAAATAATTTATGTTTATAGAAAATAGTTTAACAATAGACATTGTAGGTATGAAATAAGGTATAGCTATCCAAGTAGCAAAGTTAGGCATTTTTAAAATAAACTCTGCATAAAGTGAAAAAAATATAAAGAATATTCCCATACCTGAACCAATTATGCCTACAATTAATGATTCTACAAATTTAAGTTTATATTTATATCCTATATAAAAGTTTATTCCAAAATAAATAAAACTGAATATTAACCCTAATAGTAACGTGAATTCACTCATAGAAATGTAATTAAAATAAAGGAAAGATACTAAAGCAATTATTAATATATCAAAAAATAATTCTTCTGTCGCTTTGAATACGTTTTTCATAATCTCACCTCTTAATGTCTTTCTATTATTATATAGAATATAAGTTTTAAAGGTGATAAAAAATAAAAAATTCGCTTCGCTCATGTCGCCAACGACTTCGTCCGTTGCTCAAAATCTTTTTTACGCTCAAAATCAATTTGTTGATATTACTTACATTCAGAATTTATCCACATTTTTTAAGTATTATAATATCCTTAAGCGTAAAAAAAGATTACGTGGCTACGTGCTACTCTCCCAGGCGGTCGCCCACCAAGTACCATTGCCGCTAAAGAGCTTAACTTCTGTGTTCGGTATGGGAACAGGTGTATCCTCTTTGCTATAATAACCACATAATCTTATTTAAGTTGGAGCGGGTGAAGGGGATCGAACCCTCACAGCCGGCTTGGAAGGCCGGAACTCTACCATTGAGCTACACCCGCATAAGTTTTAGAGTTAGTACTCTGAAAACTACATATCATTTACATATTAATCATTTTATTTTAGCAACCGAAATCTTCCTTATTAATATTTTAATAATGATTTGGTTGGCGATATAAACCTTTAAGTTTATTTTGGTCAAGTCCTCGACCTATTAGTATCGATAAGCTAAATACATTACTGCACTTACACCTTCGACCTATCAACCAGGTAGTCTTCCTGGGGTCTTACCCTTACGGCGGGAAATCTTATCTTGAAGTTGGCTTCGCGCTTAGATGCTTTCAGCGCTTATCCATTCCGTACATAGCTACCCAGCCATGCCCTTGGCAGAACAACTGGTACACCAGAGGTACGTCCATCCCGGTCCTCTCGTACTAAGGACAGGTCTTCTCAAATTTCCTACGCCTGCGACGGATAGGGACCGAACTGTCTCACGACGTTCTGAACCCAGCTCGCGTACCACTTTAATGGGCGAACAGCCCAACCCTTGGGACCTACTACAGCCCCAGGATGTGATGAGCCGACATCGAGGTGCCAAACCTCCCCGTCGATGTGGACTCTTGGGGGAGATAAGCCTGTTATCCCCAGGGTAGCTTTTATCCGTTGAGCGATGGCCCTTCCATGCGGTACCACCGGATCACTAAGTCCGACTTTCGTCCTTGCTCGACCTGTATGTCTTGCAATCAAGCTTCCTTTTGCCTTTACACTCTTCGCACGATTTCCGACCGTGCTGAGGAAACCTTTGAGCGCCTCCGTTACTTTTTAGGAGGCGACCGCCCCAGTCAAACTGCCCACCTGACGGTGTTCCAAGACCTGATTCAAGGCCTATGGTTAGGATCCCAGTACTACAAGGGTGGTATCCCAAGGTTGACTCCACACAGACTGGCGTCCATGCTTCTTAGTCTCCCACCTATCCTGTACATGTAGTACCAAGACCCAACGTCAAGCTACAGTAAAGCTCCATGGGGTCTTTCCGTCCTGTCGCAGGTACCCGGCATCTTCACCGGGATTACAATTTCACCGAGTCTATTGTTGAGACAGTGCCCAAATCGTTACGCCTTTCGTGCGGGTCGGAACTTACCCGACAAGGAATTTCGCTACCTTAGGACCGTTATAGTTACGGCCGCCGTTTACTGGGGCTTAAGTTCACTGCTTCGATTGCTCTAACAGATCCCCTTAACCTTCCAGCACCGGGCAGGCGTCAGCTCCTATACATCGTCTTGCGACTTAGCAGAAACCTGTGTTTTTGGTAAACAGTCGCTTGGGCCTATTCTCTGCGGCCTGTCATAGACAGGCACCCCTTCTCCCTAAGTTACGGGGTCATTTTGCCGAGTTCCTTAACAATAGTTCTCTCGCTGGCCTTAGGATACTCTCCTCACCCACCTGTGTCGGTTTACGGTACGGGCGCCTTTAAACTCGATAGAAGCTTTTCTTGACAGTGTGAAATCAGCTACTTCGCCCCGAAGGGCTTCCCCATCACATCCTAGCATTGCCTAAACGGATTTGCCTATTTAGACTGCCTCAATGCTTAGCCGTACATAACCAACAGTACGGTTAGCTTATCCTACTGTGTCACTCCATCTCTCAAACGCTTATTGGCGGTACAGGAATATCAACCTGTTGTCCATCACCTACGCCTTTCGGCCTCGGCTTAGGTCCCGACTAACCCAGGGCGGACGAACCTTCCCCTGGAAACCTTGGGTTTACGGCCCGTGGGATTCTCACCCACGTCTCGCTACTCATGCCAACATTCTCACTCGTATACTGTCCACATGTCCTTACGGTCATGCTTCAGCCTGCATACGAAGCTCCCCTACCCATCATAAATGATGCCGTAGCTTCGGTAGTACGTTTTAGCCCCGGAAATTTTCGGCGCAGAATCACTCGACCAGTGAGCTATTACGCACTCTTTAAATGAGTGGCTGCTTCTAAGCCAACATCCTGGTTGTCTGTGCAATCCCACATCCTTTACCACTTAACGTACATTTAGGGACCTTAGCTGACGATCTGGGCTGTTGCCCTTTTGACTATGAATCTTATCACCCACAGTCTGACTCCCAAGTAAAAGAAAACGGCATTCGGAGTTTGATAGTCTTCGGTAAGTGCAATACCCCCTAGGACATTCAGTGCTCTACCTCCGTTTCTCTACGCTTGAGGCTAGCCCTAAAGCTATTTCGGGGAGAACCAGCTATCTCCGGGCTCGATTGGAATTTCACCGCTATCCACAAGTCATCCCCGAGCTTTTCAACGCTCGTGGGTTCGGTCCTCCACGAAATTTTACTTTCGCTTCAACCTGCTCATGGATAGGTCGCCCGGTTTCGGGTCTACGCCAAGTAACTTAATCGCCCATTTNATATTGCATCCATGTTGTATGTCCGCAACGTTAGAATAGATGGTAATATAGTTGAAGTTATTGATACATATTGCATCCATGTTGTATGTCCGCAACNCTAAGTGAGTTTCCTCATTCGGAAATCTTCGGATCAAAGTTTACGTGCAACTCCCCGAAGCTTATCGCAGCTTATCACGTCCTTCATCGGCTCCTAGTGCCAAGGCATCCGCCCTGCACCCTTAATAACTTGACCAGTTATTAAAAAGTTATCGCTACTGAACAAACTTCGTATTCACTCAGTTTATTCCAGTGCTTAAAAGTGTTATTTTTAAGACTTTTCTTGTCTATATATGTTTAAAATGATGTCATATCACTAAATGTTATGCAGTTTTCAAAGTACAAACATGGTGGAGATGAGGAGGATCGAACTCCTGACCCCTTGCGTGCAAGGCAAGTGCTCTCCCAGCTGAGCTACACCCCCATATTTATTTTTACAACGATATATATTTTATAGTATATGTCGAAGATTGTCAATAGAGTTTTTAATTTTTATTAAGAACCCTCAAAATTAAACAGTAGGTAATTCTCCTTAGAAAGGAGGTGATCCAGCCGCACCTTCCGATACGGCTACCTTGTTACGACTTCACCCCAGTTATTGATTTCACCTTCGACACTCGCTTCCCAAAAGGGTTAGATAAGTGGCTTCGGGCGCCCCCAACTTCCGTGGTGTGACGGGCGGTGTGTACAAGACCCGGGAACGCATTCACCGCAGCATTCTGATCTGCGATTACTAGTAACTCCAGCTTTATGTAGGCGAGTTTCAGCCTACAATCCGAACTGAGAATGGCTTTAAGGGATTAGCTCCGCCTCACGACTTGGCTGCCCTCTGTACCACCCATTGTAGCACGTGTGTAGCCCTAAGCATAAGGGGCATGATGATTTGACGTCATCCCCACCTTCCTCCAGGTTATCCCTGGCAGTCCCTCTAGAGTGCCCAACTTAATGCTGGCAACTAAAGGCAAGGGTTGCGCTCGTTGCGGGACTTAACCCAACATCTCACGACACGAGCTGACGACAACCATGCACCACCTGTCACTTCTGTCCCCGAAGGGAAAAATGCGATTAGGCATTGGTCAAAAGGATGTCAAGCTTAGGTAAGGTTCTTCGCGTTGCTTCGAATTAAACCACATGCTCCGCTACTTGTGCGGGTCCCCGTCAATTCCTTTGAGTTTCACTCTTGCGAGCGTACTTCCCAGGCGGAGTACTTAATGCGTTAGCTGCGCCACCGAAGGGGGTAACCTCCGACAGCTAGTACTCATCGTTTACGGCGTGGACTACCAGGGTATCTAATCCTGTTTGCTCCCCACGCTTTCGTGCCTCAGTGTCAGTTACAGTCCAGAGAGCCGCCTTCGCAACTGGTGTTCCTCCTAATATCTACGCATTTCACCGCTACACTAGGAATTCCACTCTCCTCTCCTGCACTCAAGTTCCCCAGTTTCAAAGGCTTACTACGGTTGAGCCGTAGCCTTTCACCTCTGACTTAAGAAACCACCTACGCACCCTTTACGCCCAGTAATTCCGGATAACGCTAGCCCCCTACGTATTACCGCGGCTGCTGGCACGTAGTTAGCCGGGGCTTCCTCCTCAAGTACCGTCATTATCTTCCTTGAGGACAGAGCTTTACGACCCGAAGGCCTTCATCGCTCACGCGGCGTTGCTGCATCAGGCTTTCGCCCATTGTGCAATATTCCCCACTGCTGCCTCCCGTAGGAGTTTGGACCGTGTCTCAGTTCCAATGTGGCCGATCACCCTCTCAGGTCGGCTACTGATCGTCGCCTTGGTAAGCCGTTACCTTACCAACTAGCTAATCAGACGCGGGTCCATCCTGTACCGCAAAAGCTTTGATACTTCTACCATGCGATAAAAGTATTTTATCTCGTATTAGCATACCTTTCGGTATGTTATCCGTGTGTACAGGGCAGGTTACCCACGCGTTACTCACCCGTCCGCCGCTCTTTACCGAAGTAAATCGCTCGACTTGCATGTGTTAGGCACGCCGCCAGCGTTCATCCTGAGCCAGGATCAAACTCTCAAATAAAAGTTGTTACCTGCTCAGACTAATCATTATCTGAATATCTGGCTTGGTTTGTTTAGTTTCAATTCTATAAATTAACCTACTGTTTAATTTTCAAAGTTCTTTTTAAGCGACTGTATCGGCTCTACTTTTTTATTTCGCCCTTTTCCTAAGGACAAATATAACTATACCATCTCATTTTTATATAGTCAATACTTTTTTTATACTTTTTTATTTTTTATATTATTTATTAATTTCATATAGAAGTTTTTTAATCCATTTAACTTAAATAAAAAATTCGCTTCGCTCATGTCGCCAACGACTTCGTCCGTTGCTCAAAATCTTTTTTACGCTCAGAACCAATTTATTGATATTACTTACATTCAGAATTTATCCACATTTTTTTAAGTATTATAATATCCTTAAGCGTAAAAAAGATTATCTATAAAAAATAACATTAATTTAAACTTATTTTCTAAGATAATCTTTTTTATAAATTTATACTTTACTGATTTATTAAAGGTAGTGTTATTATAAAGTTACTTCCTTTTCCAATTTCACTTTCAACACGAATACTACCTTTATGTAATTCTATTATTTGTTTAGTTATAGTAAGACCTAATCCACTTCCACCTTTAACTTCATTATTTAAATCTATAACTTGATTGAATCTGTCAAATATAAACTCTATATTTTCTTTGTCTATTCCTATTCCATCATCTTTAACACTTATTATAACTGCATCGTCTATTTCTTTTATAGTAACTTCAATTGTTCCTCCACTATGTGTAAATTTTATAGCATTACTAACTAAGTTAACAATACATCTTTCTATTTCATAAGCATCACATTGTATAATCTTTTCTTCTATATACGGTTCTACTATAATCTCAATACCTCTTTGTTTTGCAAATTCTATTAAACTTAATGTCGCCTCTTCAACTACATAAACTATATCATTTTCTTTTGAATTTATTACATAGCTACCATTTTGTAATTTTGTACTATCTATTATGTTATTAATTAAATTCAACAATCTTTTGCAATTTCGATTTGATATTTCCATATAGTAACTTAATTTTTCTTTATTTATAGGTACATCATTTTTATTAAAATCTTCTATAAGTTGATTTGTACTATTAATAACATTTAAAGGTGTTCTTAATTCATGTGATAAATTAACAAAATAATTATTTTTATTCCTCTCCAATTTAATTATTTTATTCAATAGATTATTATTTTTATCCATTTCAGACTTTAATTGTTTTGTTCTTTGATCAACTAATCTATCTAATCTTTTCATTTTATTTTTATTATTATAAATTAACATAAATATTAAAATAACATATATAATTATAGCTAAATCACTAGCCCAAAAAGGTTTCTTTATTTGAAAATCAATAGAATTTTCTTCACTATATTTACCATTAGAGTATCTCGCTATAATTCTAAACTTATAATTTCCAGGCTTTAATTCATGATAAGTTATATTATTATCAGTAGTACTATTCCATTCTGAATCATTTCCATCTAATTTATAATAGTAAGTTATTTTAGATATATTTTCATATGTTGGAACAAAAAATCCAAATTTAATAGTATTATCATCTGAATTAAATTGCTTATTATTTAAATTCATAAACTCTTGGTTACTAACATAACATTCACTAAAAACTACACTTGGTGAAACTTTAGAGCTATCAATTTGTTCAGGATTAAATATATTTAATCCATTAATTCCTCCAAAGAAAAACTCACCTTTTTCATTTTTATAAGCAGCATTACCATTAAATTCATTACCCTGTAATCCATCTGTTATTCCAAAATTTCTAAATACTTCATTCTCAGTATCAAATTTAGATAATCCTCCATTAGTACTCATCCATAATTTATTATTATTATCCCTTAAAATTTCATACACCGTATCATTTGCTAATCCATCTTTAGTTGTATATGTATAAAATTTTTCTGTATTCTTATCAAATTTATTTAATCCATAATTAGTACCTATCCATAAATTATTGTCATCATCTTCAATTATAGTTCTAATATAATTATTACTTATGCTATTTTTATCTTCCTTATTATTTAAATATAGTTTCGTTATTTTATTTATAGGATCAATCTTCATCATACCACCATTTCTAAAGAATCCTATATAGTAATCGCCTTCTTTATCTTGATAAATAGTTTTTACATATTTATTTGTATCTGAATCTTTTTTTATAATTTCACTTAAATTTATAATTTCATAATTTTTAGTATTTAATATATTTAAACCTTCATTACTACCTATCCACAAGTATCCTTTATTATCTAAAAACAGTGCCGTTATAGCATTACTTTGTAATCCATCTTCTTTTAAAAATATTTTACAAGTTTTTGTTTCAATATCTACTATATTTAATCCTCCATTTGTAGCTATGTATACAAATTTATCATTACCTATAATTTCATTTATAGAATAATTACTAAGTCCATATATATCCTCATCTTCGTTTATATGATTTACCGTACCATTTTCTCGATCTATTAAGCTAATTCCATCTGAGTCTGAACCAACCCATAATATATCATTTTTATCCTCATAAATTCCATATATAAAATTAGACTTTAATGAATTTTCATTAAATGGTTCTGACTTATAATATTCTATTTTATTATTAGAATCAAATATACTAACCCCCGCTTCTGTACCTGCCCAAATTAATCCACTATTATCTTCTATAATACTCAATACAGTGTTACTAGCTAAACTATTTTTATCATATGTGTTATTTTTATATATATAAAAATTATCTTCAACTTCATTGTACTTAGCTAAACCATTATCTGTTCCTACCCATAAAACATTATTACTATCTATAAAAAGTGCCCTTATGTAATTATTACATATAGACTTATTATCCTTAGTATTATTTTTATATTGCTTAGTTGTACCACTTTTTATATCAAGTTTTATTAAACCAGAGTTACTAGTTCCTATCCATATACAGCCTTTATTATAAAGTATATTATACACTGAACTATCACATATAGAGTTTTCCTCATTATTTTTATATTGTTTTATCTTTTTTAAATCTTTAGATATTTTATCTAATCCATCAGTAGTCCCTATCCATATATTTTCTTCATTATCTACATCTAAAGAATATATACATTGACTAGTTAAATCATTTTTCTCACCAAGAACTCTTATAAATTTATCATTTTTTTCATCATATATATTTAGTCCATCTGTGGTTCCTACAACAATCTTGTTATCATTCGTTATTAAAATCTGTGTAATATAAAAATTTTCATCTTTGGTATAATTTATTATATTTCCGGTAGACATATTAATTTTATTAAGACCTGTCGGTGTACCTACCCATATATTCCCATCTTGGTCTTCATTTATATCTACAATGTAATTACTCGTTAAACTGTTTTGCGAATCAGCTGAATACTTATAAATTTTAAAATCATAACCATCATATCTATTCAAACCATCTGCAGTTCCTATCCATATATACCCTCTACTATCTTGAAATATTACCTCAGCCGTTGATTGAGATAATCCATCTCTTATGCCTATATTTTTAAAATTTATATTTTCATTAGTATTAGCATTTACATTAACTTTAGAAATATTTAGAAATATACTAACTATAATAAATATAAGTATAATTTTAAATTTTCTATATTTGTGCATAAATTTCTCCTTTAGTTGACATATTATATATTTTCTGTTTCATTATACTACAAATCTATATTTTTTACATTATTTTGCATTTTTTTACATTGTACTCTTAGTTAATTTCTTGCACTTCTCTATCTAGTAATTGTAGATTGTATTTTTTTATTAAATCTATTAATATATCCGCATATATAAGCTCTCCATCTTCATTTTTCTTTGTTGCATACCCTGCATCTTCTAATGCCTGAGCTTGAGTCGTATAATGTGTTGCTTTAAATAAACCACTTTCTTCATATCTCTTATTTTCAGTCAAAAACTTTCCGTGATCATTTATAGAATCTTTTATCGAGTCATACTTTCTAAATTTAGCTACTATTTTATCATCGTAATTTTCTGATGTATTTGTTTGTACTACTTTTCCATTCCAACTTGCATCTGCCTTTACTCCAAATATATTATTACTATTTTTACTTAAATCTGACTCTCCCCAACTAGATTCTAATATTGCTTGTCCTACCGTTATTGATGGTAATATTTTATACTTTTCGTAATTCTCATAAGATAATTCAGATACTGTTTTTATAAATTTAATTTTTTCATCTTGATTTTTTAATGTATTTTGGGCTAAATAAACTCCCTTTAGTTCTTCTAAGTATTTTTTCGCTAGCTTTTTTTGCTTATCATCAAATCCTACTTCATCTATAACTTTATCAAAACTTCTAACTTTTTTAATTTTATTCCCTTGTTCATTTACTTCCCTCTTAATAAATTTCTTTCCTACATCTATAACATCTTTCTTTTTTATATTAGTTAAATCATCTTCATATCTAACCATATCTATAGCCATTAACTCTTGCCAACTTAGCTGTACTTCTTTATTTCCTATTTCATCTGCCATGTCTATATAAAATTCTATTGCAGACGCTTCAATATTAATTCCTTTATACAATTCTTTTATATGCTTATCTAAATAAATAAAAGTTATCAAACTTATCAATGTTCCCAATAGTATAGCTATCTTTTTAATAAATCCACCTATACCTTTATTTCTTCGTCTTTTATTTCCTAAATGCTTTATCTTTTTCTTCCCCATAATATCTCCTCTTAATAAGTACTTTAATATCATTATACTACTAGATCTTAATTGTAAAAATAGTAGAGTAATATTAAAATATAATATAAAAATAGCTATGTTTAAACATAGCTATTTTTATATTATATTATTCAGATTTTAATTCTATCCATGCTCTATCATATAATTTTATTTTATTACCCAAATCTATAAAAGTTTCACATTTATTCAATACTTCTTGTGATGGATAAGCAACTGGATTTTCAGTTATTTCTTTATCTAATAATTTTAATGCGCCTTCATTAGGTATAGAATATCCTATATATTCAGCATTAATCTTTGCATTTTCTGGATCTAGTAAAAAGTTTATAAATAGTTCTGCTTCTTTTTTATTCTGAGCAGTTTTTGGTATACACATCGCATCTACCCATTTATTACTACCTTCTTTAGGTATTGCATAGTCTAGATTAGGGTTTTCATCCATAAGAGTTACTGCATCACCTGAGTATATTATACCCATAGCAACTTCCTCTCCTAGTAATCTATCTTTACCTTCATCATTTACATAAGCTAATACTAAATCCTTTTGCTTCATTAAAACATCTTTAGCTTCATTAATTTCTTTAAGATCTGTAGTATTCATACTATATCCTAATTTTTTTAAAGCTATTCCCATAGTATCTCTAACTGAGTCAAACATCATTATATTTCCTTTATATTTAGGATTCCATAATATATCCCAGCTATCAACAGGCTCTTTAACCATTTTTTTATTATATAGAATACCAAATGTACCCCACATATATGGAACACTGTATTCATTACTTTCATCATATATAGGATTTAAAAAACTCTTATCTATATATTTCATATTTGGTATATTTTTAAAATCAATCTTTTGTAAAAGGTCTTCTTTTCTCATTTTTTCTACCATATAATCAGATGGAAATACCAAATCATAATTTGTACTTCCGCTTTGAACCTTTTGATACATCATCTCATTAGTATCATAAGTTTCATAAAGTACTTTTATACCTGTTTCTTCTTCAAATTTAGTTATTAACTCTTCATCTATATAATCTCCGACATTATATACGTTAAGAACTTTTGTAGAGTCTTCTCTTTTTCCACACCCCACTGTCATAGTTGCAGAAAGAACACCTATAGTCAAAAGTGATACTATTTTTTTATATATCTTCATTACTTCCCACTCCTTACTATAGATTGTTTTTTATTCGATAATAAAAGTAAACCAAGTACCACTACAAACATTATAGTAGATAATGCATTTATCTCTGGCTTTATTCCTCTTCTAGCCATCCCATAAATTTCTATCGAAAGATTGCTAACTCCATTTCCTGTATTGAAGAAACTTATTATAAAATCATCAATAGACATAGTAAATGCAATTAAAAACCCTGATATTATTCCTGGTTTTATTTGAGGAAGTATTACTTTTCTAAGTGCATACATCGGCGTAGCACCTAAATCCATTGCTGCTTCTTCTATATTCTGAGGTAAAGTTCTTACCTTTGGTAAAACAGATAGTATAACATAAGGTATACTAAACATTATGTGAGATAAAAGCATTGTTGTAAAACCAAATTCTATATTAACAAAAGCAAATAAGCTCATTAATGCTACTGCTGTAACTATATCTGGATTTAATACTGGAAGATAATTTACATTAAGCATTAACTTTCTTGATTTTGATTTCATTTTATTTATACCAATTGCACTTATAGTTCCTATTACGGTAGCTATAATTGAAGATAATATAGCAACTAAAAGTGTATAATATAGTGCACTCATTATACTTTCATTGTGTAAAAGGCTTTTGTACCATTTGAATGTAAATCCGCCCCAGTGAGCCATTGATTTAGAATCATTAAAAGAAAATACAACTAGAGCAAATATTGGTGCATATAAAAATAAAAATACTAAAAATAAATAAATATTAGATATATATTTCTTTAACTTTAAAATAATAACCCACCGCCTTCCTTATCAGATTCATCCTCAAATCTAGACATTACAGCCATAGATATAAGTATTATTATCATCATAAATATTGATACAGCAGATCCAAAATTCCAATCTCCCACTACTGTAAATTGTTGTTCTATTAGGTCTCCTATAAGCATAAACTTACCTCCACCTAATAACCTAGATATAGCAAATGTAGTAACTGCTGGCATAAATACCATAGTTATTCCAGATATAACTCCCGGTAAGCTTAAAGGGAATATAACTTTAGTAAATACTTGGAAGCTATTTGCTCCTAAATCACGTGCTGCATTAATTAAATCATTATCCATTTTTGATAGTGAATTAAATATAGGAAGCACCATAAACGGTAGGAAATTATAAACCATACCAAGTAATATAGCTGCATTAGTATATAAAATACTTGTATGAGGTATTCCAAACCATCCTAAGAATGTGTTTAATAATCCATTCTTACCAAGTATTGCAACCCATGCATACGTTCTAAGTAAAAAGTTCATCCACATTGGCAATATAAATAATAATATTAATGTTCCTCTTTTGCTAACATTAACCTTAGATACTAAGTAAGCTACTGGGTATCCTACAATTAAACAGATTAATGTTGAACCTCCTGCTAAAATTACAGATCTAAAAAATACTTTGAAATAAATTGGATCCATTAAATCTTTATAGTTTGCTATAGAAAATACTTGTTTTCCGTCAATTTCTTGTGTAAAGCTAAAAAGTACTACTAGTATTAAAGGGATTACTATAAATATGGCACTCCATATTACATATGGATAAGCTAAAAAAGATTTTCTTTTCATCTTAATTCTCTACTTTTCTCATTATGTGAATATCTTCAGGGTATATATCCATACCTAACTCTGAGCCAACTTCTGCGCTCTTAGTATTGTGAAGCATCCACATTCTATCATTTTCTTTAACTAAGATTTCATAATGTACACCTTTAAATACTGTAGATGTAACTATACCTTTTATCATCCCTTCATTTGGTTGTACCATTTTTATATCTTCAGGTCTTATAACAACCTCTATATTTTCATTTTTTTCAAATCCCTTATCTACACAATCAAATACTTTATTACAAAATTCAACCTTAAAGTCATCTAACATAATACCATCAAATATATTACTTTCTCCTATAAATTTAGCTACAAAAGAGTTTTTAGGTTCATTGTATATATCCTCTGGCGTACCCATTTGTTGTATTTTACCTTTATTCATTACTATTATCGTATCAGACATGCTAAGTGCTTCTTCTTGATCATGAGTTACAAATATAAAAGTTATTCCAAGCTTTTGTTGCATTCTTTTTAACTCAATTTGCATTTCTTGTCTTAGCTTTAAATCTAGAGCACCTAAAGGTTCATCTAGTAATAATACCTTTGGTTCATTAACTAACGCTCTTGCTATGGCTATTCTTTGCTGTTGACCTCCACTTAAAGAGTCTATTTTTCTATTTTCATAGCCCTCTAAGGCAACTAACTTTAACATTTCCTTTACTTTTCTATCAATTTCATCTTTTGGTAACTTTTTTATTCTTAATCCAAATGCTATATTTTCATATATATTCATATGAGGAAATAATGCATATTTTTGGAATACTGTATTTATCGGTCTTTGATATGGAGGTATATTATTTATATCTTTACCTTCAAAAATTACTTTACCATCATCTGCATATTCAAATCCTGCTATTATCTTTAAAGTAGTAGTTTTTCCACAACCACTCGGTCCTAACAATGTTAAAAATTCATTCTTTTTTATATTTAATGAAAAGTTATCTAATACAGTTGACTCATCATAAGATTTACATAAATTCTTCAATTCAATTATATTTTCTACCAATTATTACACCTCTTTCTTAAAATGATGGCGGAGTACTAACCCAAATTACCTTGGCAACTGTTTTACCCGCATTTGATATATAATGATTAGCTCTTGGCTTGAAATAAAAACTTTCACCTTTTTTTACTTTATTTTTCTTATCTCCTATATGTAAATATATCGAACCTGATAAAACATATCCGAATTCTTCACCTTCATGTGGTTTTTCTTCTTTATATTGTCCACCAGACTCTAAAGTTATTATTATCGGTTCCATTTCATTTTTTTGTGAATTAGGTACTAACCATTTTAAAGTATATTTTAAGTCTTCATCTTCTGTTTCAAACATGTCATCTTTTGTAAAACATATTCTCTCATCAACTATCTCATTAAAAAATTCCCTTAAATTAGTCCCTAGTATTTCAAGTATATCTATAAGGGTAGCAATGGATGGTGATGTTAAGTTATTTTCTAATTGCGATATAAATCCTTTAGATAATTCACACCTATTTGCTAACTCTTCTTGCGTTAACTGTTTTTCAATTCTCATACGCTTTATTTTCTCACCTATATCCATAGTCCCACCTCCTAGTCATTTTGTTTTTATAAGTAAACATTGTGTTTAAAATTTCTAAACAACAAAATTCATTATATAAAAAATGATTATATTATTCAATAGTTTTTTTATTATTTTTATTTTTTGTCCTAATAAACACAATCCTTAAATTTCAATGTTTTTAATATAGAGACTTAATTTTATGTTTATATTAATATTTATAAAGTTTAGTATCTCTAACTTATTTTTAAAATTCATAAAATTATTTAATATTTATTTTTAAATAAAACTTTACCGTTTTAAATGTCCTTATTTATATAATTTGCAATATATATTAACTTACTCATAAAATAAGAGTAAACTTATATTTTTATTATTTATTTTTATAATTATGACAAATTTAATAATATTTTTATTTCTTATATATTAAAATTCCGTTTTAGCCTATAATATATCTTTTTTTTATGATATTATATATAAATTGCAATCACTAAATATTAATATGTAAGGAGATGAAAAATTTGATAAAAATAGGAGATTTTAATACACTTGAAGTTAAAAGATCTACTGATTTTGGTTATTTCTTAGATGGAAAAACTAATAACTCGAAAGATGATATACTTCTTCATAAAAGATTAATTGGTAAAAACGAAATTAATGTTGGAGATATAGTTAATGCATTTATATATAAAGACTCAGAAGGTAGAAAAGCTGCTACTTTGATACCTCCAAAAGCTAAGGTAAATGAAATTGCTTACTTAAAGGTAGTTGCTCATACTAAAATAGGAAGCTTTATAGATATTGGATTACAAAAAGATATATTAGTTCCTTTTAAAGCTAAAACTTACGATTTAGAAAAGGGTCATAGATATTTATTCTATATATACTTAGATAAAACAGGAAGACTTGCAGCAACTACAGATATAGATCAATATCTTACTACAGATCATAACTATAATATTGGTGATAGTGTAGAAGGTATAGTATATGGATTCCAAACTAATAACTCTGCTATGATATGTGTTGACAACAAATATGCAGGAGTTATACTTCACAATGAATATTTCACTGAATTGAATATAGGAGATAAGTTAACTTTAAATGTTATAAATATTTATGAAGATGATAAACTTGGATTATCACCTAGACAAAGTAGAAAAGAAGAATTAGATATATTAGAAAAATCTATAATGAATTATTTAGAAGGTGCTGACGGGTATATGAGATTTAATGATAAATCTACACCAGAAGAATTAGCTACTGTATTTAATACTAGTAAGAAAAATTTTAAAAGAGCTTTAGGAGTTCTTATGAAAAAAGATTTAATATATCAAAATGAAAACGGAACATATTTAAAATAAATAAAAATAAGGATTTCAAATTATTCGAAATCCTTATTTTTATTTATTAGAATTTTGTCACTCATTAGCATATTAATCAAATAATTAATTTATTCCTTTACCAATTTCAATATATTGCTCACCATATAAATTGGCAAAAGATACACATATATACCAAGGTGATTATTCTAACTTGCTAACCATTTAATATTAATATCCTATGCTTTTTAGCCAATTCAAATATGAAAAATATATCTATCTAAACTTATCGTTATGTTGATATCCCCATTGTATTATTTAGGCAACATTATTATTACTTGCAATTATTTTATCTATAAATTGATTTTTTTCTACTTTATTCGTTAATAAATGATATCTAACTAGACATTTTATATAATTATTTCCCAGAAAATAACTACTTCTCTTACAATCTTATTTTTATTAACAATATAGGATAAATTAAATAAAGATAACTCTAATATAATATATTAAATTATATATTCATCTAATTTATTTTATTATCTCTTTGATAACTCTGTAGAAGTTTTTATAACATATTTTCTCTATATCTTCTTTAGAATAACCTCTCGTTTCTAATGCATTTATTATATTTTTAGCTTTAGTAGTATCTTCAAGACCTCTAACTCCATACGTATAGGTACTTGCATAATGCTTTAATGTTTCTGAATTCATATATTCAGCAAAGTCAAACCCTAAACCTATATGATTAATTCCCATCACTTCTACCATATGGTCTATATGATCTACCAAACCTTCTATTGTTCGTTTTTCTAAGTTTGAGCTTACAAATTCTTCATATGAATTTATCCCTACTACTCCATTTCGTGAAGCAATTTCTCTTAACTGATCGTCTGTAAGATTTCTAGGAACATCACAAAGACTTCGACAATTCGAATGTGATGCTATAAATGGTTTCGTTGCCACTTTACATATATCCCAAAAAGTCTTTTCATTGGCATGAGATACATCCAGCACCATACCTAATTTTTCCATTTTTCGTACAAGTTTTGCTCCATCTTCAGTTAAACCTCTTTCAATATTTCCCTTTGCTCCTGTTGCTAATTTATTTTCTTCATTCCAAGTAAGGCTCGCATGTCTAACCCCAAATGAATATAATTTTTCTATATCATCTATATTATCGTCTATAGCTTGTAAGCCTTCCATGCCTATTAATATAGCTATCTTATTATGTTCCTTAGCTTTATCAAAGTCTTCACTATTATTAATTATCTGCACTATATCATCACTATCTTTTATTTCTTCTTGTATTTTATCTAATATTTGCTTAGTTCTATATTTAGGATTTTTATCATAAGGCGGATCTACCCAAACAACAAATATACCTCCATTTATATCCGATTCTTTAAATTTATTTAAGTGATATTTTCGAATAATATCTTGTTCCCCCTCTAGCCTTTTTCTAGCTACATGAGTCCATATATCACAATGAGCATCAAATATCATATAATCTCTCCTTTTTTGCATTATTGATTTAAATTATATATCATTAATATTATTTTATCTATTATACATTTAAATAAAGTTAAATTTTCAATATTTTAGATAATGGTACATTCAATTTACATATAATGTAATAATTCCTACGTTATTATTTAAAAGGAGGGTTTTTATGAATATTAATAAATTACTTAAATTTTCTTCAGATGCAGGAAAATTAATGTTACAAAGTGGAGGGGAAACTTATCGAGTTGAAGAAACTGTGTCTAGGATATGCCAATCTTTTGATGTTGATGAAGTTGAAGTATTTGCTTCTCCAACTGCAGTCATGATATCTATATTATTTAACGGAGAAATTCATTCTATTGTAAAAAGAATCAATTATAGAGGAATAGATTTAAACATGGTACATAATATAAATTCTTTATCTAGAGAAATCTATCAACATAGACTTAGTATTGATATTTGTGAGAAGAAATTAAAAGATATATGTAAATCTAATTGTTACCCTTTAAGTAAAACTTTATTTTTTGCCGGAATTGCTACTTCCACATTTACAATACTCTTTGATGGAAAAATTAGAGAGTTTTTATGTGCATTTTTTATAGGAGTTTTAACTAAATTAATATCTATAACTCTTCAAAAATATAACTTAAATGATTTTTTTCTAAATATAATTTGTGGAAGTTTTGTAGCTACTTCTTCTATAATATGTCTTCATTTTGGAATAATTAATGAGTTGAATAAATTAATAGCTGGAAGTATAATGCTATTAGTTCCAGGACTTGCACTTACAAATTCTATTAGAGATTTACTAGAGGGTCAACTAGTATCTGGACTCACTCGTGCTGCTGAAGCATTTTTCATAGGTCTCTCTGCAGCTATCGGAACAGGTTCTATCCTCCGCATTTATTTAAGACTTGGAGGATTTTAATATGCTAATTGAAGTAATAGCAGCATTTTTTGTTGCATATTCTTTTGGAATACTTTTTAATATAAAAGGAAAATATTTAATAATTGCTGGCTGTGGTGGAGCTATTGGTTGGTTTTTATATAAATTCTGTATCCAAATTGGCATTTGTGAAACCTCTTCTCTTTTTATTGCATCAGTTGGATTTAGTATATATTGCGAGACTTGTGCACGTTTATACAAAACACCATCTACAATCTTAAGTGTTTGCTGTCTAATACCATTAGTTCCTGGTTATGGAATTTATAACACATTATATTCTTTTTTAATAAAAAATTATATACTAGCTGTAGACTATGGTTTTACTACTATATCTAATGCTTGCACACTCGCTTTAGGTATAATATTGATATCTGCACTTTATAGAAATCACACATTAAATAAAAAATATAAGAAAATTAAATAGCATATAAAAAACTCTAGTATTTACTAGAGTTTTTTATATGCTAAAGTACCTACTTATTTACTAGGTATTTTAAAAGGATAAGAAATATCTAATGTTTGTGGGAGTAAAATATTTCTAATATCATTATTTACCCTTATTAGAAGTATTATACATAATTTTAAATAAATATTTTAAATTTTATTTAACTATATCTCTAAATTCACACTTTATTAATTTCTGTAAATCTATAGGAGATAATTCAACTTGATATCCAATCTTACCTGCACTAACTATCATGACGCTAAGTTCTTTTGCACTTTCATTCACAAATGTTTTGTACAGCTTTTTCATACCGATAGGTGAACATCCTCCTCTTATATATCCAGTAAATTTATTTATATCATTCACATTAATCATTGCTACGTTTTTCTCACTAGCTACTTTAGCGGCTTTTTTCAAATCTAAATTTTCATTTACAGGTATAACATAAACATAAATACTTTTGCTAGCACCTTGAACGACTAAAGTTTTATATACTTCACTTACATCTTTCCCTATCTGATGTGCAACTTCTACACCATCCATATGTTCACCTTTTTTAGTTTCATAAGATAACATATTATAATTTATTTTATTAGAATCTAATATTCTCATTGCATTAGTTTTTACTTTTGACATACTCTAACCCTCTTACTCTCATCTTAATTATTAATCTTTTTTATAATACGCTCTATTTTTAATATATAAAGTCCTCCATTTAAAATTTTAAATGAGGACTTTTTATAGATATTTATAATTATATACTTAATTAAATGTTTATAATTTAAACCATTATAAAGTACTTAGTTTCATATAAAATAGTTCTCTATATTTCTCTTGTATAAGTCTTTAACCAGTGCTTCTCTTCTTCATTTAAATATGGTGAAATCTTATCATATACTTGTTTGTGATAATTATTTAAATAAATTCTTTCATCTTCTAGGATAAGACTTTCATCTATCGCATCTAAATCAATTGGTGCAAATGTAATTACTTCAAAGTCCATAAATTGGCCATATTCATTTTTATCTGATTTTCTAACTACTATTTCATTTTCTATTCTAATTCCGTGAGAATTTTCTACATATACTCCTGGTTCATTCGTTGTGACCATGCCTTCTTCTAATATGCAATTATCATCTATGCCTTCTCTTACTTTCCATCTAAATCCATTAGGACCTTCATGTACATTTAATACAAATCCTATTCCATGTCCTGTACCACATTTATAATCTATTCCTTCTTCCCATAACGGACCTCTAGCAAGAATATCTAAATTATAGCCTCTACATCCATATAAAAATTTAGCTTTCGAAAGTCTAATCATTCCCCTAACAACATTTGTAAAGTCTCTTCTAACATGTTTAGGGATAGGTCCTAACGCTATAGTCCTTGTTATATCAGTTGTACCATCAAAATATTGACCACCTGAATCTACTAAGAATAAATCTCTTGGCTCTAATTTGTAATTACTTTCTTCTGTGGCACTATAATGCATCATAGCTGCATGTTCTTTATACGCAGCTATAGTTGAAAAACTCGGTTCTATAAATTTCTCTTGTTCCCTTCTAAAATCTTCTAATTTTTGTGTAGCACTAATTTCTGTTATTTCCATCTTTCCTATATTATTTTTTAACCAGTACATAAACTTAGTAAATGCTACCCCATCCTTTATATGACTATTTCTTATATTCTTTAATTCTATTTTATTTTTTATTGACTTAAATAATGTAGATGGATTTCTTTCTTCTATTTTACGAACATTAGATGGTATATTGTTATATATTGCATAATTTACTTTTGATGTATCTATTAAAACAACTTCATTCTCATCTATATTTTTTATAAACTCATATACTTCTTCATATCCTTTTATCTGAACATTTTCTTTACTTAATTCTGTTCTTATATCTTCACTTATCTTATTTTTATCAATAAATAAATAAACACTATCAATACCTATAATTGCATATGATAATACTACAGGATTTGATTTTATATCTCTACCTCTTATGTTAAATAACCAAGCTATATCATCTAAAGATGCTAAAATATGAATAGTAGCTTTTTTCTCTTTCATTACTGTTCTTATTCTAGATAACTTATCACTAAAGTTTTCCCCACTATATTCAATATCTAATAAAAATGCTTTTTCTGTAGGCAATGAACATCTCTCTTTCCAGATATCATTAACTAAGTCATATTTATATTCAATATTTATCCCTTTAAATGATAATTTACTTGCAAGGCTTTGTCCTTCTTTTACAGACATTACTCTTCCATCAAATCCAAGAGTAGAGTTTTTAGGTAATTTTTCTAATAAATATTCTTCTATAGTAGGTACACCCTCTTCTCCCATTTTAAATAGCTTTATACCACTATCTTTTAACTCATTCTCTGCTTGTATAAAATATCTTCCATCAGTCCAAAGCCCCGCTTCATCCATAGATATTATTAAAGTTCCTGCTGACCCTGTAAAACCTGACATAAATTCTCTAGACTTAAAATAATCACCTACATATTCACTTTGATGATAATCTGATGATGGAACTATATATGCATATATATTTTTTTCTTTCATTAAATCTCTTATCTTCTCTATTCTTTGTTTTATCATAATATATGTACTCCTTTTCATAGTATTTTTATTTTATCTATGTATATCTATATAGAAAATTAAAAATCTAAATTTATATATTTTTATACCTATATAAATTTCTTTTTTATCTTAAATTGTACTTCATTTACTTATTTTCACAGTATTAAAGTTAAATCATTTTTCTATTATTATATTTTAAATCTATCTTCTTATAATTATATTAACACTTTGTCTTATTCCTTTCCTTAAAATCTTAAAATATATTTTTACATTCATCATAAAATTTCATTAATTCATAATATTTATATTCAAGTGATACTACCATAGTATTTTCTATAATTCTATAATCTATTAATATATCTCCTTAAAATATGTAAATAAAAAATTCGCTTCGCTCATGTCGCCAACGATATATCCTTGCTACCGCTACGGATACATCCGTTGCTCAAAAATTTCATTTTTTACGTTTATAAAGTTATTGATATAACTTATATTTATAGGTTATCCTCAAATATACTTATGATATAATTTCCTTATATGTAAAAAAGAATGAGGCATTAAACCTCATTCTTTTATTATCTACATAAATGGATTATAAAATCTTGATCCATTTACTTTAACCATCGCTATAGATATAGCTACTATTATTAGCAGTATAGCTATTGATATATAGTCTGTTTTTCCAAATTTTCTACTATTATACCAAGTACGCTTTTTATTATTTCCAAACGCTCTAAGCTCCATTGCTAAACTAATTTTATCTATTCTTTCTAAACTAGAAAATATCAGCGGCATAAGTATTGCTGCAGAATTTCTTATTCTCTTTGATAATTTTTCTTTACTTGATAAATCTATGCCTCTTGCTTGTTGAGCAAATGATATATCTTTATAATCTCTTTGAACATCTGGTATATACCTAAGAGCAATTGATACAGTATATGCTACTTTATAACTTATACCTATCTTATTTAAAGATGCTGCAAACTCACTAGGGTCTGTTGTAAGTATAAATAACAGAGCCATAGGTATTGTTGCAAAGTATTTTAATATTACATTTAATTCATAAAATAATTGTTCTTTTGTCACTGTATAAGGACCTATTAAATGGAATAAGTCCGTTCTGCTTCCATATATTTCTACACCTTCATACGGTGAGAATACAAATATTAGTAAAGCATTTAATGCCAAGAAAAATAATATAAAGTAAAGTATAAAAGATACATCTTTAAACTTTATTTTAGATATTTTAAATGCTATTATCCCTACTATAAATAGTCCTATTAAAACTCTTGTATCATATGTTATCATAGCTGCTATTGTCCAAAGTAAAAAACATATTAGCTTTGTAGCACCTGTTGACTTATGAATAGGTGAGTCTTTCTTTATATATGACAACATTTCTGTATTCATGTCTATCTCACTCTCCTATCATAATCTATAAATCTATTTACAAACTTAGTTGTATCTTCTATATTACATTTTAAAGCTAACTGATGTAATGAAGTTTCTTTTAAATTAGCTTTTTCTATAATCTCTTTATTAGTTAATACATACGCTGGAATATTATCAGCTATCTTTTCTCCTTCAGATAAAACTATAACCTTATTTGTATATTCTAGCATTAAATGCATATCATGAGTAACCATCAATATAGTAACACCTTTTTTATTTAAATCTACTAAAAACTCCATTATTTCAGTATAATGCTTAAAGTCTTGTCCAGCCGTAGGCTCATCAAGTATTATCATTTCTGGATTTAAAACTAATATAGACGCTATAGTTACTCTTTTCTTTTGACCAAAGCTAAGTGCTGATATTGGCCAATTTCTATATCCATATAATCCACATATTTTTAATGTTTCATATACTCTTTCTTTTATTTGAGAATCAGATAATCCCCTTATTTTAAGTCCAAATGCAACTTCATCATATACCATCGTTTTAGATATCATCTGATTAGGATTTTGCATAACAAATCCAATTTTTTCTGAACGCTCTTTTATAGTATCATCTACCATATCGTTTCCATCAAATAATATTCTTCCACTAGTCGGTTTATAGAATCCACAAACTAACTTAGATATAGTAGATTTTCCCGCACCATTTCTTCCTACTATAGCAGCCATATCTCCTTTATTTATTTTAAAAGATACATTTTTTAATATTTGCTTTTCTTTATTATATGAGAAGTTAACATTATCCAATTCTAATATTGGATTTTTATTTTCATCACTTTCATAAGCCTCTATATTTTCATACCAAGCTTTTATTTTTTCTTTGTATTCTCCAAGTTCTAGAGTTTCTATATTTTTTAAGTTTAAAGTATTATTTATCTCACAATTAGCATATCTTAAAGCTGTTAAATATAGTGGCTCCCTAATTCCTACTTTTCTCAAAATATCTTTACGTATTATTTCATCTATAGTAGTATCAGCTATTATTTCACCTTTATCCATCACGATTACTCTGTCTACATCACAATGTAATACATCTTCTAATCTATGTTCTATAATGATTGCAGTTTTGTTATTTTGTTTTTGCATCTTATCTATTAATTCTATAGCACTTTCTCCAGTAGCTGGATCTAAACTAGCTAAAGGCTCATCAAATAAAAGTATCTTTACATCATCTACAGTAACCCCTGCTAAAGTTACTCTTTGTTTTTGACCACCAGATAATTTATATGGTGATGTATAAAGTTCCTTCTTTATGTCAACCAATTCAGCTGATTTATTTACCTTATCTATCATTTCATCCTGGCTTACACAGTAGTTTTCTAATTTAAACGCTATATCTTCTCCAACTGTAAGACCTATAAATTGACTATCTGGGTCCTGAAGAACTGTTCCTACAATCTTAGATATCTCAAATATATTCATTTTTGTTGCATCATTACCATTTATACTTAACTGTCCCGTTACAAATCCATCATAGAAAAATGGTGCAAGTCCATTTATACAGTGTGATAAAGTACTTTTTCCTGATCCTGATGGCCCTACTATAAGCACTTTTTCACCTTCATATATAGTTAAGTTTATATTTTTTACTGTAGGCTCAGCTTGTACTCTATATTGAAAGCTAAAATCTTTAAATTCTATAATCTTTTTTTTCATGATTTCTCCTTTCTTTCTATTCTTCTACTCTTAAGCTACCCGTTTTGATCTTAGTTTTAGAGTAAGTTGATAATAATAAAGTACCTAATATTCCTATTGTAATCATATTAGAAATACCGCCTATAGCACCTTGAAGATAAACCTTATTAGCAGGCTCCATATATATTACTATATCTAAAGTAGGTGCCACGATAAACCAAGCAACTACATTTGCTATAATTTGAGTAATATTAAATAAAATTGCCTGTTTAATTCCGAAATCTCCATCATTTACTCTTATTTTTTTCCATACTAATCCGATAATAAGGCCTACCATTGCTGAAGATATTACCCAACTAAACCATGGCATCCCATAAAATACTAAATCCTTAAGTCCATGACCTATAAGTCCTATCAAAAATCCTGCTGCAGGACCATATAATATTGACATTAATGCTAAATATGCATATGCTGTTTCTATATTTGTATTAGGTATCCCACTTGGTATAGATCCAAATCTTCCTAGTATCATAAATATAGCTGCTCCAATTCCGACTGCAACTATAGTTCTTATTGAAAATTTGTTTTTATTTTTCATTATTATACCTCTCTATTTTAGATGTATATTTCTCATTTCTTTAAATTTAACACAAATTTTAGTATAATGTTAAACTCGAAAATTGTCAATAAAGTCAAGTTATACAATAAAAGGATATGATGTTTACTCATATCCTTTTATTATTTATATTATCTTCTTTTTCTTTTCTGTTTACTCGTATTTTTAGAGTTTCTTTCATTAGTATTTTTCCCTCTTGAAGAGCCACCTTTTGAATTACTTCTTTGTTTAGAATTTTTATTATCAGTTTTTTTATTTCCTTTTTTATTCGAATTAGCTCTATTTAAATAACCTCTTGCTTCTCTTGGTTTTATTAAACACCTTGGAGCCATACCAATTAAATCTTCTCTACCTGCTTCAACTAATGCTTGATGAACTAATTCATAGTTTCTCGGAGCACTATATTGTAATAATGCTCTTTGCATTGCCTTTTCATGCTTTGATTTTGGCACGTATACAGGCTTCATAGTTAATGGATCAAGACCTGTATAGAACATTGTAGTAGATAATGTACCTGGAGTTGGATAAAAATCTTGAACTTGTTCTGGTTGATATTTTATATCTCTTAAGTACTCAGCAAGTTCTATAGCACTATTAAGTGTAGAACCTGGATGAGATGACATTAAATAAGGTATAATGTATTGCTTTTTCCCTACTTGTTCAGTTATATCAAAGAACTTTTGTCTAAATCTATCATATGTGTTTCCTGCTGGTTTTTGCATATATTGTAAAACTTCTTCTGCAATATGTTCTGGTGCAACTTTTAACTGACCACTAACATGGTGCTCAATTAATTCTCTCATGAACTTGTTGTCTTTATCCGCCATCACATAATCATATCTTATTCCCGAACGCACAAATACCTTCTTAACTTTAGGTAAACTTCTTACTTTTCTAAGAAGTTGTACAAAGTCAGTATGATCAACTTTTAAATTTTTACATGGATCTGGATGAAGACATTGTCTATGCTTACAAGCCCCCTTTGTTATTTGCTTTTTACATGCTTCATGTCTAAAGTTTGCAGTAGGACCTCCAATATCATGTATATATCCTTTAAAATCTGGAAGCTCTGTTATATATTTAGCTTCTTCTAGTATAGATTCATGACTTCTACTTTGTACTGCTCTTCCTTGATGGAATGTAATTGCACAGAATGAACAACTACCAAAACATCCTCTAGAACTTACTATACCAAATTTAACTTCTTCTATGGCAGGTATTCCTCCCATATCTTTATATATAGGATGATAATCCTTAGCATATGGTAATGCATAAACTGCATCTAACTCTTCTCTATTTAATGGTGCCTCTGGTTTATTTTGAACTAAATACTTATCACCATGTTTTTGTATTATTGCTTTTCCTCTAAATGGATCTTGTTCATCATATTGAATTTTAAAAGCTTTTGCATAAGTTTCTTTACTTTCACATATTTCTTTATATGATGGTATTTCTACATAATCATCATATATTTCTTCTTTAGTATCTGCAACATAGCAAGTCCCATTTATATGTCTTATATATTTAGGATCAAATCCATCATTTAATGCATTTGCAACTTCTACTATTTGTTTTTCACTCATTCCGTAAACTAGTAAGTCTGCTCCACTATCTATTAATATAGATTTTCTAACTCTATCGCTCCAATAATCATAGTGAGCAAATCTTCTTAAACTTGCTTCTATCCCACCTATTACTATGTTTACATCCTTATATGCTTCTCTTATTTTATTGCAATAAACTATAACAGCTCTATCTGGTCTACATCCCATTTTTCCACCCGGAGAATACATATCTTTATCTCTATGTTTTTTACTTACTGAGTAATGATTTACCATAGAGTCCATATTTCCTGAGTTTACTAAGAATCCAAGTCTTGGTTTTCCTAGTTTCATAAAATCATCTGTAGTTTTCCAATCAGGTTGCGCTATTATACCTACTTTATATCCTGCATTTTCTAATACTCTAGATATTATTGCAGTTCCGAAACTGTGATGGTCAACATATGCATCTCCTGTAACTAGTACAAAATCAAGTTGATCCCATCCTCTATCTATCATGTCTTGCTTACATATTGGTAAAAATTTATTTTCCATTATATCACCTGCTTATTTTATACTTTTATTGTATATATCCATTATTTTGTCTTATAAACTATAATTATATCATTAAACGTCAATTCTTTTAATGGTAATTTAATAAATATTATAACCTCTTTAAGCGCAAAAATCTCCATTATCACATTGAATTATCTTTTGATAACTGTAATAATGGAGATTTTTCATCAACCAATATAAATTATTCTTATTTTATATTTAAAAATTCTAATATTTTATCTTCATCATAATTTAAAACTAATTCTTTAGGAAAATCATTATCTGTTATTATTTTTTCTGCATATTCAAAGTTGCCTACATCATAACATATGTGTGCATCACTACCCATTATTACGCTAACATCATACTCTTTACAGTACTTAAGCAATTCTTTAACATTTTCCCAAGCACCTTCTCTAAAAGTATTTGGCTTTAAAGATGAATTATTAACTTCAAATACAATATTTTTTTCCTTAGCTGCTTTTACTACTTTTTCATAATCTACTGGATATCTACTATCATCTAAATGTGCTACTATTTTTACTTTTTCATGATCCATAGCTTTTATTACAGCATTTGTATTTTCTTCTTTAGTTCCTGCTGTAATACATGGTGGATGTAAACTAACTAACATATAGTTCATATGAACCACCATATCAGGTGTTACATCTATATTCCCATCATAATCTAATATATTTGCTTCAATTCCTTGAATAACCCTTACTCCGTTAATTTCCTTAGGTATAACATGAACATTTTGGAAATAATAAGCATGAGGAGATGACGGCATATCAGGAGCATGTTCAGATAAACCTATATATTTAAGTCCTGCTAATCTTGCAGCTTCTACATTTTCTTTAATAGTGCTGTATGCATGTCCACTTACAAGCGTATGCGTATGTAAATCAATTAAAGCTTTCATATAATTGTCCTTTCTCTATAAATTAAGTACAAGATATATCTTTAAATATACCTTGTACTTGTTATATTATTTTTGTAAATTTTTAAACTTATCTTTAAATAATTCTCCTAAACTACCTAATGAGTCTTCTGTTTCTAGGTATTCAGAATAATCTTCTTCAGGCTCTCTATTTGCTTCTTTTATAGATAAAACCATTCTTCTATTTTTAGGTTTAAAATCTATTACCATAGCGTTAATTGTATCACCTATATTAACTACACTACTAACTTTTATAACTCTTTCTTCACTTAATTCAGATATAGGTAAGAATGCATCTACACCTTCTCTTATTTTAACTATTGCACCTTTTTCTATTATTCTAACAACTTCACCACTTACAATATCATCTAATTGAACATCTTGTTTTATTAATTCCCATGGATCATTATTTATATCTTTTAAAGCTAATGCAAACTTTTTATTTTCTTTATCTATATCAAGAACATAAACTTGTACCTCTTGACCCTCTGATAACATATCTTCTACCGATTCTACTTTTTCCCAAGATAAGTTATTTAAGTGAAGTAATCCTTCTATACCTCCGATATCAACAAAAGCTCCGTAAGGCATTAATTTGCTAACTTTACCTTCTCTTTTTTGACCAACTTCTAAAGAATTAAATAACTCTTCTTTTTCTGCTTTTACTTTTGCTATATGAGCTTCTTTCTCTGCCTTTATTCTAGCTCTTTCAGCCTCTTTTTCCGCTTTTATTCTAGCTCTTCTTTCTTCTCTTTCTTTATCTAAACGTTCTTGTAATACTTCTCTGTGTGTTGCAACTATTCTATTTTTCTTAGCATCTAATTCTTTTATGTATACTTCTAAATTTTTACCTACATAATTTTCTGTTTTTTCAACAAATTTAGTATCTAATTGAGATATAGGTATAAATAAAGTTTGTGTGTTATGTTTAGCAAAAACTCCTCTTTCTATAGCTTTTTCTACTTGAACAGTTAATATTCTATGTTCATTGAAAGCTTTTTCTAAATCTGAGTAATCTGCTTTTTCATCTAACTGCAATTTTGATAAATTTATTATTCCATCTTTTTGATAAACTCTAGTTATAACAGCAGTTATTTCATCTCCTACATTGTATACGTCGCTAGCATACTTACCTTTAGGTAAATTTAATTCTTCATTTTTTATTACTCCATCAAATCCGTAGTTTAATTCTACAACAACTTCATCGTTAGATATTTTAGATATTTTACCTGTTATAATTTGACCAGCCTTAACTTGATTAAATTCTTGTTCTTGCTGTTCTAATAATTCTTGCATAGTTAAATTATTTGTCATAATCTATTCGTCCTTTCTTATTAATTCTTTTATGAATATTATACCATTATTACTTTACATTTTTTAACCTTTATCAAAATATTTTCTATTATAATACCACTTTAACTTCATCTTTAATTTCTATAGTATCAGTAGTTACATTACAATCATAAGCTAATATATTTACTCCATTTTTTTTAGCAATTCTAAGCGCATCTCCTAGCTCTTTGTGCATTTTATCATTCGGTGTAAAATATTTAATATCACTCATTTGTACCACAAAAATTATATATGATAAGTATCCATCATTTGAAGCTTTAATTAGTTCATTAATATGCTTTACGCCTCTTTCAGTTTTTGCATCAGGAAACATTACTATATCGTTATCTTCTAGAGTAACACCCTTTACTTCTATAAAAGCTTTCTTATTCTCAGTTTCTAGATATATATCAAATCTAGAATTTTCATACGTTTTTTCTGGTTTTATATATATAATTTCCTCATCAAGTTCTGGCAGTACTATTTTATTGTTTTTTAACCCTTCATATACAACTTTATTTGGTACTTGCGAATCCATATTTATCAATCTGTCATTCTTTTGAACAGATATTAAAGAGTATTTTGTCTTTCTATTTGGATTATCACTTTCTTCTAGATACACTACGCTATTAGGTATTAATAACTCTTTGCATTTTCCGGTGTTTTTAACATGTACTTTTTCTATATTATTATCTATTTCACAATAAGATATAAATCTATTTGGCCTTTCTAAAAATTTTCCTTTAACAATGTTATTATATTTCATTTCCTTCTCCTTATAAAAATTCACTTCGCTTGAACGACGTATCGACGAAATACTTAATGTTACTAACAATATAACGCTTACTACAGCTTATAATATAATTTTTTACAATTTAGAGGTTGTTTATATTACTTTTATTTATAGGCTATTCATAAAAAATTTCATATCTTAATTTACTTATACTAAAAAACTCTTATGTATATTATATATCCATAAGAGTCTTTTCATTAACCTAATTTATACTTGGCGTTTCATTTTCAACAAGTTTATTTTCATTTTTATACATTACATTTAATGTTTTCTTATAAAATACAATAAAGCATATAGCAGTAATTAATACTGCTATAATATCTGCAACTGGTTCAGCTAAAAGTACAGCCAATAATTTCTCTTCCATTATAATTGGTAATATAAATATTAGTGGTACTAATAATATTACTTTTCTAAGTAATGCTAAAAATAAAGATATTTTTGCTTGACCTAGTGCCAAGAAGGTGCTTTGACATGCCGCTTGTATTCCAAAAATAAAAATTCCTGCAAAATAAATTTTTATTGACCATGACGTTATTTCTAGTAATAATGGATCATTATTAAATACCTTTACTACCATTTCAGGCGCCACCATCAATATTAAACACATAAAAAATGTATATGATAAAGTTACAAGTACTGTATATTTAAAGGTCTTTTTTACCCTATCTATATTTTTTGCTCCATAATTATAACTAATTATTGGCTGTGCACCTTGAGTTAATCCATTAGCTGGAAGTAATATCATTTGCATTATACTACTCATTATAGTCATAGCTCCTACAGCTAAATCTCCACCATATTTTTGTAGTTGACTATTTAATGAGACTAAAACTAAACTTTCAGTACTTTGCATTATAAAAGGTGCTACCCCTAATGCAAAAACTGGTTTTATAGTTTTTGTATCTATTTTTAGATATTTTTTTCTTAGCTTAAGTATTGTTTTTTTACCAGTTAAAAATCTTAATACCCACATAGCTGATACAGCTTGAGCTACTATAGTTGCAACAGCAGCACCTTTAACTCCCATATTAAATCCAAATATAAGTATAGGATCAAGAATTATATTTATTATTGCTCCTATAGTAACAGTCATCATTCCTATTTTTGCAAATCCTTGTGTATTTACAAATGGATTCATACCTAGCGCTATTTGCACAAATACAGTTCCTATAAGATATATACCTAAATAATTCGTAGCATATTCTATAGTACTTTCACTTGCTCCAAACTTCCATAATATAGGTTCCTTAAAAACCATAAATATAACAGTTAATATTGCTGCTATAATCAATAATGAAGAAAAACTATTAGTCATTATTTTTTCTGCTTCATCATTATCTTTTTCCCCCATTTTTATTGCTGCAAGTGGGGCCCCTCCCATTCCAACGAATGCAGCAAATGCAGATACTAAAAGAACTATTGGAAATGCTACTCCGATACCCGCCATCGCAACCTCACCATTTTGCATTCTACCTATAAATATTCTATCAACTATATTATATAAAACATTTACTAATTGAGCTATTATTGATGGTGTTGCTAATTTTAGTAAAAGCCTACCTATACTCTCTTTACCCAAATCCGTAGTTGAATTTGACATAATCTCACTCCCTTTTTTCTATTTATTACGTTTGATATCTTCGATATAATCTATATTAAATTTAGGATTATATTATATAATATTATACTTTGAATTTATTTCCATCTATTTTAATATATTATCTTCTCAATTAAATATATAAGACCCTCTTTAAATTTGGTATCATCATCTTTCGTTCTTTTTTTTGGGCCTTTTGTTCTTTGCCCTGAGTTTCTTATTTTTTTAGATAAGTGTCTTGTAAATAATAATTGATCTATATTTTCATTAGAATATATCAATCCATTTTGATTTATAGGATAACCACCTTTAGATAATACCATCGCTGCAAGCCCATAATCTTGAGTTATTATAATATCATCTTTACTCATTTTATTAACTAATGCAAAATCAACAGAATCAGAGCCCTTTGATAATATTACTGTTTCTACTCCTACTTTATTAATTATATGAGATGTATCACACATTATTACAGTCTTAATATTATATTTTTTCCCTAAGTTTATTGCTATATCTACTACTGGACATCCATCTGCATCTATTAATATTTTCATATTATCTCCTTTTATATAATTTTATTACAACATAAAAAATTCGCTTCGCTCATGTCGCCAACGACTTCGTCCGTTGCTCAAAATCTTTTTTACGCTCTAAACCAATTTGTTGATATTACTTACATTCAGAATTTATCCACATTTTTTTAAGTATTATAATATCCTTAAGCGTAAAAAAAGCCTTAATCATAAGATTAAAGCTTCTTAACTGGAGGCGACATCCAGATTCGAACTGGAGATCAAGGAGTTGCAGTCCACTGCCTTACCACTTGGCTATGTCGCCATATTATTTATACTATTATTGTATATTTATTACCACATTTTTGCAACTACTTTTTTGTTAAAATTTATTTATCTAATATATAGATTGTCCAATATCATCCTTATTTATAATACATTTATAAATTTTATGATATAATAATTTAATAATTTTTATTTATAATATAAAATATATTTTTTAATAGAAGGTTAGGTGTATATATGTTTAAAGATAAAGATAAGGATGAAATATTAGAACTATTTAAAGGATATAATTATCAGTTAATTAACTTTAATAAAAATGATATTGTAGCACTAGAATATGAACCTTGTAATAAAATTGGTTTAATTATCTCTGGTATTATTGATATCAAACGAATGTTATCTAGCAATAATACTATTCACTTATCGTCTCTTTCATCTGGAAGTTTATTTGGTGAAGTAATAGCTTTTTCTGATATAAATATATACCCAGCAACGGTTATATCAAGCACCTCAAGTGAAATTATGTTTATAAATAAAATTGATTTTATAAAATTTTGTACTGATAATACTACTTTTCTTAATTGTTTTTTAAATGATTTAACTAATAAAATAATCACTCTCAATAAATCTATAACAACATTATCATTAACTAGTATACGTCAGAAAATTAGTAACTTTTTACTTAATGAGTATAAAGTACAGGGAAGTATATTTATAAAACTTAATATGACCAAACAAAAGTTATCTGAAATTTTAGGTATTCCTAGACCATCTCTATCTAGAGAGCTTATAAATATGAAAGAGCTTGGAATAATCGATTACTCTAGAGATTTTATAAAAATATTAGATAAAAAAAAGTTAGAAGATTTACTAACTCAATAAAGCCACAAAGTATATTTATTGCTTTGTGGACTCTTTTATATAATCAAGATATTCAAATATAGTTATATGTGTGAGATTCTTTTCATTCTCTAATAAATTTGATACTGTAACTCCTAGAAGTCTTATTTTTCCTTTATTACTTTCAAGATTCTTAACTAGATTATACACACTAGTTCTAATATCTTCAGCTTTATAAATAGGATGTTCTAAGCTAATACTTCTAGTTATCTTTGTGAAATCATCGTATTTTACTTTTAAAGTTATTGTTTTTCCCACTTTATTTGAATGTTTCAATCTATTAGATACATCTTCACAAATCTCACTAAGTATATCTAAAACTTCCTCATCATTCATATCTAAGTTGCTACTTAATGTAGTTTCAGATCCAACTGATTTTCGTTCCCTATAAGGCTCAACTTTCCTATCATCAACCCCTCTAGCTAACTGATAAAACACATATCCTCTATTTTTAAATATACTTTCCAATTGATTAATACTTAGCTGTCTTAAATCATAACCATTGTTCACTCCTAGATTACGAAGCTTTCGTTCTGTGACATTACCTATCCCATGAAATTTATTTATAGGTAATGTATCTAAGAATTCTTGCTTATCTTCAGGAGTTATTACCTTTAATCCATTCGGTTTATTATAGTCTGATGCTATTTTAGCTAAAAATTTATTGTATGAAACTCCTGCTGATGATGTTAATCCTGTTTCTCTTAATATGTCGTCCTTTATCATTTTAGCCACTTGAGTTGCATACTTTATTCCTTTTTTATTATTGGTAACATCTAAATATGCTTCATCTAGGGATATTGGCTCAACCAAATCTGTATATCTATAAAAAATATCTCTTATTTGTCGTGATACTTTTTTATATACATCGAATCTAGGCCATATAAAATATGCATAAGGACATCTCTTATACGCTACACTAGATGGCATAGCAGAATGAATTCCATACTTTCTAGCCTCATATGAACATGTTGCTACTACTCCTCTACTATGAGGATCGCCTCCAACTATTACAGGTTTACCCTTAAGTTTTTTATTGTCTCTTTGTTCTATAGATGCATAAAAAGCATCCATATCTATATGAATTATCTTTCGGATTTCTTCCATATGCATCATCCCTTCATAAAATAAATAAGCTTATTTTTAACATTTTTTAATTTCCTCTTGCAAAATATAGTAAAAACATTTAAAATAGATATTCCAAGGAACTAAGTTAATTAATTTCTTGATAACCGTATATTTATATTTATTTTTGATTATTATTTAATAAGAAAGACCATAATACCCCGTAGGTAATATGGTCTTATATTTTCTATTTTATTAATTAGCGTAATAAAGATTTTGTGATGGATATTCAGGATCACTTGTAACATCTATTCCAAGTTCTCTAAATGTTTGCTCATCATTCTTACTTAATATAGTAGTTGAGTGTGCTTGAGCTCCTTTTAATAAAGGTAATTTGTCAAGTACAACTTGAGCTGTTGGATTTGTAACAGCACATATACTAAGCGCAGTCAATATTTCTTCACAACTTAACTTTGGATTTCTACTTCCTAATGTTTTAGTTTTTAAATTTACAATTGGTTCTAATATAGCTGGAGATATTAGGTGTAATTCATCATCTATATTAGCTAAAGTTTTTATAGCATTTAACGTTACTGCTGCTGTTGAGTTCATTAAATCAGACCCTTTGCCTGTAATTACCCTTCCATCAGTTAATTCTATCGCTACCACTGGGCATGCATCATTTTTATCAGCATTTTCTTTTAACTTATTGCTGTAATCCCTAGCAGGAATAACTACCGTTCTATCTTCAGGCTTTAAGTTAAGCTCTTCCATTATCATCTTTATTCTTTCATAAGCTCCTTTATCAACTTGTCCTTTTTTATATTCACAAGCTGTTTTAAAGTATCTTCTTATTATTTCTTGTCTTGATGCTTCAGCCACAACTTCATCATCTATAATACCATATCCTACTCTATTAACACCCATATCTGTTGGTGATTGATATATAGACTCTTTTCCAGTTATCTTTTCTATTATTTTTTTAAGAACTGGGAATAATTCTAAATCTCTGTTATAGTTAACTGCCATCTCTCCATACTTTTCAAGATGGAATGAATCTATCATATTTACATCTTTTAAATCAACTGTTGCCGCTTCATAAGCTATATTTAAAGGATGCTTTAAAGGTACGTTCCACACTGGGAATGTTTCAAATTTAGAATATCCAACAGCATTACCTCTTTTATTTTCATGGTATAACTGACTTAAACAAGTTCCTAATTTCCCACTATTTGGTCCTGGAGCTGTTACAACAACTATAGGCTTAGTAGTTTCTATATATGGATTTGCTCCATATCCTTCATCACTTACTATTGTATCAACATCTGTTGGGTAACCTTTTGTTGGAGCATGTTTGTATACCTTTATACCTCTACGTTCTAATTTATTTATAAAAACTGTTGTAGCAGGTTGTCCTTCGTATCTTGTTATTACAACACTGTTTACATCTAATTCATAACTTCTTAAATCGTCAATTAATCTTAAAACTTCCATGTCGTAAGTAATACCGAAATCACCTCTTATTTTATTTCTTTCGATATCTCCTGCATAAACACAGATTACAACTTCTACCTTTTCTTTTATATGTTGCAAAACTTTTATTTTTGCATTTTCATCGAATCCTGGTAAAACTCTCTTTGCATGTAAATCTCCAATTAGTTTACCACCAAACTCTAAATAAAGCTTATCAAAGTTGTTAACTCTCTCTAATATATACTTTGACTGCTCTTCTAGATATTTTTTATGATCGAATCCTATCTTCATATCTACACCTCACTAAATTATTTAATTTTGATAACCGTATATTTATATTTATTTAGTGTGATAATTTTATATCTTATCTACACTTTAAGACTATATTATACATTCAAGTTGCTACTTTTTCAATATTAAATTATATTTATTTAAATACTTGTTTATTATAATCATTATGTATTTTTTATAAAAATTTTATATTGTATAAAAGTATATTACAAGTATTCTAATACATCATTTAGTTCAAAATATCTTTCAATAAAATAAAAAATTCGATTCAATCATATCGCCAACAACTTCATCTGTACTAAAATATTTTTACGATAAAATCTACTCTATTAATATTACTTGCATTCCAAAGTTATATATATTTTTTAAGTATTATAATATTATTAAACATAAAAATAGAGGTACTTTAGTACTTAATGATACTAAAATACCTCTATTATATTATTTCATTAAAATATTAGCATCCACATCCACCAAATAAATCTCCTGATGCACAAACTATTAATAATAATATTAAAAATGGTATCCAAGCACATATATCTATATCTGCCCAAACATCTTGAAATGCTAAGAATAAGAAGAATAATACTATTATCCACCAAGCTCCACCAAAGAATCCACCTTCACCAAAAAATCTGTCTAACATCTTAAATCCCCCTGTTGTAATTAATTTATAGAGTTTTTTACTCTTAATCTATACTATGAAAACTTATTCAATTTTGTCATTATTTTATTTAGGTTTATTTCGATACAAATCTACAGTCCTAAATAAAGTTAGCATTTATAATTTCTTTTATTATTTTACTTATTCTACTTCACTATTAATAAAATATTTTCTTAAATATCCATAATTATAGGAAACACACTTGGTCTTCTTTTTGTTTTATGATAAAGTAGTTGCTCTACAGACTTTCTAACTCTACCTTTTAAAACTTGCCATTCTAATATATTATTCCCTAAGCAAATTTCTATCTCTTCTTTTGCTACATCTTTTATCTTATTTATAAGATTTTCAGATTCCCTTGCATATATAAAACCTCTTGTTATAATATCTGGCCCTGATACTATACTGTATGTTTCCTTATTTATAGCAACAACTATTGTAACCATACCATCTCTAGCTAAGTCTCTTCTATCTCTTAAAACTATATTACCTACATCTCCAACACCTATTCCATCTACAAATACAACGCCTGTGTGCACTTTTTCAGTTGCTATAGCTTTATCCTGAGAAATTTCTAAAACTTGACCAGTTTCTAATGTAAATACATTTGATTTATCCATTCCTAATTTTAAAGCTAAATCACTATGATGTTTTAGATGTCTATACTCCCCATGTACAGGCATAAAGTATTTAGGCTTTACTAGTGTATGAATTAACTTCAATTCTTCTTTATATGCATGTCCTGATACATGTATTTCTTCTAAATCTTCATATATTACTTCCACACCTTTTCTATATAGTTGATTTATTACTCTAGATACTAACTTATCATTTCCTGGTATCGGTGATGCAGATATTATAAATAAATCATCTTGTTCTATAGATATATGTCTATGTGACCCATAAGCAATTCTAGATAACCCTGCCATTGGCTCTCCCTGACTACCAGTAGTTATTATTGTGATCTTATCACTTGGATATCTATTTAAATCTTCAATACCTATAATACTTTCTTCTGGTATATGTAAATACCCAAGGTCCATAGCAACATTTGATATATTTTCCATGCTTCTTCCACTAAAAACTATTTTTCTATCATATATCATAGATGCATCTGCTATTTGTTGCATTCTATGTATATTTGATGCAAATGTAGCTACAATAACTCTACCTTTTGCGTTAGATATTATTCTATTTAGAGTTTCTCCTATAATTTTTTCAGATAAAGAATGCCCTGCTCTTTCTACGTTAGTACTATCTGCCATCAAAAGTAAAACTCCTTCTTGCCCAAGCTGTGCTATTCTATTTAAATCCATAACCTTTCCATCTATTGGAGTATAATCTATTTTAAAATCACCTGTATGTAAAACTGTACCTATAGGAGTATGTATAGCTAAAGCACATGATTCTGCTATACTATGAGTCACTCTTATAAATTCTATAGCTAGTTCATCTAATTTAATTAATTCACCGGGTCTTATCGGATTCAAATTAGATTTAGATAGCATATTATGCTCTTTTAATTTGTTTTTAACTAATCCTATTGTAAGTTTAGTCCCATATACAGGTATATTTATTTGTTTTAATATATAAGGAATTGCTCCTATGTGATCTTCATGACCATGCGTTAAAAACAAACCTTTTACTTTATTTTTATTATCAAGTAAATATTTTATATCTGGTATTACTAAGTCTATCCCATACATATCTTCATCTGGAAAAGATATACCACAATCAATCACTATTATTTCATCTTTATATTCTATAGCAGTTATATTCTTACCGATTTCTCCAAGTCCTCCTAATGGTATTATCTTTAAACTTTCTTTTATCATATTCTCTACCTCTCACTATATTATCTATATTAATTTTACGTATTAAAATTATGTTCTTTTATCAATGTTCAATATACTTATCTAAAATTTCGATTTCCTTATACTTTTAGTTTTTCCTAAGTATCATACATTAATTCTTATTTTTATTTATTAAAACAATACAAGATTTATGGATATTATTTTATATTTTACAAAAACTACTATTGGAGGTGTTTTTATGATTAACTTAAGTATAAAAGAAAGAATGTTATTAGAAGATGAAAAATCTCATGAGCAACTATGTGTTGACAAGTATAATGAGTATTCAAATAAAGCATACTGCCCAGAGCTTAAAAACTTATTTTCTCAACTTTCTCAAAAAGAACAACAACATCTAGATTCTATCAATCAATTACTAAATGGAATAGTTCCAAATATAAACCAACAACAAGACTCTCCACAAGGAAGTCAACAAAATAGTTATAATCAACAGTCGATAAATCAACAATTTATAAATCAATCTCCTATAAATTTAGGATCTAACACTTATAACGAACATGATAAAATGCTTTGTAATGATTCACTATCTACTGAAAAATTTATATCCGCTACATATAATACTGCTATATTCGAATTTAGAGATAAAAATGTAAGACAGGTATTAAATCATATTCAAAAAGAAGAGCAAGAACATGGAGAAAAAATCTATAATTATATGGCTAGTCATGGTATGTATCAAGTTCAATAATATAAAGTAATTAATAAGTGGTCCTTATTTAAATATATTTTAAATAAGGACCTTTTATATATTCATTTTTATAAATATAATACATTTTGATATTTAAATTTAGTTATTGAAAATACGAGCCTTTATAATATCTTGAATATCTACAATAGATTAACTAGTGCAACAAATATATGTAATTAGATTCTATAACAAAAGGTATCTCTATAAATTAGAGATACCTTTTGTTATGCTATTTCATAATAGCATTATATTCTGATTTATCTTTAGGTACTTTTATGTCACCCTTTTTTAGCTTCTCAATTTCTTCATTCACATAATCTAATATATCTTTTGGGACTAAATTTTTAGTAGTAGGAGCTATCCCTATAGCATCTTGATCTAAGCCATACACAGTAGTTGTTCCACCTTCAAAATTTCCATCAACTAGATTTTTAACTGTTTCATAAACACCAACATCTACTCTTTTTATAGCTGATGTTAAAACATTTTTTGGTGCTAAATCACTTTGATCTCTATCCACGCCTATTGCATACTTATTTTTTTCTTTAGCCGCTTCTATTGCTCCGGTTCCAACATCTCCACCTGCAATAAATATTATATCTGCGCCCTGACCATACATTTGATTTGCTATTGCTTTTCCCTTTGCTTGATCTGTAAATGAGTTTGCAAATTGATCTTGTATTTGTACATTAGAATTAGCATTTTTTACTCCAGCCATATATCCGTATTTGAAAGTATCTATAACTGGTATCTCCATTCCACCTATAAATCCTACATTATTAGTTTTAGTCATTTTACCAGCTATTAATCCTACTAAATATGCAGCTTCCTGAGAATTAAATAATATAGATTTTACATTTTTTATATCACTTGGTAACTCTTCATCTACGATAGCAAACTTTTGATTTGGATATAATCCGGCTCCTTCTTCTATAGCTGAAGCTAATTTCGCACCAACTCCTAATATTAAGTCTACATCTTCATCTACAAATGTTTCTATATTAGTAGCATAATCTGAGTCTTGTTTTGATTCTAAATATGTAACTTCTACTCCTAATTCTTCTTTAGCTTTTTGAAGTCCTTCCCATGCACTTTGGTTAAAACTTTGATCATTTACACCGGCTACATCAGTTATCATACCTATTTTTAATATAGCTTTTTCATTACTTGCATTATCCGAATCATCTTTATTTTTACCCGAACATCCTATTAATAAAGATATTGATAGTACTACTGACATTGCTAGCGATACTATTTTCTTTAATTTCATATAATAACCTCCACACATAATAGTTCTTTTTATGAAAGTAATTATCAAATAAGATTACACTTTATTATTAGAGCTATTATGTTTTATCATATTAGATATTTTTTATTTCATATAATTTGTAGTTTATATAAGTTTTATAATATCTACTAATTCTTCCTAAATAATTTAACCTACTGATATAATAAATATTCATACATTATGTATTCTTAACGTTGATTTAAAAGTTTAAGTTATATTTTCTAGAATTCTTATCATAAGATTTAATATACAAAATATTATCAATATAAAGGTTGGTGCTATATGAATAAAATAGTTAATTTTCCATACAATTTTGGAGCTATAGCAAGATTAGATTCTGATAACATCGTTCATAATCATATCTATAATCAGTGTCCTATAGGGAGAGTTGATGACAATAATTTTATTTATGATAACAATAATAATGTAGTTGGTAGAATTGACGAAAATGGTATAGTTCATAATCATTATATAAATAATAGCCCTATTGGGAAAGTTTCAGAAGATGGTTTTATAATTAAAGGTAATACTGTAGTTGGAAGAATTGACGGTGATAATCCATTATTAGCCGGTGCAGCTTATCTTTTATTAATTTACGGTAATAGATAAAGATTCTAAGGCTCTTTTTATTTCTAAACATTTTAGCCTTATATACTATTATTATTGAGTAACATATGATAGATAATTATATATTATATATACTTTTTTTAATTACTAATATTAAAAAAATAAGCAGATTATAATTATAATCTGCTTATTTTTTAGCTATCTTACAAATTGCTTTATAAAATCTATCATCATAAGCTTAAATATACCACTATAATCTACTATTTGAGCTATTTGATTATTATTTGATGTTTGACTATTGTAATTTGCTATTTTAAATGTAAGATATCCATTTTCTTCATTTATTATATATCCTATATCTCTTGTATTAGATATTTCAACATCTCCCATATCTATATCTAAATCTTTTATAACCTCATTATTCGCACATAATATACCTTGTGAATAGCTATTTATATCTGTACCAAACACAACAAATTTAGTATTAGTTTTTCCATCTGCTTTTATATACAATCTAGGTGTTAGTTCACTTTGTTTCATATCTATAGCTATTAAATTTTTATTTATAGCCTCATCTAAATTTTCACTTACAGTACTTATAAATTTATCCATATCAAACTTATCATTTTCTATTTTTAGTATATTTAAATTTTCTAAGTTTTCTTTAGGTATATAACTTACTACATTTTCAAATACATGATATATATCTTTTATTTCATATCCTTTTTTTATATAATTTTCTTTTACTTCATATTCTTCATCAAATTCAGCTAATAGCTTAGGTAGTTCTTCCTTAGTTTCTGCATTTTTTATGCTAATTACAAATGGTATTACTTTGCTTGGCTTCATTAAAAAAGTTTCTAAAGGTTTTATTGTTTCATTTGCTTCCTTCACATCATTTTCTTCAAAGGCTGCATCTATACCATCTTCTAAAAAAGCTACCTCAACTTCCATTTCATAATCGTCTAAATCTATTATGTTAGTTCCCGCTGGATATAATACTATTAATTTACTTTTGTCGTAGACATATCCAAATGCATAATCTATCTCTAATTGTTTTTTCATATGTAATCTCCTTAACTTAAGTTCTCTAAATATATTAACATAGTTAGATTATATTTTATAGTATGCCCATCTACTTTTCTAAAATATATATTAAATGAATTTACTCATGTTATCTACTTGCATAAAATACTTTTACAACTCCATGTACAGAGTTTATTATGTGTCTTATAAAAATTGAAATAATTATAATTACTCCAAATAACCCTGACATAGGATATATTATATTAACAAGCATTGAAAATGGTAACCTTGACCCTATAAATCCTATAACCGTACAAAATAAAGCAATAAGTGTGAACTTAGATGTTTTTTCTTTTGAAAAACTATCACATACACTCCAAAGTAAAGGAACCGCTGTTGTGTATATTCCTGCAATAAGCATAAACGAGAACATCATTCCTACTATAGGACCAATATTTTTAGCCATATATAATGTAGGTATTTCTGTTATATATGTATTTTGTATATCAGACATTATCCCCATATTTAAAGTCATAGCTGCAATCATAAATACTATGCCTCCTAGAATTCCTCCCCATATACAATTTGTCTTATTTGTTGCAGTTGCACCAACTCCTACTAAAAATGGTGTAGCAATTATTAGATTTAGACCACTATAGATAATTGCTGTCATCCACCAATTATCTATCGCTTTTGTTATGTTTAATGTTCCTATTATTTCATCAGCTATACAAAATGAGTCTATATTTCTAGATATGGTCACAGTTCCAACACCTATAGATATTATTGCTATCATCGGACCTATATTTCCTAATATGCTTATTACTTTATTTATACCTAGAAGAACTGAACATAACGTTATTATAGCTAAAATCAACGATCCAATATTTTTACTTATTCCATAATATTGATTTATCGATGCTCCTGCTCCAGACAACATAATCACAAAACTACAAAAGAAAAATATTGGCATAAAGCCTTTAAATAATTTTCCTATATGCTTTACACATAGATATTCAAATATATCATTACTCGACTTTAAGTTTTTCTGATTTCCAATTTCAAGTAAACTCGCTCCACAATAAGCCATTATCCCCATACATATAATATTAGATAATATACTTATCATTCCATGCGCTGAAAAAAATTGCATAATTTCTTGTCCTGTAGCAAATCCTGACCCTATGCATACTGAAATATATGTACCTGCTAATTTTAAAATTTCTTTAATATTAACTTTACTTTTCATACTCTATCCTCCTAAGTGCACCTCTCTTCTAAATATATATGCTTGTTCGGTATATTAATACTAAAATTCTTACTTACTCTATATTCCAAATAAAGTAAAATATAATATATGGTTTTTAAATAATAAAAATAAGGTATATGTAAAATACATATACCTCAACTTGTAGACACTCTAAATTTTAAAGTACATTTTTATATTAAATTCTTTCTTTTATCTTATTATTATATTCATCTAAGTTTAAATCTTTTTCACTATTGGCAATTATTAATGTAACTATATTATCCCCCATTACATTTACAGTTGTTCTAAACATATCTATAATTCTTTCAACACCCATAATTAAACCAATTCCTTCTAGGGGAAGTCCTACAGATGTAAGAACCATAGATAGCATTATCATACCAACACCTGGAACTCCTGCAGTTCCGATAGATGCTAATGTGGCAGTAAGAACTATAGTTATCATAGAATTTACTCCAAGATCTATACCATATATCTGAGCTATAAATAATGCTGCAACACCTTGCATTATAGCTGTTCCGTCCATATTAATAGTAGCTCCCATTGGAATTGTAAATGATCTTGTAGTTTTCCCTACTCCTAACTCCTCCATTATTTCTAAACTAACTGGAACTGATGCATTACTAGAAGCTGTTGAGAATGTTACTGCAGCAACTCGTGCAAATTTACTTAAAAAAGGTTTAATGCTTTGTTTTGCAAATATTTTAAATAACCCACCATAAACCATAGTAACATGTATAATCATTCCTAATAACACTACTAATATATACTTTAGAAGTGCTATTATAGCTTCACTTCCAACTGTAGCAAATGTATTAGCCACTAATGCAAATACACCATATGGTGCAAATAACATTATTAAATTTACCATTTTCATACATACTTCATTCGCACTTTCAAATATAACTTTTATTGGTTCTGCATTTTTTCCAACTATATTTAAAGCAACTCCTGTTAATAATGCAAAGAATATTACTTGTAACATTTCACCATTAGCTAAAGATTGTATCGGATTCGTAGGTATTATATTTAATATTATATCCACTAATGATTTTGCTTCTCCAATTGCGACTTCCCCTGACATCATATTACTCATATCTAAACCTTCACCTGGCTTAAGCATTATTCCTAAAAATAGTGCTATAATTATAGCTATTGCAGTTGTTAATAAGTAAAACAACATCGTTTTTCCACCAATTCTTCCTAACTTTTTTACATCTCCCATAGATGCAGTTCCACAAATTAACGAAACAAACACTAATGGAACTACCATCATTTTTATAGCAGCTGTAAATCCATTACCTAGTATTTTTAAAAATCCATCTAAAATAACAGTATCTTTTATATAACTTGATGGTATATGTTTTAAAGATATTCCAAATATAAATCCTAAAAATAGGCCTATTAAAATTTTACCTGTTAATGTACTCTTTTTCATTATAATTCCCCCCTATACGAACTTTTTTATTTGCTTAATTATATTATATACAATTTCTTTTTTATTGTACATAAAAAAATAAACTACATATCCAATTGTAGTTTATTTTAATTGATTTTATTAACTTATTTATCGTTTTTACTTTATTTTATTTATTAGTATGTAATTACGCATTTTTATTTAATTCGTTTTATTTAAAATTCATTAATATATATTTTTTTACTAAAAAGGTAATTCTTCAATAGATAATCCCCTTTCTTTGTCAACTTGATTAAATAAAGTATTAGAATTATAATAATTCGCCTCTGTCTCTCCTACTGTTGCAATATTTTTATTTTTAGAATCTAAAAATCTAAAAGAGTTAGCTCTAACTCTAGTAATATATCTATTTTCTCCATTTTCATTTTTATACTTATCAGCTATTATTTTGCCCTCTATACCTACCATCTTACCTTTTTCCATATATGTGCAAAAAATTTCAGCTTGCTTACCCCAAATTTCTATATTGATAAAATCAACTTTGCTTTCACCTTGTAAATTTTTATATCCTCTATCTACAGCTAAAGAAAAATTAGTTAATGCATTATTCTTTTCGCCTACATATCTTAATTCTGGGTCTTTAGTTAGCCTACCTACTAAAACTACATTATTCATATAATACCGCCTTTTAATATATATTTTCAGTAAGATTATAAACAAAGATCTATGCGTTTATACAAATAAAGAGACAGTTATTTAAAATTAAGGCTATGTTAGCTAACTTCGTGATTAATTATATATAACATAGGCTATAATATAGATATAAACTATATTTCAACTAATTTACAGGAAGGATACCTAATATTATGTCAAAAATAGATATAAAAGCTATGATAAAAGATTTAAAAAAGAATGAACTTACAGAGTTAATTTCAGTAGCACAAGAAGTATTAAGTACTTTATTTAATTCTTTTGAAATTAGAGATAATGTTAAAGAAAGTAGATTTTCCAAGGGATACGAATGTCCAAAATGTCAATGTAAAGATGTAAATAAAAATGGGAAATCTAACGGAAGACAAAGATATATTTGTAAACGTTGTCGCACAAGTTTTGATGAGTTTACTATGTCTCCATTCTCTAATACAAAATTAGGCTTAGATAAATGGTTAAAATACTGTGAATTAATGATATTAGGACTTTCTATAAGAAAATGTGCTGAAGAAGTCGGAGTAGGTGTTAAAACGTCTTTTTACATGCGTCATAGGATACTTGATGTAATCAATCTATCATTAAAAAATGATAAGGTTGAAGGTATAGTTGAAGTAGATGAATGCTTTATTAAGGAGTCTTTTAAAGGCAATCATTCTAAAAGTACTACATTTGTAATGCCTAGAAACCCTAGAAAAAGAGGTAAAGGTAAAAATGATAAGAAGAAAAGAGGAATATCAAAAGAGCAGATTTGTATAGAGACAGCAATTGATAGAAAAGGAAATATCCTTATTAGTGCTGTTTGTAACGGTAAAATTACAACAAATCAAATAGTTAACTTCTTTGACAATAAAATATGTGAAGAGACTACTTTTTGCGTAGATTCACATAAATCATATATAGGAATAAAGGACAAGTTGAACATAGAATTAAAGCAAGTTCCTAGAGGAAAATCAATGATAGATAGTGTTTATCATTTACAGCATATAAATGCTCTTCACAGTAGTTTTAAGAGATGGTTAATGCCTTTTAATGGTGTATCCACAAAATATATCAACAATTATTTGGCTTGGTTTAAATTTCTCCAACTAAGTAAGAAGAATAAAAAGGGTGACCGAATTAAAGATATGCTAGTGAATGTAGCTACTAAGGATACATATGTAACTAGAGAAACTATTAGAAATAGATTCATTGAGTTAACCTAAAATAAGGAACTTTACTTCAAATTAATGAAACCATTTTGTAATTGGAAAATAATTGAATATTTTGTATAATATAATCAAGTTCGCAATTGTTATATTATACGAACTATTGTTCTAGCATGATTAGAAAATAAAGAAAATAAAAGGGGGATATCTATTATGAAAAAAATAATAACAATGCTATTATTAATAGTAACTTCAATCATATTTATTGTTGGTTGCTCAAATTCAAAAAATTCAGATAAATTATATATAGGAAACTGTCCTGACAATATGTTTGGAATGGGTAAAAAATACTATATAAATAATTTAGAAGATGGGAATTATGAAATTGAATTTACTGCTAAAGAATATGAATATGGTGCTCTAAAAGAAGAACATGTATTATATAAATCAACTATAGAACACAATAGAAACAATAGTACACTAAAAATTGGAGTTACTGATGGAGATAAAACAGACTGTAATCTTAAAGTTATAATAAATGATTCAGAATATGGAAGTGGTACTTTAGACTTTTTAAAAGATGCTTATGATACAGGTATAGCACTGTCAACTTTAGAGGAAGATAAATACTTTAATTTAGATGATGAAGTTGTGATAGCTCTATATAGTATTGGTGGAGAAAATAATAGCACCGAAAGTTTAAATATTGATAAAGAATTTGAAATAGGTAATAATAATCTAAAAGATTTGGTAGTGTATGTGAAACTACATAAAATTAACTAACAAAAATATATGTATATGTGGTAATGCTAATATATTTAGCTATTTCCATACTTATTTTATCATACAATTGATTAATTATATAAATTAAAATAAACGCACAATTTTAATATATTACGAATAATTTATAGTAAGTTATAAAAGCAACCACATCTTAGAATTCAATGTATTGAAAAATCTAAGGTGTGGTTCTTTTTATGCAATATTTATCACGAAGAGGGCTAACATAGCCAAAATTAAAAATAACTGTCTCTTTATTTATATATCTATACTTCAATATGATTTGTTACATTAAATATATTAAAAGACTTAGGACTTATTTGTAAATTAAATTCTTCACATTCCTTAGATATAAATTCTAAATATTTGTTAGAACTATATTTAATATCTACTATTTCTAATGTATTTTCTTTTATATCTATTGATATGTTTTTATTTTCTAAACTTCTATTAACTAATATTAACATTTTTTCATACTTATCATTAAATCTAATATATCCAAACACATCATCATCATTTGTATCTATAAATTCAGTATCTCCATTAATCAATACATTATATTGTTTTCTTGTATTTATTGATTGCTTGTAAAACTCTATCATATTCTCATCTTCATTCTTCCAGGGATATGTCTTTCTATTGTCAGGATCTGTACCTCCACAAAGACCAGCTTCATCACCATAATAAATATATGGCACTCCTTCAAAAGTCATTTGAGTAGCTACAGCTAATTTTACCATAGCTTCATCATAATTTAATTCTGTCTTTATTCTAGGTACATCATGTGAGCTAATCAAATTTAAATTAGCTTTAAATGATTCTTTTGGATAATTTTCTTTTATAGTCATAAATTTATTATTTAATTCTTTTGAAGTTATATTTCCTTTCAAAAATGAAACTATATTGTCTCTAAATGGATATCCCATTACTGAATCTAATTGATTTCCAACAAGATAACTTCTTCTTTCGTTATAACTTATCTTATTAGACGCATCTTCCCATACTTCACCTATTAATATAGATTCAGAATCATTTTTTTTCAACTCTTTTCTAAATTCCTTTATAAACTCAGTTGGTAATTCATCTGCTACATCTAATCTCCAGCCTTTAATTCCCATAGAAGTCCATTTATTTATAACACTATCTTCTTCATATATAATATAATTCATATAACTCTTATTAAGTTCGTTCACATTGGGTAAATCCTTAACGCCCCACCAACATTTATAATCATCTGGAAACTCGTTAAAAGTATACCATGAGCTATATTTAGAATCCTTTGATTGGTATGCACCTACTTCATCATAATTCCCAAACTTATTAAAGTATTTGCTATCCGCTCCAGTATGACTAAATACACCATCTAGTATTATATTTATTCCCTTTGTATTAGCTTTCTCTATTAATTCTTTTAGTATTTCTTCATCTCCAAACATTGGGTCTATTTTTTTATAATCTCCAGTATTATACTTATGATTACTTGGAGATTCAAATATTGGATTTAAGTATATTATGCTAACACCCATCTTACTTAAATATGGAAGCTTTTCTATTATACCTTTGAGATTTCCTCCATAGAAATCCCATCTTATTATATCATCATTTTTATCTCTTATATACATAGGTGTATCAGACCAATTTGCATATATAAAACTATTTTCTTTTGGATTACTCGGCTTTTTATTTCTATTTCCGTTATTAAATCTATCAACGAATATATTATACATTATGCCTTCTTTATACCATAATGGAATTTTAAAATCTTCATGAACTGTTATCTGATATTTATTTAAGTTTTCATATGAATATTCACAAACATTCCCGTCGTTATAATTCTTTCCATAAAATAACTTTCTATTATTTCCATTTATATCTACTTCTACTTCAAAGTAATAAAAATATAATCCAGTTTCATTAAATTTATTAAATTCGCCTTGATAATATTTTTTACTTTCTCTTACTAAATCTACTTCTCCAACTTTATTATCATCTTTTAATATAATCCACTTTATATTTTTTAAATTATAGCTTTCATCTGCCTCTACTGATATTCTTATGTCTTGGTTTATTTTTATGGCTCCAAATGGAGTCTTATTTTCCCAAGAACTATAGTTTATTATATTACTCATTTCCCTCACACCCTTTAAACCAAATGTCATGTGCATATTCTGCTATAGTTCTATCACTTGAGAATACACCTGAATTAGCTATATTTATTAAGGCCATTTCATTCCACTTATCTTTATTTTTATACAGCTTATCTATCTTTTCTTGAGCTTCTATATAATTCTCTATATCTCTAAGAACAAAATATTCATCATTATAAGTTATTAAAGAATCGTATATTTCTCTACCTTCTTTTTCCATATTTGGTATAAATCCATTTATTAGATCATCTACAACTCTTTTTATATTTCTATTAGAATTATATAAATCTAAAGCTGAGTATCCTCCAAATTTATTGTAATTTAATACTTCATTTGCACTCAGACCAAATATAACTATATTATCTTTACCTACTTGATCAAATATTTCTATATTGGCACCATCTAATGTAGCTAAAGTTATAGCTCCATTCATCATAAACTTCATATTACCTGTTCCTGATGCCTCTTTAGTTGTCGTTGATATTTGTTCACTTACATCAGCTGCAGGTATTATAAGCTCTGCTATTGATACTCCATAATTTTCTATGAATACTACTTTTATTTTATTATCTATTCGTGGATCATTGTTGATTTTATCTGCTAAAGAATTTATGAATTTTATTATACATTTTGCTAAATAATATCCAGGTGCTGCTTTAGCCCCAAATATAAATGTTCTTGGTTCCATATCAAAGTTAGGATTTTCTAACAATTCATGGTATAAATGTAATATATGAAGTGCATTTAATAATTGTCTTTTATATGCATGTAATCTTTTTACTTGTACATCAAATATTGAATTTGGATTAACATCTATATCATACTTTTCTTTTATAAATTTAGCTAATCTCTCTTTATTGCTATATTTAATTTCACCTATTTTTTCTAATACATCTTTATTATTTCTATATATTTCTAGTTCTTTAAGTTTATTTGTATCTGTTTTCCAATCTTCAGATATTAATCCTGTAATAAGATCACTAAGTTCACTGTTAGCACTTATTAACCATCTTCTATGAGCTATACCATTAGTTTTATTATTAAATTTTTCTGGTTCATGCTCATAAAAGTCTTTTAGGACTTCCTTTTTAAGTAACTCTGTATGAAGTTTTGCAACACCATTTACACTATGGCTACCTACTATAGATAAATTAGCCATTTTTATATCATTATTATCAATAATACTCATTCGATATATTTTTTCATGATCATATTTACGTTCTTCTAATTCATTCACATATCGCTTATTAATTTCTTCTATAATCATGTAAATTCTCGGAAGTAATCTTTTGACCATTTCTTTTGGCCATCTTTCCATAGCCTCTGTCATTATTGTATGATTTGTATAAGATATAGTATTTATAGTTATATCCCAAGCTTCATCCCATGATAGCCCTTCCTCATCTAATAATATTCTCATTAATTCAGGAATACAAAGAGTAGGATGAGTATCGTTTATGTGTATAGCAACTTTTTCATTTAATTTTTTTATATCTAGTTTCTTTTTCTTATACTTTCTTATTATATCTTGTATACCTGCACTTACGAAGAAGTACTCTTGCTTTAATCTTAATAATCTACCTGCATAATTAGAATCATTCGGGTATAAAACTTGCGAAATTTCCTCTGCATAGTATTTATATTTTAATGCATCTTCATAGCTTCCATATGAATTTCTAGCATTTACAGTTAATGGACCAAAATCTCTACTTAAAACTTCACTCTTAAATAATCTAAGTGTATTTATAGAGTTATTACCATACCCTATTATAGGTATATCATACGGCATAGCCATTATTGGTAAATAATCAGTATGGTTAACTTCAAGTCTTCCATTTTTATCTATTAAATTCACATTTCCTTCAAACTTAACTACTATAGCTTTATTTGGTCTTACCGTCTCCCAAACATATCCACCTTGAGTTAACCAGTTATCAGGTACTTCAACCTGATAACCGTTTATAAATTTTTGTTCAAATAAACCATGTTTATATCTGATACCATATCCATGACCACTTATATTTAAAGATGCCATCGAGTCTAAAAAACAAGCTGCCAATCTACCTAATCCACCATTTCCTAGCGCTGGATCTGACTCGGCATTTATTAAATTATCTAAATCTATATTAAGCTCTTTCAAGCTTTCTCTTACTACATTTTCTATTCCTAAATTTAGTAAATTAGATTTTAATTGTCTACCTAATAAAAACTCTATACTAAAATAATATACTTCTTTTTGAGAATCTAGTTTGTTATCTACCCATTTTTTAGATATTATATCTTTTATAACACTACATAAAACATTTAATAATTGCTCATCTGTAGCATCATTTATGGATTGAGCATACAAACTATACATTTTAGTTTCAAAACTTTGTTTAAATTTGTTTTTATTTATTTTAGCCAATATCTAATCACCCCTTTTGGTTAACTATTTCCTCGTAAACTTTTATATATTCTGTAGCTGATTTTTTCCAACTACTATCTGTATTCATTGCATTATTAACTAATCCCATCCAATTCTCTTTATCATCGTATAGTTTTACAGCTCTTCTAATGCAATAAAGCATTTCATGTGCATTATAATTTTTAAAACTAAATCCATTACCTTCTCCTGTGTACTTATTATATGGTATAACTGTATCTTTAAGACCACCAGTTTCTCTAACTATCGGAAGAGTTCCATATCTCATAGCCAACATTTGGCCTATCCCACATGGTTCAAATAATGATGGCATTAAGAACATATCACTTCCTGCATATATTTGTTGCGCAAAAGCACTATCAAAAGTTATTCTTGCAGAAACTTTATTTGGGAAATTAGAGTCATAATAATTAAACATTGATTGATACTGATGTTCCCCTGTTCCTAAAATAACTACTTGTAAATTTTCTCTTATTATTTCAGGCATCATATATGATATTAAATCAAATCCTTTTTGTGACACTAATCTTGATACAATTCCTATTAGCGGTATATCTGGATTAATATCTAATCCTAAAATTTCTTGCAATTTAAGTTTATTTTCTATTTTTTTGTCTATACTATTTATATCATAGTTTACAAATATATCTCCATCTGTTAATGGATTATTTAAATCATAATCTATTCCATTTAAAATCCCTTTTAATTTATAAGATTTTGATTTAAGAAGGCCATCTAATCCTTCTCCATAAAATTCTGTTTGTATTTCATTTGAATAAGTTGGACTAACAGCTATTACTTTATCACTAAATACAATTCCAGACTTCATAAAACTTACGCCACCATAATATTCTATATCTCCATTGTTATAATAATCTCTTGGTATGTCTAATATATCCTCTATTATAGAATCACTAAATACTCCTTGATATTGTAGGTTATGAATCGTATAAACAGTTTTTATATTTCTATATTTTTTTGAGTGGCTATATTTCTCCTTTAATATCAATGGGATCATACCAGTGTGCCAATCATTTAAATGAACTATATCTGGATAGAAGTTTAATATAGACATAGCTTCAAGAACTGCATTACTAAAGAATGTATACCTTTCTGCATCGTCTCCAAATCCATATAGATATGCTATTTCTCCGTCTCTTTTAAAATAATATTCATTATCTATAAAATAAAATTTCACTCCATTTAAATCCATTTCTAAAAGACCACAATACTGTTTTCTCCAACCAACATCTACACTAAATACTGCAACTTCTTTTAGTTGCTCTTTTAAGTAATTTGGCATAGTTGAATACTTTGGTAGTATTACCCTAACATCTATACCTTCTTTTTTTAATGACTTAGGCAATGCATAAGATACATCGCCTAATCCCCCAGTTTTTGCAAATGGCCAGCATTCTGCAGTAGCATAAAGAACCTTCACTAATATATTCCCCCTTTAAATAGCTGTATTTTTTTCAATAACTACTGGATATTCTATATCTCCTTTTAACTCTTTTCCTTCTGATATGTATACATTTTTATCAAATATAACATTTTGTAACTGTGCATCTTTTTCTATTGTACAGTTTTGCATTATAACTGAATTTTCTATTACTGCACCTTCTTTTATATGAACTTTTCTAAAGATAATACTATTTTTTACAGTACCTTCTATTATGCATCCAGTAGCTATGAACGAATTCTCTACATTTGCACTCTCTGAATATATAGTAGGAGATTGATTTTGTTCTTTAGTTAATATTTTTCTATCAGAATATAATAATTCATTAGCTATATCTTCTTGTAATAATTCGTCCTTCATTGAATAATATGATTTTATTGAATTTATACACTTAAGATATCCTTTATATTCATATGCACCAATCTTTAATTTATTAATAGATTCTGCTATAAAATCTTCTATGTATGAATGTCTACCTTCACTTACGCACTTATATATAGATTTTATAAACTCATTACGATTCATTATATAAGTTTCCATAGATACATTAGCATTTTTTGAAGTACCTATATTCGTTCCTATATTAATTACTCTATCTCCATCTATATTCAATGTTGATGTTTCATAGAAATCCACATCCGCATTATCTATATTTTTATAAAGCATAGTTATATCATTATCTGATTCTTTATGATACTCTATCATTTTTGTATAATCTATATTTCCTACCATATAGCTTGGTACTATTAATACATATTCTTCTTCGCATCTTTCTATATAATCTATATTAGCTAATATATTATAAATATCTCCACTTCTATATGGATATTTACTTCTATCTTTTGTGTTCTCAGGACTGAATATAAATAATCCTCCTGTTTTTCTACTTAAATCCCAATCCTTTCCACTTCCTATATGGTCTGTTAATGATCTATACTTTTCTTTCGCAAATATTCCTACATTAGTTATACCTGAATTCACCATGTTTGAAAGTGAAAAATCTATAACTCTATATCTACCTGCAATAGGAAGAGATCCTATTGGTCTTACATTTGTAAGTTGATTCATAGTTAAATCATTTTTATTATCTAAATTTATTATTCCTACACATTCACTTCTCATGATTAAAATCCCCCTTCTAATTCAAGTTGAGCTTTTACTACTTCGTACTCAGATATAACATTTATACCTTCTTGCTCTTTTATTATAGTATTATCTTCTATTATTGCACCTTCACCTATCATAGCCTTCTCTATTATTACATTTTTACCTATCTTTACATTAGGCATTATTACAGAATCTTTTATTATACTCTCACTACCTACTGATACTCCATGAGATAAAACAGAGTGTTCTACTTTTCCCAATACCTTACATCCATCTGCTACTAATGATTTCTGTATATCAGAATCTTTACCTATGTATTGAGGTGGCATTGACATTGTATTTGTATATATTCTCCATTTAGAACTATTTAAATCTATTTCATCATTAGATTTTATAATATCCATATTAGCTTCCCATAAACTTTCTATAGTACCTACATCTCTCCAATAACCTTTAAATGGATATGCAAACATTGGTATTTGATCTTCTAACATCTTAGGTATTAAATTTTTACCAAAATCATCATAATTTGCACCATTATTATCTACTTCTTCAAAATATCCTTTTAGCATTTTCCAATCAAATATATATACACCCATAGATGCTAGATTACTTTTTGGATTAGCTGGCTTTTCTTCAAATTCATATATTGATGAATCTTCATTAGTATTCATTATCCCAAATCTAGATGCCTCATCCCAAGGAACTTCTATTACTGCAATTGTAGCTTTTGATCCTTTCTTTTTGTGATGATCTAACATCTTACTATAATCCATTTTGTATATATGATCTCCTGATAATATCAGTACATACTCTGGATTATAACTATCTATAAAATCCATATTTTGATGTATTGCATGTGCAGTACCTCTATACCAATTTCCTTCTTTTTCATTCATATATGGCTGTAATATATGTACTCCACCATTTATTCTATCTAAATCCCAATGACTTCCTGTCCCTATATGTGAATTTAATATTAATGGTCTATATTGTGTTAAAACTCCTACTGTATCTATTCCTGAATTAGAGCAGTTACTTAAAACAAAATCTATTATTCTGTATTTTCCTCCAAATGAAACTGCTGGTTTAGCAATTCTTTTTGTAAAAACTCCTAATCTTGATCCTTGGCCCCCTGCTAAAATCATAGCTAGCATATCTTTTTTCATTACTTATCCCCCTTAATATTTATCCATCTCTAATTTATAATTTCTGAGTTTTAGTTTTAGAATTTACTTTATTGACTTTTTTATCCTTACCACCTATCGATACTTTACTATTAGAATCTATTTGTATAGTGTCTATTTTTAATTCCTTTCCTTTTATAAATACAGCTCCTAAAGGCGGTACTTTTATTCTTATATGATTATCTTTATTATGCCATTTCTCTGGATATGATGTTAATTCTGAATTTTTCATTGTCTGATTTGATCCCCAATATTTTTCATCATCAGTATTAAATACTTCTTCATAAACCCCTTCGTATGGTACTCCTATTTTATAATTATATCTGACTACAGGAGTAAAGTTTATAACAGCTATTATAAAATCTCTTTCATTTTTTCCCTTTCGCATTAAAGTTACTATACTTTGTTCACTATTATGTGGATCTATAAAATCAAATCCTTCATACGTATTATTCATTTCATAGAGAGCTTTTTCATTTTTATATAAATGATTTAAGTCTTTTACATAATCTTTCATTTTCATATGAGGTTCTCTTTCTAGTAGTTCCCATTCTAGTCCGTATGCATATCTCCATTCTAGTCCTTGCCCAAATTCTGATCCCATAAACAATAATTTTTTCCCTGGGTGTATCATATAATATGCATATAACGTTCTTAATGAAGCAAATTTCTGCCAAGGATCTCCTGGCATTTTATCTAATAATGATTTTTTACCATGAACAACTTCATCATGTGACAGTGGCAAGATAAAGTTCTCTGAGAATGCATACATGAAAGAGAATGTAATTAATTCATGATGGTATTTTCTGTATATAGGGTCCATCTCCATATATTTCAATGTATCATTCATCCATCCCATATTCCATTTATATGTAAATCCAAGAGCACCTGAATAAGTTGGCCCAGTCACCATAGGCCACGCTGTTGATTCTTCGGCTATTATAATTGGATTACTAACTGTAGTATAAATAATTTTATTTAATTTTTTTATAAAATCTATTGCTTCTAAATTTTCTCTTCCACCGTATTTATTAGGTCTCCATTCTCCAATATCATAATCTAAATAAAGCATACTAGAGACTGCATCTACCCTTATTCCATCTATATGATATTCATTAAACCAATAAAGTACATTAGAAATTAAAAAACTATTAACCTCTGGTTTACCTAAATCAAAGTGAGCAGTTCCCCATCCTAGATTTTCAGCCTTTAAAGGATCTGAATATTCAAATTGTGCAGATCCATCAAATTTATATAGCCCATGAGCATCTTTACAAAAATGACTATATGCAAAATCTAATATTACTCCAATACCATTTTCATGACATTTATCTATAAATGCCTTAAACTCTGTAGGTGTTCCATACCTACTTGTACTACTATAGTATCCTATAGTTTGATATCCCCAAGATTCATCTAATGGATGTTCAGTTATAGGCATTAATTCTATATGTGTATATCCCATATCTTTTACATATTCTATCATTTCATATAATTCTTCATATGAAAAAAATTCGCCGTCCCATTTTCTTTTCCAAGAACCTAAATGAACTTCATATATATTCATTGGATTTTCATCATGAACAATTTTTTGTTTTTCTCTTTGCCATTTTCTATCATTCCATTTATAGTTATCATTTGTATATATTATTGAAGCTGTATTTGGTCTTTTTTCTGAAAATACCCCATAAGGGTCGGCTTTCATTCTACTAACTCCGTCACATCCGATTACATTGTACTTATATGCTTGTCCTTGTTTTGCATTATTTAAAAATATAGTCCATATTCCACTTCCCTCTATATTTTCCATAGGATAAGCTTCTTTGTTCCAATCATTAAAGTCTCCAACTAGATATACATTTTTTGCATTTGGTGCCCATACATTAAAACATATTCCTATCTTACCTTGATATCTAGATTTATGACTTCCTAAAAAATTATAACTATCATACAATTCCCCGCGTTTAAACTTTTCTATATTATCTATATTAATAATATCTTCATACTCCGGTATCTTCTTATATGCCATCTATGAAAATTCCCCCCCTGAACATCTAATTTTACTATTCGTTACTTAATTATATAATAAAAAATACTATATTTTATAATTAACCGTTATAAAAATTCAGACAATTAAATATGTTTTAGTATATTTTTTTACAAATTGCTGCATTTGAAATCTTTTTCCTGCATATTTTTATATTTTTATCTTAACTTTTAATAAATTTATATTTAATTTATTTTTTTAATTTACTCTATTAAATAAAAAATAACCTTCTATATATGATAAATATAAAAGGTTATTTTTTATTTTAAATTATTTATTTATCATCACTTAAAACTTCCTTTATACCCTTAAATGTTCCTAAAAATTTTACTGTATCAGATGGAAGAACAAGTTTTGTTGCATTTCCGTTTGCTACTTTTTCTAATGCCTCTATTGATTTAAGTGCTATAATATTATCATCTACCTCAGATTCTTTCATAGCTAAAAATACTTCTCTTAAACCTTGTGCAGTTGCTTTTTGAACATTTGTAATAATTTCAGCTTCACCTTGACCTTTTGCCGTAGCGATTTTCTTTATTGATTCAGCTTCACCTTCTGCTCTAAGTATAGCTGATTGTTTCTCACCTTCTGCCTGAAGTATTGCTGCTGCCTTATTTCCCTCTGCTTGAAGTATTGATTCTCTTCTTTCTCTTTCTGCTCTCATTTGTTTTTCCATAGTAACTTGTATATCATGAGGTGGCATAATATTTTTTAGTTCTACTCGATTAACTTTTATACCCCATTTATCAGTTGCTTCATCTAGTATAACTCTCATTTTTGTATTTATTATATCTCTAGATGTCAAAGTTTCATCTAAATCCAATTCACCAATTATATTTCTAAGCGTTGTTGCTGTTAAATTTTCAATAGCTGTTATAGGATTAGCTATTTCAAATGTGTATCTTACTGGATCTGTTATTCTATAATAAACAACAGTGTCAATTTGCATTGTTACGTTATCCTTAGTTATCACTGGTTGTGGAGGAAAATCTACTACCTTCTCTCTTAAATCTATAATATAACTCATATTATCTAAAAATGGAACTAAAAAATGCACACCTGTATCTGCTACCTTACGAAACTTTCCTAGCCTCATAATTATCCCAACTTTAGACTGCTTAACTACCTTTACACAAGATAATCCTATTATAACAATTACTGCTACTATTACTATCGGTAACACTAAACTAAATATAAAATCCATATACCATTCTCCCCATTAGTCAATTTTTTTTACTACTACTTTAACACCTTCTATTTTCAATATTTCTACCATTGACCCTTTATCTATCTTCTCATTATTATATGATATTGCGCTCCAACTTTCTCCCTCAATAATTACAATCCCAACTTGATTCGGATATATAGTTTCTTTTACTATGCCTTTTTTATTAATAATCGCTTGTAAATTAGTATCATATTTATAATTTTTATCCTGTTTTATAAATTTTTGAGTGGCTATAATTAACATCAACGTAGAAATTATTGCAAATATTGCTATTTGAATCAAAACGCTATCTATTATACTGCTTAAAAATATTAATATTACTGCACCTATACTAAACCAAATTAATGTTAATGTAGTTGTCATAAGCTCTGCTACTGCAAATAAAATAGCTACAACTAGCCAGATTAACTTCATTGTCTCCCTTCCTCTCCAAATATGTTTTTCTATATACTTAAATATATTATAATATATTTAATTTTATTATAGAATCTATGTATTCTTTACTTAATTCGTAATTTTCCATTTTAAACCTATATCCACATTAGATTAGCTATTATTTAGGTATATTTTTTTAATTAAAATTATTATTAGAGCATACATACTTAAATAATTTAATATAAAAAAGAGTCCTTACTATTTAAAGGACTCTTAATATATAAATAGACTTAAGCTTTAACTACTCTTTCTTCAACTAAATACTTGTCTATTATATTATTTAACTCTTCATTATTTTCTAATATATATTCTTCGTAATTTAACTTAGACTCTTCTATTGATTTAGCTAATTCATATAAGAATTTTGGTACATTTTCTCTAGTTATATCTCCTATAGAAGATCCTAATTTTGTTTTGTCTTTTCCCTTTGCTCCACCTATATAAAGTTCAAATGCTTCTGTAACCACATTATTTACTCTTTTTTTCTTTCCTGCAAATCCTAGTATTCCAATCTGATGCGTTCCACAAGAATTTGTACATCCTGATATTCTTATTTTAGGAAGTACATCAGCTGTAAAATTCTTTTCTTTAAAGTATTCTAGTATATCTTGTAGCATTCCTTGACTATCAGCTATACCTATTTGGCATATATTAGCCCCTATGCATGCTACACTTTGCTCTAATTTAGTTTCTCCACCTAAGTTTTGAGTAAGCTTTATTAATTCAACAGCTTCTTCTCCATTTAGGTTTCTTATGTACATACCTTCATTCATAGATAGTCTGATTTCTATATCTTCTAATTCATCTAATTTATCTATTAATAATTTATAATTAGTCATAGATAGCTGACCACATATAGGATGGAAGTATACACTATAAAGACCTTCTTGCTTTTGCGGTATTAACCTATTGTGCTTTACAGTAGTTTTTATCCCTTGTTTTTTATATTCTTTATATTCTATATTTACATCTAAACTTTCACTTTCAAAGACCTTATTAAGATGTTCTTTATAACAATTTAAGAAAGCTTCTTCTCCCATTCTATCAACTATGTATCTTGTACGAGCCTTATTTCTATTTGTATAATCACCTTCCGCTATAAATAAATTTGTTATAGCTTCTACATGATATAATATTTCATTAGGATTTATTAATGAGTCAAACTCTACTGATTTTTCTGGATTTTTTCCAAGTCCTCCACCTATATAAACTTTAAAATATTCCTTATTATCTTTTTTTATAGCTAAGAAACCTAAATCTGCTATAGTACTATTTCCATAATCCTTTTCACTACTAGAGAACGATACTTTTAACTTTCTTGGTAATTTATATGTAGTTATTTTACTCATAAAATGATTATTTACTTCTAATGCATATGGAGTTACATCAAATGCTTCTTCTACATCTACGCCTGCTAATGGAGATATTGATACATTTCTTGGAAAATTTCCTCCGCCTCCGCGTGTAAATATGTCATTTTTTATCGCTTCTTCCATTGTGTCACAAACAGCATCTATAGATATGCTATGTAGCTGTATAGCTTGTCTAGTTGTTAAATGAACTTTATCTAAATTTTGTTTTTTTGCTAATTCATATACCTTTTTAAATTCATTCATATTCATTATTCCTGATGGAATTCTAAATCTTATCATAAAATCTAGCCCCCCACGTTGAGCATAGACACCCATACCACCAGACGCTGACTTGAAATCTCCTGTTGAAACTTCTTTGTTTAAAAATTTATGTCCTAATTCCCTAAACGCTGGTATTTCGTTAATAAAAACTTCTTTTAAATTATTCATAATTACTATATCTCCCATCCAACAAAATTAATATATATTAAATTATATCACATGATATTTTTAAGATGATATTTTTTTACAATTTTAACCATTTACGATATATATCATTATCATTAATAGTTTTAATAATTATATACTTATCCATAATAATTGCTTTTAGCCATGAATTTCTTTATAAATGGATGTAAAATAAATATAAAGAAAATCCCATACACTATAGCTACTATATAATTTTTCTCCAATATATGGGTTAATACTGGAGTTATAGATATCATCAATACAACAAAATATATAAATCTTCTCATAAAAAATCCCCCTATATATATTTTTTATAATTTATTCTTTATATTAAATAACTCTTTAACTTAAACAGTATTGTATCAAATATCTCTTTTACTTCTTTTACTTTTAATATTAATACTAAAATTAAGTATGTAATCATTCCTAATATTACAGATACAACACAATTAAATGCTATAAATTTTCTAGACTCTAAATCAAATCTACTTCCATAAATAAATATTAAACTATAAGTAACTTTCATAATTATATACATTATAATAGATGCTATAGTTACCTTAATAAATATTTTTAGTATATAACTAAAACCTATTTTACCTATTTTTTTCCTTAAAGATATTAATAAAAGTACAGTAGTTACTGTAGCTGATATAGAACTCGATAGTGCTAGTCCTCCTATCCCCATTGTATCTACTAAAATTATAGAAAAAACAATATTTATAACTACTGATATAGTTGCATTTCTAACAGGAGTTTTTGTATCTTGTAACGAGTAAAATGACTTTGATAATAATTCTTTCAATCCATAGGCTAGTATTCCTGTGGAATAGAAAAATAATGCTGTTGATGTCAAATATGTATCATGTGAGTTAAAAGCTCCCTCTTCAAAAAGAACTTTTACTATTTCAGTTGAAAATGTTGTCATTATCACCATTATAGGTAACATTATTATTATTATCATATTTATAGACTTTGAAAGGTTTATTTTAAATAATTTCTTATTTCCTTCACTAGCTAGCTTGGAAAGTATTGGATACATTATTGTAGATATAGCTACAGCTATAACTCCTACTGCAAACATATTTAATTTATTAGCATAATTTAATGCGGTTATGCTACCGCTATCTAACGTTGATGATAAAGTCCTATTTACTACTGCATTTATTTGATTAATATAAGAACCTAAAAATACTGGTATAATTAAAAATAGTATTTGTCTTATATTTTCATCCTTTATATTTACAATTAATCTATGTTTATACCCCTTTTTTATTAGTAACGGTAATTGAAATAATAATTGAGCTATATATGCAATTAAAGTTCCATAAACCATGGTATAAGATTCTGTCATTGATGCGAAAATAATAGCTATTATAACTAATATATTAAATGGTATAGTTATAGCTCCAGAAATATATACATTACCTGATGCTACTAAATATGATGATATTAACCCATTTATAGCTATAAATATTATTGAGAATATTAATATTTTAGAGTAATTCACTGTTAAATCAAAAACATCACCCTTAAATCCAACCGCAAATATTTTTACTATATATGGTGCAAATATTATGCCTAATGATACGAATACAAGACTTATGACTATAACTATATTAAGAATATTGCTTGTAAACTTATTTACTTCATCTTGTCCTTTACTGGATTTAATCTTGAAATATATCGGTATAAATGTTGTACCTAAAGCTGCACTTATGCCATCAAATAAAACCACAGGTATATTAAGAGCAGTCAAATATGCATCAGTTATTTTACCAGCACCAAATGTTTTGGCTAATATTATATCTCTAAAAAAACCTGTTGTCTTAGATATTAATATTATGAACATTAACACTATCGCAGTTGTTTTAGTTTTTTTTGACATAACCATTCCTCTTTTCTGATATTTGAACAATACTTTTTAATATTATCTCTTAATAGATGTATTAATAGATTGATTTAGACAATTATAACATAAATTTAAATAATATGTAAAAATATCCTAAAATATGATAAAAGCGTATATCTAAATAGATATACGCTTAATAATTTAGTTTTGATTTGCTAATCTCTTATAATTTTCATATCTTTCTTTAGAATATTTCTCAGCTAAATTAAATAATTCTTCTGCAACATCTGGGAACTGCTTAGCTATAGCAGAGTATCTTACTTGTGCCATTAAGAAATCTCTAAAGTTTTCTGTTGGCTCCTTAGAATCTAAAATAAATGGATTCTTGCCTTGCTCTTTTAATACAGGGTTATATCTATATAAATGCCAGTATCCACAAGCAACCGCTTGAGCTTGATTAGCACTACTTCTTCCCATACCTTCTTTTAATCCATGAGATATACATGGTGCATAAGCTATTATTAATGATGGTCCATCGTATTCTTCAGCTTCTCTTATAGCCTTCAATACCTGATTCTTATCTGCTCCCATACCAACTTGAGCAACATATACATTTCCATAGCTCATAGCCATCATACCTAGATCCTTTTTCTTAGATCTTTTTCCTGCTGCTGCGAATTTTGCCATTGCGGCTACAGGAGTAGATTTTGATGCTTGTCCTCCTGTATTAGAATATATCTCTGTATCAAATACTAATACATTTATATCCTCACCAGATGCAAGAACGTGGTCTAGTCCTCCATATCCTATATCATATGCCCAACCGTCTCCACCTAGTATCCATTGAGATTTTTTAACTAGGTAATCTTTTTTACATCTTATTGAATCAAGTAACTCTTCTGCTTTTCCGCTACATTTACAATTCTCTAAAACTTCTAATACTTTCTTACTTGCTTCTTTAGATGCTTCTCCATTGTACATATTTGCTATCCAATTTTCAAATACATCTTTATAAGAAGAAGCCTCTGGCATAGATATTAATTCTTGCATATCATCTTTTATTTTATTTCTTATTTGTTTAATACCTAAATACATACCATATCCAAACTCTGCATTATCTTCAAATAATGAGTTTGCCCAAGCAGGACCTTTTCCTTCATGGTTTATAGTATATGGAGTCGTAGGAGCTGATCCACCCCATATAGATGAACATCCCGTAGCATTAGCTATCATCATTCTATCTCCATATAATTGAGTAACTAATTTAACATACGCAGGCTCACCACATCCAGCACATGCTCCTGAAAATTCATGTAACGGCATCTTAAACTGAGAATCTTTAACCGTTTTTCCTTCTACTAAGTGACCTTTATCTGATACACTAGATACTGCATAATCCCAATTTGGTATCTCTTTCTCAGTTTGGCTTTCAAGAGGTTTCATTACTAATGCTTTTTCTTTAGCTGGACATACATCAGCACAGTTTCCACATCCTGTACAGTCCATAGTATCTACTTGAATTCTATATTGTAAACCATCAAATGCCTTACCTACAGCCTTCTTAGTATTAAATCCTTCTGGCGCATTTTGTAATTCTTCTTCATTTAGAAGGAATGGTCTTATAGTTGCGTGAGGACATATATATGAACATTGATTACATTGAATACAGTTCTCTAATATCCATTCTGGGACATTTACAGCTATACCACGTTTTTCATAAGCAGCTGTTCCTTGAGGGAATGTACCATCTTCTATACCATTAAATGCACTTACCGGTAAACTATCTCCCTCTTGTGCATTAATTGGTCTTAATATATTTGTTATAAATTCAGGCTCTTGAACACTCTTGATTTCATCTGTAGCTGTAGCCCAAGATGCAGGTATATTTATTTGAACTAAAGCATTTTTACCTTGTTCAACTGCTTCATAGTTCATATTAACAACCTTTTCACCTTTTTTGCCATAAGCTTTACTTATAGAATCTTTTAAGTATTGAGTAGCCTCATCTTCAGGTATTATATTAGCTAATTTAAAAAATGCAGATTGCATTATCATATTTATTCTATTTCCAAGCCCTATCTCTTGAGCTATATTAGTTGCATTTACTGTATAGAATTTTATTTCATTTTTAGCTAAATAGTTTTTCATTTTTGCTGGTAAATGAGTTTCTAATTCCGATTCATTCCATATAGTATTTAATACAAAAGTCCCACCTTTTTTAAGCCCTTTTAATAAATCATATTGATTTACATAAGATTGATTGTGACAAGCTATATAATCTGCGTTATCAATTAGATATGTTGATCTTATTGGAGAATCTCCAAATCTTAAGTGAGACATTGTTATACCACCAGACTTTTTAGAGTCATATGCAAAATATGCTTGTACATACTTCTTTGTATTATCTCCTATTATTTTTATAGCTTGTTTATTAGCTCCTACTGTACCATCTGATCCTAATCCCCAGAATTTACAGTTTATAGTATCTTTATATTCTAACTTAAAGCTTTCATCTATTGGTAAAGATGTATTTGTTACATCATCATCTATACCTACAGTAAATTGATTTTTAGGGTTAACACTTGCTAGATTATCAAATATTGCCTTTATACTTGATGGTGCTACATCTTTTGATCCTAGCCCGTATCTTCCACCTATTATCATAGGTGCATTTGTTTCACCATAAAATGCAGAGCGTACATCTAAATAAAGTGGCTCTCCTATAGAACCTGGCTCTTTTGTTCTATCTAATACACATATTTTTTCTACAGTCTTAGGTATAACATTTAGTAAATGTTTTGCTGAGAATGGTCTGTATAAGTGAACTTTTACTAAACCTAATTTATCTCCTTTAGAATTTAATTCATCTATAGTTTCTTCTATAGTTTCAGTTACAGATCCCATAGCAATTAATATATTTGTAGCATCTGGCGCACCATAATAATCAAATAAACCATAGCTTCTACCTGTTAATTTACTTACTTCATTCATGTAACCTTCCACTATAGGAATTATCTGATCATAGAACTTATTTCCAGCTTCTCTTGTTTGGAAATATATATCTGGATTTTGAGCAGTACCACGAGTTACAGGATGTTCAGGTAATAATGCTCTTTCTCTAAATGCCTTTACTGCTTGTTTATCGATTAATGATTCATAGTCCTTATAATCTAAAAGCTCTATTTTTTGTATTTCGTGAGATGTTCTAAATCCATCAAAGAAATGTATAAATGGTAATCTTCCTTTTATAGCTGATAAATGAGCTACTGGTGCTAAGTCTGCTACCTCTTGAACAGAACCTGATGCTAAAAGTACACATCCTGTTTGACGTGCTGCCATAACATCTTGATGATCACCAAATATTGAAAGTGCTTGAGATGCTAATGCACGAGCACTGACATGGAATACTCCAGGAAGTAATTCCCCAGATACCTTATACATATTAGGTATCATTAAAAGTAAACCTTGCGATGCAGTAAAAGTAGTAGTAAGAGCTCCTGCTTGAAGCGAACCATGGAATGCTCCTGCTGCTCCTGCTTCAGATTGTAATTCTACTACACTTACTTTTTGATTAAATATATTTTTTACTCCTTGTGCAGACCATTCATCCACCACTTCTGCCATAGTAGAAGATGGAGTTATTGGGAATATAGCTGCTACATCAGTATATGCATAAGCTACATACGCTGCAGCTGTATTACCATCCATAGTTTTGATTACCTTTGCCATAATCTCTCTCCTTTTATGTATTCTTTTCAATATATCATTTTTAGTATTAACATATTGCTTTATAATTATTATTTTTAGCATAAATTTAATATAATAATCGTATTTTCTTAAATTTCTATACTAGATTATGAACTTTAAATTGATGGCATTATTAAATGGATTTATAACTATATTTTAGAATTTATAATTAGAATTAAAGTAGATTTTTAAAGAAATGAATTTAATTTAGAAACAAAAAAAGATTACGTGGCTACGTGCTACTCTCCCAGGCGGTCGCCCACCAAGTACCATCGCCGCTAAAGAGCTTAACTTCTGTGTTCGGTATGGGAACAGGTGTATCCTCTTTGCTATAATAACCACATAATCTTTAATTTAGAGTTAATACTCTGAAAACTGCATATCATTTACATATTAATCATTTTATTTTAGCAACCGAAATCTTCCTTATTAATATTTTAATAATAATTTGGTTGGCGATATAAACCTTTAGGTTTATTTTGGTCAAGTCCTCGACCTATTAGTATCGATAAGCTAAATACATTACTGCACTTACACCTTCGACCTATCAACCAGGTAGTCTTCCTGGGGTCTTACCCTTACGGTGGGAAATCTTATCTTGAAGTTGGCTTCGCGCTTAGATGCTTTCAGCGCTTATCCATTCCGTACATAGCTACCCAGCCATGCCCTTGGCAGAACAACTGGTACACCAGAGGTACGTCCATCCCGGTCCTCTCGTACTAAGGACAGGTCTTCTCAAATTTCCTACGCCTGCGACGGATAGGGACCGAACTGTCTCACGACGTTCTGAACCCAGCTCGCGTACCACTTTAATGGGCGAACAGCCCAACCCTTGGGACCTACTACAGCCCCAGGATGTGATGAGCCGACATCGAGGTGCCAAACCTCCCCGTCGATGTGGACTCTTGGGGGAGATAAGCCTGTTATCCCCAGGGTAGCTTTTATCCGTTGAGCGATGGCCCTTCCATGCGGTACCACCGGATCACTAAGTCCGACTTTCGTCCTTGCTCGACCTGTATGTCTTGCAATCAAGCTTCCTTTTGCCTTTACACTCTTCGCACGATTTCCGACCGTGCTGAGGAAACCTTTGAGCGCCTCCGTTACTTTTTAGGAGGCGACCGCCCCAGTCAAACTGCCCACCTGACGGTGTTCCAAGACCTGATTCAAGGCCTATGGTTAGGATCCCAGTACTACAAGGGTGGTATCCCAAGGGTGACTCCACACAGACTGGCGTCCATGCTTCTTAGTCTCCCACCTATCCTGTACATGTAGTACCAAGACCCAACGTCAAGCTACAGTAAAGCTCCATGGGGTCTTTCCGTCCTGTCGCAGGTACCCGGCATCTTCACCGGGATTACAATTTCACCGAGTCTATTGTTGAGACAGTGCCCAAATCGTTACGCCTTTCGTGCGGGTCGGAACTTACCCGACAAGGAATTTCGCTACCTTAGGACCGTTATAGTTACGGCCGCCGTTTACTGGGGCTTAAGTTCACTGCTTCGATTGCTCTAACAGATCCCCTTAACCTTCCAGCACCGGGCAGGCGTCAGCTCCTATACATCGTCTTGCGACTTAGCAGAAACCTGTGTTTTTGGTAAACAGTCGCTTGGGCCTATTCTCTGCGGCCTGTCATAGACAGGCACCCCTTCTCCCTAAGTTACGGGGTCATTTTGCCGAGTTCCTTAACAATAGTTCTCTCGCTGGCCTTAGGATACTCTCCTCACCCACCTGTGTCGGTTTACGGTACGGGCGCCTTTAAACTCGATAGAAGCTTTTCTTGACAGTGTGAAATCAGCTACTTCGCCCCGAAGGGCTTCCCCATCACATCCTAGCATTGTCTAAACGGATTTGCCTATTTAGACTGCCTCAATGCTTAGCCGTACATAACCAACAGTACGGTTAGCTTATCCTACTGTGTCACTCCATCTCTCAAACGCTTATTGGCGGTACAGGAATATCAACCTGTTGTCCATCACCTACGCCTTTCGGCCTCGGCTTAGGTCCCGACTAACCCAGGGCGGACGAACCTTCCCCTGGAAACCTTGGGTTTACGGCCCGTGGGATTCTCACCCACGTCTCGCTACTCATGCCAACATTCTCACTCGTATACTGTCCACATGTCCTTACGGTCATGCTTCAGCCTGCATACGAAGCTCCCCTACCCATCATAATTGATGCCGTAGCTTCGGTAGTACGTTTTAGCCCCGGAAATTTTCGGCGCAGGATCACTCGACCAGTGAGCTATTACGCACTCTTTAAATGAGTGGCTGCTTCTAAGCCAACATCCTGGTTGTCTGTGCAATCCCACATCCTTTACCACTTAACGTACATTTAGGGACCTTAGCTGACGATCTGGGCTGTTGCCCTTTTGACTATGAATCTTATCACCCACAGTCTGACTCCCAAGTAAAAGAAAACGGCATTCGGAGTTTGATAGTCTTCGGTAAGTGCAATACCCCCTAGGACATTCAGTGCTCTACCTCCGTTTCTCTACGCTTGAGGCTAGCCCTAAAGCTATTTCGGGGAGAACCAGCTATCTCCGGGCTCGATTGGAATTTCACCGCTATCCACAAGTCATCCCCGAGCTTTTCAACGCTCGTGGGTTCGGTCCTCCACGAAATTTTACTTTCGCTTCAACCTGCTCATGGATAGGTCGCCCGGTTTCGGGTCTACGCCAAGTAACTTAATCGCCCATTTAAGACTCGCTTTCGCTACGGCTCCACACCTTAAGTGCTTAACCTTGCTACTTAACGTAACTCGTTGGCCCGTTCTACAAAAAGTACGCGGTCACACAAGTAATGTGCTCCCACAGCTTGTAAGTGCAGGGTTTCAGGTTCTATTTCACTCCCCTCCCGGGGTTCTTTTCACCTTTCCCTCACGGTACTATGCGCTATCGGTCACTAGGTAGTATTTAGGCTTGGAGGATGGTCCCTCCTGCTTCCCACAGGGTTTCACGTGTCCCGTGGTACTCTGGATCATACTAGTAGCTTTCTCGTTTCAACTACAGGGCTATTACCTTCTATGGCGGAGCTTTCCAACTCTCTTCATTTACGATATTGCATCCATGTTGTATGTCCGCAACCCCAACGAAGTAAACTTCATTGGTTTGGCCTGTTCCGCTTTCGCTCGCCGCTACTTACGGAATCGAATTTCTTTCTCTTCCTCCGGGTACTTAGATGTTTCAGTTCCCCGGGTTCCCCTCGCTAAGCTATGTATTCACTTAACGATACTTAGACATTACTCTAAGTGAGTTTCCTCATTCGGAAATCTTCGGATCAAAGTTTACGTGCAACTCCCCGAAGCTTATCGCAGCTTATCACGTCCTTCATCGGCTCCTAGTGCCAAGGCATCCGCCCTGCACCCTTAATAACTTGACCAGTTATTAAAAAGTTATCGCTACTGAACAAACTTCGTATTCACTCAGTTTATTCCAGTGCTTAAAAGTGTAATTTAAAAGACTTTTCTTGTCTATATATGTTTAAAATGATGTCATATCACTAAATGTTATGCAGTTTTCAAAGTGCTAACGCACTTCGCTACCTTCCACTCACATTCGTTCGTGCCTAGGTGCTCAAAGTACTTATTTTGGGCTTCGCCCTCTTTATGAAAGTTTTTAATAAACCCTCAAAATTAAACAGTAGGTAATTCTCCTTAGAAAGGAGGTGATCCAGCCGCACCTTCCGATACGGCTACCTTGTTACGACTTCACCCCAGTTATTGATTTCACCTTCGACACTCGCTTCCCAAAAGGGTTAGCTAAGTGGCTTCGGGCGCCCCCAACTTCCGTGGTGTGACGGGCGGTGTGTACAAGACCCGGGAACGCATTCACCGCAGCATTCTGATCTGCGATTACTAGTAACTCCAGCTTCATGTAGGCGAGTTTCAGCCTACAATCCGAACTGAGAATGGCTTTAAGGGATTAGCTCCGCCTCACGACTTGGCTGCCCTCTGTACCACCCATTGTAGCACGTGTGTAGCCCTAAGCATAAGGGGCATGATGATTTGACGTCATCCCCACCTTCCTCCAGGTTATCCCTGGCAGTCCCTCTAGAGTGCCCAACTTAATGCTGGCAACTAAAGGCAAGGGTTGCGCTCGTTGCGGGACTTAACCCAACATCTCACGACACGAGCTGACGACAACCATGCACCACCTGTCACTTCTGTCCCCGAAGGGAAAGATGCGATTAGGCATCGGTCAAAAGGATGTCAAGCTTAGGTAAGGTTCTTCGCGTTGCTTCGAATTAAACCACATGCTCCGCTACTTGTGCGGGTCCCCGTCAATTCCTTTGAGTTTCACTCTTGCGAGCGTACTTCCCAGGCGGAGTACTTAATGCGTTAGCTGCGCCACCGAAGGGGGTAACCTCCGACAGCTAGTACTCATCGTTTACGGCGTGGACTACCAGGGTATCTAATCCTGTTTGCTCCCCACGCTTTCGTGCCTCAGTGTCAGTTACAGTCCAGAGAGCCGCCTTCGCAACTGGTGTTCCTCCTAATATCTACGCATTTCACCGCTACACTAGGAATTCCACTCTCCTCTCCTGCACTCAAGTTCCCCAGTTTCAAAGGCTTACTACGGTTGAGCCGTAGCCTTTCACCTCTGACTTAAGAAACCACCTACGCACCCTTTACGCCCAGTAATTCCGGATAACGCTAGCCCCCTACGTATTACCGCGGCTGCTGGCACGTAGTTAGCCGGGGCTTCCTCCTCAAGTACCGTCATTATCTTCCTTGAGGACAGAGCTTTACGACCCGAAGGCCTTCATCGCTCACGCGGCGTTGCTGCATCAGGCTTTCGCCCATTGTGCAATATTCCCCACTGCTGCCTCCCGTAGGAGTTTGGACCGTGTCTCAGTTCCAATGTGGCCGATCACCCTCTCAGGTCGGCTACTGATCGTCGCCTTGGTAAGCCGTTACCTTACCAACTAGCTAATCAGACGCGGGTCCATCCTGTACCGCAAAAGCTTTGATACTTCTACCATGCGACAAAAGTATTTCATCTCGTATTAGCATACCTTTCGGTATGTTATCCGTGTGTACAGGGCAGGTTACCCACGCGTTACTCACCCGTCCGCCGCTCTTTACTGAAGTAAATCGCTCGACTTGCATGTGTTAGGCACGCCGCCAGCGTTCATCCTGAGCCAGGATCAAACTCTCAAAATAAATTCTTCGAATTTATATCGCCAACGTTATATCTTCGCTACCACTTCAGATACATCCGTTGCTCAAATAAATTTGATTACCTGCTCAGACTAATCATTATCTGAATATCTGGCTTGGTTTGTTTAGTTTCAATTCTATAAATTAACCTACTGTTTAATTTTCAAAGTTCATTTTTACAACTTCTTAAGTTTATCAAAGTTATTTATCTTTGTCAACTTATTTTTTAAGTTGTTGTTATTTTTTTGCCCTTTCCTTAAGGACAAGTATAACTATACCATCTTAAATTTAAGTAGTCAATACTTTTTTTAAAAAATTCAGATTAATATTTTTACTTGTCCTTTATAATAATTATTTAAATTCTAAAATTACATTAACTTCCCTCTATTATGATAATCACTGTGCACATTATTATCATAATTTAATTCCGCTGTAACCTTTACAGTATGTCTATTTTTATTATATTTTATTTTTATATCATTAAAATTTGCATCATCAGAGTTACTTCTTAAGTAATTTCGAACTAAGTCTTCTCCAGACTTAACATCTACATCATCATATGTTCCAAAATAAGCACCATCTGCTATTTCTAAAGTTAAGTTATATTTTCCATCTTGAACTTTATTTCTCATTTCTCTCATATTATCCATAGCTTTACCTCCTCAACGAATATTTATACTTAAGTTTCCCATATTAGGATTTTTTTATTATGGTAAATTTTATCCTTTTATTATATGTAGAACTATTATCTTTAATAAAAAGTAAAACCACACTAATCTATAAGATTAGTGCGGTTTCATCATCTAACATACTTCTTCTTCAAATTGACTGTTATATAGTTCACTATAGAATCCTTTTGATTTTAATAATTCTTCATGATTTCCTTGTTCAACTATATCTCCATCTTTCATTACTAATATTACATCTGCATTTTTTATTGTAGATAGTCTATGAGCTATTATGAAACTAGTTCTACCTTCCATAAGATTTTCCATAGCTTGTTGTATCAATACCTCTGTACGAGTATCTACAGAACTTGTTGCTTCATCTAATATCAATATTTTAGGATCTGAAAGTATAGCCCTAGCTATTGTTAATAATTGTTTTTGACCTTGTGATATATTATCTGCTTCTTCATTTATCTCCATATTATATCCATCAGCTAGTGTCTTTATAAAATGATGCGCATGAGCTAACTTAGCAGCTTCGATTACTTCTTCATCACTTGCATCAAGACGACCATAACGTATATTTTCCATTATGCTACCATTAAATAACCAAGTATCTTGTAAAACCATACCAAATACTTTTCTTAAATCATTTCTGGTAAAATCTCTATAGTCATGGCCATCTATTAGTATTTTACCTCCATTTAATTCGTAAAATCTCATAAGTAATTTTACAATTGTAGTTTTACCGGCACCAGTAGGCCCAACTATCGCTACCTTTTGACCTGGCTTTATATTTATAGAAAAATCTTTTATGATTATCTTCTCTTCATTGTATCCAAATTTAACATTTTCAAATTCTACTGCACCTTTTATCCCTTCAGTTGATATTGGATTTTCAACATCTTCTACAACTTCATCTTCTTCTAAGAATTCAAACACTCTTTCTGCTGCAGCTGCTGTTTGTTGCATTACATTAGCTATTTGAGCAGTTTGAGCTATAGGTTGCATAAATGATCTTACGTATTGAATAAATGCAAGTATATCCCCAACTTGAATTTTATTTCTTATAGCTAAGAATCCACCCATTATAGCTACTATTACATATCCTAAGTTACCTATAAATGTCATTATCGGCATCATCATTCCTGATAAGAATTGTGATTTCCAGGCTGAGTTATATAACGTATCACTTAATTTATCAAACTCTTCAATAGCTTTTTCTTCACCATTGAATGCTTTCATTATATTATGACCACTATACATTTCTTCTATATGTCCATTAGTATGTCCTAAGTACTCTTGTTGCGCTCTAAAGTGCTTTTGAGATTTTTTTACAACGAACATAATCATCACTAAAGATAAAGGTATTACAATTAAACTAACTAACGTCATTGTAACACTTATCGATAACATCATTATTAAAACCCCAATAAGAGTAGTTGATGCTGTTATCATTTGTGATAATATTTGGTTTAAGTTTTGACTTATTGCATCTATGTCATTCGTTACTCTCGATAAAACTTCTCCATTAGTCTTTCTATCATAATAGTTAAGAGGTAATTTGTTAATTTTTTCAGATATAGATTTTCTTAAATTATAAGATACCTTTTGGGATATATCTGATGTTATAAAAGTTTGAATAAAAGAGAATATCGAACTTATAATATATAAACTTGCAAGTATAGTTAAAGTTCTAAATATAGCATCAAAATCTATACCTCCACCACTATTACTTACCTTACTAACTAGACCTTCAAATATTTTAGTTGTTGCATTTCCTAATATTTTAGGACCAACTATATTAAATACAGAACTTCCTATAGCAAAAACTATAACCAATAATATAGCTAATTTATATGGGCTTAAATAGCTTATTAGTTTTTTCATCGTACCTTTAAAGTCTTTAGCCTTTTCTTGACCCATTTTCATATGACCTCCGCCCATGCCGCCAGGTCTTTTCATTCCTTTTTTATTACTCATTATCTAGCTCCTCCTTTGAAAGTTGAGATAGTGCTATTTGCTTATAAACTTCACAGTTTTTCATAAGCTCATTGTGAGTTCCTATTCCTACAACTTTACCTTCATCAAGTACAACTATTTGGTCAGCATGAAGTATTGTACTTATTCTTTGAGCCACTATTAAAACTGTTGCATCTTTAGTTTTTGATTTTAATTCTTTTCTAAGTTTTGCATCAGTTTTTAAATCTAGTGCTGAGAAACTATCATCAAATATAAATATCTTAGGTTTTTTAGCTAAAGCACGAGCTATTGAAAGTCTTTGTTTTTGTCCACCAGATACATTTGTACCACCTTGAGATATTTCAGTCTCAAATTTGTCTGGTTTTGACTCTATAAATTCCATAGCTTGAGCAATACTTGCCGCTTCCCTTATATCTTCTTTTGTAGAACCTTCTGCACCATATCTTATATTACTATCTATAGTTCCAGAGAATAAAACTGCCTTTTGTGGAACATATCCAATTTCATCTCTAAGTTTATGTTGATTAATATTTCTTATATCAACTCCATTTACTAAAATTTCACCTTCTGTAACATCAAAGAAACGAGGTATTAAGTTTATTAAAGTTGATTTACCACTTCCTGTACTTCCTATAAAAGCAGTTGTTTGACCAGGCTTAGCTGTAAAACTTATATTGCTTATAACATCATCTTCCGCATCAGGATATTTAAATGAAACATTTTTAAATTCTACTTCTCCATACTTATCTTCATCAAATTCTCTAGTTTCTTTTGAATCTTTTATAGCTACATCAGTTGATAATATTTCACCTATACGACTAGCTGAAACTGATGCTCTTGGTAATATAACTGATAACATTGATAACATTAAGAATGACATTATTATTTGCATTGAATATTGAATAAATGCCATCATATCTCCAACCTGCATTACTCCTGCATCAATATTATGAGAACCTACCCAAACTATTAGTATTGTTATCATATTCATAATTAACATCATCGTAGGCATCATTACTGACATTATACGGTTTACAAATGTATTTGTTTTTCTTAAATCTATGTTAGTTTCATCAAATCTTTTTTCCTCTACTTTTTGATTACTAAAAGCTCTTATAACTAACATACCTACTAGTGATTCACGTGTTACTAAGTTTAGTTTATCTACTAGTTTTTGTACTTTCTTAAATCTAGGTATCGCTAAACTAAATAAAACTATAATTACTAAAAGTATAGCAACAACCGCTACACCTATTATCCACGCCATTGATGTATCAGTATTTAAAACTTTTAGTACACCACCTATACCTAGTATTGGTGCATATAATATCATCCTTACAAGCATAACTGTAAAGTTTTGTATTTGTTGAATATCATTTGTACTACGAGTTATAAGTGATGCAGTTGAAAATTTATCAAATTCAACATTTGAAAAACTTACAACTTTTCTAAATACATCTTTACGAAGACTTCGCCCTATTCCAGCACCTACTCTTGAACCAATAAATCCAACAACTATAGTTGCTAATAAACTTATAAGTGCTATTCCCAGCATAGCTGCACCTGATTTAAATATATAATTATTTTGTAATTTTTCTATATTTATACCTATAGCTTCATATTCATTTTTTACAGCATATATAGATGATTGAGTTAGCATATTTTCATCTAAATCACTTGTTTTATTATCTATCTCTTTTGTCATCTCATCTATTTGAGCTTGAGGTAGTTTTTCAATTACAGAAAAAATATCTACTCCTGTTGGAAGATTTGGTATTTTTCCTTGTTGGCTTGCAGCTTCAATACCTGACACCTTCACCAAAGCCTTACTCATTATTTTATTTAAATTTTCTATTTCTTTTTTATCATTTGTATTTAACTTATATAACGGTTCACTTTTTAATATTGGATATTTTTTAACCTCTTTATCATATTCTTCCTTAGTTAAATTATCCTTGTCTATTAACTTATAATTTTTATTTACTTCATCTTTTTGATTGTTATCCATAAAAATCATTAGTTTATTTAATTCTTTTTCTCTAATAACGGTAGGCACTGCATTTTTTATACCATTTTGTTGTATCCCTACGTTAACTATATTTGACGTATAGTCTGGTAAAGATAAATCACAAGTCGCTTGTACTATCAAAAGCCCTATGACTAATATAAGTGATAATGTAAATGGCTTTAAGTATTTTAAAACTTTAGTCATATTTAAATTTTTACCTCCATTTCAATAAAATTTGTTGTATAATTATAATAGTTATATTTTATAATAGTTATACTTTTTAACTATTATACTTTTTAAGTATATACTTTTTTTAATAAAAGTCAATAATATAAATATCATTCTTTATATAGTATTACAAATTAACGATATTAAATAACAAATATGTATTATATGGAGGTAACAATAAATGGATGAAGTTAAATTAGAACAAATTGTTCGAAACTTTATAACGATTATTCCTTTATTTAAAAAGAAACTTTTACATGATAATTGTAAATTTGATAAAGGTAATTTAAATCATTCACACTTTCAAATATTAGCGGTTTTAAAAAAGGAAGGGCAACAACCTATATCAGAAGTAGCAAAAAAACTTTTTATATCTACACCTAATATGACTAAGTTATTAAATAAACTTATCGACGAAGATATGATTGAAAGAATCCCTGATGAAAAAGACCGAAGAGTTATAAATATAAACTTAACCGAAAAAGGAAATATATTTTTAGAAAATAAATTTTTAGAATTTGAGTCATCATTAAAAAATAAATTTTCACCTTTATCTCAAGATAAGCTTAATAAATTAAATGATTCTCTTATTACTTTAAAAGAGGTATTAAATGGAATAAGCTCAGATCTTTAAATCTGAGCTTTTTCACTTAATTTAACCAGTTCACTTAATCTTTCTAGTTCTTCAAGTATTACTAGTATAGTACTTATTATAATCTTTGTTTTTATATTATTACTTTCATTTATCCCTTTTTCTACAAGTGTTACTTTATCTGTTTTATTATCATCTCTATATTCAATTAATAATTTTATATAATTAATAATTTTATCCCTATCCTGTAAATTTATATTTTCTCTATAAATCCACATATATAACTCATAAATATTACTCACTAGACATCTTCTTTCATTTACTATACTTATATAATTTTTATCTTTATCTATCTGCTCATTGATTCTTGCTTTAGATTCTATAATAGAGGTTGTAACAAATAAATTTTTTATAACTTCAGGATTATTTTTACCTTCTACTAAACTGCATAATTCATTAAACATTTTTTTTATAGAAACATCATATATTCTTCTTATTTGATAATTTGATTTCTCTAAATTATAAGGGAATAAATACTTATTGGCTATTATAGCTACTAGAGCACCTATAACTACCATTATAATTCTTCCAATTGTCAAAGCTTGAATATTACCAACAATAGCTGCAGATCCAATTGCTGATATAGTTACAAATATTGTTTTATGTTTATACTCATTTACATACCCTTGCAAATAACCACTTAACATTACTATAAGCAGTCTACTATCTTCAGATTTAAATATACTAAATAGTACAGTTATTATTATAGCCCCTATTAAAGTGGCTTCTATTCTGTATATAATTTTGTGTTTAGATGTTTCATATAACGGAGTAGTTAACGACAATATAGTAAACAATATCCATCTTCCTTCAGAAAGTTTAAAATATTCTATTAAGAACAATCCTATAGTCATAGTTATAGCCATACGCATGGCATAACAGTATTTAGGTGAATCAGTTGTTTTAAAAAGATATTTGATATTTTTATCTGAAGATACATCTACTTTTTTTCCTATTTTATTAATTGCATTATATTGTTCTTTATCAAGTTTAGTAAGCTCTTGTAGCGTATCATCTAAATAAATCATCCCTTCTAATAATTGTAAATTAAGCAAATCATTTATTTCCTGTTCTTGACAATAATCTAAAAGTTTCTTAATATCGTAAGAATTCAGTTGTATTATTTTATCTTTTTTAGGATTAATAGAAATTACTTTCTTTGCAACTTTTAATAATTCTTCTAAAGTATCTAGTATGTTTAGATTTATCAACTTATTATCTACACTATATAACACAGTATTTATACCTTCTAGAGCTACAGACATATTCAACTTTATTTTAGCCTCTTTTGTCAAATAATAATCTAACTCTCTCTTATCGTATATTATAGTTCTAAATTCATCTATAGATGAACTTACATTACTTATAGAATCATAGTTGTCTGATTTATCTTTAATGCAATCTACCTTATTCTCGATAGATTCACATATACCTACTAATATCTTGTTACCATGAGTATCTAATTTATTTCTATTAACAAGTAATTGGACTAACATTATTATCAACGCTCCAGATATTAAGGCTAATAATCTGATTCCTAATCTGTCAGTTGATACAGGTGTTGATAATAAAAATATATACTGCAATCCAAAAGGAACATACAATGGTTGTCTTAAGTTATAAGTAAATATATAACTAAATATAAATACTACTATAAAATTAATTATAAGTCCTAGCCATAGATTACTTGCAACAATCAGTGATGCTCCGAGTCCTATCAATAAATTTACTCCTATAAATTTTAAGACATTTTTTAAAGGTGACGCTGTAAAATCTCGCTCTAAAAACATAAGCGTTGCTGTTATTGTAGTAACACCAATCAATGTATTTTCATTTCCAAATATTGATTTGAATGTAATAACAAAAAACATAACAATCATAAATGTAATAGTATTAGTTATAATGGTCTTTTTAATCACGTTACATCCTCCTTATTAAATATATTTTGCACTATTTTTCTAAAGATATTACTATATATAAAAAAGACCTTTAAGGTAGTTATTATACTACCTTAAAGGTCTTTTATATATATATAGCTATGATATATTATTTAAATCTTAAATATAATCAATAGTATATTCTGTACTTTTAAAATAACAAAATGTTTTATTTTTTCACTTACTTAAAATTAATTTAAATCCGATAATATCTCTTGTAATACTGATTTTGCATCATTTTCTATAAACTGTTCTTCAACCTCATAGTATTCACAATCTATGAATCTTTCTATCTTTTCTAAGTCTTCCACTTCTCCATCTATAGCAAATAATACCGCTGTTGATTCTTTTATATCACGTATAGACAGCTCGTTTATTATTTTTCCTTCTGATTGAATTTCAAACTTTATCTCTACATCCATAGAATCCCCTGCTTTCTTTAAAGATTCTATACAATAATCACTATTCGCTACTACAACTATTATTTTCTTCATAACTTCCCTCTATTTCATATTTTCTGGTACTATTTCTATCCAATAATTATCTGGGTCTGATATAAAGTATATTCCCATTTCCTTATTTTCATAGCATATACATCCCATTTCTTTATGTAAATTATATGCACCATCAAAATTTTCTACTCTAAATGCTAGATGAAACTCATTATCTCCCAAGTTATAAGGTCTATCCCAATCTCTTAACCAAGTTAATTCTAACTTATGTGTACTCTCTCCATCACCTAAGAACACTAATATAAAGCTTCCATCTTCTGCTACTGTTCTTTTAGTTTCAACTAATCCAAGTGCCTTTGTATAAAATTCTAAACTCTTTTCAAGATTTAATACATTGAAATTATTGTGACAAAACTTAAATTTCATAATTCTCCTCCTTAATATTAATTTAAATATAAATTACCATTAATTAAATGTAAATTCAAGTAATCTAAGTTCGTCTAATATATTCTATAATATATTTAATTTCTATTTATATAGATAAATCATTAATAAACCCATTCCGATTATTAACAACTCTTTTCATAATTTCTCAATATATAAATTTATTTTATGGATAAGTATTTTTATATAGTTTCATCAAATAATATTTTTCCCAATTCATTATTTATAAGATTTAATTTATCTAAATCACTTATATCATTTAAACTTATTATTGATTTTATATTATTAACTATTATCCTACTTTCTCTGTCTTCTTCTTTTTTTAATTCTATTAATCCATTTATAATACTTTCTCTATTTAATACTATCATTTTTATACCATACCCCCGATAAATTTTATTAGGATTATGTCCACGATAATTTGTTTTAAACATATATATTTTAATAAATATAACTTTTCTTTAAATATAAAAATTTACTTCGGTCACATCCGATATTTAAGGAACTACATGGATAGGTCATATCAAAGTTTCCATTTGTATGATTCTAAAATTATATATTAAAAAAGCTGTCTAATTAATAGACAGCCTTTATATTAAGCTATTTTAACTGAGTTTTCATCTAATTGTTTTGTTCTTTCTTTATTTACCTTGGTCATACCTTTAGCTGCAATTGTAAGTGATATATATGCTATAACTACACATACTAGTATTCCTATCCAAGTTGCATTATATCCAAAGTTTTCAGCAAATACTCCAAATAATGCTGATCCACTACAAAATCCTATTGCAAAGTTTAAATTAACTAAACCAAGTATTTGCCCATATTCTTTATTACCAAAGAACGAACCTACCATATAAGCTGGTCCCATCATATAAATAAACGTCGCTATACCTTTTAAAACTGAGTGTGCATGTGCAAACAATGGCGAGCTTCCAGCCATTAATAATGCAACTCCTGATCCTATTACTGCTATAGCTGCTATTGATAAAGTTTTTAATACACCTAATTTATCAAATAATATACCCCCAACCATACTTCCTAATAATGATGCCATCGCAAATAATGAACCTGTTGTAGCTATCGTAGATGATGATAATTGTAATTCACCTTGGAAATACGCTGCATATTGTATTGAATAAGCAGATACATATATACCTACGAATAATAATCCTATTCCCATTATCCAGAAGTATTTATTTTTTTGAGCTTCTTTTAATGTATATGATATGTCTATTGAAGTTGTATTTTCTTCTTTTTCTTGCTCTTTACCTCTAACTTTTTCACCTTCATTTTTTGGCATTCTTATCATAAATAATGCTATTGGAATTATTGCTACTAATCCAATTAAACCAAATATAAAATATGAGTGAGCATAACCACTTGAACTTATAGTTCTCGTAACTAATTGTTGTAAGAATATATTCCCTATAGATCCACCTGCATATGCCATACCCATAGCTTTACCTTTTATAGTTTCATCAAACCAAGAGTTTAGTAACATCGGTATACCTATACCAGATACTATACTAGAACCTATTTGAGCTATAGCTGCAATTGCATAAAATTGCCATAATTTATCTGCTATTGAGAATGTCATAAATCCTCCAGATAATAATATACCTCCTGCTAGATATAACATTTTTGTATTTAATTTACCATACATACTACCTATAAATGGTCCAATTACCGCTGGAACTATTGTACCTATTGTGAATATTAATGAAAATTGAGATAGTGTAAATCCTTTCGCTTCCATTACTGGATACATATATAATGCTTGTGTATTTACTACTATTCCATTTGGTATAGCTTGTACAAGCATACAAGCTATTACTATTAACCATCCTGTAGTTATTTTTTTATTTTTATTAATTGTTGAATCATTCATTAAAAAATCTCCTCCTATTAATTTAATGTCATTTATTATTTTCTATTATGAGTAAAATTAATTTCCTATTTTTCCTACTCATTACTTAATTTTTTTATATTTTTTTTGCTTTTTCTTATATTTTCTTACCTTTTTTCTTATGAAAACACTTTTTCAATTTGTTAAATTAATAATAACATACTTTATTCATTCATTTTTAAGAAAAATAGAGCACTTTAGAGAAATAAGGAATTCCTTCTTTCCTTTTAAGTAATTTAAATTTATATATTTTTATAATTATTCTTAATATTCCAACTTAAAGTGCTAATTAACTTATTATAATTTTTATAATAAAATGGTATAATATATATCTTATTAGATACTACAAAGAAAATATATATCTCTTAGGAGGACATCAAAGTTGAAAAATATAACGTTCGGAAACTTAATAGAAAAATTACTCTATATTTCAAACCAAAAGAAAAGTAGCTTAGCTAAATTTATAGGATATGACGTGTCTTATATTAATAAATGGATACTATCTACATATTTACCTAGTTCAAAGCGAATAAACGAAATATGTAAAAATATTTCAGATTTCATACTTGATTCTTTAGATGAATCAAGCTTAATTAATTTAATTGATTACTTTGAAATACCAGCTGATAGCAATGAAGAGTTCATTGGCGAATACATTGAAACTATGTTAAAAGAAGTTTATATTGACACCGTTAATCTAAATAATAAATCTATTCAAAATTTACCAAAAAGTACACATTCTGAAGAATATTATAATAGCTTCTCTATGGTAAAACCTAACATTATTTACAATACATTTTTTAATGAGTTAAATAATATGGCAGACAAAGAAGACTCTTTAGAAATATTAATTTCTTTAAGCTTAATGTATCTAAACCATAAGGATAAAATAACTTTGTCAGACTTAAAGGAGATTTTACATAGAATAAGTAAAAAAACAAATGTAAAAGCTAGATTTTTAATAGGCTTTGGTGGAGATGATAATGAAGATGATGTTATAAATACATTACTTGGCATTAATTTAATTGCTAGTTATCCATGTTTAAACTTTAAAATTTATAATTGTAAGGTTAAGTCAAATACTGTAGCTTTTGCTATAAAGGATAAGTTCTTATCTACAAATATATTCTTTGAAGAGGGTGAATGTCTATTTAGTACAAACTCAAAGGATAGACGCTTAGTTGAAGAATTTTATTCAAATCTAAAATATACACTAAAGAATAAAGGAAATCTTTTATTCTATAGAAAAGAAGCTTCTTCAATGATTGAAGACCAAACTTATATACAATATATAATGAATAATGACTTAAGATGTCTTCTTGGTTCTATTAATGAATTCTTTATGCCACCAGATTTATTTATGGAAATTGCAGAAAGATTATTTGGTCATAACCAAAAAATAATTAATGAACTAAAGAAAATTAACTTATTCCTTCACAATGTAACCTATAAATCAAAGCTTAAAGTTCTTATTCATGAATCAGAGCTTAGAAAATATATGTCATCTGGAAAATTACACTTTTTCAATACTCCAGTAACTCTTACATTTAAGGAAAGAGAAAGACACATAGAATATATTGAAAAAATTCTTACTGAATCAAATGATGTGGAAATAAGACTTGTTGATGGTGATCTGGTTGACGATTTTAAAAATAAAGAAAATCCTTCACTATATCTATCAAGAAACTTAAAATTCACAAAGGTGTATCCTGAATCTGGTAAAAATTATTACTTTATAATTAGTGATAATGAGTTTAAGGGTATGTGTACTGACTTATTTGACAAGCTTTGGAATGCTAGAACAGACATTGTTATAAGTAATAAAGATGAAATATTAGATAGAATTGCTAGATCTATTAGCTATACTAGACTTATAAGTGAGAGTTTTGGTGAAAATATAGAGTAATTTTTATATTTAATATTTTATATAATCTATACTATTATTAGAATAAAAGGAGCTATTTTTAATAAAAACCTAGCTCCTCTAATCTACTTTTTATTAAGTCTAGACTATCTATTAATTTTGTCTATCTTTTCTTAATTTGACTATCTTTTTCTTTATACTTATTTCCTTATATTTTTTCACTAATCCTTCGCCTTTATGATTAAGTATATCTACATACGAACATGAATCTTGAACTTCAACAACACCTATATCCTCATTATTTATACCTGGTAAATTACTAAAAGCTCCTACTATATCTATAACTCTTATTTTCTTTTTCTTCCCTGCATTTATATATATCTTTGTTACTTCACTATGAATATTTTTATCTATTATTTTATTTTTTCTATTTTTCAAAATCTCCTTAGATTTCTTTTCAAACTTTATCTTTCCTTCTGCTATATCATCTATATTTAACTCTTCAAGAAGTTTTATTTCATACCCTAGATATTCTTCTATTTCATTGATATACTTATCATCTTTGTCGGTAAAAATAGTTATTGCTTTTCCATAGCTATCTTTTCTACCAGTTCTACCAATTCTATGGATATAATTTTCTTTATCTCGTGGAACATCATAGTTTATTACTAAAGATATATCATCAATATGTATACCCCTAGCAGCCACATCTGTACTTATAAGTATATTAAACTTATTATTTTTAAAGTCCTTAATCGCAAATATTCTTTTATCTTGAGACATATCTCCATGAAGTTCTTCAATTAAAAATCCATCTTTTTTCATATTTTCATACAACTTTTTAACTTTATCTTTTGTATTACAAAATATTATTAAAGATGTTGGATTCTCCCTATAAATTATACTCTTTAGATTTTTATATTTGTCATTTTCAGATGACTTTATTTTATTTTCAATTATTTGACTCTTATCAAATACATCATTATATTTTATATCTAATATATTAGATGTTTTAAGGTATTTATCGCATATGTATTGTATATCATCGTCTATAGTTGCAGAAAATAATCCTTTTACACTCTTTTTAGGTATCTTATTTAATATAAATTCCATATCTTCTATAAACCCTTTATTAAGCATCTTATCCGCTTCGTCTATTATAAAATACTTAATATCATCTAAGTTTATTGTATTTCTTCCTATATGGTCGATTATCCTACCTGGTGTAGCCACTACAATATGTACTCTTTGTTTTAGTTCTCTTATTTGTTCCTTTATAGGTTGTTTCCCAAATATTGCACTACATCTTATCTTTTTTAATCTTCCTATATTAGAAATTTCATCCTTAACTTGAAGTGCTAACTCTCTAGTAGGTACTACTATAAGAGCTTGTACGTTATTATTTTCTATATCTATATTCTCACATATTGGAATTCCAAAACTTGCAGTTTTACCACTTCCTGTCTTAGATTTAACTATAACATCCTCTTTTTTCAACAATCTAGGTATAACTTCCTTCTGTACCTTAGAAGGTGTTTTATAGTTTAAATTATACAAAGCTTTTATTATATATTTATCTAAATTGAAATCTTCAAATTTTTTATTCATCTATTACCATCCTTCTATTTTTATTAAAATTTAATATTTTAGTCTTTATCCTATATTACTAAAATATCTATTTTTTATTAAGCTATAATTTATATTACCTAATAAAAAAAGAGACAATCCCATATTATGAGATAGTCTCTTTTATGTATATAAAAATCTGATTACTTTGTATTAATAGTTGTACCTGTAGAACCAAATCCACCGTCGCCTCTAACGGTATCATTTACTTCTTCAACTTCTATAAAAGTACAATTATAAACTCTTCTTAAAACCCCTTGAGCTAATTTAGTGTGTTTTGGTATAGTTATTTCAAAATCTTCTTCATTTTTAAACATTATTCCAACTTCACCTCTATAATCCATATCAACAGTTCCTTCAAATACTGTTATATCTGCATTAGTTCCCGAAGTTGTTGGAACACCCTTTACAGTTATTCCTGACTTATTTTTTATTTGTATACCCCAACCTTGTGGTATTTCAAATATTAATCCAGTTTTAGCTATTCCTTTTTTTCCGCCTGATACAGTTACATCTTCACATGTAAATAAATCAAAACCACTATCTGTTGGATGAGCAAACATCGGTATTACTGCATCTTTATTTGTTTTTTTTACGTTCATTATCATATCAATTTCTCCTTTTATCCGACCTCATACATTACTATGTCATTGTTATTTAACGACTTATTTACATCTATAACTCTTTGATTCGAAGAGCCTCTTAACATAATCGATAAGTTTTTCTTATCTTCTTCAAATTTTCCATCCACTAGTACATCTACATACTTAAATATCTCCATTTGAATATAATCAAAATTCTCAACTACGTATCCAGTCCATAAGTATATCATTTTTTCAGGATAAACTTTCTTAAATTTTTTACAAAGTTCTATAACACCTTTAACATTTTGAGGGCAAAGAGGCTCTCCTCCTAATATAGCTAAGTTTCTTTTTATGTTGTTTTTATTTATATTATCTAAGATGTACTTTAAATCACTAGTTGTAAATTCTTTTCCACCATTAAAGTCCCATGTTTCAACATTAAAACATCCCTTACAATGATGTGGACAACCTTGTGTCCATAGCGACATTGTTATGCCCACACCATTTGCTATATCATTGTTTTTTATCTTAGAAAACCTCATATAATCACTTCCAATCTTATAAATGTAGAACTCTTTGTCCAATTTCTTGCGTACGCCCTTTACCCCACATATTAGATCCTATATATCCACAAGTTCTTCTCATAACTTGCATTTCTTCTTTTTCTCTGTTACCACAATTTGGACAATACCATTCTAAGTCATTGTCTAATAATATCTCACCTTCATATCCACACTTAAAACATACATCTGGCTTAGTATTTATTTCAGCATATTGTATATTATGATAAATATAGTTTATTATTTGTTCTACTGCAGTTAAGTTTTTACTCATATCTGGTACTTCAACATAACTTATACATCCACCTAAACTTATATCATGAAATTGAGATTCAAATTGTAATTTAGAGAATGCATCTATTTCTTCTGTTACATGAACATGATATGAATTTGTATAATACATTCTATCTGTTACATTTTTTATTTCACCAAACTTTTGTTTATCTATCCTACAGAATCTTGAGGTTAAACTTTCTCCTGGAGTACCATATAATCCAAATCCAAGCCCTGTTTCTTTCTTCCACTTTTGACATGTATTATTTAAATGATGCATTACCTTTAAAGCAAACTCTTCTCCTTCTTTAGTTGTATGAGATACTCCAAGCATCGCTTGTGTCATTTCATATACTCCCACATATCCTAATGAAAGAGTTGAATATCCATCTTTTAATAATGAATCTATTTTTTCACCCTTTTTAAGTCTAGCTATTCCTCCATGTTGCCAGTGTATTGGAGATACATCTGAAGTTGTTCCTAATAATAAGTTATGTCTAACCATTAAAGCTTCTTTGCAAAGTTCTAACCTTTCATCTAGTATCTCCCAGAATTTTTCCATATCTTTATTTGCAGTTAAAGCTACTTGAACTAAGTTAAGACTTATAACACCTTGATTGAATCTACCATACCATTTATAATTTCCATTTTCATCCTTCCATGGAGAAAGGTGACTTCTACAACCCATTGGCGGGAATGCACTTCCTTCGTAATTTCTTCTCATTATTTTCGCACTTTGATAATCTGGAACTAATCTCTTTGTGTTGCACTTAGCTGCTAGTTTTGTAATATAATCATATTTACCACCTTCTAAGCAGTTATGCTCATCTAACAAGTATACAAGCTTAGGAAATTCTTCACCTATTTGTTGACCTTTGTGATTTTTCATTCCTTCTAATCTTTGATTTATCATTTCTTCACAGATTAAAGCCATTTCTCTTTCATATTCATGGCCTTCTTCAATTTCTAAATATATAGTAGAAAATGGTGATTGACCATTACTTGTATGAAGAGTTGATAATTGATATCTTATAGTTTGTATACCCGACTTTAATTCTTCTAACATTCTATCTTCTGCTAGTTCATGTGCCATTTCTTCAGAATACTTTTCTTTGTATTTATTGTAATACTTATCATAAGATACCCTTAAAAAGGGTGCTATATGCTTAATTGTTATAGTATTTCCACCATATTGACCACTAGCTATTTGAGCTATTATTTGAGTAACTATAGTACAAGCGGTACTAAATGACTTTGGAGGTTCAACTAACTTATTATTTATTACTGTTCCATTTTGAAGCATATCTTCTAAATTTATAAGCATACAGTTATGAATTGATTGCATCGCATAATCCATATCATGGTAATGAAGAACACCCTCATCATGAGCATGAACTATATGTGCCGGTATTATTTTTCTTCTAGATATATCCTTAGATACTTCTCCTGCGATTAAGTCTCTTTGAGTTGAAGCCAATACTCCATTCTTATTAGAGTTTTCATTTATTACTTCCTCATTACTTTTATCTAAAAGTCCTATTATGCTGTCATCAGTAGTATTTACTTCTCTCTTAAATGATTGCACTGCTCTATACCCTTCATAAGCTTTTGCTGTTAACTCATGCTTATATTCTATCAATTTGTTGTAGACCATGTTCTCAACTTGATATACAGTTGGAGAGTTTTCTTTTTCAAAACAATTTAGTTCTATTTCATCTGCTATTTTTTTAGCTATTTCTTCTTCATATATTCCGCTTCCATATTTCATAGCTTTAAGTATTGCATCCTCTATTTTACATTTATTAAATTTAACAATACTTCCATCTCTTTTTATAATATTCAAGTTCTTGACCATAAAAATACTCCTTTTAACACTTTATTATCCCTAAAATTTTGTAAAATAAAAATAATATTTTTAACAAAATCTTATTTTTATTTCACAAAATCCTATTGACTTTTTTTACTATATATGAATCATTTTTTTAATCCTTAGGCACCATATGTAGTATCACATCAGTTATTGTATACTATATATAGTGGACTATCAAGTATTTTTTAAACGCTAAAATTTTATTTTTTTGTCAACACTTTTGACAACATTTTTTATATTTTAATTTGTAAAAATCTATTTTATTTTTATAAATTAATAAGTATAATAAAGTTTTTATTTAAATTTAAATATTATTATTTTCAAATAAAAATGTAGATATGAATTAATTCATATCTACATTTTTATCTATGCTTCTTCTACTATTTTTTTATTATCTTTTTTAGTTAACTTTGATTTATTATATTCTTTTATAGCAATATCACTATAATAAGTCGATATTGCAAATATAGATATTATTGAACCATATGTTGTTGCTAGATTTATAAATGTAGGAGATTCCTTTTTATACCCATTACCTTCTGGTTTCTCTATATCTTGTGGTGTTATATGTTGTACAACATATGTTAATGTATTTGTAACTTTTGTAAAGTACTCTACTTTATATGTAGTATATATTCCAAATATTAATACTAAAATCACAGAAATGTTTACTAACATCTTACTAGTACTATTATTTTTCTTGATTTCGAATACTTTTTTAAACATATTCATTATAAAATTACAATAAAGTCCTATATGCATACCAATTAAGGCAATCGATAAGTATGAAGCTCCAAAATGAAGCATCTTCCAGAACATTATTCTATCATAAGTCGTTGATTTCATCATAAGCACTCCACTTGCTATTATTAAAAAAATGCTTATAGATAAGAATACACTTAGTATATATGATATTTTTACCCTTAATCTTAATTTCTTATCAAATAATCTTTTACTTATATTTATTATCCATTTTCTATTTAAAAACATATGAATCAGTATAAATGCTGTAAATACATATCCACCCATTATATGAAATTTAAAACTTATCAAATTCTTATTAAAAAAGGTTATAAATAATACAGCCATAGCTATATCTAATGTAAATTTTATAATATTCTTTTTATTCATTATACCATCCTTTGCAAAATATATTTTCCTATTGATATTGATTTTCAACTTCATATATATTTTACAATCTTTTATAACCTTTTTCTTACTCTGTATTTAGATTTTATAAATATATTTGGATAATTTCTTTCAATAAAAAACACTAGAAATATATTCCTAGTGTTTTTTTATTTACTTTCTTTTTCTTCTATTTAATAATGTACCTAATGCCATTAACGAAGTCCCTATACCCATAGTCATTGTTCCATCTATAGCTGATCCAGTTTGTGGAAGAGTTGATGATCCATTACTTGATACTTCATACTCTTTTACAAACTTTAACGTACTTTCTAATAATTTAACTGTAAATTCTATATCTCTAGACATTGGCACTACATATGTTCCAACTTTTATTGTATCGCTTAAGCTAGATACTTTAAATCTCAAACTTATGCTATCTCCTGATTTAGCTGTTACTGTATGAGATACTTTACTTCCGTTTACATATATAACATGGTTTTTCATAAATTCTGAACCTGTAAATGTTAATGTTACATAGTATTGTCCATCTATTTCTTCAACTTTAGATGTAGAATTTAAGTATTTTCTAGCCATATCTTTTCCAGTTTGACTTTCATGATCTACTGTATTTTGTATAGTATATAATTTTCCTTTTTTAACTGTACTTTCTGTTACTGTTGTATCAGAAGACGATATACTTCCGCTTGTTGATGTTGTACTTCCATTTGTTGTTCCACTTGATGATGTTGTACTTCCTGATGTACTTCCATTTGTTATTCCACTTGTTGAAGAAGATGTTGTCTTTTCAATAGTTGACTCTTCTAATCCAACAGTATAGTTTATATTCATCCCCATAGCTGTTATGTATGCTGATATACCTATCTTAGAACTTACAGAATTAACCTCGAATGTATATTTTGTTCCATTGATTGTAGGATTTACAGCAGCCCCATCAACAGTTAATTTTATATTTTCCATCATACCATGCATATCTTTGGCAAACTCAAGAGTAAGATATACCTTTCCATCTTTAACTTCTAAATATGATACTTCTTCTAATGAATTTCTTACCATACTAGTTCCCATTGAACTATTTCCTGAATATACTGTTGTGTTTTTTATTTTATATTTACCATTTTCTAATCCATTTGGTTTTACTTCTTCTTTTTCTAAAACTGTTACTTTTATAGTTTTAGTTGTAACTAATCCTTCTGAATCTGCAACTTTATATGTAACCTCATATGTACCTGGTTTAGTTGTATCTACTTTACTCACAACTTCTAATTTTGATGTTAAATCTCCATCTTCATTATCTGTTGCTACTCCACTTGTAGCTCCACTTAATGCATCAAATTCTTCTCCTACATATATTGTTTTATCTTTTACATTTATTACTGGTGCATTATTTTTTGTTTCAAGTTCTGGAGTATCTGATAACTTTACATTTACAGTAAATGAGTGTGGTGGCATATTTGGTACCGGTACATTAACATTATAACTTAGTTGTATATTTGAATCTAAGCTTGTTAATTCAACTGTATACTTTCTATCGCTTGATTTTTCAAAATTAGTTGTTTTTCCATCTACTGATATTTTTATTGTATCTATAATGCTATATTGAGAATCTGTAAATTCAAGAGTCATATATATTTTTCCATTTTTAACTTCTATTAATGTATTTTCTGATAATGCATCTCTTAAAGATTGGTATCCATGACCAGATGTTATTATTTCTCCATCTTTTATATATTCTATTTTATTTGCTACTGAATACACCTTATCTTCTAATGTTCTTTCTATTACTGTAACATTTTTATCTATACTACTGTCTGCATAGATATTATTTAATCCCCCCGATGTTATAAATGATATTATTGCCATCGCTGTAACCGCTACTTTTAAACCTTTTTTTCTTAAAGCCATTTTTTCTCCTCCATTTTATCAATTAATAATAATTTTCATTTATCATTGACTTTTTAAATTCTATACTTTATATTATTTATTATGTGATATTGATTTTCATTAACAAGTTAATTATATATTTTTTTATACATAAAAGTTTTAAATATATTTGCATTTTTTTAATTTTTTTTGTTTAAATTTATTTTTAGAATAATTTTTAGGAGTTTTTTATGAATTTTATAATTTCAGTACTCAAAGATTTTTATGAATGTTGCAATATCCCTGTAAAGGCTATTTCAAGTGAGTTTGATGATATATATAAAATTGGATACAATGATTATTTTGAAGAAATATTTCCACTAGAACAAATAAAAGATTTAATAAATCATTCAAGTAGTCATTTAAATATCAATTTAGGCAAAAATATAAACATTTATTATAAGGTTGTAAGTATTTCTAAGTTTAATAAAAATAAAGGTTTCTTTGTATTAGGACCTATATCAAATAAACCTGTTGGTAGTACTTCGCATAATATACCTTATCGTTCTTTAGAATGTTCTAATTATATGTCTAAGCTCATTTTGAATATAGCTGATGATAAATTTGATAAGAATATGAATAATAAATTGTTTAATCCTTACATAAGAAAGGCTATAGAATATGTTCATGAAAATTATAGTCAAGATATAACAATTGACTCATTATGTAATTACTTAGATATCAATAAGAGCTATTTTTGTAGCTTATTTAAAAAATATACTGGAAATACATTTTCATATTTTTTAAATCACTTAAGAATTGAAAAAAGTAAAAAGCTTTTAATAGATACTAATTTAAACCTACTCGATATTGCAATAACTGTTGGTTTTAATAATCAAAATTATTATAGTATGGTGTTTAAAAAATATACAAATATGAGTCCATCTAAATATAGAGCTTCTATTTCTTTAGAAGAATAAAAATAGCCTGTATACTTTTTGTTAATTTAGTATATAGGCTATTTTATAATTACTTTCTATTTTTTAGTAAAGTTTATTTCTATTTTATCAACTTGAGGTGTTAATTGTATTAATTTAACTTTTGCCTTTTCAAACATGTATTTAGATGCTTTTATAGAATCTGTATCTGCATATTTATCTTCTAAATAGCATACTGTCTTTATTCCAGATTGAATAATATTTCTTGCACAATCATGGCAAGGGAATAAATTCACATAAATTCTACAACCCTCTAAAGACTTTCCTCTGGCATTTAATATTGCATTTTGTTCAGCATGTACTACATATGGATATTTAGTTTCTAAAAATTCGCCTTCTCTTGACCAAGGAAAATCTTCATCACTACAACCATTTAAAAATCCATTGTATCCAATAGATACTATTCTATTATCTTTATCAACTATACACGCTCCAACCTGAGTGGATGGATCCTTACTTCTCATTCCTGATAACAGCGAAATACCCATAAAATAATCATCCCAAGATATGTAATCAGTCCTTTTCATAATTACCTCCATTTGAATTAAAAATTTGATTCATTCATTTAACTAATGATATAACACTCACTACCTATTTGGTCATATCCATTACTAAAAATATATTACTTTATATCAAAATTCATTTTATATAACTCTATAACATTGTCTATCAATGAATTTATCGTCGCTTTTCCTGTACAATTTATTCTATTTGAAACAAATTTAGCTTTACCTAAATCTACTATTTCATCAACATCAAAATCCAGAATCTGTTTACCATTTACATAAGTAAATCCTACTCCTATTACAACTGCATCCTCTTTTATATCTTCCGATTTTATAAGATTTTGACGTCCTACACATGAAATTACTATATCAGCCATTTTTACTAAGCTAGACAAATCTTTAGTTTTGCTATTTGCATTTATAAGAGTTGCACCTCTATTCATTAACATAGTACATAATGGCTTTCCTACATGATTTGATTTCCCTATAACTAAAGCTATTTTTCCTTCTATATCCACATTATATTGTTCTAATAATGAAATTACGCCTTTAGGTGTTGCCGGAGCTAATTTCTTATCATTTCCTAAGTTTATCTCCCCTATCCATTCTCTAGCAAAACCATCTGCATCTACATTATAGTTTATTGATTCCATAAGTTTTTTAGTATCTAAGTGTTTAAATGTTGGCAATTGAAGTATAACTGGTATTTTTTCTTCATTACATCTATTTATTATATTTAATACATCTTCATTATTGCAATCTTCTTCAAATTTTACAACTTCTACTCTTAGTCCAGCTTTCTCTCCTTCTTTTATTTTACCTTTTATATATCTTGCATTTCCTTCATCATTTGATGCATTTATTATTATAAATTTAGGTCTTTTTCCTATTTCTATCTCTATATTTTTAGTTTCATTTTGATATGTCTTTATTTTTTCTTCACACATTGTTATTCCATCTATTATTGTTGTCATTTTTTTCTCCTACCTTGTATTTTATTATTTATATTATATTAAATAAGATAATACAAATACAATGATTTATTATTTATAAAATTTAACACTTCTACATCCTATTAATAAAAAATCTCTCTTATTTCTATTAGATGACCTTTATTATTTAAAATAACATGTTACCATCTAAAGTTTTTAACTATAAAAATATAGCTTACTAGAATTTAGCATTTTCAATAGTTATATTTAACTAGCACTACTAAGTAATATACTTATATTTGATATCATCTATTATTGATATATATTATATTCTTAGTCATTTACATAATACTCTATCTATATTATAATATTTGTTAGTGGGAACTTATATATTAATATAAGTATTACGCTAGCCCAAATAAAAGCACCTATCTTTTTGATAGGTGCTTTTCTGCTATTATTTATAATATTTAATAATTAATTCTATCTCATATTAACCATCTGCTTAATACACCTTAATTAAATAAATATAACTTTATAAAAATTTCTCTAAAATATGTATATTATTTTGAAAGATGATAATACTTAAAATATGAACGGAAAACATACCTATCTCCCCCAGGTATATTAAAACTACAGTTCCCCCCAACTGTAGTTTTTTGTTTTATAAATATAAAAAAGAACAGATCACAATCTATATATTCTGTTCTTTATGCACTCTATATTAAGCTATAATATTTAATACTTCCGCTTTATTTTCTTCTTCCTCTTCTAAAACTCCAAGTTTTTTAGCAACAAATTTAGTTGTACTTGCCTGAACTATTAAAGTTATCAGTATTGTCATAAATACAACTGATGATATTATCTCATATCCTGGAACTTTCATAGAAACTATTATTCCTGATAGTGCTGCTGGTATAACACCTGTTTCTCTTACCCACATCATAAATAATTTTTCTTTAAATGTCCATTTTGCATTTTTATCAAATAATGTAGATACCAATATTACAAGTGGTCTTGCTATAAACATTAACACAATTACTATTAATAATGATGGTGCCCAATATTTTGCAAGTGCTTCTAAATTCACTTGTGTACCAAGTACTACGAATATTGCCATACGAGCTAATGATCCTATATTTTCAGAAAAACAATGATCTGAATTAAAATCTATTTCTGGTATCCAAAGCCCAAATAACTTTTTATTACCTGATATTAATCCTGCTATAAATACTGCCATATATCCACTTCCATGTAACATAGTAGCTATTTCATAAGCTAAAGCTACCTTTAACACTGACATTATAGGAGCATATGAGTGGAATATTCCTACTCTTTTATCTGATACTAATGCAGTTAAAATATATCCTACAATTATGCCTGTACTTATACCTACTGCAGTAGATATTACAAGTTCTTTTATACTTTCCATTGCAGAAAATTCACCGCTAGTCACAACTGCAAGTAATGTAGATACTAATATAGCTCCTACAGCATCATTAAATGCTGACTCACTAACTACAGTTTGTTTTATCTTATCTTTTATAGTAACTTGTTTAAAAACTGGTATAAGTGCCGCTGGATCAGTAGATGCTATTACAGATCCTAAAAGTAAAGCTGTTAATATAGGTAATCCAAATACTTTACTTGATACTAATCCTACTGTAAGTGCAGATATTACAACTCCTACAGTTGCTAGCATACCTACACTAATTTTAACTTTATTCAGTACTCTTAAGTTTATTTCTTTTCCACCTTCAAATAATATAAATGCCGACCCAAAAGTAAGTATAAGATTATTTTCTATTGGAAAAGCTTGTACACTTATTAAGTTTAATAATGAAGGTCCTATTATAATTCCTGCTAATAAATAAAGTATTACATCTGGTAACTTTATAATTTCACTTAATTTACCTAATACTATACCTGTTATAGCTATAGCTGCAAATATTAAAAGTAAATTGTTGGTTGCTATTGCTTCAACTGTATTTTCCACTATATATCTCATCTCCTATTTATATTAAAATTATCAATTTATAAACGATCGTTTTATGATAGAGATGATTATATTCCTCTAAAATGTAAGAGTCAATATTTTATTTATTTTTCTTACTATTCAATTTAATCAGTATTTTTAACAAATAAAATGTTTACGTTAACATTGATATTTTTATATCATCCTTTACATTGACGAAATTTTGCTATCTTTAATTTTTCTAATTCAAATCATATAAATAACTTTTTGTATTTAATTTTTTATTTGATAAAACTTATTTATCATAATATCTATTCAAAATTTCACATCTTTTTGTTATTTTTTTATCTATATATATTTTTTTAATTAATTGAATATTATCTACGCATTAGTTCCAAATTTTTATTTCTTAGTATTATATTACCAAATAACCTGTTCATATAAAATTTACTTATATTCTTATCATTTATAAAAAATTTTTTAATCATTAATACAATACTCTATTTAATTTATTTTATTTTATTCTATAAAATAAATAACCATCTAAATTGTAAGTTTAGATGGTTATTATAATTTATTTAATTATGTTTGCTTCTTTCTAAAGCTAAATTTCTAACTTCTACCCTACGTTTTTTTGATAACTCAGCTAAAGCTGTAAAAAGTACATCTGTTGATGAGTTAAGTGCAGTTTCACAAGAATCTTGTATTACTCCAACTATAAATCCAACACCAACAACTTGCATTGCTACATCATTTGGTATACCAAATAAGCTACATGCAAGAGGTACCAATAATAATGAGCCTCCTGCTACACCAGACGCACCACAAGCACTTACAGCAGATAGTAAACTAAGTAATAAAGCCATTCCTATATCGACTTTAATACCAAGAGTATGAACTGCTGCGAGAGTCAATACTGATATAGTAATAGCAGCACCTCCCATATTTATAGTTGCTCCTAAAGGTATCGATACAGAATATGTATCTTTATCTAGATTTAATTCTTGGCATAATCTCATATTTACAGGAATATTAGCTGCTGAACTACGAGTAAAAAATGCTGTAATCCCACTATTTTTTAAGCATTTAAAAACTAACGGATATGGATTTTTGCGTATTCCTAAATATACTATTATTGGATTTATTACAATCGCTACAAATACCATACACCCAACTAATAAAACTATTAATTGACCATATCCAAATAAAGTGTCCAATCCTTGTGTAGCTATACTATCAAATACAAGGCCCATTATCCCAAATGGTGCAAAGTTTATTATCCATCTAACAATTTGAGATAAAGCATCTGCAATGTTACTTATCACAGTTTTAGTAGATTCTGCTGCATTTCTCAATGCTAAACCAAGTAGTATAGACCATGATAATATACCTATATAATTTGCATTAAATAATGCATTTATAGGATTATCAACTACATTCATAAGTAAACTTTTTAACACCTCTATAACTCCACCAGGAGGAGTTACATCACTGATTTCAGCACCAAGTGTAAGATTTATAGGAAATATAAAGCTTGCTACAACAGCAGTAAGACCTGCAAAAAATGTTCCTATTAAATAAAGAATTATTATAGATTTCATATTAGTTTTTTGACCACTTTTATGTTGAGATATTGCTGTCGTTACTAAGAAAAATACCAATATTGGGGCAATTGCTTTCAAAGCTCCTACGAACAATGAACCAAATATTACTATCGGGCTAGCAAATTCTGGAATTGTTAATGCTAATATAACACCAATTATTAATCCGATTAAAATTCGTTTTACTAAACTTATTTTGTTCCATCTTGCAAATAGTTCGCTCATTATTACCTCCTTAATATTTAATATAAGTACATAAAAATAGAAAGCTCCCATTTTATCATTAATATGCTTTTCTATACTATAAATACTATTAAGGATTCTTATATTCTATTACACTTTTTAATTCATAAAGCTTATCTTATTTACAATTATACTATTTGGTAAAATAACCCATGGTCTGTACAATAGAAATATAATTTTCCGTGACCAGATTTACGGAATCTAAATTGCATATTCCATTCTGGGTACTGTTTCGTAATAAGAGCTCTGTCACCCTTTACGTATGCAACAAAAGATATATAATGTTCCTTTGTCATTTCATGATTAGTTGTAACATATAACTCATCTTCTACAGGTTCTATATCAAGTTTATGTCCTTCTTCCGCCTTCTTTGCAACCAGTTGGTCTAATGTTTTTCCACAACAAGATATTGTAGCATTTCCGGTAGCTGTCATTAAATTCCCACATTGTGGACATACATAAAATTTTAATTTGTTCATATTTCCTCCTACTAAATCGTTTAAATTTATCTGACCCGATAATATTTGATCAATACTTACACCTAATATTTGTGATAATTCTGGAAGTAAAGAAATATCAGGACATCCTAAACCTCTTTCCCATTTACTTATTGTTTTATCACTTATATTCATTAAATCAGCTATTTGCTTTTGAGTCATTTTCTTATCTTTTCTTAATTCATATATTAAACTTCCAATTTTTTTACAATCCATCATTATCACCTCTTAATATTAATTTAAGCTACTTTATAATACAATTCAATAAACTAAACGTAGAGTTATTTTTATATTTATAAGTATTTGCATCTCTCATTTAATTAATTATCTTGATTTTATATACTAATATAGACTTTTAATATAATCCATTTATTAGATAATAAGAAAAGCTTATTAGCCAATTACTAATAAGCTTTTCTTATTATTTAATCTATAAATGTTACAACATCTTCTAAAGGCTTTCTAGATGGTTGTTTTGGAGTATCATCTTCTGCAACCCCTAAAGAAATCATAGACATTAATTCATATCCTTCTTTTTCAAATCCTATAAGATTCTCTATTTCCTTTTTTGAATGTGTTGGGCCTGTCATATAACAACTTCCATATCCCATTTGAGTTGCTGCTAATAAAATATTTTCCACTGCAGCTCCAATTCCTTGTGCTGCTGATTGAGGAGATACTAATACATCTAGAACCTCTTGTGGAGCATTATTTTCCTTTAATATTTTATATTCTATCATCTTATATTCACATGAATACACTATTATCACTACAGGAGCATGTTTAAAACATGTATAATAGTTTATTGTACTCATATGTCTTTTAAAGTCTTTTTCATTCTTTGCAAGCTGTCCTATCTTTTCATGATTTTTAGTTACTATATCTGCCATTTTATTTATTATATCTTTGTTTTGTAATACTACAAAGTGCCAATTTTGCTGATGCTTTGGAGATGGTGCATAAGTTCCTGCTTTTAACAGTTCAACTATATCTTCTTTTGGTACAGGTATATCTTTAAATTGTCTTACACTTTTACGGTTGTATATGAAATCTAAGTTTGCCATATTATTTTCTCCTCTTGTATAACTAGTTTAATTTCAAAGTAATTATATAATTATAGATATTCTATGTCAAATTTTAAAGATTATAAACTTATCTATTCACTTTTTGTACCTAGCTAAAAGTACAACATGATTTATTACAATAAAAAAGATATTAGCATTTTTGCCAATATCTTTTTTAATTTAAATATTTATTTCAGTAAAAATTTAAATTTATGAAGCTTTATTAATGTGTAACCTCTCTTTTAAATTTTTGTAGTATGTCCTAAATAAAGACGAAATCACAATAACTCCAAGGGCTATTGCTCCACTTGCTAAAAGAACATTAGCTCCTGTAGTAAAAGCTAATTGAAAATCTCCCTCTACAACATAAGACATTGTATTATATAGTCCAAGACCTGGTATTAATGTTATTATTCCAGGAACTATAAATAATATAGTAGGTTTTTTCATCTTTCTTGCTAATATTTCACTTAGTAAAGCTGCAATAGATGCTCCTATAAAATTCGAAGTCATCATATCAATATTAATTCTCATTAAAAGTACATATATTACCCATGATATCATTCCTATACCACCAGCTACATAAAGTGTTTTCTTAGGAGAGTTCAAAAATACTGCAAACCCAACTGCTGCTAAATATGAAAATATCACATGTATATACATAGGCATCCAAATCATTATAATACGCCTCCAAATCTAACATATATATTCATTGCTATACCTACACCTACTGCAATAGCTGTGGCAATAATTCCTGCATCAATCGCTCGTCCTACTCCTGACATAAGCTCTCCTGATACTAAATCTCTTATAGCCTTTATAAATGGTACTCCTGGTAAAAGTGGCATTATAGACCCTACTATCAACATCTTTGGTGTATTTAGTATTCCAATCTCTACAAGACCTACTCCGCAAAGACCTATAATTATTGACGATACTAATGTAGCAAAAACAGGTATATTACTTATTTTCTTAACTTCATTATATATAATCATAGCCATTACTGATGTTATAAGAGTTAGCATAAATGTTAATACATCATCCCCTCCAGCTAATACAGCAAAACTAGAAGAACCAATTGCTGTCCATATATTTACAGCTCTTTGTGTATGTGGTGATTTTTCTTCTAGATTTTTTAATTCTTTTATTGCATTACCTACTGACATGTCAGCTTGACTAACAAACCTTCTAGAAAAATCATTTAATAAGTCTATTTTATTTAAATTTATACATCTACTTTCTATTACTTTCATAAATGTATATCCATCAAATCTATCATCAGATATTATAATTGTGTTAGGCGCCACAAATACATTTATATGAGTAAATCCTCGTGAACTACAAATTCTTTTTACAGTATCATCCACCCTATACGTTTCAGCTCCATTGCTAAGCATAAGTTGACCTATAAATGTAGCTAACCTTAAAACATCTTTTTTATATTCGTGAGTATTTTTCTCAATCATAAATTTCATCCTCATTCATTATTTTTTATTAAAATTAAATTATATCACTTCAATTCAAATGTATAAAGTAATATTTTTTATCTTTATAATATTTTATACATATTTAATTATATTTAACCTTTAATACATTTATATTCATTATAAATCAAAAATACCCATATCCAATGGATATGAGTATTATAAAATTTCAATACTTAATATAATCTTTAAATTTAAACTCTATAATTTACAATCTTTAAATTCTTTTATCAAGAATAATCCTATTATAATCATTGACACTATATCTGCTAACGGCTGAGCTGCCCATACTCCATTTAGTCCAAAGTACTTCGGTACTAGCAATATTAATGGTATAAATACAATAACTTGTCTTAATAAACTAAGTACTATTGATTTTTTTGCACTACCTATCGATTGGAAATAAACCGTTCCTAATATGCATATACCTATTGCAGGTAGTGTTAATGAGTAAATAGATATTCCATTTAATGCTAACTCCATAAGTCTAGCATCTTTAGTAAATATACTTATAAACTGTTTAGGGAATAATAAAATCGATATAAGCCCAAATGATAAAATTCCAATTGCCCCTAATATTCCTATTGATAATGCTTTTTTAGATCTATCAAATTGCTTAGCACCATAATTATATGCAATTATAGTTTGCATACCTTGACTTATTCCATATACAGGCATCATAAATAATAAGTTTATAGATGTTATAGCTGTCATAGCACCTATTGCTAAATCTCCACCATATAATTTTAGAACTTTATTAGTTATTAAATGTATAAATCCTGACGCAAGTTCCATACAAAATGGTGTTAAAGCTATTACTACAATTCCCTTTATTATTTTTGATTCTATTCTTATATTTTTTAATTTTAACTTTAAATTTGATTTACCAAAAGTAAAGTAATATCCTGACCATAAACAAATTACTAACTGACATATTACAGTTCCTACTGCTGCTCCTTTAATCCCCATATTAAATCCAAATATAAATATTGGATCTAGTATTAAATTAAGTAGGCAACCTATTATCATCATATTAGATGCAAGTTTAGGATTTCCTTCAGCTCTTATGACACTGTTCATTGCAAATCCTGGTAAGTTAAACCATGCACCACACATTATTACACTCATATAATCCATTGAGTATTTTATGGTATCATTACTCGCTCCAAAGAAGTATAGTATATCTTCTAAGTAGAATACTGATATTATCATCATTACTATACCAACTAATAATTCTATTGCTATAGTATTACCTAATGATTTTTCAGCTTCTTCTTTATTTCCTTCTCCTAGTTTAATTGCTATATTTGTACTTCCCCCAACTGCAAGACCAACACAAAATGCACCTAGTATTGTAAGTATTGGCATTGTAACGCCAAGTCCAGATATAGCCAATGCTCCTATATCTTTCATAGAACCTATAAATGCTCTATCCACTGTATTGTATAAAGACGTTATCATCATCGCTAAAATAGCTGGTACTGAATATTTTATAATTAAACGCCAAATTTTCTCTTCTTTTAATTCATCTTTTATTACTACTTGACTTTCCATATAAATCTCCTAAACTAACATATCATAAGTTAAACATACAGGCTTGTTATTTCTAGGGTCTTCAACTATCTCAGCATCTATATTGAATAACTCTTTTAAGTTTTCTTTTGTCATAACTTCATGAGCAGTTCCTTGGCAAACTACTTGTCCTTTTTTTACACCTATCATATTGTCTGCAAATCTAGCAGCATTGTTAAGTTCATGTATAACCATGACTATAGTTGTACCTTGCTTTTTATTTAACTCTTCTAATAACTTTAGTATTTCTAATTGATGAGCTAAATCTAAATATGTTGTTGGCTCATCAAGTATAAGTATTTCAGTTTGTTGAGCTAGTGCCATAGCTATCCAAGCTCTTTGTCTTTGCCCTCCTGATAAAGCTTCTATAGGTCTATCTCTAAATTCTTCTATTCCAGTTGATTTAAGTGCCCATGTTACTATATCTTCATCTTCTTTTCTCATTTTTCCAAATCCCTTTTGATGAGGGAATCTTCCGTAAGCTATTAACTCTTCTACTGTAAGCCCGCTTGGTGCTTGTGGACTTTGAGGTAAAACCGCCATTACTTTAGCCAAGTCCTTTGGACTTTGTTCTTTTATATTTATATTATTTACAAATATATCTCCACTTTTTGCTTGTATAATTCTTGCTATTGTTTTTAATATTGTAGATTTACCACAACCATTTGAACCTATTATTGTAGTTATTTTACCTTTTGGTATATCTAAATTTAAATCTTTTACTATATCTAAATTTCCATAAGAAATGTTTAAGTTTTTAGTACTTATACAGCTCATAGTTATCTCCTTTTAAGTCTAATTTTATATATTATCTAGTCTGCTAACATTAGATAAATAAAGTATGGTACACCTATTATCGCTACTACTATACCAACTGATAATTCTCTAGGTGCTATTATATTTCTTGCTATAGTATCTGCCACTAAAAGTATTGTACTTCCTACAAGTGCTGCCGTAGGTATTAATTTTTTATGTTTTGGTCCTACTAACTTTCTTGCTATATGAGGTGCAACTAATCCTAAAAATCCGATACTTCCTGCTACAGACGTTGCAACCCCTGCTAGTACAACTGCAAGTATTATTAATTTTACTCTTTCTTTTTCTACTTCTACACCTAAACCAGTGGCTACTTCATCACCTAAGTTTAGTGCATCTAAATATCTTGATTTATACATTGCTAATAAAGTAATTACTAATATAAATGGTAAAACTGCTATAACATAATTCCAGTTAGTTCCCCATATACTTCCGTTTGTCCAAGCCATTACTCTATTAAATTCTTGTGTAGTAAATCTTAATTGGAAAATAGTAAGTATTGATGTAAAGGCTATATTTATACCTATCCCTACTAATAATAATCTTGATGAATTTATTCCGTTTTTCCATGCAAGTATATATATTAAAAATGCTCCAAATAATGCACCACTAAGAGCTACTATTGGCATTGTAAATATTGTAAGGTTACTTACACCATCATATACATTTCCATTCATTAAGAATATATATATAACAACGAATAATGCAGCTCCTGAGTTTATACCAAGTATCCCTGAGTCTGCTAAATCATTTTTCGTAACACCTTGAAGTATAGTACCAGCTACTGCTAATGCTGTTCCTACAAGTATTCCAATTACTATTCTAGGTAATCTTAATTTAAATATTGCTATTTCGTGTGCTTTTGTGCCTTGTCCTATTAATGTTTTTATAACATCACCAGGTGATATTGATAATGAACCCATATTTAAACTAATTAAAAAAGTCCCAAATATCATTGCTACTAATATAGCAATAACTATTATAAATTTTTTATTTTTCTTTATATTCATAATCTATTTTGTATCCTTTCTAACAAGATAGATAAATACTGGTACTCCTAATAATGCAGTTAATGAACCTATTGGAGTTTCATATGGTGGGTTTATCATTCTTGCTAAAATATCACTATATACTAGTAAAACCGAACCAAATACCATGGAACTTGGTATTATATATTTATAATCTGCACCAACTATTCCTCTTACTATTTGTGGAATTATAAGTCCTACAAAAACTATATTACCTGCAACAGAAACAGACGCACCAGTTAATAATATTACTAGTAATATACTTATAAATCTTATTTTATTTGTTTTTTGTCCTAATCCTATAGCTATTTCTTCACCCAAGCTTAGTATAGTTATTTTAGGTGCCATAAGTATTGCTCCAATTAAAGCTCCTCCTCCTATTATGGCAAGTAGTGTTATACTACTCCACTTTGCTCCAGTTACTCCTCCCGATATCCAGAACGTAAGCTGTTGAGATAAGTTAAAGTACATTGATATACCCATAGCTAATGATATTAATAATGTACCCAATGCCGTTCCTGCCAGCGCAAGTTTTACAGGGTCTACTTTTCTCATACTTCTTGAACTTACAAAATAAACTAAAAGTCCACTTATACTTGCACCTGCAAATGCAAACATCATCATTGTAAAACTACTTATTATTAAATCTGGAAACATTCTTTGTATAACTAAAGCCACAGCTATCATAAATGTAGCACCTTGTGTTATCCCCATTACAGATGGTTCTGCTATAGGATTTCTAGTTATACCTTGCATTATTGCACCTGCTACTGCTAAAAATCCTCCTACAAGAGCTGCTGCAATAGCTCTAGGTATTCTTACATCTCTAATTATTTTAGTATTTATATCATTACTATCATGTAATATACTATTGACTATTGTTGATAAGTCTATATTTTTTGCTCCTAAAGAAATAGAGGTTCCTATTCCAACTAGTAACAATACTATACCTACAAGCATAAGTATATATGCGACTTTCTTTCTATTAATCTTTTTCATTTATCCTCCATAAATTTACATATATTTACCTCTAAATATAAATAGTAGGTGAAAAGATATTTATACCCTTTCACCTACTATTTATCTATAAGCTATTTTACAAGTTCATTCTTTATCGTATCTAATATTAATAATCTTCCTACTGGGTTATATGGTTGACTGAAATATGGACTGTTGTTTAAGAATGTAACATTTCCGTCTTTTACAGCATCTATTTCATTCCATACAGAGTTATTTTCTAATTCAGCTTTATCAGATTCACTTCCTATAAGTACTATATTATCAGCATCTATTTCATCTAAACCTTCAAGAGTAACTTTAGGTAATTCTATAGAATCTTGTGCTGGTATTTTTTCTGGTTGCTTAAGATCCATATCTTCACTTAACACTGTTCCCATTCCTCCGCTAGTAAATACAAAGAATTGTCCATTTGCTAAGTCTGTTGATATTGCTACATATGATTCATCTTCACCATTTGCAGCTTTTATCTCTTTACCAACTTCTTTAGCTTTTGCATAGTATGTATCTAACCATTTTTGAGCTTCATCTTCTTTGTCAAATATGTCAGCTACATCCATTAATTTTCCTTCCCAGTCATTATACTCGTCATCTAACATAACTACTGGTGCTATCTCTTTTAATTGATCATATATCTTTTCTTGTCTTGGAGCCATTATTATTAAATCTGGGTTTAATCCAAGTATTGCTTCTATATCTGCAGTATCTTCCATCGCATGTCCTACTACTTTAGTATTTCCTAATTTGTCTTCCATATATGCTGGTACTGAATCTGGCTTATATGAGTCAACATTTGAAGTTCCTACTGGAGTATATCCTAATAATACTAATTCTTCACTGTTTCCTGATATATCTACTATTCTTTGTGGATTAGCTGGTATTTCAACTTCTCCTTTAACTGTTTCTACTATTCTTGTTTCTGATTTATTACTCCCTTCATTGTTATTAGTTCCCGAACAACCAGTAACTATTCCAAGAGTAGCTATTGTTAAACTTAACGCAACAAATACTTTTAATTTTCTCATATCTCTCCTCCTATTGATTTTTTAATTCGTATATTATTAATAATCATTATCACTTATTTTATATTTTTATTATATCATATAGTTTTCTATCGTCAATATAAATTAGTAGAAAATATTATAAATTATCTACATATTTTATAAATAATATTATATCTACTATATTTTATATACCCTTTAACTAACTAATAAAACTTTTATTTATAATTTCTAATAACAATAAAAAATTCGCTATGCTTGATCAACGTGTTGGCGAAACATTTCATGTCGCCAACGATATATCCTAGCTACCGCTATGGATACATCCGTTGCTCAAAATGTCATTTTTACATTTATAAAGTTAGTGATCTTGCTTATGTTAATAGGTTATCCACAAAAAATTTTATATCATAATTTTCTTGTACGTAAAAAAGCTCTTGATATAATTTCAAGAACTTTTCTATCTATATCTATATTATTTAATTATATGATTTATTAATATAAGCTAGTAATGTAAGATTTATACTTTAAGTTCTAATAATAATCAATAACTCCACATGCCCATCTCGTACCTGAATTTCCTGCTGGTTGTGAAGTAAAATCATCATATCCTGAGTGAATTATAAAAGATTTACCTATAACTTCATCTACAGTAAATCTATTAGTAAATGTTGAAAGGATTCCTATACCATTAGCAGATAAAATTGGTGGTAAATCACCTGCATGCATAGGATGTTCTACATTATTAGGATTATAATGAGATTTTGCAGCAGTAAACGGCTCATTATCATTACCAATAGAACAATCTCCAACTTCATGAATATGAAATCCATGAAAAGAACTAGCTTGATTGTTTACATTAGGGATACCTGTTATATATACCTTTATATATACTCCTTCACCTAATTGGTATAAATATATAGTTCCTCTTATACAAGGTGCTAAAGGTCCACCTTTTATTTGAGCATACGCATTTGGTCTAGATGGGTCATATCCAGAAAATATCTTTTGAATATCATATTTGGGACAAGATATATCCATAATATACCTCCTAATAATATAATCAGTTATCACGATACATATTATGCTTTATCCTTATTTTATGTTAATATTGTCTCTTTACATTTTATTATTAGGCTATGTTTTAAATGAGTGTTGGAAATGATACAATATAATTAACTTCGCAATTGTTATATATTCTGAACTAAAAGGATAGGAGCATCTGCTCATATTTTTTTATACAGTATATATTATATATAATTAGATATAAGTTTAAAAATAAGTTAGTAGATGTTGGTATAGTTGAAGATATAAAAAATATTTTAAATAAAGTTAGCAAAATAAAATAAGCTAAAAATAAAAGAGCGTAGATTTTGTCTACGCTCTTTTATTATATTAAGCAGCTTTATCTATATCGTTATCAGAGTTAGCATACTTTTTAGTCATATAAGAATAAACAGGTAAACCTATAAGAGTTACGATAACTCCTCCTAAAGACATCATTGTACTCTTAGCACCAGCGAAGAATAATTGGTTTAATACAACGAATAATCCACTAAATATAGCTATTAATGGAACTATAGGATATAAAGGTACCTTGTATGGTCTGTTTAAGTTTGGATGAGTTTTTCTAAGTTTCATAACACCTATGAATGTTAAAACATAGAAAGACCAAACAGCGAACATTGATAAATCACTTAATAAGTTAAATTGTCCTGATAATGCATATAAAGCTGATAATACAGCCATTAATAATGTTGCGTTAGCTGGAACATCATTTTTATTTAATTTACCAAATGATACTGGTATAGATTTTTGTTGTCCTAATGTATAAATTATTCTTGGTCCAGTTAATAGGTATCCATTTATACATCCGAATACAGATATTAATATACCAACAGTTATTATTTTACCACCTATTGGTCCGAATAATTCAGTTGCAACTGCTGAAGCAGGAGAAGCATATTGAGCTAATTCATTAGCTGGTAATACCCAAAGGTAAGCTAAGTTTATAACTACATATACAGCCATAACTAAAGATAAACCACCAACAATTGCTTTTGGTAAATCTTTTCCTGGATCCTTCATTTCACCAGCTAAAGTACCAACGTTTATCCATCCATCGTAAGCAAATAATATAGCAACTAATAATTGTCCTATTACTCCTGTTGGGCTTATACCTTCTGCAACTAAAGGTTGTACTATAGGATTATCTCCTCCACCTTTTATAAATCCGAATACTATTATTAATACAAGAGGAATTAATTTACATACAGTTGATACAGTTTGTATTGCACCACTTGTTTTAGAACCAAAAGTATTTAATATACCTATTAATAATATAACTCCTACTGTCATAGGTATTACTAAAGATTCATTACCTAATAATATAGCAGCTTGTTGACCAAACATAACTGATATAGCAGCTATTGTAGCTGGGAAGAATAATACAGATTGCATCCATCCAGTTAAGAAACCAAGTTTTTTACCGTATATTTCTTCTATATATACCATCATTCCACCTGTTTTAGGTATTGCAGCTGATACTTCTGCTGCAGTAAGTCCAGCAGTTATTGTCATGATACCTGCTAAAACCCATGCTATCATTCCAAGTCCTGGTGCTCCACCAGTTATTTCATAAACTGCTTGTGGTTTAAAAAATACTCCACCACCTATAACCATACCAACAACTGTTGATAAAGCAGCAGCAGCACCTAAGTTTTTTTGAAGTTGTTTTTTCTCCATTTGATTTTGCTCCTTTCATGCTTTTAAATTTTAATAATAATTATTATAACTACATTAATTAATATTATTTATTACATAACTTCTTTTGTAGAATTATTTTCTAAGTTTGATATTCTTTCTTTGTTTAACTTAGTCATACCTATTAGAAGCAACTATTAAGGCTTTGTAGCATACTATTATGAATGCTAATACATACCACCAAGCAACTCCATATTCAATATTATCAACTAATAATGAAGGTCCCATCATGTAAGCCAACCTGTTACAAATTTCTTGTTTTTATTTTGACTTAAAACATTCATATTATGATTTCTCTTTTTGTTGTATTAAATTTTATAATATTGATTACAAAGTTGTTATAAAGAATATAGCAAGTAATAAAAATATTAACATAAAAAATGTTGAAAGATGTAGAATTAAGAAGAATATAATTGAATAAATTGATGAAATTGAATAAAAAATTCAAAGTATAAAAAAATCAAGAGTTGTATTTGTTTATTCATACAACTCTTGATTTTTTATTGTTCAAAATTTATCTAATTTCAACATTGTGTTAAAACATAACCTAAATTTAAATATTTACTATAAGATAGTAGGAATAATCCAAATAATAATTTTTATAACATTGGTTGTTGATTATTCATTGAGTATCCATCATCTCTAACATCACTCATATCTATAGTATCTTCTTTAACTTCAACCTTGCTAAGTTTTTTAACTGCTCCATAAGGATTATTTAATGATAATTTATCTCCTCTTCCTGAAATAACCCATAAAACCTTATATCCTCTAGGTATTACCTCTAACCTATCTTCACCTTTGCCATCGGTAAAATAAACTAATAAATTAAGTTTTTTCTTATTAGCATATTCAAAAACTGGAGTAAACTTAGTACCACCTCTTATATTAATTCTTTCTTTTATATCTTTTACAGATTTAACTTTATAAGTACGTCTAATTTCATTATCACATTCTATAATAGTAATTTCATGATTATAGTTTTTTACTATGTTAAGAACTTCCTTAATAGCTTGTTTAAACTCTTCATCACTAATACTTCCACTTGTATCAAGTGCAACAGCTATTTCTGCTTTATGACCTCTAAGTTCTCCTCTTAAATCTAATCTATTTGGTTGCCTTCTATTTCTTCTTGTTATGGTTTTCTTTTTATTACTTTCAACTGTACCCATAAGTTTTTTAAGATATAAATTCCAAGGTAACTCTCCCTTACTATTTTTTAAAGCCGAAATCAAACCTCCTAAATAGTTTGGTACTTCACCTTTTTGAGATAAACTAACAAATTTCTCTGTAAATTCTTTAAGAGTTTTTTCATCTATCTCATCAGATTCTTCCCAAACATCATGAGTATGCTCTGGATTATATTCAGTTTCTATATTTTCATTTTCATGATTATCAACTTCTTCACCATTTTCATCAACTTCTTGTAAATCAAGTTCCATTTGAATCTTCTCTACATAATATTCAAAAGACTCATATGGTTCAAGTTTTAAGTTATAATTTGAGTTTAACCATTGAAGCGTTGTTGCATATGGTGGTAAATAGTTTAAATATTGATTTACTACTACATCCATTGCAATATTAATTGCCAGTGTACTATACTTATTTTTTAATTCTTTTCCTCTTAATAAATGCAGAGATAGTATATGTAGTATTTCATGCTTAATAGTACTTTCCATCTGTTTCATATCAAGACTTAAAAAGATTATTGGATTAAAATATATTACATATTTAGCACCTTTAAAGTTTACAGCAGTTGGACTACTTATATCAAATCTAATATCTCTTAAAGTCTGAAATAAAAAATAACCATAAAAGTTATCTTTATCTTCCATAAGACTTAAGTTAACTTTATCTACTAGTTTAAAAAATTCATTTTTGAAATCTTGAGGTATATCTATTTCAAATTTTTCACCTTTTTTATTTGACTTTAACATAGCATAAGTGTTTATTATCTCCTCAGCTTTATCATAAAGGTATTTAGCTTGTTTATCAAAATAACTTTCCATAGATTATCCCCTTATCATATTATAAGATTCAAAGTATAATTCTACGAATTCTTCGTTTTCTATAGCCCTTTTATATACTTCAGCATAACTACTTTTTATATCCTTCATAATTCCAACCATTAAATCTATAGGATATAATTTTAAAAACTCTATAAACCTAGTTACATAATCTGTTGAATTATTCTCATCATTTTTAATATTTAATTCTAATGTTTTTAAAATATTCATTGCTGATAAATAAAGTCTTGTGTGACTTTCACTTTTTACTTTCTCTATTATATTTGAATTTAATGTTTCACATGAAAACACATCTTCATAAGATATTAACGGACTACAATCAGACTCAACAAAACTTATAAACTCCTCTGCTATAACCTTTCCCACATTTCCTTTTATAACATTTAAAAATACTGATCTAGGTATAGATTCTTTCTGATCTTTATAAATCTTATAACTCTTTGAAACTCTTTCATAACTTCTTGGAGTTGCACGTATATCATCTTCATTTATTCTGTGTAAATATTCAGGGAATGTTGATATAAACTCTATAACCTTTTGCTCTATTCCTGCATTCATTGCCCAATCTAACCATTGTGTATAATCAGGTTCCATGTTTAACCATACAAATCTATTTTCTTGAGCTGCATCCATATCAACAACTTGATAATCAAAATCTGAACCATATTTACTTGATGGATTCATTGCTGCTAATATTTTTACATCATCATGTAACTTATATCCATTTATTTCTCTATTTAATATTAAGTTCATTAACTCCTGTTGTACTGTATGTTCACAACGGTTTATTTCATCTATAAATAAAAGAACTGTCTTTCCTTTAGCTATTTCTTCATCAATTTCTCTTAATTTATTGTGAACTGCATACACTGTGATTTTCTTTTCTAATTTTTCTCCCTTAGAGTTAGTTATTGTGTAAGATTCTATAGTTGGAAGTCCACCTATTTCACCTTCTTTAAGTAAATTTCCATCAATAACTACTAAGCTCCAATTATTATCACCTGCAAGTTTTCTTGCTAATGCTGTTTTTCCTATTCCACTTTCTCCTACTACTAGTGGTACTTCATTCGTCGATAATACTAAGTTAACGCTCTTTAATGTATCTATAAAATTCATCTGTCTATCTCCTATATCATCTTTAATTTTTCATCTACTGCTATTTTCCTTGCTTTCTTACTACCATACTTATAAATAAACATTATCTTGTCTATTTCAAAGTTTTTACTATTTCTATCTATCATACTGCAATTTAACAAGTCTCTAACATATTTTTCTTCGACTTCTTCTTTTGATAAAACTTCTTTTAACACTTCTTCCAAGTCTTCTTTTGATATTTCTCTTGCAACATATTTAATTACCAAAATATTTTCTTTTAAGAAATTTAATATTTTATCCTTATCTAAGTTATGTATAAAGCTAATTGCCGCCTCATTATTTTTAATAGCCTCAATTTCTATATTATGGCTTGGTGAATTAATATATCTTAATGCATCATAACTTATTTTTAAAGCTTCTTTTTGAGCACTTTCATAAGGATTTTTTATAAACTTGATTGAGTCATAATTTTTTCTAACAGCCAATAATTGTAGTTCTTCACTTGGATTTTTAGCATATTTTATAGCCCATCCAGCTTGATTTATAGCTAACTCAATTACTTTATCTGTCGGATTTTTTATATACTCTAATATACTCCATCCTGCATTTACAGCCTTTATCATCATTGATTCCGTAGGATTTTCTATATATCTAATAGCTCTAATATTATTATCTAATGCCAATTGCTGCATTTCTATAGTTGGATTTTCTATATACTCTAATGTTAATCCATCTTTTTTTATAGCTAATAGTTTCATTTCATCGGTTGGATTATTTATTGTTGAAATAATGCTAGGATTATTATTTATCATTTTTATGATTCTTGATTCTTCCATAGTACGCCTTTCTTTTTATGCTCATTTTTAATTTTATTTAAATATAATTATTACTTATTATAATTAATATACTTTTTTTATTAATTTAAACAGAATAATTATACCAATATATAATAAAAATCTCTAAACCCACAATAGACTTAGATAAATTCAATATAATTTACTGATAAAAAATTCGCTTCGCTTGAGCGACGTGTCGGCGAAACATTTCATGTCGCCAACGACTTCGTCCGTTGCTTGAGCCACTGCGTGGGCGAAGTATTTCAAAATCTTTTTTACGCTCAAAACCAATTTGTTGATATTACTTACATTCAGAATTTATCCACATTTTTTTAAGTATTATAATATCCTTAATCATAAAAAAAAGATATTAATTTTTCAATCAACATCTTATATCTCTTTAAATACTCTTAATAATTATTCATATTTACACTTATACATATTAACTTTCTATAGCGATATTAGAAATCTTTATTTTTTCATATAGTATTCTATACAGTCAGTATCTTCATTAATCTTTTCTTCAACTATATCAAATCCAATATTTTTATAAAAATTAACAGCTCTACTATTATCTTTGTATACAGATAATGTTAATCCATTATATATACTATCCACATATCTAATCAATTTACTACCGATACTACATCCTTGATACTTTTTATCTACAAATAAAGCTCCTATAAATTCTTTATCTATAACTGATATAAAACCTTTAATATTCCCTTTTTCTTCATAAATAAAACTATCTGCCGCAGGTATATAAACTTCTTTTACCATATCATAGTTAGACTCCCAATATTCTTTTGATATAAAATCATGAGCCTTTATAGTTGTTTCTAACCATATATTCATAACTATATCTACATCTTTATTTTCTAATTTTCTTATCATAGTATATAACCCCCTACTTATTATTAAATTTTTATTAATCACTTTATTTAGTTATATATCTAAATCACACCCAAATCCTAAGTCTATATCAAGTGTTCTTTTCCCCTCAATGTGTCTTAATATATCATACACTATAATAAAAGTCTAATTCAAAATGTCCTTTAATATCCGCATTTTGAATTAAACTTTAAAGTATAATATCTTTTTATGATTTTAAAGTTAAAAGTTAAATTTAATCTAAGTAAATCAAGTTCTCTATTATTAATAAAGCAGTACTAATATCTAGAAATTATAGTCGAATATGAATTATCTATCTAATTATTCAACTTCTCTAAATTCTTACTAAGTTCACTTTTATACTTATTTTTGATATTTTTCTAGTACTTAATTTTATAGTTACACTTATCTTCCGATTTAATCATTTTCTTATCTTGTATATAGTCTATTATAATTTCACTTATATCTATATTTACTTCACCTACAACTTCTGCTCCTTCATAACTAGGATATATAGAAGTATTAGTTGCACGATAGTTATTCATTACAACATTATAATACTTTTCTAAATCCATATCTTCACCATTTCTTTTCATAGAAACAACACGGTCTCCAAACTCTCTATTTAAATCTATTTCATAGTCAAGTCCGCCAAATGTATCATAGTTATAATGTTGAACCTTAGGTACTAAAAATGTACTATTTACAACTACTTTATTATCTTCTAAAACAAAGTAAGTAGCTGCTTTTTCAATTGCTTTTTTGATATTCTCACCTTTTACTTTAAGAATTTTTAATGTATTTGGGTAAGGATAATTTATTAATACATCTCTAATAGATACATTTTTCTTAAATCCAATTGTACTATCAAATAACGATAATGCAGAAATATCAGCATTTCCTGCTTCAAGATGTACTTCATGTAAAAAGTTTATAATCGGATGTCCATTTAATCTTGCTAAGAATATATCATCAACAATTATATCTTTATCGAAATTACCTATTTCTTGATCTAAGTATAATTGTAATTTAGCTTCTACATCATCAAATATACTTTGAAGTTCTTTATCAATTTCAACATCAATATTCTTAACTTCTACTAACTCATAGCTTATTTCTTTAGTTTCTGTATCTATAACTATTTTTGTGAAGTTTTGACCATTGTTAAGAGGTTGAGAACATATTCTATTATCTATCTTAGTAATAAATGATCTATGTTGATGACCACTTAAAACCATATCTATAGAATTGAACTTTTCTAATAATTTGCTTCCTTGATTTTCTTTTGTCAGTGCTTCAGTTGGTGTTGTGTTATCTTCTAAGCTTTTTTCAAATCCACCATGATAACATACTATTATAAAATCACATTTTTCCTTTAATTCTTCTTCATATTTTGCATATGTTTCAACAGGATCATTAAAACTTAATCCTTCTATGTTGCATGGTCTTTCCCAGTTAGGTATAAATGATGTTGTAAACCCTATACATCCAACTTTAAATCCATCAAATTCAAATATTTTATATGGTTTTGTATCAAAATCTAAACCTTCTATATTACCATTTATAATCTTATCACATACTGGAGAGTATGATTTATTTAAATAATCTAATCCATAGTTAAATTCATGATTACCTAAAACATAAGCATCATATTTTATATTTTCTAACCCTTCAATAATAGGATTTCTTTCTATATCATGCTTATATAAATAATGTGTAAGAGCAGATCCTTGAACTAAATCTCCGCAATCTATTTTTAAAGATGCATCATAATTTAACTCATCTTTTTTCATATAACTCCCTATTTTTAAAATTCCAAGGGGCTGTTCTGTTACATAGTTAGTAGGATATACATATCCATGTAAATCACTTGTTTGATAAATAACCAGTTTCATAATTTTCTCCTTTTTTCTAAAATCAAAATTTTTATATCTAAATTACTTTAGCGAAGATGATAGTATATAAGATGAGCCGACATTTAATCAACGGATATATCCGAAATACTTCACTAATACGTTGCTCAAAGTGGTATCAAGGATGTATCGTTGGCGATAATTTTTTAGCTTGGAGGGATACTTATATTATCATCGAGCATACTTACATATAAATAAAGAAGATGCCTTAAATAAAATTAAGACATCCCCTGTTTAAAATATTATTCGTATATTCCCATTAAAGTATTTCTATACGCTTCTAATTTAGATTTTACATCTGAGTTTTTATCTGCTAATATATCTTCCATTACAACTCTTGATTCATTGTAAGCACTGTCAACACCTTGAGCAACATCATTTATAAATAAATTTTTACTTGTTGCTTCTTCTAATATAGATGATACTAAACTTCCTGAATTTTTGTATTCATCAGATGATATAGCAGCGTGTGTTGCTGGTATGTATCCAGTTTCAACACCCCAAGTTATTTGATTTTCTGTTGAAGTTAAGAACTTTAAGTATTCAAATGCAGCTGTTCTTTGTTCAGCTGTTGCACTTGAGAACATATATAAATCAGTCCCTTGTTGCATAACTGACTCAGCAGGATATGGAGCAACACCTACTTCAAACTTACCATCAACACCTTGCTTAACGAATGATTCACCAGCATTTGATCCAACATACATACCTAAAGTTTCATTAGCGAATGGTCCTGATAAATACATATCTGTACCAGCTATTCTAAAGTAACCTTCTTTTATACCATCTAAGTAATAGTTAGCAGCTTCAACTGATTCTGCACTAGTTACATCTGTTTCACTATTGAAATCTACACCTTTATTTTTTAAGTAAGTAGTGTAGAAGTTATTTAAAGAGTCAAATCCAGCTCCAACTATACCTTTTTTCTCAGTTATAGTTTTTGCAACTTGAGCAAATTCTTCAAAAGTTTTAGGTACTTCTAATCCTAATTCATCAAATAATGTTTTGTTGTACCATATAACTTCTGTAGATTTATTAAAAGGCATTCCGTATATTTTTCCATCTATTTCAGAAGAAGTTCTAAATCCTTCTAATATATCATTATAGTTTTCACTACCTATAGTTTCATTTTCTATGTAAGGTTTTAAGTCAACTAATAACTCATCTTGCATTGCATTTATCATCCAGTGTGGGTATGCTTGAGTTAAAGTTGGTAAGTCTTTTGGACTTGCTAAAGTAGCAGTCATTTTTTGTTGTAAGTCATTGTAAGTTGATTGATTTTGTAAATTTACTGTTATATTTGGGTTAGCTTCCATAAACTTATCAGTTAAGTTTTCTAACGTCTTTTCTAAATCTCCACTCATTGCATGCCAGAATGATATCTCTACTGGCTCAGTTATTTCTGTTACAATTTCCTCAGATGAAGTATTATTTTTACTTCCACATCCAGTCATTAATCCAGTCATTAATACTGCAGATAATGCTAATGATGTAAGCTTTTTAAATTTCATATCTAACTCCTCCAAAATTATATTGTTTGTTTCTTTTCTGGTAATAGTACATCGCCAGACTTATTGTAAAGTCTTTCTGGATGATGTGAATGAATAGGAATTAATAACTTAGGTTTAATTAAGTCTATTATTTCAATCAAATCAAATGGATAAGCATGTCCACTACACCCTACTAAATTAAATTCAATATTATTATCTTCGAATCTTTTTACAAATGGTGCATATTTTGGATCATAATCTCCAAGTGGTGTTGCATTTGAATGAATATAAATTCCATTTTCTTTTAATCTATCAAAGTGTTCAATGGCAAGTGTATCTAATTGCCAGAAATAACTACCTTCGTCTTGTAGAAGTTTTTCAAACTCTACTTCATAATTTTTGTCTAATCCATAATCTTTGTCATCTAATTGATAATAATAAGATTGATATCCTGTTGCATGTTTTAATACATAAGAATAATATGCATCTAAAACTACAGTTCTTGGATTAGTTTTTATTATGTTTAATATTCTTTCTATATTAGATATATAGTAATTGAAAGTCATTTGTCTATTTGGATTTTCTCTTACAATATTATTTATTTTTTCTATTAAATTTGGTTCATTTTCATCTTCTGGCACACGTGCATCTTCATTTAATTCTTGGAAAGAAACTGTAACACCTTCTATTAATAAAACATCACAATTTTCACTTTCTTTACAGAAGTTTAAAGTTGCATCTTTTCTATATCCATGAAGTCTTATATCTCCTGTATATGATATAACTAAATCTGGAGTTTCTATTAGTAATCCACTTGCACCATATGCATCATGGTCAACTGGCATTACTTTAACTTTTATTTTTCCAACTTGAACTACTTCATTTTCTTTAACTCCATTTATCTCTCTTACATTAGATTCCCCTTGATTATGAAGCGGGAATAAAAAGTCGTTATTTATATTTAATGTATTAAGTAATGACTTTGTTCCCTCTAACATATATAAAGGTACTGATGGATTTAAATAGTTAATTATTTTTGAATGATCTAAATGAACATGTGATAAAAATACCGCTGTATCTTTAAATTTATCTTCTTTAGATTCATATCCCTTTAACTCTATACTTGGATCAAACATATTATCTAAGTATGGAACAAGATTCATATCTAATAAATCTTGTAAATCTTTTGGTTGATGAGGTGACGCTGGGTCATACTCACTACCAAAATCGAAGAATATACGACTATCTTCATAAGCTATTTCTATAATAGTTCCACCAATGGTTAAAATACCATTGTGGAACGTGATTTTTGTTTTTTTATCCTTTAACACCACTCTTAACAACTCCTCTTATAATTTGTTTTCTAAATATTAAATATAAAATTAATATTGGAACTATTGCTATTGTTGAAGCAGCCATTTGTAAATGAACATTTGTACCACTTTCTGTTGCAAACGCACTTAATCCATTACTTAATAATCTCATTTCCTTATTATTTGTCACAAGTATTGGCCATAAGAATGAGTTCCATCCATTTATGAAAGTTAATATACCCATTGTAAATAATGATGGTTTAGCTAATGGTATTAATATTCTTCTTATAAATTCTAAATCCCCACATCCATCTACTTTTGCAGCTTTGTAGTAAGATAAAGGTATACTTGTTAAGTAATTCTTTAAGTAGAATATATAAAATATACTTGCTAACGATGGAAGTATTAAAGCTGTATATGTATTTAATAATCCAAGATTAGCTATAGTTTGATAATTAGTAAATACAGTAACTTCGTATGGTACCATTAATAATGCTGCCATTGACATTACTAAAATATTTTTATATTTAAACTCTAATTTAACTAATGCAAAAGCTGCTAAAATAGAAGTTATTAAAGTTCCTATTGTTGATAACCCTGCTACTACTATTGTATTAAAGAAATATCTAACAAAAGGTGCTTGTTCCATTGCTAACTTAAAGTTTTCCCACTGAAATTCTTTTGGTATAAATGTCGGTGGTATACTTGTTGCCTCTTGGAATGTCATTAAACTTGATAATATCATGTATACAAAAGGAAACAGTGTAATTAAAGACATTATGACTATAAATGTTTTTGATAAAAATAAATTAACCTTTTTCATTTTTTCACCTACTTAGATATTCTTTTTAAAACATAGTTTTGAATTAATGTAAATAATAATATTAAAGCAAATAATATTACTGCAGCTGCCATACCTTGACCATAACGGTACTCAACATAGAATTTATTGAATATATAGAATACTCCAGTAGTTGCACTATTAGCTATTCCAGCTTTTCCATTAAATAATGAGAATACTTGCGCATATACTTTAAATGCATTTATAAAGTTCATCATTAATAAGAATGTTATTGTTGGAATTAACTGTGGTAAAGTTATTTTGAAAAATTGCTCCATTTTAGTTGCCCCAAACATATCAGCAACTTTATAATAACTTTCATCAATCGTTCTTAATCCTGAAAGTAATATTATTATATTAAATGCAAGACCTGACCAAATCCCAAATAAAATTAAAGTAGTCATACTCATACTTGGATCATCTAAGAAGTTTATTGGTCCCACATTTATAAAACTTAATAAATAATTTATAAAACCATAGTCTCCATTGAATAAAAATCTAAATACTATACCTACTGCTATTACACTTGTTAAATACGGTATAAAGAATATAGTTTCAAATAAGCTTTTATATTTAATTTTCTCAAAAATAGTTACTGCTATAAACATTGATATTATAAGACCTACTGGCACAACAACAAATGAGAATAATGCTGTATTTCCTATTGCATCATGAAATTTTGGGTCTTGTAATACAACTTGGAAATTTTTAAATCCATTAAATTGTAAATTATTTAATGTACCCTTTTGCATAGACATTATAAATGTTTTGATTAAAGGTAAAACATTAAATACGCCTATTATTATTAAAGCTGGTAAAAGGAATAACCATGCTTGTGGTGAATTTTCCGCTCTATATTTTAACTTTCTCATTAGTATACTCTAACTCCATTCTCTTGGAATAAATAAATTCCATTATAATCTATATCAAATCCTACATTATCTTTTTCTTTTATTCTGTCATTTACATCTACTATAGACTTTGAATTTACTCCATTAGTTTTAAAGTTTAGTATACAGTCTTTACCTATTAATTCAACAGTTTCTATTTCAACATTAAATAAAGGATTTTCACTTGTTACAAAGTACTCTGGTCTTATACCTACAACGTAGTTTTCCTCAGTTAAATCTGCTTTAAATCTGTCTTTATTTAATAAGCTTAAATCTATAGAGAAGTTTTCTCCTTTTAATACATTTCCTTCTTTTTTCATTTCATATATATTTATTATTGGATTACCCATAAATTGTGCAACAAATAAGTTTGCTGGTTCTAAGTATAGATTTTGTGGTATATCAAATTGCTGTACTATACCTTGGTTCATAAGAACTATTCTATCACTTATAGATAACGCTTCTTCTTGGTCATGAGTTACGAATATAGTTGTTATACCTATTTCTTTAACCAATCTTCTTATTTCTTCTCTTATCTTTAATCTAAGTCTTGCATCTAAGTTACTTAGTGGTTCATCTAGTAATAACACCTTTGGATTTTGAACTAATGCTCTAGTTATTGCAACCCTTTGTTGCTGTCCACCTGACATGTTCCCCGGTTTCTTATCTGCTAGTTCTTCTATACTAGTTATCTTCATGTATTTCTTAGCAATTTCCATTGCTTCATTTTTTGGCATTTTATTCTTACCAACTGTTAGAGGGAACATAATGTTTTCTAACACTGTCATGTGAGGATATAATGCATAGTTTTGGAATACAAGTCCTATATTTCTATCTTTAGGATGCTTATTTATAACTGACTCTCCATCAAATTTAATCTCTCCACTTGTAGGATCTAATAGTCCTGCTAAAAGATTAAGTATAGTTGTTTTACCACATCCACTAGGACCTAATAAGCATACTAATTCTCCTTCATTGATTTCTAAATTAATATTTTTTAAAGCTTCATAACCATTGTCATAAACTTTCTTTAGTTTTTCTATCTGTATCATATTTCACCTCTAGCATGTATTTTTTATATATACTAAATATAAGTTGGAAAATTTAACCATAAAATACTTAACATTATAGTATATCATAGTTCAATTTTTTACACCATTATCATTCTATAATATACACTATTCGACTTAATTATACAATATTATATTCTTTATAATTTTAGATTTTAATCAACAATCTAGTTTTGCTAGTTGAAATACCTCAGGTCCTAAATTCTATACAATAAGTTAACAGATATTTAACATATTTCGTACTAAAATTATATAAAAATTTATTGTATATTTAATGAATTATAATATAAAGAACTTGCCTAAAAATGATTACAATAATGGAAAAGAATTAGATGATAATACTATTCTTAAACTAGTTATGAATAATTATAGAGCTAGTGTTGCAGATGGTTACGCGTTTTACACTGAATGCAAAACTGTTCAAGAAAATTTAATGGAGATGCCTGATATAATAATAGACTACTTTAAAAATAATAAAAATGTAGCTGTTGATAAATCAAAATATATAACTGTTATAATCTAAATTTAGCTAAATATATTAAAAATCACTCTTATTACCAATAAGAGTGATTCAAACATTTAATATCTAATTAATCACATATAAATCGCATTCTGTTCTACTAAGTTATAATTTTTTATATTATGTTATACTATAAAAATAAACCATAAATTAAATGTGTATACTTGTATTATTTATTATAAATCAGTAACAATATATTAAGTATATATATTTTTTATTAAAATGAAAATTATTTCCTCTATAATTATATATATCTCAATTACAAAGGTTTATTTCCTTTATACTTTACTTTGATATATATGTCAAATATGTTTGATACTCTTCTTCTCCTTTTTTCACCTTAAATTCATCATTTTTATTTGGATAAATTTCTATAATGCCATCTTTATAAGATGATTTATCAAAGTTAATATTTATATCCATATCACTAATATCACCATATAAATAACAAACTACTTTATCATCATTCATAAATACCATTTGCTGTTCACTATGTTTATCTTTTGATATAATACTTTGCCATTTATATCCGATAGTTTCATATATTTTATCTACATCAATATTTTCATCAAATACATAAACCTTATCCCACTGAAATGGAACTACTTCACTCAAGTGTATTTCTTTATCAGTACTTTTTAAACTTGATATTTTAGATAATAATTCAACTAAATATTCATCAAATTTTATCGTATCAAATTTGGTTAATTTTGCATACTTATTTACTACCTTCCAATCACCATTTTGATTTTTTAATTCAAAAGTTATTTTAGATATAGCCTCTCCATGCTTACCTGGCTGAGTAACTATAACTTCTTCGCCTTTACTATTTTTATAATTGTGTTGTTCAAAAGTTTGATGTGTATGACCTGCAACTATAGCATCTATCCCGTCTACTTCTTGTGCTAATTCTTGTATTCTATTTCCTGGATTTTTAGGATTTTTAGGTTCTTCTCCACTATGTGCTACTGCTACTATTACATCTGTATTTTCTTCTTCTTGCATTATTTTTACCCATTTTTTAGCTTCATCTACTAAATCATTTATGTATAATTCTTCGTTATATTGTGGCATATCTTTTAATTCTCTAGATTCATCAACAGATTCACCTACTTCTTTTATAGTAAGTCCAAGTATACCTAAGTTTAAATTACCATACTCTGTTTCTATTTCCTTTATGGTATATGGCTTTACATAGTTTGTATTATCTCTTTTATAAGTATTTGCTGATAATATATCTAAATTATACTTTTCAAAGTCTGATACCATATTATCTAGATAAAATTTATCGTTTGATACAAATTCATGGTTTCCTAGAACTACCGCATCATACCCATCATCCTTCATTTCTTTCACTAATGGCATTTCTATATATTGTTCTATTCCTTGTTCTATATTATTTTGTCTATCATCAAAGTATTTCTTCATGGGTGTTCCATACACTCTACTATCAAAAAAATCTCCTGCATCTACTGCTACTGTATTTGGGTTATTTTCTTTTTCTACTTTTATATATTCAGTTATGTTGTATGGTACTTCACCATGTAAATCCGTCGTTGCCACAATATTTATTTCTGTTGTATTTGAGCTTGTACATCCTGTTGATAATATTAGTATTAAGATTAGCGCTGATACTATAATTAAAACTTTTTTATTTTTCATATTCCCCTTTACTACCTCCTTTTAAATATATTAATCAAATATTCTTTTGATACTTATATATGTCCCTCCTATTCTAGGTTCGTTATATATATATAACAATTGCGACCTTTATTATATTATAACACTAACTTAATTTACACATTTCATTTAGAATATTTTTGTAACTTTTTACTTTTTTGAATATATTGATATTACTTTAGCACACAGGTTATCCACATTTTTTTAAGTATTATAATATCCTTAAGCGTAAAAAAGATAGCAGGTGTAACCTACTATCTTTGATAAATCTATTTAGATTTTTTTCTGTTTATTGCATAGATAACTACTGCTACTGCTGCTACTATTAAAGCTATCATTCCAAATATTCCAGTATAACCTTTTTCTGGCGATGATGAATCTGATATATTATTATCGTTATATACGTCTTGTTCATTTGTATTTTCTGAGTTATCAGTGTCTACACTTGGCTTATTTGTATTTGCTGAGTTATCAGTTCCTACACCTGGTTTGTTTGTATTTGCTGAGTTATCAGTTCCTACACTTGGTTTACTTGTATTCGCTGAGTTATTAGTGTCTACACCTGGTTTATTTATATTTGCTGAGTTATCAGTTCCTACACCTGGTTTATTTGTATTTGTTGAGTTATCAGTATCTACACCTGGTTTATTTGTATCATCTCCAGGATTTTCTACTGGTTCATCTGTTACTATTTTTTTCACAGTTACTTTAATCTCTTTAGTCACACTTGCTCCCCTAGAGTCAGTAACTTTGTATACTACTTTATATATTCCAATTGTTGTTGTATTTACTGTATTTTCTATTACCTCAACTTTATTAGTTAAGTCTCCATCTTCATAGTCTTTTGCAGTTACATTTAACATTGGATTAAAATCTTCACCAACATTTATAACTACATCTTCTGCACTTATAACTGGTACTCTATTTATTAGAGTAAACTTAGGATTTACTGTTACTTTAATCTCTTTGATTACACTTGCTCCTTGTGAATCTGTAACTTTATATACAACTTTGTATATTCCATTTGTTGTTGTATCTACTGTATTTTCTATTACCTCAACTTTATTAGTTAAATCTCCATCTTCATAGTCATTTGCAGTTACATTTAACATGGGATTAAAATCTTCACCAACATTTATAACCACATCTTCTGCACTTATAACTGGTACTCTATTTATTTGTGCTTGTTTGTAAGTTACTGTTACTGTGCAAGTTGCTTGTTTATTTCCACATCTTGCTGTAATTACTGTACTTCCTACTTTTAAAGCTTTTACATTTCCATTTTCATCAACTGTAGCCACACTATTATCACTTGATTCAAATATAACTACAGGTGTTGAATTATTTTCATTATTTGTTGTACTTACTGTTGCTGTAAGTTTGAATGAATCTCCTACATTCATAAGTAATTCATTTGCATTTAATTCTAGTTTTTCAACTTTGTCATTATTTTTATACCATGAGTTTATATTAACATTTGCCGATTCATCTGTTGGCATCCAATCATAAGCATAAGCATCATTTCCATCAACAGTAGTTGCTGAATTTTTAGCAAATGCTCTAGAAATAGTATAATTCATAGCTTGGTTGTTGCTTAAAACATTTCTTGTTTCACTTAATTTAGCTCCTGGTCCATAACTTCCATATTCATAGAATCTTGATGTAGATGCAAGAGAGTCTACTCCCATATCATCCCACCCTTTAGAAGTTATATGGTCTCCCATATAGCAGTTTACATATGTAACTGCTGGAGTCATTTTTCTTGTTTGACTACTTGGTCTCCAAGGTCTACCAAGTGATACAGTATTTGCAGCTATATTATCAAGACTTATTAATCTTGAGTTCATTATTAAATATCCATAAGCATCACTATCCCAAGTATCTGCTGCTGTTACATATCCATTGTTACTTGTTGATTTTCTATTAAATGATGCTATATCACAATCATTAAATACTGCTTGTGCTCTACCAAATATGAAGTCAACATCACCCTCTATATAACATTTATAGTAATATTGTCTTGCTGGTGATGATGAACTTGCATCTGCAAGTAATGTATCTTGATTTCCTATAAATCTACAGTTTACAAATATACTTTGGTCTGCTTGGTTATTTAAAGCAACTGCTTGTTCATTATTAGCACCAGTTTCTTTAAATGCATTTTCTATTGTCAAGTTCTCTGCTGTAAATCCTACTGATTTACTTTTTACAGTAATACTTGCACTTCCTGATGTTCCATATGTTTTACCTGTTGCTGGATTTATAGTTCCATTTGCAGCATCATAAGTTAATATAGTTTTTTTACTATCTTCACCAATTAAACTCACATATGGTTTTTCTATAGTTAATTTTTCCTTATATGTTCCATTTTTAATATAAATATTTATTCTATCTTTATTGTTTTTTGGAACTGAATTTATAGCTGATGCTATAGTTTTATATGTTTTTATTCCATCAACAATTTCACCATCAACACCTGTATAATTACAATCTACAATTATATCATAGTTTGTATTTTCTAAATAAACTATATTATAAGATTTTACACTATTTTTACCATCTTCTGTAGTATGATAAATTTCTATTGTATTTCTTCCTAAGTCTAGAGTTAAATTTTTCTCAAATAATTCATCTGCTTTCTTTGCTAAGTCTTTAACTTTTAACTCTCCATTTTGAATTATACTTATATATCCATCTTTATTAGTCGAACCTTCTAATGATATTACTGAGTTAGATACTGTATCATTTGGTTCCTTTGTCATATTAAATATAGCTGCATTGTCTTCATATTGTATGTTTGAAGAATTGCTGTTATTTGGTATTGCCATAGCAACTTGTGAATCATTACCTACTCCATTTTTATTTTTAGCAGCTACTTTATAATAATACGTATCAAAGTTTACAACATCATTATCAACATAAGTAGTTTCTGGAGCATCTATCTCTGCTATAGCTGTATATTCTCCATTTTTAGATGTTGCTCTGTTTATAATATATGAAGTCGCATTTTCTACTGCATTCCATGTTAAAGTTACTTTAGAATCTGAACCTTCAGCTTTTAAATTTTCTACTGTATCTATAGGGTTCACTTTTACTTCTTCTTCTGAATTGTAGTAAACTTTACTTTCATTTTCTATTATAACATTATCAAAAGTTGCAACTGCTGGTGTTTCACTTCCACCATTACTTACAACAAATCCAACATACCAAGTATCATTAGTACTTAATACCGTTTGTGAATTTGTTAAAGTCTTATCTTCTGGGAATGTTTTATCCTCAGATATATAATATCTAAATTGACTTCCTGTATCAGTCTTTTCTCTAACTATTTTTATATATTGATTTTTTGAGTCTTTAGTAAGACCTGATATTGTTGCAGCTCCTACTCTTTCATTCGCTTTATCTCTAAATGCATATCTATATTCATTTTTACTTGGCTCAACATATACACCAAAGTAATCTGCATTATTTGTATTATTATCTTCACGAACAAATACACCTGCTTGACCATAAATTGCTTGACTCATATCAAAATCTACAAGTCTAGCCACTATAGTTGCATTTCCTTCAACTTTGTAATTAACAAATTGGTAATTATCAGTTGCTCCTGCATCCTTACCTATATACGTACCTGATCCATTAACAGTAAATTGTTTTTTATCTTTATCAAAATTCGCTAAAACATTTTCACTATTATTTCCTATAGATAAATTAGTAAATCCATTTGGTAAAATACCTTGATTATAATCAGGTAACTCAGGTATTTCTGGAAGTTCTGGTATTTCTGGTGTTTCTGGTGTTTCTGGAAGTTCTGGTGTTTCCTCATCTATTTGACTATTCGAATTAAATAGCTCACCTGTTGAATCTTCTATAATAATATTATCAAAGTCAGCTACTGCTGAATTAGCACTTCCACCATTACTTACAACAAATCCTGCATACCATGTATTACTATTACTTGATACTGTTTTTGTTTTAGTGATAGTATTCTCTTCTGGGAATGTTACATCACTAGATATAGAATATGAGAATTTACTTCCCTTTTTTACTATCTTTATATATTGATTCTTTGAACTAGATGTAAGTCCTTGTATTGATGTTGCTCCTGATCTTCCTGCTGAATTATCTCTATATGCACATCTATAAGCATCTTTAGTTGGATCTACATACACACCATAATAGTTTGCACTATCTGTATTATTATCTTCACGAATAAATACTCCTGCTTGACCTTTAGCTGCCTGACTTATATCAAAATCTAAAAGCCTAGCTATTATTGTAGCATCCCCTTCTACTTTATAGTTTACAAATTGATAACTATCTGTTTTTCCAAGATCTTTTCCTATATATTGACCTGAACCTTTGATACTCAGTACTTTATTTATCTTATCAAAGGTTGCACTTCCTGTGCCATCATTATTACCTATAGCTACACTTGTAAACCCTGGTGGCAATTCATTGCTAGTTAATGCATATACAGCATTAAAGCTTGGTACAATGTAACCTATTATCATTGTCATGATAAGTAGACAAGATACAAATTTCTTTTGTAGATCATTCCTCATATTATCGTTTTTCCTCCACTAATTATTTAATTTTAAATACAATTATATTTTCTAACACTCATAAAAACGTATATTATGTCGTATAATGTAATTGCAAAAAAGATTCTAACATATTATATTTGCCTTTTGTGTCGTTTTTTGTCGTACCCATTTATTTCCAGAAACACTGCAATTGCACTATTTTTGCTTCTTATAGCTCCTTTGCTAATATAATCTTTATTAAGGTTCTTTTAAGTGTTAATCGTTCTATAGATGATAAAAAAACAGCTAAAAATTTAAAAAGTATTTTAACTAAAATTAATATCGAGCCTATTAAATTCCATTGATTAAGACATACTTATGCTACTAGACTATTTAAGGCCAATGTTCCACCTAAAACGGTTCAGGTATTAATGGGACATTCCGATATTAGCATTACGTTAGGTATCTATACTCATGTTATGAAAGATACTAAATTAGAAGCTATAGAAAAGCTTAATGAAATTTTTGCATTATAAAAGGTTACTCATTTATTTATGGAGTAACCTTTTTAATTTGAATTACAACCTTACACATTTCAGTTGTAACTGTGCATAAAATCTTGAATCTTAGTATTACCTTGACTATTTATTCCTGCAAATTTGCCGTCATTTATTCCTATAGCTAAACTGACTATAATCTCAGATAACTTAGATATGTTAATTTATGAATTTTTTATATCAAAATATTGACCTTCTGGTCTAGTTAAAGCTTCTTCTATAGTAATCACTTTCAATTCTACTCCTTTTATTTACCTAAAATATTTTCCCTAATTATAATTAAAATTCAGTCAAATGTATAAGCTTAAGTTCACTTTAATTCTAGTTGTATTAGTATTGTGTTATTTAGATAGCAAAAAAGGAACTACTAAACTTTCATTCTTAGTAATACTTCTTATGAGCAAATAAAGAAATACAACAGAGTTATAAATGCATTATGAAGAGGCTAACTTAAATATCCCAATAAAACACGTATCAAATAGTGCTGCAATTTTAGATTTAAGAGAATGTGATTTCAACATGGTTAGATTAGGAATCTCTTTATATGGACCTTACCCATCATCTGAAGTTAGCAGAGATATAAAACTAAAAACAGCTTTAGAATTAAAAGCTATAGTTAGTAACATAAAGACTATAGAAAAGGAAACTAGCGTTAGTTATTCTGGAACATATACAGCAAATGAAGATACAAAAATAGCCACATTACCTGTTGGTTATGCAGATAGTTTCCCTAGAACACAAAAAAATCCTCAAGCATTTATAAATGGTAGATTATTAAATATAGTAGTAAGAATATGCATGGATCAAACTATGATTGAAGTTCCAAATGATCTTGATGTTAATATGGAAGATGAAGTTATCTTAATAGGTGACATAGATGGAATAAGAATAGGTGATATATCAAGTAAGATGGGTACAATAGATCACGAAATACTTTGTTGCTTAACTAAAAGAGTAAACAGAGTTTATATAACAAACGATAATAAATATATGGTTAATCAGCTATTACATTAATATGTTTAATCTATTATAATTATTAAAAACTATGATTAGGGCATCAGGGCACCTATTTTATCAAACCTTAAAATTAATATATTTCATTATTTTATAAGAAATTGTAATTTTGATGCCCCAAATGCCCTAAGGATATATATCTGTTGAAATTACTTACTTTTACTACAGGGCACTAACTAAATTTTATAGTGTTCTATATAAAAGTTACTGCCCTACTGCCCTAGTTTTAATTATTTTTTCTAAAAAATCAGGGCACTACAGTCTCATAAAGCTATCTACATGGCATCAAATAAAGGACACTTATATGGTGGAGTAATATATCCTCTTCTTCCATTACTCTTTTTATACTGTGCACCATATTTAAATAAACTTGTCTTTAATGAACTTGTAGAATTTATATTTAACTTACTACATATATCTGCTGTTGGTTTCCACTTCCAATTTGACTTGTCACTTTCCCAATCAAATTCCCTTTCAACTATAAGTTCAACATTTAAAGATATTTTAAAATCTTCATTACTACTATTTAGTAGTTCTAATTCATCCTTTTCTAAATAATGCTTAATATTATAATCTTCTTTTAAATGCATTACCTCTCCCCATAACATATTTATATCTAAGTTATCTATTATATTAAAATCGATTTTTTCCACAGGTATTACCCAATATCTTCTGTTTCCAGTGTCATCCTTTAAGAAATCTCCATTGTTTACCGTTGCATAAAAAGATGTTCTTCTTGGATATACCATAGGTTTCATAGCATATGGTCTTCTAAACTCATCACTTGATTCTGTTATAAAAGCTTTAAGTTTAGCCAAGTCTCTCTTTAATGTTGAATCAAGTTCACCAAGTTCTGCTACCCAGTATTTTATACATTGATATACTTTATCTTTATCACTTGGATCTAACTCTAATCCTGTTTTTACGTATATTGGTATTAGTTTTTTAATAAGCCTTGTTTTACCGATTCCTTGCTTTCCTTGAAGTGTAAGTATGCCTTCAATATTTTTATCTCCATCATTAAAAGGTATCATTGCCGTATTTATTAACCACTTAGTTATAAGTGTCTTCTTTAATATAGGACTATAATCTTTTGGAGTAATAATTGCATCACATAGTTTTTGTATATATTCATAGTTTCCATCAAAGTTCATATAAGATTCACTTAAATAATCTGCCACTGGATTTTTAGGATTTGATTCTGCTATTATTCCTATAAATTTATCAATCATATGAAGATTAACATTAAATCCACACTTTGAGCATAATGAGTGAATTTCTACAAGTTGGTTATCTCCATTACTTACATCTAATCCATCTATTTCAACATCTTTGGTTATCTCGTTATAATAAGCTTGTATGTTGTTTGCTTTTAGTACTTCATTTAAGTTGTCCCATATTTTCATAGGTTCACCTTTTTTATTTACGAAAGGATATACGATGTTATATTTTTTATTGGTTACTTCATCACTTTTACAACTTAATTCAAAAGCTTTGTCTAAGTCACCTTCTTGTAGGGATTTTTCATATTTATCATTATAAAAATTTATTAAGTTTTCTTTGTTTAATGATTTTGATGTATTAGTTTTTATGTTTGGTAAATTCAAGGGTTTGTTTAGTATTTCATAAGCTTTTTGTAATGCTTGTATGAATGGTATGTTCTCTATTTTTTGAATGAATTTTATTATGTCTCCACCTTCACTACAAGAAAAGCATTTGTAGAAAGCTCCATTTCCTTTGTCTACTATTGAAAAGCTTGGTGTTTTGTCTTTGTGAAATGGGCAGCTCATTTTGTTTCTTTTTAGTTGGTTTGGATAGTAGTAGTTTATTACACTTTCTAAGTCTCTTATGTTGTTTATTTCTTGTATATATGTTTTGAACATGTTTATCCCCCCCTTTGATTTATAGTGTTATTTCTTTTATGTCTATGTCTAGTGATTTTGAGATTTTGTATATGGTTTTGGGTCTTGGAGTTCCTTGTCCTTTTACTGCTCTTGCGGCTGTTGATTTTGATATTTGGCTTATTGATGCTAGTTTTGTGATTGAGTAGCCTTTTTGTAGCATTTTTGATTTTATTAGTTCTGTGTTTAGTTTGTAGTTCATGTTTGATTTCTCCTTTTTGTTTCGTTTTGTTTTATGGTTAGATGATATCAGAGAAATGTTGTCAAAGTATAATAAAGTATTTGTATAAAGTTTTTTATAGAAAATTTTATATTATAATTTGTTTGTATAAAAAATTCGCTTCGCTCATATCGCCAACGATTTCGTCCGTTGCTCAAAATCTTTTTACGCTCAAAACCAATTTGTTGATATTACTTACATTCAGAATTTATCCACATTTTTTTAAGTATTATAATATCCTTAAGCGTAAAAAAAGAACTACTAATCATTATATATTAGTAGTTCTCTTACTCTATTTTAGTATATTCCAATGATTGATACTATTCTCAAAAATCATATCTATGATTAAATATTTATTGGAATGATTATGTAGTTTATGTTAAAATACAATAGAAATTACAATCTAAGAGTGATGGTTTCTATACTAAGAATTAAACCTACTTCCAAATAGGAAGGAGGTGGAAGTATGGAAATTTTAAAATTATTATTAAATAACTCTGATGCTATATTAATTAGCATATTTGGAGCCTTTATTTACGATAAATTAAAAATCACTCTTACTGGCAATAAGAGTGATTCAAACGATTAATATCAAATTGATTACATAGAAATCACACTCTATTTCCGTAGATTGTAATTTCTTTTTTACTTTATATACATATATTATACTATATTTTATTGAGAAATAAACCTTAAATTTACTTAGTCTAATTTATTAATTCAAAAAAATATTTGAAATTATTAGTTTTATAAAAATTTATCTAGGAAATTAATGCTTCTTCTTCAAAAGCATCTAAATCTTTTAAGATTTGGATAGTAAATTCTAATGATTCTACTTCTAAAGTAATAATTAAATTTTCATTAGTTAATATAGCTTATATTTTATGATATTCATCTCTAGAATAGTCTAGTACTACTGTTTTAAGAAAATCTAAATCATTACTTGTATTGTTTTTTACAAATAAAAAAATATTAGCAATTTACTAATATCTTTTCATATATTTCACTAGTGAAGACGATTCACAATAATCATATCCACAATTTTATTTTATACAATTTTTCTCCATAGGTCATACAAGAACAAAGTTATTGTTGCAAAAAATCTTTTACAAATTATATCAATAACATATTATTTCAATATAAATCGTCAGATATATTTAATACTCTTGATTCTGTATTCGCTAGATAATATATCAGTATAAGGTAAAACATATAGACCATTACATCAATGTAATTCTTATGTACTTTAATAATTAAAATTAGACTACTCCTTTGAATTTTATACAAAACTAAATATTCAACTTTTTAATCTTTAATATATATGTATTCTTTATATATTAAAAATTCTAGTGGTTCATTGTATAACTTATTCACTGTATTTATATTATCAACAAATAATTGAACTTGACTACTTCTAGCATCAATAAAATTTTTAAGTGTTTTATTAGTTTTATTAGATTCAAATTTTTCTAATCGTTCACCTGTTTCCATTAATACCCCATCTATTGGTGATTTATTTACTACTGGAACTTTGGAAATTAATTGTCCTGAAGTTTTACTTATTTTTGCTAATCCATTTAATAAATGAGATTCCATAGATGTACTAGCATATCCTTCAATTATGTTATAACATTCAGTATAAAGTTCCCTATATTTTAAAGATAAACTTTCAATTTTATTAGAAGTATTATTAAGATATTCTACATTGAAATTACCAAGTAATATTATTTCAATAAATGAAGCAAATGAAAATATATATAAAGCTAATTGATAATCTTTAAATTGTGAATAAATTTTTTCCATTTTATTATTAACGCTTTTATTAATATGTAATAATGATTGTTTTTTCAATTTTTCCCTAATTTGAGTTTGATGAAATTCAATACTTTTAGATGCATCATGTTTGATACTTTGGACTAAAATATGTTTATTAGTCCTGTATTTTTCATTCTCCCAATTATATTTGTAATTATTTAGTATATCAGATAAAGTATCTAAACTTGCCTTTAAATTTGCCTTTTCTTTATTCTCTAGAAATGAGAGTATTTTTTGTTGTGTTTCTTGGATACTATCAAGCTTCTTGTCTATACTCATTAATGTGGCAGCCATAAAAAGCATTGTTGGATTATAAGGCATTGTTGTAACTTGTCTAACGTTATCTTGTTTTATCCATCTAGCTTGGCCAATTAATTTATTATTTGTGTCAAATGCAGAACCTAGTGCTCCTGTTCCATCTTTTGCTTGTGCTAATTTAGTAGCACCTTTAGGTAAAACACATCTATATAATCCATCAGTATTAATACTCTGTGTTATAGTACGTGTAACCTCAGATATATTTGAAAATCCAACCCCTAAAATAGATAATTTTGATAATGGAATTTTTGTGTATTTTTCAATATTAATTTTTTCATCATAAATAGATGGAATATATTCCATATCTAGCATCATATTTATCGTTTCATTATTATCCTTTGCATCCATAAAAATCTCCCTATTCAATAAATTCATTTTTTCTTATTCCTACATTAATCATCTATTTAATAAACTTAAAATTTTATTTTAATAAATAAAAGTATGAAATATTTATCTTAATTATATATTATATTTTATATATTTTCACTATACGGATATATTTCTAAATTGTCTTGTATTTCCATAGCTATATTCTAGTACTTAACTTTTATTTCAATATATTATTTACACAAATTATAAATTAAAATAAAAAACTACCAAGTAATAAACTTAGTAGTTTTTTATTTCAATGGTGGAGACGAATCGCAGGAATAATACCCACGATACACTATTCTATATATCTTTTACATAAATAAATATCATTGCTACCTCCAAAAGATACAAATCTATATTTATCATGTTTAGCTCTAATATTATAAAATCTTTTCTTCTTGATTAATAATACTTTCTCCTCACCTTCATTGTTAATTCCTGTATAAACAGAATATCCTTTAAACCATAATAAAATATTTATATTTAGATTTTCTGATTTTGCATTTAATAACACAAATATAATTATAAATATATTTGTATATACTATATAAAAAATATCAACTTTATCTATGTCAAAGGTTAATAAAGGAAGCAAGTATGTCATCATATAATCCATATGAGCCTTTTTATCTTCTTTAATATTACTAAATATAATTTCATTTTCAGTAATTCTTAACGACTCTTTACTTTTTATATACTTATTTACAATTATAATACAAATAATTTGTATTATTAATACAATCGTTATTGTACATAGTATATAGTTTTTAATATTCTTACTTTGTTCTATGCATAAATATACATATGAATACATAAAAATCATTACTAAATATAGAGGTAAAAATCCTGTTAAGGACAGAGCTAACTTCGGAAGCATATGTCTTCCTCCTTTTTAACTATTTAATAACATCATCTCTTTCACTTATATATCTTCTAACATAATCATCTGCAAACAAATGTAATACATCTCCTACATCTGTATCTTCATCAAATATAATTTGACCATTTATCTCATCAAAATTAACATTTAAGTTATATTGTCTTAAAACTTCTGGAACTCTTTCAATATTATTATAAAAATATTGATATGATTGTGTTGTTTGTATTTTATGAAGTTTTCTCATGTAAGTGTTCTTTCCAGATACTTCATTCAAAAAATCTATAATGGTATCTTCTTGCATTAGGTTAAACCTTCTTAAGTTTGTTTCTACATTATTCATAGTCCCCCTAAATAATTCATCTATTTCTAAAATATACTCTGCTTGAGTTATATTTAGTATAAATGAACAATTTTCTCTAGTATCTAATATTATGTCAGGTATAGCCTTAGATAATACTAATATACTATCATTTTCTTTTTCAACCACAGCTTCTTCATTATTAAATCTAGCTTTCCACCCTTGTTTAAATAATTTGCTAGAATTGTATCTATATAAAAATATAAAATCACCTTTTTTAAATATAATAATTTTTATCTTCTCAGTGTCAATAGTTCTAATTGTAGCAATTGCTACATCATTATTTATTATTTGATTATTTAGATCTATAATATTACTGAATGCATGAAATTCTTCCATACCATCTATAATGTAATATACTGTATTAACCCTTCTCTCTAATGAATCGTATTGAGCATATTCTTTTCCATCTAAGCATGTACTTATTGGATTTAATATTTCTATCTGCTGTTCTTCTGTTAATTCACTTCTAAATGAATATATATTTGTATTCGTTTTCAAAAATAGACATAGTCCATCATTAATTTCATTCAACTCATTTTTCAATCTATCTAAGCTATTACTATATGGCATATTTATACTCCTTTTTACGTTTTTGTTATAATATGTATAATTATACCATATATTTATCATCTATGTAGAATACACTGTATATTATAATTTACTTTATCCTCAACAAAAGAAAAGACCACATTGAATACAACTTCAACATGGTCTTTATATACGATTACTTCCTTTATATAGTCTCCTATAAACTTCTTACATTCTGGTATATTTCTCTCTAGTACAAAATCTTTAAATCTTGAAAACATACCTCTTATTTGTTCTTCTGTTATAGCTACACTATCTACAGATTTATTTTCTGTCTTTAATTCATTCATTTTTAAATCCAAATTTAGCTTCACTTGTTCCAGCTCATCAAGCTTATCTTTTAACATGTTATTTACTATACCATTCATTATAGCATTTAGTATATTATTTATCTCTTTATTTACTTTCTCTAACTTTTGTTCTAAATTTTTAAGTAACTCTGCATTACTTTCATTCTTATCATTCATTTTCTCATTCAATGCCTTACTTAAAACTGGTATAGCTTCATCATTTAATATGTTATTTTCAAGTTCCTGTAATATAAACTCTTCTAAATAGTCTCTTTTTATCTCTCTATTACTACATTCCCTCTTTTGTTTTCTACATCCACATCTATATGAAATATAATCATTTCCATAAGAGTCCTTTCTTTTATTACCTTGCATTGCATGTCCACATTCCCCACATCTAATTAGTCCTGTTAATAGATATGTTGTAGTTGCTTTATGTGCACCTGGAGTTTTCTTTCTTTTTTGAATCATCTCTTGTGCTTGTGCAAATATCTCTTTATTAATTATAGCTGGCATACCACCTTCTACCTTTATTATTTCATCATCACTCTTTTGCTTATGACCATTTCTTTTTCCATCTACACCTTTTCTCTGGGTCTTGTTAAATACATATACTCCTGTATACTTCTCATTATTCAATATTCCATGTAAACTATTCTTGCCGAACTTATTACCTCTTTTAGTCTTATATCCTAGATTATTTAATTCATCTATTATCTTACTATATGAATATCCTTGTACATATCTATCAAATATAATTTTTACTGCTTGAGCTTCTTCTTCATTAACTATATAGGTTTTATCATGTGCTACATCATAACCTAATGGTGCATCCCCTCCATTATGAAGTGCTTTAAGTGCATTTTCTTTTTGACCTTTAGCAACTTCTCTCGCTAAGTTTGCACTATAATATTGAGCCATTCCCTCTATAACCGATTCTAATATTAAAGATTCAGGTGAGTTATCTAAGTTCTCTAATACACTTACAACTCTTATTCCTTTTACTTTTAATTTCTGTTTATACATAGCTGAATCATACTTATCTCTAGAAAATCTATCTAGCTTATGAACTATTACCATAGATATTCCTGTTGTATCTGCTTCACAGAATTTAATCATATTTTGAAACTCCGGTCTTTTATCTGATGTTGCTGATTTTGCTCTATCTATGAACTGATTAACTATCTTTATATTATTCTTATCTGCATATTCATTGATTGCTCTTAATTGAGCATCTATTGACTCATCCCTTTGATTGTCTGAACTAAATCTTGCATATACTACTGCTTTCTTCGCTGCCATACTAGCTCCTCCAAAGTTTAAATATACTAATTTTAATCTATATTAGAGGCTACACACTAACACTAAGTGTGTAACCATATTTTAATCTATCTATCTTCTTTTACAAGTATAGAAAGTATATCTACTAAGCTTCTACTTATATTAACTGTGTGTCTCTTTTCATAGTCAGTTCTTTCAACTACCTTATAGTCTTTAGAATATAAATCTTTTCTTCCTATGCTGATTTTATAAGTTTCTGTCATATTTATATCCTCCATTTATCATAGAATATAATCAAGAGTACATAAGCACTCTTGATTATAAGTTATATTTGAAAGTTCTCAATTATACTTCTTTCTATCTGAAGCATTCTTGGTCTTATTGTTGTATATCCTGTTGAATCACTAGCATCTTTTGTATGAATAGTTTTTTTAGGAGAATCATTGTTAGAATCAACTTTCACAATTCCACTATCTCTTAACTGTTTCACTAGTTGTCTTTGACTTATTCCCAAATGTATACCTCTTTTTTTATTTTCAAATTCTATAAAAGAATATACTTTATCTGTGTAAAAGTAATAATATTCCTTATCCTTATATCCACATATATATTCTAATTTATCTTCTATAACTTGGTTCTGGTCATTTAATGTTGCTATTCTTATTGACTTTGAATTTATTGATTCCTTTAATGTATTTAAAAATATATCTATAGGTGAGTTTCTCGATATTAATTTTATCTGCTCTTCTATTAATCTTTCTACAACTTTAATCGCTCTATCCATGTACTCATCATCTTCATACTTATCTATAACACCTTTATCTCTAATATAATTTAACATACAACTAAAACCTACTAATATCCATGCACTAGACTCAATAGTTCTTCCATGTATATCATCTTTATATTGTTCTCTAATTTCATCCCTGTAAGATTTAAAGTTATATAATAATATATTAGATAATTCATCAATATTTTCCATACCACATAATAGCCATTCTATGTATCCTCTCATTGCTTCGCCAAGCAAATGACTGTTGTTTTGTAATTCAGTTAATATGTTTAAGTCTACTGAGTTTCTATTCAATTCTATTGATAATAATCTAGCATTAGACGATTCTCCACATACGAGATCTTCTCCTGTTATTAATATCATTCCTCTAGGCCTCTTAGCATCCTTTATATCTAACTTATTACTTGAGCGTCCTTTCCCTACTCTATCTCCATACATTCTTATAATAGATTCTGCTTTTGAGTCTTGAATTTTTTTATCCCTATATTCTTGTTTAGGTGCAAAGTCATCACATAAGTATAGGCTATCCTTTAACTTATTAGCTTTTAATTCAATAGCTGTAATCGTATCATTAAATGTAGCTGGAATCTTTTTATTAAAATCACCAAAATGACTTAATACAACTTTTGATACTGCTGTTTTTCTTGATCCTGTTTTTCCATATGTCCATACTATATTTTCTGGTGGTTTAGTTTTTCTACTGATAATTTCAATAAGTGGAGATAAGTAAACTAATGAAGAGAATATAATACCTTTATCATCTTCCATTAAATCTACGAGCTTTAAGCTCATTTCACACGCTTTATTTATATCACTAATTTTATCTGGTAGTACATAGTTATCTATTGATTCATCTAACTCAACTTGAACATTTGAACCTCCTATAACTCCTCCACCATGTAGATATATCCACTTATTGTCTTGATATATCCATCCTGTGTGGTCATATATATACTTAGTTTTTATATTCATACATAAGTGTTGTATCAATTCAATAAAGTCATTAATATATTTTTTATCTATAGAATATTTAAAACCAAAATTATCAGTTACCCATGTAGGTCTATTTATAGTATGTGAATCTAATATTACCTCTGGTAATACCTCTCCGTTAATCCCTAGAGCATTTATACATAAGTACATTTTTCCATCTATAACTCTTTGTTCTATTACATTTACTAAAAAATTGCATATCTTTTTATTAGATGAATTCATAACTGTGTTATTATCTAGAACATTTAATCCTATTTCCTCATATAATTTAATTAATTCTTCTCTGTTTATTGCCATGCTCATTTGTATTCCTCCTATTTATCCCATTTAACATTATTCGGTACTAAAGATATACCTCTATATTTAACACTTGTATCTTTAAGTAAGTTCTCAATTTTCAAGTGTAATCTACTTAATCGTTGTAAGTTTTTTTCGTATGATCCCTCTGTATTCATAAGTATGTAAATAGCCCTTGCGTTATCTTCATACTCTGTACTGCCCAATATAGTTAAACTATATTCTTTTTCATTTAATACACCTTCATCAATCATCCATTCTAATTCACTATGATTTCCTTCTTTACACTCAATAAGTAGAGTTAATTCTACCTTTACACTTTTAAAGTTTGTCATTAATATACCTCCTGTTGTCAAAGCCCGAAAGGCCGTGTTTTTTTCACTTCTTCCTTCTGATACTAAATATAAACTACTTTTTGATTAAAAACTAACCAAACCATTATCCAATTTTTTTGCATTTTTATAAAAAAAATAGCACACTCATTGTGTACTATTTTTATGCTGATTAAGAATTAATATCTTCTATTAATTTAATCATTGAATTCATTATATTATCATCTTCATATTTTTTCATGTCCATCTCTTCTATCTCCAAATCCATTCGTTTTAGAGACATATCAGTATATATATCCATGTTTTTTCTCATATTTTTATTAAATTGAGTTTCTATATCTATACATTTTTCGGCTATTTCTTGTGCTTCTTCTATATAACCAGACTTTTTTAATTTATCTTCTTTCTTTTTATAATCATTAACTATCTTACAATTTTTTATAGCTTCTCTTCTATATGTATCCATATATCCGTCTATTTCTTTAATTTTAAACTCAATATCTTCTTTTAACTTCCTTAAGTTCTTGTATGTAGCATCATATCTTGATTCTCTAGGTAGTATATTATATAGTTTTATGATTTCTTCCATCAACTTATCTGTTGCAATTTGATTACTTAACCTCAAATTTCTTCTATATTCAGTTATTTTAAAAAGTGAATCTGTAATAATTATTATCTTAGAATATATTTCATTATTATTAGGATCATCAGATATAATCAAATCATTTACTATACTATCAATACTTGAATTTTGTAATTGCACAATTTTTTTATTGCTTTTATATTTGTTATTTATACTTTTCCCTAATCTTTCTTTTTCTTCTTCTATTCTTTCCTCAACTTTAAATCTAATAAATCCTATAGCTTCATCTTGTGATTTATATATACTTTCATTAAACTCTTCTGTTATTAGATTCCAATCTTCCCATAGTTTATCTAGACTACCTCTGTATGTATCCTTTATTCTTAAAATACATCTAAAAAATATCGTTGTTATTAACGGTATCTCTGTCTTCTTTCTGTCCGCCCAGTACTCTTTAAATAACTTATTATTTCCTGATTCAAATGAAAATACATACTGTTCCATGACTTTCAATTCATCTTCTGTTAAGATATCCTTAATTCTATTTTTATCATATTTGCTTTTATATTTCTTTTTTCCATCATCATTAGATTTTTTCTTCTTAGTTTCACTTGGTCTTAAATATAATTTTCCAATTATATCATTAATTTCACTTGATCTTTCTGCTAATCTCGTTTCATCATTATCCTCTCCTGTAGATGATAATCTTAATATATCTTCTAATTGAATTTTTATATCAAATTTTAATTGTCCCAATCCATACTTTAACGTATATTTCATATTATAAATTTCTCCTTCATATAAAATTTTTCTGGGCTTCAAGAGCTTAAATAAATTATATATGAATACATTAATAATTTAAATATAACTTAGCATATTATGACATTCTTCGAGATCATAATTTCTATACTAATGCATATCCCTATTCCTATCATAGTACCTATCATAAATCCAATCATAATCAAACCTCCTGTATACTACTTTTTATTCTCCAATACTTTCTTCAATACTGTACTAAAGATTGAAATACCAAAAATTACTCCACTTGTAAACTCTTCTATTGTCATATTCTGCCTCCTAAGCTAAGCCTTTAATTAATTCTTGCTTGAAATCATCATCTAGTACACCAGCCTTTAATCCTACCAGTATTAATGCTACAAACTTATCCATAGTTAAATCTACAGGCCTTGGAATAAGTTTATTAATTCTATCTCGGCAGTCACGATATAGGCATATTCTAACCTCGTATCTTTGTAATGACTTAATATATATTTTCTCTATTGCAAATCTTTCATCTCCATCTTCTACTGTTACACTTCTTATTATCTTGCAATATTTAGTTTCTTTTTCAAATAGTTCCTCTTTACTTTGATTCGCCATGTTAATTCTTCCTTTCTTTACAAAAATAATGCCTTGCCACATTTAACTGTAGCAAGGCTCTTAAATTATATTAATCATTATTTTTATTTACTATTAATCCTATTACAAATAGTATAATCACTCCTATAACTATCCACTTTAACAATCCTAAAACTATACCACCTAATGATGTTAATATTGCATATGACACAATAAAACATCCAAACCATAAAAATCCTATTGGGCCACATCCAAAATACGTTATATCTAGCATTGAATTAATCAGAAAAAATATACCTGTCCCGATAAGTATTGCTAATACTGTTAATATCATATCTACTGTCAATCTCCTTCTCTAATTACTTTGAATTTAATCTATTTTTATTAATTAATTGCTTTATCCATCCCTCTGTATATCCTAACTCTCTACACATTTCTTTTATTGTTTTTGTTCTATAATTCTTCACTATATATCGTTCCACATATTCAATAGAATATAGTTTCATTGGAAATGTTATTTGTTGTCCACGATAATACTTATGTAATTTAATGACTATTTCTTCACCCAGAACCTCAACCATATCTGCATATATGCCTTTATAATCACAATTATTATTACTGTTGTTAGTCATCACTCCACCTCCTTTTCTAGCACTAATTAATAATAACTAGTATTTGAAAAAGTTTCATTCTGATTTTCTCTTGTAAAATCTATAGTATTTTCAAATATGTACTTTAATGTATACGCCCTTAAAGCCCGTATTTTTCAGTACATATACTTATTTTATTCTTCTTTTTCTGAGTATCTATATTCTATTCCATTAGTTAATGTAAACGCATATTCTGGAGATAGATTCAATATATCTTCTATATCATCACTCATTAATATTTCTTCTAGTACTTCTTCTTTTGAAGTATTGTTTAACCACATATCTATTAACATGTCTTTATCTAGTAATCTATCTATATGATGTTCCATGCTTAACATAGTTTCTAATTCATCTTTAGCATACTGCCTTAAATCTCTTTCATTTGTATATATTAGATGATTTTCTACGTCTATATAGTTGCTTGTAGTTAAATCATAGTAATACTTACTTGCTTTATCTATAGATATTGTATTTATATTTAAGTTGTACCAAGCAAAGAATATAGCTTCATCTATGTTTAAATTTTCAAGTTTATTGTATCTATTTACTAACTCTTGTAGCTTACAATTATCTCTTATTAGGTAATTCTTTATTTCTTCATCTTCTATACATGTAAATATCTTTTCTATTGCATCTACAGTTTTATCATCTATATTGTTGTATTTATCTATTAACTCTTTTAATTCATTGAAAAATAACTTATTAATTATTTCAGATTTATTATTTATCATATTACTCTATCTCCTTTAATCATTAACTAATATTCATTTGAAAACATCATTGTTCTATATTCAACATTATCTATAACATATATTTTTAATTTATCTTTAATTTTATCATTCTGTATATATATCCTAGCTTCATATTCAGGTACTTCTTGCTTATGAACTATCTCAACTACTCCTAATCCTATGGGATTTATTTCAAATATTTGCAGATAATCTTTTTCTGTAGTTAAGTTATCTATTAAATCCCATAGTAGTATAGCTATTTCAATTGGTAAATTTTCAGCTATCTCTTTTGTCATATACCTATTTTCTTTTTTAAACATATTACAACTCCTATTTAGTTTTTAATTTTAAATTTATATGTACTATTTTTTTAAAGGGCTTTCCGGGCTCAACCTAAAATTGATTTTTTTTTAATTGCTTTGGAACATAGAAAAAGCCTTAGCCTAATTTATTTAAGCTAAGACTCTTCTATCTTACAGTTTTCTTTAAAACTAAAGTATTTATCATCATCTCCAATAACTATACAACCTACTAATTCAATGCCTAGTATTTCTCCACGCTTCTGTAGCATATTAGCTATCTCTTCATCTTCCTTACTAAAGTCAGTATTACCTGATGGATGATTGTGAAAGCATATTATTTTAGATGCATTACTTAATAAAGCTACTTTGAATAATTCTCTTGGATGTACCATAGCTGAATTTACAGTGCCTATACTTACAACTTCTATGCTTACTAGCTGATTCTTTGTATCTAAAGATACCACTACAAACTTTTCACTAGCACTATTTATAAAAAATTCTTTGCTAATCTATAAGCATCATAAAGATTGCTTATTTTTCTCGTTTCATATAGAACACTACTTTCTTTTACTAATTTAAATGAAACTATATCAACTCTCTTGGCAGGAGTTCTCTTTTTATTCATTCTGCTTTTCTCTCCTTTATTTATTAAAATTAAAATAAGCATATACACCTTATCAATGTATATGCTTATTTAAATAAGTACTCAGTTTCTTCATTTTTAGAAATTACAGTAACACTATAATCACTAGATAACAAGTATAGTGTTGAATTATATGTATTAACTTCATCTTCATATATTACATCACTAAACTCTTCTACTAACCCCTTTAATATATTTGATTTTAAGTTTTCTACTTCTTTAATATCCTCAATTATGCACACATATCCACCATCATCTGTTAGTTTTCTGTTGTACCCATAACTTTCATCTAGAATATTAATGATGTTATCAACATTTTCAACTACTTCCTTTGGATATTCTGATAATACATTTAAATCTTCTTTCTTCCATAAGTTAATCATTATAATTTCCTCCTTTTTAATTTTGCAATAAAAAAGAGATATTAGTATTTCTACCAACATCTCAATTAATTAATTTTATGTTACTATCTACTATATTCTCTATTTAATATAGATTCAAAAATATAATATATATTTATAATTTAATTTAATACATCTTAATGATTTGCTTCTGCATATATTTTTTCAGCTAAATAATGAATCATATAATTTTGTAAATTACTATTAGTTAATATCTCCTTAACAAGTCTATCATTTCTATTCTTAGTCTTGACAATACCTCTCTTAAAGTAGCTCTTAGCAAAAGTACTAACCAAATCTTCATAGCTATTTGCCTTAGCTATATCCATAATACTCTTATCATTTTTAAATATCTCTTCATATTGATCTATTATAATTCTATCTTCTTCCGTAAGACCTACTCCAAAAACATCATTTACCTTCTTAATTATATCCTCTAAACACTCTTCATCCACTTCATTAACACGAGCTATAGCAGTTTCAGATATACCAACTAATTCACCTTCACCTTTATATAAAGATATATCATTACCTTTTTTATTATCTTCACCTAACTTTTTCAACTTATAATAATCTATACTTAACATATCATCTATATCAATTCTCTCTTTATGCTTTTTAGGTAACTTTCTTAAAAGTACAACTAGATAAACTTGTAATCTTAAAAGATTTAAATTTTTTATAGGATAAATCTGAATCAAGAAATTATAAAAAGTAATATACTTTTGACATTTTTTCTTAAACTCATCGGCTCTTTTCTCATCCTCATCTTCTAAATAACAATATCTTTCAACTGCCATATCAATCAAATTATTCATCTTGGCATCTTGTGCATTTGTTCTTTTATCTTTATAAAATAAAACAGCAAAATCATTTATCTCTTCATCTGTATATATACCATACTCATGTAACTGATACCAAAGATCATTGACCACATTAGGGTCAGTAACTTTATCTATATTAGTCATTTCAAAATATGGCTTATATGCATCTTGAATATCTTCTACACTATTTTGAAAATCTAATATAAAAGTCTGCTTATTAGGATAAGTTCTATTAAGTCTTGATAAAGTCTGAACAGTCTTTACTCCATCTAATTTTTTATCAACATACATAGCACAAAGCTTTGGTTGGTCAAACCCTGTTTGATATTTCTCTGCAACTATAAGTAACCTAAAATCACTTTTTTCAAAGATAGTTGGTAAATTAGAATCATTTATATCTGATGCTACATCTTTATTCATATCTAATTCAGTATATTCATCATCACCATCTTTTACCGTACCAGAAAAAGCAACCAATGCTTTCATATTGTATCCTTTTTCTTTTATATATTGATCTATTGTTAACTTATACCTAACAGCATGAAGTCTACTTGCAGTAACTATCATACACTTAGCTCTACCATCTAACCACATAGCCCTATTATCTACAAAATCATCTACTATAGTTTCAACCTTTTGTCTTATATTATGCTCTTTTAAACTAACAAACTTATTTATAGCTCTCTTTGTTTCACTCTTATCAAACTCAGGGTTATATGCAATCTTCTTACCTACTTTGTAATATACACTAACAGGCATAAAGTTCTTTAAAACATCTAATATGAATCCTTCTTCTATAGCTTGTTTCATCGAATATAAATGAAACTCATGTGGTAAGCCATCTTCACCTATCCTACCAAAAACTTGTATAGTCTTATTCTTAGGAGTAGCAGTAAAAGCAAAGAAACTTATATTACCTACATTAGTTCTTTTCTCTATAATCTCATTCATCTTGTCTAAACTAGATTGTTCATTATTTTCATTTTCTTCATCAATTTTTTTAGCTTCTTCTAAAGTTTTACCTGATAAATTTTCCTTTAAAGCATTCATATTCTCTCCAGATGTAGAAGAATGTGCCTCATCTATTATTACTGCATAACGTCTTTTTTCTAATTGTTCTATCTTAGATAATGCATACTGGAATTTTTGTATAGTTGTTATAATAATCTTTGCTCGATTTACAATAGCATCTGCTAAATCTGACCTATTTTTTTATCATCTGCATATACATCATAGTCTATTAACAATCCACCCACAGATTTTTCTATTTTGACTTTTAGTGCTACTTCTTTTGACTCTATATTAGTAACTTCTTTAAGATTATTACTTTCACATCCAACTGTAAAAATAATAATTAATGCTAGTGCTACTAATTTTATATTTTTCATACATGTTTCCTGATAGTATAATATTTAGTTGACATTTAAGTGTTTACTTTTCTTGCAAAATAAAAGAACATAGAGTTTCACACAAACCAAGAAAGGAATGATCTCTATGCTAATAATAGTTAAATATCAATAAAAGGTTTTACTATCAATACCCTTGTAATTAAAAAATTGAGGCTATAGAATTCATTCTAAGCCTCTTTTCTTATATATTTATTATAGTAAATTAACTTATAAATACTAGTATCTAATTTATTATCATTTTATTTATATAACTATATATCAATAATAGATATACTAACTTTTTGAATTTAAACTATTATATTATCAATATACTAAAAATTCATATTAATATTAACTCACTAATATATTTTACTTAAACTAAAAAGCATATATTAAATATATCTAGTGCACCTTTTCAGTAAATTATTCATATTTTTTAAATCCATTTCTTCTATCATCTATAACACTAAACATACCTTCTTCTGATGATATTCCTATAGCTTGTACTGATCCAAAATAGAATCTATTTTTTTTTTCACTTATTATATAATTATTATTTTTTACTTTTACAAAATCTATACTTTTTCTATCTTCAACAGCTAAATTTATCTCATCAATAAATACTACCCTAGGTTTATCTACAGCAGTTTTAATATCTGTACCAAACTGTAATATATTTAGTAGTACTGGTGCTAATATTTTAATTATTTTACTTCCACCTGGTGATCCTATCCCCATAATATAATCATCACCTTTTTTTATAATAGTTGGAGCGGTAAAATTTCTTGGAATTTTACCAGGCTCATAACTATTAATATTTCCACTTGTTGATGAAAAATTATTAAGTGTCTCATTCAAATAAATACCTGCAACACTCTCTTTAGATCCCCAAAATCCGCCTAATGTATTAGTAGCAGATACTATCATACCATCTTTATCTAAGACAACAAAATGTGTTGTACTCTCATGTTCTTTATCTTCTTTATACGCTACTCTACCTTTTTTTAGTAAGATATCTATATACTCATCGCTAACTAAATAATTATTATTTACATTATAGAAATTTGGATCTGTAATATTATTTACTCTATCTGCTGCAGTTATATTACTTATAAACTTTAAATCCTCTATATATGATTCAATATCATAATCTGGATTACTTATACCTATTTTTTCAAATATTTTTAACATTTGTATTAATGTAACTCCAGAAAAAGGTGCTGGTGCTGAAACTATTTCATACCCTAAATACATTCCTTTTACTGGCTCCAATCTATCTACTTTATAATTTTTTAAATCCTCCTTAGTTAACGTTGAGTTACTTACAATTTTATCAGCAATACTGCCTTCATAAAAAGCATTTGATCCATTTTGTTTTATTTCTCGTAGAGTTTCTGCTAAATCATTTTGAATAAAAGTATCCCCATATTTTAATATTTTTCCATTATCATCATAGAAATCATCGCTAATATAGTACTTCTCATATCTTTTTAATTGCTCTTCTAAAACATAATCTATTTTAAATCCATTTTTAGCATAATTAATAGCTGGTTCTATTAACTCTTTAATATCTATAGTTCCATAATATTTATGTATTTCTTCCATACCTTTTACAAATCCTGGAACACCTATGTTACTAAGTTTTTTAGATGAAGATATTGGTGCTGAGTCTCTGTAATTAAAGAAGTCAAACTTATCATTTGAATAATCATAAATTAACATTCCTCCACCGCCTCCGATCCCAGATCCCCAAGGTTCTACAACGCCTAGTACATATGAAACTGCTATAGCTGCATCAACTGCATTTCCACCATTTTCTAATATTTCCATACCTACTTTAGTTGCTATTGGACTAGATGAGCTTACACCACATTCACCATCTATAATTTTATTACCTTTGCTTAAATCCATATTTTCTTGTATTACATTCCAATTCGTAAATCCAATATATACAATCAATATAACAAAGATAAGACACAATAATAATATTTTATTTTTTTTTAATCTCTTTCTTTTTATTTAACTCACCCACCTTTATTAATATAAAAACAATTAACTACATTTAAAAATTAAAATATATAGCTAATTGAATAAATACTCTATCTCAATTATTTTTTATCTAATTAATCTGTTGTGCTAGTTAATTATTTTTCCAAATAAAGGAATTTAAATTGTGCAAAAAAGAATATCCTATGAAAGATTAGTATTTGTAATTTTTATCCAAATACTAATCTTTTTATTTTAGATATAGAATCTTCATTTCCCATTAATTTGTTTATTAGAAATGATATATTATGAGCTAAAACTTTTATTGAAGTTCTAGTTATAAATCCTAACATTGATTTACTTTTTACTTTATTCAAATTTAATTGTTCTGCCAACTGAGAAAAACTAGTTTCTATCCTTCTTCTAGCTTTAAATATCAATTGTCTTATATCTTTGGGATAATTATCTTTACTATTTCCGCGCTTTAAAAATAATAGATTTATATCCTTTTCAACTTTCAGTTCAGGCGTTAGCCTTTTATTTACATACCCTTTATCACCAATAATAGAAATAGATTTATATTTATCACATAAATCCCATACTGCATTTCTATCATCTACATTAGCTGGAGTTATAATATAATCAGATAAAAATCCATCTATTGTAGTAAGAGCATGAAATTTAAATCCAAAATAAGTTTGTTTTTTTGAAGGACATCTACCATAAGAGGCTTCGCCTTTAAAGCATTTACTAAAATGTGCTCTACCAAATTCACATACTGGAATAGGCATACTATCTACAATTCTTATATTGTTAGAATAAGATTGCATAAATAAAGAAATATGCTCTCTTATTTTAGATATTACCCAATATAAGTTTCTTTTAGTTCTGTTGAATCTCGTTCTATCTCCTATCTTTGGAAATAGATTTTTATATTCCCTTTTAAGCAAACTAAAGAATGCTTTTTCAGAATCAATAGTTAAAAGTTCACCAACTATGCTAATAGTGATTATCTCACTATCAGAAAGTTTGCTATCTTTTATATTACGTCTATTACTTACAGTTATAGGTATAATCTCATTATATATATCATCTATAATTACAAATATATTTGTAAATAAATCAGTTAAATTTTTTTGATCTTGGATATAATAATTATTAAACTCTAGCATATATAATCCTCCTTTAGAATAGTAGAGATAATCTTAGGATACTATATTTGTTGGAGTTTTATTATTGAAAAATTTAACTAGCACAACGAGTTAATTAATAATTTAATTAACTATTTAGTTCATTATATAACTCCGTATTTCTTATAGAATCTAAGTCTACTGAAGTTGACTTTACGATTAATTTATTATTTTCTATAGTATACTTACTTCTATCTAATAATTTAGTTAATAGTTTGAATGATCTTTGTATATAGAACTTATTATCAGTAACACATGGCTTACCCTCATTTATTCTAATTGGTATTATTTCAAATTGACCATCTCCATTAGAATCTATTGTATAGTTTACTACCATACTATCCTTAGTTCTACTAAACCCTTGATCAAATATAAAATTTCCTAAACTATAGAATATAATCCCATCTTTATATAATTCAATAGGTTGAAGAACATGTGGATGTCCTCCTATTACTATATCAGCACCTGCGTTTATAAAACTTTTTGCCAACTCACTTTGTCTATTACTTGCAGATTCTAAAGTATACTCTTCTCCCCAATGTGATACAACTATTGTTATATCTGTTTCTTTAGATGCTTTATTTATGATTTCAATGTAACCATCATAATATGTACTTAATATACCAGGTTGTTCACTTGTAGCAGATGCGCTTCTTGGTACTACATCACTTATAGCTATAGTTGCTATCTTTATACCGTTAACTTCTGTTATGTCATATTTTATAGCTTCTTTAATATTTTCTCCTGCACCAATATATTTAATATCTATATCTTTAAGTACATTAATTGTAGATAGTACTCCTTCTCTGCTATAATCCGCAGTATGATTATTTGCTAAAGATACAATATCGAACCCAGAATCTTTAATAGCATCTACAGCTTTTGGTTTAGTTGCTAGATGTATTTCTTTATCAGCTTTATTATAATTTGATTCATCTATTTCTAAAACTGCATTCTCTAAATTACCTAATACATAATCTGAATTTTTCCATAAATGAGATACATTTTCAAAAAAATATTCATATCCTTTTCGTTCACCAACTTGTTCTATACTTCTAGTCATCATTATATCCCCAACAAATGTAGCTTTAAATAAATTATCTTCTTTATTTAAAGAATATGAATTATTATAACTTTTATTATTTCTAATGTAACCCGTACTTAATAACATTATAAAAAGTACTCCTGTAATTATAATACTCTTTTTGAGACTTATTTCTTTATTATTTTTCATATATATTTGAATTTTATCTTTTAACTTCATCTATACACACTCCCTAATATATATATAAGAAATTCATTATTAAAAATATAGGTGCTGTAACTGCAGCTGCACTCACTGTTGTTAATTTTATACCTTGTTTTAAGAATCCATTAGCGATAAGAGCTGGAACAAGAACACCTATTCCTCTAAATTCATATATTTCAAAAGGTAGTATTGGATATATATATTCAAATATTAATTTTAAAAATACAGATATAAATATTACTGCAACAAATCTTCTTCTTCCATATAATATTATGAACTTTGGTAAAATAAATTTAACTATTAAGAATGTTGCCATACTGATTGATGCTACTATCAAAATAGTTATTGGTTGATCCAACATAAGTGCTAAATATCCAGGCACTATAATTCCTCCTGGTGTAATTCCTGTTATTTCAGTAAATATTAAGCCTATTGTAAGCCCTAATATAAGCGATAAATATAAATCTGTTAAGTACATATCTTTTAATCTCCCCTCTTTATAAATATTATTAAACTTATTATAAAAACGCTAAATTTGTTACGTTTTCATTTTCTTCTAAATCTAGTAATGCTTTTATTAAAGGCTCCCCATCACCATGTATATTGCCAATTCCAAATATTACCCTATTATTCATAATTTTTGTTAATACTTGCATTATTTCTTCTGTAGAATTTCCTCCTAAATCTATGTACTCATCTACATTAAACTTACCTTTTTCATAAGCATCATTTATACACTTAATCCCTTCACCAATTCCGATAAGTGTACCACCATTTAAAAGTGGGAACATCTCTTTAACAAATTGCTCTGTTCTATCTACTCTATCTGGTCTACCATTAAATAATATTATTGGATTATCTGTAGGTAAATCTTTTTCGCATACCTTATCCCATATACTCATAGTGGATGCTGGTTCATTTGCAGCAAAACCATTTACAAAAGTAGATACGATATTATCATTAATTATACTGTGTATTCTCATTGCCCCTGGATCTGGATGTGCATTTAACATGCCCTGTAATGCAATTTCTGTATCTATGTTTAATGCTTCTGATACCGCTAATGCTATCGATACATTGTCTGGGAACAATGTATAGTCAAACTTCTCTAAATATCCATTAGGTATTTTTGAATTATCTGCTATTATAACTTTTGTATTCTTCTTTTTTGCTTCTTCTTCAAAATATCCTCTGTATGGACCATCTACTGTTATTAGCCATCCATTATTAGGGATTGTTTTTGAAAAAGCTTGCGCTACTTGATTTAATGTTGGTCCCATTACATCCATATGATCCTCTAGAACATTTACTATTACACATATATTTGCTTTTATCATTTGTTCTTGATATACTTCTTGATATTCTGGATTAACTGCCATACACTCACATACAAGAGCCTCTACACCCATATATGAAGCTTCTGCAATTACTTTTATTTGCTCTTTTATATTTGCTCCTTGTATTCCTCTCACAACTTTTTTTTCTTCATCCTGATTCCAATATATCATTCTTGCAGCTGTACCTGTTGTTTTTCCAATTGTTTTATATCCATATTCTGTTAATATACCCGTTATCAATCTTGTTGCTGTTGATTTACCACGTATTCCATTAACATTAACTCTTATAGGAATCATTTCTATATTCTTTTCATTCTCTAACTTTTCTTTAAACCCTAATATGAAAAGTAGTATCATACATATTACAATTATAAACATTACGAATTAATATCCTTTCAATTCTCAAAATTAAAATTTTTGGCTATGTTAGCTTATTTCGTGATAGTAAATTTTACATCTAAATCCATACTTATCAAGAATCCTATAGCCTTCTGTATATTGGGGTTCCCATCCATCATCCATCTTAAACACTTATTCAGGATTAATAGCCATACATTCACATACAAGTTCCTCAGCTTCTAAATTAGCAGTCTTCTTTATAACTCTTAATTGCTCACTAATATTTGGTACTTGTGGATTTCTTTTTATAATCTCTTCTTCATAGTCAAACCAAAATATCATTCTAGATGCCGTTCCAGTAGTTTTGCCTATTGTTTTATAACCTGCTTCAGTAATAACTCATGTTATTAATCTTATAACCGTTGATTTTACACATATACCATTTATATTTACTCTAATTGGTATTTTAGATATATATTTTTTGATCATATTTCTCTTTTATTCCTAATATTATCAATAACGAAACACATATTACTATAATAACTGTGATATTTCACTCCCTTCACTCTAATCAATCCATTTACATTATAAAGTAGTGTTTTTCGTTAAAAATATTTACGTTATTTAGAAAATTATTTTTAACTAACACAAGAGATTGACTCATATATACTTAACTCTATTCATCCATAACTCCTTCCTAAATTAAATATCCATTAGCATGATAACACTATATTATCTTTATTTATACAATTTTTATAATACAAATTCTGTTTTTATTCTTGTATTTTTTATAAATTCTGTTTTTATTCTTGTATTTTTTATAAATTAAATATAATTTTATAATTTATTCTCTATTTACTGTAATATATACATTATGATTTAATTCATTGTCAACAAAAGAAAAGACCACATTGAATATCACTTCAATGTGGTCTCTATATACTATTACTTCTTTAACATAATCAATTATAAACTTTTTACATTCTGGTAAGTTCCTAGTAAGTACAAACTCTTTAAACTTACTAAACATACTTCTAATTTGTCCTCTGTTATATCTACTGAATCTACATCATTACTTTCTATAGATAATTCATTTATCTTCAAATCTAAATTTAACTTAACTTGCTCTAATTCATCTAACTTATCTTTTAACATATTATTTACTATACCACTCATTATAGCATTAAGTATATTTTCAATTTCCTTATTTACTTTATCTAACTTATTTCTAAGGTTAATTAACATTTCATGATTATCATTATACTTAGCTTTCAATCTTTCATTTAATTCCTTGCTTAAATCTGGTATTGCTTTATAATTTAATACATGTTTTTCTAGATCTATAAGGACAAATTCTTCTAAATAATATTTCTTTATTCTAATTATATACATAGAATAGTAACTCTAATGGCATTAAGGGCACTAATGTCAAGATAATTCTAAAAATAATAATTCGATTTTCTAACTAAGTATTTTTTTAAATCATATGCCCTATTTGCCCTATATATTATTAAAATACCTATAATTATCAAACTTAGTATAATAAATATTAATCTAATACTATATTCATGTAAACGAAAAAAGATATTGACTATTACATCAATATCTTTTTAGTGGATTTCAATGGTGGAGACGAGGGGAATGTATTATATATATTTTACTTAATTTTATGTATTTTTATAAACCAGTATACAAGCACTTTTTAACCTTCTATAATTTTATATCTTATTGATATTTATTATTTTATCGTGAAATAATTGTGGGTATGTTGTGGGGTATTTTTTACATCTGAAAAATATAAATATATGTATAATTAATTAATTATTTTTTTTATATAACTTTTAGGGGTCTTTAGTATCTTTACTATCTTTACCTATTGCAATTACTACGTTCTAGGGGTCTTTATATGTATCTTCAAAGTGTCTTTAGGTATCTTTACTATCTCTTTATAAAAAATTTTAATGTTTTTAATAGATAAATTCTAAGTTATATTTGTTAGCATTTGTTAGCTATACACTTATTTTTATATTAATTAAAGTCATATACCTACCCCTAACCTACCTATACCTTAGTAAAATCTTAGTACCTATCCCTTTATGGTGTATTAAAATTTCATATACCTTAGGGTAATCTTGGGGTACTCGTAAAAATCTCGTTATTCATTATACTAATCTTACATACCTTACCCTAATCTTATCTTTTTTAGTTAATTTTTTCCGTAAAAATAGGGTATACCCCCTATAATAAAATCTAGTATTTGCAATACTTCGGTACTATTTATAAATTTTATTTTTTCGGTTTATATTCCTACATTCTCCTATAATATCATTATGATATAACTATAATATTATCTAATATATTATAGTACCTTACTAAACCTTACATTATTTAGGAAATAATTTGGAAATATTTAAACTTAGCAAAACTAAGCACCATTGCCCTAATATTGCCTTTTTATCCTTTTTTATTGGAAAAACTCCGAAAAACTTATGCTTATTAATAGGTATACCCCTATATATAAAATGTTGAAATTTCAATACTTACAATATATTTGTATTTTTAATAAGTTATTAATATTTTTACCAGTATAAAACTTTTATAATTAGACCATCATCTTACTAGGTGGTGATAATATGGAACTAATTTATTTGTATTTAATTGGAATACCTATAACAATAATAATATTTGGTATCCTATGGTTTTATCTAGTTTACAATAATATTATTTAAATTTTAATCCTACATTTTCCAACGTATTTAAATCGATTTTAAGGCCTTTAAAAAAACTTCATAGGGTATTTATATCCTAATAAAACAATAAAAAAGAAGCTATTAAGCTTCTAATAAAATATTTATATTGTTAAACTTTGTATCTATTGTAACCACATCCAGTACACCTGGTTTAAATGGCTTATCAGTAATACATATAACTTTAGGCATAATAGGAAATAACTCTTTATATGAATTACTTAAATAATACTCTTCTAATTTCTCATACTTTTTATCAAAGTTTTTAGTGTTCTCAGCTTCTACAATAGCAATATAATTTTTATCATTTAATCTATATCCTATAAATAAATCTATCCTTATACCTTCATGTATTAACCATTCCCTTTTTAGCTTCACCACTTCACCACCTAATATATTAATATATGCTACAAAATGGCTTATTAATAAACTATGGTCTATATTTCCAGGTTTCCTACCTAAATAATAAATATATGATGATATTTGATTAGGCCTCCATCTTTTTATACGGTTAAACTCTGATAAATTAGTTAATCTTCTTTGACACACTCTATTACACTTGGTATTTTTAAATAATATATTATCTACTGTAAAAACATCTACCACTTTTAATTGCTCTACTAACTCTAGTATTTTTTTATCTCTATCGGTTAGTATCTCATACTTGCAGCTACTCAAAGTACATCATCCCCTACTATAAATCATTCAAGAAGCTAAAATCCTTAACTTCACCTATATTATTATTATTGTCTTTAGGGTCTTTGTATCCTTCTTTTTTTAACTCTATAATATTTGATTTAACATTATCATCCTTTATATTTTCCTTTTTAATCTCTAATTTTCTTATTAACCTCTTAACCTGGGTATGGTCTATATAAAAACTTTGAAATTCGTTTAATTTACCATTGTATCTTATATATCCATGGCCATTACCTCGTAAATTATTCAGTAAATTATACTTATCTATAACCACATTTGAATTATTACTATCAAGTGTTTTAAGGCCTAATATAATACCTAAGTTACACTTTAAATCACCAGTAACTATCTTTGATGATGGTCTTTGAGTTGTAATTAAAATATATATTCCAATAGACCTCCATTGACTCAATGCAAGTTGTAGCATACTTTGTATAGACTTATCTTTATATACACTTGCAAACTCTTCTATAACAAATAATATTACTGGTAACTTATCTTTTTTAAACTTATTATTATAACTTTTTATATCCTCTAATTTGCTATTAAATAATAAATTATATCTTCTATCAGCTTCTTTATTTAAGTCTTTAAATATATCTTTTAATCCTTTTATATCCTTTGTAAATGCCTTTGTATGCTCTATATTTGAATATATATTAAGTTCTGTACCTCCTTTGTTATCCGATAGATATAACTGTAATTCACTTGGTTTATAATTTAATACTAATTGAGTTAATATAGTCTTTAACGTTGTACTTTTACCACTTCCACTCTCTCCAAATAATCCTATATGCTTATCTATAATAAAATCAAGTAATCCTAGTCTACCATATCCCAAAGTAACTACTATTTTATCTTTTATTGGTGGCTCTATTAATTCAAAGTTATATTTAGACTTTAATTTATGATTATATACTTTAATATCAAAGTAAGCACCATTGGAACTACTTATAAACTCTATATCAATGCTTTTATTAGTCTGTAATTCTAGTTTATCTTTTAATCCTTCTATATCATCCTTATTGAAGCTATAAGGCACTCTAAAACGTTCAATATAACCATAATCAGTTAATCCTATTAAGCACCCATTAAACTTGGTTTTATGCCTTTTATATTGTGAGTTATTCATATAATCAACTTGGTATATTACTTGTTTTTTTACATCTCCATCATTTATATATAAACCTAGTAATATAAAGAGCTTTTCAAAGTTTATAATGTCCATTTTATTATCATTATTAGATAAAAAGTTAAATAACTTCATGCTATCACCTACTTATCTTTATTAAAATACTTAATGTTTTCTTTAGATACAAAGTTCATATCCTCAACATCTTTATACTTATCTAATATTTTTCCTATACCATATAAACTAACTATAATACCTCCATAACATATTGCATAAGGTATATATCCTGGCATAAGACTTAAACAAATTGAACCACCTATTACTGAGTATGTTAATATTTCTATTGTGTTGTCATGGTCGGATGTATCCTTTTTTTTCATGTTTTTATAACACTCCTTTTACAATAGTTAATTTTAATAAATAACCTTGAAGTATTAGTATTACTGTGGTTTATATATCTTACTTAATGAATAGATGCACGAATACTTTAACGAATACCCTTGATAATAATATTTATATGTTTTTGGATGATATTATGTGTTATATTTTTTTATTTTGCATTATTTTATTTTAGGCTTAAATATGCTATACTTTTATTAATTACATATGTATGTAAGCATAATAAAAGAGTAGGAGACCTTCGACCTTCTTCCTACCCTTTAAATATATATTTTATTTAAGTATTATAGTTTTTGCATTTATGCAATATCCATTTATCCAGTTATCATTTTTATCTTTGTAACTGGTTTCGTAAAACTCGCCATCTATCAGGATGGTTTTTTCTTTACTCATTTCCAATAAATCAAGTTTATCCATATCAAATGTACTTACTAGAGCCGTTTTATTCTTCTTTGAGCTTCCTACATTCTCTAACTTAAACTTTATTATTCTATCATTTCTAAATATTATCCCTTTGTTTATTCCTTCAAATTGTATTTTGTTTATCATATTATTATATCCCCTCTTTATATTCTTCTATTAGTTTATCTATCTTCATATTGTCATTTACCCATCTTGGTGGGTTTATATTTAACTCTCTAAGTCCTATATATAAATCTCTCATTCTATAAAGTAAATTACAAAAGTCTGTATGTTCTTTAGAGCCTTTACCATGTGTTTTTATATTACCTTCTTTATTAAACCAATATTCTCCTACCGTTATCTTGTACAATACGTCCATATACTCACTTAATAACTGTTTAGACTTATTATCCATATATATCCCCCTTTTATATTAAAATGGCGAGTTACCAATATCAGATGGTTTGAAGCTTGCATCCATAAAAGTACTTTGCTTATTTTCTTCAAATACCTTTTCTGTATTTTCTACTTGTATATATACATTCTTTTTATAATTTACACCAAAGAACACTGAATTACCTGGTTTATCTATATCGTGAGCCATCCCAGTACCTTTTTTATGTCCATAAGATGCCATCTGTCTACCAAATTGAGTTACATTCATTGGACTATTTATTTTTTCCATTAGACACCAGTTTTCATATTCTTCATATAATGTTTTAGCATGAAGGTTATATCCTGGTACTCTTATAAGTTCCCTTTTATAAAATGCATATGCTGAGTCGGCTTCCTCTTTATATTCTTCCATTTCCTGGATGGATGCTTCACTTTGTGTTACTTTCCAATTATTAGCCTTTAACCTTTTAAGTCCTTCATATGCCCACATAAACACTATATCTAATTCATTTGATATAATATCCTCTACTATTCCAGGCACTCCTATTTTATCAGCTTCTCCTCTTTGTACTTGTTCCATTGTACCAAACCTTACATTAAATGGTATAAATATAGGTCTCCTAAAAAATCCATACGATTTATCATTAGTAACTGGCATCCTATTTAAACCATAAAACCAGGCCATATTAAACTTCATTTGCACATGGTCTTTATTTTTCTTATTAACTGTTATTTCTTCACCACATACGGCACTTTTAAAAACTCCATTTATTTTACCTTCTACGGTATCATCCCTAACTATATTAACTCTCCTACCCTCAGCCATAGCCATTATAAACTCATCACCAAATTTACCTAAGCCTATACCACATACTGATTTATCCTTATCGTATAATAAAGCCGTTTGTATATCAAATAAACTAGACTTACCATTAGAGCCTTCTCCTTTATATATAAAGCATTGTTGCACTTTGGTAGCATTAGGACACAACATAACTCCCCAGGCTTCTTGTAGTGTTAATATAGTACCATCATCAAGTATATTTTCTAAGAAGCTTTTAAACTTAGATTTGTTATAATCCTCTTTATACTTATCTATATCATAGTAATTACCATTAAACTTGGTATCTAGTTTTATTTGTGGAGTAAATTCTAATAACTCATCCGTTTCTGTATCTATCACACCATTTAAACAGTTTATATATCTATTTTCATATATAAATAGTTCTTTATGATTATCAGCTATTGAGTGTATTGTTTTAGCGAATTTATCAGCTTTACCAGGGTCTATATCTTCATCAATAATTACATGGTCATAATATAGCTTTAGTTGGTCTCTAGTATCTTTATATTCATATATTCCTAATTCTTCATTATAGATATATAACATATTACCTTTAATGTATGATGGAGACTTATCTAATACATATTTAACCAAAGAGCCGTTTATAATTTTACCATTATCTTTACAGTAAACTGGTTTTGCATAAGATAATATACTATTTACTTTGTTTTCTACTTCTTGAGCATCCAATGGAGGATTTATATAACATTGGTTATACATCATAGCCATTGGTAACAACTCGTGAATATCTCTAAACATTGGTTGAGTTATTAATCTACCTAAGTATTTAATTAATGCATTATCTCGACCACCCTCGTTAGTAACTGTATAATATTCTTTATTCTTTGGATGTCTACCAGGCTTTTTATTTGTTTCTTTAGGTTTATTACCTTTAACTTTGTTAACTCCAAAATACTCAGTTAATTTATCAAATAACTTTATTGGAATATCATATATAGGATTATCTTTATATACTGTATATTCTCTAATATCTTCACCAATTTTTCTAAGTGAGCCAGGAGCAATTATAAGTCCTCCATCCGTTCTAATATCTATTGATAAATCCTTGTTGCTATCATTTTTTAAACCTTCTTTATACTTAAAATATAAATGTAGGCCACCGTTAGGAGTTTTTACAGTAAATGTATCAAATGCTTGTTTTTGCTCCTCTTGTGTTAGTTTTAAGCTTTCGATAAGTTCTTTATATGCTTTTATACCATCCTTAGAGCCGTCTCCATGGTTACGGTCTAAATCTAACACCATAATTCCACTATCTTTACCAGTTATTAATGCATATCCAGTTACTTTACTTTTTTTAACTTCATTTTTATTATTTACATAGTCAATATATTCATTTACACCTTTTAACTCATAATCCCTAGATAATCTGTTAACATCTTTTTTCCATGGTACTACTGGTTTATTAGTGTAATTAAATACTGGAACTACTGGAAACAATTCTTTAACTTTTATTACTTCAAAATTGTTAGGCAATATATCACCTCCTAAAATGAATTACCTATATTTTTATATAAAAACTCATCTATTCTATCTCTTACTATAAGCTTCTTTTTACCTAATGTTATTACTGGAAATCCTTTAGCTCTTACCATCTCATAAGCTTTATTAGTTCCTAATCCATATTCTTTTGCAAATTCTTTAACTGTCATTAGTTTTTTATTTTCCATTATATCCCCCTTGTTAAATTCTCTATCTTCTTTATTAAATCATCAAATACTTTCCTAACTGTCTTTTTTTCTCCTATTGCTATATACTGTCCTTCTACTAAATCAATTAATAAATTACTTTCTACTGGATGAAGTAATTCATGTTCTTTTATTTCCTTCATAAATCCCCCTATTTTACCTCTAATAACTCATTTACTTGTATTTCTAATACTTCAGCTAATTTACTAAGCATATCAAGTTTTAACACTTGTTTGCCAGTTTCTATACGGTTTATTGTTGATGATGATACACCAACTAACTCAGCCAATTGTTTTTGAGTTAAATTTTTCTTTATTCTTGCTAACTTTAAACTAAACATTTTTTACCTCCTTTCAAAATACTTAGTACATATTAATTCGTATTCTTATTTTAATTATATAAACTTTTATTGTATTAGTCAAATTTTTTTTTCATTTTAAGATGTTTTTATTCATATAAGGTTCATATTATGTTATAATATTATTAATTATTAACGATATATAATGCATTATAATATATAAAAGATACATGGAGGTATTTAAATGGCGATAGGAGACAATATAAAAAGATATAGAAAAATAAATAAAATGACTCAAACTGAACTAGCTAATAAATTAAATAAATCATTACGAACTATACAAAAGTATGAATCTAATGAAATAACACCACCACCTAGTGTAGTTAGGTTTATATCGGATATATTCAATATAGATATGAATAAGTTACTAGACATAGAAGATGATGTATATGATGATCTATTAAGTGAATATATAGACCAAAGACTATCAAAAATGAGTATTGACGATATAATAACACTGAAAAATCAACAACTTTATGAAAATGAACTTGAAAACAAAGAATATTTATATGATAAATTAGAGCCAAAACAATTAGAATTACTTTATTTATCAAAAATTAATCAATTAGAAGAGTTTATAAAAATAAAGGATAAAGAAATTGAATCATGTTACAAGTTTATTGATAAACAAGGAGAATTAATAAATAAATTATTAAGTGGTGGTACTGATGGCAAATAAAAGAGCAAACGGAGAAGGGTCTATCGTTAAAAGGATGAGAAATGGAAAGCAAGTAGGATGGAGAGCATCTATAACCATTGGATATAATGATAATGGTAAGCCTATTAGAAAAGAGTTTGAAGGTAAAACACAATCTGACGTTAAAAATAAATTAGAGCAATATAAAAAAGAAATGTTATTAGGTACTATATCAAGTGATGATAAAATAACTGTTAGTGAATGGTTTTATACTTGGTTATATGACCATAGAATACAAGATTTAAAGCCTAAATCATTTGAAAAATACGAGGGAATATATAGGAATTATATAAAAGATAGTGAACTCGGTAAGGTTAAATTAAAAGATTTAAGAGTAACACATATACAAAGATACTATAACAAGCTTCAAAAAGTAGACAATAAACCACCATCAACAATTAAAGGTATTAATACTAGACTTAAACCATGTCTTGGAGAGGCTGAAAAACAAGGATATATTCAAAAAAATTATTGTAAAATGGTTACATTACCTAAGGATAATAATACTAAGACTATAAAAGTATTAAGCAAAGAAGAACAACAAAAATTTATAGAAGCTATAAAAGGCCATAAGTTAGAAATGTTATTCCTGGTGGCACTTGGTACTGGATTAAGATTAGGAGAGTTATTAGGGTTAAAATGGTCTGATATAGATTTTAATACTGGTATGCTAACTGTAAATAGAACTTTATCAAGAAGTAAAAATCCAGTTACTGGAGTATATGAAATATTAGAGCAAACTCCAAAAACTAAAAATAGTAATAGGACTATACCAATACCTAATGATATATTAAATAAACTTAAAGAACATAAGAAAAACCAAAATAAACAAAGGTTATTTATTGGAGAAGCTTATATCAATAATAATTATGTATTTACTGATGATATAGGTAATAGTATTGATGATAAAAGGCCTGGAAGAAATCTAACATCAATATTAAAAAAATTAAATATAGAGCCTATTAAATTTCATGCTTTAAGACATACTTATGCTACTAGATTATTTGAAGCTAATATCCCACCTAAAACAGTCCAAATATTAATGGGTCATTATGATATTAGTATTACCATGGATATATATACTCATGTAATGGATGATACAAAACTTGAAGCCGTTGAGAAACTTAATAGTATATTTATAATATAGAGCCATTTAATAGATGGTTTCTTTTTTTATGCTTAATACCAATAATAATAATGGTCGTGGTATTCCTGGTTTTAGTTTTTTTAAGATATATATTATATATAAAGATAGTTTAAAGATAGTATAAAGACACTATAAAGATACTTTGAAGATACTTATACATTTTCTAAACACTAGTAATTCCAATATGTAAAGATACTTTGAAGATAGTAAAGATACTTTTTTCAACTTTTTAAAAAAAATTAAATAATTAATTACTTAACCTACTCCGCATACAAAACCAGGAAAGGCCACCATCACTATAATTATTATGGTAAAAATAAGCCTAAAAATATCTAGTTGTGGGCATGTTGTGGGGAAAACTATAAAATAAAAGGAACTACCAAAGGTTAAACCTCAGTAATTCCAATTATTGTAGCCATTATTATTATATAATTGGTGGAGACGAGGGGAGTCGAACCCCTGTCCGCAAGTCTTTTCCCTGTTGCATCTACGTGTGTAGCCAACTGTACTAAAGTCTCGTCTCACACATCGCCCAGCGGCAGGCTATGTGATTGACCAGTCCCAATTAGTCCGCTTTTGGTCGAGACACCCCAAAAGTAGTTCCCTGCATAAATGACGACCAGGCCTAACCGGCAGGAGGGCGAGGCGGGTCGAGCAGCATTATTAAGCTGCTAAAGCGTAATTATCGTTTGCGTTTATTTTAAGTTCCCCAGTTTTTACGTGACCCAGAGTAACACGACACGCAGCCCCAAGTTCCAAACCCACGTCGAAACCTTTACGCCCCCGTGGTAAGTTTAAAGTCCTTGGACTGTTTTCGCAAACTTTTTTATTCACCATTTATATTAAGTTGTTGTATTTATATATTAATACTTTTTAGTATTAAAATCAAATGTTATTTAGTGGATTATTTAGTATTTTCCTCTAAGCTCTCTTTCTATAGTTCTTTGAGCATCTTTTTTAGCTAAGTCTTGACGTTTATCGTGTAACTTTTTACCTTTTGCTAAAGCTAATTCAACTTTAACTTTACCATTTTTAAGATACATGCTTAAAGGAATTAATGAGTATCCTTTAACTGTTGTAGCCCCTATAAGCTTTCTTATTTCATGCTTATGAAGTAACAATTTTCTTACTCTTAAAGGGTCAACATTAAATCTGTTTCCTTGCTCGTATGGGCTTATATGAACTTGTTTTATAAATACTTCGCTATTATCTACAGATGCATATCCATCAGTTAAGTTTACTTTTCCTTGTCTGATTGATTTTACTTCTGTACCTTTTAATTCGATACCACATTCATAAGTTTCTTCTATAAAATACTCATGTCTTGCTTTTCTGTTTGTAGCTAATGTTTTAGTTCCTGCCATACGTTCACCTTCTTACTTTAAATTCTTATTTATTATATGTTCTATTAGTAAAAATATACCATATTTGTACTTATTAGTCAAGTTTACTAGTTTAATATAGGGCGTCGGGAAAACCGACACCTTATATTTTTTAAAAAATTTCTTATTCTTCTATCTCATCAAAAGGTTTATCTTGCTCTTCAACTTGTGGTCTATCTTCTAATTTGTAAAGTATCTTAAAGTCTATTTCTCTTAAATCTACATTTACATTGTCAACTTTTATTCTAACAGGATCACCTATTCTATATGTCTTTCTTGTACGCTCTCCTATTATAGTATATGTCATTTCGTCATAAATATAATAGTCATCACCCATATTTGCAAGTCTAGATAATCCTTCAACAGTGTTAGGTAATTCTATAAACATACCAAATGAAGTTACACTTGATACAACTCCGTCAAATTCTTCTCCAACCTTATCTTCCATATAAACAGCTTTGTAATAGTCTTTAACATCTCTTTCAGCTAAGTCCGCAGCTCTTTCTCTTTCTGATGATTGAGTTGATGCATAGTCTACTATATTTACAAGTTGTTCTTGTCTTTTCTTATTTATTTTATTATTTAAATGTTCCTTCATTATTCTGTGTATTTGAAGGTCTGGATATCTTCTTATTGGAGAAGTAAAGTGGCTATAGTACTTAGCTGCTAATCCAAAGTGTCCGCTACATTCTGGTGAATATCTAGCTTGCTTTAATGAACGTAGCATTATTGTACTTATAGCTTCTTCTTCTCTTTTTCCTTTTATTGCATTTATTATTGATTGTAGTGCTTTTGGATGAACTTCTTCTAATTCACCTTTTATAGTATATCCAAATGTAGATACAAACTTGCCTAGTTCTTGCATTTTTTCAGGCGATGGAGTTTCATGTATTCTGTAAACAAAAGGTATATTTAACCAGAAATAATGTTCTGCTACTGTTTCATTTGTTATAAGCATGAACTCTTCTATTATTCTATTAGATATTCTTCTTTCGTATTCTTTTATATCAGAAACTTTGCCTTCTGGAGTTAATATTATTTTAGCTTCTGGGAAGTCAAAATCTATTGCTCCTCTTTTACTTCTTCTATCCATTAATATTCTTGCTAATACTTCAGCAGTTTTAAAATCTTCTGCTACATGAGAATATTTAGCCTTTAATTCTTCATCATCATTCTCTAGTATGTCTGATACTTCTGTATAAGTCATTCTAGCTTTAGAATTTATTATTGTTTCTTTTATATCGTATTGTTTTACATTACCTTTTCTATCTATTTCCATAAATACTGATAATGTAAGTTTATCTTCATGAGGATTTAAACTACAAACTCCATTTGAAAGAGTTTTCGGTAACATTGGGATTACTGTATCTACTAAGTAAACAGATGTTGCTCTTTTTAAGGCTTCTTTATCTAATTTACTTTTTTCATGTACATAATGTGTAACGTCTGCAATGTGAACACCTAATTTGAAGTTTCCGTTAGATAATCTTTCTATAGATATTGCGTCATCTAAGTCTTTTGCATCTTCACCATCTATAGTGAATATATTTAAATCTCTTATATCTAATCTTCTATCAATTTCTTCTTGTGGTATTGGTACTGCTACTTTTTGAGCTTCTTCTAATACCTTTTTAGGAAATTCTTCAGGAAGCCCATGTGCTCTTATTATAGAAAGTATTTCAACTTCCTTTTCACCTTTTGGCCCTAATACTTCTATTATTTTACCTTCTGGCTTTCTTCCAGCTTGTGGCCATATAGTTATTTGAACAACAACTTTATCTCCGTCTTTTGCTCCACTGAAGTATTTTTTAGGTATATATATATCTTGATTGAATTTCTTTTCATCGGCAATTACGAATCCAAAAGTTTTGTTTGATTGGAATTCACCAACTACTTTAGTTATTTCTCTTTCAAGTACTTTTATTATTGCACCTTCTGCTCTTCTTTCATCAGTTGCAGGTTTTGTTATTTCTGCTACAACTCTATCGTTGTGCATAGCACCATTTACATCAGCTGCTGGTATAAATAAGTCTTGTGTGTATTCTTCGTCTGACTCAACAAATCCGAATCCTTTCCTATGAGCTACGAATTTACCTACGAAGTACCCCATTGATTTAGGTGATGCTATTTTTCCTTTTTTAGTTTTTCCTATGTATCCGTCTTCTTCTAATTCTTCTAAGAAATTATAAAACATAGGCATCTCTGTTGGATGTATGTCAAATATTAAAGCTAGTTCTTCCTTTTTTAAAGGTGTATATGCTGGATCATTTATTAGTCCTAATAAACGTTCTTTAAGTCCAGGTAACATTTATTATCCTCCTATTTTTTATGATTAAATTCGCTTAAGTTAAACTATATGTTGATAAGATATTATATATATCTTGTTCAAGCTTAGCTATTTGAATTTATACGCTATTATTTTAATAATTAATCTGTTGTGCTAGTTAATCTCTATACATATTGAAAATGCTATACAGTATTTTTTAATAATTCACTTTTATACAATTAGCCCTAGTAATTTCAATGACTAAATTTAACTAGCACAAGGAGTTAATTACTTATTACTATATTATTCCTATCTTTTAATCATTATACACCAATAAAATTGTTTGGTAAATTTTAGAGTAATAATAATTTAAACTTTATTCTTTATATAAATTTATTTACTGTTTATTTCTAAATCACCTATATTGCATTTTATATTTATGTTATTAAAAGGATTATCTCCAACTTTAGCAATTATATTTTTTTTATTTTGTTTAAAATCTCCAAACTCCAAATCAGTGTCAAAATCTCCAATATTATACTTTGCATTTAAATTAAAGTTGCAATCTTTATTTAAAAATATATCTACATCACCTGTGTTTGATTCTATATATATGTCCCCACCAATTTCATTTATATTACATTCTATATCTCCTATATTTGACCTTATATCACCAAAACCATTTAATCTCTTAATATCAATATCACCAACATTAGTCTGTATATAATATTTTGTTACGTAAATATTTGCTATATCTATGTCTCCTGTAGCTACATGTGATATAAATTCATTACAAACTATATTGAAATTTATATTTAAATCACCTGTATTTTGATTTATTTCAAGCTTTTCTAAATTAAAAGGAGATTCAATGTATACGTCTCCTAATTCATTATTTAATACTAAATTATTTCTATAATCTTTTGGTAAATAAATCTCTACTGTTCTATATATATTATTAAATTTTTTTCTAACATTTATTTCGTTCCTTGATACTTCTATCGTATTTCCATTTTTAGATACTTTTAGTTTTTCATCATTCTCTAATTTATAATTAGATTTTTCTATTATTTTTACATATTTTTCATTACTTTCTGACACTATTACTGTGTCTATACTTAAATCAAATTTAATTTCTTTTATATCATCTATCTTTGATGTATATTCATTAATTTCTTTTATCTCACCTTGACTTAGGTGCTTAAAAATTCCATAGTTCCTAAAGTCTATAAGGTTAGATAATCTATCGAAAATATAAAATTTACTATTTGAAGTACAATTTATTAGAAGTCCAATTAAAACTACCGTTATTACTGACCATATTGCAATTCTTAATTTAGCATTGCTATTTCTCATGTAATTTCGTCTCCTTCAAATCAAAATATGCTCTTATTATTTTTTTTATAGCTCCTCCAATTAAAAATATTACCCATGATACTCCCCAGTTTCCATAATAAAAGCTAACTATAAAATAAATTACTACGGTTAATGAATCTACTACTGAAAGTATTGATCTCTCTCCGTCTCTATCTAATTCTTTTTCAGATTTCCATTCTTTAAATTCTTCATATAGTTCATCATCAATATCAATATATCTTGGTTTTGTATTTGAGTTATATATTAAAAGACCTGTGGCTACGGCTATCATCGAAAGTAAAATACCTACACCTAAAATAGCAAATGTGTCACCCCCTAAAGTCCCTAAAATTATCAAAGGTACTGGACATAATATATACATAGCAACTGCAATTGCTATTATTAATGCCGATTTTTTCTTATATTCTTTTTCTTCTTTTATAAAAAAATAATTATCTTGTATCAGTTTATCTATATTATCTACATTTGAAATCGACTTATTATAAGCACTTTCCTCGTCTAATCCCATTTCTATTAAATTATTATAATTCTCATTTATGTTTAAAAAAATTTCTTCTTTTAATTCATATATTCTTCTAGTCTTAGGTGCATCTTGAAACAAGCTATCTACATATTGCTTTATTCTTGTATTCATATCTATTCCCCCAATTTTTAATTAAATTAAACTATAAATAATCTATTTTTTCTGTTCATATTCTTTTCTACCGCCTGCGGTTTATAATGAGGTATCTTCTAATAATATATAATATATAAATATCTTTCTTTTAGTTACACATATAAAATTCATATTCTACTATCATAAGTAGTTTTTCTTAGTTATATTTTGCAACACAAAAACAACCACGCATATACGTGGTTGTCCTTTTAAAAACTAAATTTAATTCTTAAAAATAAATAAATTAAATAATGGCCAATTATTTAACTAAAAGCATAGCTATTGCATTTATAAAGAATAATACTGCTGCTATTTTTGTCATCCTTCCAAGGAATGCTTCTTTTCCCTTTGGTTTGAAGTAGCTTTGGTTTCCTTCTCCACCATATTGCGAAGGAACTGCACTCTTTGTATCTTGTGGCATTATACTTAATATAAGAACTATTGCTAGTACTACTTGCACTCCCATTAGTATATTACTTATGTTCATATATCCACCTCCTAATCTTTAGTTTATAAAATTGTTTCATACTTTAATATATCACACTAATGTAGTCAATTCAAGGTATGTAGCCTAAAATTAACCTTTGCTTCAATATATTAGCAACAGTATAATATACAAATAATCCCTATACAAATATACTGTATAGGGATTATTATTTAAAATTTATTTTTAAATAATATTAAATTCTATAATTAATTTATTTTACAAGAACAGATTCTTTCTTTAAGTTGTAGAAAGAATTCATTCCACAGTATCTAGCTTGCTCTCCAACCATTTCTTCTATTCTTAATAATTGGTTGTATTTAGCAACTCTATCAGTTCTTGATGGAGCACCAGTTTTTATTTGTCCAGCGTTTACAGCTACTGCTAAGTCAGCTATAGTTGTATCTTCTGTTTCTCCTGATCTGTGAGATATAACTGCAGTGTATCCAGCTCTCTTAGCCATTTCTATAGCATCTAAAGTTTCAGTTATTGTACCTATTTGGTTAACTTTTATTAATATAGAGTTAGCAACACCAGCTTCTATTCCTCTTTCTAATCTTTCTGTGTTAGTAACGAATAAGTCGTCTCCAACTAATTGTACTTTCTTTCCTAATCTTTCAGTTAATACTTTCCATCCATCCCAGTCTTCTTCATCTAAACCGTCTTCTATTGTTACTATTGGGAAGTTGTTAACCCACTCTTCGTATAAATCAACCATTTGTTCAGCAGTTAATTTTTTACCTTCGTGTTTTAAATCATAAAGTTTAGTTTCTTTATCGTACATTTCTGTAGCAGCAACGTCAAGACCTAATCTTACGTCATCTCCTGGCTTGTATCCAGCTTTTTCTATAGCTTCAACTATTAATTCTAAAGCTTCTCTGTTTGATCCTAAGTTTGGAGCGAATCCACCTTCGTCACCTACACCACAAGCTAATCCTCTATCTGAAAGAACTTTCTTTAATGAGTGGAATACTTCTGCACCCATTCTTAATCCTTCTCTGAATGACTTAGCTCCTACTGGTAATATCATGAACTCTTGAACGTCAACACTGTTATCAGCATGTTCTCCACCGTTTAATATGTTCATCATTGGTACTGGTAATTGCTTAGCGTTAACTCCACCTATGTATTGGAATAATGGTAATCCTAATTCTTCAGCAGCCGCTCTAGCAACAGCCATAGAAACACCAAGTATTGCATTAGCCCCTAATTTACCTTTGTTGTGAGTTCCATCTAATTCTATCATTAAAGCATCTACTGCAGGTTGATCAAAAGCATCCATTCCTTCTAATTCTGGAGCTATTATTTCATTTACGTTAGCAACAGCCTTTTCTACACCTTTTCCTATGTATCTTCCTTTGTCACCATCTCTTAATTCAACTGCTTCGAAAGCTCCTGTAGAAGCTCCTGATGGAACTATAGCTCTTCCTACTGCTCCACTTTCTAATGCTACTTCAACCTCTACAGTTGGGTTCCCTCTTGAATCTAATACTTCTCTTGCATATACTAATTCTATAACTGACATATTTATATCTCCTCTCCAAATTATATATTAAATTAAATTACATTGTATTAAAATTTATTTGATGGGTAAATTTTAAATTTATGTAATTTATCATTTTTATAAACTTTATTTTATTAAAGAGTGACCAGTCATTTGTTCTGGTTGCTCTAAGTTCATCATATCTAAGATTGTAGGTGCAATATCTGATAACCTACCATCTTCTTTTAATTTTGCATCTTTTAATTCTTCCCCTACTACCATAAATGGTACTGGATTAGTTGAGTGAGCTGTTACAGTTGACTCTGTATTTGCATCCCACATATACTCTGCGTTACCATGGTCAGCAGTTATTATTGCCTTCCCACCTTTAGAAAGTATTTTATCTACTACTTTTCCTACGCAAGTATCAACAGCTTCTACAGCTTTAACAGCTGCTTTTATAACACCTGTATGCCCTACCATATCAGGATTAGCGTAGTTTACTACGATTAAATCATATCTATCTTCATCTATTTTAGATAATAATTTATCTGTTAATTCATAAGCACTCATCTCTGGTTGTAAGTCATAAGTTGCAACCTTTGGAGATGGAACTAATAATCTATCTTCACCATCATTTGGTTCTTCTACTCCACCATTAAAGAAGAATGTAACGTGAGCATACTTTTCAGTTTCAGCAGCTCTTAATTGGCTCTTCCCTTTTGACGATAAATATTCACCTAATGTATTTTCTAAACTTTGTGGTTTAAATGCTACATTTACATTTTTTATAGTTACATCGTATGTAGTTAAGCATACGAAGAATGTCTTCATGTTTGGTCTTTCAAATCCAGCAAAATCAGTATCAACTATAGCTCTAGTTATTTCTCTAGCTCTATCTGGTCTAAAGTTACCAAATACTATAGAATCATCTTCTTTTATAAGTCCTAATGGCTTACCATCTTCAACTATAACTGTAGGAACAATGAACTCATCATTTTTGTCCTCAGCATAAGATTTTTCTATTGCTTCTTTAGCAGAAGTTGCTGTATTTCCTTTTCCATTAACCATAGCTTCATATGCAAGGCATACTCTTTCCCATCTCTTATCTCTGTCCATAGCATAGTATCTACCAGAAAGTGAAGCTATTTTTCCTACTCCAACTTCCTTCATGTAGTTTTCTACATCTTCTACAAATTCCAGAGCACTTCTTGGATCTACGTCTCTTCCATCTGTAAATGCATGAACAAATACATTTTCTACGCCATTTTCTTTAGCCATTTTTATTAAAGCTTTTAAATGGTCTATATGAGAGTGTACTCCACCATTAGATAATAATCCCATTAAGTGAAGAGAATGTTCTTTTGCATTTTCCATAGCCTTTAGTAAAACTTCATTTTTGAAGAAATCTCCATCTTCTATAGCTTTACTAACTCTAGTTAAATCTTGATATACTATTCTTCCTGCACCGATGTTAGTATGACCAACTTCTGAGTTACCCATTTGTCCATCTGGAAGACCTACATCAAGTCCACTAGCTTGAATTAATGTATGAGGATATTCATTCATTATTTTATCTAAATTAGGTGTATTTGAAGATGCTATAGCATTTCCATCAAGGTTTTTGCTTTCTCCAAATCCATCCATTATTATTAAAGCAACTGGTTTTTTCATATATGTATCTCCTTAGAAATTAACAAGCTTTACATAATCATTAGCTTCTAAACTAGCTCCACCTACTAAAGCTCCGTCTATATCACTTTGATTCATTATTTCAGCTACGTTTGAAGGTTTCACACTTCCTCCGTATTGAATTCTAACTTCATTTGCTAATTCTTTGTAAAGATTAGCTACAACTTCTCTTATGTAAGCTATAACATCGTTAGCATCTTCAGATGTTGCAGTTTTTCCAGTTCCTATAGCCCATACTGGTTCGTAAGCTATAACAACCTTAGCTAAATCTTCCTTAGATACATTTTCTAAAGCTTTTTCAACTTGAACTTTACAAACATCTTTAGTGTTTCCTGCTTCTCTTTCTTCTAAAGTTTCTCCAACACATAATATTGGATCTATTCCAACTTCTAATGCTTTTAAAACTTTTTTATTTACAGTTTCATTAGTTTCATTAAAGTATTGTCTTCTTTCAGAATGTCCTATTACTACATAGTCCATATCTAATTCTTTTAACATAAGCGGTGAGATTTCACCTGTGAAAGCACCTTTTTCTTCAAAGTGCATATTTTGTGCACCTATTTTTATATTAGTTCCTTTTGTAGCTTCTTTTAGGTCTTTTAATAATGTGAAAGGTGCACATATAACAGCTTCTACATTATCATTATTCACTTTATCTTTAACATCGTTCACAAATTCTAAAGCCTCTGCTATAGTTTTGTGCATTTTCCAGTTACCTGCTATTATTGGTTTTCTCATTATCTTCCTCCCACTTAAAATTAAATCTTAGAGAAATTTGATAATCAAATTTCTCTGGATTTAATTATTTTATTTTTAAGGTAGCTTTACTTAAAGTAAAACTAAACTGTGGTCAAATTTATATAAACATATTGTACTTTAAAGTACTTTATAGTAATTTACAAATTTATTTGTTATCTAAAGCTACTATACCTGGTAATTCTTTACCTTCTAAGAATTCTAAAGATGCTCCACCACCAGTTGATACATGAGTCATCTTATCTCCAAATCCTAATTGATTTACAGCAGCAGCACTATCTCCACCACCTATTACAGTAGTAGCATCAGTTAAAGCTGCCATAGCTTTAGCAACAGCTAATGTACCATTTGCGAAGTTTTCAAATTCAAATACGCCCATTGGTCCATTCCATACTATTGTTTTAGAAGCGTTTACAGTGTTCACATATTCTTCTATTGTTTTAGGTCCTATATCTAGTCCCATAAATCCTTGAGGTATGTTAGCATCTTCTGTTATAACAGGTTCAACATCAGCGAATTTATCAGCAACAGCATTATCTATTGGTAATAATAATTTAACACCTTTAGCTTTTGCTTTTTCCATCATTTCTTTAGCATATTCTACTTTTTCTTCTTCAACTAAAGAAGTTCCTATTTCATATCCTTGAGCTTTTAAGAATGTATATGCCATTCCTCCACCTATTATTAGGTTATCTACTTTTTCTAATAATTGTTCTATAACAGCTATTTTGTCCGATACCTTTGCTCCCCCTAATATTGCTGTAAAAGGTCTAACAGGATTTTCAACTGCTTCACCTAAGAACTTTAATTCTTTTTGTATTAAGTATCCACAAGCTCTTTCTTCTAAGAATTGCCCTGCACCAACTGTTGAACAGTGTGCTCTATGAGCTGTTCCGAATGCATCATTTACATATACATCAGCAAGTGAAGCTAATTCTTTAGAGAAGTTTTCTTCATTTTTAGTTTCTTCTTTTCTATATCTTGTGTTTTGTAGTAAAACTACATCTCCATTTTCCATCTTTTCTATTGCTGCTTTTGCATTTTCCCCAACAACATTATCATCTGCAGCAAATACTACTTCTTTGTTTAACATTTCAGATAATCTTTTTGCAACTGGTGCTAAAGATAATTCTGGTTTAGCTTCCCCTTTTGGTTTTCCTAAGTGAGAGCATAATATAACTTTCGCTCCATTTTCTATTAAATATTTTATAGTTGGAAGTGCTCCATTTAATCTATTTTCATCTGTTATAACACCGTCTTTTAATGGAACGTTGAAATCACATCTTACTAAAACTTTTTTTCCGTTTACATTTATATCTTCTATTGTTTTTTTATTAAGCATTGACATCGTTATCTCTCCTCTCAAAAAGAAACCCTAATGGTAAAAATTCATAATACTTTTTATTTAATATATCTACTCTTTCTTAAAAAAGTCCGTAATTTGTAGCAAAGCGCTACAAACTCGGACTTATATGAAATTACTTAGCTAAGTTAGCGAAGTATCCTAATGTTCTTATTAATTGAGCTGTATAAGACATTTCATTATCATACCATGAAACAACCTTAACTAATTGCTCTCCATTTACTTCCATAACTCTTGTTTGAGTTGCATCGAATAATGAACCAAAGTTCATACCTACTATGTCAGAAGAAACTAATGGCTCTTCAGTATATCCGAATGATTCATTAGAAGCAGCTTTCATAGCAGCGTTTATTTCTTCTACAGTAACTTTCTTATCTAATGTACAAACTAATTCAGTTAAAGAACCAGTTATAACTGGAACTCTTTGAGCTCCTCCGTCTAATTTACCTTTTAATTCAGGTATAACTAAACCTATAGCTTTTGCAGCCCCTGTAGTGTTAGGAACTATGTTAGAAGCAGCAGCTCTAGCTCTTCTTAAGTCACCTTTTCCATGAGGTGCATCTAATGTATTTTGGTCATTAGTGTATGCATGTATTGTAGTCATGAATCCTTTTTGTAATCCAAATACATCATTTAATGTTTTAGCCATTGGCGCTAAACAGTTAGTTGTACAAGAAGCTCCTGATATAACTGTTTCACTACCATCTAATACATCATGGTTTACATTGAATACTACAGTTTTTAAATCTCCTGTAGCTGGTGCAGATATAACTACTTTCTTAGCTCCAGCTTGTAAGTGAAGTCCAGCCTTCTCTTGAGAAGTGAAGAATCCAGTACATTCTAATACTATATCTACTCCTAATTCAGCCCATGGTAAGTCAGCTGGATTTCTTTCAGCAGTAACTTTTATTTCTTGCCCATTAACTACGAAAGCTCCTTCTTTAACTTCTATTTCCCCATTAAATCTTCCTTGAGCAGAATCATACTTGAATAAGTGAGCTAAAGTCTTAGCGTCTGTTAAATCATTTATAGCAACAACTTCAAATTTATCTGTTTGCTCCATTAACTTTCTTAAAGCTAATCTTCCTATTCTCCCAAAACCATTTATAGCAACTTTAACCATTTTACTTCCTCCTAATATGTATAATATATTTTACTAGCATTGCTAGTGATTGACATTTATTGTTCTAATATAGCCTTTGCACTTTCTTCATCAGTAACAAGAACTATATTTTTATTTACATTAGATAATGCAATTAAGGCATTTGCTTTTCTTTTACCTGCAAATATAGCAATACTTTCTTCAACATTTTTAAAAGTTTCCAAATCAATACCAGCAGTATTTAATTTATAAACTATTTCTCCCTTTTCGTTAAAGTAATGACCAAAAGCTTCTCCAACTGCACCTTTTGATATAATTTCATCAACCTTATCTTCTGGCAGTTTTCTTCTTTTTGTCATTTCACTTGCTTTACCTATTGCAAACACTAATACATTTGTTTTTTGTATATAATCTAAGGTATTTTTTATTTCAGGTTCTTGACTAAGTGTTTTCATTGCTTCTTCACCTAGTTCATCCGGTATATTTAGTAATTTATAATTTGAATGTAACTTTTTACTAGTTATAGCTACAATGTTGTTAGATTGAATTTCTACGTCTGTCCCCATACTCCCTCTTGCAGGAACAACCGTTACATCATTGTATCTTTTATCAGTTTTTATGCTATTTGCAAATTCCAACATAGTGCTTCCACCTGTTATGGATACTATATCTCCATCTTTTAAAACACTTAGGAAATATTCTGCTCCACACCTTGCTACATCTTTTATTAAACTATTATTACTATCAAAACTTCCAGATACTAATAAAACCTTTTTTATTCCTAATTTATTTTTTACTTTATCTTGTAATGTAGACAATCCCATAACATCATTTATGACATCTTTGAGTTCATCTAAAAGCTTAATACCTTCATATGTTATGGTCATTCCAGATACTGCAACATCTATAAGCCCTTGATCTTTAAGAAATTCAGTTTCTGATCTAACAACTCTTTCACTTATATCAAGTATATTTGATAGAGTTCTTCTTCCAACTGGTTCACTTAAAGATATTTGTCTAAGTATTGAGTATCTTTTTTCCATAAGTTCAATCACTTGCGGAATAAGTTTTTGTTGTATTTTTAATAAGTCTTTCATTTATTACTCCTTATTACTTAAGGGACAAATACTGTCCCTACTATTTATTTTAGTCCCACAAGATAATTTAATTTTATATTAAATAATTTTATTTTTCAATAGTTTTTCTAATATTTTCATATTTTTTTATAGCTTATATTTATCTCTAATACAGTTTTCTTTTACTTGATGATAATACGCCAAGTTCTTCTCTATATTTCGCAACCGTTCTCCTAGCAACATTAATACCTCTGTCATTGAGTATCTTCGATATTTGATCGTCACTTAATGGTTTTTTCTTATTTTCAGACTTTATCATCTCCTGTATTATTTTTTTTATACTAACACTAGATGTTAAGTTGTCATCATTAGTTTCTAATGCATTACTAAAGAAATATTTAAATTTATATAGCCCAAATGGAGTCATCATGTATTTTTCATTAACACCTCTGCTAATAGTAGACTCATGAAAATCTAAGTTTTGTGCAATATCTTTCATTTTCATAGGCTTAATATACTTCTCTCCCTTTTCAAAAAAATCCTTTTGATTTTTTACAATTTCTTGAGCTATTTTTAATATTGTAGATTTTCTACTTTCTATACTTTTAACTAGTCTTGTTGCAGAATTTAATTTTTCCTTTATATAATTTTTAGCACTTTCATCATACTTTGAATTTTTTAGAATTTCTTCATAGAAATTGCTTATTCTAATTTTCAAATTGTCACTTTCATTTATATAAACTACAAATTCATCTTCTATTTTTTCCACAATAACATCAGGTTGAACATATACACTATTTTCAACAGAACATATTCTCCCTGGCTTTGGATCTAATGTTTTTATTATATCTATAATATTTATACATTTTTGCATAGATATATTATATTTTTTAGTTATTTCTTTATATTTATTTTTCCCAATTAAATCTAAATCTTTATATACTATAGTCTCTAATAACTTATTATCAATTCCTAAATTTCTAATTTGTATTATCAAACACTCTGATAAATTTCTAGCTCCTACACCAATAGGTTCCAATTGTTGTATTATTTCTAAACAGTTTTCAAATCTATCTTTATTTATATTAAATTCATTTATTATCTCTTTTTCATCTATTCTTAAATATCCATCGTCATCTAAACTATCTATTATATAATCACAAATTTCTTTATCTTTTTTGTTAATTTTATATAAATTAATTTGTAAATGTAAATTTTCATATAAATTAGGTGTATTTTTTATAATATTATCTAAATTTAAATCGTTATCTGAATTATAATATAATTCACTTTTATCAATTGGTCGTGAATTCCCAATATCTTTTATGTATTCTTCCCAATTTATTTCATTATTTTTCTCTACTTCTAATAATGGATTATCTTCCGATTCCTTTTTTATTTCTTCCTCTAACTCTAACTTACTCATATTTAATATACTTAAAGATTGTTTTAACTGTGTAGTCATTATAAGCTTCTGAGATTGAGTCAATTCTAGACTATTATTAAAATTCATATCTTCACCTAATAACCTTCCTCTTTTTACATATAAGCTAAATAAAAATTCGCTTCGCTTGAGCGACGTGTCGGCGAAATACTTCATTTCGCCAATGATATATCCTTGCTACCGATACGGATACATCCGTTGCTTTAGCCTCTGTGTGGGCGAAGTATTTCAAAATCTTTTTTACGCTTAAAACCAGTTTATCAAGATTACTTACATTCAAAAGTTATTCACTTTTTTAAATACTCTAACATACTTAAGCATAGAAATTCACTTAACTTTAACCATGTGTCATCGACATATATCGAATACATCTGCAACTAAAAAATAAAAAACCTTATACTAAGCATGCGTTACCATTTATAATAAATCTTCGTACAAGGTTTTTTATTTTATTTAAATTTATATAATTTTTAATATTTTAAAGCTTACATATCTTTTAATATATTTAATAATTCTTCTTCATTATACATATATTTAGAGTTACAGAATTGACAACCTACTTCTGCTTGTTTATCTTCTTCTATTATTTGAGATAAAGCAGTTTTTCCTATAGCTACTAGTGCTTCTTGAACCTTATCTTTGCAGCATTCACATTCAAACTTAACATCTATTTTATCTAGTATTCTAGGTTGTAATCCTTCTAAAACTATATTTAACATATCTTCTGGTGTTTTACCTTCTGATAACATAGTTGTTATTGATTTTAAGTTTTGAATATTTTTTTCTAATTGGCTTATAGATTCTTCAGTTGCATCTGGCATCAGTTGAACTATAAGTCCTCCTGCACACTCTACATGTTGTTCTGTTGTTAAAACACCTAATGCTACTACTGACGGTGTTTGTTCTGATACTGCAAAGTAATGTGTAAAATCTTCAGCTATTTCTCCACTTACTAATGGATAAGCTCCATTATATGGTTCTCTAAGACCTAAATCTTTAATTACTTTAACAACTCCATTAGTACCTACTGCAGCCGCTACATTTAACTTACCATTTTCATAATCAGGTACTTCAACTTTTGGATTTGATACATATCCCTTTACAGTTCCATTTACATCAGATGTAGTAAGTATAGTTCCTATTGGACCTCCACCCTTTATTATAACTGATAATTTATCACCTTTGTTTTTCATCATTAACCCCATCATAGAAGTTGCAGTTAATGTTCTACCAAGTGCTGCTGTTGCAACTTTTGAAGTTTCATGAAGCCTTCTAGCTTCTTCTACCATATTTGTAGTTATTCCTACGAAAGCTCTTATTTGACCATTTGCACCTGTTGCTCTTATTACATAATCTTTCATAAATTGTATTCCTCCATTAGTGATTCTATTTTCTACATACAAAGAATATTCTTTCACTATTTTCTTTTGGATCTTCAAAAGTAAAATCTCCATAAGTCTTCACTGTTGTGAATCCTGATTTTTTAAGCATTTTAAGAACCTCTTTTTCCGTATAAGCTCTTTGTTGATGTACTTCTTCAAATCTTTTAAATCTACCATCTTCTTCTTTTATAAAAAATGCTAATTCCATCTCTACTATATTTTCTTCTTCATCGAAGTAATTTTGCCACATATATGCAACATCTTCTCTATTTTCCCCATACATGTTATTTCCTAATATGGTAGACAATTTATAATATGAACTTATATCAAATATAAATATTCCATCATCTTTTAATAGTTCATGTGCTTTTTCAAATACACTTTCTAATTCATCATCATATGTTAAGTAATTAAATCCATCACATGCACATAATATACAATCTAAATTTGGTACATCAAAATCTAATTCTGCTATATCTTGCTGAAGTAATACTAATTCAATACCTTCTTTTTCTGCTTTTTCTCTTGCAACACTAAGCATCTCATCCGATATATCTATTCCTGCTATATCATAGTTTTTCTTAGTTAAAGGTATAGTTAAATTACCTGTTCCACAAGCAAGTTCTAATATATTTTTCACTTGAACATTTTCATTTTCAATTATATCTTCTATATATTTAACCCATCCGTTGTAATCAACTTCATTCATCAGTTCATCGTATACGAATGCGAAGTCTCTATACTGTTCCATCGTCCTTTTTCGCTTCCTCCGCCTTTTTCTTTTGCTTTTTCCTTGATGTTAACATTCCACCAATTTTTCCAGCTTCTTTAGCAGTAAGTCCTGCCCACCCTAGCTCTGTAACTTTGTCTATTAGTCCAAGCTCAGATGCAATCTCATATTTCATTATATCATTATCTGTCAATATCTTACTTTTTTTAGACTTTGTTGCACTTTTTTTACCTGGTTTATTTAAAATATCTTTTTCCATAAATAATCACCTCTTGTATTTTTAGTTTTATCATATGAATAAAATTTATGCACATATTTAAAGGGGTACAACTTCATTAAATATATCCTTCTGTTAATGGTATATTTTATCAATTTATAAATTTTAACCTTTATTAATCCGTTGTACCTCTTAATCTATTGCATATATTTAAAATACTATATTGCTTTTTAACTATAAAATCACCTAAAAAAATCTAGTATTTTCAATAACTAAATTTACCTATCACAATACATTTATTAATAAGTTGATATAAAAAACTTTTTCAAAATAAGAGATATTTTTATAAAAAAAGTAAATATAAAAAGAGTATCCTGTATTTATGTTTATAAGATACTCTTTTGTATTTAATTTAAATCATAAAAGTAGCTCCATCAAGGGATTGAAAAATTTGAAAGTTAGGTTTATTCCCTAATGCATAGAAACTATATACTCTTCCTGGATTTATAGTAACTCTTATTTGTCTAATTAGTTGACCATTTTCATTTAATACTACATCTACTTGATATGTTTTAGGATCTATATCTGTATATGGAGTTACTTCTTTATATTCAACATCTTCTAAAACCATTTCTTTATCTAATAATATATCTACCGATTTTCCATTCGGAACTAGATGTATAAATCTTACTCTAGATTTATTGCCTGTTGGTATCTCCATTTCTTCTTCGATTGGTAATATGTCTATTGTCTTATCAGACTCTCCTGTAATTGCTATAGTCATTAATTCACCTGGTTTAATTTCCATTTTTCCCGTAGCAATAGGATTTTCCTTTTGATCCCTAGGAAAAACTTCTACCGTATATGCTCCTTCTGGAACATATACATATGGTGTAAAATCTGTAAATTGAACATTATAAAAAAATGGACTTCCATTTAAGTATATATCTACAACGTCTTCACCTACTACTGCATGCAAGGCTCTAACTAAAGAGTAATTTTCATTAAAATTTCTCACTTTGTATCCCCCTTAAATTTAAAATATCATACTACTATCATAATATTAAGCCTTTACCCATTTTGACACTATTTAAATTTCCTATATATTTGTATCTCTTATTTCTATTTCTGTACCTTCTGGCGCCTTTATTTTAAATAACTTTTCTCCCTCAACCTCATATACAATTTGTCCATTTTTTAATTTAAACTCTGTATATCCTAACTCCTTAATTCTCTCATATTCTTTTTGAACATCATCAACTAAAAAACCTAAATGTACAGGTCCTGCGTTTGATGAACTCCATTTATGTAAAGTATCATTAGCTTTAGCAGTTTGTAACTCTATCATAAATTCTCCATATTTTATCCAAGTGTTATAATCTCTAGTATGGAAATTCTTACTTTCTTGAATTATTTTAAATCCTAATATATTTGTATAAAAATCTAATGATTCCTTATATTTATCGGTTTGAATACACACATGATGTAACATTTTTATCATTATTTTAATCCTCCTCATAGTTTTTCAGTATTTATTTTATACACATAGTCACGACTATAATGTTATTATGTGTACAATTTTATTTGCTAATATTAATAATTATCTATTATTTTTTATTTTAAGAAATATATTTTTCTTATATTATAATACTTACGTTTTATACATCTATGCACTATCTAAAAGTTATACATATTTATTAGATAATTTACTTAAAATTAACTTAGGCCATATCCATTTATCTACTTATACAAAAAAAGTTACTCATTATGAGCAACTTTTTTTATCTATCTTCATTTGTAACATTAAATACATAAGGTATATTTCTATAGTAGTCCCCGTAGTTTAATCCGTATCCTACAACAAATTTATCCTCTATTTCAAATCCACAGTAGTCAGGTACTAATTCTACCTTTCTTCTACTTGGCTTATCAAGTAATACACAAGATTTTACACTGTTAGGATTTTTAGATTTTAAATGATTTATAACATGATGCATTGTAAGTGCTGTATCTGTTATATCATCAACTATTAATACATCGTATCCTTCTAAATCACAATTAATATCAGATACTACTTTTACATTACCTGTACTTTGTTCTGCATGTCCGTAACTTGAAGTAGTCATAAATTCAATTTTAACTGGCACAGTTATGTTTCTTACTAAGTCTGCACAGAATATAAAGCTTCCCTTTAATAAAGATACTACTAAAAGTTTTTTTCCTTCATAGTCTTTAGATATTTCAGCTCCTAATTCTTTAAGTCTTGATGCTATTTGCTCTTCAGAACATAAAACTTCCCACTTCTTAGTTTCTATATTCATAGTTTAACCCTCCACTAATATGATGATATTATTCATTTTATAGGAGATTAAATAGTTTTGCAAGACAATTACTTAACCTTATTCATATCATCCATTACATTTATTATAACCTCATCTGTAATTGTCATTCCTTTATCACTTACTCTACCTAAGTTTTGTATACTTTCTTCTACACTTGAACCTACTATTCCATTTTTAGATGGCACAAAACAATTTTGATTTGCAATTATAGCACTTTGTACTGCAGTTGATGCTGCTGATGCTAATTTCACTGCACAACCTGATTTAGCTCCATCACATATCATACCACTTAAGCTAGCTACTATATGTTCCATAGCTCCTTCAATTTTCTTTATATCTCCACTCATTAACCAAGTTATACCAGCTGTAGCTCCTGTTGATGCAGCAACACCACATCCACATACTGCAGATAATCTACCAGTATAGTTTTTAACATAAGCTGTTACTAAATGAGATATTGCTAATGCTTTAGCTAATTTTTCATCAGTTTGTGGGAATTTTTTATTATAAGCAACTATTGGAAGTATCGCTGTTATACCATGATTTCCACTACCATTTGAACTCATAACTGGCATTTTAATTCCTGCCATTCTAGCATCTGATGCAGCTGCAGTTATCATCATCGCATTGTTTAATAAATCATCTCCAAGTAATCCCTCTTCCATAGATTTCTTTATTCCGTATCCAACACCGATACCAACTTTATGATTTAATCCATAATTAGCTATTTCTTCATTCATAGCTATTCCTTCTAATAAGAATTCTATATCATTAAAATCTAATGCTTCTACATTTTCAACTAATTCTTTTATAGTTATTGTATCTAATATATTCTCTTCATTTTCAACTGTAATTGCTACTTCTTCTGGTTGTTCTTCATCTAATAATACTTCTCCATTAGCTTCTAAGTAAACAAAATTATCATGTTTAGTTCTTATTGCAACCTTTGAAGTTCTTGTAGCTCCTTGTAAAGAAACTTCTATATAAACCTTTTCCTTAGTGTTAGCAGGCGATATATCTATAGGAGTATTATCCATATACTCTTCTGCAAGTTTAACTTCTTCTGGCGTTAAAGTTTCTAATACTCTTAATCCATTTTCAGAATGTCCACCTACAAATCCTAAAGCTACTGATATCTTAAGACCTAATCTTTCTGTTCCTGGTATCCCTACACACATTCCATTTTTATATACATTTGGGCTAACTAATACAGAATGATTTACTATTTCTTCCCCTAATAATTCTTTAGCCTTTGCACATGCTAGTGCCACAGCAACTGGCTCAGTACATCCTAATGCTGGTTTTACCTCCGCATTTAATATATTAACTAATTGTTCTTTTACATTTCTCATAATTTTATCCCTCCAAAATATTTTTGATATATTTATATCAAGCAATAATCATGCCAACTTTTTATTTTTAATATATTTTTTCAAATTTTAATTATCCAAAAATAATTTACTCATTCTAGATTTAATAATTTAGTATTGTAATATAGCGATTTACAGACTCATTTAAATGATTCATAAAAATATATTTATTTTAATTTAATATTATTTTCAGTTAATAAATTTATTTTATATAAAAAATAAACTTTATACATTAATTAAATTATATTTTATATCTCAAAATGATAAAAAAAAATCTCAAAATGATATTCTGTATCATTTTGAGATTATATTATATTTATCTAATTTTCTATATAAAGTGGCCCTTGATATTCCTAAAGCTTTTGCCACTAAATCTTTATCCTTTTTATAACCTTTATATTTATTTAAAGCCTTTATTATTTCTCTTCTTTCTAGTTCATCTAAAGTTTCTATATCTTCAGTTTCTACATATACTTGATCTGTCGTCTTTCGCTTTATTTTACTCGGTAATAAATCCATAGTAATTCTATTAGAGGATGACATGTTTACACTATACTCTATTATATTTTGTAATTCTCTAATATTGCCTGGCCATCTATATTTTATTAAAGTATCAATTACACTTTCATCAACATACTCTACATCTTTATTAAGTTTTCTAGCGTATTCTTGAACCATAAAATCTATTAATAAAGGGATATCCTCTTTTCGTTCTCTTAAGCTAGGTAAATTTATAGGTATAACGTTTAACCTATAAAATAAATCTTCTCTAAATAATCCATTACTTACCATACTTTCAAGATTTTTATTTGTAGCAGCTATCACCCTTACATCTATTAATTTATTTGAATTAGATCCTATTTTATTAAGTTCCTTTTCCTGTAAAACTCTAAGTAACTTTGCTTGCAAATGAAGACTCATATCTCCTATTTCATCTAAGAAAATAGTTCCTTTATCTGCTAGTTCAAATTTTCCTAAATTTCCACCCTTTTTAGCACCAGTAAATGCACCTTCTTCATATCCAAATAGCTCACTTTCTAGTAAATTATCTGGTATAGCTGCACAATTTACAGCTATAAAAGGATTTTCACTTCTTTGACTATGATTATGTATAGCTCTTGCAAATAACTCCTTGCCTGTCCCACTTTCTCCTATTATCAATACTGTAGAAGTTGACTTTGATGCCATCAATGCTTCACTTTTTGTATTTTTTATAATTTGACTTTCTCCAATTATATTATCAAGCATTATCTTATATTCTTTATTTATTTTATTATAATTTTTTATAGCATCTTTTTTATCTATAAAATCTATAACATATCCTTTAAGTTCATTATTTAATACTATCTTGTTTATATTATATATCCCTCTTAAAGTATATCTTTCTTTTTTATAATAAAAGCTATAAGATTTTTCTTTTTCGAATTTATTGATTGGTGTTGCACTCATAAAATCTAATATATCAAAAATATTTTCACTACATATAGGATTACTTAATTTAAATATTTCTTTAAATTTTGAATTATACCTATCTATATTTCCTTTTACATCAATAGATACTATTGCCTTATCCATACTATCTAATAATGTTTCTAACTTTTTCTTTTCTAACTCTAATTCATAAGCTTTAATCTGTGCTTTTAATTTATTAGAAATTAAATCTGCCATTTTCCCCAAAAAGTTGATAAGGTTTTCATGATTTTTATTTATTCTATCTGCTTGATTGTTATCAAAAGCAATAAGACCTATTACTCCATATGATTTTCCTTCACATACTATTGGGCAACACATTTCTGCGAACTCTTTACAATCTAATCTTGAGTAACATTCTTTACATATTTCATCGCAACTCGGATCAGTTATCAATATAGCTGATTTTTCAATTAATGATTTCTTGAAAACTGAATATTCATTAACCTTTTTCCCAATTTTTTGTACATATATACCAGTTCCAGCAACCCTGACTAAATCCTCATCAACTATAGTTACATCTATTTCTAAAACCGCTTCTATCGCTTCTGCTATGTTTTGTATTTCATCTTTTATATATTTTAGATTTATCATAATTATTTGTCCTTAATTTTTTTTAGATTAAGTATTTCTTTAATTTCTTTTAATAAAACATATATCTTATTTAATGTAAATTGAATAGACATAAGTACTATAAAAAGCATAACTATTATTACTAAATTATAATTTATTATCATAACTATATTTTCTCCTATTTTATTATTTTTAAATATAAAAGACCAGGTAAAACCTAGTCTTTATATACTTTATTACTATCTATTTCTCTTACCTATATAAATATATCTTTCGTTCTCTATTTCCTTCATGATACCTTTAATATTAACCTTTGAAAATAAATCTATGATTTCATTAGGGTAGTGATAATTTATGTTTTCACCACAAAGCCTATGCTTCAAATTCTTTAATTTAACCTTTATGTTCTTTAGATTTAAATCCTCTAATACAACTTCTCCATCTACTTTTAACACTCTATTTATCTCGCTTATTACTCTTTCACAGTTAGTAGTATGATTAAAATGATCTAATATAATTACTTTGTCAAAATATTTATCTTCAAATGGTAAAAATTCTAAGTTACCCTTTACAACATTACAATTTACATTTCGTATTAAGGAATAACATATATCCTCATAACAAGTATCTTCTAATATTGTAACAGAAACTCCGAGCGTTCTTAGTCTGTTACCTAAGTTTCCTATATCTCCAACAAGTAATATATGGTTGCCTATAGTATACTTTATCTTATCTAAAAAACAGGTTATATCATCAGAAGTATCTGTTAAATCCGAATTGGGCTCATAATCGTGATATAGTATGCTTTTCACAGTGCTCCCCCTCTTTGTTTTATCATTTCATAGAATAGATTATAATAAATTAGAGGTAACTATTCAATAGGTAAATTCCAAGGTAAAAAAGTTTTAATCATTATTATTTTCTGACATTTTCTTTATTTTTGAAATAGAAACTTCATAAGCAACCTTTTTGATTGCTTCACCATCTTCACGTTTCTTTTCATACTCTCTACTTTGAACTCTTCCCCACATTTGTATTCTATCGCCAACTTTTAAACTCTTAGCAAATTTTGCATTTCTTCCCCATACTATCGATGGTATGTAATCAGATTTATTATATGGTCTATTTATAGCTACTAATAAATCAGTTATTTCTCTTCCTAGCGGAGTTTTTCTGTATATTGGTTCTTTACATACATATCCATCTAAGAATATACTATTTGGATCTTTATTATCTTCGTCTTCTATCTTTATATCTCTTGCGAATACAGTTAATACTAATCTATTCTTATTATCTATATTTTTGTTATAAGATCTTAATTGTCCTGTAACTTTAACTAATTTATTTTCATTTAAATCTATTTCTTCTAATAATCTTTCCGATATAGTTATAGGTAAAACATCATATGAATCACTAAGTCTATTTATTTTTATTTTAGTAGTATAAAATTTTTCTCCAAATATTTCATGACTAAATTGTAAGTTATTTTCTATCCTCCCTTTTAAATTAACTATGTTCGTATCTTCTTTTACAGTTATCATTTTTATCCCCCCAAAATTGTTAATTGATATTCTTTTATCATAATTTTTAAAATCTATATAATAAATATATTTATGTACAACACTTTTTATTACAACTTACTTTTTTATTTTTTGAACACCATTACTATCTACAGTATAATTATCTGGGTATATTAACTCTGATACTGTTACCATTTCATAATTATCTTCTTCTAATTTAGTTAATATATCATCTAAATAATATTTCACACCATTTACATTTGCATGAAATAATACTATAGATCCTGGCTGTGAGTTTCTAACAACTCTATCTACTATATGGCGCGAACCTATCTCTTTCCAATCTAATGAATCTATATCCCACTTTATAACTTGATATCCTAATGACTTGCATATGTCTATAGTTTTATCATCTACCTCACCAAATGGTGGTCTGTATAAACTTACTTCTTCTCCAACTAAATTTGATATCTTATCTGATGTTATCTGAATCTCTTCTACTATATCTTCATCTGATAAAGCTGTTGTATTTGAATGAGTATTTGAATGATTTCCTAATTCATGACCTTTACTATGTATCTTCTTTACTAATTCTTTGTTGTCATCTACCCAGCTTCCTACTAAAAAGAAAGTTGCTTTTGCATTATGTTTATCTAATATTTCTAAAATATCATCGATATTATTGGAACCCCAAGCAACATCGAAACTTAAACTTATTTTTTTATCATCTGTATCTACCTTGTATATAGGCATATTTGTATCACCCTGCTTATAACAGACGTATCTTATTCCATAAACCATACCGAATAACAATACCATGGTTAATATTAAAAAAGATACAGTTGAAAATAAAGATTTAGTTCTACCCGATTTTAATTTCATATCACACCTCCTTTAAAAATCTATTTAATAAACTTTATTTTTTTAATTTCAAAAAATTACTATAAAAATAAATTAATTATTTGGGCAACTTAAAAGTAATCTTAAATAAAGGTGGTGTATTTTATGTCAAATATTAGAAGTGAGTTTGGTAACCTTAAAGGTCATCAAGTTGAAACTGGAAGACAAACAATAAAATTTGAAAACAGACATTATTTAAGAGAGGCCCACGGAATACAAGAAGGTATACGTAAAGATAAAAAAATAAAAATTGATAAAAAATATAAATAAATTTTTTAAACTTTTGTATATTTTCTTAAACTTCAGGGAACATTATAAATAACAACACAAGATGTTGTTAACTATCATCCAAGGAGGAAATTTACTATGTCAAACAATAACAAAACTGTAGTTCCAGCAGCTAAAGCAGCTTTAAATCAAATGAAGTTAGAAATAGCTAACGAAATAGGATTAGCAAACTACGATACTGTTGACAAAGGAAACTTAACAGCTAGACAAAATGGATATGTTGGTGGTTATATGACTAAGAAATTAGTTGAATTAGCTGAACAACAAATGGCTGGCAAGTAGTATAGTAGATTTTGACACTCAAGTAAAAAAGGCTACCAATTGGTAGCCTTTTTATTTCCAAAATAAATAAAATTTCACTTATTTTAAGTGTTATCTGATAAAATTTTATATAAAATATTTTATAAAAATAAATAATTAAATTAATTGCTTAGAATAATTAATATATAAAATATACTTATAATAATAATATATAAATTCTACTTTTATTTTTACATATTTTAGTTTAATATATTATATAGAAATAGTTTACGGAGGATGATATTATGTTTGAAAACTCATCTGAAGAATTAGCTTCTCATAAGCTTTTAATTTTATATATTTTAGATAAAATTAATATGGATTTAACTAATTCTCAAATAACGCAAGTTGTTCTAGAAACTGAAATGATGAATTATTTTTCTCTTCAACAGTTTTTATCTCAGCTTATGGAATCTAAATTTTTAACTACATATAAAGAATCTGATAGAGAATATTATTCTCTTACTCAAAAAGGACTTGAGATTTTAGAATACTTTTTATCTAGAATTCCAGAAGATGTTACTAAGAAAATAGATGATTATATTACTCTTAATAAACAAAGTTTACTATCTGATACTGAAGTAAAATCAAGTTTTATTCAACAAAATAACAATGAATTTATTGTTAATTTAAGAGTCATAGAAAATCAATCTAGCTTAATAGATTTAAACTTAAATGTTTCTTCAGAGAAACAAGCTCAACAAATCTGTAATAATTGGAAAAAGAATGCATCTTATATGTATGCAGAAATTATAGACTTATTAATAAAAGAAAATCACTAAGCCTACACACAAAGTATTGTTGTAGGCTCTTTTCCTACTTTTATATTTTTTATTAATGTATTATCTGATGTTTTATATATTTTTATTAAATTATTTTTAGTGTCCGATATAAATAATAATTTATAATCATTTGATATATAAAGTCCTTGGGGATCTCCATTTATATCTATATAGTCTAATATTTCACCAGTGTCATAATCTAATATTATTACTTTCTTATGGCCCATATCCGCTATATATATTTTTTTAGCATCATAATTAAAACAAATTTGAACTGGTAACAAAAATTTGTCTATTATCTTTGTTATTTTTAAGCTTTCTTCATCTATTACTACAACTTTTCCATCTAGCGTTGATGTATATATTTCTTTTCTATTTCTATCTAATTTCACATGCCATGCTTTAAAATCTGTCTCAATTTTTTTACATATACTTTTATTGTATGTATCTATACAAATTATCGAATTTATACAAGCTACATACAATTTATTATTAATACAATCTATATCAGATCCATGTGGCATATTATCTACACCAATTACTCCTATAGGATTTAATGTTTTTACGTCTAATACATAAATGCTATTTGAATCTTCATTTGATATAAATAATTCTCCATTGCACAATGCTATATTGGCTAATTTTCCTCCAATAGATATATCATCTATAACTTTTCCTATTGATAAATCAATCACGTATAACTCTCCATCTAATGAGCTTGGTATATATGCTAATTGTTGTTCTTTATCTATACAAAAGTTATGTGGATATATATTTTCATCTAGCTTTATATCTCTTTCAAATTCCAAAGTTGAGTAATCTAGTATACTAATACTTCTTGATAGATAATTAGAAACATATACCTTCAAGTAATCACCCTCCCTCCTATAATATATATACTATAGAAATATATTGCATATAGTGCTTGTATTATACCTTTCTTTTGTGTATCATTATGTTAACTATATTATTATAATTAGGAGTTTATTTTATGAAAATCACATTTAAACCTAGTGGTGTTTGCTGTAGAGAAATATCTTTCGAGGTTGATGATAATAATATCATAACTAGTATCGATTTTACAGGAGGATGTCCTGGTAACCTTTTAGGACTTAAAAGTTTAGTAATTGGTCAAAATGCACATGATGTTGCTAATAAATTAGCTAATATACCATGTGGCGGAAAAGTTACATCTTGCCCGGATCAATTATCTAAAGCTATCAACGAAAACCTAAAATAAATACTAATATTTAAAATAAAAAAAGGTGGTTAATACCACCTTTTATATTTTAGTAATTTAACATTATTCTATCATTTAATAGGGTTCTAACTGTTCCAATCATATATAAAGATCCTGCACTTATAATAATATCATCTTCTTTTGCATTTTTTAAAGTATAGTTTACTGCATCCTCTATATTTTCTTTAGATATAACATTATCTATATACTTAGATATTTTTTCCTTTAAAATCTCACTGTTTATTGCTCTATCATTATCTGGCGTAGTTGTTATTACCTTATCAAAATAAGGCATAAGTATTTCTAAAACACCATCTATATCTTTATCTTCTAACATTCCTATTAAAAGAGTAGCTTTTTTACCTTTAAAGTTTTTATCTATTGCTTTAGCTAAAGATCTGGCTCCATCTTCATTGTGCGCTCCATCTATTATAAATGTAGGTATATCCAGTATTTTTTCTATTCTACCTGGCCATCTTGTATTTATAAGTCCACGCCTTATATCATCTTCATTTATGTTTAAGTGTTTTAATTGTTTTAAAATCTCAATTGCACTTAACGCTAGTATCGAATTATTTACTTGATGCTCTCCTATTAATTTGATTTCTAAATCTTCGTATCTTTCTCCTATTATTGTGCAGTCATACACTTGAGAATTTATGTCAGATTGCTTTATATTTATATCATCAAATTTTACTTCTATGTATTTTGCACTCTTTTCTTTGCAGATGTCTTTTATTACATTCTTAGCTTCATCACTTTGATCATAAACTACAACTACTCCGTTTTCCTTTATTATTCCACCCTTTTCATAGGCAATTTTAGCAACTGTATCTCCTAATATGCCTACATGGTCTAAGCTTATTGATGTTATGACACTTAAATCTGATTTTTTTATTATGTTTGTAGCATCATATCTACCACCTAGTCCGACTTCAAGGGCTACAAAATCAACGCCTTGTTCATAATAATAATAAAATGCCATTGTAGTTACTATTTCAAATTCAGTTGGATAACTATACCCTTCTGATACCATTTGTTCTATTTTTTCTTTTATCAATGTAACTATTCTAGCCACATCTTCTTTTGGTATATTTTCGCCATTTATTCTTATTCTTTCTGTAAAAGTTTCCAAATATGGAGATGTATATAATCCTACTTTATATCCAGCTTCTTTTAATATGCTAGTTATAAATGAACATGTTGATCCCTTTCCATTAGTTCCTGCAACATGAATTATATTTAATTTATCTTGCGGATTTCCTAAAAGTTCCAATAATTTAGACATATTATCTAAACCTAGCCTAATTCCAAATTTATGACTTTCTTCTATGTATTTTAATGATTCTTGATAATCCATTTTTCCCCCTTAAGTATTTTATTCAGATAATGTATTGTATAATTTAGAAATTTTCCATATATTTTATTATAATATATTTTTATAAGTTTTGCATTTGGTGTATAAAAATGTATAATGTATATAATAAATATATTTTATTGGGAGGATTTAATGGAAAGTACTTTAAAATTTGACAAAACTAATTTAAAACTTAGAATAGTATTTTTCTTAGTTGGACTTCTTATTATGGCTCTTGGTATATCTATTATAGCTATTTCTAACTTTGGAAATGGACCTTGGGATGCTGTAAATATTGGATTAAGTGAGAAGACTGGTTTATCAATTGGACTATGCATGAATATTGTAGCATTTATACAAATAATTATAGGCGGAATAATTAGAAAAGAATTTCCTAATATTGCAACTATGATAACTTCTATATTTTTAGGATTATTTATAGATTTCTGGATGTTATTTTTAGGTGATATCATTATAACAGAGACTTTAATGAAGTTTGCTGTATTTATTTTAGCTTTACCTATAATAAGTATAGGTATATCTATATATTTAGTATCTAAACTACCTAATACTCCACTTGATTACTTTATGTTAGCAATAAAGTCTAAGCTTAACTTGTCTTTAATGATGTCTAAGATTACATCTGAATCAATCGGACTTGTACTTGGATTTATTTTAGGGGGTACTATTGGAATTGGTACAATTATAATTATTTTAGCAATAGGGCCTATGATTCAATATTTACAAAAACCATGTAATTATGTATTTTGTAAATTATCTCAAAAAACAGAAGTAACTACTGCATAAATAATGTATATTTCTGTTAATTCTTATATAAAAATAGCAATTACATTAGAAAATTTTCGTCTAATGTAATTGCTATTTTCAGTTAATAACATATTTATGGATTTTAATAATAAAATACCTATTTACCATTCAAATACATATTATAATTTATATTCCAAAATGAATTATATATTTATTTTCTTCTTTTGCTTGATTAACTAAAGAAATCAAATCTGTATATTCTAATTTATCTTGTAATAATAAAGCTTTTATTAATATATCCATTGATTCAGGTGGTATAAGTGTAATACCATAATATGCAAGACCTTTAGCTGGATTTTGAAGAGTATGCCAATAACAATCTACCTTTTGTAAATCTATTAAAATCGGGTCAATAAAGTTGTCATCAACTACAATACAATCATATTTATTGGGTTCATATTCACCAAATCGTTCTTTATTCATAGGTTGATTTTGCATAATTCCAAATTCATGATTTGCCATATAGTTACCTCTAAAATTTTATTTGAATCGTACTTTATATATTAATTAGTTATTTATATATTTTTCAAAAACATATCCAAAATCTTTGTTGTTGTATTCATTTCTTATATTCTGCATCCAATTAAAGTTAAAATTCGTTAACTCCTTTACTATTTCTGATGCATTTCCTTGTAGTGAACTTCTTGATATTGCTTCATTAGCCATCTTAAGGCCGTTCATACCATCTTCAATAGATGTACTATTTTTTCCTTGTATTCTTCCTATCTCAACTAATGCTTTGTATAAATCTTTTAACTGTTCTAGTTGCTTTTTATCAACGTCTATACTAAATGAATTGTTTCCAAAGCTAAATTTTATTTCTATATCTAGATCTATCGTACCTGCTGTTTCTAATGTTACTGAATGTACTTTTTCATAGTAAAAGTCATGTCTCTTTACTACTCTTTTTTTACTTACTGCACTAGTCCCATCTACATGTAATAAGCCTCTATTTGTGAATACATACTCATCTGATTTTGATTTTATTACGAAATAGATTTTCTCCCCATCTTCATTCATTATGTAATCATCACCATCAACTTTATCAAAATCCTTAGGTGATATTATTTTTCCTATATCTGATAATCCTAATGTATCTGCTGCCATTTTTCCAAATAAATTTCCTGCCATTTTACTCCTCCTATTTTTAATAATTTAATACTATTAACTTATTATATAATAATAAATTTAAGCATTTTAATTATTAATTATTCTTCTCTTCCTTTATTTATACATAAAGCTATGAGCATAAACTCATAGCTTTTTATTATTCATATATAATTACATCATCTATTTCTTCTATATTATCTTTATTGTCTTCATCATCTTTATAAATTATACTTATAATTTTTCCACTTATTGTAACTGCTATTATTGAGAAAAATACTTGTTTTATATCTAAGTAAACTAATGACATTAAAAGAACTATTGCATCAGTTACTAAGTAAACATGGTTAACTTTTAGTTTAAGAAGTTTATTACCTAAAAGAGCTATTACATCATCTCCTCCAGATGCTCCTCCCCCTCTAACTACAAGTCCAACACCTACTCCTACACCTATACCTGCTAATATACTTGCTATTAACATGTTATTTGTAAAACTAGGAATTAAAAAACCTACACTTTCCCATATTTTGTAAGTAGTTGAGAATGTTATAGTAGATAAAACAGAATATAATAAAAATCTCTTTCCAAAAAATTTTGTTCCAATAGCAAATAATGAAAAATCTATTATTACACTTGTTATTGATGGAGATATATTAAAAACATGTTGCATTAATAATAATAATCCTAGTACTCCACCTTCAGTAACATTATTTTGATAGTTAAAATTATAGCTTCCAAATGATAAGATGCTTGCTCCTATAATTATTAATAAAATACTTTTTAATGTCTCTTTTTTTATATACCGCAATATATCCCTCCTAATAGTTTTAATTATTTATATACAATATTATATACCCTAGTATAATGCCAATGTGTACATAAATTTTTATTTTTTATATTCTTTTATTAGAATTTCTATTTTTGCTAACGGCTTAGTCCGTTACTCAAACTCTTTTTTACAATCAAAATCAGTTTATCGATATGATTTAAATTCGTAATTTATCTTTATCTTTTAAAGTATTATAGTATCCATGAGCCTAAAAAAATCCCTAGCTAAGATATATTTATTATACTTTAGCTAAGGATTTATATGTTTTTAATCTAAATTATTTCATTTTAGATTCTATATTCGTTATTCTTTCAAGAACTGAGTTCATCATTTCTTCAAATTTAGCTTTTTTAGCTTTTTCTTCATTAACTAAGCTCTCTGGAGCCTTAGCTAAGAAACCTTGGTTAGAAAGTTTTCCGTTAACTCTCTTTATTTCACCTTCTAATTTAGTTTTTTCTTTATTTAATCTGTCTAATTCTTTAGAGAAGTCTACTAATTCATCTAGTGGTATGAATATCTTAACTCCTTCTATAACAACACTTACTGCATCTTCAGGTATATTATTTTCATTTTCAACTATTTCAACAACTGATGCAGATGCTAATGTTACAAAGTAATCCTTACCTGCTTCCATAGCTTCTTTCTTTTCAGCTGTAGGAACTATTATAACCTTAGCTTTCTTTGATGGTGGTACGTTCATTTCAGCTCTTACGTTTCTTATATTTCTTATACCATCCATTGTTAAGTTCATCATTTCTTCTTCCTTAGCCATATTATCAGCTTCAGTGTAATGAGGGAACTGTGCTATAACTATGCTTCCTTCTACAGTTGGAAGGTGAGTGTATATTTCTTCTGTTATAAATGGCATATATGGGTGAAGAAGTTTTAATATCTTTTCTAATACATATGTTAATGTATATAAAGCAGTTTGCTTAGCAGCTTTATCATCAGAGTATAATCTTGGCTTAACTATTTCTATATACCAGTCACAGTACTCAGACCATGCAAAGTCATATATCTTTTGAGCCGCTATTCCAAGGTCAAACTTATCCATGTTATCTGTAACTTCTTTAACAACATTGTTTGCTCTTGATATTATCCACTTATCAGCTAAAGTCATAGAGCTTTCAACTGATTCTCTAGTTACACCATTCATTATCTCTTCATCTATATTCATGAATACAAATCTTGATGCATTCCATAATTTATTTGCAAAGTTTCTAGCAGCTTCAACTCTTTCCATGTAGAATCTCATATCATTTCCTGGTGAGTTTCCTGTAGCTAACATGAATCTTAATGCATCAGCTCCGTATTGGTCTATTACTTCTAATGGATCTATACCATTTCCTAAAGATTTACTCATCTTTCTACCTTCAGAGTCTCTAACAAGTCCATGTATTAATACATGCTTAAATGGAGTTTCTCCCATACAGAACATTCCTGCAAATGCCATTCTTACTACCCAGAAGAAGATTATATCATATCCAGTAACAAGTACACTTGTTGGATAGTAGTAATTTAATTCTTCTGTATTATGTGGCCATCCTAATGTTGAGAAAGGCCATAATGCAGAAGAGAACCATGTATCAAGTACATCTTCATCTTGCTTGAAGTGAGTATGTCCACACTTACATTCTTTTGGCATTTCTTTAGCAACCACTACTTCACCACATTCTTGACAGTAGTAAGCAGGTATTTGGTGACCCCACCATAATTGTCTTGATATGCACCAATCTCTTATGTTTTCTAACCATTGAGTATAAGTTTTATCAAATTTATCAGGTACGAATTGTAAATCCTTATTTCTAAGTATTTCTAAAGCTGGTTTAGCTAATTCATCCATCTTAACGAACCATTGATCTGATAATCTTGGCTCAACAACAGTTTTACATCTATAACAAGAACCTACATTATGGTTGTGGTCTTTTATAGCTATTAAGTATCCTGCTTCATCTAAGTCAGCTATAAGTTGCTTTCTGCACTCATATCTATCCATACCTTCGTACTTACCAGCTAACTTATTCATTGTTCCATCTTCGTTCATTACATTTATCTTTTCAAGATTATGTCTTTGACCTACTTCAAAGTCGTTAGGGTCATGAGCTGGAGTCATTTTAACTGCTCCTGTACCAAACTCTAAATCTACATAATCATCAGCAACTATTATAAGTTCTCTTCCTATTAACGGAAGTATTGCATGCTTACCTACTAAGTGCTTGTATCTTTCATCTTCTGGATTTACAGCTATACCAGTATCTCCTAACATTGTTTCAGGTCTAGTTGTAGCTATTTCTAAGAATTCATCACTACCTGCTATTGGGTATTTTATGTGATAGAACTTTCCATCATGCTCTTCATGCTCAACTTCAGCGTCTGATAAAGTTGTTTTACAATCTGGACACCAGTTTATTATTCTGTTTCCTCTGTATATTTGACCTTTTTCATAAAGTTTCACAAAGAACTCAGTAACAGCTTCGTTACATCCTTCGTCCATTGTAAATCTTTCTCTATCCCAGTCACAAGAATCTCCTAACTGTTTCATTTGGTCTACTATTTTTCTACCAAATTCATTTCTCCAGTCCATAGCTCTCTTTAAGAATTCTTCTCTTCCTAATTCGTACTTTGTTTTTCCTTCTTGCTCTTTTATTCTTTCAACAACCTTAACTTCTGTTGCTATAGAAGCATGGTCAGTTCCTGGTTGCCATAATGTTTCATATCCATCCATTCTCTTCCATCTTACAAGTATATCTTGTAAAGTATGGTCAAGAGCATGTCCCATATGTAATTGTCCTGTTATATTTGGCGGTGGAAGCATTATTGTAAATGGCTTCTTATTTGGGTTTGGCTTAGATTTAAATAAACCATCTTCAACCCACTTTGAATATAATCTTGATTCAAAGTCTTTTGGATTATACGTTTTTGGTAAATTAGTATTTTCCATTTCATTTCCTCCTTAGTTTTATGTAATAAATTACTTTGTTTCATATTTATTAGTGAAATCTATTTTACTCAAATATATTGAGCATAAAAAAGAGCCCTTCATCCCATAAATAAGGACGAAAAGCTCGCGTTACCACCTTAATTCCATGTTTATATATTTACTGTATAAATAAATAATAAAATCATGACTCTCAATAGATTTTATCGATTCTCACCGTCTAAACTTACTATTATTTCAGCCTAGAAACTCCGAAGCTACCTTCTGTAAATCTATACTTGGAAAATCTTTCAGCCTATGAACTTTCCTCTCTTTTAGCAGTATTTACATACTCCTCTTCATCACAGTTTTATATTTAATTTATTTTTAATTATATCTAATTAACATTATTATTGTCAATTACTTATGATAATATATGTACTTTTTAAATATATTTATTATAAGTTTTGGCTCCAAAAATTCATTGCTTCCTTATCTTCTGTTATTGGAAGTATTTGATATCCTCTTTCCTTTAATACCATTATAATATACTCTAAGGCTTCAACCGTTTGCTTTTTCTCATGCATTAATAAAACTAAATCATCTTTATTTCTTCCATTTAATAGAACATTACTTACAATATTGTCAGTTGTCGATTTCCAATCTTCTGTATCCAAGTTCCAATCCCATACTAAAAATCCATTTTCAACTAATATTTTATATGATTCTTCTGGCGTATAAGGTTTACTGCCATATGGAATTCTTATTAGATTTGATGTTTCACCTGTTATTTCCTTAAATGTGTCCCTACATATAGAAAACTCTTCAAGAGTAGATTTTGGTGTTTTATATAATGTTTCTACATCATGACTTACGCTATGAAATCCAACTCCATGCCCCTCTTGTTGTATCCTTATAACTTCATCTTTATATGTATTCATGTTTCTATTTATCATAAAAAAAGTTGCCTTAACATTATTTCTATCTAATATATCTAATATCTTATCAGTGTAGTTCGATGGTCCATCATCAATAGTTATATAAGCTACCTTATCATAATTTATATCAGAATCCTTTTTTGAATTTTCTAAAACCTTATTCATTATTTCGGTTATAGTATTAGTTTTTATACTTCTATATACTTCATTATCATAATAACTTATATCATTATCTTTACTTATAAACATATTTTTAATTAATCCTACAAATAATAATACTATTAATAACAAAGTAAATGCTAATTTGTAACTCCCCTTAAAATTATATTTCATCCCCAAATACTCCTTCTTTAATTTATAACATTGATCATCTGTATAGTTTAAAATTTCTATTGAAAGTTTTTAATATTTTGTTTTTCTACTACCTATCTACACGCTCTAGTTCCATCAAAATATAATCCTATAAATGAAACTTTAGCTTTAGGATTTAAAATATTTATCATTCTTCAATAGATTTACTACTAGGTATAAACTTAAACTTGTCTGATATAGCATCTAGACTACATTTTGATATACCTCTTCATAAGCACTACATATCTCATTCTCATTACAATAATTATGCTTGTCTCTTGCTAAATATGCTTAATTTATTTTTTTTTCTTCACAATGGGTACATGTATTAGATAAAATACTTATAATATGGGTTGGCTTTACTTCATTTAGATTTAGAACTTCGTATAACATATACTTAATGTCTACATCATACTTATATATTGGATTTAGGATAATTATAATTCATATTAAATCAATTATTAATTTTACTAATTTTTTTAAATATATACTTGACAAGTACTCTTTAGTGGAAAATCATTTATATATTAAATCTTATCTTCCTATTATCAAATTTACTAATTCATTTAAAGCTTCATTTTATAGTCTTCAAGTATTTTTTATTTAGATTTATTGAATTTATACAGTACCTCCTAAATATATTCTTTTAATTAAAATTTGTGAAGGTACTGTACTTTATTTACAATGTTTTAAATTATACTTTTTAAAGTATCTATTGTTTCTATTTTTTCTAATATCTTCGATAAATGATAATTGAATACTGGACTTTTATCATTATCCAATTTCCAATTTAAAATATCTATATTATACATTTCTTTAATTTTTAAATAATTTTCATTATTTATATATATCTCTTCATCAATAAGTTGTATAGATTTAATATGATGATTTATTGATTTATATAATGAAATCTCATTTTCTATAATTTCTATATTTACCTGATTTTTAGTATATTTCATTTCATCAATTAATTTAGAATAGATTGTCTCTAATTTACTAATTTTTTTTCTTAGTCTTTCTCTATCAAAAACTCCATTATTTATTATTCCAGATTTAACACACTCTCCTACAACTTTTCTAGCATTATCTAGGCTTTTATCAGTTAATTCTAAATAATCAGGCCTTGCTAATATATAGTTTATGATTACACCTATAACAACACCCACAGATGTATCCATTACTCTGTGTATAGAATAATACGCTGGATTTGATGTTATAATACCTAAATGTATCGATAAAAATGTTACACTAGAAACTATTATACCTGAATTTATTCCAAGTATTGTACAACCATATATAGTCGCCATTATTCCGATGCCGCCTAATATAGGGTCTCCTGGTTTAATTAGTACACATAAAAAACCTACTAATCCACCTATCATTGTTCCCTTTACTCTATTAAATCCTAGCTTTAAAGATCCTTTTACTGTATCTTGTACTGAGGCTACACACCCTACTCCTGCAAACATTGGATTTTGCACTAAATACTGTGCTAATAGCGTACAAAGAGAAACAGCAATCCCTGTTTTCACAGTTCTCATACCAATCTTCTGCAACTTCACTTTGTTCCCTCCTAATGATATAAATACTTTGTCAACTATTAATTTTACTATAATAACACAAATAATTCATTTAAATCTTAATCATTATTAATTTTTTCATAATTTCATAAGTTCGCTTAATAAAAAATTCTCTTCGCTTGATCGACTGCGTGTGAGAAACATTTTAAAATGTCATTTTTTAATTTGCTGAAGTTATTGATATTATTTATATTTATAAGTTACAAAAAAAGATTTTATATCCTAATTTACTTATACGTAAAAAATACCAGATTTTCATCTGGTATTTTAATAACTTATTATACAGTTATATTATTCCTTGACTCATCATTGCATCTGCAACCTTTAAAAATCCTGCTATATTTGCTCCAATCACATAATTGCCTGGAAATCCATATTCTTCAGCAGCTTCTTTAGATGCTTTGAATATATTTTTCATTATTTCATGTAATTTTTCATCTACTTCTTCAAATGTCCAAGATATTCTCATACTATTTTGAGACATCTCAAGTGCTGAAGTTGCAACCCCACCTGCATTTGCAGCCTTTGCTGGAGCTATTAATAATCCTTTTTCTAAAAAGTATTCTACAGCTTCTCTTGTACAAGGCATATTAGCACCTTCTCCTATTACTGTAGTTCCATTTTCGACTAATATTTTAGCATCATCTAAGTTTATATCATTTTGAGTAGCACACGGAAGAGCTATATCACACTTAACTGTCCATATTCCCTTTTGCCCTTCAAAATACTGAGAGCCTTCTTTTCTAGCTACATATTCCTTTATTCTCTTTCTTTCTGACTCTTTTATTTGCTTAATTAAATTTAAATCTATTCCATCTTCATCTACTATGTATCCTGAAGAATCACTCATTGCAACTACTTTAGCCCCATAAACCATAGCCTTTTCTGCTGCATATATAGCAACATTTCCAGATCCTGAAATTACAACTCTCTTATTTTCGAAACTTTGACCATAATAATTTAACATTTCATCTACAAAATATATAACTCCAAATCCAGTAGCTTCTTTTCTGACTAAAGATCCACCATAAGTTAATCCTTTACCTGTTAAAACTCCAGCATCATAAGAATTTCTCAATCTCTTATATTGTCCAAATAAGTATCCTATTTCTCTTGGACCAACCCCTATATCTCCAGCTGGAACATCTACATCTGGACCTATATGTCTGCATAATTCAGTCATAAAACTTTGACAAAACCTCATTATTTCATTATCTGATTTTCCTTTAGGGTTGAAGTCTGAACCACCTTTACCTCCACCTATAGGTAATCCAGTTAAAGAATTTTTAAATATTTGCTCAAATCCTAAGAATTTTATTATACTTAAGTTAACTGATGGGTGAAATCTAAGCCCACCTTTATATGGTCCTATAGCGCTATTAAATTGGACTCTAAAACCTCTATTAACTTGTATATTTCCATTATCATCTACCCAAGGAACTCTAAACATTATTTGTCTCTCAGGTTCAACTATTCTCTCTAGTATATTTTGTTTTATATACTCTGGATGCTTAACTAATACAGGTTCTAACGAATGTAATACTTCTTCTATCGTTTGATGAAATTCACTCTCACCTATATTTCTAACCTTTACTTGTTCTATAACTCTCTCTATAGTTTCTCTAGCTTGTATTTCAATAGTATCTTTAACTTCAAATCCCATTTTAACAGCCCCCTTTTATATAAAAACACATTTCAATTAAATTTTATTGGATTTTGAAAGTATTTTTAATAGCTTTTCGTTAAAATTTATTTCAATTTTTCTATTCAAGGTTTTATATACATTCCAGCTATATCTAAAATACATAATAAAAACTACCTTATCTTTATAGTTATTTCTATTATAATCATTGCAAAATTATTCATATATTATTTAATTTCAAAACATATAAAAATAGGATAAAGCTAATGCCTTATCCTATTTCTATCATTTCTCCTTTAATTGCAAAAATTATCTTTTCACATATATTAGTCGTATGGTCTCCTATTCTTTCAAGATACCTTCCTATGAATAAAAGATTTACACCTTGATTTATAGTCTGAGGATTGTCATTCATTATTTTTAAACAATCCTCTTGAACTCTATCATATAAACTATCTACGTTGTCATCATTTAAAGCTATTTCTCTTGCTAAATCCTCATCTTCATTTTCTAAAGATTCTTTTACTCCTAAAATCATCTTTTTACATTCTTCATACATCTTAGGTATATCAATTAAATCTTTTATATATTTATCTTGACCTATTTTTATACTTTCTTCCGCTATATTTACTGCATAATCACCTATACGCTCTAATTCTATTGCTATAGATCCTAATGCATATATATATCTTAAATCTTTAGCCATTGGCTGCTTTAATGCTAATAGCTCAATACTCCTGTCTCTTATATATTCTCTTAATTCGTCTATTTTATCGTCTTGATTTATTACTTTTTTGCATCCTTCAATATCTTGATTTAACATACACTTAACAGATAAATCTAATATCCTATCACATTGATCTATCATATTTATAGTATATTGTTTTAAAGTATCTATACTCAGTCCTAAATTTGTATTCAACATATTGCTCCCCTTTAATTTATTTAATTTATAATTATTATTACTTAAATTTTATCCGAATCTCCCTGTTATATAGTCTTCTGTTCTCTTATCTTGAGGAGCTGTAAACATATCTTTTGTTTCACTATATTCTACTAATACTCCATTTAAGAAAAATGCAGTGTCATCAGATATACGCGCAGCTTGTTGCATGTTATGAGTTACTATTACAATTGTATAGTCTTTCTTTAACTCTTCTATTAATTCCTCCACTTTAGATGTTGAAATTGGGTCTAGAGCAGATGTAGGTTCATCCATTAATATTACTTCTGGCTTCATAGCTATAGCTCTAGCTATACATATACGTTGCTGTTGACCTCCAGATAAACCAAGTGCTGATGTTTTTAATCTATCCTTTACTTCGTCCCATATAGCTGCACCTCTTAAACTTTCTTCAACTATTTTATCTAAAGTTTTCTTATCTCTTATTCCATGTATACGAGGACCGTACGCTATATTATCATATATACTCATTGGAAATGGATTTGGCTTTTGGAATACCATACCTACTTTAGTACGTAATTTTATAACATCTTCAGTTTGATATATATCTTCTCCATCAACCTCTATTTTCCCTTTTATTGTTACATTTTCTATTAAGTCATTCATTCTATTTAACGTTCTTAGAAAAGTTGATTTTCCACATCCAGATGGGCCTATTAAAGCTGTGACTTTATTTTCTTTTATATCTATATTTATATCTTTTAATGCTTGATTCTCTCCATAGAATAAATCTAAATTCTTTATACTTAATTTAACGTTATCTAAACTCATATCTACACCTCATGATATATTAATTAATAATTCGCTTTATTTAATTTCTTTGCTATAGCTTTAGCAACAGTATTTAAAAGTAATACTATAAATATTAAAACAATTCCTATACTAGCTGCTGATGCTATATCTCCTTTTTCTTTCGTTAAAAGATACGCATGTACAGTTAAGTTTCTAGCACTATCAAATATACCGCCTGGCATTTGTGCTACTGTACCAGCTGTTAATAATATTGCAGCCGATTCTCCTATTACACGACCTACCGATAATATTACTCCTGATAAAATTCCTGGTATTGCGCTTGGTAATACTACCTTATATAAGGTTTGGAATTTAGTTGATCCTAAAGCTAAAGATGCTTCTCTATATCCATCTGGAACTGTCTTTAAAGCTTCTTCTGTTGTTCTTATTATTACCGGTAATATTATTATCGCTACAGTAAGAGCTCCTGATAATATTGAATATTTTAAATTTAAAACTACTACGAAGAAAATTCCACCAAATAATCCATATATTATAGATGGTATTCCTGCTAAGCTTTCCGTTGCAAATCTTATTGCATTTACTAATTTTCCCTTTTTAGCATATTCCTGTAAATATATAGCAGACAAAATTCCTATAGGTGTAGCTATTGCTATAGAAAGTATAACTGTATATAATGTTGTTACTATCATTGGAAGTATTCCTCCACTTCCATTAGCTGAATAATTACTTGTTAAGAATGATAGATTTATTCCACCAATTCCTTTTATAAATATATATCCTACAATTACTACAAGCATTGATACTGTGAAAAATGCTGATAAATAAATTAATGACTTTAATAAATTCTCTTTTAACTTTCTCATATTAATTTCCCGCCTTGTTTGAAAGTTTATTTAATACTAGGTTTAATATTAGTATGAATGTAAATAATACAACACCTGTTGCAAATAGCATTTCTTGATGAGTTCCAAATGCGTATCCCATCTCTAACGCTATATTAGTCGTAAGTGGTCTTACACTATCCATTAATGATGATAGCATAACTGGTGAATTTCCTGCTACAAGTATAACTGCCATTGTTTCACCTAAAGCCCTACCAATTCCTAATACTACAGCTGCTAAAATTCCTGACTTAGCTGCTGGTAATACAACTTTAAATATTGTTTCTATCTTAGATGCTCCAAGTGCTAAAGAACCTTCTTTATAAGCCTTTGGAACTGCTCTTATTGCTGTTTCTGATACTGATATTATGGTTGGTAACATCATTATCGATAAAACTATTATTACAGCAAGTAAACTTTGTCCCTTTGGTAAATTAAATATATTTTGTATATTAGGCACTATAACTGCTAATCCAAATATTCCGTATAATACTGATGGTATACCTGCTAATAATTCAACTGCTGGTGATATAATTTTCGCTACCTTCTTTGGAGCAACTTCAGCTATAAATACTGCTGTTAATATTCCAATTGGAACCCCTATTATAAGTGCTCCTACTGTAGCAACTATTGATGCTACAACCATCGTTGCTATACCAAATTTATCACTTCCTGGCAACCAATCGCTTCCAGTAAAGAAATCTATGAAAGAATATCCCTTGAATATAAATGGTGTTAATCCTTTATAAAATACAAATCCGATTATTAACAGTAAGCTTAAAACTGCTATTAATGAACTTATAAAGAATATATTCTTTGATACTTTCTCTAAAATGTATTTATTTTTATCCCTATTGTATATATTCTCAATTTCTGTTGATTGAGTTTTTTCCAACATAAATCAATCTCTCCTTTAAATTAATTCTATTAATTTTCTATAATTAAATAATAACTTTTAAAAGTTAAATCTATATTAGGTTTATGTTAGATTTATGTTATAAAGTTAAGTTTATGTTAAGTTTTTAATCCAATTGAATGAGTATATTACAAACGATAAAATGTAAATTACTTTAAATATAAAAAAGTACTATACAATATTAATTGCATAGTACTTTATGTATATTAGTTTACACTTATAAATCCATTTTCTTCTACTACATTTTGTCCTTCTTCACTTAATATGAAATCTATGAAATTTTTACCTTGTTCAGTTATTACATCTTCTTTATTAACAAATAAGAATGGTCTCGCTATAGCATAGCTATCATTTTTTACATTTTCAGCATTTAATTCAACACCATCTATAGTTAATGCATTTACATTTTCATCAACATATCCAAAAGAAATATATCCTATTGCATTTTCATTTCCTTCAACTATTGATTTTATATTTCCTGAACCATCACTTATTTGAGCATCCTTAGTTAATTCTTCTGATTCGAATCCAACATTTTCTTGGAATCCATCACGAGTTCCAGAACCATCTTCTCTAGATACAACTACTATAGGAGCATCATTTCCTCCAACTTCTTTCCAGTTAGTTATTTTTCCTGTATATATGTCTTTTACTTGCTCTAAAGTTAAATCTTTTACTGTATTATTTTTATTAGTTATAACAGCTATTCCATCTATAGCTATTTGAGTTTCTTTTAATCCTGCTGCCTTTTCTTCATCTTTTAAATCTCTTGATGCCATACCTATTTGTGAAGTTCCATCTATAGCATTTTTTATACCTGCTGAAGAACCTATTTGTTGAACTTCTATACTTACACCTTCATTTTTAGCTTCAAAATCTTCTCCTAATATTTCAACTACTGGTCCTACTGATGTTGATCCTGATATTGTAATCTTGTTTGAATTTGAACTATCTGATGAACCACATCCTACCGCTAATGATCCCATTAATATAGTCCCTATTAAAAGTGTTGCTACTCTCTTATTTAACATATTACATTCCTCCATTAAATTTAAAATTTATTTCAAATTGTTTAATTCCTTATCTTTACAATTTAATATTACAATTATTTTGTTAAATGAATATTATGAATTGGTTAAGTGAATGTAAATAATGTTAAGATTGTGTAAATATAAGAATACTAAAAGGCTATTATAAAGTAATTTAATTTACTCATAATAGCCTTTTAGTATTAATCTAGTTTAAAGAGAAACTAACTTCTAATTCTGAATTGTTCACATCTTCTATATTCGGTAAAGCACTTATTGCTCCAAATTTTGTAGTTGTAAGTGCTGCTACTTTATTTGAAAAAATACCTATATCTTTTAATTGATTATCATTTTTTAGATTTACTTCTTCTCGTGATAATTTATATAAAAAAGCTCCTATAAATGAATCACCTGCACCAGTTGTATCTATACACTCAACTTTAAATCCATCTACACTTATATATTTTTCTTTAGTGTATATATCTACCCCATCTTTTCCTTTTGTATACAATATAATTTCTACATCACCAACAAACAATGACTTTATGGCCTCTTCTACATTATTCATTTCTGTTATAAATTCAAGTTCCTCATCACTAATTTTCAATATATTAGCATATGGTATAAATTCATTTATAGTTTTTCTACATTCATCTAAATCATTCCATAGATTTTTTCTAACATTAGGATCAAAAGATATCAGTCCACCTACTGACTTTACATACTCTATAGCTTTTTTATGAGCATACTTAACAGGAGATTCTATTAAATCCACTGAACAAAAATGTAGTATATCTCCATCCTTAAACCAAGACTTTTCTATATCATATTCACTAAGTAACATATCTGCACTTGGATTTCTGTAAAAAGAAAATTCTCTTTCTCCTTCACTACTTAATGCTACAAATGCAAGACCTGTATTAGCTTTAGTAGTTCTTTTTATATAGCTTGTGTCTACATTCTCAGATGCTAGTGTTTCAACTAAAAAATCACCAAAACCATCATCTCCAAGCATTCCTATAAATGCACTTTCTCCTCCAAGTTTAGCAACACAAGCTGATACATTTGCTGGTGCACCTCCAGGTAATTTTTTAAATCCTGATATATCTTTTAATCCTTTTCCACTTTCAATGGGAACAAAGTCTATAAGCGCTTCTCCAATAGTAAATACCTTTGGCATGTTACTTAACCTCCATATCCCACTTTTTAATATCTAATATAGCTTCTTTATCACAATAGAATTCTATATTATCACTATCTTTATCTGGATAAACTGTCGACGACATAGTTTTTATTCCATCATTTATAAATATTTCAACAGACATTCTATCTATAAATATATTTAACTTTAATTTATTATCAATAAGATTTGCTTCTGTTTGTCTGTAAGTTCTTACTTCCTTTTCGCCTCCACCTAAAGCCTTACCATTTTTACTTCTATCAAAAACTAATAATTCATCTATTTTATTATATTTTATTGATGTTTCTTGATTATTACCTTTCATTAAAAGTATTTCAAACTCATTAGAGTTCTTCATATCAACTTCTAATTCTAGTTCTATACATTGTCCTTTTATTCCCTCTAAGCTCTTATTATCTTTTATATTTATATCTTTATAACTTACTTCATTCTTTCTTAAAACTTTAAGCTCTTCCACTGGTAATTGATATAACTTGTCATCGACTAATTTTAACTCTCTTGGTATAGTCATACATCCTGCCCAATTATGACCTAATTCATTAGTAGGGAATTTTCTATCCCACATTTGCATCCAAGCTATCATTATTCTTCTGCCTTTATTGTCAATTAATGTTTGTGGTGCATAAAAATCAAATCCATAATCAATTTCTTCAACTTTTTCTAAGTTATATTTATTATTTTTATAATCTAAATTTCCTATCATATATGAACTTGAATGTAGATTCCAATATTTATTTCCTCTAGGTTCTAAAAATTGAGGTGACATAATAAGAATATCTTTATTATCTAATTCAAATAAATCTGGACACTCCCACATCTTTGCAAATTCATTGTTACTTTGAAGTATATTACCTTCATAATTCCAATTTAATAAATCATCAGAACTATATAATAATATTTGTCCACTGTCATCAAGGTTTCTAGATCCTATTACAGAATAATATTTATCTCCTTTTTTGTATACTTTAGGGTCCCTAAAATCTTGTATTATTGCTTCTTTAGGTAACTTTGTACTATCGATTACAGGGTTATTTTCATATTTTGTGAAGTTTATTCCATCTTCTGATACTGCTATGCATTGAACTTGTCTTAAGTTCTCAAATCCGCCTGGGTCTTGATTCCCAGTATACATTAAATACAGCTTTCCATCTTTTTCTATTGCACTTCCTGAAAAACATCCGCTTATATCATAAGCTTCATCTGGTGCTATAGCTATATCTAAGTATTCCCAATTTACTAAATCTTTACTTTTTACATGTGCCCAGTGTATAGATCCCCACATTGAACTGTATGGATTATATTGATAAAACAAATGATATTCTCCATTGTAATATGAAAATCCATTAGGATCATTCATCCATCCTATTGGTGGCATTATATGGTACTTTTGTCTGTATGTATTATCAACTTTTTCTCTATTATTTTTGACATAAGAATTAGCTTGTTTTAATTTATCTTCTTTAACTATTACACTCACTCTATTTTCTCCCCCTCATTTCTAAATAATAAAGTCTGAAACTAAATTATCAGACCTTATTTTTATTATCTATTTAGCTGTTCTATCGTACCCTGCTTGTTTTATTTCTAACCATTGACTATATCCAAGTCTATCTAATTCTTTTAAGTATGCGTCCCAATCTTTATCTGCTTTTCCATTTACTATCCATTCAGCTCTCATTCTATTTATATAATCAAATAAGTCTGTTTGTATTGTTGATAGCTTATCTAACTCTTCTTTAGAGAAAAATACACTAGGATATATATTCTCTGCATACATATACGGTACTAAAGTATTTATTTGTTCTAATCTCCATGCTGCATCATCTGGCATAGTAGTAACTTTTCCATAATACTCATTTAGTATAGCTAAAGGTCCTCCAACTTCTGATTTTTGTCTAACTTCATGTGGAGCCGCTCCATTTAAATCTAAATGTTTTAACATGTTGTTTTCTTCATCATATTCAAATATATTAGCTTGTTTATCATCACCATATGTACCCCAGTTATTTTGAACTGATTGTATTGGATTATATAATTCATCTATCCATTTAGCTGTTAATTCTAAGTTTTTATTAGCTGTTGTTATAACCATTCTACCTCTATCAAATCCTATACCATTAGTTCTAGCTACATTTTGTGTTCCATCTGGTCCTTTAAGTGGTGGTAATAATACATAATCATCTCCTGGACCTGTTATATTTGCTTTATCCCAAGTAAAATACAATCCATATCTCTTATCTTTACCTTTAGCAAGATATGTGTTCCAATCTTGTTCAAATGCTTCAGCATCAATTAACCCTTCTTTATATAAACCATGTAAATAATTTATAGCATTTTTGTATCCTTCTTCTCTTGCTGTTAATATTACCTTTCCATCATTATCAACTATAGTGTGATCCCAGTTATCTCCAAGTCCAAATGAACCAAATAAATATGCTGGGTCATTTTGACCATCATTTATAATAAATGACATTGGTATCTCATCTGCTTTACCATTTTTATTAGGATCTTGGTCTTTAAATGCTTTTAATGCTGTTTGTAATTCTTCTGTAGTAGTTGGTATTGGTAATCCTAATTCATCTAACCAAGCTTTATTTATCCATGGAGTACAATCTACAGTTTGTATACTTCCTTTACCATCTCCAAGTTCTTCTATCCATGGAAATGAGTATATATGACCATCTGGAGCTGTTATCATTTTCCTATATTCTGGATTTTCATCAAGCACCTTTTTTAAATTAGGCATATAATTATCTATCAAATCTTCTATGGGAACTATTACTCCTTGGTCAGCATATTTAAGTAAATCATAGTCACTCATACCTGCATGAAGTATAGCATCTGGTATATCTCCTGCTGCTATATCTAGATTTCTCTTTTCTCCATACTCATCCCAAGTGTAATTTGTCCAGTTGATTTTTAAGTTTGTTTTTTCTTGTAATCTTTTATATATTAATTTTTCATTTGGGTCTTGTGGTGCTAATGGTGAACTTTGAGTCATTATATTTAGTGTTACTTGTTCTTTTAATGGAAATTCTACATTTTCAAGATTATAGGCTGGACTTCCAAGACCTACAGCATCTCCTGTTTTAGATGAAGAACATCCTGTTAATGAAACTACTACTAATCCTGTTGCTAATACTAAAGCTATCAATCTTTTTGGTTTTTTCATTTTTAACACTCCCCTAATAATTTATATATAAAACTTAACCTTTTATCGATCCTACCATTACACCTTCCTCAAAATACTTTTGGAAAAATGGATACATTATCATAAGCGGTAAACTCGATATTACTATTGCTGCATATTTTATCATTTCTGATAATCTCTTTAACTCTGCTAGAGCTAATTGATCAGATATCATACCAGGCATTGGTTCATTTTGTATAAGTATCCTTCTTAACACTAATTGAAGTGGTGCTAAATCATCATTTTTTAAATATATCATTGCATCAAAATATGAGTTCCACTGAGCAACAAATGCATATAATACTAAAACTAATATTATAGGTTTTGCAAGCGGTAATATTATTTTTGTAAATGCTTGTAAATCATTCGCTCCATCTATTTTAGCTGACTCCTTTAATTCGTTAGGTAAACTTTGGAAATACGTTCTTGAAAGAATTATGTTCCATACATTTACAGCTCCAGGTAAAATTATGGCCCATATAGTATCTAACATCCCTAAGCCCTTTATTAATAGATAGGTTGGTATTAGTCCCCCTCCAAAGAACATTGTAACTACAAATATATTCGATATAAAACGTCTTCCTACTAACTCTTTTTGTGCTAAAGCATATCCTGCCATTATAGATGTAGATACACTAATAAGTGCAAATAATGTGGAATATATAAATGAGTTTACAAACCCTTTAATCATTGCAGGATCTGATAATATAGTTATATATCCTTCTAAGGTCCACTCTGAAAAATTAAAACTAATACCTTCATTAAGTAATGTTGTTGGATCTGTAAACGATGCTATTAGTATGTATATAAGTGGATATAATATAGATATAACTACCCCACACATCAAAATTCCATTTAACTTATATACAATTCTATCTAATTTACTATTGTATACTCTCATATAAATTCCCCCCTTTCTTATAACCCTTCACCTTCATTTATATGTTTTACAACTTTATTTACTGTAAGTAGTAATATAACATTTATTATTGTATTAAATAATCCGATAGCTGTTGAATAACCATAATCACCGGCTTGTAAACCTTGCTTGTATACATATGTAGCTATTATCTCTGAAGTTGGTATATTCATCGATGTTTGCATTAGATAAGCCTTTTCAAAGCCTATACTCATAATTCCACCTGCTGCTAATATAAATGATATTACCATTAACGGCTTTAAAGTTGGTAAATCTATATGTCTTATTCTTTGGAATATATTTGCACCATCTATTAGCGCTGCTTCATGAAGCTCTGGACTTACATTTGCAAGTGCAGCTACATATATAATTGAAGACCATCCAGCGCCTTGCCATATACCACTTAGTATATATATAGTTCTAAAATACTTAGGATCTGACATAAACATAATCGGTTCACCAGTAAATATAGTAACCAATTGATTAATAGGCCCTGTTGGCGATAATAATATAAATAACATACCTACTACTACTACTACAGATATAAAGTTTGGTGCGTATAAAATAAGTTGTATATTTTTCTTATTTGTCTTACTTCTAACCATATTTAACATTATTGCAATTATAATTGGTATTGGAAAGCTTATTATCAAGCTAAATATACTTAACTTTAATGTATTCATAAATATATCTATAAAATTTGGTGATGTTAAAAACTTCATAAAGTGTTTAAATCCTACCCATTCACTACCTGTAATTCCATATAACGGGTTGTAATCTTTAAAACCTATAAGTATTCCATACATAGGTATATATTTAAATACTATAGTTAAAATAAAAGCAGGTAAAAGTAACAAATATAGTTGTCTTTGTTCTTTTATTTTTGAAAGCTTACTCTTATATTTAGATTTTTTCTTTAATTTTTTTTCATTGGTGTCATTTTCTTCTATCAAGTTTGAATTCATCTCTACTGTATTGTTCATAATTCCCTCCCTAATCCCCTTTTTGAAACGTTTCCATTTAATTGTTAAATAAAGGCTCACTCTAATTTAGAATAAGCTCAATTTCCTGGAAACGTTTCATTTATATTTATATGTTAACACTACAAGAAAACGATGTCAATAAATTTTAATCTTATTATTTATTTTATTTTAAATAATTGTTGTGCTTCCTTTTACATAAGTTACTGGTAATACTCTTCTTTTATTTTCAATATTATTTTCAAGTATATCAAATATTGAATCTACTGCACACTTAGCCATTCTCTCAACTGGTTGTCTTATGGTTGATATCAAAAACTCTTGTTCTGTAGACATTTTTACACCATCATAGCCTATAATCTTTATATCCTCTGGAATTTTAATTCCTTTTCTTCCTAGTATTTTTATTATAGTTAAACCCACAAAATCATTTATAGCAAATATACCATCTATGTCCCTATTTTCATCAATATAATTTTCTATCTTTTTTTCTAAATTTTCAACTGGCTCTTTTTCGTCAAATATAGTATATTCAATACTTTGTCTGATACACTCATCTTTAAATCCAATTTTTCTATTTTTTACATCCGTTGGTCTTGTAGACGTCGTTCCTATAAATGCTAATTTTTTACATCCATTTTCGATTAACTTATTCACTGCCATTTTACCACCATTATAGTTATCTGATGTAACATACACTACATCTTCACTAAAATGTCTATCTACACTTACTATTGGTAGATTACTAGAAACATAATTATCAATATCATTGTAAGTTATAGCTATGATTCCAGCTACCTTATTTTGTTTTAACATTTCTAGATATTCTACTTCTTTTTGATAATTTTTATCTGAGTTACATAACACTAGCTTAAATCCTCTTTTAGATACATTCTCTTCAACATAGTAAGCAAATTCGGAAAAAAATGGATGCCATATCGTTGGAATTATTAATGCTATAGTTTCTGACTGTGAAACTTTTAGATTTCTAGCGATTATATTAGGTGAATAATCTAACTCTTTTATAGCTTTCTGTACTTTTACTCTGGTTGCATCTTTTACACTAGGATGATTATTTATTACCCTAGATACAGTTCCTAGTCCTACACCTGCTTTCTTGGCAACATCTTTCATTGTAGCCATCCTATCTCCTACCTTTACTCATAAATTTACATGTATATTATTAATATAACATACATGTAAATTTATGTCATTATAGCTTTTATAAATATATAAATTTCAAATTCAATAATATTTTACAACTATTTTTTATAATCTTAAATGGTCACTACAAGTATAATGCTTAAACCTTTTAGCTATTTTTTTGATTAGTATTCTTTTTCTAGTTTATCTACTAATTCTTTAAATACTTCTAGCGCTTTATCCACAGATTCTTTCTTTTCCATATCAACACCAGCTGCTTTTAATTGATTAAGTGGATAATCAGAACCTCCACTCTTTAAAAATTCTATATATTTATCAACAGCTACTTTACCTTCTGTTAATATCTTTTGACTTAATGCACTTGCTGCAGAGAATCCTGTAGCATACTTATACACATAGAAATTTGAATAGAAATGAGGTATTCTAGCCCATTCTAGTGCAATTTGTTCATCAACTACAGTTGAATTTCCATAGTATTTTTTATTTAAATCATAGTATATATTGTTAAATTCTTTAGCTGTTAGAGGATTTCCGTCCTCTACACTAGCATGAGTTAATTTTTCAAACTCAGCAAACATTGTTTGTCTATATACAGTTGTTCTAAACTGCTCTAAGTAATAATTTAGAAGATATACTCTTTCTTCTTTTGAATCTGCTTTTTCTAATAAATAATTTATTAAAAGCAATTCATTTAATGTAGATGCAACTTCGGCTACAAATATTTTATAACCTGAATATAGATAAGGCTGAGTTTTCTTAGAATAATAACTGTGCATAGAATGTCCTAACTCATGTATTAATGTAAATAAAGAGTTTAGGTCGTCCTTATAATTCATTAATATATAAGGATGTGAATCATAACTTCCCCAAGAATAAGCTCCACCTTGTTTTCCTTCATTTTCGTAAACATCTATCCAATTTTCTTCAAAAGCTCTTTTTATTAATCCTAAATACTCTTCACCTAAAGGTTTTAATGCATTTAGTACTATTTCTTGTGCTTCTTCATAAGGTATTTTCATATCAAAGCTTTCAGTTAAAGGAACATACAAGTCATACATATGTATATCCTCTAATCCTAAAAACTTCTTTTTGATATCTACATATCTATTTAATGTATCTAAATTTTCATCAACTGCTTTTATAAGGTTGTTGTAAACATCAACGCTTATATCATCTTGGAATAAAGATGCGTATAAAGCAGATTCATATTTTCTAGCTTTTGAATAAAAAATTTCTGACTTAATACCTCCGTATAGCATAGATGCAAAAGTATTTTTATATTTATCATATGTTTTATACATTGCATCAAATGCATCTTTTCTAACTCTATTATTTTTACTCTTTAAAAATGTTGAAAAATTAGAGTGAGTTAATTTAACAATTTCTCCATCTTCATTTTCTATTTCTGGAAACTCCATATCAGCATAAGATAGCATATCATAAGCATTTTCAGGGACTGATGTTAAATCTGAAACTGCAGCTAATATCTCTTCTTCTTTTTCTGATAATGTATGAGGCTTTTCCCTTAGTATCTCATCTATATATTTCTTGTAGAATGATAATTTTTCATCTTCTAAATATTCTTTAAGCTTAGATTCATCTATAGATATTATTTCTGGAACCATATATGATGATGCTGTAGATAGCTCTGTAGATAACATATCTGTTTTTGTTGCCATCGCTTGATTTTCATTTATCCTAGTATCTTCATGTTGCTTCATATGTGTGTACACATATAAATTTTGTAATAGTTGTGAAGCTTTTTCGTATATATTAAGTGCTTCGTATAGATTTTCTTTGCTTTGTGACAATTTACCCTTATATTGCTTTATTTCATTTATATAAGATTTTATATTTTCTATATCCTTATCAATAGATTCTTTACTTGAATACATTAAATCTATTTTCCATTTGTATTTATCATCTATATTTTTTCTATCTATTCCCATATTATCTCTCCTTATAGGCAATTTTATTATCAAGATTTACCATTTCAATAACTTCTTTAGGTAAATCACAAGATTAACCTTTTATAATTTTTACACTTTTTTAATTCATGCACCTCTAATTTAATTATGGCTATATCTTATTTTATATTATTTTAATGTAAATAATCTACACTAATTATATTTTTTGAGTTATTTAGTTCATTTACAAGTTCGTCTAATATTATTCTTCTATCATATACTACAAAAAAACTTATTTTCCAATATATACCTTCTGTATTTTCTATATCTATATTTTTCACACTAATTTGAGATTGTTGAAATATATTATATAACATAGTTATAATATTTATACTATCTACCTTTACAATAAATATTGTTTGCTTTTTCTTAAAAATTATTTTATCGATATTTTTTAAAATATAAAGAGTTATCATTACCAATGACCATGCACAAATACTTAATACATAATATCCATATCCTATTGCTATACCTATACAAGCTGTAGCCCAAATACCTGCTGCTGTAGTCAATCCTCTTATACCATTTGATGTTTTCAAAATTGCTCCAGCTCCTAAAAAACCTATACCTGATAATACCTGAGCTGTTAATCTAGCTGGATCGATACTAGTTTGTGAACCATATTGAACAAATAATAATAATGATGTTATAGATGTTATACATGAACCCACTGCTACTAATATATGAGTTCTAAATCCTGCAAATTGATGCGATTTTTCTCTTTCTAATCCAGTCAATCCCCCAATAATTAAAGCAATTATTAATCTTATTATTATAGCCTCATTACTTATAATAATAATTACCTCCTATCTATTTATATAAGCTCATTTGTAAAGAAGTATTTAATATAAAATTTATATGCTTAAATAAATAATATATTACCAATCTTAATTGCTATTTATAGTCCTAAAATTATACCTTACAATTTTACTTTCAATAAAAAAAAGTCCACTAATGCGGACTATTTACTGGTTAAAACCATGTATTTATTTATTAATATATCAATTTTGATACTTGATTCTAATATTTCATCTCTAAAAATCTCTGGATATTCCATATATGCATGCATTTGTTCTCTCAATGCATCTATTTCCTGTTTTAACATTTCTAATTCAATATTTGCCATATAATCACCACGGTCACCAATTTATCTCTTTATTTGTTTATATAGTAACAAACTTTTACATACTATGTCAATAATCTTAGCTCCAAAATAAATATTTATAAAATATAATTTTATTTTAAGAGTCCAATACATTTATATGCTTCTCCTCATCTGTTCTATACTTGACATTGATTGACACTTAAATTTATTATTGTTATAATCTTTTTGATAATGAATTTCATTAGGAGGTGTCAATTATGACTGTTTGCGATTTAAAAATAGGTCAAAAGGGTATCATTGATAATATATATGGAAATGAAAAATTAGTTAAGAGATTATTAGCTTTAGGATGCATAACTAATACAGAAATAGAAATAAAAAAAATTGCTCCTTTAGGAGATCCAATTGTAGTTAGATTTAGAGGCTTCGATCTTGCTCTTAGAAAATCTGATGCTAAGAATATACTACTAAAATAAGATTGGAGGGTATGACATGATTAATGTTGCTTTATTTGGTAACCCTAATGTTGGTAAAACAACAGTTTTCAATCTACTTACTGGCTCAAACCAATATGTAGGTAACTGGCCTGGTGTTACTATTGATAAAAAAGAAGGCTTTTTAGGAAATGATATAAAGATAGTTGACTTACCTGGAATATATGCTATGGATACTTTTTCTAATGAGGAAAAGGTATCAAAAGAGTTTTTAGAAAATGGAGATGTGGATGTTATAGTTAATGTTGTAGATGCATCTAATCTATCTAGAAATCTTTATCTAACAACTCAGCTTATGAAATTTAATAAGCCTATTATTATTTTACTTAATATGTTAGATGTTGCTGAGTCTAAATGTATATCTATTGATTCAGATAAACTTTCACAGGAACTTGGAGTTACTGTAGTTCCTATAATAGCTAAGAAAAAAAATGGAATTGATAAAATATCATCAGAGATAAAGAACTCATTAGGAAAAAGTACTAACTATAATATAGATTTTGGAAATGAAACTCAAACATATAAAAAATTAGAAGATATACTATCTAAATGTATAAAAACCAGTTCAGATAAAAAAATATCTCTAAGTGATAAAATAGATAATATAGTTTTAAACCCATTTTTAGCGTACCCTATTTTTATAGGTGCTCTATTACTATTATTCAAATTTACCTTTGATTGGGTTGGCGGCCCTTTACAAGATGGCTTAGGTGGTATAATAGAAACCTATATATCAAATCCAATTGATGGTATACTAGTAAATTCTAGCCCTTGGTTTAGGTCACTTATTGTTGATGGTGTATTAGGTGGTGTGTGTGGTACTTTACCATTTTTCCCATTAATATTTACATTATTCTTTGGTATATCATTATTTGAAGATAGTGGTTATATGTCTAGAGCTGCTTTCTTAATGGATAATATAATGAGAAAAGTTGGTTTATCTGGTAAGGCATTTATACCTATGGTTATGGGGCTTGGTTGCTCATCTCCAGCTATAATGGCTACAAGAACCTTAGAAAGTGAAAAAGATAGAAAAATAACAGCACTTATTTCACCACTTATGACTTGTGGTGCCAAGTTACCTATATATGCAGTATTTGTTGCTATCTTCTTCCCTAAAAATGCCGCACTTGTTACTACTTCTTTATATTTACTTGGAATAGTAGTAGCTATATTAGTAGCTTTAGTTTTAAATAAAACATCTTTTAAAACTGATATAGAACCATTTATACTAGAATTACCTGAATATAAATTACCTACATTAAGTGCATTATTAAAAAATACTTGGAATAAGTCTAAAGGTTTTTTAATAAGAGTCGTAACAGTTATGTTCGCAATGTCTGTTGCTATATGGTTATTATCATCATTTAATTTTAATGGATTTACAGAAAATATGGATAATAGTTTTTTAGCATACTTAGGAAAACTTATGACGCCTTTATTTGCACCACTAGGATTTGGTGATTGGAGAAGTTCGGTTTCTATATTAACTGGTCTTGGTGCTAAGGAGATAGTTATATCTACTATGCAAGTTCTTTATGGTAACTTAGATACTGTTTTACCAACAGTGTTTACTGGTGTTACAGCTTATGGATTCTTAGTATTTTGTGCATTATATACTCCATGTATAGCAGCACTTGCTACTATGAGAAAAGAATATGGAAATAAAATGATGTTTATATCACTTATATATCAATTTACTCTTGCTTGGATTTGCGCATTTATAGTTAGAATTATCGGTGGTGCTATATTCTCTGGTAACAATAATTCTTTAGCCGAACTTACTATAGGAGGCATCATCTTATTAGTTGCTACAATTATACTTTTAAAAATGTTTAATAAAAAATCATCTGGTTGTAGTAATTGTTCTAGCTGTAGTAGTCAAAGTTCGTGTTCTATTCAAGTAGAAGAAAAATCTAAAGATGCACAATAATAATTTTAGTTAAATAAAAGGCTCATCTATCGATTATTTTAATCTAATAGATGAGCTTTTATTTTATTTATTAGAATGTAATATTTACTGTTACTTCTTTACCACTTCTATTTACAGTTACCTTAGTGCTTTCACCAGATTTATATTTATATAAAGCTTTATTAAGATCTGTCATAGTTGGAGTTTCATTGTCTCCTATTTTAACTATTACATCTCCTGTTTGTATACCTGCTTTTTGAGCTGGTGTACCTGATACAACTTCAGCTATATACACACCTTTATCTGCTGCTAAATCAGTTCCTGTTGCAGATTCAAATGTAGTTACATCTAAACCTTTTATACCTAAAGTAACTTTTTCAAAATTTCCTGATTTTATAACTTGCTCAATTATAGGTTTTGCTGTATTTATAGGTATTGAGAATCCGATTCCTTCAGCTGAAGATACCTTAGCTGAATTTATACCTATTACTTGACCCTTTTCATTTAATAATGGTCCTCCACTATTTCCTGGGTTTATACTTGCATCAGTTTGCATAAGTCCTGTCATAGTTTCTTTTTCTGTTTGAATTGTTCTATCTAATCCACTTATTATACCTTGTGTAACAGACTTTTGGAATTCAAGACCAAGTGGATTTCCTATTGCTATTGCTATATCCCCTACTCTTACCTGGTCACTATCACCTAAATCAGCAGCTGTTAATCCTGTTTTATCAACTTTAACTACCGCTAAATCTAACTTTGCATCATTCCATAAAACCTTACCTTGTGTAGTACTACCATCGTTAAATAGTACTTTTACATCTACTGCTTGCCCATCAGATACAACATGTGAGTTTGTAAGTATGTAACCTTTTGAATCAACTATAACACCTGTTCCAACACCTTCTGATTGAGTTGGTATTGCAAATATATTATTGCTACTTATAGTTGTTGTTGTTATCCCTACAACAGAAGGCATCGCTTTATCACTAACTGCATGGTATATATTTTGACTTTTACCACTATCATTTACTACTATTTCTTTTGAACTTGAACTTTGATTACTACTCACCATATTATTTTTCATAACTACTATGGTAAGTAAACTAGTAAGTATACTTGTTATTATACATACAAGTACTGTTAAACCAATTCCTCTTTTATTTACCATAAATACCCTCCTAATTAACTTAATTAACTTAGATATTATTACTTATTATTTACAATATTTATTGTTTGATAACAATAAATATTAGACAAATAAAAATTCGCTTCGCTTGAGCGACGTGTCGGCGAAACACTTCATGTCGCCAACGATATATCCTTGCTACCGCTACGGATACATCCGTTGCTCAAAATGTCATTTTTACGTTTATAAAGTTACTGATATTACTTATGTTAATAGGTTATCTAGAAAAAATTTCATATCATAATTTCCTTGTACGTAAAAAATGAAATCATCAACTAGATATATTATCTTATTGATGATTTCATTATATTAGCTTATTCTTAAATTAACCTTAACTACTAAAGTCTTTTTTCTAATTCTTCTTTTTCCTTCTCAAATCCTGGTTTACCTAATAAAGCAAACATATTTTTCTTATATGCCTCAACACCTGGCTGATCAAATGGATTGACACCTAATATATATCCACTTAATGCGCAAGCTTTTTCAAAGAAGTATACAAGATATCCAAAGTTATATTCATCTAATTTTGAAATATTAACTATTAAGTTTGGAACATTACCATCTGTATGAGCTAATAAAGTTCCTTGGAATGCCTTCTTATTAACAAAATCTACAGTTTTTCCAGCCAAGTAGTTTAATCCATCTAAATCTACATCAGCTTCGTCTATAGTTATTTCTCTCTTAGCATTTTCTACATTTAAAACTGTTTCGAATAATATTCTCTTACCTTCTTGTATATATTGACCCATAGAATGTAAATCTGTTGAGAAATCTACAGAAGCTGGGAATATACCTTTATTATCTTTCCCTTCACTTTCTCCATATAACTGCTTCCACCATTCTCCTACATAATGTAATTGAGGTTCATAATTTACTAATAATTCTATATCTTTTCCTTTTCTATGTAATGCATTTCTAACTACTGCATATTGATAACTATCATTAGTCTTTAAATCTGATGATTTAAATTCTTCACAAGCATCAGCTGCACCTTGCATCATCGCATCTATATCTAAACCTGCACAAGCTATAGGTAATAATCCTACTGGTGTTAATACAGAGAAACGTCCACCTACATCATCAGGTATTATAAATGTTTCATACCCTTCTTCATCTGCTAATTTTCTAAGTGCACCTTTTGATGAATCTGTAGTTGCATATATTCTTTTGCTTGCTTCTTCTTTTCCATATTTATTTTCTAAGAAATCTTTAAATATTCTAAATGCAATTGCAGGTTCTGTTGTTGTTCCTGACTTTGATATAACATTTATAGATACATCTTTATCTTTTATTACATCTAATAAATCCATCATATATGTAGAGCTTATATTTTGTCCTACAAAGTATATTTCTGGAGATTTTCTATCTTCTTTTGATAAATTATTTCTAAATGAATGGCTTGCCATTTCTATAGCAGCTCTTGCCCCTAAATAAGATCCCCCTATACCGATAACTAAAAGTACATCTGAATCTGATTTTACTTTTTCTGCTGCTTTTTTTATTCTAGCAAATTCATCTTTGTCATAGTTTTTTGGAAGATCTACCCATCCTAAAAAGTCATTTCCTAGTCCTGTCTTTTCATGAATCATTTTATGAGCTTGATCTACATAAACTTGCATACAATCTATTTCTTTCTGACTTATAAAACCTATTGCTTTACTATAATCAAATTTAACACTTCCCATAATCCTACCTCTTTTCTTCTTTAGTATAAGAAAATTATAACATAAATTTCCACTATATAATCATAAAATTAAATCGATTTCATTAATTAATTTATTTTTTATTTTTATTTAACAATCACTTTTATTAAAAGATAATTATCTTAAAATTAAATGTCTTTATTGATTTTAAGATTAATACATCATTTATCAAATACAAATAAAAAATTCACTTCACTTGAGCAACATGTCGGTGAAACACTTTATGTCATCAACAGCTTATCTGTTACTTAAAATCTTTTTTATACTCAAAAATAGCATCTTGATATTACCTAAATTCCAAAGTTATCAATATCTTTTAAGTATTATAATATATTTAAGCGTAAAAAAAGTTGTCCCAAACGAGACAACTTTTTATCCTATAACTATTTATTTACTATTCTTCCTGCAATAACTTGTTGCGCTATATTAACAGCATGGTCAGATACTCTTTCTAAGTTAGATATTATATCTAAATATATAACTCCACTTTCTATGCTACATGAGCTACTGTTTAATCTATTCATATGGTTTGCTCTGCATGATTTTTCCATCATATCTACTTGCTCTTCCATCTTTATAACCTTACAAGCCAACTCAACATTTGATGTCCTCATAGCTTCTAATGCATATGTATACGTCGATACAACTTTATTATACATATCTTTAAGTTCGCCTATACCCACATCTGAGAAAGACATTTCTGAGTCCGCTATATCTTGTGCTAATTCAGCTATATTCTCAGCATGATCTCCTATTCTTTCTATATCATTAACTGTATTGAATAAAGCATCTACAGTATCTCTTGAATCTTCATTTAATGAAGCTTTAGATAACTTAAGTAAGTAGTTTAATATTAGCTTTTGTAATTCATTTATAAGCTTTTCTCTTCTAAATGATAATTCAATCTTTTCTTTAGATTTATCTATAATTCCATCCATAGCTGCATTTAAGCTTTCTTTAGATTTTTCACCCATTCTTAGAGTTTCTTTTACTATATTAGCTAATGCTATTGATGGAGTCTCTATCATTCTATCATCTATATATTTAACAACTTTAGCATCATCATCTTGTTCACCTTTAGTTTCAGGAACTAATTTTAATGCAGTTTTAACTATTAACTTATTAAATGGTAATAGTATTATAACATTTATTATATTGAATAATGTATGTGCATTTGCTATTTGTCTAGCTGCATCTGTTGGGTCTATAGCAGTAACTATAGCTACTATAGGCTTACTTAATATAAACATAAATATAATAGAACCTAATACGTTGAACGTTAAGTGCATTATAGCTGCTCTTCTTGCATTTCTACTTGCACCTATACTAGAAATTAATGAAGTTACACATGTACCTATATTTTCACCATATAATATTGGTAACGCTGCTGTAACAGGTATTAATCCTTGAGAAGCAAGAGCTATTAACATACCCATTGAAGCACTTGAACTTTGTACTATTGCTGTTATAGCGAATCCCATTAATACTCCTAATATTGGATGGTGCCCAAAGCTTAATAACATATCTGTAAATCCTTGGTATCCAGCTAATGGCTTAACCGCATCTTTCATGAAGTCCATACCAGTGAATAATATACCAAATCCTATAAGTATTTCTGCTATATGCTTATGTTTTGGTTTATTAGAGAACATATATATAACTATACCTATTCCTAATGCCACTGGAGCAAGGAAGTCAACATCTAATGATACTAACTGAGCTGTTATAGTTGTACCTATATTAGCACCCATTATAACACCTATAGCTTGAGGTAAGCTCATTATTCCTGCATTAACAAATCCAACTACCATTACTGTAGTAGCACTACTACTTTGTATTACCATAGTAACTACCATACCAACTAAAACACCCATTATTACATTGCTAGTAAGTAGTTCTATTATTCTTTTAAGTTTTGACCCTGCTGACTTTTGAAGGCCATCTCCCATAAGGTTCATACCATATAAGAATAGACCAAGTCCACCCATAATACCTATTGCTATATCCAATTTTCTTATCCTCCTTGATATACGATGATTAACTTATTAATATGTAGTCCTATTGTATTTTAACAAATTTTCTACAAATTTTGTGTTAAGATTATGTTAAATATTATAAATACATTAAAATTATATTAAGTTTAGTTTAATTTTTCCTTTATAGACTAGAATATTTTTCTATAATCTTCTCTGCACACTTTATACCATCTACTGCTGCTGTAACAATTCCACCTGCGTATCCAGCACCTTCTCCACAAGGATATAAATTCTTAGTATTTATAGATTGTAAAGTTTCTTCATCTCTAACAATTCTTATCGGAGCTGATGATCTTGTCTCAACTCCAGTTAATACAGCATCGTGCATTGCAAATCCATTTAACTTATTATCTAACTTTTGTAATGCTTCTTTCATAGTCGAAGTAACAAATTTTGGTAAACATTCTCTTAAATCAACAAATGTATATCCTGGTTTATATGATGGCTCTACATTTCCTAAAGATGTAGATACTTTATCATTTAAAAAATCTCCTACTAATTGAACTGGTGCATTATAGTTTTTGCCACCTAATTCATAAGCAAGTCTCTCATATTTTTCTTGGAAATGAACCCCTGCAAGTGGATCTTTATTTCCAAAATCAGAAGGTACTACATTTACTAAAAATGCACTATTTGCATTTACCTTATCCCTAGCATGCTCACTCATTCCATTTGTTACAACCTCAAATTCATTTGATGCAGATGCTATAACGCTTCCTCCTGGACACATACAGAAAGTATATGCGGTTCTAAGATTTGATGTATGTTCTATTAATCTATAATCTGCAGCCCCAAGTCTTGGATGATTATAAAATTCTTTATATTGAGATTTATTTATTAACTCTTGGGGATGTTCTATTCTAGCACCTATAGCAAATGGTTTTTGAATTATTGTCACCCCTCTATTATAAAGCATTTTATAAGTATCTCTAGCACTATGACCTATAGCTAATATAACAACTTCTGAATCTATAGTCTCATTGTTATTTACAACTACTCCCTTTATACTTCCATTTTCAGTTATTATATCTGTAACTAATGTATTGAATCTAACCTCTCCACCAAGTCTAATTATTTCATTTCTTATGTTTTTAACTACATTTTTTAATATATCAGTTCCAACATGAGGTTTATGAGAGTATAATATTTCTTCTGGAGAACCAAAATTAACTAGCTCGTCTAATACCTTTCTACATCTAATATCTTTTATTCTAGTTGTAAGTTTTCCATCAGAGAAAGTACCTGCACCACCTTCTCCAAATTGTACATTTGAATTATTTTTAAACTTTCTATTATTCCAAAAATCATTTATATCATTAGTTCTATTATCTACATCTAATCCTCTTTCAAGCATTATTGGATTAAATCCTCTTTGTGCTAATAATAAAGCTGCAAATAGACCTGCCGGACCACTTCCTATTATTACAGGTCTATTTTTTAGTTTTTGACTTCCCATTTCAATACTTATATAATTACGTTGTTTTACTTCTACAACATCTTTTATAGAATTTTTTAAAATTTTCTTTTCATTTTTAAGTTCTACATCAACTGTATATACAAAATCTATCTTTCCTCTTTTTCTAGCATCTATAGATTCTTTATATACAAAATACTTTATAAGTTCATTTTCTTTTATTTTAAGTTTCTTTAGTATAAGCTTTTTTAATGAAGAAATATCTTCATCTATACCTAATTTCAAGTTTGATACTCTTAACATTTTTTTCTCCTTTATGCACATATTTTATTTTTTAAGCAATATAAAAGCTAGGATATAAACCTAGCTTTCTATAAACATCAGCTCTATATTCTCTTTTTTTATACCCATTCAAAATTTCACATAAATTTATATATTAGTCTTTTTTAGTTATAAGTCCTCTTATAACCTTCATATTATTGAATACTTTTTCTAAGAAATTTTCAGCTTCTTCATTATCTAAAAGAGCTATTTCTAATTGCTCATCATTTGGTATATATTTAGATTCACAATACTGTTTAGCTATATCTATTAATTCATTCTTTTCATCTATATTTAAGTTAAACTCTTTATAATCTATTATTATGTATTGTTTAGTTTTTTGAGATGCTACTTCACTATATCCTATTTCTATATGATATATAACAGCATATAAGTTATTTGGATTTTCTTCTCCTTTGTATACCGGCACTGCTGGATTAGATTTTATAAAGTTTGTTGATACCGCTATTGCATTTCCTAAACTAAGACTCATAACTATACCTCTTTCTATTCTTTTTATATATCTACTATTTTATACATTATTCGCATATATTAAAACCTTTTTTTAAGATTTTATAAAATTTAATTACAAAATGACGTTACTTTATTTAATATCTTTAAATTTAATCGATTTATAAACTATAATTTATTAAAATTCAAAAATAGATTAAATAAAAAAAATTTAGGAATCATATTAATATATAACTCCTAAATTTCATAGTAAAAATTAAGATATTTTTAAATCTTTATATCTCTTTCCTAAAGTACTTGGGCTTATTTCATATTTTTTAGATATTTGAGCTTGTGTTATAACTTGTCCAGCAACCTTTTTTATATGATATTCTACTGCTGCAGCCCATCCATTTTCAGAACCTTTTACTTCTCCGTTAGCTTCTTTAAACTCATTCCAGAAATCTATACAAGAATTTAAATATTCAGCTTCAACATTTTGTCTAAGTACTGTACATACTTTACAATCATCTTCAGTAATAGCTACTTCAGCTAATTTATCCATTTTTTCTTCTTTTTGCTTCTTTAAATATTCAGCTATACTTGGTTCTAATAATTGTTGCATATATTTATATAGTATATGAGTATGATGTATTAAGAAAGTCTTCATATCTTTATATAAATCTTCATATTGACCAAATAAAGTTTTTATATCATTAACTATAACATCTTTAACTGCATCTGATATACTTATAGTTATATCTATTAATATACTAGTATCTTCAACATCTACTATTCTAGCTATCATAGAGCTTCCTACTTTGAAATCTGCTAGTAGTTTTACATCTTCTGTATAAACTTCTCTTTCAGTTAAACAATCTTTTAATAGTATTTTTCCGTCTAGTACTTCCTTAACTTCATAAACACTTACATATGATTCGAATAAGTTTCTTAATATTTTAACTTCATTTGTATTAACTTTATCTCTATTATCTTCATAGAAAGCAACTGTCATAACTTTTTTACTTTCCATTATATGATCTTGTATAAAGTAAGTATTGAAGAATCTATCAAACTTTGAGTTTAATGCTTCATCATCTATTATATAAAACATTTCTTTAGCTTTTTCATATTCTTCTTTAAACTTATCTTGTCTTGAATACTCATATATTCTAGTATATAATTCTGAATATTGTTTTTGAGCTGTGCCAACTTTTCTACCCGCTCTGTCTACTACAACATCTTTATTTAAACAACATCTTTTATATTTTTTGCCACTTCCACAGGGGCATAACTCGTTTCTCCCTAGCAATGTGAGTTTCACTCCTTTGTTTTTAATTTAAAAGTACAATTTATTATTATACCATTTTTTATTAAATGATTCTATATTTATCATATTATTTTCTTATTTTTATGTATAGTGTTAAGTTTTGGCATAATGCTTTGTTCTACTTCAATTATAAACTTTCTATGCTAAGATATTATAATCCTCTTTGTTTTTTTCAGTAAATTAATATAAATTATGATTAAATATGTCATAGTTTTTTATAATTACTATAATTAATATAATTTTTGATATTAGATTTTGTTATTTTTTATAATATATATTATTTAATCTATTGTACTAGTTATTTTACTAAACATATTGAAATTCCTATATAAAGTTTTTGAACTATAAAAGTATAGTTTATTAGGCTTTAGTATTTTCAATAATCATATTTAACTAGCACAACGAGTTAATTTAATTATTTCGTATCATCTGGATTATTCGCTTTATCTTCTGCTTCTTCTTGTTTAGGATAAAATGTTTTACCATTAGATAATACTTGTATTTCGCCACTTTTTAATAATTTTATATCAAATCTTTTTCTTTCGCTCTGAGATGTAGGCTCATAATTTATATATCCTTTATTTTTTAAAGTACTTACTTCTATATTTTTTACATCCTCTTCTTTACTGAATTGTACATCATTAGGATATTCACTGATATACAAGCTGCTTGCTGTTGCTAGATTAGCTGCTGCTACATAATCTGCATTTTTTCTTGATGTTTCCTGTACATTTCCAAATTGCATAAATCCTATTCCAGATAAAATTCCTAATATAGTAACTACTATAACCATCTCTACTAACGTAAATCCCGCTCTTTTTTTCTTTTGTAAACTTTTAAACTTCATATAATTTCTCCTCAAAATATTTAATTTTTTATATCATTGTATTGAATTTATTGCATCAAACATCGGTATAACCATAGCAATTATAAATAATCCTATAACTAGCCCTATGACTACTGTTACTATAGGCTCTGCTAATTTCATAGTTTTTTCAATTTTTATGTTTAATTCCTCACTATAGAAATCATTAGTTACACTTAAAGTATCATCTAAGCTACCACTTTCTTCTCCTATTTTTAACATTGATATAAATGAATTCGAAAAAACTTCTGATTTACTTATAGAGTAGCTTATACCATTTCCTCTTTTTATATAATCTCTTGATATTGAAAGTTTTTCATATACTAGAATGTTGTCTACAACTCTAGATGATATATCTATAGCATCTACGATTTGAACACCACTTTCAACTAATATGTTTAGTGCTCTACAAAATCTAGTTGTAACTAGCAATGTCATCATTTGATTTATAAAAGGCATTTTTAACTTTAATTTATCTTTAATATACTTTGCTCTTGAGTTATATTTGATTAGATAGTAAATTGATAATATTGAAATCAAAGATATGAAAAACATATATAGATATTTTTCTCTAACAAAAACTGATGTACCTATAAGTATCTTAGTTAATAATGGTGGATTTATACCATTAGCTTCAAATATCATTTCAAAATTAGGAATTATAAATACTAATATAAAAAATCCTGATACCATAGACATTATTATTAAAATTATTGGATATATGGATATATTAACAATCTTAGATTTAAGATTTTCTTCACTCTCATAGTATTTAGCTAAATCATTCATAATCTTGTCTAGATTTCCACTTAACTCTCCTGCTCGTATCATGTTTATGAAAAAACTTGAAAATAAGTTTGTTTTTTCAAATGATTCGGTTATATTATTGCCATTTTGAATATTTATAGAAACTTCTTCTATTGCCCTTTTCAATTTTTTATTTGATTGTCCATGGAGTATATGTAGTATTCTTGTGATTTCACATCCTGATTTTAGTAATATGCTCATTTGTTTACATAGTACCTTTAGTTCTTTAGATTTTATTTTTTGATTAGATTTGTTTAAATTTGATTTACTTGTGATATTATATTTATTCATATATTTAGTTTTTTGCATATTATATACCCTCTAGTAGGCTACATTCTTCTTGTGTAGTTATATGATTTTCAATTAAATATTTGGCACTATCTTCAAATGTTATCATTTCATCTTTCAGTGTACTATTCGATATGTTCCAATTATTAGTCCAATTATTTATATCTTGTTTTAGATTTTCATTTATCTCTAAAATTTCATACATAGCAGTCCTTCCATAATATCCCGTATCTTCACATTTATCACATACTAATTCCATATTAGTATGTGTTTCGTCATATAAACCATCTTCTATAACAATACCATGATTACAATTATTACATATCTTTTTTACTAATTTTTGTGATATTACTCCTATTAGAGTTGAACTTATTAAATACGGTGGTAATTTCATTTCCATAAGCCTATTAATTGATGATATAGTATTATTGGTATGCATCGTACTTATTACTAAATGTCCTGTTGAAGCAGCTCTTATTGCTATTTTTGCCGTTTCCTCATCTCTAATTTCTCCAATCATTATAATGTCAGGATCTTGTCTAAGTATAGATCTAAGACCTACTTCAAATGTTAAACCTATTTTATCATTCACTTGTATTTGATTTATACCCTTTATTTTATACTCTACTGGGTCTTCTATTGTCATAATATTTTTCTTACTATTTAATAAATCATTTAATATTGAATAAACTGTAGTTGTCTTTCCACTTCCTGTTGATCCAGTTACTAATAATATTCCTGATTTCTTATTTATTATATTTTCTATTTTTTCTATAGCTTGTTTTGAAAATCCTAATTCAGATTTTTCTTTTATAAGAGATTTCCTATTTAATATTCTAAGAACTATCTTTTCTCCATATATTGTTGGTATTGTTGATGTTCTAATATCTACTATGATATCATCTATTTTTTTCTCCATCCTACCATCTTGAGGTAATCTTTTCTCTGTAATATTCATATTTGAATCCAATTTTATAACCGTTAATAAAAATGAATATGATTCCATAGATATAGTCAGTATTTTGCTTAATTGACCATCAACTCTAATTCTTATCAGTATCTCATCCTCAAATGGTTCTATGTGTATATCACTTGCGCCTTTATAAATAGCTTTTGTTAAGATTTCTCTAAATTGAATTCTTGCATAATCTTCATGTAAATTTGAAGTAACACTTTTATATTCTTCGGTATGTTCTAATTCAAGGTTCTTATTAATCTTTTGACCAGTTAATAATTTATTCATCTTTAAAAATTTATCATTTTTTAAAACAGGCAATGTATGTTTTTCTAATATAATATTATTCACCTTCTATATTCTCTAATTTATTTATTATATTCAATTTTTCTATAGTTATATTTTTTTCGATTTTAGTTTCTACTCTTAATTGATAATTATTTCCTATGCTATCTAGATATGTATTTTTTTTATTAATATAATCAGTTAATTTATCAACGTCTCCTATTACATTAATATTATATGGTTGTGCTATTGGTGTAGAATTTATATTTATATGGTTTCCTGCTAAAGAAATTTCTGAATATTGATTTAGTCTCTGATTATTTATAGATACGTACTCTCCTCCATTTACTTTTATTTCATTAACTATATTTAATAAAATTTTATTATAATCTATAGAGTTTGCTATATTTCCCATTTCATCATTAATTGCATCTATATTTATTAGTAAACCACTTCCTTTTACGTCAATATATCCTAAAATTTCTTTTAACGTATTTACTTGATTTGCTACTTTTGAATTCTGATTTTTTGATTTTAAAATTTCTATTTCTTTCTCTATTTTTTCTTTTTCTTTACCCATAACTTTAATAGATTTTTGAGTACTTTTTATCTCATTCTTAATAAACTTGTCCTTATTTACATATAAAGACACTTGTTTATTATAATCTTTAATTAAAATTCCAATTAATAGGCCTATTATAAATACAATAAATATTATAGACATATAATTCCTTTTCATACTCTATACCTCTTATATTTTATATTATTCTATTTTTCAAATATAAATATTATCTAGAAAGAATTAGAATAAATTCATATTTGAATTATACTTTATTATAAACTTATATTTATAAAAGGCTATGTAACTAATTTATCTAACATAGCCTTTTATAAAACTATTATATGTTTAATTCATTTTCTTACTTTTATTTATTTTCATATTTTAATATTCTTTTTACTAACTCTTTTCTTAATTTTTCTATCTCATCAAAATTCATATTTGGTACATAGCATGCTTCTATTATATCATGTTTAGATTTAGCCTTTTTTAAATTTGATATTGCATAGTTTATTAGCTCATTAAAAATCTTTTTATCAAACTCTATTTCTTCTTGATATTTAGATAACTTATCTTTATCTATAAATTGATTAAGATCTATCTTTTCTCTATCTTCAAATATATGACTTACTGTTATAGCTACATCTAAATCTTTTATTATTATAGTTTCTATTTTTTCTTTAATTAATGGATAATGGTATACTTCTACACTCATACCTTTTTGAACTGCTTTCTCATATATCTTTCTTAAGAATGTAGTTTTCCCAGTACCTATTTCGCCATCTAAATAGTACACCTTTTTAACTTGACTAAGTATACTATCAGTATAATCTATATGACCAATTGGTGTTATAGCTGTGCCAAATAAATGTCTCTCCTTTTTATATTGCCCAGAATTAGAAGTTTCTTTAAATAATTTTTCTATAAATTCATCTACTAATAAATTAACTTTTCCAAAATTCATAGAATTTTTATATTTCTCTTCTATATCAAGGTATATTGGCTCTGCAGATTTTAAAAATTTATACGCCCTTCTAAAAGATGCACTAATATCTTTTCCAACTTCTATTATTTTATCTTTATCTTTTTCCAAATTATCTACATTCCAAAATTCACCTAAGTTAACTATTTCATCAATAGCTCCTGGATCTTTAGGATCTACAATATGAGGTGAAGTTCCATCTAATAAAACTACTCCTAATTTTTTTATTAGTAAAGCATCTAACGAACTTGGATCCGATGGACAATGATGTAATTCAACATCATATCCTCTATCAATAAATTCTTGAGCTATCTTTTTCATTAATGATGATTTTCCTACTCCTGGCCCACCTTTGAAACAAAATATTCTATTTATATCATTTTGAATTATATTATCAAAAAAGTTAAATGAACCATTAGCTGTATTTGCTCCTGGAAATATCTTTCTTATTTTACCTTCCATATATAAACCTCCTATAAACCTCCTAAATTCTCTATCTATTCTAAAATATTAAATATAATCTCAATTTGTTACTCTTATTTTATATTTATTAATCATTTCAATTTATTTATCTATAATAAAAAAATAACTTATAAAATTTTGCTAATATTATTTACTAGTATTTTTCTCTCATATACAATTATATAAATTTTGAATATGGGGTGAATTATATATACTGTTGAGAAAGAGTTTGTTTAAGAGCTTATAAAGAAGAAGACCTTCCTCTAGCAACAAAGTTTGTTAATGATAGAGAATTGAAAAAATTATTGGTTACAAATATCACATTTCCTATGACATATTCGGAGGAAGAATCTTGGATAAAATCTCAAAAATCAAATGATAATGGTCAATATAATTTTGCTATAGAAGATATAGAAACAGGCAAGTATATTTGTAGATGTGGAATACAAAATGTAAATTGGTTATCTAGAATTGCTTTAGTAAGAATAATGATTGGAGATAAAGACTATTAGGGTAAAGGATATGATACTGATGCTATGAAAACTTTAGTAACTTTTATATTTAATAATATGAATATAAATAAAATAAGACTAAGTACTTTTTCATTTAATGAAAGGGCTATAAAATCTTATAAAAAATTCGATTTACTCATGTCGCCAACAATATGACACTCGCTACCGCTTTGGTCACATCTGTTGCTCAAAGATGTGGATTTGTAGTTGAAGGTATATTAAAAAATAAAATTTTTAAAGATGGAAAATATTATGATAAAATAATCATGTCCATATTTAGAGATTAATTTAAAAGAGTACCTATAATATAAAAATATTAAAAGGTACTCCATTTACTATGCTGATATTTCATTATTATTTTTATTTGAATTCTTTTTCTTCATATATTCATAAACAGGTAATCCTATTAATGTTATTACTAATCCTACTATAGAATTCTTAGGTTGTGTTATTAATGTACTTATCACTACAAATAAACCACCTATAATAGCAACTATAGGAATTATAGGATATAATGGAACCTTATAAGGTCTTTCCATTTGTGGTTTAGTTTTTCTAAGTCTCATAACACCCATAAATAACATTGTATAGAATATCCATATAACAAATATAGCTAAATCAGTTAATAAATTAAATTGACCTGATAATGAGTATAAAATTGATAAACCTACTATTAACCAAGTTCCATTTAATGGCACCCCATTAGTATTTAATTTACTAAATATATTAGAGAAAGGTATTCTATTTTCACTTGCCATGGTATATGGAATTCTTCCTCCTGTTAATATAAATCCATTTAATGTTCCAAATACAGAAACTAATATTCCTATACTTATTAATTTTGCTCCTATAGATCCAAATAATTTACTTGCAACTAATGTTGCTGGTGCACTTACTAATGCCATCTCAGATGCTGATACAACTCTTAAGTACGCTACATTTATTATAAGATAAACTGCCATAACTAAGGATATTCCTCCTACAATAGCCATTGGTAAATGCTTAGATGGATTTTTCATTTCTCCAGCTAATGTTCCAACATATATCCATCCATCATATGCAAATAAAGTTGCTATAAGAACCTGAGATAATACTGATATAATATTAGATCCTTCTCCTACTAAAGGAGTTATCATAGGTGCAGCTGAGTCACCTTTCATTAATCCACATATAATTATAATTACTAGGGGTAATAATTTACATATAGTAGATGCAGTTTGAATCGCTCCGCCAAATTTTGCTCCTAATGAATTTAATAAAACAATAAAAACTATTACTCCTATAGCAATTGCTATAACATATAAGTCATTATTTAAACCTAATAAACTAACACATTCTTGGGCAAATATAATACCTAACGCTGCAACTATTGCTGGTACGAATAATATTAGTTGCATCCAACCTGTTAAAAATCCTATACGTTCTCCATATATTTCTTCTAAATATACAATTAAACCACCTGGTTTTATTATACTTGCTGATACTTCTGCTGCAGTTAACCCTGCTGCAATAGTTATAAGCCCACCTATTAGCCATGCTAAAAGTCCTAAACCTGGACCTCCATGAGTTGCACTATATATAGCTTGTGGTTTGAAAAATACACCCGATCCTATTAAGATACCAACTACTGTAGAAAGTGCTGCATTAAAACCTATAGTTTTTCTTAGTTGTTGATTTGAATTTTCATTCATTAAATACACCCCCTTATAAATTTATATAAATTTCTTTAATTGACTTATTTTTTCATATTTTACTATTATATCAGCAAACTTTCAATATACTGAATATTTTTTTTTAAGTTTTTTAATAACTTTAGCTTTGCAATATCCTATTATTGTTTAATTCATAATTTTTATTTATGTTTAGTTTATAAAAAAATCTATATCTATTTTATAATCAGATTTAAATTAATTCATTGTGCTAGTTAAATATTATTATTGAAAACACTAGAACCTAGTAAAACTATACTTTTATAGTTCAAAAACTTTATATAGTAATTTCAATATGTTTAGTAAGATAGATAGCGCAAAATATTAAATTAATAAAGGAGTAGTAAATTACTACTCCTTTGTTAATTTAATCTACAGTTATTTCATAACCATGTTCTCTATACTGTCTTATTATTTCATCCCATACTTCTTCTACTCCAGTTTTCTTTAAAGAAGATATAGGTATTATTTTTTCATCTTTTTCTAATTGTAATTTTTTTCTTATGATACTAAAGTGCTTTTGATATTGACCTCTAGATATTTTATCTGCCTTAGTCGCTATTACAACGCAGTTATATCCAAAGTGTTTAATCCACTCATACATCATAACATCATCATTGGTTGGCTCATGTCTTATATCTACAAGTAAGAATATTGCACATAATTCAGGTCTATCTTGTAAATATCTTTCCATTATAACTCCCCATTTGTCTTTTTCAGACTTGGCTATTTTAGCATATCCATAACCAGGAAGGTCTACAAAGAAGAATTCTTTATTTATAAGATAGAAGTTTATAGTTCTAGTCTTACCTGGAGTTTGACTAGTTCTTGCAAAATTTCTTCTATTTAATAGCGTATTTACTGTAGATGATTTTCCTACATTAGATCTTCCAACCAACGCTATTTCAGGCATTCCATCAGTTGGATATTGAGATCTATTTATCGCACTCATTGTTATTTCAGAGCTTCTTATTTTCATTATTGTTCACCATTCCTTAATAATGCATGTTCTAACACTTCATCCATATGTTCAACAAGCACAAATTCCATTTGTTCCTTTACATTTTGAGGTATTTCTTCTAAATCTGCTTCACATTCTTTTGGAAGTAATACTTTTGTTATTCCTGCTCTATGAGCAGCTAATAATTTTTCTTTTATACCACCAACTGCTAATACTCTTCCTCTTAAAGTTATCTCTCCAGTCATTGCAACATTATTTCTTACTGGTATATTAGTTAATGCTGAAAGTACTGCTAAGGCCATAGTTATACCTGCTGATGGTCCGTCTTTTGGTACTGCGCCTTCCGGAAGATGTATGTGTATATCATTTTTAGTATAGAAATCAGGTTCTATATCAAATCTATCTGCTATAGATCTTATATATGATATACCAGTTTGAGCAGACTCCTTCATAACAGTTCCTAACTTACCTGTTAAAACAACTTGTCCTTTTCCTTTTAAAACATTAACCTCTGCAGTTAAAGTTTCTCCACCAACAGCTGTCCATGCAAGTCCTGTAACAATACCAACTTCTGGTTTAGTACCTGCTAATTGATGTCTATATCTATTTTTTCCTAAATATTCATCTAAATCAGCTTTAGTAACAATCACTTCTTCTAAAGAAGGATTCTCTACATATTTTTTAGCTACTTTTCTGCATATTTTACCGATAGTTCTTTCTAAATTTCTTACACCAGCTTCTCTTGTATACGAATCTATTATATCTCTTATAACTTCATCATCCATTTTTATAAAATCTGCTTCTAAAGCATGTTCTTTTAATTGTTTTGGAAGTAAATACTTTTTAACTATGTTTAGTTTTTCCTCTTCTATATATCCAGACACCTCTATTATTTCCATTCTATCTAATAGTGGTCTCGGTATAGTACTTAAGCTATTTGCAGTAGTAACAAATAATATTTTCGATAAATCAAAAGGTACTTCTACATAATGATCTACAAACTCCTTGTTTTGACCTGGATCTAATACTTCTAGCATTGCAGAAGATGGATCACCTTTATAATCAGAAGACATTTTATCTATTTCATCTAATAAAAATACTGGATTTTTAGTTTGAGCTTCTTTTAATCCATTTATTATTCTACCTGGTATCGCTCCAACATAAGTTCTTCTATGTCCTCTAATTTCAGCTTCATCTCTAACTCCACCTAAAGAGATTCTTACAAATTTTCTTCCTAAAGAATCTGCTATTGATTTAGCTATCGATGTTTTACCAACACCTGGAGGTCCAACTAAACATATAATAGGACTTTTTAATGACTTAGATAATTTTCTTATAGCTAAATATTCTAATATTCTTTCTTTAACTTTTTCTAAACCATAGTGTTCCTCATCTAGTATTTCTTTAGCTTTTTCTAAGTCAATCTTATCCCTAGTTTCTTTATTCCAAGGTAATGAGAATACCGTGTCCAAATAGGTTCTACTAACAGAAACATCTGGCGCCATAGGAGATATTTTAGAGAATTTATTTATTTCTTTCGCTATTTTTTCTTTTGTTTCCTTAGGAGCTTTTATTTTATTAAGCTTTTCTCTATATTCATCAGCTTCAGAGTTTATATCTTCCTCATCTCCTAATTCTTTTTGTATCGCTTTTAGTTGTTCTCTTAAATAATATTCCTTTTGAACTTTATTCATTTGCTTTTTAACTCTTAAAGTTATTTTCTTTTCTATTTTTAATATTTCTATTTCTTCTAATAATATAGTATATATTAACTCTAATCTTTTCTTAACATCAAACTCTTCTAGTATTGATTGCTTTTGATTTGGTTTTAAGTATATGTTTGCAGCTATAGTATCTATAAAACGATCTATATTATCTATGTCGGCTAAAGATATTAATATTTCTGGAGAAACTCTATTTCCTATATTTATGTACTCTTCAAAAGCGTCAAAAACATTTCTTACAAATGCTTCAACCTCAGCATCTTCATCTGCATTTTCCACATCATATGCAACTTCTTCTATAATTGCTTTAAAGTAGCCTTCTTCTTCATTCATTCCTACTTCTTTTATTTTACCTCTTGAGATACCTTCTACTAATACACGTACTGTATCTCCTGGTAATTTAATCATCTGTTTTATTTTACATATTGTTCCTACATGATAGAAATCGTCTATAGTGGGTTCATCTGTCTCAGCTTCTTTTTGAGAAGTTAAGAATACTAAATCATCATTTAAAGCCCCTGCATCTAAAGCTTTTAATGAAATTTCTCTACCTACATCAAAGTTTAATATCATATATGGAAATATCGCTAATCCTCTAAGTGGAATTAACGGTAATTCATGTTCTATCTTAGTATAATTCTGTTCCACCAATATCACTCCTTATTAAAGTGCTAGATTTTATTGCTTTATATATTATATATTTACAACTCTTAATTTTCAACATTAATAATAATCTATAATATATATTGCCCTTATTTTATAAGGTATAAACTCTTCATTCCTTATTATACACTATATTTTAATTTTCACAAATTAATAAAGCCCTTTAAGGGCTTATTAGTAATAGTATATATCTATTTTATCATTTATTACAAATTATATTATAATTATTGTCTATTATAAAAACTTATCTATGTTCAATTAATTCCATAGTAAAATTTTAAATTTCATAATTATCTAATAAAAAACAGCCTAATTTATAGGCTGTTTTTTATTATGCAGTTTCTTCTTCATCCTTAGATACTAAAATAGGTTGTTCTTTTCCTTCTACAGCTTCTTTTGTTACTATAACCTTTTTAACATCATCTCTAGAAGGAACTTCATACATACACTCCATCATAGTACTTTCAACTATACTTCTAAGACCTCTTGCACCAGTATTTCTTTCTATCGCCTTTTTAGCTATAGCTCTAAGTGCATCATCTCTAAACTCTAATTCAACATCATCAAGCTCTAATAATTTTTGATATTGTTTTACTAAAGCATTTTTAGGTTCTTTAAGAATTTGCATTAATGCATCTTCGTCTAGTAAGTCTAATGTTGCTACAACTGGTATTCTTCCTATAAATTCTGGTATTATACCAAACTTTAATAAATCTTCAGGAAGAACTTGTGCATATATCTTTCCTAAATCTATTTCTTTTTTGCTCTCTATTTTAGCTCCAAAACCAAGTGTTTTCTCACCACCACGTTTTTGGATTATTTTTTCTATTCCATCAAAAGCTCCACCTAATATAAATAATACATTAGTAGTATCTATCTTTAAGAATTCTTGATGTGGATGTTTTCTTCCACCTTGAGGTGGTACATTAGCAACAGTTCCTTCTAATATCTTTAATAGTGCTTGCTGAACACCTTCTCCACTAACATCTCTTGTTATTGATGGGTTTTCTGATTTTCTAGCAATTTTATCTATTTCGTCTATATATATTATTCCTCTTTCGGCTTTTTCTATATCAAAATCAGCGGCTTGAATAAGTTTTAAAAGAATATTTTCAACATCTTCTCCAACGTATCCAGCTTCTGTTAGTGATGTAGCATCCGCCATAGCAAAAGGTACATTTAATGTTTTTGCTAAAGTTTGAGCTAGTAAAGTTTTTCCTGAACCAGTTGGACCTAATAATAATATATTACTCTTTTGTATCTCTATATCCTTAGTACTAGCTTTTTTATTGTAAATTCTTTTATAATGATTGTATACAGCTACCGACAAAGCTTTTTTAGCTTGATCTTGACCTATAACATAATCATTTAATATCTCCATCATTTCCTTTGGCTTAGGTAAAGATGTAGTATCTTCCTCAACTACTTCCTCTATTTCTTCTTGTATTATTTCGTCACAAAGTTCAACACACTCATCGCATATATAAACATTTGGACCCGCAATTAACCTTTTGACTTGTTCTTGGTTCTTGCCGCAGAATGAACATTTTAACTGTCTTTTGTCTTCATTTTTTGACATATTAGGCACCTCTTTCTATCTACGGTCTATTTGTAATTACTTCATCTATTAAACCATATTCTTTAGCTTCTGTTGATGACATGAAGTTATCACGTTCAGTATCCATTTGAATTTTTTCTAATGGTTGACCTGTTCTTTCTGATAGTATTTGATTTAAAGTATCTTTCATCTTTAAGATTCTTTTAGCATGTATTTCTATATCAGTCGCTTGACCTCTTGTTCCACCTAATGGTTGGTGTATCATTATTTCGCTATTTGGTAAGGCAAGTCTCTTACCTTTTGCTCCTGCTGCTAATAAGAATGCTCCCATAGATGCTGCCATTCCTATACATATAGTACTTACATCAGGTTTAATGTATTGCATAGTATCGTAAATAGCCATACCTGCTGTTATACTTCCTCCTGGTGAGTTTATATATAAATGTATATCTTTATCTGGGTCTTCTGATTCTAAAAATAATAACTGTGCTACTATAAGCCCTGCTGTAGCATCATTTACTTCATCACCTAAAAATATAATTCTATCCTTTAAAAGTTTTGAATATATATCGTAAGATCTTTCTCCTCTTCCTGTTTGCTCAACAACTACAGGTACTAATGCCATCTGCTATACCCCCTAAATATCTTATTTATTCTATATATAATTTACAGTAGCCTAAAAGGCTACTGTAATATTAAGCTATTGTTGCATTTTCAACTAATAAGTCTAGTGTTTTTCTTATTTTTATTTGACCTTTTATATCTTCTATATCAGTTTCTCTTAATGAAGATTTTATTTTTTCAACTTCCATATTGTACATAGCAGCCATTTTTTCTAATTCAGCATCTATATCTGCATCATTTGCTTCTACATTTTCTTTTTCAGCTATAGCTTCTAATATTAAAGAAGACTTAACTAATCTTTCTGCATCTGCTCTTCTTTCTTCTCTTAACTCTTCTAAACCTCTTCCAGTCATTTCTAATAACTGTTGTAAGTTTAATCCTTGGTATTGTAATTGGTAGTTAAGTTCCATTAACATATTATCTATTTGATGTTGAACCATAGCTTCTGGTACTTCTACTTCTGTATTTGCAGAAACTTTTTCAACTAAAGCATTTCTCATTTCAGCATCTGCTGCATTTTTAGCTTGCTCTTCTAACTTAGTTTTTACGTCAGCTCTTAACTCTGCTAAAGTTTCGAATTCAGTAGTATCTTTAGCGAATTCATCATCTAAAGCTGGAACTTCTTTAACCTTTACATCATTTACTTTAACATTGAATACTACTGGCTTTCCAGCTAAGTTTTCTGCATGGTAAGTTTCTGGGAAAGTAACGTTAACTTCTACTTCTTCTCCTGCTTTTTTACCAACTAATTGATCTTCAAATCCTGGTATGAAAGTATTTGAACCTATAACTAAGTTGTAGTTTTCACCTTTTCCACCTTCGAAAGCTACTCCATTTTCAAATCCTTCGAAGTCTATAACAGCTGTATCTCCATTTTCTAAAGCTTTACCTTCAACAGATGTTAATCTAGCATTTCTGTTTACCATTTCGTTTAATCTTGCTTCTACATCTTCTTCACTTACAGTATTGTCTACTTTAGATATTTCTATACCTTTGTAAGCTCCTAATTCGAATTCTGGCTTAACTTCAACATTTACAACCATAACTAATCCGTTATCTTTGCTTATTTCTTCTATGTCTAAGTCTGGTCTATCTATTGGATCTATGTTTAATTCTTTTATAGCCTCTGGATATACTTCTGGGAATAACATATCTATAGCATCGTTGTAGAATACTCCCTTTCCATATTGAGTTTCTATAACTACTTTTGGAGCTTTACCTTTTCTGAATCCTGGTATATTATATTTACCTTTAGTTTTATTGTATGCTTTATTTACTGCTTCTTCAAATTTATTATTATCTACAGTTATTTTTAAAGTAACCTTGTTACCTTCTTTTTTTACTAATTCTGCTTTCATTAGTTTATTCCTCCTATATTGTTGTTATGTAATGATTTATATAGTTTAACTCTTTAATTATAGCACATATTATATCATATAAGTTTTTTTATTTACAAGTACTGGGTAAATTTCATAAACATAGACAATTCAATACTTCCTATAATCTTATTTGCTCTATTCTTATATTATTATTTTCAAGGTTAATTATAGAAAAACTTTTATAATCCACTCCCCTTGGTAAAGATACACTTCCAGGGTTTATATATATAATATTATCTTTCTTAAGGTTTAATGGAGTATGTGTATGACCAAATATAACAATATCAGCGTCTATGCTTTTAGCCTTAGCTTCTATTTCATCAAGTCCATACTTTACATTATATTTATCACCATGACATAAAAATATTACTTTATCTTCTACATCAAATATAAGTTCATCTTCTACGTTATCAAAATCACAATTACCTTTTACTGCCATAATTCCAACTTTAGTCATATTATGTATATACTTAGAGTCCGAAAAATTATCACCTGCATGAATTATTAAATCGCACTCTTTTAAGTATGGTATCGTCTTGTCAATACAATCCTTAATCATATGTGTATCACTTAATATACCTATCTTCATTACTTAGCTACCCTTTTTTTGAACTCAATCTTCATAAGTTTTAAAGCATTAGCTCTATGGCTTATAGCATTTTTAACTGAAGATGGTATCTCTGCAAATGTCTTATTATATCCATCAACTATAAATAATGAATCATATCCAAATCCATTTTTACCTTTTTCCTCAAATCCTATATGACCTTCACAAGTTCCTCTTACTACAAATTCTTTTCCATCAGGGAAAACAACTGCTATGGCAGATACGAATCTTGCACTTCTTTGGCTCATTGGTATATTTTTTAAAGATTTAATTAATTTTTCTCTATTTTCTTCATCAGTAGCATTCTCTCCAGCAAATCTAGCTGAATATATTCCTGGTTTTTTTCCTATAGCATCAACCTCTAAACCTGAATCGTCAGATATAGCTATCATTTTAGTCTTCTTAGCTATAGTTCTAGCCTTTATTAAAGCATTATGCTCAAAAGTTTTTCCATCTTCAACAATTTCAATTCCACCTAAATTTACATCGTTTAAAGAGTATATTTTATAATCTAAATCATTAAGTATATCCCCTATTTCTTCTAATTTATGAGCATTATTAGTAGCTATAACAATTTCATCACCATATTCTACTCCAAGTATTTCATCTGCAATCTCACCTAAAGCTTCTCTTTGAGCTTTTATTAATTCTTTATTTCCTTTTTCTCCAAGCTCTAATAGTTTATTTAAATCTTCTCTAGAAAATGGTCTTTCTTCTCCTGTACCTTGAACTTCAACAAATTCACCTTTATCAGTCATGATTACGTTCATATCTACTTGTGCATTTGAGTCTTCCTCATAGCATAAGTCTAGTAAATGTTCTTTTTCAACTATACCAACACTTATAGCTGATACAAAATTTGTTATTGGCATATGCTTTATTGCTTTTGATTTATATAACTTATTTATAGCATCTACTACCGCTACAAAAGCTCCTGTTATAGATGCAGTTCTAGTTCCTCCGTCGGCCTGTATTACATCACAGTCGACCCATATAGTTCTTTCCCCTATTTTAGTTAAATCTACTACAGATCTTATTGCTCTACCTATTAATCTTTGTATTTCTTGTGTTCTACCATCAACTTTTCCTCTTGATGATTCTCTTACCTTCCTTTGATGCGTTGATCTTGGAAGCATCGAATACTCAGCATTTATCCAACCAGTTCCTGTATTTCTTAAAAACGGAGGTACCTTATCTTCAATAGATGCTGTACATATAACTTTTGTTGATCCCATCTCTATAAGCACAGACCCTTCTGCATACTTTGTATAATTTCTAGTAATTTTTATATCTCTAATTTGGTCATTCTTTCTGTTATCAATTCTTGCCATTTATAATACCTCACTTAAATCTATCTAATACTTTTATATATTAAATTTATATATTTTTATAACTACTTTATAATTTTAATTTATATTTATAGTTATAATATTATCATAAGTAGTTAGGATTTTTCCATATTTAAGCATCTAGATATATATTTAATATTCTTAATATTTTGAGTCTATATTCTATATATTTTCTAAATACTATTTTAATCTACTTTCTACGTCTTCTTTAGATGATAATTTACAAAGTTCTATAAATGTATCTTCATCTATCACCTTTATACCTAATTCATTAGCTTTTGTAAGCTTTGATCCTGCTTCTTCTCCAGCTAATACGAAAGTTGTTGACTTACTTACACTTGATGTTGACTTTCCTCCTCTTGACTCTATCATTTCTTTTGCATCATTTCTTTTTAAAGTAGGAAGAGTACCTGTTAAAACAATTTTCATTCCTTCAAATACTTTATTTATATCATTATTTTCATTTTCTATAACTTTAGTATTTAGTCCATATTCTTTTAATTTATCTACTACTTTTATATTTTTATCTTCTTTAAAGAATTCAACTACACTATTTGCCATAGTCTCACCAAACTCTTCTAGATTTACAAGTTCACTTGCTGTAGTATTCATTATTTTATCTAAATCTTTATAACTATTAGCAAGTATTTTTGCTCCCTTTGTTCCTATAAATTTAATACCCAACCCATTAATTAATCTCCATAAATCATTTTCTTTTGATTTATTGATTGCATTTATAAGATTAGTAGCTGATTTTTCACCCATTCTTTCTAAGTTTACCACATCTTCTTTTCTAATTTTATATAGATCTGATATATCATTTATTATATTTTCATTTAATAATAAACTTATTATAGATTCTCCTAGTCCATCTATGTTCATAGCATCTCTAGATGCAAAGTGTATTATTCCTCTTCTTATTTGAGCTGGACAAGATATATTTATACATTTTACAGCAGATTCTCCTTCTAATCTTACTGTTGGCTCTGAGCAAACTGGGCATTTATCTGGCATATTAAATTCTACTTCTTCACCTGTACGCTCTTCTTTTATTACTTCTAGTACTTGAGGAATTATATCTCCTGCCTTTTGAACTAATACTGTATCATTAATTTTTATATCTTTTTCTTTTATATAATCTTCATTGTGTAATGTCGCTCTGCTTACACTTGTTCCAGCTAGTCTAACAGGTTCTAAAACGGCTGTAGGAGTTATAGTACCTGTTCTTCCTACTTCTACTATTATATCTATTATTTTTGTTTTTTTCTTTTCTGCCGGGAATTTGTATGCAATAGCCCATCTTGGACTTTTTGCTGTGTATCCCATAGATTCTCTTTGCTTTAAACTATTTACTTTTATTACCATTCCATCTATTTCAAATTCTAAGTTTTCTCTATTTTCTGTCCAATATTTAATGTGTTCAATTACTTCATCTATATTTTTACATACTTTATAATTTGGACTCACAGAAAATCCTAATTTACTTAAAAATTCTAAAGACTCACTATGACTTTTAAATTGATTGTTTTGTGAGTACTCTAAGTTAAATATAAATATGTCTAATGGTCTTTTAGCTGTTAATTTTGGATCTAGCTGTCTAAGAGATCCTGCTGCTAAATTTCGTGGATTTGCAAATCCTTGAAGATCTTGTTCTGATTGTTGCTCATTTACCTTTTTAAAATCTTCTTTAGATATGTATACTTCTCCCCTTACAACTATCTCATCATTATCATTTATTTTTAGAGGTATGTTTTTAATAGTCATTAGATTTTTAGATATATCCTCTCCTATAACTCCATTTCCCCTAGTTGCTCCATATTGAAACTCTCCATTATCATATGTAATACCCACTGATAAACCATCTATCTTAAATTCAACTACATATTCAATATCTTCATTTACCATATCTCTTACTCTTTTATCAAAGTCTTTTAAGTCTGAATATGAATATGCATTAGATAAACTCAACATTGGTATTTTATGTGTTATTTGGTTAAATTTTTCTAGTGCCTTTCCACCAACTCTATTAGTTGGAGAATCAATCCTCTTAAATTGTGGATTTTCTTCCTCTAATTTAATCAACTCTTTTACTAAATTATCATATTCTATATCTGATATCTCTGGACTATCTTCATTGTAATATTTTTCATTATGATAATTTATTTTATCTATTAATTCATTGATTATTTTTTCTACATTCATATTATATCACCTCATAATTATAGATCTCTTTTAGTATTGCCATTTTATTACTTTATTATATTTTTTAGTATATCATTCTAGGTTTAGATTTGTAGAAATTTTTTACATCTACTTATCTTAAAAATTTTTAAAATATAAGTTAAAAGCTACTTTGGCTTATTTTTATTTACTAAAACGTTTTGTTTATGTTTTTTTTTGTCGCTAAAAGCAGAAAAAAAGTATTGAATTTTATCTGGAAACCGTTATAATAGTTAATGTGATTATAAAAAATAAAAATTTAACCAAGAAAGGAATCAAAAAATGGAGAACAAACAACTTCAAAAAAGCTTAGGTGCTGCCGCTGCTTTATCAACAGTTGTTGGTATGGTTATAGGCGGTGGAGTATTCTTTAAACCTCAAGCTGTTTACACTTTAACTGGTGGTGCACCAGGACTTGGAATGTTAATGTGGGTTTTAGCAGGTATAATAACAATAGCTGCTGGGCTTACTGCAGCAGAAGTATCAGCTGCAATACCTAAAACAGGTGGAATGATGGTATATATAGAAGAAATATACGGTAAAAAACTTGGTTTCTTAACTGGATGGATGCAATCAGTATTATTCTTCCCAGCTACAATAGCTGCTTTAGCAGTTATGTTCGGACAACAATCTGCTGGATTATTAGGTAATGAATCTTTATCAATGCCTATTGCATTAGGAATCATATTATTAATATCTGTGTTAAATACTCTTGGTTCTAAAACTAGTGGTTTAATACAAACTATATCAACAGTAGGTAAATTACTTCCTCTTATACTAATAATGATATTTGGATTTATAAAAGGTCAAGGAAATAACCCTATAGTACAACCTATGGTTGCTGAAGGTATAAGCCCTATGGGAGTAATCGGACAATTATTAGTTGCTATATTATTTGCTTACGATGGATGGATAAACGTTGGTGCTTTAGCTGGTGAAATGAAGGATCCAGGAAAAGATTTACCAAAAGCAATAGTTGGTGGTTTATCTTTAGTTATGGCAGTATATGTAGTTATAAACTTAGCTTACCTTTGGGTATTACCAGCTGATCAATTAGCTCAATACTCTTCTCCTGCTTCAGCAGTTGCTGAGCAATTATTTGGACCAATGGGTGGTAAATTTATAACTGTAGGTATATTAATATCTGTATTTGGTGCTCTTAATGGATACTTATTAACTGGACCAAGAATAGTTTACACTTTAGGTGAACAAAAGAATTTACCTGCAGCATTAGGTAAATTAAGTAAAAATGGAGTTCCAACTAATGCAACATTCACAATGGCAATATTATCATGCTTATATGCATTATCAGGACAATTTAACTTATTAACTGACTTAGCTGTATTCGCAGTTTGGGCATTCTATACATTAACATTCATAGGTGTTATAAAACTTAGAAAAGATCAACCAAACTTACACAGACCATACAAGGTACCTCTATACCCTATAGTTCCAATAATAGCTATAGCGGCTGGTGTATTTGTTGTAGTAAACCAATTATTCTTATCTGGAATAACTAATACTATGATCGCTTTAGGAGGATTAGTTATAACTCTTATAGGTTTACCAGTTTACTCTTATATGAATAAAAATAAAGAAGAAGCAAAAAAAGCTGCTTAATATAAATAAAAAAACTACTCACTTAAGTGAGTAGTTTTTTTATTTATATTAAGCANCTTACTGCAGCAGAAGTATCAGCTGCAATACCTAAAACAGGTGGAATGATGGTATATATAGAAGAAATATACGGTAAAAAACTTGGTTTCTTAACTGGATGGATGCAATCAGTATTATTCTTCCCAGCTACAATAGCTGCTTTAGCAGTTATGTTCGGACAACAATCTGCTGGATTATTAGGTAATGAATCTTTATCAATGCCTATTGCATTAGGAATCATATTATTAATATCTGTGTTAAATACTCTTGGTTCTAAAACTAGTGGTTTAATACAAACTATATCAACAGTAGGTAAATTACTTCCTCTTATACTAATAATGATATTTGGATTTATAAAAGGTCAAGGAAATAACCCTATAGTACAACCTATGGTTGCTGAAGGTATAAGCCCTATGGGAGTAATCGGACAATTATTAGTTGCTATATTATTTGCTTACGATGGATGGATAAACGTTGGTGCTTTAGCTGGTGAAATGAAGGATCCAGGAAAAGATTTACCAAAAGCAATAGTTGGTGGTTTATCTTTAGTTATGGCAGTATATGTAGTTATAAACTTAGCTTACCTTTGGGTATTACCAGCTGATCAATTAGCTCAATACTCTTCTCCTGCTTCAGCAGTTGCTGAGCAATTATTTGGACCAATGGGTGGTAAATTTATAACTGTAGGTATATTAATATCTGTATTTGGTGCTCTTAATGGATACTTATTAACTGGACCAAGAATAGTTTACACTTTAGGTGAACAAAAGAATTTACCTGCAGCATTAGGTAAATTAAGTAAAAATGGAGTTCCAACTAATGCAACATTCACAATGGCAATATTATCATGCTTATATGCATTATCAGGACAATTTAACTTATTAACTGACTTAGCTGTATTCGCAGTTTGGGCATTCTATACATTAACATTCATAGGTGTTATAAAACTTAGAAAAGATCAACCAAACTTACACAGACCATACAAGGTACCTCTATACCCTATAGTTCCAATAATAGCTATAGCGGCTGGGGGATTTGTTGTAGTAAACCAATTATTCTTATCTGGAATAACTAATACTATGATCGCTTTAGGAGGATTAGTTATAACTCTTATAGGTTTACCAGTTTACTCTTATATGAATAAAAATAAAGAAGAAGCAAAAAAAGCTGCTTAATATAAATAAAAAAACTACTCACTTAAGTGAGTAGTTTTTTTATTTATATTAAGCAATATTCTTTAGAAATGTTCTATTTTATGCATAATTTTAAAATTATTACAAATAATATTATAACTTCTATCTATACTTTTATTAGATACTTATAATATGCAAAAAATATCTTTTAATATTAATTATATTTTTAGCATATTATTATATATTTAAAATTATGGAATTTTTTACATTTATTTTATACTAAAGTATTTAAAATGCTTATTTTAAGCAAATTCTATTTAATTTATTTTAATATTGAATTTAATATCGTATTTTTTGTCGTAAAAAGAAGAAAAAACGTTGAATTTTTTCATGAAAGCGTTATAATAGATAATATACTTATAAATATAAAAATTTAACAAAAGAAAGGAATCTAAATAAATGGAGAATAAACAACTTCAAAAAAACTTAGGTGCTGCTGCTGCTTTATCAACAGTTGTTGGTATGGTTATAGGTGGTGGAGTATTCTTTAAACCTCAAGCTGTTTATGAAATAACTGGTGGTGCGCCAGGACTTGGAATGTTAGCATGGGTTTTAGCAGGTATAATGACAATAACTGCTGGACTTACTGCAGCAGAAGTATCAGCTGCAATACCTAAAACAGGTGGAATGATGGTATATATAGAAGAAATATACGGTAANTGCTTAATATAAATAAAAAAACTACTCACTTAAGTGAGTAGTTTTTTTATTTATATTAAGCAATATTCTTTAGAAATGTTCTATTTTATGCATAATTTTAAAATTATTACAAATAATATTATAACTTCTATCTATACTTTTATTAGATACTTATAATATGCAAAAAATATCTTTTAATATTAATTATATTTTTAGCATATTATTATATATTTAAAATTATGGAATTTTTTACATTTATTTTATACTAAAGTATTTAAAATGCTTATTTTAAGCAAATTCTATTTAATTTATTTTAATATTGAATTTAATATCGTATTTTTTGTCGTAAAAAGAAGAAAAAACGTTGAATTTTTTCATGAAAGCGTTATAATAGATAATATACTTATAAATATAAAAATTTAACAAAAGAAAGGAATCTAAATAAATGGAGAATAAACAACTTCAAAAAAACTTAGGTGCTGCTGCTGCTTTATCAACAGTTGTTGGTATGGTTATAGGTGGTGGAGTATTTTTTAAACCACAAGCAGTTTATGAAATAACTGGTGGAGCACCAGGACTTGGAATGATAGCATGGGTTTTAGCAGGTATCATGACAATAACTGCTGGACTTACTGCAGCAGAAGTATCAGCTGCAATACCTAAAACAGGTGGAATGATGGTATATATAGAAGAAATATACGGTAAAAAACTTGGTTTCTTAACTGGATGGATGCAATCTGTATTATTCTTCCCAGCTACAATAGCTGCTATATCAGTTATGTTTGGTCAACAAGCTGCTATATTATTAGGTAATGAATCTTTAGTAATACCTATGACAGTAGGAGTTATATTATTAATAGGTGTATTAAATACTTTTGGTTCTAAAACAAGTGGTGCAATACAAACTGTATCAACAATATGTAAATTAATCCCTCTTATATTAATAATAGTATTTGGATTTATAAAAGGTGGAGGAGATAATCCTGTAGTACAACCTTTAGTTGCTGAAGGTATAAGCCCTACGGGAGTAATCGGCCAATTATTAGTTGCTATATTATTCGCTTACGATGGATGGATAAATGTTGGTGCTATAGCTGGTGAAATGAAGGATCCAGGAAAAGATTTACCGAAAGCAATAGTTGGTGGTTTATCTTTAGTTATGGCAGTATATGTAGTTATAAACTTAGCTTATCTTTGGGTATTACCAGCTAACGAATTAGCTCAATATGCTTCTCCTGCTTCAGTTGTTGCAACTGAATTATTTGGACCAATAGGTGGTAAAATAATAACTATTGGTATATTAATATCTGTATTCGGATGTATAAATGGATACCTATTAACTGGACCAAGAATAATTTATACATTAGGACAACAAAAATCTATACCAGTATCATTTGGTAAATTAAATAAAAATGGTGTTCCAGCTAACGCAACATTATTAATGTCTGTATTAGCAGCTTTATATGCATTATCAGGACAATTTAACTTATTAAGTGATTTATCAATGTTTGCTGTTTGGTCTTTCTATGTTTTAACATTCATAGGTGTTATGAAACTTAGAAAAACTCATCCAAACTTACACAGACCATACAAGGTGCCTCTATATCCTATAGTTCCATTAATAGCTATATTTAGTGGATTATTCGTTGTATTAAACCAATTATTCTTCGCCGGTGCTAAGAGTACAATGATGTCTGTAGGAGGAGTTATCGTAACTCTTATAGGTTTACCTGTTTATTCTTACATGACTAAGAAGTATGCTGATTCTAAAGATGGAATAGATAAAGCTGCTTAATATAAATAAAAAAACTACTCACAAAAGTGAGTAGTTTTTTTATTTAATATCCTTTAGATATGTCTATTAAATTATTCAAAGGCTTATTCTCAATATAATTTTTTAGATTATTATAAATCATATTAAAAGTTCTTTCTTCATTGTTATCAGATACCCATGAATTGTGAGGAGTTATAATTACATTATCAAATTCCCATAGCATACTATTTTTATCTAATGGCTCATTTTCAAATACATCTAAGGCAACTCCCCTAAACTTATTTATATATCTTATTAAATCTTCTTCGTTAATAATATTACCTCTTCCAACATTTATAAATACAGAGCCATTCTTCATAAGTTCAAATTTATCTTTATTTATAATACCTAATGTTTCTTTTGTTGCCGGTATTGTAACTACAACTACATCACAAGTTTTAAATACTTCATCCATTTCATCATTTTCAAAGCATTTATCAAAATATTCTTTATTGTGACCGGTTGTATTAACTCCCCATATTTCAACATCAAATCCTTGTAGCCTTTTTGCAGCTTCTGTAGCTAATGTTCCTGTTCCTATAAATCCAATTTTCTTATTGCGTAATTCACTTATAGAAAAATTTTGTTTCCATTCTTTATTTAATTGTTGCTCATGGAACCTTTTACTATTTTTATATATCTCTAGTATATACATAACTATACATTCACCTATTGGTGCACTGTAACTCCCCTTATTATTAGCAATCAAAATATCTCTATTTAAAATTTTATCTATAGGTATATGATCTATTCCTATACTAGTTATCTGTATATATTTTAAATTATTCATTTTATTTATATCTAAATTCTTAAATGGATTATATGTAACTAGTATATCTGCATCGTCTACATCCTCATTATTGGTTACAATATTCTCATTGCAATATATAATTTCATATCCCAATGCCTTTATTTTATCAAACTTTTCTTTTCCATAATTTTCAGTAAATAAAATCTTCATAATTTCACCCCTATATAAGAATATATTTTTAATAATGCTATTATTACTATAAAAGTAAAAAGTCCTTCAAAATTGAAGGACTTAATCTATTTAAGATAAATGTATGCAAACTATGATGATATTAATCTGAGGTGTAAGATACATTTATTTAATAGTATTTTATCCAATTGTTTAGATTAAATACTATCTTTTTATATCTATTACATTTTGAACAAGAGCTTTACATCTTCCACAAGCTGAACCTGCTCCTGTTATTTCAGCAACTTTTTCTGTAGTTTCTGCACCATTTTTAACTGCATTTACTACATCTTCAAGAGAAACTCCCTTACATCCACATACTGATGCTAATATTTTTTCTATTTCTCCTACACATCTTCCACATCCAGTAGCTGCTCCAGTCATATCTTTTATTTCTTGTACTGTACGAGCACCTGCTATCATTGCCTTTCTTATATCTATGTAACTTACTTGTTTACAATGACAAATTATTTTATCTCCAGCCATTTTATAATCTCCTTGTTATTTAGTATTTTGTAGCATATATAAATATACCATATTTTTCAATCTTTGAAACTTTTTAATTATACTTTAGTACCATAATATTTATTAAGATATTAAATTATTAAAAGTTTTATTATATTAAGTGTTTACTTATATAAAATATATCTAAAAACCAACTTAACTATTAAACTCAATAGTTAAGTTGGTTCTTATATTAATTATATTCTTCTTAGTTTAGCTACAGTCTCAACATGGCTTGAGAGGACAGAATGAATGTCATTTGAGTATGTTCGTTCTCGGAAACATATCCACTGCGTTTTTAGCACTATCGGTAGACGGGAACATATCCATTCATGATAAAAAATAACGTGTCTAATTGCATAATCATGATTGAGTAGAGTTGTCAAAAGAATAAACATAACGTATTTCAGTAAGTTCTTTTCCTGCAATTTCAATAATGCATTCATCGTCTTCATTGCATCGCCACTTATTCTTCCGGCTGAATCAATACTACCCCCTGCTCTGAGATGACAATAATGATATCACCTGAAGCTGGTATCCCCTTGTTGGAAGTATATCTTTCAAAAAATTTGACAAAACTTATCATCTAGTACAATTTCCATGCCTAAAACCACAATATTAATATCCCTCGACTACTATAACTTCACCTTCTTCAGCAGTTGGGGGTTGAAAATGATCATAATAAGTGGAAGCTGTTTGCTCCGTCAATATGATATCATTTTGATGATTTCCGTTTCTTTTTCGAATACGTTCCATAACAACTTCCTTAGGTGTCTTTATATAATAGATTTTGGGTTCTATGTCGTATTTCTTTAATAATGAAATATATTCATTTCTCATTTCTCTAGACCAAAATGAATAATCGAGAACAATATCAATGTTTTGCATGATAAGTGAAATTAGTTTTTCATCAAGATAGGTTTTAATATCTTCTAAAACCTCCTGAGGTAAAGGATGTTCTTTCAAACCTCGTTTGAATGATTCTTCATCATAAGATAGTATTGTCATCCCAGTACTTTCAAATTTTTTTGCTAGTGTTGATTTACCTGCTCCCGCAGGGCCGCACATTAAAATAACTTTACTTTTTGACAAATTATCTACTGTATTTTTCATTGATATAACCTCCTATAACAAACCAAGAAAACATGACACTCTCCTTAAGCATTATTACCATTCGCTCTTTTCATGATTTCCTGTACTATTGATGTTTTAGCATTCGCATAGTGCTGGACATGCCTCCATTTATTCTTTGCCAAGCTTCGTTTGACTTGTGCATATTTGTCCCGATCAGTATCATTAGTCCGCAACCAATCACGGAAGCGTAACATTCTATCAATCTCTGATGTGCCCAAACTGAACACATGCAGATTAATATCAGTATCCGGTCCTTTAAACAAACGATGCTCAAACCAGTCAGGTTCTCGAATCTGTAGCACATATCCGGCCGCTTCCAACACTGGAACGTAGGATGACTCATCAGCAGAATCCTTAACAACCAACAGTATATCGATGATTGGCTTTGCACAAAGCCCAGGAACCGAGGTTGAGCCCACATGTTCTATTTGCAACGCTTTGCTGCCGAGTACTGAATGAATCCGGTTCGATTACTGCTCAAACAATTCAGGCCAACTTGAATCGTATTCAACAAGAGTGATCGGTGCATTGTGCGGCTTAAGCTCACCAACCGTATTCTTTTGCAACTCATCATCCGTTGTAGGCATGGAGGTATTATTAGATATCATCTTATCGCACTCCTTTGCTGCTTATTATCTAGGGTTAAACTTAACTACTATTTTTTCTTTGCGATATAAAATATATAACTGTAATAATCTACCACTAATCTAAAATAAAGCGATTATAAGCTATCCTTTTTCCTGTGTTTGTTTTAAAGTTTTCATCTATACACTTTTTTATCTTTTCCTGTTCTTTTTCTTTATCCATAACCGTTAAATTTTCAAGCAAATCAGCTTCCCATTGTATTTGAAAATCAAGTCCATCAATTTTAGCTGGAGTATGATGGTTGCCTATTATAAAGCATATTCTATCAATATTTTTGTTATAGCCTACCTTTTTTAATATTTCTTTCGCTACTGCTGGTCCTTCCTTTTCTTGATAGACACCATCAATAGAACCGTATTTTTTTTGTGCTTCAACCGCACCAATATCATGTAGTATAGCAATAATACTAATGAATTCTTTTTCTTCCTCTCCGATATTTTCTCCTTTCATTATATCTTCTGCATTTTTCAAAACTTTGAGAGTATGCTCTATGCCAAAAGGAATTTCTTTGAATACTTCTTTCATCTCTATAATAATTTTTTCTTTAAACATAAATTACCCCCATTTATACCTTATAGGTGTTTTAGTTCTATCTATCCACTTTTTTGTTCGCCGATACAATCAGCATCATGGGACGGCGCATTTCATCCTGCATCCCCGGAATATCCATCATGTTTTCCGGCGGCTGCGGCTCCACAATCTGATTTATTATAAAACCATTTGAAAGCAGTGTATTTAGATATGTGGTCAGTGTTCTATGATATTTTGTAACCTTTTCTCCCAAAAACACAGCTGTCCGTTTGCCCTCATAATAATAATTATCCACCGGAAAATGCAGTATTTCTCCTTTTTCGTTATAATGCCAGTCTTGTGTTCCATAGGCAGTAAAAACAGGATGTTCAACCGTAAAAACTAGCTTACCACCAGACTTCAGTATTCTATATATCTTTTTTACTAAAATCTCATAATCTGCTACATAGTGAAACGCAAGTGAACTTAATATTACATCAAAACTCTCCTCTGGGAATTCCACATCTTCTATAGCACAGCATTTATATTCAACCTGTGGAAAATGTGTTTTTTCTTTGGCTACCTCGAGCATTTTATGAGAAATATCAACACCTACAACAGAAGAAGCACCGTGTTCCATCGCATAAATACAGTGCCATCCATAGCCGCATCCTAAATCAAGCACACGCTTATCTTTAAAATCCGGCAGCAGCTTTCTCAATGTTTCCCATTCTCCTGCACCGGCTAGTCCCTGCTGTGAGCGACTCATTTGACTGTATTTTTGAAAAAATATATTATCATCATATTTGTTTTCTTTCATCTGAATTCCCCTCCGTTTAAAAAGTTATTTATCTCCGTTGCAATTTTTTTCACTTCTTTATAAAGCTTCTCGGTCATATCGTAGCATTCAAAAAGTGAAAGACCGAGTACTTCAAAAATATGATTAACCCTTTCGGCATATTTTTCAGGTTTATATTCAAAAGTTTCAAGCAGTTTTATAGCTTTCTTTTCGTTAATGCAATAAGCATTATTGCATGCAAATAGTACTTGATTTAAGCATGAAATAATACGAAAAACATGGCCTGCAATATAATATTTATCCTCTGCTCCCGCATTTGCTTTTACAAACATTAAAGAGAACTCTGCTTCAAATATAAAAAAGTTTATCAAGCTCTTCTTTAGAGCACCAGGGTAAATTTCTGCCTGATTTTTTAATTCGCATAAGCTTTCATTCTTAGCATATTGTATCTTGCTGATCGCCAATTCTCCACGATACATAGCACTTATATAACCATGGGGGTGCCCAGTCTGATAATTGGCAGTAACAATTCCTTGCTCCGTATCTTTGATTATTTGTTCCACCCGTTTTATATCACGTAAAATCAAGTCAACATGATACCCGTTTATAACTAACCATCCGCCGCCATTAACCCAATCACCCCACGCTCCGGGAGGTACAACAAGGTCGTTTCTATTCTCATCATCCAATTCTGTAGCAATTTGATTAATCGCTGTCAGGTCAAATGATTCTGAATTGTAATAGATTCCGATATCTATATCAGAATCCTCTGTATGGGTGCCTCTTGCACGTGAGCCCCCTAATACAATGCCTTCTATGCAAGGCAAAGAAGATAATTTCTCTGTTACTATTTGAATTACATTATCTACCATACGAACACACTCCTTTTATCGATTAAAGACAAAATACTTGTCTCCTCTCTTTTTCTTTCCGTAGTTCTTCGGGAAGTAATCCTTCCCGAGCTGCCAAACATACTGGTCGATTTGCTTCAGGCTAAATTTATCCAAGCCATAGAAGGCACGGAAATCAATCAGTATACCTTTGAATTTAACATAGTCTTTCAAATCACCATCTTGGAAATCTGAGAAGCTATCACGATTTCTAAAATAGCGAAGTACCTCATCGACGTAGCTGTCATAAATCGGATAATCAAGTGGATTGTGATGGCTACAATACTTTGTGGCAAAGGAGTAAAAACTCTTCTCTGTATCACCGATAGGTACATACTGGATATCTCCAACAAGAGTAACATCACCAGCCTTAAGCCTCGCATCAATATCCAAAGCGCATATGTGCTTAGCTACTGGATAGATTGAGAAAATATTCGTACTATAAAAATCATTAAGCGTTGATGCCTTCAAAAGAACATCGATTATGTCTGTATTCTTCGGGCATAGCTCAAAGAACAGTTTATTAAGTGCATCCTCCTGCAGGTGGTAGTTCTCAAGGCCATCCCACTTAGCAAGATAAAACTCCACCTGCTCAATTGATGGATCAGGAACATCAACATCCATTTTCTTCTTACGAGTATATGTACGATTAGCAGTATTTTCATGCTTGGGCGTTGATCGCTCGGCAGCTCCATCAGAAGCTAAGAGTAAACGGAACCTTCTTAGATGAGACAAGTAACTATTAACAAGTGATTTAACATTGCCGGTCGAATTCTCAGAAAGAGCCTTTATTAAGGAATTCTTCGCCTCATTCTCGAAATCAGTAGCAGTCACTGTATTCCAGAACAGGTCTTTGCTCCCTTTCCTCCAAAGGTAGAAGGTGTCTGTGTAAGCAGTATTGATTGTTAACTTTGAAATGTTCTGGCTATATAAGAATTCTCTGTATAAAGAACGCAGTTCATCATATGATAAATCTTTCATTTTGTTTATATTCAAAGTCAAACCCCCTTTACTTTACTCTTTGCTCCTTTTAATTACAAAAACTCGATTTATATTTCATCAGTGTATCTTCTACCTCGTGCCAAATTGTTACCGTTTCACCGTCATCCTCAAATACTTTACCGTGACTTTTAGGTCCATCCAACTTCATCTGTGAGTAATTATTCTTAAAAGTGGGCACATACAGTTCTGGGTTGTTTTCGTCACTGCATAAACGCTCCATCATATTTATGGTAGCACGACCTGTGGCAGCCACTGCCTTAAAATAAGCACGAATGATTTTGTGGTTATATTAATTCGGCTTTATAGCCCATACTGGGATTCGTTGATTTGCTTTTCCGTAAAAATCCTTGTTTGTATCTTCATTCTGTTTTGCTACAGTTTTTGGGTTATAGGCTTGTGATGCCTTTTCAAAAGTTTTTGCAATATACCAACGCATACAACTTTCCACTGCATCATCTTTTGTTTCATTTGTTAAATTCAATGCGATGCAGAATTTTTCATACACATCTGCATCTACTGTAAAGGTCACGCTCTTACTCAAAGTTTACACCTCCGCTATTACTCTATAGAAAATTATACCACTAATTTATATTTTATAAATACTAATATACTAATTTGTATTGACTCATAGAAGTAATATGAAAAACACCCTGCATTTCCGGCAAGGTGTTAGATTCTTTACTACATCGCAATGATAATAGATCACTTATCCATGTTGCTAAAATTGTCATACGTATGGATGAGCAGAACAACTGGATAACTAATGATAGAAAATCCTTTTACGAAATAAACCAATTGAGCTGATTATCCATCTATCCTGTCTCCTCAACCCTGTTAATTTATCTAATCTGTCAACTCAACCCTACACACATTTTTTCAGTTGACCTATTTCCTCATAAACAAAAATAAGGATTCCCAAGGTTAAAAGGCACTGCCAGACATCAGGCAGAAAATCCTTCACTCCTGGAAACCCTTTAATTATCAGTGTTTTGAATACCCCTACTTCTCAACCCTTGACATCAATGCGCAGCACTCAACGTGCATTGTATGAGGGAACATATCTACAGGTTGTATTTCTACACACTTATATCCTCTTTCATCTAAGTATGCTAAATCTCTAGCTAAAGTAGATGGATTACATGAAACATACACTACTCTATCTGGTTTCATTGATACTATCGTATCTAATACCTTTTCATCGCATCCTTTTCTAGGAGGATCTACTACAACTACATTTGCAGTTTTTCCCTCACTGTACATTTTAGGAACGACTTCTTCAGCTTTTCCAACATAGAATTCCACATTATTTAAGTTGTTTAATTTAGCATTAATTTTAGCGTCTTTTATAGCATCTTCAACTATTTCAATACCATATACCTTCGTAGCTTTTTGTGCTAAAAATAGAGATATTGACCCTATTCCACAGTATATATCAAATACAGTATCATTTTCCTTTAACTCTGCATATTCTAATGCTTTATTATATAAAACTTCAGTTTGAACAGGATTAACTTGGAAGAATGATAATGGAGAGATTTCAAATACTAAATCTCCTATATAATCATTTATCTTTCCATTTCCATATATAACTTTATTTTCTTTTCCTAATATCACATTAGTTTTATCCTTATTAATATTAAGAACCAATGTCTTAAATCCTGGTATATTTTCTTGTAATACAGAAGCTAATTCATTTAGATGTGGTAATTTAGTTCCATTAGCTACTAAAACTACCATTACCTCATTAGTTGTAAAACCAACCTTTGTAACTAAATGTCTTAAAACTCCTGTATGAGTCATCTCATTATAAATACTTACATTATAAGCTTGAATATAAGTTTTTATTATCTTTATTATTTTATCATTTATATCATGTTGTATCACGCACATATCAGTAGGTATAACATCGTGACTCTTTTTTTTGTAAAACCCTATAGCAGTTGAACCATTTATGTTTTGTATTGGAAATTGAGCCTTATTTCTATACCTACAAGGGCTTTGCATTCCTATAGTTTCATGTATTTCAACATTTTCTAATTTTCCTATTCTAGATATAACTTGCTTAACCTCATTTGTTTTTAACTCAAGTTGCTTATTGTAATCTAATTCTTGTATTTGACATCCACCGCAGTCTTTTAAATCATCACTACAGATTCTATCAACTCTAAATGGAGACTTTTCAAGTATTTCAACTATATCTCCTACTGCATAGTTCTTTTTAGACTTGCTTATTCTTACTTTTACTTTATCTTGTATTAATCCGCCCTCTACAAAAACAGTAAATCCTTCATATTTTCCTATTCCAACTCCACCTTGACCTATATCAACTATATCTACAACGTACTCCTTATTTTTTGATAACATAGGTTAGTCCTCCGTACATTTATTTTTTTAATACAATATTTTATTTTACCAAAAAAATAAGCGCTTTTAAAGCCCTTACATAAATAAATCTTTACTTTTAATAGTTATATACACTTGCTTTAATTCGAATATATATTTTTATAAAAATTTAACCTCACTCATGTCGCTAATGACTTAATCAACTCTTTGAGCTACTGTATAGGCTAGACATTTCAAAATTTTTTACGCTTAAAACCAGTTTATTGATATTAGTTATATTCAGAAGTTATCCGCATCTTTTAAAGCATTATAATATCCTTAAGCGTAAAATAGTCACTAAGTTTATTGAATAAACTTAGTGACTAACTTAATATTCTTAAAAGAATTATATTATTTTAAAATTTTTGTATAATCTAAGTTTTTCTAAAAATACTAAATCATATTTGTATTTTTTATAAAACTCTTGTTGATCCTCTATATATTACCCCTCTAGATGCATCTACTGTTACTATTTCTCCATCTTTAACAGATTCTAATATATTTGTTGCAGATACTATAACTGGTTTATTTAAGCTTATACCTACTATAGCTGCATGAGATGTCATTCCACCTTCTTCAGTTATTATAGCTGCACACTTTTCTATATAAGGATTCATTTCTATATCAGTCATAGTTGTAACTAATATATCACCTTCGTTAAAGTCTATGCAATCTTCTTCACCTTTAACAATACGAACTTTACCTTCTACAGTTTTAGATCCTACACCTATACCTTTTACTATTTCTTCACTTATAACATGAACTTTTATTAGGTTTGTAGTTCCGCTTATTCCAACTGGAACTCCAGCAGTTATAACTACTAATTCACCATTATTTATGTATCCTGCATTTTTAGATGTTTCTATAGAGTTCTCTATAACCTCATCTGTATTTCCTGCTACTTCAGCTTTAACTGGATAAACACCCCAAGTAAGAGCAAGTCTTCTCATTACCTTTTCATCATTTGTAGTAGCTATTATTGGACACTTAGGTCTACACTTAGACACCATTCTAGCTGTGTGTCCTGATGAAGTTGATGTTATTATTGCAGAAGCATCTAGGTCAACTGCTGTTGTACAAGTAGCATGACTTATAGCATCTGTAACAGTTGAATTATTTCTAACATTCTTTTCTAATAAATCATCATAATTTAATGTTTCTTCAGTTCTTTTAGCTATAGTAGCCATCGTCTTAACAGCCTCTACTGGATATTTACCAGCAGCAGTTTCTCCAGATAGCATTATTGCATCTGTTCCATCATATATAGCATTAGCAACGTCTGTAACCTCAGCTCTCGTTGGTCTAGGATTTCTCATCATAGAATCTAACATTTGAGTAGCTGTTATTACTGGCTTTCCTGCTTTATTACACTTTGATATCATTAACTTTTGAACTACAGGTATTTCTTCTGTTGGTATTTCAACTCCAAGGTCCCCTCTAGCAACCATTATACCATCAGATACAGCTATTATATCATCTAAATTATCTACACCTTCTTGATTTTCTATCTTAGATATTATTTGTATATCTGTTGCATTATTTCTCTCTAAAACTTCTCTTATAGCTAATACGTCAGAAACTTTTCTAACGAATGATGCTGCTATAAAATCAATTCCTTGAGATATACCAAATTCTATATCACTTATATCTTTATCAGTTAATGCAGGTAAGTTTATTTTTACTCCTGGTACGTTTACACCTTTGTGATTTTTAACTATTCCTGAGTTTTCAACTACACAAAGTATGTCATCACCATTTACTTCTTCAACTCTAAGACCAACTAAACCGTCATCTATTAATATAGTATCCCCAGTAACTACATCGTTTGCAAGCCCTTTATAGCTTACTGTACATATTTCTTTATTTCCTATAACATCATTCATTGTTATAGTAAATTTTTGACCTTCTTCTAATAATACTTCTGGTTGATCAAAGTTCCCAGTTCTTATTTCTGGACCTTTTGTATCTAATAATATAGCCACTGGCTTATTTAACTTCTCTCTAATCTTCTTTACCAAATCCATTCTTCCCTTATGTTCTTCATGTGAACCATGAGAGAAGTTCATTCTAGTTACATTTAATCCATTTTCAATTAATGCAGTTAGTACTTCTTCTTTCTCTGATGCTGGTCCTAATGTACAAACTATTTTAGTCCTCTTAGCGTTTTTTAACATATATATATTCCTCCTAAATTATATAGATAGTATTTTTACCATTTCATAAGTATCTTTATCAAATGTTTTATTCATTGATAAAGCTTCATGTATATCCATATCTATTATTTTATTGTCCCTTATACCTACTACTCTAGCAGCTTTACCATCTAATAATAGTTCTACTGCTCTTACTCCCATTCTACTTGCTAATATTCTATCAAATGCTGTTGGGCTACCACCTCTTTGGACGTGTCCAAGTACAGTTACCCTTAAGTCTGCTCCAGTCTCTTTTATTATTTCTTTTCCTAAGTCTTGAGCATTTCCAACACCTTCAGCTAACACTATTATACTGTGTCTTTTGCCTCTTTTTTGAGTAGTTTTTAATTTATTACATACATCTTCTACTTTGAAGTCTACTTCTGGAACTATTACTGTTTCTGCCCCCCCGGCAAGACCAGCATATAAAGCTAAGTCTCCACAGTGTCTTCCCATTACTTCGATTATGTTAACCCTCTCATGAGAAGAAGATGTATCTCTTATTTTACCTATAGCATCTATTATTGTATTTTGAGTTGTATCAAATCCTATAGTATAGTCAGTATAAGCTAAATCATTATCAATAGTTCCTGGAATACCTATAGCTGGAAATCCTAATTCACTCAATTTCTGAGCACCATTAAATGATCCATCCCCACCTATAACAACTAGACAATCAATACCATATTTTTTTAAAACTTTTACTCCAATGGCTCTTCCTTCTTCAGTTTTAAACTCTTCGCATCTAGAAGATTTTAATACTGTTCCACCTCTATGTATAATATCACCAACAGAAGATAGATTCATTTCTTGTATATCCTCTTCTATTAATCCTTTATATCCTCTGTTGATACCATAAACCTTACATCCATAGTATATTGCTGATCTAACAACAGCTCTTATAGCTGCATTCATTCCTGGAGCATCTCCTCCACTTGTCAATATCCCTATAGTTTTCATGGCTTTACCTCCTATATTATATATATTAATATAACAGGGACATTTGTAGTCCCTATTGTATTTTTTTATCCCATTATAAGTAAAAAAATTAGGTCTATTAAAACATCTATTTTATAATATTATATCATAATTTTTACATTTTTTTCATATTTATTATATAATAAAATTTTTATTTTAATATCCTAATTTTCTATTTCATTACTACTGTCTTATCTTTATATTTCCTTCTGGAAGTATATTATTTAGTTCAATAATTAATTCATCAGAAATAGTTACACTAAAATCATTATATTTATATAATTTTTTAGTATCCTCTACATATAAAAATATATTTTCTTCTCCTGGATATCTTTTTAATATATTAGATATATTATCCATTACCTTTACATTACTATATGAATCTACTTTTAAATATAAACCATTTTTCGAGTTTTTTCTATGGTTTTCTGTACTATTAATATGTTTTTTTGAACTATATATTCCTTTACTTAGTTGATATACATTATCTATATCTACGATATCTCTTGCTACTATCTTAGGTTCTTCCCCTTCTTTTATATTTAATACTCCTCTTATAAATATTATGCTATCTTCATTTAAAATTTGATTATATTTTTTTAAGGTTTGAGGGAATATTATAACTTCTATGTTTCCATATAAATCTTCTAAGTCTAAAAATGCCATTATATCATTACGTTTCGTAGTTTTTATTGTTTTATTTGCTATCATACCGCCCATTATTACATCTCTTTCATCTAGGCTTAAATATGATTCTTCATCATCTTTTAGAGAATTTAATTTCCCATTATCTATTGATGTATTCTTAATTAAAATTTCCTTAAATTCTGATAATGGATGTCCACTTACATACATCCCTAAAACTTCTTTTTCTAAACTAAGTTTTTCTCTTTCTTGATATTCAGGCAATTTAGGTATTGTATTAGTCTCTTGTAACGTATTTTCTTCATTATCTCCAAAAGCATCAAATAATGATATTTGACCTTGTACATTTTTCTTTCTATCCATTGATATACTATCTAATACATTTTCATATCCAGCCATTAAACTAGCTCTATTTTCACTTATTCCATCAAAAGCACCACATTTAATTAAACTTTCTATAACTCTCTTATTAGTATCTTTTGAATCTAATCTTTTGGCTAAATCTGAGAAATCTACAAATTCCCCATTAAGATTTCTTTCATTAATTATATTTTCTATAATATTTACACCAACATTTTTAACGGCTGCTAGTCCAAATCTTATATTATTTCCTTCAACTGAGAATTTAGAAAAACTTTTATTTATATCTGGCTTTAATACTTCTATCCCTAAGGCATTACATTCTCTTATATATTCTACAACTTTATCTGTATTGCCCATTACACTAGTTATTAAAGCTGCCATAAATTCAACTGGATAATATGCTTTTAAATATGCCGTTTGGTATGACAAAACACCATATGCTGCAGCATGAGATTTGTTAAACGCATACTTTGCAAAGTCTATCATATCATCAAATATCTTATTAGCTATATCTTCTGGTACTCCATTTCTTATACATCCAGCTATCTCTATATTTCCATTTTCATCTTCTTTTCCGTAAACAAAGTATCTTCTTTCTTCTTCCATTACGTCCATCTTTTTCTTACCCATAGCTCTTCTAACTAAGTCACTACGTCCATAGGTATATCCACCTAATTCTCTAACAACCTGCATAACTTGCTCTTGATAAACTAAACATCCATAAGTAACTTCCATTATAGGTTTTAGTTTTTCATGTAAATATGTTACATTTTGTGGATTAGTTTTATTTTCAATGTAAGTTGGTATAGAATCCATCGGACCTGGTCTATATAAAGATATTCCCGCTACTATATCTTCAAAGTTATCTGGCTTTAATTGTTTCATGAATACCCTCATTCCAGCACTTTCTAACTGGAATACACCTAGTGTATTTCCCGAAGATAAAAGTTCAAATACCTTTGGGTCATCATAATCCATCTTTGAAAAATCTATTTTTCTATTATGATTCTTTTCTATTAAGTTAAGTGCATCTCTTATTACTGTAAGCGTTCTAAGTCCTAAGAAATCCATCTTTAACAACCCAAGTTCTTCTAATGTAGTCATTGTAAACTGAGTTGTTATAGCATCTTGATGTTTATAAAGTGGAACATATTCGTCTACTGGATTCTTAGATATAACTACACCTGCTGCATGAGTAGATGCATGTCTTAGCATTCCTTCTATTCTCTTTGATATATCTATAACTTCTCTAGTTTCTCTATCTTGTTGATATAAATCTCTTAAAGTTGGATTAGTTTCTAATGCTTTGTCAATGGTCATTCCAAGCGCAAAAGGTATCTCTTTTGCTATTTTATCAACTTTATTGTATGGTATATCTAAAACTCTTCCTACGTCTCTTATAGCAGCCTTTGCTCCCATAGTTCCAAACGTTATTATCTGAGCAACATGATCTTCCCCATATTTTCTTTTAACATAATCTATAACTTCTTCTCTTCTTTCATAACAGAAGTCAATATCTATATCTGGCATAGATACACGTTCAGGATTAAGAAAACGCTCAAATAGAAGAGAATACTTTATTGGGTCTATATCCGTTATTTTTAATGTGTATGAAACTATAGAACCTGCCGCACTACCCCTTCCAGGTCCAACCATTATATTGTTTTCTTTCGAGAAGTTTATGAAATCCCAAGTTATTAAGAAATATTCTACATACCCCATCTTCTCAATTACACCTAGCTCATAGTTAAGTCTATCTATAATTTCTTGGCTAGGATTGTCATATCTTTCTTCAAGACCTTTAAAACATAACTCTCTTAGATAAGTATCTGGAGTATATCCTTCTGGTACATCATATTGCGGAAGATGTATAGTATTAAAATCAAATTCTATATTACACATTTTGGCGATCTTAACAGTATTATCTATAGCTTCTGGTGCATATGGGAATAAACTTTCCATTTCTTCTCTAGATTTCAAATAAAATTCATCACTACCAAATCTCATTCTATTAGGGTCATTCACCGTTTTTCCCATTTGTATACACATTAAGACATCATGTATTTTAGAATCTTCTTTATTTACATAATGGATATCATTTGTAGCAACTAAAGGTATATTTATTTCCTTCGATAACTTTACTAACGCTGCATTAACTTCCTTTTGTTCTGGTAAACCGTGATCCTGTATTTCTAAATAAAAATTTTCTTCTCCAAATATATCTCTATATTGTAATGCTATATTCTTAGCCTTGTCATAATTCCTATCCATTAAAGCTTGAGAAATATCTCCTGCTAAACAAGCAGATAATGCTATTATTCCATCACTATATTTTTTAAGTTCATCTATATCTACCCTCGGCTTATAATAAAATCCTTCTACATATGAAGTAGATACCATTTTAATTAAGTTTTTATATCCATTCATATTTTTAGCTAGAAGAATTAAATGTCCTTGTTTTTTATCATAGTTAGGATCTTTATCTCTTAAACTACGTGGAGCTGTATATACTTCACAACCTATAATTGGTTTTATTCCTTGTTTTTTCGCTTCTTTATAAAAATCTATTACACCAAACATACATCCATGGTCTGTTATGGCAACAGAACTCATATTTAATTCTTTTGCTCTACTTATAAGGTTTTTTACCCTGGAAAAACCATCTAGTAAGCTATATTCAGTATGAACATGAAGATGTGCAAAATCTTTACCCATCCTATCACCTCCTGGATTATTCTTTAATTTTACCATAAAATTTGCTTATCTTGAGCGATGTATCAATGAAATATCTCATATTGATATAAAATATAAATTTAATTAACATATCAATCAAGTATTTTAATATATTTTATTTACCATATATTTAAATAGTTTTAGTATAAAATTAGTTATTTAATATCTAATTACTCAAAATAAAAGAGAGATATATCAATATATCCCCCTTTTATTTATTCTTGCTTACTTCTTAAATTATTCGCTATCTCTTCTATTTTCCTTAGTCTATGGTTAACTCCAGATTTACCTATTGGAGGTTCTAACATTTCTCCTAATTCCTTTAAAGTCATGTCTTCACACTCTAACCTAATTCTAGCTATTTCTTGTAAACTTTCTGGCAAACTACTTATACCTATCGTATCTTGGATAAGCTTAATATTTTCTATCTGCCTAACAGATGCATTTACAGTTTTTGAAAGATTTGCAGTTTCACAATTAACTATACGATTTACATTATTTCTCATGGCCTTTACTATCTTCGTATTTTGTAGGCTTAAGAGAGCATTGTGCGCGCCTATTATACTAAGTAAATCTGATATTTGTTCACTTTCTTTTAAATATACTACAAAGTTATTTTTTCTCGAAACTACCTTACAGTTGAATCCTAATTTATTTATTAAGTCTTTTAAAGATTTAGCAAAATCCTCATTGTTGGTTACAAATTCCATATGATAGTTTTTTCCAGGATCACTTATAGACCCGCCTCCTATAAATGCACCTCTTATAAATGCCCTTATACATTCTTCATTTTGTAATAAGTTTTCAGGAACTTTATTTACAGTATAAAATCCGTCCCCAGGTTCCAATATTCCAAGCTCTCTTAGTAGATTTTCTGCTCCCATTTCACTTGTTACTATAAGAACATAACTATTATTTCGTTTTAACATCTGATTCTTATTTACAGATATCGTTGTATTTATACCAAAATTTTGTTTAAGTAATTTAAATACTTTTCTTGCTATAGAGTTTAACTCTGTAGTAATCTTCAAATTCAGTTTTCTATAACCTGTAATCTGTATACTTCCTGCTAATCTAACTATTGCAGCTAATTCAGTCATATTACAATAATCATCATTAGATATAACCCTTGCTAATTCATTTTTAGTTTCAGCTGAAAAAGACATATCTATCACCTATTTTACTAGTTCTTTTTTAACCTTTTTTTTATTTCTTGCAAGGCTACTTTTATTATTTCTTTTTCGTCATCATATCTAGCTAAATCAACAACTCTATCTAAGTGTATAAACTTAGCATCAATGAATCCTTCTTCTTTTTGTGGAACTGTATTCATATTTCTTGCTTGCATTAAATACCAAAAAACTGTTTTATGAACAGCTCTATTTTCATCCCAATTTTCTTTAAATGTGTAATGAATCTCTCCTAAGTATTTTAATATATCCGCTTTTACTCCTGTTTCTTCCAGTACTTCTCTAAGTGCTGCTTCTTGTCTATTCTCTCCTTCTTCTACCTTTCCCTTTGGTAAAACCCAATCTCCATTGAATTTTCTAAGTAAAAGTATAGCATTGCCAAACAGAACTACACCACCGGCACTAACCTCTTCTCTCATAGATGTTCACTCCTTAAAACTAACATAATAATAAGAATTTCTACATAAATCTTTAAAATCCTTTTTTACTTATCTTTATCATTATCATGACGTAGTGCCAAATTAATTACTATATCTGAAATATGACCCGCATCGTGTCTGATATAATTATTTTTTATTTCAATTAGATTTTCTTCTATAGTTGTTGCCCCCATAGCTTTTAATATTTTTCTTTGTTTATCATCTAATATAACTTGTTTTGCTCCATCTTTTTGATATCTATCGATCATTTCTTTAGGCAAAACTTCATTATTGGATATCACATAATCTATTATATTTTTATTTGTATGCTTTACTATAGCATTGACATGATCTAAAACATTATGGTCATCTGTTTCTCCTGGTTGAGTCATTATATTACATATATACACTTTAGGAGCTTTAGATTTTTCAATTGCATCAACTACTCCCTTTACTAATAAATTAGGTATTATGCTTGTATATAAACTTCCTGGACCCATAATAATTATATCAGCATTTTCTATAGAGTTAATTACTTCATCTAAAGGAACTGCATCTTGTTCATCTAAATATAATCTTTCTATAGAAGTTTTATCATCCTTAACCTCTTTAGGTATTCTAGACTCACCTTTTACTATTTTCCCATTTTTTAATTCTGCTATCAAGTTTATATCATTTAAAGTTACTGGTAGAACTTTTCCTGTTATAGCAAATATTTGACTCATTTTATATAATGCAACTTCAAAATTTCCGTACAATCCATTCATCGCAGCTAAAAATAAATTTCCAAAGCTTTGACCCTTTAAAGCGCCGTCTGTAAACCTATATTGCATAACTTCTCTCATGGTTGGTTCTATATTAGCTAAAGCTAATAAACAGTTTCTTATATCTCCAGGAGGTAACATTCCTAAATCTTCTCTAAGTGCGCCAGATCCTCCTCCATCATCTGCAACCGTAACAATTGCAGTTATATTACGAGTTCTCTTTTTTAGTCCTCTCAAGAAAACAGATTGACCTGTTCCACCTCCAATAACTACTATTTTAGGTTCTAGTTTTTCATGCTCTTCTATTGTAATTGATTTTAATCTTTCATCCTTCGCTTTCTTATATATGTAGATAGATAATAATAAAGCGATCCATCCTGCAATGCCTATGACCATAAATATACTTGTCATTTTTTCCTCCATATTACCTTAACATAGAGTCTCTGTGTTTTTTAATTACTCTATAACCATTGTTAACTAAATCATCGTATATAAGATTTGATATAGTAACTGATCTATGTCTTCCTCCTGTGCATCCAATTCCTATTACTAAATGTTGCTTTCCTTCCTCAACATATTGAGGCACTAAAAAATGTATCATATCAATAAGCTTTGCATAAAACTCTTCACTAATTTTAGAGTTCATAACATAATCTCTAACATCTTGATCGTCGCCAGTCTTAGGTCTTAAATCTTCAATATAATATGGATTAGGTAAGAATCTAACATCAAATACTAGATCGCAGTCAGATGGTATTCCATGTTTAAATCCAAAAGATACTACTGATATCATTAATTTAATATTATCATCACCTATAGAATATAGTTTTCCTATTTCCTCTTTTAAATTTTTAGGCTTCATATTTGTTGTATCTATTATACAACTTGCCTTTTCTCTTAAAGACTCCAATATCTTTCTTTCCATTTTTATACCTTCTGGTATTTGTATATTGTTAGATAATGGATGATTTCTTCTTGTCATCTTATATCTTTTTAATAAAACATCATCCGAGCAGTCTAGATAAAGTATTTCATATTGATAATTTTCCTTTTCTAAATATGCTAAGCTTTCGTAAAGTTTTTCAAAGAACTTTCTTCCTCTTATATCTATACCTAAAGCAACTTTATCTATACTGGAATTAGGTTGATAACATAGTTCTGCAAATTTAGTTATTAAGGCAGGAGGCAAGTTATCTACACAGTAAAAACCCATATCCTCTAAAGCTCTCATTGCTTCACTTTTTCCTGAACCTGATAGTCCTGTTACAATTACAAATTTCATAATATTCCCCCTTTTAACCTATATTTTAATATTTTCTATTAAGGATAAATCAACACCTGCTTCTTTTATAATTTTCATAGCTAAATCAAAGTTACCTACATTATGAGGTACATGAGCATCTGATCCTATGATAAATTTATTTCCTATACCTTTTATTTTAACTAACTGATTACTATTCAAAAAACCATGACTACTATTTATCTCTAGTCTTGTATCTGTATTTTTTGCTACCTTTGCAATTTCTTCTATATAAACATCACCTTTATCTCCAGGATGAGTTATTATAAATATGTCATTATTTTTCATGGCATTTATTATCGCATTAGTATTATAATCTTTAGCCATTTCATTTTTTATAATATAATTATTACAGTGATTTAACATACTTTTTAACGATGTTGGTGTAGATGCAAAATGATATCCAGCCATAATATAATCACAATTTTCAATAATTTTATCATTTATGTCTATATTTCCATAGCTATCTAAAATATTGCATTCCATACCAAGAAGAATTTCTATGTTTGAATATTTTTCATTTAATTTATCTATCTCTTCCCTCATCTTGTAAATGTCATTTAATTTTATTCCATATGCTAAATGTTTATATCCATGGTCAGATATTCCTATTATTTTAATGCCTTTAGAAATGGCCTCTAATACATTCTCTTCTATAGTTCCCTTTCCATGGCTATATTTAGTATGAGTATGATAATCTGCTAGTATTTGCATTTATTAATCCTCTCCAAGTATTTTGACTTCTTCCTCTAAAGTTATTCCATACTTTGATTTTACTGTACTTTTAACTATATACATTAAATCTAAAATATCCTTAGCTTTAGCATTCCCTAAATTTACAACAAATCCACAATGTTTTTCAGAAACTTGTGCACCTCTTAATGTAAGTCCTCTTAATCCACTATCATCTATTAATTTAGCTGCAAAATGACCTTCTGGTCTTTTAAATGTACTACCTGCACTTGGTAAACTTAAAGGTTGCTTTGTAACTCTTCTTTGAGTAAAATCAGCCATTGTAGCTTTTATTTCATCATAATTTCCTTTTTCTAGCTCTACTTGAGCAGATAAGACTATATAATCTGTTCTTGAAAGTATACTTTTTCTATAGCAAAACTCCATTTGTTCATTCGTAAAATCAAGTATATTTCCATCTGTATCCATAAGTCTAACAGATTTAACTATATCCTTCATTTCTCCTCCATAAGCTCCTGCATTCATGGCTAGCGCTCCTCCTAGAGTTCCTGGTATACCCGCTGCAAATTCAAATCCTTTTAATTCAGCTCTTAGCGCAGCCTTTCCTACGAACGAAAGTAATGCACCTGATTGTATATTTACTATATTTCCATCTATATTAAAATCATTAAAATTATTTGATATTTCAATTACTACGCCTCTAATTCCACCATCTTTCACTAGAAGATTAGATCCGTTACCTATTACAATATAAGGTACATTTTCTTCTTTTAAAAGTTTTATAATTTTAGCTATTTGCTCTTCTGTTCTAGGTTTAACTAATATATCTGCAGGTCCTCCTACTTTAAAAGAAATATGCTTTTTCATAGGCTCATCTAATTTTATATCTTCTTCATCTATTATATTTAACAAACATTCATATATATATTTCTTATTCATTAAATTTCCTCCCTAACTAAAGTATTTATTAGTTTATCGCTCACATTTATACTATATTATTTTTATATAATTAATATAATAATGTATTAAAAAAAAAATAACAATATATAAAGGTTTTAAAGTATTAAAAAAGCGTTGATATTACTATATCAACGCTTTACTTTCTTTAATATAAATATTTACTTACTAAATGCTACTTATTTATTAACTGATTTTTTATAAATACTTTATTATATATACATGGAATTAAAATAGCACCACCTATTATATTTCCTATTGTTACAACTACTAAATTAGTTATTAATTGACCTATAGTTACATTCGCACCTAATAACATTCCCATTGGAATAAAAAACATATTTGCAACACTATGCTCAAACCCACATAGCACAAATAACATTATCGGAAACCAAGATGCAAATAATTTTGATACTATATCTTGTGCTGCTGTTGCCATCCATATAGCTAAAACAACTATGATATTACATAATATGCCCCTTATAAGAGCCTGCATAATGGTAAGCGATGCTTTTGATTCAGCAATTAATATAGCATTATTTGCTGAATCACCAGTAAATATACCTGCATAGAAAATTGCTAATGCTAAAAGTATTGAACCTATGAAATTTGCAATATATACCAGTAACCAATTCCTAAAAAGTTCTGATAGTGTTATCTTTTTATTCATAGCAGCTAAAGTCATTAAGTTATTACCAGTAAATAGCTCCGCTCCACATACAACTACTAATATAAGCCCTACTGGAAACACTGTAGCTCCAGCTAATCTAGCTAAACCAGCATCTATATTATTTAGTGTTTGAGCTGCTAATATGTTTCCTACTCCTCCTAAGCCTATAAAAATTCCTGCAAGTATACCCAACCATATACAACTATTTGTATCTAGGTTAGCTTTTTTTATACCTGAATTTATAGTAGCATTTGCTACTTCCCCTGGTGTTAAGAATCTTTTATCCATAAATACCTCCTAATATAATAAGCTTTTAAGAAAAAAATAGTCTATTTTATACTGAATATTTATATATTTCAGGCTATTATACTCTGTACACTTTATTCATAAAAATATTCTTCTCTATATAGAAGTTTTTGTCTTCTTTTGTTTAATGTATACAAAAGGTGCATTTTGGTGTATAATTGTTACTGTTGCTAAATTACTAGCTGCTATTATTTTAAAAATTATATGTCAATATTTTATATTTATTAATAAATTTTTAAGGAGGAATTATAAATGGCAGATAAAAAAATGCTTATGCCTGCTGAAATAGCTGAATATACTATTGAAGCTGGTGTTAAAAAGGCTACTACGCCAAACAAAAAAGTTCTAGCATCTGCATTCTTAGCTGGTGCATATATAGTATTCGGTGCATTAGGATCAGTTGCTGCAGCTTACAACTTATTAGCAAATCCTGATACTTATGGTTTAGGTAAAATGGTTGCAGGTCTTATGTTCCCTGCAGGTCTTATTTTTGTACTAATAGCTGGTGCAGACTTATTTACAGGTAACATATTAATAACTCTTGCTGCTTTAAAGAAAAGAGTAACTTGGGGCCAAGCTTTTAAAAACTGGGCTTTAGTTTGGATCGGAAATCTTTGTGGTGCTGTTTTAGTAGCATACCTTGTAAGTTTATCAGGTGTATTTGATTGGAGTAATGGTTTATATGGTGGTGTTGTAGTAAAAAATGCTATCGGTAAATTAGGATTCAGTTGGGTATCTGCTATAGCTTCTGGTCTATTATGTAACTGGATTGTATGTGCTACTGTATGGATGACTTATGGAGCTAAAGATGTACCTGGAAAAATTTTAACTAGTTTCTTCGGAATATTCTTATTCGTATGTGCTGGATACGAGCATAGTGTTGCTAACATGGGATACTTATTTGCTGGTTTATTCGCTAAAACAAATCCTGCATTCTTAGAAGCAGCTCATAAAACTGTTGCTGATGCTTCTGTTATAAACTTACCTAATATATTTATAAACAATTTAATACCTGTTACTATAGGTAATATATTAGGTGGTGCAATATTTGTTGCAGGAGTTTACTACTTCTTATTCGTTAATAAAAAAGAAGATTCTGTTAATGTAAAAAAGACTGCATAGTCTATTTACCAAATATAATATAAATAAAGAGGTTGTTCTAAAATATTAGTCCAACCTCTTTATTTATATTGAGTTAATATTTATACTATATAATAAGCTAGGTGAATGGAGGTTTTAATTATGCATAACTTTATTAAAGAATCTTGGTATGAAATTTTAGTTACCATGATACATATAATCAATTTCTTATCAATTATAAATTTAATTTTTAGGGAAAAAAGGAGTACTGAAGCTACTGTTGCATGGGTTCTTGTTTTACTAACCGCTCCAGCTATAGGTTGTATATTATATATATCCTTCGGTAGAGGTATTTCTAAAAATAATATGTTTAAAATTAAAGAAACTGAAGATAAAATTTTAAAGGAAAATATAATAGATACTCAAATTAAATTAGATCGTAATGATAATCTAGAACCAAATTTAATTGAGTATAAAGATATGATATATGCTTTGGCTAATTCAAATAATTCTCACTTTACAACTAATAATGATGTAGAACTTTTCCCTGAACCAAATGACTTCTTTGAGTCGTTATTAGATGAGTTAAAAAAAGCTAAACATCATATAAATATACAATTTTATATTTTTAAAGATGATGAAATAGGAAATAAAATAATAGATATCTTAATAGATAAAGTTCAAAATGGTGTTGAAGTTAGACTATTATACGATGCTGTAGGTAGTAGATTATTAAGTGATAAATCTATCCACAAATTAAAAAAAGCAGGTGTAAAAGTTGGTGCATTTTTCCCTTCTTTTATGAAAATTATAAACTTTAACCTTAACTACAGAAATCACCGAAAGATAGTTGTAATAGATAGCAAAGTTGGATTTATTGGTGGAAATAATATAGGAGATGAATACCTAGGTAAAGATCCTAAGTTTGGATATTGGAGAGATACGCACTTAAAAATTACTGGAGATTCTGTTAAAGATCTTAATATACGATTTATACTAGATTGGAGATATACAACTAAAGAAGACTTAGATTTAGATAAATACTTTGAAAATAAAACTGTAAGATTATCTAATTCTGATGCATGTAAAAATATAGGTATGCAAATAGTATCTAGTGGTCCTGATAGTACTGAATTAGATGAGATTAAGTATGGTTATATAAAAATGATACAAAAAGCCAAAAAATACATTTATATACAGACCCCTTACTTTATCTTAGATAAAACCCTTACAGATGCATTAAAAATAGCTTGTTTTTCAGGTGTCGATGTAAGAATAATGATTCCGTCTAAACCTGATCATCCTTTTGTTTATTGGGCATCCTCTTCATATGCAGGTGAACTTCTGAAGTATGGTGCTAAACTTTTTAATTATGATCACAATGCATTTCTACATGCTAAGACTATAGTTGTAGATGACTGCGTATGTTCTATCGGAACTGCAAATTTTGATATTAGAAGTTTTGAACTTAATTTTGAAATAAATGCATTTATGTATTCTTCACAGGTCGCAAAGAAACAAAGAGCTATATTTGAAAATGATATTTTAAAATCTAAGGAAATAACATTAGATACATATAATTCTAGATCTCGTTATATGAGGCTTAAAGAATCTATATCTAGATTACTTTCTCCTATACTATAAAATCAATAATAAGGGATTTACTTTTAAAGTATTATTATTTTTTTAGTTTTCCCTTTATTGTTATTTTTTTATATTAGTTTGTTGAATTTTGTATATTTAATTTTATATACTATAATATTTTAGTTAAAAATGAATTCTTAAATCTAACAATAAGCATTTCAACTTTATCATATAATATTTCATATTTTTAGTCTTAAATTTATATGTACTCATAAAATTTTAATCTATTTTTATTGCATTAAGATAATGATTAAAATTAATTTAAAATTTAAAAGGAGGATTTATATGTATGATTTCTACTTACATAACAAACAATTATTCGATCAACTAGATACTTTTATTGATTCTCTTGAAAATAAAGATAGTTCTTTAATTCAAGTATTACATCATGCACAAGGTATATTTGGATATCTTCCTAAAGAAGTTCAACTTTATATTTCTAAAAGATTAAATATTGCATCAGCTAAAGTTTATAGCATTGTAAACTTTTATTCTTATTTCACTACTGAACCTAAAGGAAAATATAAAATAAGTGTGTGTTTAGGGGCAGTTTGCTTTGCTAAAGGGGCAGATAAAATACTATATGAATTTGAAAAACAACTTGGAATAAAGGCTGGTCAAACTTCTAAGGATCTTTTATTCTCATTAGATGGATTAAGATGTGTTGGAGCATGTGGACTTGCACCGGTTGTGGTGGTAAACAGTAAAGTATATGGTCAATTCAAGCCAGAGCAAGTTAATGATGTTTTAGATTATTATAAATCATTAGAAAATACCACTATATAAATTTAAATTTTCTATTAAATTTTTAAGCAGTTAAGGGGTAAAAATTATGAATAAAATAAATCTAATTAAAAGATTTTACTGATATGTTAAAACTTAACCATTTATATTCGTATATACGAAAAATCACAATAAATCGAATATAAAAAAATTAATATAAAAGCCTCTAAATGAATAATTCAAAATTTAGAGGCTTTATTTATTCCATACAATAGCTCAAATCAAACAAATTTTATTTATTATCTATTAACTGAGATAACTTTTTAGTAAATTCATGTGCAGAATCATAACCCATGCCTCTTTGTCTATAATTCATAGCTGCAACCTCTAAAACCATAGATGTATTTCTTCCTGGTTTAACAGGAACTACAAGCTTTTCTATATTTACACCCAATATTTGCTCATATTCTCTATCTAGCCCTAATCTATCATAGTATTTATTTTCATCCCAACCTTCTAGATTAATAACTAAATCTATCATTTTAGATGTTTTAGTTGCGCCTACTCCATATAAACTCTTTACATCTATAATTCCAAGCCCTCTAATCTCCATAAAGTGTCTTAATAACTCTGGAGCTTGACCAACTAACATACTATCATCTAATTTTCTAATTTCCACAGCATCGTCAGCAACAAGTCTATGACCTCTTTGAATTAACTCTAATGCAGTTTCAGATTTTCCTATACTACTCTCACCTTTTATAAGTACGCCAATGCCATATATATCAACTAAAACCCCATGTATTGTAGTCTGAGGAGCTAGTTTGTTATCTAAATAATTTGATAATCTATTTACAAGTCTTGTTGTATTTCTTTTTGTACTTAATACTATTCTATCATATTTTTTTGCAAATTCTATAACATCTGGTTTTACTTCTAAATTTCTAGATACTATTAATACAGGTATTTCATATGCAAAAAACTTATCTAATACTTCTCTTCTTTTTTGCTCATCTATATAACTAAAATAGTTATACTCTGTTTTGCCGACTATTTGTATTCTTTCATAAGCAAAATCTTCAAAATATCCTGCAAATTGCAAGCCAGGTCTATTTATATCTTGAGAATAAACGTAATAATCTTTATTCTCAGGCATATATACTACTTTTAAATCTAAGTCTCTTACTATCTCTCTTATAGATACTCTTTCACTTGAACTCATGTCTTATTTTACTTTCCCTTTCTAAAATATTTATAAACACTTTCACTAGATGCTTTATTCATGCCTTCTACCTCTAATAATTCTTCAAAGGTTGCTTTTTTTATAGCTTCTATATCTTTAAAATGATTTAATAGTGCCTTTTTTCTTTTTTCCCCTATACCTTGTATATCATCTAATTCAGATTTTGTCAAAGATTTGTTTCTAAGACTTCTATGATAGGATATAGCATAATTATGTACTTCTTCTTGAATACTTGCGACAAATCTATACAAATTAGAAGTTCTATCTAGTTCTATCTCCTTTTCCTGGGAAATAAGTCCCTTTGTTCTATGTTTATCGTCTTTATACATTCCCCAAAGAGGTATTTCTACATTATACTTATTTAAAACCTTTTTTACAGCACTAACCTGACCTTTTCCTCCATCTAATAACATTAAATCTGGAAAATCTCCATATTTTAATCTTCTTTCAACTATCTCGGCCATAGAATCATAATCATTAGGACCTATTACAGTTTTTATTTTATATCTTCTATATTCTTTTTTATCTTTTTTACCATTTGTAAATACAACCATAGATCCAATAGAATCTACCCCTTGAATATTTGATATATCAAAAGATTCTATCCTATTTGGTATATTGTCTAGGTTTAATATTTGCTTTAATTCTTCTAATGCACCTATACTCTTTTCATACTTTCTTTTATTCATATCTGAAAACTTTTCTAAATATTCTATCGCATTTTTTCTTACCATTTCAATTAAGCTTTTCTTTTCACCCTTCTGAGGTACTCTTATAATTACCTTTTGACCTTTTTTTGAAGATAACCATTCTGATAATATAAAACTATCTTCTATTTCATCTTCTATTATTATTTCCTTAGGCACATATTCTTGTTCCATATAAAATTGCTTAACAAATGATCCAAGTATTGATTCTCTTGTACTATCCATAACCCCTTCTAATATAAAATGCTCTCTCCCTACTATTTTTCCATTCCTTACAAAGAAAACTTGAACACAAGCTTCGTCATGTGCTCTTGCCATTGCAATAACATCTTGATTTAAGTCTGATGTAGATGTATCTATTTTTTGCTTTTCCATCATATCTTCTAGGCTCTTTATTTTATCTCTGTATATTGCTGCTTCTTCAAAATTAAAGTCCATTGCACATTTATTCATTTTTTCTTTTAATATATCAATTAACTTTTCTTCTTTTCCAGATAGAAATAGTATTATTTCTTCTATCATTTTATTGTACTCTTCTTTAGTAATATTCCCTGTGCAAGGCCCTACACATCTTTTTATATGTAAGTTTAAACAAGGCCTCATATTAGTTTTTATAGCTCTTTCTATATCTACATTACAAGTTCTTATGGGATATGTATTTTTTATTATATCTAATGTATCATTGACTGCTGTTGTATTAGTATAAGGCCCAAAATATTTAGCTTTGTCTTTTATAACTTTTCTAACCTTTAATACTCTTGGAAAGTCTTCATTAGTTGTTATCTTTATATATGGATAAGTTTTATCATCTCGTAGTAAAACATTATACTTTGGCTTATATTTTTTTATTAAGTTACATTCTAATATTAGTGCTTCTAATTCTGAGTCTGTAATTATATATTCAAATTTATCAATATTTTTTACCATAGATTTTACTTTAGATGAATGATTTTTTGAAGATTGAAAGTATTGTCTAACTCTATTTTTTAATACTTTTGCTTTCCCTACATATATTATATTGTCAAATTTATCTTTCATTAAGTAAACTCCAGGCTCTGCTGGTAGCTGCTTTAAATGTTCCTGTATGTCAAACAATTATTTTACCTCCAATATTATAGTTATATCTTAATTATACCCATAATTATCTGTAATTTATAAAATATAATTGTATAAAAACGAAATAAAGAGATACTTCAAATACATTTATTATATTTAAGGTATCTCTTCTATTTACTTGTTATTTATTATTTCCATGATTTATATATAACATGAATATACTTGATACATGTCTAGTATGAAATACTTTACTATCTTTCTACTTATCAACATAATCAGAACTTAATATAGTTATATCTACTTAACCATCATCTGAAGTTCACCAACTTTAAGCTACCTCAGGTTGAACTTTTATTTTAAATAAAATCCATATCCAATTAATAGATATGGATTTTTAAATCTATTCAAAATATTTCTTTAAGAACTTTCCTGTATAAGAACCTTCAACCTTAGAAACTTCTTCTGGAGTTCCAGTAGCAACTATCTTACCGCCTTTATCTCCACCCTCTGGACCTAAATCAATTATATAGTCACAAGTCTTTATTACATCTAAGTTATGTTCTATAACTACTATACTATTTCCTGTATCAGCTAATTTTTGAAGAACTTGAATTAACTTATCTACATCAGCCATATGAAGACCTGTTGTTGGTTCATCTAATATATATAAAGTCTTTCCTGTTGGTCTTTTACTAAGTTCTGTAGCTAGTTTTATTCTTTGTGCTTCTCCTCCTGATAGCTGAGTTGATGGTTGTCCTAACTTAATATATGAAAGTCCAACATCCATTAATGTTTCTAATTTTCTCTTTATATTAGGTATATTTTCAAAGAATTTAAGAGCCTCTTCTACATTCATATCTAATACATCTGCTATTGTTTTATCCTTATATTTAACTTGTAAAGTTTCTCTATTATATCTTTCTCCTTTACACACTTCACAAGGTACATAAACATCTGGTAAGAAGTGCATTTCTATTTTTATTATACCATCGCCTTTACAAGCTTCACATCTACCACCTTTTACATTGAAGCTAAATCTACCTTTTTGATATCCTCTAGCTTTTGCTTCATTAGTTGATGCAAATAAATCTCTTATCATATCAAATACACCAGTATATGTTGCTGGATTAGAACGAGGCGTTCTTCCTATTGGACTTTGGTCTATATTGATTATTTTATCTATATTATCTATACCTTTTATTTCTTTATGTTTTCCTGGTCTATCTCTAAGTCTATTTATTTTACTTGCTATACCTTTATATAATATATCATTTATTAATGTACTTTTCCCTGACCCTGACACTCCAGTTATACAAGTAAATTTACCTAGAGGGAATTTTACATTTATATTTTTTAAGTTATTTTCATTTGCTTTAACTATTTCTATAAAGTTTCCATTTCCTTCTCTAGTCGTTTTTGGTATGTGTATTTCTTTTTTTCCACTTAAATATTGACCTGTTATAGAGTTTGGATTATCTAATATTTCATCTAAAGTTCCTTGAGCAACTATTTGTCCTCCATGAACTCCTGCACCTGGCCCAATATCAACTATATAATCACATTCTCTCATTGTATCTTCATCATGTTCTACAACTATAAGAGTATTTCCAATATCAGTTAAATGTCTTAGTGTCTTTATAAGCCTGTCATTATCTCTTTGATGAAGACCTATACTCGGCTCATCAAGTACATATAAAACTCCAACAAGAGCCGAACCAATTTGAGTGGCAAGCCTTATACGCTGCGCTTCTCCTCCTGATAATGTTCCTGCTTTTCTTGATAAATTTAAGTAATCTAAACCAACGTCTCTTAGGAAAATTGCTCTTCCTCTTATTTCTTTTAATATTTCATGTGCTATAAACTTTTGCTTTTCGTTTAGGTTTATGTTTTCTATATATTCTACAAGCTCATTAACAGAAAAATCAGTAACATCCATTATATTTTTTCCATCTACTAAAACTGATAATACCTCTTTTTTAAGCCTTGCTCCCTTACACTTTGGACATGGAGTTTCTGACATGAACTCTTCAATTTTATCTCTAGCATGTTCTGAGTTAGTTTCATTATATCTTCTAGTTAGATTAGGTATAACACCTTCAAAATATGCTTGATATTCTCTTCTACCACCATATTTTGATTCATATACAAATTGTACAATAGTGTTATTAGTTCCATAAAGTAGTTCTTGTACAAATTCTTCAGGTAAATCCTTTACTGGAGTTTCTATTGATACACCAAAATGATTTGCTAAACTTTGAACCATTTTACTATAATATGTATCATCATTTACTCCTACTGAACCCCATGCTGCTATTGCACCTTGTTTTATGGATAGGTCTTTGTTTGGTATTACTAAATTAGGATCAACTTCCTTACTTTCACCAAGTCCATTACAAGTCTCACAAGCTCCAAATGGAGCATTGAATGAGAACATTCTTGGAGATAATTCTTCTATTCCTACTCCATGCTCTGGACATGCAAATTTAGTAGAATAAAGTATTTCTTCTCCATCTATTATTTGAGCTATAACAAGTCCATCAGATAATTTAACTGCAGTTTCTATAGAATCTGTAAGTCTAGATTCTATACCATCTTTTATTACTATTCTATCTACAACAACTTCTATATTATGCTTTTTATTTTTACTTAAATCTATATCATCAGTAACTTCGTAATTTTCTCCATTTACTCTTATTCTAACAAAGCCTTCTTTTTTGATGTTTTCAATTAATTTTTTATGAGTTCCCTTTTGCCCCCTTACTACTGGAGATAGTATTTGTAATTTTGTTCTTTCAGGAAACTCCATCATCTTATCTACGATTTCTTGTATAGTCATTTGACTTATTTTTTCTCCACATACAGAGCAGTGTACTTCCCCTACTCTAGCAAATAATAATCTTAAGTAGTCATAAATCTCTGTAACAGTACCTACTGTTGAACGTGGATTTTTAGATGTTGTCTTTTGGTCTATAGATATAGCCGGAGATAATCCTTCTATATATTCCACATTTGGTTTCTCCATTTGTCCTAAAAACTGTCTAGCATATGCAGATAAACTCTCTACATATCTTCTTTGTCCTTCTGCATATATAGTATCAAATGCTAATGATGACTTACCAGAACCTGATAGTCCGGTAAATACTATAAATTTATTTCTTGGAAGTTCTAGGTCTACGTTTTTTAGATTGTGCTCTTTTGCACCTTTTATTATGATTTTATCTTCCATCTAATTATTTATCCTTTCCTCAAGTTGCTTTATTTTATCTCTAAGCTCTGCTGCTCTCTCAAATTGTAGATTTTGTGCAGCTTCTATCATTTCAGCTTGAAGTGCTGCTATATTTTCTTTGATCTCATCTATATTGTTTGTCTCTTTTATTCCATAAATAGTTTCTTCATCTGCCACTACAGTAGCTTCTATTGCATCTCTTACTTTTTTCTTAATAGTTGTAGGTGTTATATTATGCTCTTCATTGTATAGCATCTGTATTTCTCTTCTTCTCTTTGTCTCAGTTATAGCACTTTCCATCGATCTAGTTATCTTATCTGCATACATTATAACCTTACCCTCTGAATTTCTTGCTGCTCTACCAATTGTTTGTATCAAAGACGTCTCAGAACGTAAAAATCCTTCTTTATCTGCATCAAGTATGGCAACTAAAGAAACCTCTGGTATATCTAGACCTTCTCTAAGTAAGTTTATACCTACTAATACATCAAACTTTCCAAGTCTTAAATCTCTTATTATTTCTACTCTTTCTAAAGTATCTATATCTGAATGTAAATACTTGACCTTAATTCCTATTTCTTTTAAATAATTAGTTAAATCTTCACTCATTTTTTTAGTAAGAGTAGTTATTAAAACTCTTTCATCTTTTTCTATTACCTTGTTTATCTCAACTACTAAGTCATCTATTTGATTATTTATAGGTCTAACCTCAACAATAGGGTCAAGTAATCCCGTTGGCCTTATTATCTGCTCTGCTATAGTTGTTGAGTGCTCTAGTTCATAAGCTCCTGGTGTAGCCGTTACAAATAGTATTTGATTAATATTCTCTTCAAATTCATCAAAATTTAATGGTCTGTTATCATAAGCAGAAGGTAATCTAAATCCATTATCTATAAGCGATGCTTTTCTTGATTTATCTCCTGCATACATGCCCCTAACTTGAGGAACCGTTACATGTGATTCATCTATTATTATTAAATAATCATCTGGGAAGAAGTCCATTAATGTATATGGCTTCTCTCCTGGTTTTCTTCCTGTTATATGTCTTGAATAATTTTCTATACCTTGGCAGAATCCTATTTCTTTAAGCATTTCTATATCATATTTAGTTCTCTGCTCTATTCTTTGAGCTTCTAATAGCTTATCATCATCTTTAAATGCTTTTACTCTCTCCTCTAACTCTTTTTCTATTTCAATAACAGCTTTTTCAACTCTCTCTGGAGTTGTTACATAGTGAGATGCAGGGAAAATAACAACATGATTTCTAGTTCCTACAATCTTTCCTGTTACATAATCTATTTCAGTTATTCTATCTATTTCATCACCAAAAAATTCAATTCTTATAGCTCTTTCATCATTACTAGCTGGAAATATCTCTAATATATCTCCCCTTACTCTGAAAGTACCACGCGTAAAATTTATATCATTTCTTTCATATTGTATTTCTATTAATTTCTTTATAATATCATCTCTATCCCTTTCCATTCCTGGCCTTAATGATAGCATAAGCTTTCTATAATCCTCTGGATCCCCTAAGCCATATATACAAGACACAGATGATATTATTATTACATCATCTCTTTCTAGTATTGCTGCGGTTGCTGAATGACGTAGCTTATCAATTTCATCATTTATACTTGCATCTTTTTCTATATATGTATCACTATGAGCAACATATGCTTCTGGTTGATAATAATCGTAATAGCTTACAAAATATTCAACTGCGTTGTCTGGAAAGAATTCCTTAAACTCACTATAAAGTTGAGCTGCTAAAGTTTTATTATGAGCAAGTATCAAAGTTGGCATTTTTACTTCTTGTATTATATTTGCCATTGTAAATGTTTTTCCTGATCCTGTAACTCCTAATAATGTAGAATATTTTTCATTATTATTTATAGCACTTACTATAGATTTTATAGCTTGTGGCTGATCTCCCGTAGGTTTAAAATCTGACTTCAATTCAAAATCCAAGTATCTCACTCCTTCATTCGAACATATTTTCTAATAAATGTAATTATATCATAAAATTCATTTTTCTCATATTATCGTCAATATATTTAATTTTTTATATATAAATATTTTTACATATTTTACCCAATATAAGTTACTTTGAATCTTATTATATTTCTTTATTCATAATATAAAATTAAAGACCTCTATAAAATAGAGGTCTTTTTAAATGGGGGAGATTGAGTAATTTATTATTAAGTTTTACAATATAATTATTTCCAATCTCCTGAATTATATACATAAATTTATAAAAATTTTGCTTCGCTTGAGCAATGTATCAATGAACTCATTCATTTCTCTAATTATATATCCTTACTCCCACTACGGGTACATGTATTGCTCAAAATAATTATCAGATTATAAATCATACACATCTAATATTATAAAATAAAAAAAGATTACGTGGCTACGTGCTACTCTCCCAGGCGGTCGCCCACCAAGTACCATTGCCGCTAAAGAGCTTAACTTCTGTGTTCGGTATGGGAACAGGTGTATCCTCTTTGCTATAATAACCACATAATCTTATTTAAGTTGGAGCGGGTGAAGGGGATCGAACCCTCACAGCCGGCTTGGAAGGCCGGAACTCTACCATTGAGCTACACCCGCATAAGTTTTAGAGTTGGTACTCTGAAAACTGCATATCATTTAAGATTTATCATTTTATTTTAGCAACCGAAATCTTCCTTATTAATATTTTAATAATGATTTGGTTGGCGATATAAACCTTTAGGTTTATTTTGGTCAAGTCCTCGACCTATTAGTATCGATAAGCTAAATACATTACTGCACTTACACCTTCGACCTATCAACCAGGTAGTCTTCCTGGGGTCTTACCCTTACGGTGGGAAATCTTATCTTGAAGTTGGCTTCGCGCTTAGATGCTTTCAGCGCTTATCCATTCCGTACATAGCTACCCAGCCATGCCCTTGGCAGAACAACTGGTATACCAGAGGTACGTCCATCCCGGTCCTCTCGTACTAAGGACAGGTCTTCTCAAATTTCCTACGCCTGCGACGGATAGGGACCGAACTGTCTCACGACGTTCTGAACCCAGCTCGCGTACCACTTTAATGGGCGAACAGCCCAACCCTTGGGACCTACTACAGCCCCAGGATGTGATGAGCCGACATCGAGGTGCCAAACCTCCCCGTCGATGTGGACTCTTGGGGGAGATAAGCCTGTTATCCCCAGGGTAGCTTTTATCCGTTGAGCGATGGCCCTTCCATGCGGTACCACCGGATCACTAAGTCCGACTTTCGTCCTTGCTCGACCTGTATGTCTTGCAATCAAGCTTCCTTTTGCCTTTACACTCTTCGCACGATTTCCGACCGTGCTGAGGAAACCTTTGAGCGCCTCCGTTACTTTTTAGGAGGCGACCGCCCCAGTCAAACTGCCCACCTGACGGTGTTCCAAGACCTGATTCAAGGCCTATGGTTAGGATCCCAGTACTACAAGGGTGGTATCCCAAGGTTGACTCCACACAGACTGGCGTCCATGCTTCTTAGTCTCCCACCTATCCTGTACATGTAGTACCAAGACCCAACGTCAAGCTACAGTAAAGCTCCATGGGGTCTTTCCGTCCTGTCGCAGGTACCCGGCATCTTCACCGGGATTACAATTTCACCGAGTCTATTGTTGAGACAGTGCCCAAATCGTTACGCCTTTCGTGCGGGTCGGAACTTACCCGACAAGGAATTTCGCTACCTTAGGACCGTTATAGTTACGGCCGCCGTTTACTGGGGCTTAAGTTCACTGCTTCGATTGCTCTAACAGATCCCCTTAACCTTCCAGCACCGGGCAGGCGTCAGCTCCTATACATCGTCTTGCGACTTAGCAGAAACCTGTGTTTTTGGTAAACAGTCGCTTGGGCCTATTCTCTGCGGCCTGTCATAGACAGGCACCCCTTCTCCCTAAGTTACGGGGTCATTTTGCCGAGTTCCTTAACAATAGTTCTCTCGCTGGCCTTAGGATACTCTCCTCACCCACCTGTGTCGGTTTACGGTACGGGCGCCTTTAAACTCGATAGAAGCTTTTCTTGACAGTGTGAAATCAGCTACTTCGCCCCGAAGGGCTTCCCCATCACATCCTAGCATTGTCTAAACGGATTTGCCTATTTAGACTGCCTCAATGCTTAGCCGTACATAACCAACAGTACGGTTAGCTTATCCTACTGTGTCACTCCATCTCTCAAACGCTTATTGGCGGTACAGGAATATCAACCTGTTGTCCATCACCTACGCCTTTCGGCCTCGGCTTAGGTCCCGACTAACCCAGGGCGGACGAACCTTCCCCTGGAAACCTTGGGTTTACGGCCCGTGGGATTCTCACCCACGTCTCGCTACTCATGCCAACATTCTCACTCGTATACTGTCCACATGTCCTTACGGTCATGCTTCAGCCTGCATACGAAGCTCCCCTACCCATCATAATTGATGCCGTAGCTTCGGTAGTACGTTTTAGCCCCGGAAATTTTCGGCGCAGGATCACTCGACCAGTGAGCTATTACGCACTCTTTAAATGAGTGGCTGCTTCTAAGCCAACATCCTGGTTGTCTGTGCAATCCCACATCCTTTACCACTTAACGTACATTTAGGGACCTTAGCTGACGATCTGGGCTGTTGCCCTTTTGACTATGAATCTTATCACCCACAGTCTGACTCCCAAGTAAAAGAAAACGGCATTCGGAGTTTGATAGTCTTCGGTAAGTGCAATACCCCCTAGGACATTCAGTGCTCTACCTCCGTTTCTCTACGCTTGAGGCTAGCCCTAAAGCTATTTCGGGGAGAACCAGCTATCTCCGGGCTCGATTGGAATTTCACCGCTATCCACAAGTCATCCCCGAGCTTTTCAACGCTCGTGGGTTCGGTCCTCCACGAAATTTTACTTTCGCTTCAACCTGCTCATGGATAGGTCGCCCGGTTTCGGGTCTACGCCAAGTAACTTAATCGCCCATTTAAGACTCGCTTTCGCTACGGCTCCACACCTTAAGTGCTTAACCTTGCTACTTAACGTAACTCGTTGGCCCGTTCTACAAAAAGTACGCGGTCACACAAGTAATGTGCTCCCACAGCTTGTAAGTACAGGGTTTCAGGTTCTATTTCACTCCCCTCCCGGGGTTCTTTTCACCTTTCCCTCACGGTACTATGCGCTATCGGTCACTAGGTAGTATTTAGGCTTGGAGGATGGTCCCTCCTGCTTCCCACAGGGTTTCACGTGTCCCGTGGTACTCTGGATCATACTAGTAGCTTTCTCGTTTCAACTACAGGGCTATTACCTTCTATGGCGGAGCTTTCCAACTCTCTTCATTTACGATATTGCATCCATGTTGTATGTCCGCAACCCCAACGAAGTAAACTTCATTGGTTTGGCCTGTTCCGCGTTCGCTCGCCGCTACTTACGGAATCGAATTTCTTTCTCTTCCTCCGGGTACTTAGATGTTTCAGTTCCCCGGGTTCCCCTCGCTAAGCTATGTATTCACTTAACGATACTTAGACATTACTCTAAGTGAGTTTCCTCATTCGGAAATCTTCGGATCAAAGTTTACGTGCAACTCCCCGAAGCTTATCGCAGCTTATCACGTCCTTCATCGGCTCCTAGTGCCAAGGCATCCGCCCTGCACCCTTAATAACTTGACCAGTTATTAAAAGTGTAATTTTAAAGACTTTTCTTGTCTATATATGTTTAAAATGATGTCATATCACTAAATGTTATGCAGTTTTCAAAGTACAAACATGGTGGAGATGAGGAGGATCGAACTCCTGACCCCTTGCGTGCAAGGCAAGTGCTCTCCCAGCTGAGCTACACCCCCATATTTATTTTTACAACGATATACATTTTATAGTATATGTCGAAGATTGTCAATAGAGTTTTTAATTTTTATTAAGAACCCTCAAAATTAAACAGTAGGTAATTCTCCTTAGAAAGGAGGTGATCCAGCCGCACCTTCCGATACGGCTACCTTGTTACGACTTCACCCCAGTTATTGATTTCACCTTCGACACTCGCTTCCCAAAAGGGTTAGCTAAGTGGCTTCGGGCGCCCCCAACTTCCGTGGTGTGACGGGCGGTGTGTACAAGACCCGGGAACGCATTCACCGCAGCATTCTGATCTGCGATTACTAGTAACTCCAGCTTCATGTAGGCGAGTTTCAGCCTACAATCCGAACTGAGAATGGCTTTAAGGGATTAGCTCCGCCTCACGACTTGGCTGCCCTCTGTACCACCCATTGTAGCACGTGTGTAGCCCTAAGCATAAGGGGCATGATGATTTGACGTCATCCCCACCTTCCTCCAGGTTATCCCTGGCAGTCCCTCTAGAGTGCCCAACTTAATGCTGGCAACTAAAGGCAAGGGTTGCGCTCGTTGCGGGACTTAACCCAACATCTCACGACACGAGCTGACGACAACCATGCACCACCTGTCACTTCTGTCCCCGAAGGGAAAGATGCGATTAGGCATCGGTCAAAAGGATGTCAAGCTTAGGTAAGGTTCTTCGCGTTGCTTCGAATTAAACCACATGCTCCGCTACTTGTGCGGGTCCCCGTCAATTCCTTTGAGTTTCACTCTTGCGAGCGTACTTCCCAGGCGGAGTACTTAATGCGTTAGCTGCGCCACCGAAGGGGGTAACCTCCGACAGCTAGTACTCATCGTTTACGGCGTGGACTACCAGGGTATCTAATCCTGTTTGCTCCCCACGCTTTCGTGCCTCAGTGTCAGTTACAGTCCAGAGAGCCGCCTTCGCAACTGGTGTTCCTCCTAATATCTACGCATTTCACCGCTACACTAGGAATTCCACTCTCCTCTCCTGCACTCAAGTTCCCCAGTTTCAAAGGCTTACTACGGTTGAGCCGTAGCCTTTCACCTCTGACTTAAGAAACCACCTACGCACCCTTTACGCCCAGTAATTCCGGATAACGCTAGCCCCCTACGTATTACCGCGGCTGCTGGCACGTAGTTAGCCGGGGCTTCCTCCTCAAGTACCGTCATTATCTTCCTTGAGGACAGAGCTTTACGACCCGAAGGCCTTCATCGCTCACGCGGCGTTGCTGCATCAGGCTTTCGCCCATTGTGCAATATTCCCCACTGCTGCCTCCCGTAGGAGTTTGGACCGTGTCTCAGTTCCAATGTGGCCGATCACCCTCTCAGGTCGGCTACTGATCGTCGCCTTGGTAAGCCGTTACCTTACCAACTAGCTAATCAGACGCGGGTCCATCCTGTACCGCAAAAGCTTTGATACTTCTACCATGCGATAAAAGTATTTTATCTCGTATTAGCATACCTTTCGGTATGTTATCCGTGTGTACAGGGCAGGTTACCCACGCGTTACTCACCCGTCCGCCGCTCTTTACCGAAGTAAATCGCTCAACTTGCATGTGTTAGGCACGCCGCCAGCGTTCATCCTGAGCCAGGATCAAACTCTCAAAATAAATTCTTCGAATTTATATCGCCAACGTTATATCTTCGCTACCGCTTCAGATACATCCGTCGCTCAAATAAATTTGATTACCTGCTCAGACTAATCATTATCTGAATATCTGGCTTAGTTTGTTTAGTTTCAATTCTATAAATTAACCTACTGTTTAATTTTCAAAGTTCTTTTTTGTCCTCTCTCTTGGACACTTATTAATATATCATCACTTTTTTGTATGGTCAATACTTTTTTTAAAATTTTTCTATTTTTTTTATTTTTTTCTTTATTAGCTATACTTATACATTTTTAAATCACACATATTATACTCAAATTGTGAAAAAATATAATAAAATTATAATCTTTTTAATAAGGAGATGATGTTATGTCCGACTTTAATACTATAAAAAATTTATATGAAGATGGATACAGATGCATTTATTATGATAAATTAGAAAATAACCATACTATTTATCTAAAAAATTTTGAAAATGAAAACTCTACAGTAATAGAATTAGAAAATGAAAATGAATTTTCTCAATTTCAAAACTATATTAACGATTTAAAAATGTCTTAAGTAATATTTAATGTTGAATAGTTTTGTATTTATTATTACTGTAACATTGACATAAACTTATGAACTATTTTTTAAGAGAATTGACTTAATGTGATGATAATTCATCATATTAATAAAAATGCATTAGGAATCTCCTAATGCATTTTTTTATTTTATTTAGTTGTAACTATTTTCTTAATCAGTTGCAAAAGTTCTTCTCTATCTGATTCTAATTGTTTATTCTTTTTATCTTTATATTCCTGAAAGTTAACAACATTTGATATATATTTACTCATAAAATCACTTCCTATTAAGAATTATTAACTTCTCTTTATATTTCTATTCTATAAAGTGATTGCATTTCCTTTTATTTTTGAGGTTATTTTGTTAAATATGTTCATATTTTTCCTCTATAAAATAAAATATAAAATTAATTTTAATTTTATATTTTATAAATCTATATTACTTTACTTACTTATTTGCTCTTTGATCCATTTTAAAGCAACATCTAATTGTTTTTCTTCGTCTTTTTCCTCAATAGTTGGCTTTATACCTTTTCCATTTATATATTCTCCACTTGGAGTAAAGTATTGAGCTGTTGTTAACTTATATCCCGTTCCATCCTTTAACTCTCTAACACTTTGAACCAAACCTTTACCAAAAGTAGTAGTTCCTACAGATATACCTGCTTTATTATCTATAATAGCTCCAGTAAGTATTTCTGATGCAGATGCACTTCCCTCATTAGTTAACACTGCTATAGGTAAACCTAACTTTTCTTTATCTGATTTTAAGTATTCAGTATTTCCCTTATTATCCTTCGTATAAACTATAGTACCTTCTCCTATTAAGCTATCGGCTATATCTTTACATACATTTAATAATCCTCCTGGATTATCTCTTAGATCTATGACAAGCCCTTTTATACCACCTTGCTTTAATGTGTTTAATGTTTCTTCAAACTCTTTGTTTGTATGTTCACTAAATGACGTTATTTTTATGTACCCTATATTATCATCTAGCTCTTTACCTTCAACTGTCTTAGATACTATTTCATCTCTTTTTACATTAACATCTAATACTTGCTCGCCTCTCTTTATTGTTAATTCTACTTCTGTTCCTTTTTTACCTTTAATCATATTAATAGCTTCATCAGAATTTTGAGCTGAAACAACTTTACCATCTACCTTTAATATCTTATCCCCTGCCCTTATTCCACTTTTCTCTGCAGGAGAACCTTCTATAGGCGCAATTATGGTTATATGATCATCATCAGATGTTGGGCTTATATACACACCTATCCCTACAAATGAACCACTTGTTTGTTCCTTTAATTTCTCAAATTCTTCCTTAGTATAATATTGAGAATATGGATCATCTAATCCAGTAAACATTCCTTTTATTGCACCATCAACTAACTTTTCATCTGATGTCTCTTGATAAAAATCGTCTTTCACTAACTCCTCTAGCGCGATCATCTTATTATACTTCTTATACGCTTCATATGTGTCTTTACTTATTACCACTTTTCCACCTAAAGCTATGTTTAGTGTTGAAGTTATTAGGAAGGTAATCACAACCAGCAACACACCGTATATTATGGCTTTTTTCTTAGATATCATTAGATTGCATCTCCTTTACATAGTACTCTGTATATTATATTACAAGCTATTCTTTTTATTACTACTATCATTTGTATTGATTTAATTTATTCAAACATGCTAAAATTTATATTAAGATGATAAATATTATACATATTATACCATATAAAAAAGGGGTCCATTTTATGAAAAAAGATTTCAGAAAAAAGATCATAGAATATAGAAATAATAAAGACACTGATTTTATATCTAAAAATTCTCAAATAATCACAGAAAAATTACTTTTAATGGATTGTATAAAATATGCCAACACTATTATGCTTTATTTAGATTTTAATAATGAAGTAAAAACAGATCATTTAATTACTAAACTTATATCTCTTAAAAAAACTGTCGCGGCTCCTGTAACTATAAAAGATGAAAGAAAGCTCATACCTTTTAAAATTACTAATTTAAAAGATGGTATAAATATAGGTTCCTACGGCATAAGAGAGCCAAAACAAGACCCATATAATGAATTAAATGTAGAAGATATTGATATTCTTATAGTTCCTGCAGTAGCTTATGATAAAAATTGCTATAGATTAGGATATGGTGGTGGATTTTACGATAGATTTATTGAATGTCTTAGAGAAGATGCTATAACCATCGGTATAGCTTTTGATTTACAAGTATTTGATTATATCCCTAAAGAAAATCACGATGCTCAATTGAATTATTTAATTACAGAAAATAATATATATCTAGGAAAGATTTAATATATATAATCGGTCTGAAAATAATATTTCAAACCGATTTAAAATTTTGTGATATGATATATTTCTTTATTATTTATCATTATCTTTACTTTCTTTATTATTTTTATTTTCCTTATTATCTTCATCATCCTTAGAAGATTTTCTATATCTATCTAAATTTTCATTGACCAACTTGTCTATTTCTTTCATACTTTTCCCTGTAAGTATTTCCAATCCCTCTTCTATACTTTTTATTGCATATATATTAAATTTACCTTGTTTTACAGCTTCAACTACTTCATCTTTAAGAAGAAGATTTTTAACATTTTGTATAGGCATCATAACTCCTTGATTACCGGTAAATCCTTTTATTTTACATACATCAAAGAATCCTTCTATTTTTTCGTTTATACCACCTATTGGTTGTATTTCACCCTTTTGACTTACAGAACCCGTTACAGCTATATATTGCTTTATAGGTATATTTGCTATACTAGATATAATAGCGTATAACTCTGTACTAGATGCACTATCTCCATCCACTCCATTATAGTTTTGTTCAAATGTGATAGATGTCGTTATAGATAATGGTTTTTCTTTTCCATATCTTGAGCCTAAGTATCCACTTAAAATTAAAACTCCCTTATCATGTATACTACCACTTTGTTTTATTTCTCTTTCTATATTTATAACGCCTCTTCTACCATTATATGTTGAAGCTGTTATTTTAGATGGTTTCCCAAAAGAATACTCACCTGTTCCCATTACAGCTAGTCCATTTATTTGACCAACTTTTTCTCCGCCTATATCTATTAAAAGAGTTCCATCTTTAAACATCTCATTTAGTTTTTCTTCGTATTTATTACTTCTATATTTTTTTTGATTTATAGCATTTTTTACATCCACTTCTGTTATATAAGGTTGATTTTCATCACTTATTGCATCAGATTCATATATTATATCTAAAATTTTATTGAATTTTGCTGTAAGCTTATCTTTACTATCACTTACTCTAGTACTATATTCGATTATTTTTTCTACAGCTCCTTTAGTAAAATGTTTCAAGTTTTCTTCTTTACACTTATTAGCTATTAATTGAGCTGTTTTATATATATTTTCTTCATTCTTATCTATCTCTATATCAAAATCTGCCATTATCTTAAATAAATTTCTAAAGTCCTCTTCATGTGCATAAAGAATACTATAAAAATAATTATCTCCAATTAATATAACCTTAGTATCTAATTCTATAGGTTCTGGCTTTATAGTAGATGTTACTAGATATCCATACTGTTTATTTATAGATTCAATAGATATAGTACCTGTTTTTAGAGATCTTTTTAGACATTCCCAAGAAAATGGATTTGATAATAGATCCTTAACATTTAATATTAAATATCCTCCATTAGCTTTATGTAAGGCTCCTGGCTTTATCTCCATAAAGCTTGTTGTTAAAGCTCCTACTTCATTTTTATATTCTACGCATCCAGCAAGATTATAGTATGTAGGATTACTCTCAGTTATAATCTTACACTTATCACATTCACTATTATCTATAAACAAATTAACTTTATATTTATTAAATAATTTTTCTTGATTTTTAGGAGACATAATACCTAACATAGCCATGGGATTTTGTCTATTTTCATCATCACTTTCTTTAAATTTATCTATATTCGTTACTATATCTATGCCCAAATCATCTATATATTTTTTTATCTTTTCATCTTTTCCGTACTTATTAATTAAGTATTGCTCATAGAAACCAACAAGGCTTTTTCCTACAGTCTTATCTAAATCTTTCATTTTATTCTTATATGTTTCTTCACACATTTTTATATTATCTATATAATCTTTACTGTCTTGATTTAGTTTCAATCCTTCTTCTCGTATCTTTTGAATCTCAACTGCCGTAAGATTTCCAAGTTCATTATCTTGCATAAGTTCCCCATTTTCTTTTATAGGAATACTCATTAAACCCCTATCTGTAGCTTGGAATTTAAATCCTCTTGGCCTTGCAAATTCATTTAGATTTTTTATTATACTTTCGATATTTGTTTCTAGTTCACTCATTAATATTCTACTATGATATTCATACTCCTTTGAGTTGAATATCTTTGGAACTTCATATTTTAGTTTATCTATGATGTCTTCTATATCTTTTTTAAATTCCTTACCTTCTCCTGGTTTAAAAGATAATGCTATTGGCTCATTTGGATTTTTAAAATTATTTACATATACCCAATCTTTTAAGTTATTATTAGATTTAAAGTTCTTTTCAATTAGGTTATAAGTATAACTTGACCTTCCTATTCCACTAGCACCTGCTACATATATGTTATATCCTTTTTGTCTCATTTTTAGTCCAAATTCTATAGCTTGAACAGCTCTATTTTGACCTATTATTCCTCTTATAGGTGTTATTTCTTCTGTCGTCTTAAAATCTATACTGTCTAATGCATTTTTGCACTTCAAATCTTCTACACTAACTTTATATTTAGCTATATCTAACATTTATTCACCTCTAGGTATTATTTTAATTTATATTTTCCCCTACTTTTTATAAATAATTATCAAATATAGATATTTATTTATATTTATATCTTTAATTTTATTAGTTTTATTTTATCCATCTCAACTTTAATTAAATATTTAAAATCAATAAAAAATTCGCTTCGCTTGAGCGACGTGTCGGCGAATCACTTCATGTCGCCAACGACTTCGTCCGTTGCTCAAAATCTTTTTACGCTCAAAACCAATTTATTGATATTACTTACATTTAGAATTTATCCACATTTTTTTAAGTATTATAATATCCTTAAGCGTAAAAATGAGTGCCTCCCAATGATTTCAATCATTGAGTAGCACTCATTTTAATTTACTAATTATTATTTATTAAGCTATTCATATCATATAACCCATTTTTTCTATTTAAAATATACTGTGCTGCTTTTACAGAACCTTGAGCGAAAACTTTTTTAGATAAAGCTGTATGTTTTACTTCTATAATTTCATCAAGCCCTGCAAATATTACTGTATGCTCACCTGATATTGTTCCTCCACGAATTGAATGTATCCCTATTTCATTCTCTTCTCTTTTTGCATCAGTTCCATTTCTGCCGTAACTAAATTCCATAGAACCATCTAACTCTTTATTTATAGCTTCAGCTATCATTTTTGCTGTTCCACTAGGCGCATCAACCTTTTTATTATGGTGCTTTTCTATTATTTCTATATCAGCTATATCACCTAACGTATTAGTTGCTTGTTTTACTAAATTTATTAATACATTTACACCTAATGACATATTCGAAGACTTAAATATTCTTGTAAATTTAGACGCTTCTTTTATTTTCTTTTCTTCTTTATCACTAAATCCAGTTGTTGCTATTACAATAGCAATGTCATTATTTACTGCATATTCAAGTAACCCACTTATATTAGATGGACCAGAAAAATCTATTATAACATCACATTTTTCTTTTACTAATGATGGTGATTTGTATACTGGGTAGTTGTTTTTATATAAATCTGTATTCTTATCTATTCCTGCAACTACCGTCATATCTTCCATTTCTTCTATAACCTTAGTTAAAACCCTACCCATTGCTCCATTACATCCACTAACAACTACATTTATCATCCTATCACCTCCATTGTTTTGAGTTAATCTACTTTAATTCCATACTTCACCATATTATTACGTAATATCTCTAAATTTTGTTTACTTATATCTATCAATGGAAGTCTAAGTTCTCCAGCTTCCATTCCCATTAAATTCATAGCTGCCTTAACTGGTATTGGATTAACTTCTATAAATAATGAACTTACTAATTCATTTACACCTAGTTGTAATTTTCTCGATTCTACAACATCTCCTGATAAATATTTTTCCACTATATCATGAGTTTCTTTCGGTAATATATTAGCTAAAACAGATATAACACCACTTCCACCAAGAGATAATATTGGAACTATTTGATCATCATTTCCACTATATATTGCAAAATCTTCTCCACATAATCTAGCAATTTCAGCAACTTGACTTATATCTCCACTTGCTTCTTTTATCGCAACTATATTTTCAACCTTAGAAAGTTTTTCTACCGTACTTGGTTTTATATTTACTCCAGTTCTTCCAGGTACGTTATAAAGTATTATTGGTAAATCTACACTATTAGCTATAGTTGTATAATGTTTTATTAATCCATCTTGAGTCGTTTTATTATAATATGGTGTTACTATTAATAACCCATCTACTCCTATGCCTTGGCAATATTTGCTTAATTCTATTGAATATGCAGTATTATTACTTCCACTACCCGCTATGACGGGTATCCTTTTATTAACTTTATCTACTACAAATTTTATAGTTGTTTTTCTTTCTTCATCTGTCATAGTCGCAGATTCTCCAGTTGTTCCACATACTATTATCGAGTCTGTTTTATTTGCTATATGCCACTCTATTAATTCTCCCATTTTTTCATAATTAACTTTGCCATCTTTAAAAGGTGTAATAAGTGCCACTCCAGAACCTTCAAATAATTTTTTCATAACAAAATCCCCCTACTTCAATTTTTTTATTAATAATTCAGCTATTTGAACAGTATTTGTTGCGGCTCCTTTTCTTATGTTATCAGCTACAACCCACATATTTATTCCATTTTCAACACTATAATCTCTTCTTATTCTTCCAACGTAAACTTCATCTTTCCCTTCTACATCTATAGGCATAGGATAAACATTGTTTTTAACATCATCTACTATATTAACACCTTCAGTTTCTTGAAGTAATTTGTATATTTGCTCCATTTCAAAAGGATTTTCAAATTCTAAGTTAATACATACACTATGACCATATCTAACTGGAACTCTAACAGTCGTAGCTGTTACTCTTATACTTTCATCATTTAATATTTTCTTAGTTTCATTAATCATTTTCATTTCTTCTTTTGTATAACCGTTATCTAAAAATTCATCTATATGAGGAAGGCAATTATATGCTATTTGATATGGATATTTTTTATTTTCTCCACCGTTAATTCCATTTTCTAAATCTTTCATACCACCTACTCCAGAACCTGATACAGCTTGATAAGTAGAATAAACTATCCTTTTTATTTTTAAAGCTTCGTGAAGTTTTACTAGTGGTACTACAGATTGAATTGTTGAACAGTTTGGATTTGCTATTATACCATTATTCCAGTCAACATCGTTAGGATTAACTTCTGGAACTACCAACGGTATATCCTTTTCCATCCTCCAAGCGCTACTATTATCAACCACTATAACTCCATGATCTCTAGCTATAGGAGCAAACTTCTTACTTACATCTCCTCCTGCTGAAAATAATGCTATATCTATATCTCTATCGAATGATGCCTCTGTTAATGCCTCTACTTTATATTCTTTTCCCCTGAAAACTAGTTCTGTTCCTGCAGATTTTTCAGATGAAAATAAATATAAATTTTTTATTGGAAAATTTCTTTCTTCTAATACCTTTAAAAATGTTCTACCAACCATTCCCGTTGCACCTACTATAGCTAAATTTACTTGCTTCATTTTAAACTCCCCCAATTTTTTTAATTTTTATTACTAGTATTAACAGATATAAAAATAGTCTCACTACCAATTGCTGCTATGCTATAAATCAAACTCATTCCCTAATAATTCTATAAATCTTTGTTTATATTTATTATCAACTATAAAAGATATACTTAATTCAGAAGTAAATACTTGCTTGAAATTAATATTATTTTCCTTAAATATATTAAATATTTTATTTATAACATGATAGTTGATACCCTTACCAACAACTGATATTGTACTTACATCTAAATCTTCATAAGCTTCTACATGATTTAATTTTGATTTTATTTCATATATAGCCTTATCTACACAGCCTAAATCACCCTTACTCACAACAAAGGAAAGACTTGTATGCTCATTATCAGAAGCTATTTGATTTATTATCTTTATTTCTAAATTTTCATTGGATAATATTTCAAATACTGTAGATATATCATTAGATTTTGATAAAATATCTTTTATAGTTAATATAGAAGTGTGGTCATCTATAGCAATCCCTATAACAGATTTGTAATTTATAATATTTTTATTTTCAGTTATATAAGTTCCCTTAGTGTCTTTGCTACTTGAAGCCACATATATAGGCACATTATTTTTATAGCCTATTTCCACTGAAGTAGTTTCCATTACCCCTGCGCCTAGTCTTGACATTTCTATCATTTCTTTATAACTTATAAAATCTATTTTTTTTGCATTTGGATAAAGTTTAGGATCAACAGGATATATCCCTTCTACATCAGTGTATATTATACAATTACATCCAAGTGCTGCAGCTAATGCAACAGCCGTTGTATCAGAACCTCCTCTACCCAATGTTGTTATATCTCCATTTTCATTTATTCCTTGAAATCCTGCTACAATAACAATTTTACCTTGTTCCAAATTTTCTTTTATCCTATCTGTATCAATACTGTCTATTTCACTTTTTGCATGAACACCTTTTGTTTTTATTCCAGCTTGATATCCTGTAAAAGATATAGCTTCATATCCCAAAGACTGAATCGCAATAGCTAGTAAAGATATTGATATCTGTTCTCCTGTTGATAAAAGCATATCAAATTCTCTTTTATCAGGATTTGTATCTATTTCTTTAGCTAAATCAACAAGTTTATTTGTTGTTTTTCCCATTGCAGAAACTACAACTACCACATCATTTCCTTTTTCTTTTTCCAGTATAACTTTTTTTGCAACGGATTTTATTTTTTCTATACTCCCCATTGATGTTCCACCATATTTATGAACTATAGTACTCAAAAATAACACCCCTTTTTTCATAATAATATATGTTATGTTAAACCCTTTATATTGGTTATTGTTTTTTTAAATTTATAATAAAAAAATAATCAAGTTAATTTTTTATTATAAAATCAACTCGATTATTTTTTATTCTGCTAATTTTCCTCTACTGATGTGTTCAATTCTATCGAATCTGGTAACTCATTTAAATTAGTTTCAACTACTATGTATGGATATGATTTTTCCTTATCCTTATATACTACTTTTACTCTCATTATATTTTTATCATCTTGTTTTACAACATCTATTTTATCCATTTCTATACCATGATTCTTGTCATTGCCTCTAGTTACAACTACATAAATTTTATTATTTAACTTAACAGCTAATGCTCTTTCTTCGTTCACATATTTATCCATCATATCTAGTATTTTTTCCGGTATAGCTTCTCTCTGTAAAATAGTGTAGTCTACTGGTTTTGACTGTTCCATGAACATATTAGGTATAACTATAAAGCCACCAATTATTAATGCCATAAGTATAACTCCATATATTACACCTTTAATATTAAATTTTACTTTCTTCACTTATTCCACCCCCCTATTTTAAATATATGAAGCATGTATAAGCATTAGAAGAATATTTAATATATAAGTTTTTAATTAATAAGTATTGTATAAATTAAAAAGTGCTATGAAAAAATCATAGCACTTTTGTTAATTTATAATTCATCATTTTTAAGTATATAACTATCAGATGCGAATTCATCACCTTGTCTATACTCACCTATATATAATGTACTTTTGCTAGTTTTATCTAACACAATTACATTACCAGTATAATCTCTTAAATGCATGTTATCCGAATCATATGCTTTTGATAATATATATATCTTATTATCTATAACTCTAAATGTATTTATAACCATATTTTTATTTAGCTTTTTAATACTGTATTGTTCATTGTTAGTTATTACTTTACCAATTGCTAAATCTATAGTGTATAAACTTAAATCCATTTTATTTTTATTATCTGTATTAGATAATAAATTTAATTTTTCACCTTCCACATTTTGTTGATATAATTCTAAAGGAAGCTCTAAATTAATTTTATTATCTATATAATCAAATTTATTATTTTCCATATCATAATAAGCTAAATAATAACTATTTTCTAATTTATCTTGGCTTTCTAAATAGAAATATACTCTATTATCAATTACAAATGGATTATTATAAACTATTCTATATTTAGATTTATCATCTATTTTTAAATTAATCTTATTTACTGATTTAGCTTCTTTATTGCTAAAATCAACCTTAGATATTTCCACAAAGTCTTCTAATTCATCTTTTCTTGTCTTTTTTCTATCTGGATTACTTTCTTGTTCCCCAAGTATAACAATATAAACTTCACCGTTATATTTAGTTACTAATTCTTTGTGGTTATTATTATTTTCAGACTTTAGGTTATTTGGAATTTCTATTTTAAACTGTGAAACTTCCCCTGTATTTAAATTTTTATCCTTTATTGTTGTTGATAGCGTAATATCAGGTTCTCCATAGTTATCAATAACATCCTCTATATATCCTATACTATTTTCATCAGAATATAAATAATCTGTACCATATATATTACCTTGAAATATTTCTCTATTTTCATTAAAATCTTTTGAGTATTTATCTAAATAAGGATTTTGCTTTACATTTCTATTAAATTTATACCCATCCTTAGACAATATCACATTATTAGTAGAGTAAATACCTCTCTTCTCTTGGCTAAATATAGTAACATCTCCTAAACTTGATTGCTTTCCAAATATATTTTTCAATGCGTATTTTGGTTGTGAAATTGTCATAGCTCCAGTTAAAATAACTATAGAAGATAATGATAATCCTAAAGTTACTAACGATAATCTTTTATTCATAAATTTACCTCCTATAAACCGATCCTTTTATTTAATAATGCTCTTGAAATTAAAATTGATATTACAAATATGACTATATAATATGCTATCTGTACTTTAAGTAAGATATCTACATATTGTGCATATTGTGCAGTTAAACATATATATAATATTATAGACGCAAATATATATCCTCCACCTAAAATAATTCCTATTTTCTTATGACTTCTTTCCATTAAAACTCCTGTAAATATTACCACAACTGCAATTATTACTCCAAAAACATCTATCATTAAGAAATCTATAGGCTGATTAAATATCAAATTAGAAAATCTATTCTGATTTGCTAGTATAGTTTCAAATACATTTGTAAAGCCGTCTACATTAACATTCAATATAGCTTTTATAATAACTAAATCTATAAACCAAAATAAAAATTGTACCGATATAACACCAAATATCATACTCGTTACTGTTATAAATTTTGATATGTATATATTAAATCTCTTTTGCGGTAACATAAGCAAAGTTGCTATGGTTTTACTTTTAGAAAAGTAATCTCTATACCATATAACTAGACTATATAATAAGCACAGTAAAACAGAAAACGCCACAACCATTTTAGTGATAGAAGCTAAATCTCCAATTAAATATTCATATATATACTTAATACCTTTTTCACTCTTTAATACATTCATAGTAATAGGATTGCCTTCTGTATCAGAAGCCCTTGATGACATATTATATATACTAAATAAAGTTGCTCCAATATTTGAAGCTAATAATATTCCTATCAACGTAAAGTATATTTTATATATTCTCTTAAACTCCATATCATATAAAGTTAATATATTATTCACCTTTATATACCTCCCTCATTTTATCAACTATAGACATTCCATCCCTTGTTCTAAGCTCTTCAGCATTAAATATACAAGAAACCTTCCCCTCATCTATTAAAATTACATCATCTGCTATCATTTCTATTTCACTTATTTCATGAGTTGTTAATATTATACTTTGTTCTTCATTTATGTATTTTGTCATTACCCCTAAAAACTCTTCTCTTTTAAAAATATCAATCCCTGAGAAAGGCTCGTCAAGAAGTGTATATTTTGCATTTTGAGCAAATCCCAATATTATTTTTACTCTAGCTATATTTCCTTTTGATAATTTAGATATTTTTCTATCATCTGTTAAATTAAACAATTCTAACATTTCATAAGCTTTTTCATCATCCCAATTCTTATAAAACTGTTTCATAAATTCAAAACTTTCTTTTATTGTATATTGTGCAAAGTGATTATCTACATCTGGTACAAAAGAAATCTTATTATAAGTTTTATAAGTTATCTTTTCATTATCTATTAATATTTCTCCCTTATCGGGTTTAATAAGCCCCGCAATAGATTTTAGTATTGTTGATTTTCCAACTCCATTTATACCAAGTATGCAAGTTATTTTTCCCTCTTCTATGTTAAAAGATATATTATCTAATGCTTTTACTCTCCTAAATTTTTTACTTACATTCTTTACTTCTATCAATACTTTCACCTCCCTAGTATTTATCGTTTATTATTTCTATAAGTTCTTCTTTCCTTACATTTATCGCTTTCATATTTTCTATAAAAACTTCCATAGATTCATTTATAAGATCATGTCTTATTTGACTTATTATATTTTCATCAGTAGTTATACTACTTTGGTAACTTTTTATTGTATTTATAATCCCCATCTCTTCCATCTCCTTATATGATTTTTGAACTGTGTTTGGATTTACCTTTAAAAGTTGTGCCATTTCTCTTCTTGAAGGTATTGTATCTCCTGGATTTAATTCCCCTCTTACTACTTGTTGTTTTATATATCTTATAATTTGTAGATAGACTGGCTCTCTATCATTTGGCATAAAATTCATTTATTCACCTCCGTATTACCGTACTAGTTCAGTAGTACACTTATAACTGTATTATAATACTGATACAGTTGTAATGCAACTATATTTAATAATTTTTTATTTTTAATGTTCATCTAAGTCGCTATTTAAGTATTAATTTCATTAAAAAATAATTGCAATCATCTATCTTTTAAATTAATTTATTATTTTAAGATTTTAATATATACAACTATCTTAATGCACTAAAAAATTCGCTTCGCTTGAGCGACATGTCGGCAAAACACTTCATGTTGCCAACGACTTCGTCCTTTGCTTGAGCCACTGCGTGGGCGAAGTATTTCAAAATCTTTTTTACGCTCAAAACCAATTTATTGATATTACTTACATTCAGAATTTATCCACATTTTTTTAAGTATTATAATATCCTTAAGCGTAAAAAAGGTAGTATTTATCTAAGTTAATAGATAAAATACTACCTCTATATCAAATTAAATTATAAAATTTAGTAATTATATAAATTAATATCTAAATTTTATTTTTATATTATTAAATTATTTTTTAGCTATCGCTTCTTTAACAGAGTTAACTATATCTTCTGAAGTTAATCCATATTTCTTTAATAATTCAGCAGGTGTTCCAGATTCTCCAAATGTATCTTTAACTCCTACTTTTTTAACTACAACTGGACATTCTTCACTTACTACTTCACTTACAGCAGAACCTAATCCACCTATTATACTATGTTCTTCAGCAATTACTATTGCACCCGTTTCTTTAGCTGCAGTTATTATTAATTCTCTATCTATAGGCTTTATAGTAGACATATTTATAACTCTTACATTTATACCTTCTGATTTTAACGCTTCATGAGCTAGTATAGCTTCATTCACCATTATTCCACAAGCTATTATAGATGCATCATTTCCTTCTCTAACTACGTTACCTTTACCTATTTGGAACTTATAATTTTCATCAAATAATGTAGGAACTGCACTTCTTCCTAAACGAACGTACATAGGTCCATTGAATTTAGCTGCTTCAAATATCATTTGTTCAGCTTCAATTCCATCTGCTGGGACTAAAACTGTCATATTTGGTATAGCTCTCATTATAGCTATATCTTCAACACTTTCATGAGATGCTCCATCTTCACCAACTGTAAGACCTGCATGAGTTGCACATATTTTTACATTTAATTTTGGATATGCTACAGAGTTTCTTATTATTTCGAAAGCTCTTCCTGTAGCAAACATTGCAAAACTACTTGCAAATGGTATCTTACCAGCTGTTGCAAATCCACAAGCTGCACCTATTAAGTTTTGTTCTGCTATCCCCATATTAAAAAATCTATTTGGGAATGATTTACAAAAATCATTTGTCTTTGTAGACTTTGATAAGTCTGCATCTAATACTACTACATTATCATTAACCTGACCTAATTTAACTAATGCTTTTCCGTATGCTTCTCTAGTTGCTATCTTAGTCATTATCTACCCCTCCTAAATCTGCTAAGGCTATTTCTAAGTCGTTATCATTTGGAGCTGCTCCATGCCATCCTGCTTCATTTTCCATAAATGATATACCTTTACCTTTTATAGTCTTAGCAACTATCATTGTTGGCTTTCCTACAGTTTCTTTAGCCATATCTAAAGCCGCAAATATTTGGTCAAAATCATGTCCATCTATTTCTATTACATTCCATCCAAAAGCTTTGAATTTATCAACTATAGGACCTATGTTCATAACATCCTCATTTTTTCCATCTATTTGAAGACCATTATAGTCTAAGAACGCAACCATATTATCTAGTTTATAGTGTGCAGCACTCATAGCTGCTTCCCAAACTATCCCTTCTTGAACCTCTCCATCTCCAAGTAAAGTATATACCCTCCATGGTGCATTGTCTAACTTAGATGCCATAGCCATACCACAAGCAACTGAAAAACCTTGTCCTAAAGATCCCGTTGACATATCAACACCTGGAGTTCCCTTCATATCAGGATGCCCTTGTAACATTCTATTTATTTTTCTTAACCCATTTAATTCATCTCTATCAAAATATCCTTTATGCGCTAAAGTTGCATATAATACTGGAGCTGCATGTCCTTTCGATAAGACAAATCTGTCTCTATCTTCCATCTTACAATTATTAGGATCTATATTCATCTCATCAAAATAAAGAGCTGTTAATATTTCAACTGCTGATAATGATCCTCCTGGATGTCCTGATTTAGACGTATGTATCATAGAGACTATATCTTTTCTGATATTACGTGCAATATCTTTTAATCCTTTATGATCTCTCATGTAATTACCTCCCTGTACTCTTAAAGTTAAGTTGTCCATATGTAATACTTTTAGTTCAATCTTTTTTTATTATATCACTTTTAACCTATTTTTTACTCTATTTTTTCAAAAGAATGCATATATATTTATAATTTTCACATTATGACTATCGTATGCTATTATATTTTGTACTTTTCAAAAAAAAATATTGATATTACTTGATATCAATATTTTTACACAGTAAATAGTCCTAAACTTATTTGAAGACTATTATCAACCTTTAACATCATGTTTTTATCTAGACAACCAATCTTCTCTCTTAAGCGTTTTTTATCTATTGTACGTATCTGCTCTAAGAGAATAACAGAGTCCTTATTAAGTCCATACTCATGCGCACTTATTTCTATATGCGTAGGTAGCTTAGCTTTGTTAATTTGAGATGTTATCGCGGCTACTATTACAGTTGGACTGTATTTGTTACCTATATCATTTTGTATTATAAGAACAGGTCTAACTCCACCTTGTTCTGATCCTACAACTGGGCTTAAGTCAGCATAATATAAGTATCCTCGCTTTATATCCAAATTAGTATTCACCTTGGGCAATCTTCTCTTCCATGTTATCTTTCGAAGATACCTCATTTGTCATACCCAGCTCAGCTAATGATAGATTAATTTGACCCATCTCTTTATAACCCTTAATCATAGATTCTTTAAGATCTATTTTCTTCTTTTGAGTTATATAGAACTGAAAAGCTGCTTTAGCAAAATCTGCTCTGTTACTGTTCTCCATCTGAACTATATGATCTACTTCAGACATAAGGGAATCAGGTAAAGTAAAGGTTATTTTTTCCTTTCTTTTAAAATACACAACATCGCCTCCTGGGATATACTATCATTTTAATTTTACCAAATAACTATCAGCTTGTAAAATTACATTTCTTTCCTTATAGATACGGTCAACTCTTCTAGACACCATGCATACTATTTCATAGTTTATAGTTCCTAAGTCCTTAGCTATATCATCTGCATTTATATTACTTTCTCCAAATATTATAACCTCATCTCCAATTTTTATGTCTATATCTTTATCAATTCTTACCATGCATTGATCCATACAAATTCTTCCTACGACATCAAATATTTCGTTATTTATAGATACTTTAGGATTATTTTGCATTCTAGTAAATCCATCTGCATACCCGATAGGTATAGTGACTATTTTTTCAGGTTTACTAGTTTTATACTTTAATCCATAACTTATTCCTGTATCTTCTTTAAGCTCTTTAATATGAGCTATTCTTGTTTTTAGTGTCATGACAGGCTTTAATTGTAGTCTATCTTTTATAACTTCATCAGATGGATAATATCCATATAAAACAATACCGCATCTTACCATATTGAAGTTTAAATCTGGTAAATCCATTGTTGCAGCACTATTTGATACATGTTTTATAGGTATATTTACACCTCTTTTTTCTATACTGTTAATCATAAATTTAAATCTATCTACCTGTCTGTAGGTAAAATCTTTGTCTATTTCATCAGATTTAGCAAAGTGAGTATATATACCTTCTATATATAGATTCTTTAAATTAGATATATTAACTATTTGATCTATAGATTTTTCATTTACTTCAAAACCTATTCTACTCATTCCTGTATCAACTTTTATGTGTATATTAGCATTTATTCCTATGATTTCAGATATATCATTAAGTTTTTTAGCCATTTCTAAAGAATAAATAGTTAATGTTATATTATTTTTAAGAGCGTATTCTAAAGATTCCTCTGGAACAAATCCTAAGCACAATATAGGTATCTCTATGTTATTTTCTCTAAGCTCTATAGCTTCTTCAAGTCTTGCAACCGCAAAGTAATCTACATTTTTATTTTCTAAAAATTTAGCAATTTCCACTGAACCATGTCCATATGCATTAGCCTTTAGCACTGTACAAATTTTGGTATCTTCTTTTAATAACTTTCTTATATTATTTAAATTAAAATTTATGTTATCTAGATTTATCTCCGCCCATGTAGGAGCTGTTAATCGAGTTTTCATTATCTTTTGTCCCCCTTACTTTTTGCATTCAAATTCCTTGTATTTAACTGTAAAACTTGTTTTTCCTTTGGCATTTAATATTTCCATTTTTTCTGGATCTTTAGTATCTTTATTTACATATAATATTTGTTTATTGAAGTATTCATTATCTCCTGGTATAGTAGTTTCTAATATCAAACTATTATTAGATAATTTTATATTAACCTCTTCATTTTGAATATAATTTTTTATAAAATCACCTATAAAAGCGTATTGTCTATTATCTTCTGTATTTGGCAATTCTATTTTATCTTCTATATCTGGGTTACTTATTATTATCTTGTCACCTTTATATTCCATTATTTTTCCTTTTAAATTTTGAGGTTCTACAACTTCTAATTTATAATAATCCGGTTTAGCGTAACTATGAATAAATACATACTTATGAGAGCTTTTATTTCCTGAAGCTTCTATTTCAGCTACGCATTTGTAAGATGACATAGTAACTATCTTCTTTTGAAACTCTTTATATACTTCTTCTTTTGTGGACTCCCTTCTTTGACAACCTATAACAATTGCAAATATAGTAATAAATATTATTGCTATCGTGGTCCACTTTTTCACAAAAAACCTCCTAATTATTTTTTCTAATTATACATAGCTTTTATTATGTCATATCTACATATTATACCTTTTAAACAGTTTTCTTCATCAACTACCGGTACTCTATTTATAGATTTATTTATCATAACATTAGCTACATAATCAAATGTATCATTTTCATTTACTGTTATTATATCTTTAGACATTAGATCTTCAACCTTATATGCTGCTATTGCTCTCATCTCATCTTCAAATTTCTTCATATCATCTAAAAATATTATCCCTTGTAGGAAATTTAACATCCTCGGAGAATCTACATAAGATTCTTTTTTCATTATATCTGTTTCAGATATTATACCTACTACCTTATTTTCTTCATCTACTACTGGAAGCCCACCTATTTTCTCCTTTATAAGTAAGTTTGCCACGTTAGCAATGATATCATTCTTATTTGCAACTATTACATCTGTAGTCATTATATCTTTAGCTCTTTTATTATTCATATTATACCTCCTTAGTTATAGCTATAGAATTAGCTACTGCATAATCTTTACAATGAGATATAGATACCTTTATTTCTAAAACATTATAATCTATGCAAATTTGTTTTAAATTATTATAAGTTTTAACTGTCGGCTTTCCCAACTCATCTCTTAAGACTTCTATATCTCTTAAATTAAACTTTCGTATTCCCGTTCCTATAGACTTACTTATAGCTTCTTTTGCTGCAAAATTGCCTGCTATAGTTTCAGGTCTAAAATCCTTACTTTCAAAATACTCAATTTCTTTAGATGTGAACACTTTTTCTAAAAATCTAGAATTTTTATCTAGTATCTCTTTTATCCTATATATCTCTATGATATCAACTCCAATACCTAATATATTCATTATTCCCTCCATATAATACTTATACATTTATATTATTCCTATTATTTAATTATATTCAATCCATAAACTTTATATTGTATACTTTCTTTAAGTATATATTTTTTTATTTTAATTATACATCTTATATGATAAAGTATTTAATTTATTTTACTTATTTTATATAATCCATATAGTAATTTAATTATATTGATTCTATATTAAGATTCAAAGTACCACTACTTATTAAATTTATACTTAATATGGTCTATCTAAAAAAGGACTAGATTTAATCTAGTCCTTTTTACATATAATCTTATATCCACTCTGCAGATTCAGTAACTATTACAGTCTTTTCTTTATCAACGTTCATGAACCCTCCAGATATCTTTGCATCTTTAAATTTTCCATCTAATTTAATACGTAAAGTACCTGTTGAAAGTCCTGCTACTAAAGGCCTATGATTTTTTAGTATTCCTCTATCCCCTTCAGTAGTTCTAACTATAATCATCTCTGCATTTCCATTATAGAAGGTTTTATCAGGAGTGACAATTTCAAGTGCAAATACATTTGCCATTATTATCTACTCTCCTTTGCTCTAGCAACTACAGTGTCTATATTTCCTGCATTTATAAATGCTGACTCTGGTAAATTATCATGCTTTCCTTCTAATATTTCTTTGAAACTTCTTATAGTTTCTTTTAATGGTACATATGTACCAGGTATTCCTGTAAATACCTCAGCAACATGGAATGGTTGCCCTAGGAATCTTTGTATTCTTCTAGCACGAGCAACTATTAATTTATCTTCGTCAGATAATTCATCCATACCAAGGATTGCTATTATATCTTGAAGTTCATTGTATCTTTGTAGTATAGATTGAACTCCTCTAGCTACTTCATAATGTTCTTTACCTACTATTTGTGGGTCTAGAACTCTTGAACTAGATTCTAATGGGTCAACCGCTGGGAATATCCCTAGAGATGCTATTTGTCTAGATAAAACTGTCTTAGCATCTAAGTGGTTGAATGTTGTAGCTGGTGCCGGGTCAGTTAAGTCATCGGCAGGAACGTATACAGCTTGAACAGATGTTATAGATCCACTCTTTGTAGATGTTATTCTTTCTTGTAGTCTACCCATCTCTGTAGCTAACGTTGGTTGGTATCCAACTGCTGATGGTGTACGTCCAAGAAGTGTTGAAACCTCAGATCCAGCTTGAGTAAATCTGAATATATTATCAACGAATAATAATACGTCTTGGTTTTCTTTATCTCTAAAGTGTTCTGCCATTGTAAGACCTGTTAACGCAACTCTCATTCTTGCTCCAGGTGGCTCATTCATTTGTCCGAATACTAGAGCAGTTTTCTTTATAACTCCAGAATCAGTCATTTCCTCATAAAGGTCATTACCTTCTCTTGTTCTTTCTCCAACTCCAGCGAATACTGATAATCCACCGTGTTGAGAAGCTATATTTGTTATAAGTTCTTGTATAAGAACTGTTTTACCAACTCCAGCTCCTCCGAATAGACCTATTTTACCACCTTTTAAATATGGCGCTAATAAGTCAACTACTTTTATACCTGTTTCTAGTATCTCAGCAGTTGGTTGTAATTCTTCAAATTCTGGTGCTGGTCTATGTATAGGCATTTGTGGTGCATCAGTTGGTGCTGGTTTCCCATCAACTGGTTGACCTAATACATTGAATATTCTTCCTAACGTTGCATCTCCAACAGGAACAGTTATTGGTGCCCCTGTATCAACAACTTCCATTCCTCTTACAAGTCCATCTGTTGAACTCATTGATATACATCTAACAGTATCGCCACCAACATGTTGTGCAACTTCTGCTACTATTTCTTTATCGCCTTGCTTTATCACTAATGCATTTAATAGATTAGGTAAGCTTTTTTCACTATCAAACTTAACGTCTAATACTGGTCCGATAACCTGAACTATTTTACCTATGTTTGCCATGTCCTAACCTCCCTATTATTCAGCCGCTGCTGCGCCTCCAACTATTTCAGATATCTCTTGAGTAACCGCAGCTTGTCTAGCTCTATTGTATACTAATTCTAATTTCGATATCATTTCATTAGCATTATCTGTAGCTGATTCCATAGCAGTTCTTCTTGCAGCTTGTTCTGATGCAAAAGATTCTGCTATCGCTCCATATACACTTCCCGATACATACTTAGGTAATACATACCCAAGTACTGCATCAGCTGAAGGTAAATATTGAACTGCAGCTTTGCCTTTTTTAACTTCTTTTTCAGTCTTTGTATTATCTATTGTAACTGGTAATAATTTTACTATCTTAGGTTCTTGTGATAAGGCAGATATAAACTCTGTATAAACAAGGTTAACCTCATCAACATCTCCATTTTTATAAGCTTCCATAGCAGCTTGAGCCACTCTATTTGCATCTTCATAAACACATTTCTCTACAGATTCTATATAATCTATAACTTCATAGCCTCTTTTACTTAAAGACTCTTTAGCTTTTTTACCTACAGGTATAACTTTTCCTGTACCTAATTTATTATGAGCAATCACCGCTTTTAAAATATTAGAGTTATAACCTCCAGCTAGCCCTCTATCACCGGCTACTACTATATAACATACGTTATTAACTTTTCTTTCTTTTAGAAATACATTTTTACTATTGCTCGTATTTTTAGCTATATCTTGAACGGTGTTGTATAAAGTATTAAAGTATGGTCTTGAACTTTCAGCTCTTTCTTTAGCTTTTCTAAATTTAGATGAAGATACAAGTTCCATAGCCTTAGTTATTTGTTTAGTACTCTCAACACTTTTAATACGAGTTTTGATTTCCTTCATTCCAGCTCCTGCCACTGTGTTTACCTCCTTTTTTTAAAAGGATTACGCTTCTATAACAAACTTTTTCTTAAATTCTTTTATAGCGTTAGTTAATTCTTGAGTGAAATCTCCATTTTCAAGAATTTTCTTTCCTATTTCTGGATAATTCATATTTATAAATTGGAATAATTCAGTTTCAAATCTTGCTATATTATTAACTGGTATATCAGATAATAAATCATTTGTAACTGCATGTATTATCATAACTTGGTTTTCAACTTTTAATGGTTGATGTTCACCTTGCTTTAATACCTCAACTATTCTTTCCCCTTGTGCAAGTCTCTTCTTAGTATCTTCGTCTAAGTCAGATCCAAATTGAGAGAACGCAGCAAGTTCTTTGTATTGAGAATAAAGAAGCTTTAATGGTCCTGCAACTTTTTTCATTGATTTTATTTGAGCAGAACCTCCAACCCTTGATACTGATATACCAGGGTCAACTGCTGGTCTTATACCTGCATAGAATAACTCTGGAGTTAAGTATATTTGTCCATCTGTTATAGATATAACGTTAGTTGGTATATACGCAGAAACGTCTCCAGCTTGAGTTTCTATTATAGGTAACGCAGTTATAGAACCACCACCTAATTCATCTGATAACTTAGCAGCTCTTTCTAGTAATCTTGAGTGTAAGTAGAATACGTCCCCAGGATAAGCTTCACGTCCTGGTGGTCTCTTAAGTAATAATGACATTTCTCTGTATGCAACTGCATGCTTAGTTAAGTCATCATATACTATTAATACGTGTTTTCCTTCAAACATAAATTCTTCACCCATTGCAACTCCAGCATATGGTGCTATGAATTGAAGTGGTGCAGATTCAGAAGCACTAGCAGATACTACTATTGTATAGTCCATAGCTCCACCTTTTTCTAAAGTGTTTACTAATTGAGCTACTGTAGAACGCTTTTGTCCTATTGCAACATATATACATATAACATCTTTACCTTTTTGGTTAAGTATTGTATCTATACATATAGATGTTTTACCTGTTTGTCTATCCCCTATTACAAGCTCTCTTTGACCTTTACCTATTGGTATCATGGCATCTATAGCTTTTATTCCTGTTTCAAGTGGTTGATGAACAGATTTTCTAGCCATTATTCCTGTAGCTTCAGATTCAACTGGTCTTGTTTTATTTGTATTTATAGGTCCTTTTCCATCTATTGGTTGACCTAATGCATTTACAACTCTTCCTATTAAGGCATCTCCAACTGGAACAGAAACTACATTTCCAGTTCTTTTAACTACATCGCCTTCTTTTATACCTTGGTCATCACCAAGCATAACTGCCCCAACCATATCTTCTTCAAGGTTAAGAGCCATTCCGTAAACTTCTCCTGGGAATTCTAAAAGTTCTCCAGCCATAGCATTTTCTAGTCCGTAAACACTAGCTATACCATCTCCAACTTTTAAAACACTTCCTGTATCTGTTAATTCAACTTTATTTTCATAATTTTTTATTTGTTCTTTTATTATTGAACTTATTTCTTCAGGTCTTAAATTCATGGGTTCACCGCCATTCTAAGATATTACTTGAGATAATTGGTTTTTCATTTTAGATAAACGAGTTCTAACAGTTCCATCTATCTCTTCATTTCCAAGTTTAACTAAAACTCCTCCTAATATAGTTTCATCAACTATATTATTTAAAGTAACATTTTTATTATATTTTATAGAAAGATTCTTCTCTAAATCTTTGATTTCTTTTTCAGTTAACTTAACTGCAGTTATTGCAGTTCCTTCTAATATATTATTCTTCTCATTCAATAAGCTTTTATATGATTCTTTCATATACTCTATAGTCGACATTCTGTCTTTATCTATAACTACTTTTAAGAAATTATTCATACTATCACTTAATTGATTTTTGAATATATTTTGCATTACATTTTTCTTATCTTCTCTACCAATTAAAGGTGATTTTAAGAAATTATATAAATCTTTATTTTCATTAAGTATGTCTACTAATTCACTTAATTCTTGATATAGTTCACTAGTAGTTTGAGTTTCTTCCCCAACTTCAAATAAAGCCTGTGCATATCTATCTGCTATTATATTTATCATTTAGATTCGCCCACCTCTTTTATAAAGTTATCTATTAACTCTTTATGTTTGTTAGAATCTATATCTTTTTCAATAACTTTAGATGCAGCTAAAAGTGCTATGTTAGAGATTTCATTCTTTATTTCATTCATAACTTTTTGTCTTTCTTGTTCTACATCTTTGCTAGCCTTTTCTTTTAATTGGTTTGCTTCTTGTTTAGCAGTAACTATTATTTCATTTTCTTTTTGCTCTGCTCTTAAAGTTGCTTGCTTAATTATTTCTTGGCCTTGCTCTTTTGCTGAGTTTAATTTTTCTTCATATTCTGATTTTAAAGATAAACCTTCTTTTTTAGCTCTTTCTCCTTGCGCTAAATTCTCTCTTATATCTTTTTCTCTAGCTTCTATTATCCCTAATACTGGTTTAAATAATAGCTTCTTTAAAAGGAAAAACACTAAGAAAGTATTTACAAGTTGAAATACAAATTCATATGTTATACCTATTAGCGGCTTAAATTCCATATGTATCCTCCTTTCCACTAATAACCATTTATAATTAGGAGATGGTCTTACCATCTCCTAATTGCGAAAAATTTTAAAATTCTTCTATAAAATTATATTATATCCATGGGTTAGCGAATAAAAGGATTATAGCTATAACTAGTCCATATATACCAGTTGATTCTGCTACTGCTGCTCCAAGTAACATTGTTTGAGTTATATCCCCTTTTGCTTCTGGTTGGTTCCCAACTGCTTCTGCTGCTTTACCTGCTGCAAAACCTTGACCTATACCTGCTCCTATACCTGTTATAACTGCAAGACCTGCTCCTATAGCTGAACCTGCTGCTATTATTGCTGTATTCATATCCATTTTTCTTTTCCTCCTCGAATTTTTAAATTTTTATTTATTTTATTTTAGATTAATTACTTATTCTTCTGCTGCATTTCCAACAAACACCATTGTTAACATTATAAATATGAATGCTTGTAGTAATCCTGCAAATAAATCAAAGTATAAATGTAATGGCACTGGTATAACTAATTGACCTAGTGGTATTGAAATACCTGGTATCAATGTTGATAACCATCCTAAAAATTGATATAGTAATGCCATTATAACTGCTCCACCTAGTATATTCCCGAATGGACGGAAACTTAATGATATAGGTTTCGCTACCTCTCCTATTATGTTTAATGGTAATAAAAAAGGTATTGGTTCCATTAATCCCTTAAAATACTTAAGTCCATGGAACTTAACTCCAGCGTAGTAAATCATACAGAATGTTATCATTGCCCACGCTAATGTAGTATCTAAATCTGTAGTTGGAGATCTAAATCCTAATAATCCTATTAAGTTAGAACACGCAAAGAATAAAAACAAACTTCCTATGTATGGTACAATATTAGGCATTCTTTTTACTGTTTTCTCACCCATAGTATTCTTAACCATTTTATCAAGACCACCTATTGCAAACTCTAAGAATATTTGAACTTTACTTGTGGGTACCTTTTTCAGATTTCTAGTTAGTAAAAATGATATTATAGCTAAAGCTGCAATTATTATCCAACTCACTACAACAGTTTCACTTAACTTGAAGTTTCCAAAAAACCAAACCCATTTTGCTTGACTCATTCTTATGCCTCCTTTCTTTTCACTTTTTCTATTAATAGTTTTTGTGTTAAAATAACAAATTTAGTAGATAGTAATCCTATCGCAGTTCCAATTATATTCAAGTGAGGCGCTTTAGCAGATACAAATAAAACTACTGCCATTATTGCCATTCTAATCAAATATTGACTAGATGAATATATTTGAGCTTTTGTCGATGGCATAGATACAGTTTTATTTATTGTTATTGCTAACAACTTAAGATTAAGTACTGCTATTAATGTTCCAAATACCAAACCTAATACCATCTGTTTGTTAAGGTTAAAAGTTATCGCTAAACCTAACAATATTAACAAATCATATACTACAATTCCCTTTGTTAATTTTTTAATTTCTTCATATAGTTTATTGTCCATAACTTCACTTCCTTTTTGTATATGCAATTAAAGTCTTATATACTCCCATAAATGCTCCCCCTATACCTAATAACATAAATATTAATGTTAATATCGGAGATGTATTTAACTTAGAATCCAAAAACTTTCCTATAAATGTACAACCTAATATACAAATTAATACCATAAGCCCAAGCTGCGTTATTAAAGAAAGCATATTAGCAATTTCCATATATGTTCTTTTATTATTCATCGACTAGTATATCCTCTCTAAAAGAGTATAATTTTATGTAATAAAAATCATGTTTTATAAATTTTATATTTAAATTAAAGCTTTGTTTTAACTTTATCTCATTCTATCATACTTTTATATTTTTTGAAACTATTTTATTATTTTTGATTCAATTTGAATTTTTATGAAATACTTTCATATAAATGCTCGATTTTTATGGTAATTCGAGCATTTTTTATTCTTATTAAGTAAATCACAAAAACACTTTAAAAAACATTTATAATTTTTAATATTTATGGCTATTTCTTAATCATATTTAAATTTATATTCTTATATTTCTTTTTTATAACTGCTTTTTTTAACTTAAAATTATATATAATACACTTAACTTAAATTATTAATTAAGTATATTGTATTTATATTTAATCTATTATATTAATTCTTAAATCTTTACTTTTAACATTCAGTTTCAATCAATATTATAATTTGTAAAAATTATAATTTTACTCTGTTTGATTTATAGCTAATTAAATAGAAATATATTTTATTAATTACACCTTTATATAAATTTACAACACAATAATTACATAAAAAAAGAATCTATACATATAGATTCTTTTTTTATTATTAAATTCCTTTTTTTATATAAAAATTATTTCGTTCCGTATAATCTATCTCCTGCATCTCCTAATCCTGGTACTATATATCCATGATCATTTAACTTTTCATCTATAGCAGCTACATATATATCTACATCTGGATGATATTTTTGAACCTCTGCTATACCTTCTGGAGCTGCAACTAAATTAACTAACTTTATAGAATTTGCCCCTCTTGATTTTAGCACATCTATTGCTGCAACTGCTGAACCACCTGTAGCAAGCATTGGGTCAACTATTATCATTTCTCTTTCTTCAATATCTTGAGGAAGTTTGCAGTAATATTCTACTGGCTTTAACGTTTCTGGATCTCTATATAGTCCAACATGTCCAACTTTAGCTGCTGGTGTTAAACTTACTAATCCATCTACCATACCTAAACCTGCTCTTAATATAGGTACTATTCCTAACTTTTTACCTGCTATAACCTTAGATTTTGTTTTTATTACTGGTGTTTCTATTTCTATTTCTTCTAATTGTACATTTCTAGTTATTTCGTATCCCATTAGCATACTTATTTCTGTTAAAAGTTCTCTAAAATCTTTTGATCCTGTGTTTTTATCTCTCATTAATGTTAATTTATGTTGTATTAATGGATGATCTGTTACTATTACTTTGCTCATTAGTTATGCCTCCTACTTATTGTATCTTTCTTCTATTTCTTTTATCATATTAACTCTTTTTGAGTGTCTATCTCCTTCAAACTCTGTATTTATCCATGCATCTACAATCTCTAAAGCTAATCCTCTTCCTAATACTCTTTCTCCTAAAGATAGCATATTGGCATCATTGTGAGCCTTAGACATCTTTGCTGAAAATACATCAGACACAACAGCACATCTTATACCTGGAACTTTATTAGCAGCTAAAGATATCCCTATTCCTGTTCCACAGCACACTATTCCATAGTCTACTTTTTTAGATATAACAGCATTTGCAACTTTTTCACCAAATATAGGATAATCAACTGACTCTAGAGAATTATCTGGTCCATAGTCTACACATTCGATCCCTTTTTCTTTCAGATGTTTTATTATTTCTGATTTTAAATTATATCCTCCGTGGTCACTAGCTAATCCTATTTTCATATGTACAATACCTCCAACTATATTTACATTGTTTATATTATAAAATATATCTTACACTATTATACATTATTTGTTCATGTTTTTATAGATATATTTCTAAGCTTTTATAGTTTTATATCCTGCTGATTTTAAAAGTCTATTCATTATAGCTTGTCCTAATCCGCTTGTTGGAAATTCTTCTGAATATACTATATCTACTTTCATTTTATCCATTTGTCTTAACGCATCAAATAAATTACTTGCTACTTCTTCTAAACTATTCCCTAAAGATAAAACTTCACCTTTATAATTATGTTTATTTTTTTCTAAACACATTACCCCTGTTTTTAAACCATCCTCTTTATTTTTTTCTACAAGAGAATTTATTTTATCTATAACATCACGTTCATCCCCTGATACAATATATACATCTGCATCTGGTGAGTAATGTGTATATTTCATACCTGGTGCTTTAGCTTTGTCATTATCTTCTTTCTTAGCTAAAGAAGGGTCTATTAAAACCTCACCTATTACTTTTTCCAAATCTTCTTTAGTTATACTCCCAGGTCTTAATATCATAGGAGTTTCTGTTGTTACATCTATTACTGTTGACTCTAAACCAAAATTACTATCTCCACCCAAAACTATCCCACTAACTCTTCCATTCATTTCTTCATAAACATGGTCTGCTTTAGTAGGAGAAGGTCTTCCCGAAATATTTGCAGATGGAGCAGCTATAGGAACACCTGCTTGTTTTATTATCTCTCTAGCAATTAAATGAGATGGCATTCTTATAGCTACTGTTTCTAGTCCACCACTTGTTTTATATGGAACTATATCCTTTTTATTTAATATAATAGTTATAGGTCCTGGCCAGAAATGTTTCATTATAATTTCAGCCTTCTCATTTATACCCTTTGCTAGATTATATACTTCGTCTTTATTATATATATGTACTATAAGTGGATTATCACTAGGTCTTCCTTTAGCTTCATATATCTTTTTTACAGCATTTTCATCTAGAGCATTTGCTCCCAATCCATATACAGTTTCTGTAGGAAATATTACTGTTTTTCCTTCTTTTAATAATTCTGCTTGTTTCTTTAGCTCATTTTCATCTATATTATTTATATCTATTTTACTTATTATAGTATTCATCTTTAGTATACCTGCTTTCATCTCATTTTTAGATGTAATATACAATTATTGTCCCAATTAAAAAACCTATTATACAATATAAACTTCTTGACTTTGGAAATATCTCTTCTAACACAACATACATCATTGTACCTGCCGCTAATGCAAGAAATACTCCTATCAATGAATGAAATGTACCCCCGAAATAGGCTCCTATAAAACTTCCTATTCCCATTGGTATTCCTGCTATTATTGTAAATAAAATAACCTTAGATATTTTCATTTTAGTTCCGACTAAACTTAATGCCATTGCTAACCCTTCTGGAATATTGTGTATGCCTATTACTATTGCAAGTGTCATACCTAATGTTTCAGTAGACATAAAAGATGAGCCTATAGCTAATCCCTCTGGTAAATTATGTAGCAATATACTTATAAATATAAGGTACCCTGTCTTCATTTCTTTAGACATATCTAGTTTTGTTTTTAAAAACATAGTTAATAATACGCCTACAAATGTAAATATTACAGTAGATAATACGCCCATTTCATTCATAGACTCTTTCATCAAGTCAAATACAACTACAGCAAGCATTATTCCCCCGGATAGGCCCATAAAGAAATCTAGATATCTGTTAATATTTCTTTTAAATAGTGCAGATATAATTCCACCAAGACCTGTACCAATAACGCCAGCAAGTAATCCTATTATAGTTATTCTAAGTATCATATTCTACCCCCTTGTATTGTATATAACATTATATACTTTACATGGAGATAACATTACCAAAGTTATTATAGAAAATTTAATCTACTTAAACTATATTTATCTAATCTTTTAAAACCTTAATTTTCTTACTAAAAAATAAATTACTGATATTAATTAAAATTATTTAAAGCATCAAAATAATTTAAGTTGCTCAAAAAAATCCCTAGATTAATAGGGATTTATATTGATGCCATTTTTTCAGTTTGATCTACCGTTATTAGAGCATCTATCATTTCATCGATATCTCCATCTAAGAATGAATCTAACTTATATAATGTTAAGTTTATTCTGTGGTCACTTACTCTTCCTTGAGGGAAGTTGTAAGTTCTTATTCTTTCAGATCTATCTCCTGTACCAACCTGACTCTTTCTTTCCGCTGCTATATCTTTATTTTGCTCAGCTATAGCTTTATCATTTAATCTAGCTACTAATATTTTTAGTGCTTGTTCTTTATTCTTTAACTGAGATTTACCATCTTGACAAGAAACTACTTCTCCTGTTGGTATATGAGTTATCCTTACCGCAGAGTCAGTAGTATTTACACTTTGTCCACCATTTCCTGAAGAACGGAATACATCTATTCTTAAATCGTTTGGATTTATGTTTACCTCTACCGTTTCAACTTCTGGTAAAACTGCAACTGTAGCAGTTGATGTATGAATTCTTCCTCCTGATTCAGTAGAAGGTATTCTTTGAACTCTATGAACTCCTGATTCATACTTAAGTCTTGAGTATGCACCTTTACCCTTTATTAAGAATGATACTTCTTTATATCCACCGACACCAGTATCACTTGCACTTAATAATTCCATTTTCCATCTTCTTCTCTCTGCATATCTAGAGTACATTCTAAATAAATCACCTGCAAATAGAGCTGCTTCATCTCCACCTGCTCCACCTCTTATCTCAACGATAACGTTCTTATCATCATTAGGGTCTTTAGGTAATAATAATATCTTAAGCTCTGCTTCTAATGGCTCAACCATGTCTTCCATCTCTGATAATTCCATTTTAGCTAACTCTCTTAATTCTTCATCCGATTCTTCTTGTAATATTTCCTTTGAATCTGCTATGCTTTGTAATACATTTGTATATTCTCTATACTTCATTACTATTGGCTCTAAATCTGAATGTTCTTTCATGTATTTTTGCCAAGTTTTTTGATCATTTATTACTTCTGGATCACTTATTTTTTCTGTTAACTCTTTATATTTATCTTCTAGTACTTCTAACTTTTTTAGCATATTTTCACCTCTTTATTTGTCAATATCAATTCTTTGATTATATCATAGTTTAAAACCTATAACAACTCTATCAATGCCTTGTATATCCTTCTTTTTGTATATTTTAGTATATCCATAAGACTTCATTATTTCCGATACATCTTCAGCTTGATCATGTCCAACTTCATATGCCAGTATACCACCTTGCTTTAAATAGTCTATGGATTCTTTAGTTATTTGTCTATAAAAATCAAGTCCATCTTCTCCACCTTCAAGAGCATTGTATGGTTCATAATCCTTTACTTGTGTATGAAGAGTCTCTATATCTTTTTTAGGTATATACGGTGGATTAGACACTATTACATCAAATTGTATTTCTTTATCTTTTATTGCACTAAATACATCTGACTTAACAAACTCAATTTTATTATCTACATCATTATTTATAGCATTTATTTTTCCTACTTGTAGAGGTATCTCTGATATATCAAAAGACATTACTTTTGAATTTGTTATATATTTAGCCAAACTTACAGTAATAGCTCCAGATCCAGTACCGATATCAAGTATATCAACTTCTTCATTTTTATCTTTACAAAGATCTATTATTTCTTCAACTAATGTTTCAGTGTCAGGTCTAGGAATTAAAACACCTTCCTTAACAAAAAAGTCTAATCCCATAAATTCTCTATTACCTACTATGTATGCAACTGGTCTTCCATTAATTCTATCATTTATATATTCTATAAATTCATCATATTGTTCTGTTGTAAGTTCTTTATTTAAATTTAAATGTATATAAATTCTATCAACTCCTCCAAGAGCCTTTTGTAAAAATAATTCTACATCCAGCCTTGGAGTATCGCTTATCTTCTCTAACTCTTGAGAGTATTTAATGATTATATCTCTTATTGTCATATTATCTCCTTTATTTTTCATTTATTACAGCTTTTAAAGCAGTTAATGCAACCTCTAATTGTTCATCATCTGGCTCTTTTGTTGTAAATTTTTGTAACATCATACCAGGGTATGCGACAATTTTAGTAAATTTATTATTATATTTCCCAAGAAATTTTATTATTTCATAAGATATACCTGCAACTATTGGAATAAATAGTATTCTCATAATGACTCTAACTAATGGGTTAGGCCATCCGAAGAAAGAAAATAATATTATTGACGTAAACATAACTATAAATAAAAAGTTTGTTCCACATCTAGGATGAAGTGTCGTAAATTTTTTAGCATTCTCTATTGTTAATTCTAATCCACTTTCATAACAATGTATTGATTTATGTTCAGCTCCATGATATTGGAACACTCTTTTAATATCACTATTTTGAGATATTATAACTATGTATGCAAATAAGATACTTAGTCTAATTATTCCCTCTATTAGATTAAGTATTAACTTATTATCAATTATTTTTGAAAATATACCCCCAACTGTTGTTGGTATAAGTATAAAAATACCTACAGAAAATAATAGAGATAGTAGTAAAGATATACCTATTATTGCATCATTAGCTTTATCTTTAAATATCTTTTTTATAAATCTATCAAAAGCATCTTCTTCTCCATCTTCAATAAAAAACTCAGATGAAAAATTCAAACTTTTTACTCCTTCTATCATAGTTTCTAGTAATATAAATGAACCTCTTAAAAAGGGTATTTTATTTATCTTTGTTTCATTTATCCAACTTTTAATATTATTCTTTTTCAAAACTATTTTTCCATCGCTTTTTCTTACTGCAATAGCCCTTTGATCTTTAGATTGCATCATTACACCTTCTATAACAGCTTGGCCTCCCACAGATATGTCGCTCATTTACCCACCTCTTTAAATAAAAATTTAATTTATATTATATATCTATACTTTTATTATAATACAAAAAATCCTTTTAAAGTAAAACTTTAAAAGGATTTATCAATAAACTTATTTATCTTCATGATATACTACATGACACTTTCTGCATCTAGCTTCGTAACTTTCCACTGCTCCTACAAGTATTATAGGATCATTGTATCTTGCAGGCTTACTATTTATTAATCTTTGAGATCTTGTAGCAGGTTGTCCACAAACTGAACAAATAGCTTGTATCTTATCAACAAATTCAGATACAGCTAAAAGCCTTGGAGTTGGTCCAAAAGGCTCTCCTTTAAAATCCATATCAAGTCCAGCTGTAATAACCCTTATTCCTTGATCTGCCAAATCTATAGCTACATCAACTATATTATCATCAAAGAATTGAACTTCATCAATACCTACCACTTGAGTTTTTTCATCTATATAATCATATATTTGATTAGAATTACTTATAGGTATAGCTTCTATACTATCTCCACTATGAGAAACAACATTTTCTTTGCTATATCTATCATCTATTTGAGGTTTAAATACAACTATGTTTTGTTTTGCTATTTTAGCTCTTTTTAATCTTCTTATTAGTTCTTCACTTTTACCGCTATACATAGGACCTATTATAGTTTCTATATATCCGTGATTTACTGGTCTATACATGCCTAGTACCCCCCTATGAATTAATTGTCATATATTTGTGATGTATTACTACATATAAGTTCAGTAATTAAACAAAAGAAGAGTTGGTTTCCCAACTCCTCTTTTTATGAAGACTAGTCCATTTTGAATCTTTTCTTGAACTTGTCTATTCTTCCACCAGCTTCTATATTCTTTTGCTTTCCAGTATAGAAAGGATGGCATTCAGAACATATTTCAACTTTTATTTCATCCTTAACAGAACCTGCTTTGAATGTGTTTCCACAAGCACAACGTACTTCTATAGCTTCGTATTTTGGTTGTATATCTTTTTGCATTCTATTCACCTCTTTCGTTATTCTATAAATTAAATATATTAATTTTTCGTTTTGCAATATCAACTACACCATTATAGCATAAGTTTTTTATGCATTCAAGGAGTTTTTATATTACTTAAAGACCTTTTATTGATTTTATAAATTCATCATTATTTTTAGTTTTCTTAAGTAATTCAATCACTTTATCAGTAACCTCTAAAACTGAATTATTACTCATTTCTCTTCTTAATTTCCATAACGCAGTCTTTTCTTCTTCAGTAAGTAATAAATCCTCTCTTCTTGTTCCTGATTTGTATATATCTACAGCTGGGAATATTCTCTTTTCAGCTAATTTTCTATCTAAATTTAATTCCATATTCCCTGTACCCTTGAATTCCTCGAATATTACATCATCCATTCTTGATCCAGTTTCAACTAATGCAGTTGCAAGTATTGTAAGAGATCCACCTTGTCTTATGTTTCTTGCTGCACCAAAGAACTTTTTAGGTCCATGTAAAGCCCCCGGATCTAAACCTCCCGATAAAGTTCTACCTGTTGGAGATATCGTAAGGTTATAAGCTCTTGCAAGTCTTGTAATACTATCTAAAAGTATTACAACATCTTTACCATGCTCAACTAATCTTTGAGCTCTATTTAAAACCATTTCAGCAACCTTAACATGGTGACTTGATACTTGATCAAAAGTAGAGTATATAACATCTCCATTTATAGATTCTCTCATATCTGTAACCTCTTCAGGTCTTTCATCAATAAGAAGAACTATTAATTCAACATTGGGATGATTTTTAGCTATACTATTTGCAACATTTTTTAGTAAGCTAGTCTTACCAGCCTTAGGAGGAGCTACTATTAATCCTCTTTGACCTTTCCCTATAGGTGATATTAAGTCTATAAGTCTTGTAGCTATGTCACTTTGGCTTCTTTCTAATGTTAATCTTTCTTCTGGATATATAGGAGTTAATAACTCAAATGCTTTTCTTTGTATTGCAGTTTCTGGGTTCTCATCATTTATTTTTTGAACATATAAAAGAGCTCTAAACTTCTCTCCTGTTTTAGGATGTCTAGTTATCCCCTTTACCTTATCCCCAGTCTTCATATTAAATCTTCTTATTTGAGATGGTGACACATATACATCCCCTTCTGTTGATAAATAATTCGATCCCCTTAAAAATCCAAATCCATCTGGTAATATTTCTAAAACGCCCATTACTTCATCATCTTTTGACGTATTGAATTCATCTACTATTTTAGATTCTTCAACAACCTTAGGTGTATAGTATCCTTTATTATCTCTTACATTTACATACTCTGTATTTGATGATTTATTTTCATTTCTTTGATATCTATTTTCTGTATTTCTATCCGTATTTCTCTTTTCATAAGGCCTTACATAACTTTTATTTTCTACGTTCTCATTTTTCTCTATTTTCTTTTCTTGTACTGTATTTGTTTTTATTTCAATAGACTCTTCTTTTTTTATATTTTCATTTATAAGTTCAATTAATTCATTCTTTTTATATTTACTCACAGATTTTATACCTATTTCTTTAGCTATATCTCTAAGTTGAGTTAATGTTTTACTACCTAATTCATCTAATGCTATTTGATCTAAATTCAAAAAAATCCTCCTCATCTATCATATAAATATGTATCTTTATCTTTTTTGGAAATCAAAGGTGTGAAAAAGAAAAGTTTAATTAATAATTAATTTTAATAATATCATCATTAATATGTGTGGTCAATAAATAAACTAAATATATAACCTAATTATCTATTATATATTTTATACTATTTAAAAAAATTTTAAACTATCATATACTAATTTTCGAAATATATAAAAAATTCACTTCGCTTGAGCAACGTGTCGGCGAAACACTTCATGTCGCCAACGACTTCGTCCGTTGCTTGAGCCACTGCGTGGGCGAAGTATTTCAAAATCTTTTTACGCTCAAAACCAATTTGTTGATATTACTTACATTCAGAATTTATCCACATTTTTTTAAGTATTATAATATCCTTAAGCGTAAAAAAATATATATACTATTTTTTATTTCTACAATATTATTTATATAAATCTCATAATAACTTTTTACTTTTTATAATCAATATAGGAGCTAATCCCCAATCAGAAATAGCTCCTTGTTTTAAATTTATTCTATACTATATTTTTTCATTAAATCAACTAATATATCATTTTTATCTAAACTATGAATAGCATCAACAAATCTTATAGTTCCTGTTTTTGCTCTCATTACTACTGATTGAGTTTTCGCTCTGTTACCTCCAATATGCTTTACTCCACTTAATAAATCACCTTCTGTTATACCAGTTGCAGCAAAGAATAAATTATCTCCTTTTGCTAAGTCATCAATAGTTAATACTTTTTCTAATTCCTCATCTGTAAACCCTAATTCATAACATCTATTTACTTCTTGTTCACTTAATGGATATATTTGAGCTTGCATATCTCCACCCATACATTTTATAGCAGCTGCTGTTATTACACCTTCTGGGCCTCCACCAATACCCATCATCATGTCTATTCCTGTTTCATCAAAACAAGTTGCTATTGCAGTAGCTACATCTCCATCTCCAAACATTTGAATCCTTGTTCCTAATTTCCTAGCTGCATCAATTATATAATTATGTCTTTCTCTATCTTGAACTGCTATTGTCATTTGATTTGTCTTTTTTCCTAATGCTTTAGACACAGCAATTATATTTTCTTCAGCTGTTTTATTTAAGTCAATAGCACCCTTAGCTCCTGGTCCTACTACTATTTTTTTCATATATGTATCTGGAGCATTTAATAAACTCCCCTTAGACCCTATTGCTATTACAGATATAACATTCGGTAGACCTTTCGCTATTAAAGTTGTCCCATCTAATGGATCAACAGCTATATCAACCTCAATACTATCACTAGCGCTCTTACCTACTTTCTCGCCAATATATAACATTGGAGCTTCATCAAGTTCACCTTCTCCTATAACTACTTCTCCACTTATATTTACTGACTCAAAAGCCCTTCTCATTGCTTCTACTGCTGCTCCATCAGCTCCATTTTTATCGCCTTTCCCCATAAATTTTGACGACGCTAAAGCTGCAGCTTCAGTTACCCTAACAAGTTCTAGTGCTAAATTTCTATCCATAATATCCATCTCCTCCGTTAGTGTTATCAATGAAAATTATATACCATATATCTTAATTAGTAAACGTTTATATATTTTTTTATTAATTAGTATACTATATTTAAAATTATCAGATACATTACTTATAGTTCTGCTATATACATGTTATAAAAATTTTATTTCAACTAAACTAATACTTAAATACAATTGTGTTTTATCATAAATTAAATATATTTTTTAACATACAAAAGGACTATATCCATATGGATATAGTCCTAATTCTTTATAACATAGATGCTATTACACTTAATAAAGCCGTCATACTAGAAACTACTAAAGTTATTACTATAAATAGTGCTATCATTTTATTTCTTTTCTTTTGTTTTTGCATCTTACTACTCATATTATCACTCCGTTATTATTCAATTTCAGTTATTTTCTTATCAAATCTTACACACACTTCTTTTAAATATTGTATAAAATCATCTTTTAAATCTGGTCTTTTTAATGCAAAGTCTACTGTAGCCTTTAAGAACCCAAGCTTGTCTCCAACATCATATCTTACTCCATCAAAATCATAAGCATACATTGCTTCTTTTTTTGATAACATTCTTAATGCATCTGTAAGTTGAACCTCTCCATTTTTACCTGGAGGCAACGTTTCTAGCACATCAAATATTTCAGGAGTTATTATATACCTACCTAAAATAGCTATATTTGATGGAGCCTTACCTTGTTCTGGCTTTTCAACTAAATCTTTTACTTTATATACTTTATCTTCTATATATTTTGCACCTATTATACCATATTTATTTGTGTCCTTAGCATCAACTGTTTGAACACCTAATATTGTAGTTCTATATTCTTCATATGCATTCATAAGCTGTTTTAAACAAGGTACTTCATTATCAACTATATCGTCACCTAACATCACAGCAAATGGCTCATCCCCTATAAAATGTCTAGCACAGTATATAGCGTCTCCTAAGCCTCTAGGTTCTTTTTGTCTTATATAATGTATATTTATCATATTAGATATATTTTGAACTATTTCTAATAATTCCTTTTTCCCTTTATTCTCTAATTCTAACTCTAATTCTACAGATTTATCAAAGTGATCTTCTATAGATTTTTTATTTCTTCCTGTTATTATAAGTATTTCTTCTATGCCTGAAGCAACAGCTTCTTCTATTATATATTGTAATGTTGGTTTATCAACTATCGGTAACATTTCCTTAGGTTGTGCCTTAGTTGCAGGCAAAAATCTAGTTCCTAATCCTGCTGCAGGTATAACTGCTTTTCTTACTTTTTTTTGCATTGTTAGTCCCCTCTTAATTCTGTATTATTTTAATTAAAATACATTATATGTATCTTCATTCTCTTATTAATAAATAAAGTCCTGATGCTAGAACTTTATTTATATTTTAGCATCAAGACTTTATATTGTCATTTAAATTATTTTCCCACTAGCTGATCCAGTTCTTTAACTAAAGAATCAAACTTATTTATAGTATCTTCTATAGGCTTTGTACTTGTTAAATTAACTCCTGCATCTTTTAAAACCTGAATTGGATAATCAGATCCTCCTTTTTTAAGGAAGTTTATATAATTATCAGATCCATTCTTTAATATATCTTCAGCAAAACTTACTCCTGCACTACAACCTGTAGCATATTTATAAACATAAAAGCTATTATAAAAATGCGGTATTCTTGACCAACCAACTTTAGCTAATTGATCTAGTTCATAATCTTTACCATAATATTTTGTTAGTAATTGTCCCCATATATCATCTAAAACTAATGCATTTATACTCTTATTATTTTCAACTAATTCATGTATTGTTTTCTCAAATTCTGCATACATAGTTTGAACATATAAAGTATCTTTTATTAAATCTAAATATTGAGTTATATAATATGATTTTTGTTGATCATTTTCTGCATTTTTTATAAGCATCTCATATAGTAAAGCTTCATTAGTAGTTGATGCTACTTCGTGAGTAAATATAGATGGATTTGAGTTAAAATAATTTTGATTTTTAGAACTCATATATTCATATACTGCATGTCCTAATTCATGAGCTAATGTTGATACTGACCCTAATGAATTATTGTAGTTAAGCAATACATAAGGATGGTTTCCATATATAGATAAACAGTATGCTCCACTCACTTTATTATCATTAGCAAAAGCATCTATCCACTTTTCATTAAATGCTTTATAAATTACATCTCCATATTCTTTGCCTAAAGGAGATAACGCTGCATATATTATTCCTTGAGCTTTATCATAAGTTAGATTATCATCAACAACTTCTACCATTGGTGTAAACATATCATAATAATATACTTTATCTAAGTTTAATACTTTTTTTCTTAAACTTACATATTTATGAAGACTTCCTAGATTGTCATTTACAGTATCAATTAATTTATTATAAACTTTCTCATCTATATCATCACTTTTTAAATACATATCTAAAGATGATTTATATCCTCTTTCAGAAGAATAAAATACATTCTTTTTAACTTGACCTATAAGTAATCCTGAGAGTGTGTTTATATTATCATTATAAGCAATAAACTCATTTTGATATGCACTTTTTCTCTCATTTCTATCTGAACTTTCTAAAGCTGTTTTATACTCGGCTGAATTAAAATTTGTTTTTTTGTCCATATTTTTAAATAATTCATAAACTTGTCCTGGCAAAGAGGATATAGATGATGTATTAGAAAGTAATCGTTCTGAATTTTCATCTAAATAATAATCTTTAGATCTTCTAATCTCTTTTAAGTACATACCATAATTTTTATTTAGTTTTTTATCATCCATAAATTTATTATATTCTTTATCTGATAGTTTAAGTATTTCTAACTCTAAATTCGAACATATATTAGAGTATTCTTTATATACTCTATTTATTTTTTCTTTCATATCAATGTACTTATACGAATTTTTATTAATATCTTGATTTAACTTTACATACCCATAAAGTTTATCTAATCTTATGTCTAATTTCTCTTTTATATCTAATGCAAAAGATAAATGAGTTTTAGATTTAGTTACTTTACCCACATAATTTTTTAGTTCTCTAGTATCAGAAGTAAATTTCTTCAATTCATTATTCCATTCATCTTCACTTTTATATAAATTTTGAAGATTCCAACTAGTTTGGCTATAGTCAATTTTAGATTTATTATCAATTTTATCATTCTCTTCTTCATTATTAACCATAGCTTCAATAACTTCTGTCTTATTATACCTATTATTAGCTTTTTGTAATAATATTACTGCAAATAAAATAAATATACACAATGGTATAATTAATTTAACCAATTTTTTATTCATAAGAAGCCATCCTTTCAATAGAATATACTTACTTATTAGGATGGCTTTTTTAGGCAATAATATTCAATTTCTATCTTTATAAAATTAATAATACTTATTAATTTATCCACATACTTATCAACATATTAACAGACATATTATTTACAAAAATCTAGATTTTTCAATATATTTATTTTTATAATTTTTATATCATATTTATTTTATTTATATATTATCAACATTAATTATAGACTTATCAACATATTTAATCTATTTTTAAATATTTTTTGTTGATAAGTCTATATTTTTTCTAGAATTATATTTTTATATAAAATTTCATATTTTGTGTATTTTTGTCGAACTTTGTAATTGCAAGCCCTTAGCTTAATTAACCTATAAATAATTATTTATCCACATATTATTCACAATTTATTCACATATTGTTGATAACATTAATTTAATTACTACATACCTTTGTAACTAATACTGTCATATCATCCTCAACTACTCCATCTTGTATCTCAAGTGCCCTATCTAGTATTAGATTTGCAATTTCTTTAGGGTTAGTTGTCTTAATATTTTGTAAGAAATATATAAGCCAGTTATCTCCTAAGTTATTATTTTTACCTGCATCAAGTATCCCATCTGATACCATTATTATATAATCACCATAGTTAACCTTAGTTTTCTTTCTATCTAATTTTATATCTGAAAGTATTCCAACTGGAAGTGATGATGATGATATTAGGTCTATATCTTTATCATTTCGCTTTACATAAGTAGAACATGCTCCCATTTTAATAGTTTCTAAAGTTCCTTTCTTTAGATCTATTATTCCTAAATCTAAAGTTGAAAACATCTCTTCATCAGAAGATTTCAGTAACAACATATTATTTATGGTATTTATAACTATTTCATCATCTATTTTTGCATCAATCATTTTTTCTAAGATATCTATAGTTATATAAGATTCTTCATAAGCCTTTTTACCTTTGCCCATCCCATCACTTATAGCAACCATATATTTACCATCGCTTATATCCATATATGTATAATTATCACCACATAATATATGTCCATCTCTAGACATACCTGCAACTTCTGTTATAGCTTTATATTTTTGAGATTTAGTAAAGCTTATTTTACATTTTCCACCTAACGAATGACACCCTATCTTTTGCGCTGAAACATTTTCTTCTACTATATCTGAAAGTACCCTAATTAATTTATTTTCACACATACATCCATCACTACACGTATTCTTATCTATAGTTATTTCAAAATCATCTAAACCTTTACTAATATAACTAACTCTATTAACTGGTATTCCATATCTTTGTAATTGATCATAAATATTTTTTTCTTTTTCTAAATCTAAAACGATATTCTCTTCTAAATCCTTCGATAATGATTCTATTGATCTTGATATACTTTTTATTTGATTGGCTATCAATTTTCTACTTTCCGAAAACCTTAAACTCCAATTATAATCTACTAAAAATAATTTATAATAATAATTTGCTATCTTTACAATCTCTTCAGGCTTTAAGCATTCTTTTCTAAACGTCTCACTAATACTTTCAATAGTAACTTGTCCATTGTCTTCAAGCTCTTCTAAAACCTGACTCATTAGCATATATGTATGAGAAAAGTTTAAATCCCAACATCGTCTTCTCATGCTACAGTTTCTACATTCATCATTGTGTATCATATCAATGATGTTTGCTATATCCCTTGTATCTATAACCTTATCTCTTTCTCTAATTTTATCAAATGTATCTGCTAACTCATCATAAGCTTTGTACATATTAATCAGTTTACTATTAGTCATATCTTTGCTTCTTCTTATATAATCATAAACTACGTCATTTGATTCTATATTTAATTTTAATACTTTTTCTAATTTATTAAATATTTTATTAGGTAATAAAATTACTATCAAACTAGCTATTAACATATCTCTAATTTGATATATATTAGATTCAATTCCTGATGTGTAAGCATATACCATTGTCCAACTTAGTACATATCCTAATATCGTAAAATATTTTCCTAACTTATTTAATGTCCCGCCAACTAATCCAGCCACAGAATATATTCCCATATAAATCGCCGAAGATATATTATTAATTAAGAAGGCTATACCTACAACAGCTCCAGTGCTAGATCCCATCGTTGCACCACCAATTATACATATAACTAGTATTAATACCGTCGCTAAAACTGTTTGTATAGATACGCCTAATATCTCTATATTACCAATACCTATTATACTAAATATAACTATAAAACTTAGAGCTATAGATTCTTCAATCCTTACAGATATTCTATTATTTATATTCGTTATGAGATTTATTCCAAATGAAAATATATAAATAGAAATAAATGTAATAATTGCTTCCATTGAGCATAATAATATATCATATAAATATTTACTAGACAGTATAACTTGTCCTAATGATATAGGAAAAATTATAAATGCTCCAATAAATGATAATTTTAAATATGAATTAATATCTTTTATTTTATTACTTATAATAATAAATATAGTTAAGCAAATAATATATTTTAATATATAAGGAGTAGCATTCCCAGATAATATTACCCCCATTAGCGTAGATATGAATATCGGTATTCTATATCTTTCTACCTTACTTATACCTAGAAAAAATGCTATACCTAAAGGCGCTATAGAACCGATTAAAATAGATCTACTTAATAAAAAACCTATCAAACTGAATATTATTACATTAGAATCAATATAATTTAATAAATTTATATTGATTTTTTCCGAATTAATATTATTACTTGATATACTCATTGAACTCTTGTCCATAAAAAATCCCCCCTCTTTTGCTTCTTATAAAGAGATTGTAGCAAAGTAGGTAGGATTTATTTTGTCATAATCAGTTTTAATAATTTTAAAATATTAAGACATATTTTTTATATTTTGACACATTAGGCCTTCCAAATTATCGTATTCACTTACTGTTATTTCTTTTATTTCTAGATTTTTCATTATTGTATGTAGTATTTCTACACCAGCAGTGATAATATCTGCTCTTTTAGGCTGTAGGCCTTTTAAGGATTTTTTATCATTTAGTGTCATCTTTTTTAAATTTTGTAGAATTAATTCTATTTCACTTAAGCTAATCTTACTATTATGTATTTTTTCCATGGAGTATACCTCTAATTCTTGGTTCATTGAAGAAAGAGAAGTTATTGTTCCTCCAATACCTACAAACTTTTTTACTTTATCATTTCTTATATATTCTAATGTATTTTTTATCTCTTCATATATAAAATTACTCATACGTTCAAATTCATTATCATTTATAGGATCTTGATGTAAAAATTTTTCAGTCATTCTAAGTGCTCCTACATTTTCACTTTTAGAAAATCTTATTCCGTCCTTATTTCCTATAATAAACTCAGTAGATCCCCCTCCTATATCTATTACTAATATGTCTTTTGCATTTTCTATTCCTTCTAATACACCCCTAAATCCTAGATTTGATTCCTTTTCACCACTTATTATATCTACATCTATACCTGCTTTATCTTTAGCTAATTTCACGAATACATCTTTATTTTTACTATCTCTAAGTGCTGAAGTACCCATACAGTATATTTTTTCACAGTTTTCACCTTTACATATATTAGAAAATTCTACTAAGGCTTTTATATTTCTTTCTATTGCATCATCAGTTATATAGCCTTGTTTATCAACACCTTGTCCTATTCTAGTGGTATTCACATACTTTTTTCTATTTATTAATTTTCCATCTCTATAATTTGCTATTAAAAGCCTCATCGAATTTGTCCCTATGTCTATAGTACCAATTTTCATAAATTCTTCTCCTTACTTATATTTTTTATTAAAAGCTTAATATATCTAAACTAATAAATTTTATAATTCTAAATTTATTATATCAGTTAAATACTATTTAATAATGAGTATTTAACATTTATCATTAAAAAACTAACTTTACTAAAAGTGTATTCTAAGCTATTTTATACTTCTAACATATTTATGTATAAACAAAAAAGAAGGTAACTTAATTACCTTCTTTTCCTATATCAATGTATACTATTTCATTAGGTTTAACCATATTAAGACGATTTCTTGCTATAGTTTCTAAATTTTCACTTGTACTGCCATTTTCAATTTTTTTTAAATCCTCAATCTCTTGTTTAGTACTACTTATTTGATCATTTAGTGATGATATTTCAGCTTTGTACTCATTTAATTTCTTTACTTGAAATATAAAGTTGGCTATTAATGTATATACTATAAAAAAAATAAAAATTGTTATTAATATAAATTGAGCCAAAAATTTTCTTCTTATGTTCATATAAACCACACCTTACCTATGCTTTTTTATTAACCTTTAATTTAATTCTATGCTTTCTTTTTATAACCTTCTTAGTAGCTAAAAATAAATTTGGTATAAAAAATATAGCGTCTAATATAAAGTGCATCATGTAAATAATCATGTAATATAAACTTTCAGAGATTATAGATATGTAAATTATAGTTTTCTTTATCAAAGATACTATAAAACCAATTATCTTATTAAGCATTTTTAAAACAAATTTACTTATTGTATTATAATATAATAAAAAACCAATTAATAAAGCCACAAAGTGATAGTATCTTAAATCAAAAGATTCTATAGCATTTACTGTTATAAATATAATTATAGTAGCCAGTATCCAAAATATTATATTAAAAACTATTGAAAAGTATTTTAATATTTTAAAATTAGATTTCAAACTTCTATTTATATCAAACAATAAACCTATAGCTAAGCCACCATATATAGTGGCATAAAATGAGCTTAAATCTTCTGTAAATGGAATCATTTACTTAAACAACCTCTTTATAAAACTTTCTTGTGGCTTTCTTTCCTTAGAATAAACTATAGAATTTATAGTCCCTTCTACACTTATAACACTCTCATCTAAGCTTAATTTACCCATGTCTAAGTTTTCGCCTTCTATTACCATTTCCCCTGCAGATGTTCTAAGTTCTACTTTTTTATCATTAAAAGAATAAATATGTTCTATGCCTGATATATGCAAATTAGATCTATCTTTTAATGTTATACTATGTTCCATGTTATCCCCCCAGCAAAAATATTTTAATTTATACTAATATAAATATACTGAAGGATTGCTAATTTTATTCTATTATCTCGTACATTTCTTTTGCATCATTTTTTAAGACATGTTCTCTTATCTCATTTATCTTAAATTTCATTTTCTTTTCACCAAATTGAATTTCTAATAAATCTCCAATATTAACCTCTGATGAAGATTTTGCTACTTTTCCATTTATAGTAACTATCCCCTTATCGCAAGCTTCTTTTGCAACAGTTCTTCTCTTTATTATCCTTGATACTTTTAAAAATTTATCTAATCTCATAAATACGCCTCCTTTATATACAGAAAAAGTGTGGCATATACTCCCACACTTAATCATTTTAATTATCCGTTTATTATATCTTTTAATCCTTTTCCAGCTTTGAAAACTGGAGCTTTAGAAGCTGGTATTTCTATAACTTCTTCAGGATTTCTAGGATTTCTTCCTTGTCTAGCAGCTCTTTCTCTAGTTTCGAATGTTCCAAATCCAACTAATTGAACTTTATCTCCTGATACTAATGCTTCTTCAACAGATTTCATGAATGCATTTAACGCAGCCTCTGCTTCCTTCTTAGTTAATTCACTTTTTTCTGCCATCTTTGATACTAATTCTGCTTTATTCACGACGGTTATACCTCCTAAAATGTTTATAATATAGAACTATAATTTTATAACTATAAATTCTAGATTTTTGACAAATTTTCTTTTAATTTTTACAATTTGTTTTCCTTAGCACTTTGCCAAAGTTCTTCCATTTGATCAAGCGTCAAATCTTCTAATTTTTTATGTAGCCTAGACGCATTTTCTTCCATAAATTCAAATCTATTTATGAATTTTTGATTTGTAAGGTTTAATGCCTCTTCTGAATCTATATGCAAGAATCTAGCTAAATTTACTATTGAAAACAATAAATCTCCTAGTTCTTCCTTTATGTATTTTATATTTCCTTGTTTACATTCGTCAAGTAGTTCTTTGTATTCTTCATCAATTTTTTCAAATACATCCTTTATATCATCCCAATCAAATCCTATAAGTGCTGCCTTATGTTGAATTTTTTCAGCTTTTATAAGTGCAGGTAAATGACTTGGAATTCTTTTTAAACCAGAAGTTATACTAGTTTCACCCTTTTCATCTCTTTTTAATTCTTCCCAAGTTTTCTCAAATTGAGCCATATCTATATTAACATTGTTGAAAACATGTGGATGTCTATTAATAAGTTTTGTACAAATTCCATTTACTACTTCCTTTAAATCAAAATATCCTTCTTCTTTTCCTATTTGACAGTGGAATATAACCTGTAGAAGGATATCTCCTAGCTCTTCTATCATTTCATCGATATCGTCATTATCAATAGCTTGACAAAGCTCATATGCTTCTTCTATAACGTATTTCTTTAGAGATTCATGTGTCTGTTTTTTATCCCAATCACATCCGTTTTCACCTCTTAAAGTATTCATTATAGTTTCTAAATCATTTACTGTATTATACATCTTTTTAGAACTTTTTGGTATATATAAACTAGTTAAGTAATTAAATAAATTTTCACTTCTATCTAATTCATACAGAGGTACATATTTCTTACTTTCTAAATTCTTAACACCTGCGCCATTTACTATACATACTTCTTGATCATAATCATAATATTCCATAAGCTTTAATTTTATATTCGATGCTATAAACTGATCATATATTTGAGTTATAATCATACTAGTATTTGTATCTATATATGAATTTTCTATTTCAAATGCATCTATTAATTTAAATCCATCCGCCGGATCTACTGCCAAATAATTAAACATAGCATCTACAAAGCTCATAGAAGCTATTGTCTCAACTTCTATATTATTTTCTTTAGCCATAGATTCTATTATTCCTACTGTTTTCTCTGCTACCCTAGGATGACCTGGAACCGCATAAACCAAATCTCCTTCTTTAGCTAATTCTACAATATGTTTAGAAATTTTATAGTAAACATCTTCGAAATTTTCTTCACTATCATAAAAATAATCTAGAGAAGTGTATTTTATAGTTTCTTTAAGCTTATTTACAATTGGGTGTTTTTCTGTTCTTAGATATATTCTACAACTTGAGTGTAGAGCATCTAAGGCACCTTGACTTATAAGAGAATATTCTCCTGGTCCAAGTCCTACGATACTTATTTTATGCATTTTGTCACTCCTCTTTTGTATTTCTTATTATTAATTGATTTTTATAAAATAAATAAAGGAAATTAGCTATTTATAAGTATTTCCTTTATTTGTATATATATTCTATTTATTATTTCATAAGTTTTAGTTTTCTAAGTAATGAATATATTTTATTTCCTTTAGGCATAGTAAGTATTTCCTCTTTTTTTATGCCACCTATTCCTATTAAAACTAATCCATATACTATCCCACCTATTACTATAGATACTAAGGTTGCTAACTTTCCACCAATTATACCTGCTATAAATGCATAACTAAACTTAACTGCTACAAACATAGTTATAACTGTTATTAATGGCTTTATAACAAATTCTTTAGCAGGGAACTTTATCCCCATAGCTTTTTTTATACAAGCTAATTCTATTAAAACTGCTATAAGATATGCAGATACTGTACCTATTGCAGAACCTAATACATTTATTGATGGAATTGCAGTTAATGTGTAACTTATAACAATTTTAAAAATCATACCTATAACCAAGGCAATAACTGGTATCATAGGTTTCCCCATACCTTGAAGTATACCATTCATAGACTGTATTAGTCCTAAGAATACTACACAAGGCGTAAGGAATAAAAGTATAGTTCCTACAGTTGTTGGTTCTTTTGGATATAATAATTGCATTATAGGCGTTGCAAGTGAAGCCATACCAAATGCACATGGTAAAACTATAAGTAATGTTACTTTTATTGCACTTTGTGTATCTTTTCTAGCCTTAACTTTATTTCCTAAAGCAAAAGCTTCTGATATAGCTGGAACTAAACTCATACTCATTGCAACTGTTATAACAGATGGTAAATTTACGATAGACATTGCCATACCTGTTAATTGACCAAACATTTCTAAAGCTTGTGTATGTGTATATCCTCCAACCATAAGTCTATCTATAACTATTACATTATCTATCATATTGACTAATGGCATTACAGATGCACCTATTGTTATAGGTATTGCCACAACTAAAAGCTTTTTAAGCACAGTCATTACACTTTCATCTTTAAAGTGTTTACTATTTCTTATATCTATTTTACGTTGTTTACTTCCTTTAAAATATGTAACTATTAGATATAGTATAGAAGCCACAGCACCTATAGTAGCTCCCATAATAGCTCCTGCTGCCCCTAACTCAGGTCCTACCTTTTCCATTAAAAAATATGCTAATCCAATACCTAAAATAACCCTGAAGAATTGTTCAACTATTTGAGATATAGCAATCTTATTCATATCTCTTTGCCCTTGGAAATATCCTCTATATGAAGACATAAGAGGAACAAATATAAGAGCTGGTGCTATTGCTAGCATTGCACTTTTTGCACCTGGATTTTTCATTATATTATTTACTATGTAATCTGCTCCAAAGAAGAATACTAAAAATGCTAATATTCCAGTCATAAATAATACTGTATATGATACTTTGAATATTTTATGCGCTCCTTTATAGTCACCTATTGCATTCTTTTCTGATACTAACTTAGCAAGTGCAGTTGGAAATCCAGCTGTAGCTAAAGTTAAAAATAGAGTATAAACTGGATATGCAGCTTGATAATATGCCATCCCCTTAGAGCCTATAAGATTTCCTAGCGGTATCCTAAAAAATGCCCCCATTACCTTAACTAAAATACCTGCCATTCCAAGTATAAAAGCTCCTTTTAAAAATGAGTCTTTTGTTCTAACACTTCTCATAGCATTACCCCCAAATCATTTATATAACAAACTTTAATATATCATATATTCAATATTATATTCAACATATTACCAAAAATCCTAAAATAATATATATATTTTTTACTTTTATAAGATTGTTCAAATTATATTTTATTTCCTATTTTTAAAGTAATTTTTTTATTCTTCTAAATATATTTTAGTGACTCAAAAGTTATAAATAAACTTTAATTAATTGAGTTTTATTATAAATAAAAAAAGAACCCTATAAGGGTCTTTTTTATATTTTATTGAACTTGCTTTCCTAAGAAATTAGCTGCTATTTTAAGTATTTTTTCCTCAGCTTCAGATAACATCTCAGATTCTTTTGAAACTAAAACTATAGATCCTATGCAATCTCCTGATGAACTTACTATAGGCATAATTATTTGATGCGTATATTCCATAGAATCGTCCTTATATAGCGGGACTAATTTACTATCTTTGAATGATTTTGATTCTCTATTTTCTATTAGTTGTTCTAAATCATCACTTATGCTTTTTTCTTTATAGTCTTTTTTAGGAAGCTTAGATACTGCTATTATTGAATCTAAATCTGTAACTATTACTCCACATCCTAATGTTTCACCTAAAGTTTCTGTATACTCTTGAGAAAATTCATTTAATTCACCTATAGGTGAATATTTTTTTAAGATTACCTCGCCATCTTTAGCTGTAAATATTTCTAAAGGATCTCCTTCTCTTATACGTAAAGTTTTTCTTATTTCTTTAGGAATAACAACTCTTCCAAGGTCATCTATTCTTCTAACTATTCCAGTTGCTCTCATTCTAATTATCCCTCCAGTTAGTAACTTTAACCTTATTTTTACCAATGACAAGAAAAATATGCAAAAAAAGCTATGTATTACTATACATAGCTTTAAAAAATTAGAATTTAACTTTCTTTATTATAGATTCATTTTTTTCTACTTTAGCTTTTTTTGATATTTCTTCTATACTTTCTATATATTTATTTTCTGTTAAAATAGTTTTTATCTCATCCTTAACTTCTTCAAATGAAAGCTGTTTATCTACTTTATCATAAACTTTTATTATATGATATCCATATTCTGATTCTACTATATCAGATATATCTCCTGGCTTTAAGTTAAATGCTGCATCTTCAAATGCTTTAACCATTTTTCCCTTTGTAAAGTATCCTAAATCTCCACCTTGAGATGCAGATACTGTATCATCAGAATATTCTTTAGCAAGCTCTGAGAATTCTTGACCACTTTTTGCCTTTTCAAGCACTTCTTCAGCTTTCTTTTTAGCTTCTTTTTTCTTAGATTCTGATAATTCTTTTCCATTATCATCTACAGTAGATATAAGAATATGAGATGCTTTTACTTCATCTTTGTAATAATCATCTTTATGTTCATCATAATATGTTTTCATTTCTTCATCTGATATTTTTAAATTTTTATCAAAATTTTCTTTATACTTTTGTATTATTAAGTCTTGTTCTTGTTGTGATTTAAGATATGTATCATCTATACCTAAATCTTCTAATTTCTTTTTATACTCTTTATCGTCATCTATACTTTTCTTTAGTTCTTCAAAAGCCTTATCTATTTCTTTCTCTGAAGGAGTTAAACCATCTTTTTTAGCCTGTTCACATACTGCTTCTATATCTATCATTTGATCAAGCATTATATCTTTAAATTTATCTTTATACTTTACTCCATCTTCAACTTCTGTATCCCATATAGTACTGCCATACATTACCTCTAAAGATTCTTTGTATAAAGCTAATGTTGCTTGAAATTGTTTAGCTGTAATATTATTCCCATTTACTGTTGCTACCACATCATTATCATTTACTTTACTGCTACAACCTACTGCAGATATACACAGTACAGATGATAAAACTAATGCTATTATTTTTTTCAAATTTAAACACCCTTTCTTATTATTAGTTTAATTTTAAATTGCACATATTTTCTAATAATTCTTCCAGCTCATTAACTATATTATAACCTATTTTTTCCTTTGTCTTATATCTAGTTAAAGGATTTAATAATATTTCATCTTTAATTTGTCTTACTTTTTCTATTTTCAGCGTTTTACATAGTGTTTTAATATAAGCTATTTTTAACAGCGTCTCAACAGATTTAGGTATATCTGAGAATCTATCCTCTAATTCTTCTTGAACCTCATACATATCCTCTTTACTTTCTATAGATGCTATTTTTTTGTACATTTCTATCTTAATTAACTCATCAGTTATATAATTATCTGGTATATAAGCATTTACACTTAAATCTATTTCTACATCTATATCTTCTAAAACAACTTCACCTTTGACTTTCTTTATTGCATCATTTAACATTTTTACATATAAATCATATCCTATTACTGCCATATGACCATGTTGTTGTGAACCTAGTATATTTCCAGCACCTCTTATTTCAAGGTCTCTCATTGCTATTTTAAAACCTGATCCAAACTCAGTAAATTCTCTTATAGCTTTTAATCTTTTTTCTGCTATTTCACTAAGTACTTTATCCTTTTCATACATTAAATAAGCATAACCTTGTCTAGTACTTCTTCCAACTCTACCTCTTAACTGATATAGTTGTGCTAGACCCATTTTATCTGCATCATAAACTATCATAGTATTAGCATTTGATATATCCATACCAGTTTCTATAATTGTAGTACAAACTAATACATTGAACTCTTTATTTAAAAATCCTAAAATTATATTTTCAAGGTCCTTTGAAGTCATTCTACCATGAGCGACAGCAACCTTTGCATCAGGTACTAATCTTTGAATCATGCTTGCCATTTCTTCAATACGCTCAACTCTATTATATACGAAGAATACTTGACCACCCCTACCTAATTCTCTTTCTATTTCATCTTGAATTATACTTTCCTTAGCTTCTGTAACATAAGTAATTACTGGATGTCTTTCTTGTGGTGGCTCTTCTATAACACTCATGTCCCTTATTCCACTAAGCGACATATGAAGTGTTCTTGGTATAGGCGTTGCAGATAATGTAAGAACATCTACAGTAGATTTAATTTTCTTTAATGATTCTTTATGCTTTACCCCAAATCTTTGCTCTTCATCTATTACAACTAAACCTAAGTTAGGCATATTTATATCTTTAGAGATTATTCTATGAGTTCCTATTAAAACATCAACTAAACCTTTTTTAGCATCTTCTATAATTTGCTTTTGCTGTTTTGGTGTTTTAAATCTACTTAATACTTCAACCCTTATTGGGTAGTTTTCAAATCTTTCTTTAAATGTATTATAGTGTTGTTGAGCTAATATCGTTGTAGGAACTAATACAGCTACTTGTTTTTGATCCATACAAGCTTTAAATACTGCTCTTATAGCTACTTCTGTTTTACCGTAACCAACATCTCCACAAATAAGTCTATCCATTACCTTGTCTGATTCCATATCCTTTTTAGTTTCTTCTATGGCCTTTAATTGATCATCTGTTTCTTGATGTGGGAATAATGATTCAAATTCACCCTGCCAAGGAGTATCTTTAGAGAACTTATATCCTTTTACTTTTTCACGCTTAGCATAAAGTTCTATAAGTTCCTTAGTCATATCTTCTATTTCTTTTTTAACTTTAGCTTTAGCTTTTGTCCATTCATTAGTTCCCAGTTTGTTTAATTTAACTCTATCTTCTTCTACACCTATATATTTTTGTACTTTATCCATCTGATCTATAGGTACATATAGATTATCTCCACCTTGATAAACTAACTTCATATAGTCTTTTTTTATGTTGTTTACACTTATTTGTTCAATACCTGTATATCTACCAACCCCACTATTTTCATGAACTACATAATCACCTATATTTAAATCTAAGAATGATTCTATTTTCTTTCCTTTTTTATGCTTCTTAGTTTTAGATGTGGAAGTTCTCTTATGAACTCCTATCATCTCATTATCCGTAATTGCTACAAACTTTATAGATTTATACTCAAAACCACTAGTTATACGAGCAGGTATAATAACTATTTGTGAAGATTTTATTTCAATATCTCTATCTTTAGATATAGTTGATTCTAAACCTAAATCTAATAAGTCCGCATGTAATTTTTTTGCTCTATCATATGTATTAGTAGCAAGTACTATTTTGTATCCGTTATATTTTAATCTGTTTAATTCCTCTACTAAAGTATCTACCTTTGCATTGAATGTTGGTACTTCCCTAGAATCAAAATTTACTATCGATTTCACATTGAAATCATTTATTGGTTTTGGTAAAAGTGTATTTAGTACCAATTTTCTACCTTCTGATAAGAAATCTAAATCATTATATGTATATAATAATTTACCTTGATTTTTTATAGCTAAACCTCTTTCAAGATTTAATTTATAATTTTCCTTAAATTCATTTAAATAGTTTTCGCATCTTTCTTTTGTCCTACTTATATCATTAAAGAATACTATAGCGTTTTCTTGTAGGTAAGTAAAAATACTTTTATTTTCCTCTGGATATAGATAGTCAATATAGTTTTCTATACCTTGAAAATACGTTTTACTATTTATATTATCTATATTTAAAGATACATCCTCATTAGTGTGCTTTCCTGTATCCTTTTTAATTTTAGCTACAGCATCTTTTACATTTTCAGGATATATAAATTCTCTTGATGGTGTTATAGAAAATTGTTTTATTTTCTCTATAGATTTTTGTGAGAAAACATCAAAAGTTCGTATAGAATCTATTTCATCATCAAATAATTCCATACGAATAGGATTATTATATTCTAAAGAGAATATATCTATTATTCCACCTCTTATACTAAATTGACCGAATCCCTCTATTTTTGAAACTCTTTCATAACCTAAATTTACTAATGTTTCACTTAGCTTTTCTAGGTTTATTACATCCCCTATTTTATAAGTATAGATGTTTTCTAAAAGCCTCTCTTTAGGTATGTATTTTCTCATAACAGCTTCAATTGATGTTACTAAAATTATATTGTCTCCTTTAGCTAACTTTAATAGTACTTTTAATCCTTTAGCCTCTTCGCTTCTATCCTTTGCATCCAAATGATAAAATAAGATATCTTGATATCCAAGATATTCCACCTTATCCTTCATATAAAAACTTAAATCATCATAAACCTTTTTAGCTTCCAAATCACTATTTGTTATAAAAATAGTTTGTCTATTTAAATCCCTATACATAGAGTAAGCTATATGTGGTTTTTGTACCGCTAAAAGGCCATTAATTAATAATGAGCCTTTATTATTATTTATGCAATTTATTATATCTTTATATTCTTTTGAATTTTGCAAAGGGTATACAAATATGTCATTCATATTAAATTCCCCTCTCATTATCCATTGTATTTATTCATAGCAATATCTACATTTTCCTTAATCATAGCTTCTACTGCTTTGTACGCTTTTTCAAGACCTATCTCTAAGTCAACTTGTTCTTCTTTTCTAAATCTAGAAAGTACGAAATCAGCTAAATCTTGTCCTTTCATAGGCTTTGAAACTCCAACTCTTACTCTTGGAAAATCACCAGACCCTAAACATTTTATGATAGATCTCATACCATTATGAGTTCCTGCACTTCCTTTTTTTCTTATCCTTAATTTCCCAACATCTAAGTCTATATCATCGTATATTACTATTATATTATCCAAATCAACCTTATAGTACTTATATATATCTATTAATGTTTCGCCACTTAAATTCATATATGTTTGTGGCTTAACTAAAAGAACTTTTTCAGATCCTATTCTTCCTTCTCCTATTAATGCTTTATGTTTTATTTTCGTCACAGATATACCATATTCCTTTGCTAAAATATCTATAACATTAAATCCTACATTATGTCTTGTGTTTTCATATTGTTTTCCAGGGTTACCTAGACCTACTACTACGTACATAGTATTCCTCCTTAATTACTTATTATGTTAAACCAAATGTTGAGTATATCAAAATTGGTTAGTATTATTAAAATTGTTGCTAGTGATATAAATGGTGCGAATGGTATTTTTCTTATTTTATCACCTTTTGTTAAAAGTATATACACACAATATATTGATGCTAATATAAATGATAAAAATATTAAGTATATTGAATAATTTTTACCTAACGCAAAACAACATAAGCCATAAAGGCCTATGTCCCCTTCACCTAATCCTTTAGTTATTTTAGCTAATATATATGGTATTATAATTCCTATTAATAATGCTGTTATGTACATTTTAACATCTGGTGATATTAAAAATACTCCACACTGAATTATTATACCACTAAGTATTGTTATATCATATATGTATGTTGTATGATAGTCTATTATTGAAATTATGATTATAAATGGTATTAATGATAAGTATTTTACTGATTGTTGTGTTATTCCGTATTTTTGATAAGTTAGGACCATTGATAAAATCATTAGGATATAAATTATTATAGTATTAGATTTTGTTTTTGGCAGTTCATTGCAAATTTTATAAATTTGATCGTTACAAATATATGAGATTATTATTGCAATTAATATTATATATATCATAAGTTTAATAATAGTAGTAGGCTACTAATATTATTAACTTTATATATTTTTTGTAATCATCTATAAATCCTGTTTTTACAATTTCAAATGTGTTTATTTTAATATATTTTATGATATAATATAAATATAAAAAGAAATCACAACCTATTTAGCGGTAGAGTGTGATTTTCATATAAATTATTTTCTAATTTTTATGTCCACCCTTCTTGGCTTTAGGGTGGTTTTTACTTTTACAAATAAATTCTCTTAACTTTATGTAAGAATCTATTATTATAGAAATACAATATGTAAATATAATACATATTATAGCTATTTCTTTAAGTATCTTAAGTTTATCCATATATTTCACCTCCTTCCATGAAAAATGGAATTAGGCTTTAATATGAAAACTCACACCCTATAGATTGTAATTTCTCGAATTTTAATTATATCATAAAAACTGGTATATTAGAATAATCCAATATACCAGTTTATTATATTTGTACCATATAAGATACTTATCAATGCCCCTACAGATATAAACGGTCCATAAGGTATTATTGAGTTATATTCTTTTTGCTTCATTTTGCTGTATATTATGCTACCTACTCCGTAAATAGCTCCTACGTACACACTTAGAAGTATTGTAAGCATCCCTAGTTTTATTCCTAAAAATAATCCTACCATACCAAATAGCTTTATATCTCCTCCACCCATTGCTTCTTTTTTTATTAATAATTCTATTAGGTGAATTAAAATTAACATTCCACCACCGCAGATAAGACCTCCAAGTAAGCTATCTTTTATACTTATTCCATGGCATAGGATATTAAAGATTAATGCTCCTATTGAACCAAATATAATTAGTTCATCGGGTATTATATAGTGGTCTAAGTCTATGAATGTTATTATTACTAGTAGTGATACTAATAATAAATAATATAAGGTTATTGTATTGTATCCATAAACTTTATACACTAATACAAACAGTATTCCTGTTAATAACTCTACTAAGGCATATCTTGGACTTATCTTTTGTCCACAGTATCTACATTTACCTCTTAATAATGACCAACTTAGTATTGGTACTAGATCTAATGATTTTAGTCTAGTGTTGCAGTTGTAGCAGTGTGATGGTGGATTTATAATTGATTTTTTGTTTGGTATTCGGTGGATGCATACGTTGAAGAAGCTACCTAATACTACTCCCATTATAAATAATATTATTGTAAAATATATGTTCATAATTAATATTATTCTCCCACTAATCTACTTATAAACTCATAGTCTGTGCATCTACTTAATACACTATCTCTAGATATAAGACCCCTTCTATATAAATTAACTAACTCTTGGTCCATAGACTGCATTCCTAATTTACTTGATGTTTGTATTATGTTTTGTATTTGGTAAGTTTTATTCTCTCTTATAAGGTTTCTTATAGCGGCATTTGCTACCATTACCTCTAATGCTGCAACCCTTTCTCTTCCGTTTATAGTTTTTACAAGTTGTTGAGATATAATTCCTTCACAAACAGTAGATAACTGAGTTCTTACTTGCTGTTGCTGCTCTGAGGGAAACATATCAATTATTCTATCTATAGTTTTTGCCGCTCCTACTGTATGTAGAGTTGAGAAAACTAAGTGACCAGTTTCAGCAGCAGTTAAGGCTATCGATATCGTTTCATGATCACGCATTTCTCCTACAAGTATTACATCAGGATCTTGACGAAGTACTGCTCTTAATGCCGAGTTAAAACTTTCAGTATCTTTCCCTATTTCTCTTTGATTTACTAAGCTTTGTTTATGTTGGTGTACGTATTCTATTGGATCTTCTAGTGTTATTATATGCCTTTGTTGATTTTCATTTATTATATCTATTAAACTGGCTAATGTTGTACTTTTCCCACTTCCTGTCGGTCCAGTTACAAGTACTAATCCTTTATTTTTCTCTGTGAATATTTTTAGAATTTTCGGAAGTCCTAATGTATCAAAATCTGGTATGTATGATGTTATTATTCTTATAGCTATTGCAAAATTTCCTTTTTGTTTGTATGCATTTACCCTGAACCTTTCTCCTGATTCTATTGAAACAGAAAAATCACATTCTCCATCTTCTTCTATTCTTTTAAAGTTCTTTTCTCCTGATAATTCTCTTGTCATAGATTGCGTATTCTCTTTGGTTAATACTATTTCTGATAAGTTTACGAAAGATCCTTTTACTCTAGCTATTGGAGTACTATTTACTGTTATATGTATATCTGATGCACCTAATTCAATTGATTTTTTTAATAAGTCAAATATGTTCACATTTATTCTCCTTATCATATAATTTATTTTATTATAACTTTTTAATGTAAAATTTCATATTATCAGACCTATTTTATTTTATAGCCATATTTTTAATAAATATTCCTAGCATAAAAAAGTTGTTATTCTAATTAATAGAAAATACACCTTATATTATATAAGGTGTATTCATTAATTAAAATAACTCACTAACAGACTCATTAGAGAATATTTTCTTTATAGCATCTCCAAATAATGGAGCAACTGATTTAACTTGTATCTTATCTATCTTCTTTTCATCAGGAAGTTGTATAGTATCTAAAACTATTAACTCACTTATAGCAGAAGCATCTATTCTTTCTATAGCAGGTCCTGACAATACAGCATGTGTACAACAAGCATAAACTTCCTTAGCACCAAATTCTTTAAGTGCATTAGCTGCATTACATATTGTTCCTGCAGTATCTATCATATCATCTAATAATATAACATTCTTCCCTGAAACATCACCTATTATGTTCATTATCTCAGATACGTTAGCCTTTGGTCTTCTCTTGTCTATTATAGCTAGCGGAACATCTCCGTCTAATCCATTAGCAAATTTTCTAGATCTTGTAACACTTCCTAAGTCAGGAGAAACTACTACTAAATCTTCTATATGCTTTTCATTGAAGTAATCAGCTAATATTTTACCACCTTGTAAATGATCTAGTGGTATATCAAAGTATCCTTGTATTTGTGCAGCATGTAAGTCCATAGTTAAAACTCTATCTGCTCCTGCTGCTGTTATTAAGTTTGCAACTAATTTAGCTGTGATTGGATCTCTTGCCTTAGCTTTTCTATCTTGTCTTGCATATCCATAGTAAGGAATAACAGCTGTTATTCTTCCTGCTGATGCTCTTCTTAATGCATCTATCATTATTAATAATTCCATTAAATTTTCATTTACTGGACTATTAGTTGATTGAACTACGAAAACATCGCATCCTCTTACTGTTTCATTCATGTTTACGCTTATTTCGCCATCACTGAATGTACCTACTTCACAATCTGCTAAAGGTACACCTATATAATCAGCTATTTTCTGAGCTAATTCTTTAGATGAATTACCTGCAAGTATTTTGATTTCACTTCCGCTAGTGTTCATTTGTATCCTCCCAAAACTTTAAAAACAATTTATTTATTAAAATTTAGGCACTTTGCCTTAAATAATAAGCTATTTAGTTGCTATTTATTGTTATCTCTTTCTTCTTTCTTAGCTACCCAGCCTTCTTTTATTACTTGTCTTTCTCTTGCTACTGCTAATGATCCTTGTGGAACATCATTAGTTATAGTTGATCCTGTAGCAACGTATCCCTTTTCTTCTACAGTAACTGGTGCAACTAAGTTAGAGTTTGATCCTATAAATGCTCCATCTTTAACTGTTGATTTAAATTTATTTTTACCATCGTAGTTTACAAATACTACTCCGCATCCTATATTTACATCTTTACCAACATGTGCATCTCCTATATATGATAAATGTGATGCTTTCGAATTATCTTCTATAGTAGCATTTTTAACTTCTACGAAGTCTCCTATTTTAACATTATTTCCTATGTTACTATTTGGTCTTAAATATGCATATGGTCCTACTGTAGTATTTTCTCCAACAGTACTGTCTATTATAGTTGAACTTTGTACTTCTGTATCATTTCCTATTTGAGAATTTGTTATACTACAATTCATTCCTATTACACAGCTTGTTCCTATTTTAGTATTTCCTATAAGTATTGTCCCTGGATATACTATAGTATCATTTCCTATTTCTACATCTGCTTCTATATAAGTTGAATTAACATCTATGATTGTTACTCCATTTACCATATGAGATTCATTTATTCTTCTTCTCATTATTTCTTCTGCTTTTGATAATTCAACTCTTGAGTTAACACCCATTAATTCTTCTATTGTAGAACCATTGAAAGCTCCTACCTTTTGACCTTTATCTCTCATTATTTTGATTGTATCTGTTAGATAATATTCACCTTGTGCATTATTATTATCTAATAAATCAAGGCTTTCTCTTAATGATTTACCATTAAAGCAGTATATTCCTGAATTTATTTCTTTTGCTTTCTTTTCTTCTTCATTAGCATCTTTTTGCTCTACTATCTTAAGTAGATCTTTATTTTCATCTCTTATTATTCTTCCATATCCAGTTGGATTATCTACCTCAGTTGTAAGAACTGTTGCATGATATCCATGTTCTATATGATAATCGAATAATCTCTTTAATGTTTCTTCTTTTACTAAAGGTGTATCTCCGCAAAGTACAACTATAGTATCATTATCATTTATATATTCTTTAGCCATCATTACAGCATGGCCTGTTCCTAATTGCTCTGTTTGCATTGCTATCATAGTATCCTTTGGTAATTTTTCTTTTACTACATCTGATTCGTGACCTAAGATTGCAACTATATCATTAACCCCTGATTTTTTTGAAACACTTATTACGTGGTTTACCATTTCTTTACCACATACTTTATGTACAACCTTTGGATATTTAGACTTCATTCTTGTTCCTTTGCCTGCGGCAAGAATTATAGCTTTAAAATTCATTTCTCCACTCCATTCATTAATTATTTTCCTATATATGTATAATATGTAAAATTACATATTTGTATTCAATATCATTCATTTCTACTAATTAATATATCACTTTTTTACAAAAAAGTATATATTTAAACAAACTTTACTTACTTTAAGCAACAAAAAAGAGTCGAAAGTTCGACTCTTAACAATTTATATATATTCTTTTATAATTTAATTTCAATAAAAATTTACTTTAATCAAATATTATTCAGCTGCAACTTCTAATTGAGCTACTGCTTCATGATAAGCTTTTAATACTGCGTCTTCTAATACTTGTCTCATTTCAGCATTTATAGGATGAGCTATATCTCTGAAATTTCCTTCTCCTACTTTTCTACTTGGCATTGCTATAAATAATCCATTATGACCTTCTATAACTTTTATGTCATGTACTACAAATAAATTATCAAATGTTAATGAAACTATACATTTCATTTTACCTTCATCTGTTATTTTTCTTACTCTTACGTCAGTTATCTTCATCTCTAAATATCCCCCTTTAATTTTGACAAAATATAATTATTATAATATATTTATTTACCTATCTAGTCTCTTATTTATAGTAATTCTACCTTATTTTAAAATATCCTTTTTATTTTTTTAATTTTTTTTATTTTTTTATCTTTTTTTATTTTATTCCTCATCTTCATCATCTAATACATCTTCTAAATCATAATCTACTTCATGTTCTTCATTCTTATATTCATCTTTAAATGTTTTTAGGTTTGGTTTTACTGATATTTTATCTCCTTGAACATCTAACTCTATTAGTGATATATAATTTTTAACCATTTTTTCTTCAGGCTTAGTTGTCGATATAAATACCCCCGTTCCAACAACTTCTGCTCCAAATTCATTCATAAGGTCTATCATACCTTTTATAGTTCCTCCACCTCTCATAAAATCATCAATTATTATAACTTTACTGTCTGGCTTTAGAGCTTTTCTAGGTAAACTCATACTTTCAACTTTTGATGTATTTCCACTTACATATGTCATACTAAGAGTTGGACCTTCTGATACTTTTATATCTTTTCTTATTATAACAAGTGGTAAATTCATAGCCTTTGCTGTCATAAGTGCCATTGGAATTCCCTTAGTTTCCATTGTAACAACATAATCAGCTTCTGCATAATCTATATTTGAAGCCATTATTTTTCCTATTTTAGATACTATTGTAGGATTATATATTAAATCGATTAGGTATAGAAATCCTCCAGATAGGATTCTTGACGGATCACTTATTTTTTCACATAAATCTAGTAAGAATTCTTCGTTTTCGGCTTTAGATGTTTTAGGTATGTATTTTACTCCACCTGCTGCTCCAGATATTGTTATAACTTTACCTAATTCTAATTTTTCAAATACATTTTTTACTACTAGTAAATCTTCACTTATTGTTGACTTAGCTGCATTAAATTGATTCGTAAAGTGGCTTAATGTAAATATTTTATTTGGATTATCGGATAGTATTTTAACTATAGCTCCTATCCTTTCCGTTCTTTTAAATTTCATTAGTTTTACCTCCTAAACTAAGTAATGCATAACTATTTTTATTATGATATAATAATAGTTATGTTTATTTAGTTTTTAAATATATGTTATATATAATTTAAATATATGCTATATATAAAGTATATGTATATTTATTATAAAATAATATTGAACATTCTAATATTATACCACAAATATAGTTCATATTGTAGAACTTAATTGATAAAGAAAGGTGGTTTTGTTATGAAGATACATTTTATAGGAATTGGCGGTATTAGCATGAGTGCTTTAGCAGAAATTTGTATTAACAAAGGTTATCAAGTTTCTGGTTCAGATATGAATGAATCATATCTTTTAGATAAACTAAGGGATCAAGGTGCTAAAATATTTATCGGCCATAATAAAGAGCATATATCTGATGATGTAGATATGGTTGTTTATACTGCAGCTGTTCATGAAGACAATCCTGAAATGATAGCTACTAAAGAAAAAAATAAGCTTACTATGGATAGGGCTGCTTTTTTAGGTCAAATAATGAGAGAGTATAAAAACTCAATAGCAGTATCTGGAACTCATGGTAAAACTTCAACAACATCTATGTTATCTACTATATTCGAATATGCTGATTTAGATCCTACTATATTAGTTGGTGGTAATTTAAGTGTTATAGGTGGTAATGTTAAGATAGGTAATTCAGATCACTTTATAACGGAAGCATGTGAATATGTTGATAGTTTCCTTAATTTCAATCCAAAAATATCTATAGTTTTAAACATCGAAGAAGATCATCTTGATTATTTCTCTGGTATAGATGAAATAAAAGCTTCTTTTAATAAGTTTGGAAAACTTCTTCCTAAAAATGGATATTTTATAATAAATGGAGATGACGAAAATACAGAAGATATATTATATGATGTGAAAGCTACTATAGTTAAATACGGTACCGATACATCTAACGATGCTATAATTTCAAACATAGAATTTAATGAAAATGGGTACGGAGTGTTTAACTTAAACTTTAATGGAAAAGATTTAGGTAAATTTGAACTTTCTGTTCCTGGAATACACAATATATATAATGCTAGTGCTGCAATACTTGCTTCTTACGTTTCTAACATTGATTTAGAAGTTATAAGAAAAAATATAAAGTCTTATAATGGAGTTGGTAGAAGATTTGAAGTTAAAGGTAATTACAATGGTGCATTAGTTGTTGACGATTATGCTCATCATCCAACAGAGTTAAAGGCAACTTTATCTGCTGCTAAAAAATTAAAGAAATCAACTTTATGGTGTATATTCCAACCTCATACTTATACTAGAACAAAAGCTTTATTAAACGAATTTGCTGAAGCATTCTATTCTGCTGATAAAGTTATCATAACTGATATATACGCTGCTAGAGAAAAAGATCCTGGGGATATCCATTCTAAAGATTTAGTTGAAAAGTTATATCAAAATCATGTAGATGCAACTTATATAAGTACTTTTGAGGATATAACTGAATATTTAAGAAAACATGTTCAAGCTAATGATTTAGTTATAACAGCTGGAGCTGGTACTATATTCAAAGTTGCTGAAGCTTTAGTTGAAGAAAAATAATATTTATTAAAAAAAGGAGTAATCTAATATTAAGATTAACTCCTTTTTTTATACTTATTCTGAATCATCAGAATCTGTTGGCAATTTAAATATTGTATCCCTTAAGTACTCATACAATGCTATAGATACTTCATAATAAACTTTACCTTTATCAGATGATATCTTTACATAGTCTTTACCCATTGTTTCTATTTTTAAGGTATAATTATCTCCTTGTATATCTATAGTAAAGTTATACTTGCTTCTTTCTTTGTTTTTTTCTGGTTGTATTTTACCAACAATTCTTTTAGCTGACATCTTATATGCTAAATCATCATATTTCCATTTATGTATTGTTTTATTCTTATCATTATAAGATATATTTACACTTTTCCAAGTTTTGTACTTTTTCACAAAATCAAATGATGTATATATACTACAATTTAAGACTTTCTCAAATTGTTCTTTTTCAGATACTGGTATCTTGTAATATACTTCTTGATTTACAGTATATATTCTAAAAAGATTTAAATCAGTTGAAAATCTTACACCATCATCAGAATATCCAGTATATATTGGTGTAAACTTATCTGATTTTCTTACCTGTGAAAGCTTAGTAAGTTCATATTTTACCTCTTCCCAGTAAGTTTCATCTACCTTTATATTTTCAACTACTTCATTAGACATATAAATATTTTTCTTGCTACTTAATTGCTTCATAAGTGGTCTCTCATCTATTTCTTCATCTCCTTTAGTTTCTACTTTAGGATTATCTTTATTATCTAAATATGTACCCGCCCAAAAAGCAAAACCATATATTATGAAGAAAGCAACTATCGATATAGCTACTATTACACCTTTCTTAACTTTTCTTTTTTTTGCCATTTCTATCCTCCTAAACTTATCTAGTCATAAAGTAATTATATTACTTTTTTGTTCATTTTTTAAGTAATAATTCTTATTATCCTCATTTCCTTGGAAATTGGCATAACTTTTAGATTTTACATTTTTATTATAGACATATAATTTACATACTATTTACCATTTTATCCTTTTATATACACATAAAAAATAAGCACCTCAAATACTGTATGTCGAGGTACTTATTTTTTTATCTCTACTATGCTTCTTTTATTATCTCTCCTACCATCACAGCAGAATTTATTAAATCTTCTATAGCTATATATTCTTCTAAGGTATGTGCATTTTTCATACCTATTCCTAAGTTTACTGCCTTTATTCCATTTTTATTTAATATGTTAGTATCACTTCCTCCACCTGTAGAAGCTGTTTTTCCTTCTATATTCATGTTAGAGAAAGCTTTTTTAACTAATTGAACTATTCCATCAGTTTCATCTATATTAAATGGTCCATATGCTCTTTTAACTTCTATTTCTATTTCTGCACCAAACTCTTTAGCAGCATTTTTAAATGTTTCTACCATATGATTAGTTTGAGCATCTAATTTTTCTTCACTTAAACTTCTAGCTTCTGCAACTATCTCTAGCTCTGGCATAACTATATTTGTAGCTATTCCACCTTTAACAATACCTATATTTGCAGTAGTTTCTTCATCTATTCTTAATAGTTTCATATTTTCTATAGCTCTTGATGCTACCATTATAGCACTTATTCCATTTTCTGGCTGAAGTCCTGCATGAGCTGGTTTTCCTATTATCTTAACTTTTATTGCATCTTGAGCAGGTGCTTTTACTATTATTTCTCCTGGAGATCCACCACTATCTAAAACAAATGCATACTCTGCATCTATTTTAGAATAATCTAAATTTTTAGCTCCATGTAATCCGCCTTCTTCCCATATAGAGAATACTATTTGTATATCTGCATGATCTATGTTATTTTCTTTTATATTTCTTAAACCTTCTAATATTGCCGCTATACCAGCTTTATCATCTGAACCTAATACTGTAGTTCCATCACTCTTTATTATTCCATTAGCTTCATCTATTATTGGTTTTACCCCTATAGATGGACTAACTGTGTCCATATGAGAACTGAATAATATTTTTTTACCACTTCTATTTCCTTTTAATGTTGCTATTACGTTTCCTGTCTCTCCCCCTGTTTTTTCACCAGCGTTATCTATAATAACTTCACAACCAATTTCTTCAAGCTTCTTAACTAAAACTTGAGCTACTTTCCCTTCTTTAGAAGATGGGCTGTCTATTTGAACTAATTCTAAAAATTCATCTATAAGTCTTTGTTTATTTACCATTTTATCCCCTCCAAAATATATACTTATATATATTTTAGATTTTTTAGAACAATCTGTCAATTTTTTCACCAATAAATTATTATTAGATTTATTTTAGAATTCTTCTCGTTCTAGAATCTATAAAACATAGCCAATACCCCAATTTATCACTTCTCGTATCACATGGTTGGTATGTTGTAAATCCTGTGTGACCTTTATCTGGCTGTTCATCCTTTTTACCTGGTATTGCATAAATATAATTTTTTCTCTTATTATATTCATCATATTGTACCCCAAATAAGTAATGTCTATATTTATATGAATTCATAACTGTATCACTATACATAGTATAATTTAATGTATTTACATATCCTAAATTCGGCATTGTATATCCAGATAATGTAAGCGGATTTATTTCTATTTTCCACCATCTAGTATTTTCTATTGGTTCTCCTGTAAAAGGTATTACTTCCTTAAACTGTCTCAATCCTTTTTTAATTTGTCTTGGCATCAATAATGTTCCAGCAGTTTTAGATGGATCATATGAATAATCTTGCATTTCTTCTTTTATTTCTGACTTTGTGTATCTTTTTTGACTTGCGCTTTGCTTTTCTTTATATTTTGAGTATTTATCTTGTTGTTTTTGAGAGCCGTTTGCTTTTTCTTGAACTGTTTTATATTCTTTTTTTACTTCTTTTATCTCTTCAACTTCTTCTACCTCTTGCTCTTCATCACAGCTATTATCTTCTATTTCTTCTATAGTAGATGTATATCCTCTGTTATATTGAGGTTCATCATCTATTTCTATATACTCAATCTCTTCATATTCATATTCGCCATCATCATCGTCGTCTACTTCTATATATTCAATCTCTTCATATTCATACTCATCATCCTCATTATCGACGTATATATCCTCTGTATCTTCTAATTCGTCGAATTCATCATCAAACTCTTCCTCATATTCATCTTGACCTGCAAACAATATTTCTTCATAATTTTCTATCTTATTTCCCTTAAAACCAATAAGAGGTACTTGTTTCTCATGTAACAATGCGATTCCTTTTATTTCTATGTCATTTCTGTCTAAATCAAAAACAAATTCCCCTTTTCCTTGTTCACTTAAAACAACATTCCCTAAGTCTAATGTTTCATAATCACTTTGTATAGCAACTACTTTATATCCATCTTTAACGCATTTAAGATTCTCTACATATAAGGCTACTACTGCTTTTTCGTCGTTTATCTCTACTTTAGCAAATGCTTTAGGTAAAACTCGTTCTTTATATCTAAAATTCACATCCTTAGCTTCAAGAATTATATAGTCTCTTTTAAATTTTCTTTTAGACGCCATTTATATCCCCCCTTAACATAATATCTCTAAATAGTATATGAACGATTATATAAAAAAAGTACCTTCAATTATTTTGAAGGTACTTTTGTATTTACTGCATTTGCAAGGGTTGCAAATTCTTCTATTGAAAGAGTTTCTCCTCTTCTTTTTTCATCTATATTAGCCATTTTTAATACTTCTTTTATCTCATCTTTGCTTAAGAATCCTAAGCCACCTAATGCATTAAGTAATGTCTTTCTCCTTTGCCCAAAGGCTGCTTTTACAGTTTTAAAGAATATATCTTCATTATCCACAGGATATTTTCTTTCTTCTCTTACATGAAGTCCTATAACTGTTGAATCTACATTTGGTTGTGGTATAAACATATGTCTTGGAGCTTTTGCAACTATTTCTGTATCACAATAGTATTGTACAGCTACTGATAAAGCACCATAATCCTTTGTTGATGGTACTGCATTCATTCTATCTGCAACTTCTTTTTGTACCATTACTACTATATCAGTAACTGGTATATCTTCTTCTAAGAACTTCATAACTATTGGAGTTGTTATATAGTATGGAAGGTTTGCAACTAATTTAACAGGACCTCCATTTAATTTTTCTTTTACTAATTCTTCTACATCAACCTTTAATATATCTTGGTTTACTACTTCAATATTATCAAATTCTCCTAATGTTTCACGTAGAATAGGTATTAAAGTTTTATCTATTTCTATAGCTACAACCTTGTCTGCTACCTTTCCCATTTCTCTAGTAAGTGTTCCTATTCCAGGACCTACTTCTATTATTTTATCTCCCTCAGAAAGCCTAGCTCCTGCTAATATTCTGTCTATTACATTATCATCTATTAAAAAGTTTTGTCCTAATGATTTAGAAAATTTAAAGCCATGCTTCTCTACAACGTCTTTTGTAGCTCTATGTGATGAAAGTCTATCCATTATTATTCTCCTATTTATTTTATTTTCACTCTATCGTGAATCTTGTAGTCTATTTAAATTAAAGTTATTCTAATAAAAAAATTCGCTTGAGCGACGTGTCGGCAAAACATTTCATTTTGCCAATAGTATATCCTTGCTAACACTACGGATACATCTGTTGCTCAAAAATACAACTTATACTATATTTGAGTTAATGCTTGTTCAAATTCTTCTCTGCTAACTCCATAGTTGTTTAATCTACTTAGAAATTGTTTTGCATTTCCGTATCCTATTCCAAGTATTTTTCCTAATTCATCACGTCTGTGTGATGCATCTTCATTTCCTATAAGCCCATTTCTTATTAAATCAACTTGCTTAAATTCTTCTCTTTTTTCTGTACTTTCTGTTCTTACTCTTTCAAGTGCTGCTAATATACTTTTAGGACTTGCATTTTCTATTCCTATATCGCCGTCTTTCTTAGCTTCTTCCCTTGGTAAGAATGCATGCTTACATCCTGGTACTTCTGCAGCGATTTTCTTTCTAATTTTTTCGCCTGCGAAATCTGGATCAGTAAATATTATTACACCTCTTCTTTTTTGGGCTGCTTTTATTCTTTCCATTACTCCTTTAGGAAATCCAAATCCACCAGTAGTTATAAGCTCGGCATCTAATGCTCTTTTAACAGCTGTTACGTCGTCTCTTCCTTCTACTACTATTATTTCTTTTATCATATAAATTCACCTTTTCCGCTCATTTTTAACTTAACATCTTTATATTTTAAGCCTTATATGTATTTTTATCAAGTTTATATATTTATCTTATTATCTATTTTTAACGAGTTTATATCATAATATAAGCATATACATTAAAAGAGATTTCAATATGCTCTTAATAGAATATAGTTTAAATCTTATATCTAAAATTTTTATAGTTTATTTTTAATAAAAAAATGCTATAATATAATTAAAATAAAAAGAAATTACAATCTCTTTTGCCGTAGAGTGATAATTTCTATACAAAAACTATATAAATTAAATTATAATATTTCTATAAGTCACTCTTATTGCCGTTAGAGTGATTTTTTATTTTATCATATAAATAACACGTTAGCATACCAATTATTATGGTATCTGAATTATTTAATAATAACTTTAAAATTTCCATACCTTTTCACCTCCTTCTATTTAGAAGTAGGTATTTTATTCGTATAGAAATATCACTCTAAGATTGTAATTTCATTAAAATATATTACACTATATTAATATTTTTGTAAAATATTATATTATAAAAATTAGTTTTACTATTTTTAATAAAGTAAAAGCTATGAAATATATAATCTTACTCAAGATTTTATTTCATAGCTTTTTTATTTAATCTAAATATAAAATATCAACCTATTTTATATTAAATAATCTCTTTGCATTTTCCTTAGTAGCCTCACAAACTTTTTCATAAGATATCCCCTTCTCTTGAGCTATCTTATCTGCAACAAATGCTACTAATGATGGGTCGTTCCTTTTACCTCTATGTGGCTCTGGAGCCATATATGGAGAATCAGTTTCTATTAATAAATACTCTAAAGGTATTTCTTTTGCTACTTCTCTAGTTTTCTTATTATTTTTGAAAGTAACTGTTCCTGGTATTGAAATATAACATCCCATTTTCACATATTCTTTTGCTAATTCCACGTTTCCACTATAGCAATGAAGTACACATCCTATTTCAGGAGATTTAGTATTTTTAATTATCTCAAAAGTATCTTGATGTGCATCTCTATCATGTATTATTATTGGAAGTTTTAATTCATTAGCAAGTTCAATTTGTTTTTTAAACCATTCTTTTTGAACTTCTCTAGGAGAATTATCATAGTAATAATCTAATCCTATCTCACCTATTGCAACTACCTTTTCATTTTCAGTAGCTAATTTTCTTAATGTATCTATAGCAGTGTCATCTAGGTCCTTTACATCATGTGGATGTACTCCAACTGCTGCATATATAAAATCATATTTATTAGCAAGATCAACACTAGATATAGATGTTTCTATATCAGCACCTGGATTTAATACTAAATCCACGTGCTCTTCTTGTAATTTTTGTATCAATGCTTCTCTATCTTCATCAAATCTTGCATCATTTAAATGTGCATGTGAGTCAAATAACATAGTTTTCACTCCTTAACGAACTTCGCATCCTGAATTTGCACCAGTTGCAACTGGTACTATTAAATCGTCTCCATCATTTCCAGCAGCTAATATCATACCTTGAGATTCAACACCTCTTAACTTAACTGGCTTTAGGTTACATACAACTATAACGTCTTTTCCAACCATTTCTTCTGGCTTATACCATTTAGCTATTCCAGATACTATTTGTCTTATTTCTGGTCCAACTTTAACTTGAGATACTAATAATCTATCAGCCTTTGGGTGTTTTTCACAGCTCAATATTTTACCTACTCTAAGTTCTACTTTATCTAGGTCATCTATTGTTATATTCTCTTTATGCTCTATTGGTTCTTCCTTTTGCTCATCTTTCTTTTCAGAGAATAATTCATTTAATTCTTCAACTTCTTTTTCTATGTCTAATCTTGGGAATAAAGCTTCACCTTTATGAACTTTAGTATTTTCTCCTATAAGTCCGAAAGTCTTAACACTTTCCCAAGTCTTTAAGTTTTCATCAGTTATTCCTAATTGGTCGTATATCTTAACAGCTGTTGCATTCATTATTGGGTTTATTAATGTAGCAACTATTCTTATAGATTCACATAAGTTGTATAAAACTGTGTCTAACTCACCTTTTTTAGCTTCATCTTTAGCTAAAGCCCAAGGCATAGTTTCATCTATATATTTATTAGTTCTTCTTATTAACTTCCAAGCAGATTCTAAAGCTTCATTAAATTGAAGTTTGTTCATTTCTATTTCAAAATTTTCTACTGATAATTTAGCAGTTTCTTTTAAACTTTCATCAAATGCAGTAGCTACATTTGCCATTGGTATTATACCATCATTATATTTTTCAACCATAGAAACAGTTCTACTTACTAAGTTTCCTAAGTCGTTAGCAAGGTCTGAGTTAAGTCTTGTTACAAAGTTTCTATGAGTGTAGTTTCCATCTTGTCCAAATGCAAATTCTCTTAATAAGAAGTATTTTAAAGCATCTACTCCGTATCTTTCTATCATTTGCTCTGGGTAAACTATATTTCCTTTTGATTTACTCATTTTATCATTATCAAATAATATCCAACCATGTCCGTATACTTGTGTTGGCACTTCTTCACCTAATGCCATAAGTATTGCAGGCCATATTATAGTATGGAATCTCATTATTTCTTTACCTACTATATGAACATTAGCTGGCCAGAATTTCTTATAGTCAGCATCATTTTCACTCATATACCCTAAAGCTGTTATATAGTTACATAATGCATCTACCCAAACATATATAACATGTTTCTCGTCAAACGGTACTTTTATACCCCAATCAAAAGTAGTTCTAGTTACACATAAATCTTCTAATCCTTTATCTAAGAAGTTTGCAACCATTTCATTCTTTCTTGATACTGGGAAGCAGAAATTAGGATCAGCAAACAATTCTCTTAATCTATCTTCATATTTAGATAGTTTAAAGAAGTAAGCTTCTTCTTTAGCTATATAAGTCTCTCTTCCACAGTCTGGACATTTATTTCCTTCTAATAATTGAGATTCAGTCCAGAAACTTTCACATGGAGTACAATATCTTCCTTCATATGAACCTTTATATATATCACCTTGTTCATATAACTTAGTAAATATTTTTTGTATTATAACTTTGTGTCTATCTTGAGTAGTTCTTATGAAATCATCATATGATATATCCATAGTATTCCATAATTTCTTTATATCCGCTATCATTCCATCTAGGTATTCTATTTCTGTCATACCCTTTTCTCTAGCAGTCTTTTGTATTTTTTCTCCGTGCTCATCAGTTCCTGTTAAGAACTTTACATCGTATCCGCAGAAACGCTTAAATCTTGCTATTGCATCTGCTGCAACAGTTGTATAAGTATGTCCTATATGTAAGTTACCACTTGGGTAGTATATAGGAGTTGTTACATAAAAACTTGGTTTTGTCATTATACTTCCTCCTCATATGTAGAAATTAATATTAAAAAACTCGCCTCCTATGAATATACATAGGGGCGAGATTATTCGCGGTACCACCCTAATTTATCTATTTAATCATGTATAAGTCATCTACATAAATATTAGATATCTTAGTAGACTATAACGCGTCTAACCGTTTTATCCTAAGGATATTAATCGTTCAGATAAAAAGCTCCAAGACCATCTTCAATAATTCATTTAACGCTAGCTTTCACCTAATCTAGCTCTCTGTAGAAAAAATCCTTATTTACTCTTCTTTTCTCAGCTTTATACATTTCTATATTTTGCTATAATAATATATTTTATACATATTATTATAACTGATTTTTTAAATATCTTAAAATTATTATAGGAAATTTTAAATTTTATGTAAATAGTTTTTTATATCTTAATATCTAATTATATCATACACTAATTCTCTTATACAAACATTATATAACATATAAACACAGATGCTATAACTCCTACTACATGACTTATCATTGCGCAAGTTAATGTATGTCTAGTATTTTTTATCTTTAAACTACCATAATAAATTGCCATAGTGTAAAATATTGTTTCAGATGCTCCTACTATTGTAGACCCCATTTTCTCAATAATAGTATCTACTCCTACTCGTTGTGCAAGTTCTGTATACATTCCTAAAGCTCCACTACCAGATAATGGCTTAACTATTATTAATCCTATTAATTCCTTTGGTATACTCATTAAATTTGCTATAGGCTTAAATATGAATTCAAGGGCTTCTATACCTCCACCTGTTTTAAATACTCCTATAGCTAAAAATATTCCTATTATGTACGGTGTTATAGACCATGCTGATTTTAGTCCATCAACTGCGCCTTTTACAAAACTATCATATATATCTATCTTTTTAGATTTTCCGTAAATTACTATGTAAAGTATTATAAGTGGTACTAATATATTAGAAAATAACTCCATTATCTTTTCCTCCCTTGTAGCAGTTTACATGATATAACAGCTATTATGGTAGACATTGTTGTTGCAAATAATGTTGTAAATATAATATCACTTGGGTTTTGAGCTCCTAAATCTAACCTAATTTTAAGCATTGTAAATGGTATTATCTGAATTGAAGATATATTTATAACTAAAAACATAATCATATCATTCGTGGCTGTATCTTTTTTATTATTTAAAGTCTGTAATTCTTCCATGGCTTTTAATCCAAAAGCAGTTGCACCATTCCCTGCTCCAACCATATTAAGTGCCATGTTCATAACCATATAAGACATTGCCTTATGCCCCTTAGGTATGGATGGAAATAATCTTCTCATTATAGGATTTAATTTTTTTCCTATTTTATCTATTAATCCTGAATCTTTAGCTATGTTCATTATTCCCATCCAAAGAGCCATTACTCCAGCTAAACTTATTGCAAACTCTACACCTTTTGAAGCTTCATTTAATATAACTTTATTTAATTCCCCTAAGTTATTAGTTATTATACTTCCTACTATCCCTATAGAAATCATGTAAAACCAAATTTTTCCCATTGAAATCCCCCCTTCTTAATAATTTTATGAAGCTTGTGTTCTACTTTATACTTGAAACTTCTACTATATTATGTTTTAGTATAATTATGGGGTTTTTATAATTTTTTAACATTAAGGAGAGATACAATGAGAAATTTAACACTTCTTACGGACTTATATCAGCTTACAATGTTAAACGGATATTTTGAAAAAAACATTCATGAGGATATGGTTATCTTTGATATGTTCTTTAGAAAAAATGCGTGTAATGGCGGATATACTATCGTATGTGGTATAGAACAATTTGTGGAGTATATAAATAACATTCATTTTTCAGAAGATGATTTAGCTTATTTAAAAAGTTTAAACCTATTTTCTGATAAATTCTTAACATTTTTAAAGGATTTTAAATTTACAGGGGATATATATGCAGTTGAAGAAGGAACAATAATGTTCCCTAACGAACCTATACTTACTGTGAAAGCGCCTTTATATCAAGCACAACTTATAGAAACAGCTTTACTTACAATAATTAATTTCCAATCACTTATTGCAACTAAAGCATCTAGAGTATGTTTTGCTGCTCAAGGAGACCCAGTATTTGAGTTTGGTCTTCGCCGTGCACAAGGGCCTGATGCTGGAACATATGGATCTAGAGCTGCTGTTATTGGTGGTTGCTCAGCTACTGCCAATGTTTTAGCTGGTAAAATGTTTGATATACCTGTTGTGGGTACTCAAGCTCATAGTTGGATTCAAAAATTTGATACTGAAATAGAAGCATTCAAAGCTTATGCCGATATTTATCCAGATAAATGCTTACTTTTAGTTGATACTTATAATGTATTAAACAGCGGTCTTCCTAATGCTATAAAAGTCTTTAAAGATTTAAGAGAAAAAGGACACAAACCTTTAGGAATAAGATTAGATTCTGGAGATTTAAAATATTTATCTAATCAGTGTAAAGATGCATTAGATAAAGAAGGTTTTACAGATGTTAGCATAACTGCCTCTAATGACCTTGATGAATATACAATAGCGTCACTAAAAGCTGATGGTGCTTCTGTAAATTCTTGGGGCGTTGGTACGAAACTAATAACCTCAGCTGATTCACCTTCTCTTGGTGGAGTTTATAAATTAGCTGCTTCTTTTAAGAATGGAGAATTTGAACCTAAAATAAAACTTTCAGAAGATCCTGAAAAAATAAGTAATCCTGGATATAAAAAAGTATTTAGAATATATAACGAAGAAAATAAAGCTGAAGCAGATTTAATTATGCTACACAATGAGAGTATAGATGAAAGTAAACCTTTAACTATATTCCATCCTACATATACTTGGAAAACTAAATCTTTTGAAAATTATACTGTTAAAGAACTACTTAAACCTTTATTTATTAATGGTGAATGTAAATATAAACATAAAAGTGTTATGGAAATTAGGGAGTATGTATCTAATGAACTTAATTCATTATGGGAAGAATATAGAAGACTCTCAAATCCGCAAACTTATAAAGTAGATTTATCTAGAGATCTTTGGTACTTAAAAACTAAGATGATAGATTCAAAGAAATTTATATAATATAATTAAGGGGGACAACACTATGGATATTACAGATTACAAAATTATAGAAATCCTTCAAGAGGAAGGTAGAATATCTATGAAAGATTTAGGAAAAATAGTAGGTTTAACTTCACCTGCTGTTTCTGAGAGAGTTAAAAGGTTAGAGGAAGCAGGTGTTATAGAAGGATATAAAGCTATTGTTAATCCTAATGCTTTAGGAAGAGTAATAAAGGCTTTTGTTCATATTTCTTTACCTAGTAATAAATATAACGAGTTTATAGAATCAGCTCGTAAAGATCCTAGAATAGTAGAATGCCATCATATAACTGGAGATGATTGTTCTGTTTTAAAAGTTATAGTTAAAGATATGTATGAATTAGAAGAGGTAATAGACTCTATAAAAAAAGTTGGTTCAACTAAAACTAATGTTATATTATCAACTCCAATTCAATCTAAATCTATATTATAAACTTATTTTTAAAGATAAAAGGCTATAAAAAGCTTATTTAATATTAAGCTTTTCATAGCCTTTTAATTTTGCTTATACTTATATATATAATTTGTAAGTACATACTCCATATATGTTTTGATTACTCCCATATCTTCATTAGGATTTAATAATTTTCTAGTTGCTACTATATCTGCATATCCTAACAACATTACTCCAATTATATCGTCTCCTAGTTCATCAAATATTTTAAATAATCTTTCTTTACTCATATCGTCAGTTTTATAAAGAACTAAAAGTATCATATGATTCCTTATATACTTACATAGTAATTCTTTAGCCATTAAAGATAAATTTAAATTGGTAGCTATTTCTTCTCCAATTTTTTCCCCTATTACTTCATGGCCTTTAAAATGTACTCTCCCTGTACTATCAGTAGTTTTACTTCCCGGCTTTCCTGCATCATGTAAAAATAAACCTAATTTTAATATATGATATCTGTTAAATTTATTATCAACTTTAGCTTCTAGATATAATTTAATTTTATCTTTAAGATGACTTCTAAAAAAGCTTACATCTCTCATATCTTCTTCTAATTCTTTTAATGAATATATGGAGTGTTTATACACATCCACTACATGATATCTACACTCTCCAACTATCTTCATATCTTTTACTATAGGTATTATTTTCTCTAACTTTTCTTCCTTGTCTAAATCTTCAAGTTTAATGTAGGTATTATCAAGAATTAAACTGTCTAATAATTCATCTCTTAACTCCATATATACCACCTCAAGTTATTATATTTTATAAATCTAGTACTTGTTTATAAACAACATCCTTTTTTAATTTTCTATCTTTACAAACTGCCTTGATAGCATCTTTTTTATCCATTCCATTTTCCATTAGAGTTACTACATATTCTCTTTCCGTAAGGTCATCATAAGAATTTTGCACTGTCTTTTCGCCTTTAAATCCTTCCACTATTAAAACAAATTCTCCCTTTACCTCTTTTTCATTAAATATATTTATAACTGTTTCTATATCTTCTCTTATTATTTCCTGATATTTCTTTGTTATTTCTCTATTTACTGCTATACGTCTATTTCCTAATACCTTTAACATATCTTTTAAAGTATCTTTTAATCTGTGAGGAGATTCATAAAATATTATAGTTCTTCTTTCTTCCTTTAGCTCCTCTAATTGGCTTCTTCTAACCTTTTTATCTCTGTCTAAAAATCCTTCAAAAGCAAATTTTGCTGTTTCTAATCCAGATCCAACTAATGCTGTTATAGATGCAGTAGCTCCTGGTAACACTTCTATCTCTATATTATGTTCAATAGCTTGTTTTATTATATCTTCACCTGGATCTGATATTCCTGGCATACCAGCATCACTAATTAGTGCTATATTTTCACCTTCTAATAATTTATTTATTAAATATCCACCTTTTGAGTCTTTATTATGTTCATGATAACTAGTTAAAGGTTTTGATATTTCAAAGTGATTTAGAAGTTTTATACTGTGTCTAGTATCCTCAGCTGCTATTAAGTCAACTTCATTTAATATTCTTATAGTTCTATAAGTCATATCCTCTAGATTACCTATAGGTGTTGGACATATATATAATTTACCACTCATTTATTTTTCTCCTATATCTTCATTTGCATATATTGCTTTTAATTCTTCTGTATAATTTCCATCTTCTCCATACACATATAAAGGATCTAATATTTTAAGTTCTGGTCTACCATCTTTCATAAACTCAACTAATACTAAATTAGGTGCTTTACCTGCTCTTGGATGTATAAATTGAATTTGTTTTGGTTCCATATTATACTTTCTACCTAAAGTTAATATATCAACTAATCTTATAGGTCTATGAATCATGAAAAATTTGCCTCTTGGCATTGTAAGTCTAGAAGCTGCTCTTATTACATCTTCTAAGTTACATTTAAGTTCATGTCTTGATATAGCCTTTTTATCGTTAGGATTTTTTATTCCATCAATATGCATATATGGGGGATTTGAAGTTACTACGTGATACCCATTTACTTCTAATATTTTATCTATTTCTTTTATATCTGAATTTACTATTTCTACTCTTTCTTCTAAATCATTTAATTTAACTGAACGAGTTGCCATTTCGTATACTTCTTCTTGTATTTCTACACCTAATATTTTACTTGCTTGACTTTTTCCTGCTATAAGTATTGGAACTATTCCTGTTCCTGTACCTAAATCTACAACCTTAGCTCCTTTTTTTACTTTAGCAAAATTAGCTAATAATACTGCATCTATACCAAAGCAAAATCCGTTAGTATCTTGTATTAGTTTTAGTCCTTTTAATTGTAAATCATCTATTCTTTCTGTTTCTTTTAATTGTACTTCCATATTACTCTCCTCTCATGTCTTAAAATCCGCTTTACTCATATATATTGTTATAAAAGGTTGTTTAATTATAAATTATACACATTATATATTTTTTATAATTCCTTAATGTATTAAAAAAGGTAGGAAAAGTCCTACCCCCTTATTATTTATAATTAGTCTTCTAATTTCTTTAATTCTCTTAATGTAGCTTCATCTAATCCTTCATCTCTCAGACTTCCACATCCACCACATTTTTTAGGTTCATGTAAAACTTTAACTTCATCTTTATGACATACTTTTATAGTCTTGTCATTAAATTCTATTCTTACTTGCTCTAATAAAGGATTTACTTCTATTACCTTTCCTTTTGCCTCATCTACTTTTACTAATGCACCTACTACTGGCATCGCATCTATAGCTTCTGCATAAACATCATGCTCATACTTTAGGCAACAAAAAAGTCTTCCGCATATTCCCGATATCTTAGTTGGATTAAGTGATAAGCTTTGATCTTTAGCCATTTTTATTGAAACAAGTTGGAAGTCTCCAAGCCATGATGAACAACAAAGTTTTCTTCCACATGGTCCTAATCCACCTATAGATTTTGCTTCATCTCTAACACCTATTTGTCTTAGCTCTATTCTTGTTTTAAATATAGATGCTAAATCTTTTACTAATTCTCTAAAGTCAATTCTACCCTCTGCTGTAAAGTAAAATATTAATTTATTTCTATCAAAAGTGTATTCACAATCTATTAAAAACATATTTAAATCATGATCTTTTATTTTTTGTTGACATAATTCAAAAGTTTCTTTTGCCTTTTCTTTATTTTCAATATATACTTGTCTATCTTCATCTGTAGCTATTCTTATAATTGGCTTTAATGGTGAAACTAATTCACTTTCATCTATTTCTTTTGGACCAACTACTATTGTTCCATATTCTAATCCCCTAGCTGTTTCTACTACTACATCCATGTTTTTTTCTACTTCTAATTCTACAGGATCAAAGTAATATATTTTACCAGCATTCTTGAACCTAACACCCACTATCTTTATCATTTTATCACCTCGTATATATTTAAAGCCATAACTTGTATACTAATGGTAAAGTTACAATTGCTTCTTATCTTTTTCTTTATATCTTCTATTATATCAATAATTTTAGATACTTGAGAATAGGTAATTTTTTTACTCATATTTTGTATAAATGTTATTTTATCAATGTTTATTATCATACTCTTGTCCACTTTTTCTTTTAGAAGCATCATATCTCTAAAGTAATTTATGAACATATCTAATATACTTATAGCATCTTTTTTATATTTCTCCATACTTGTAGGGATTTCTAAAATATCTATCATATCTTTATCTAGCATTATTTCTATATAAGTTTGTATTTCATCTCTCATTATAGCAAAGTCTGCTGATTCTGATAATTCTATAGCCTTTTCTATACTTCCTCTAGCAAAAGTAGATAATAATTGAACTCTACTCTCATCTATCCCTTGGCTAATCAAATAATTATTCAAATCTAATATTGATATTGGTAAAAATTTTATCATTTCACATCTAGATTTTATAGTATCTAATAAAGCTTCTTTGTTACTTGTTATTAATATTATTATAGCATATTCTGGAGGTTCTTCTAATGTCTTTAATAGGGCATTTTGAGCTTCTATTGTCATACTTTCAGCCTGATTTATTATATATATTTTATATTGATTATGAGGTTTTACTATTATGTCTGTCTGTAACTTTCTTATTTGTGCAATCTTAATGCTATTTCCATCTGGATATATATTTATATAATCAGGACTATTTTCTACATTCTCTGTATCTAGCAGTATTTTTGATAATTCTACACTAAGCTTTTTTTTACCTACACCATCCATTCCCTCAAACATATATGCATGATTCATTTTATTTTTTTTTATTGAATTTGTAAGATACTTCTTAGCAAAATCCTGGCCTATAATATTATCGAAATACATATTTACCTCTCCATAGATTTTATCCTATCTATTACTAAATTATAAATTTCTTCATGTATATTATCTATACTTCTTAATTTATCATCTTCTACACAATTTATTTTATTCCAATTATACTTATCCGCTATATATAAAGAATTCTCATATGATTTTTCTAAGTATTTTATATCACGTTCATGAATGTCTTTTTTCTTTTCACCTGTAAACTTATTTTTTCTATTTTCCATAAGTTTCTTACTAAAGTTTACAGGAACATCTAAAAATATTACGCAATCTGGTTTTGGTATTTTATACATATTGAATTCATAATCTACAAGCCAATCTAAGTACTTATCTCTTTCATCTGCATCCATTTTAGAAGCCTGATGTACCATATTAGATGTTGTATATCTATCTGCAAGAACTATTCCACCATTGTTATAAAATTTTTCCCATTCAGTCTTAAATGAAGCATATCTATCTACTGAAAAAAATGTAGATGCTATATATGGGTCTACATCTGTTGCCTTCTCACCAAATTCACCTCTTAAGTACATTTTTACTAGTGCAGATGATTCAGAATCATAATTTGGATATTCTACTTTCTTTACATTGTATCCATCTTTTAATAATCTCTCATATAATTTTTTAGTTTGTGTTGCCTTTCCACTTGCATCTGATCCACTCTCTATAATTATTAACTTACCGCTCATTTTTATATACTGCTTAATATTATTTTATAAAGCAGTTTTCACCTCCATGTATTCTGTATTAACTTAACTGATGTTATTTTATTTATCCCAATTTATGGACTTTATTATTTATTAAAATCTATCCCTTAAAATTATTTTCTATAATTTGTACATACTCTAAGTTAGAGTCCTTCATTCCACTTATATTCATTCCTTTTTTATGACAAACCAATATATAATCAATGATTTCTTTAGTTATTATCTCTCCTGGGGATACTAAACATATACCAGGAGGATAAGGTATAATATATTCTCCACATATTTTTCCTATACTATCATCTATTTTAACACTTTTCTTCTCATTATAAAATGCTTCTCTTGGACTTAATTCTTTTACTGGTATGTTCATAGGATACTCTATATAACCTATATTTTTATTATTTGCATGATTTAGGCTAATATCTTCTAATGCATGTTCTAAACTCTTAAAGTCAGCTCTATCGTTACCTATTGTGCATATTAATAGAACTCCATAATAATTTGATAATTCTACTTGTACATTATAATTTATTCTAAGCATCTCATCCAATTCATATCCTGTCATCCCTAATTCTTTAGATGATATAAATATCTTTGTTCTGTCATTATCATTATATATATTTATATGTTCATATTTTTCCATATTCTTTTTAAATATATCAATATTGTCTAAAAGTCCTTCCATCAGGTTTTTACCTTCTTTTTCATATATGTCTACAGCTAATTCTAATGATGACATAAGCATATAAGATGGGCTAGATGATTCTATCATTCTAAGCATTGAAGTTAATCTCTCTTTATTTATTCTTTCTCCTTGAATATGTATCATTGATGACTGTGTAAAAGAAGGCAATGTCTTATGAGTACTTTGTACTACTATATCAGCTCCTTGTTCTAATGCTGTCATAGGTAGTTTGTTACTCAGACCTAAATGAGCGCCATGAGCCTCATCTACTATAACTATCATTCCTTTACTATGAGCATAATTACATATTGTCTTTAAATCATATACTTTTCCATAATAAGTAGGATAAGTTAATAATATTGCCTTTGCATCTAAGTTATTATTTATCGTCTCTATAGCATCCTCAATTTTTATACCCATTAATATATTAGTTTTAATATCAATTTGTGGATATATATATGCAGGTTCTATATCTCCAAGTATAAGTGTATTAATAACAGATTGATGACAATCTCTATTTACAATTATTTTATCTTTTGGGTTGCATACAGACATTATGGCTGCCTGTATACCACATGTACTTCCATTAACTAGATAATATGTATTTTTACTCTTAAAAACTCTTGCTGCTCTTTCTTGAGATTCTTTTATTATTCCTTCTGGAGAATGTAAATTATCCGTACCTAATATTTCAGTCGTATCCATTTTATAAAGACTCTCTAATATATTAGAATAACCTAATCTATCATATATCTTTCCTAATTTATGACCTGGAACATGAAATGATACTAAGTTGTTATTAACAATTTCACCTAATTTATTTAAAATAGCTTTTTTCATATTTATCTCCTCATATTAAAAGCCGCTGATGTAAATTATATCAACGGCATAAACTGAATTTAATTAAAATTGTATTTTAGGATTTATAATATCTTGGATTTATGTCTATAGACAATAAAAAAAGATTACGTGGCTACGTGCTACTCTCCCAGGCGGTCGCCCACCAAGTACCATTGCCGCTAAAGAGCTTAACTTCTGTGTTCGGTATGGGAACAGGTGTATCCTCTTTGCTATAATAACCACATAATCTTTAATTTAGAGTTAATACTCTGAAAACTGCATATCATTTACATATTAATCATTTTATTTTAGCAACCGAAATCTTTCCTTATTAATATTTTAATAATAATTTGGTTGGCGATATAAACCTTTAGGTTTATTTTGGTCAAGTCCTCGACCTATTAGTATCGATAAGCTAAATACATTACTGCACTTACACCTTCGACCTATCAACCAGGTAGTCTTCCTGGGGTCTTACCCTTACGGTGGGAAATCTTATCTTGAAGTTGGCTTCGCGCTTAGATGCTTTCAGCGCTTATCCATTCCGTACATAGCTACCCAGCCATGCCCTTGGCAGAACAACTGGTACACCAGAGGTACGTCCATCCCGGTCCTCTCGTACTAAGGACAGGTCTTCTCAAATTTCCTACGCCTGCGACGGATAGGGACCGAACTGTCTCACGACGTTCTGAACCCAGCTCGCGTACCACTTTAATGGGCGAACAGCCCAACCCTTGGGACCTACTACAGCCCCAGGATGTGATGAGCCGACATCGAGGTGCCAAACCTCCCCGTCGATGTGGACTCTTGGGGGAGATAAGCCTGTTATCCCCAGGGTAGCTTTTATCCGTTGAGCGATGGCCCTTCCATGCGGTACCACCGGATCACTAAGTCCGACTTTCGTCCTTGCTCGACCTGTATGTCTTGCAATCAAGCTTCCTTTTGCCTTTACACTCTTCGCACGATTTCCGACCGTGCTGAGGAAACCTTTGAGCGCCTCCGTTACTTTTTAGGAGGCGACCGCCCCAGTCAAACTGCCCACCTGACGGTGTTCCAAGACCTGATTCAAGGCCTATGGTTAGGATCCCAGTACTACAAGGGTGGTATCCCAAGGTTGACTCCACACAGACTGGCGTCCATGCTTCTTAGTCTCCCACCTATCCTGTACATGTAGTACCAAGACCCAACGTCAAGCTACAGTAAAGCTCCATGGGGTCTTTCCGTCCTGTCGCAGGTACCCGGCATCTTCACCGGGATTACAATTTCACCGAGTCTATTGTTGAGACAGTGCCCAAATCGTTACGCCTTTCGTGCGGGTCGGAACTTACCCGACAAGGAATTTCGCTACCTTAGGACCGTTATAGTTACGGCCGCCGTTTACTGGGGCTTAAGTTCACTGCTTCGATTGCTCTAACAGATCCCCTTAACCTTCCAGCACCGGGCAGGCGTCAGCTCCTATACATCGTCTTGCGACTTAGCAGAAACCTGTGTTTTTGGTAAACAGTCGCTTGGGCCTATTCTCTGCGGCCTGTCATAGACAGGCACCCCTTCTCCCTAAGTTACGGGGTCATTTTGCCGAGTTCCTTAACAATAGTTCTCTCGCTGGCCTTAGGATACTCTCCTCACCCACCTGTGTCGGTTTACGGTACGGGCGCCTTTAAACTCGATAGAAGCTTTTCTTGACAGTGTGAAATCAGCTACTTCGCCCCGAAGGGCTTCCCCATCACATCCTAGCATTGTCTAAACGGATTTGCCTATTTAGACTGCCTCAATGCTTAGCCGTACATAACCAACAGTACGGTTAGCTTATCCTACTGTGTCACTCCATCTCTCAAACGCTTATTGGCGGTACAGGAATATCAACCTGTTGTCCATCACCTACGCCTTTCGGCCTCGGCTTAGGTCCCGACTAACCCAGGGCGGACGAACCTTCCCCTGGAAACCTTGGGTTTACGGCCCGTGGGATTCTCACCCACGTCTCGCTACTCATGCCAACATTCTCACTCGTATACTGTCCACATGTCCTTACGGTCATGCTTCAGCCTGCATACGAAGCTCCCCTACCCATCATAATTGATGCCGTAGCTTCGGTAGTACGTTTTAGCCCCGGAAATTTTCGGCGCAGGATCACTCGACCAGTGAGCTATTACGCACTCTTTAAATGAGTGGCTGCTTCTAAGCCAACATCCTGGTTGTCTGTGCAATCCCACATCCTTTACCACTTAACGTACATTTAGGGACCTTAGCTGACGATCTGGGCTGTTGCCCTTTTGACTATGAATCTTATCACCCACAGTCTGACTCCCAAGTAAAAGAAAACGGCATTCGGAGTTTGATAGTCTTCGGTAAGTGCAATACCCCCTAGGACATTCAGTGCTCTACCTCCGTTTCTCTACGCTTGAGGCTAGCCCTAAAGCTATTTCGGGGAGAACCAGCTATCTCCGGGCTCGATTGGAATTTCACCGCTATCCACAAGTCATCCCCGAGCTTTTCAACGCTCGTGGGTTCGGTCCTCCACGAAATTTTACTTTCGCTTCAACCTGCTCATGGATAGGTCGCCCGGTTTCGGGTCTACGCCAAGTAACTTGATCGCCCATTTAAGACTCGCTTTCGCTACGGCTCCACACCTTAAGTGCTTAACCTTGCTACTTAACGTAACTCGTTGGCCCGTTCTACAAAAAGTACGCGGTCACACAAGTAATGTGCTCCCACAGCTTGTAAGTGCAGGGTTTCAGGTTCTATTTCACTCCCCTCCCGGGGTTCTTTTCACCTTTCCCTCACGGTACTATGCGCTATCGGTCACTAGGTAGTATTTAGGCTTGGAGGATGGTCCCTCCTGCTTCCCACAGGGTTTCACGTGTCCCGTGGTACTCTGGATCATACTAGTAGCTTTCTCGTTTCAACTACAGGGCTATTACCTTCTATGGCGGAGCTTTCCAACTCTCTTCATTTACGATATTGCATCCATGTTGTATGTCCGCAACCCCAACGAAGTAAACTTCATTGGTTTGGCCTGTTCCGCTTTCGCTCGCCGCTACTTACGGAATCGAATTTCTTTCTCTTCCTCCGGGTACTTAGATGTTTCAGTTCCCCGGGTTCCCCTCGCTAAGCTATGTATTCACTTAACGATACTTAGACATTACTCTAAGTGAGTTTCCTCATTCGGAAATCTTCGGATCAAAGTTTACGTGCAACTCCCCGAAGCTTATCGCAGCTTATCACGTCCTTCATCGGCTCCTAGTGCCAAGGCATCCGCCCTGCACCCTTAATAACTTGACCAGTTGTTAAAAGTGTAATTTTAAAGACTTTTCTTGTCTATATATGTTTAAAATGATGTCATATCACTAAATGTTATGCAGTTTTCAAAGTGCTAACGCACTTCGCTACCTTCCACTCACATTCGTTCGTGCCTAGGTGCTCAAAGTACTTATTTTGGGCTTCGCCCTCTTTTTGAAAGTTTTTAATAAACTCTCAAAATTAAACAGTAGGTAATTCTCCTTAGAAAGGAGGTGATCCAGCCGCACCTTCCGATACGGCTACCTTGTTACGACTTCACCCCAGTTATTGATTTCACCTTCGACACTCGCTTCCCAAAAGGGTTAGCTAAGTGGCTTCGGGCGCCCCCAACTTCCGTGGTGTGACGGGCGGTGTGTACAAGACCCGGGAACGCATTCACCGCAGCATTCTGATCTGCGATTACTAGTAACTCCAGCTTCATGTAGGCGAGTTTCAGCCTACAATCCGAACTGAGAATGGCTTTAAGGGATTAGCTCCGCCTCACGACTTGGCTGCCCTCTGTACCACCCATTGTAGCACGTGTGTAGCCCTAAGCATAAGGGGCATGATGATTTGACGTCATCCCCACCTTCCTCCAGGTTATCCCTGGCAGTCCCTCTAGAGTGCCCAACTTAATGCTGGCAACTAAAGGCAAGGGTTGCGCTCGTTGCGGGACTTAACCCAACATCTCACGACACGAGCTGACGACAACCATGCACCACCTGTCACTTCTGTCCCCGAAGGGAAAGATACTATTAGGCATCGGTCAAAAGGATGTCAAGCTTAGGTAAGGTTCTTCGCGTTGCTTCGAATTAAACCACATGCTCCGCTACTTGTGCGGGTCCCCGTCAATTCCTTTGAGTTTCACTCTTGCGAGCGTACTTCCCAGGCGGAGTACTTAATGCGTTAGCTGCGCCACCGAAGGGGGTAACCTCCGACAGCTAGTACTCATCGTTTACGGCGTGGACTACCAGGGTATCTAATCCTGTTTGCTCCCCACGCTTTCGTGCCTCAGTGTCAGTTACAGTCCAGAGAGCCGCCTTCGCAACTGGTGTTCCTCCTAATATCTACGCATTTCACCGCTACACTAGGAATTCCACTCTCCTCTCCTGCACTCAAGTTCCCCAGTTTCAAAGGCTTACTACGGTTGAGCCGTAGCCTTTCACCTCTGACTTAAGAAACCACCTACGCACCCTTTACGCCCAGTAATTCCGGATAACGCTAGCCCCCTACGTATTACCGCGGCTGCTGGCACGTAGTTAGCCGGGGCTTCCTCCTCAAGTACCGTCATTATCTTCCTTGAGGACAGAGCTTTACGACCCGAAGGCCTTCATCGCTCACGCGGCGTTGCTGCATCAGGCTTTCGCCCATTGTGCAATATTCCCCACTGCTGCCTCCCGTAGGAGTTTGGACCGTGTCTCAGTTCCAATGTGGCCGATCACCCTCTCAGGTCGGCTACTGATCGTCGCCTTGGTAAGCCGTTACCTTACCAACTAGCTAATCAGACGCGGGTCCATCCTGTACCGCAAAAGCTTTGATACTTCTACCATGCGATAAAAGTATTTTATCTCGTATTAGCATACCTTTCGGTATGTTATCCGTGTGTACAGGGCAGGTTACCCACGCGTTACTCACCCGTCCGCCGCTCTTTACCGAAGTAAATCGCTCGACTTGCATGTGTTAGGCACGCCGCCAGCGTTCATCCTGAGCCAGGATCAAACTCTCAAATAAAAGTTGTTACCTGCTCAGACTAATCATTATCTGAATATCTGGCTTGGTTTGTTTAGTTTCAATTCTATAAATTAACCTACTGTTTAATTTTCAAAGTTCATAAGTTGGTGGACCATCAGGGACTCGAACCCCAGACCTACCGGTTATGAGCCGGGCGCTCTAACCAACTGAGCTAATGGTCCACTTTATTGGTGCCGAAGACCGGAATCGAACCGGTACGAGAGGTAAGTCCCGCAGGATTTTAAGTCCTGTGCGTCTGCCAGTTCCGCCACTTCGGCATACCACGTGGCTACGTGCTACTCTCCCAGGCGGTCGCCCACCAAGTACCATCGCCGCTAAAGAGCTTAACTTCTGTGTTCGGTATGGGAACAGGTGTATCCTCTTTGCTATAATAACCACATTATATGTTTGTCTTTCTCTCAAGGACAAGTATAATATTAACATTTTCGATTAATAATGTCAATACTTTTTTATAAAGTTTTTTCAAAGTTAATACTCTGAAAACTGCATATCATTTAATTCCATCATTTCTTTTGGTCAAGTCCTCGACCTATTAGTATCGATAAGCTAAATACATTACTGCACTTACACCTTCGACCTATCAACCAGGTAGTCTTCCTGGGGTCTTACCCTTACGGTGGGAAATCTTATCTTGA